>NZ_BSOW01000031.1 GCF_030160715.1 Bradyrhizobium iriomotense
CGCGCTCGAGCTCGTCGAGCGACACCTCGCCCGGACGCAACGGGCGCTCCAGCGTCTGCTCGATCAGCGTGCCCTGGGTCATCTCTTTTGCGGGTGCCGGCGCAGCCGCGGCCGGGGCTTCCGGCGCGAGCGGCGGCGCGTCGGCCACGGGAGCACTACCCGCTGCCATTGCCGCCATGCCCTGCTCGACCATCGCTTCCAACTTGTCGATGAGGTCGCGGTCGGCGCCCTCGGGCTCGGCTTCGGTCGCCTCGAGCCCAGCCAGAATCTCCTTGATGCGGTCGATCGACGACAGGATCACCGTCACCGCCTCGGCGGTGACCGGCATGCCGTCGCGGAATTTGCCCATCAGGGTCTCGCCGGCATGCGCCAGCGCTTCGAGCCGCGGCAATCCCAGAAAGCCGCAAGTGCCCTTGATCGTATGAACGAGGCGGAAGATGTTATCCAGGATCTTGGCGTTGTTCGGCTCCTGCTCGAACTTCACCAGCTGATTGTCGACGGTGTCCAGGCTCTCGCTGGTCTCCGTCAAAAACTCCCGCAACAGATCATCCATGGATACGCCTTACCAACCTGGACTTCAGCGGAGGGTGTCGTTGCAACAACGGCTCCGCCTTCTCGACATCGACGCAACGTCTCTCCTCAATCGTTAGACATCGCATTTCACGGCCGCGTTAATTTCGACCTCCGTGCTAATACGGATATTGAAGACAACTTTGTCGTTTGGCGCTGCGCCCTGGCAACGTTCGGCAAATCGGGCGCAGGCGTCGCTGGCAATGACGCAAACAGTCGGCGCGCCGCGCGTCGCGGGACACCCCGCAAAAGAAAGCCTCGGCGGTGAAAGGCGCTATGCCGGCGCCGCGCGGATTGAATCAAATCATCCGCATCCGTCATCTCCGGTAAGGCCGACGATTGCTGCCCCGACCGCGATGCATGCGGAGGCCGTTTGCGGTAAACAGACCCTTACCCGAAGAGCGCATCGAGCGAGTCCGCGCTAACCCAATCGCGCGACCGGCAGGGATTTGCCGGCGTGGTCTTCCGACAGGCGCTCATTGATGACAGCAAGCAGCGCCGCCGGCGTGAACGGCTTGCGCAGGCAGCCGGACATCGCGATCAGCGGAATGCCCGGTGCGCTTCGCAGGAGATGCGGATCGATTTGAAGCCGCGCATGTGCGGCATGAAGACGTCGACGATAATCAGGCCAAATCGTCCGTGCTCGAGGGCGCGAGCCCGACTTCAGCGCTCTCGGCGATCGTCCCGAAAATTATTCCGCGCGAGGCGCCTGTCCTCCAACGTGTATATAGACCAATACACAACTTATATTGTATTGTGGAGATCAGCCGTGCAACAGCGCCACGATACGCAGCGCGCGGCGTGACGACGAACCGCAGCGCCGGATTGATTTCGCATGACTGCAAGCGGTCGCCCGCCCAATCAATTGCTCAGGACGCTCGATGCAGCAGACTTCAAGCTGCTGGAGCCTCATCTTGCGACCGTCGAGCTGATCAGGGAGATGTCCCTGGGCGTGGACGGAGTTCGGCCGAAGCAGGTCTACTTTCCGCTTGGCGGCGCGGTCTCGATGACGGTCAACCTCGCAGACGGTCAGACGATCGAGGTGGCGACGCTGGGCCGCGACGGTGTCGTCGGCAGCGCCGCGGCACTGGCCGGCTGTACTGCGCTGGCGGACGCGGTCGTGCTGTTTCCGGGCACAGCCGTGAGCCTGGACTGCATCGCGTTTCGGGACATCGCCGACAGAAGGCCGAACTTTCGTCGCCTGATGGTCCGGCACGAACAGGCGCTGCTGGCCCACGCGCAACAATCCGTGCTCTGCAACACGCTGCACCCGGTCGAGGCCAGAGTTGCGCGCTGGCTGCTGCGCGCCCGCGACCTCTGCGACAGCGGAACCGTTCCACTGACACAGGAGCTGCTGGCGCAAATGATCGGCGTTCGACGCAACGCGATCTCGCTGGTGGCGCATTCGCTACAGCGGGCCGGCATCATCCGCTACAGCCGCGGCCACATCGAAATCACGGACTCCCATGCGTTGGAGGCAACATGCTGTGCGTGTTACGGCGCGGTGAAAAATGTCTATGCACGGCTGCTGGTATCCGCTCCGTGAGCCGGCAGGGTGCGTCGTGCTGACGCAACGCGATGTGCATGCCGACGTGCACAAGCCGCGCGCGGCGTGCAGGACGCTATATGCCCAATTGCCAACATATCCCGGAAGGCACATGATGCGCGCCATAGACCCGTGCGAGGGATGGCGAATGCGGGTCGGCGCTTCGCCGGCTGGGAAAGACGGGAGGCAGTTATGGAAACGATGGTGCGTCCATCCAATGGTTTCCTGTCTGCGCTGTCGGCGGACGATTATGATTTAATCCGCCCGCACCTACGCATCACCGATCTGCCCCATGAGGCCGTGCTGGTGGAGGCGGGCGAAACGCTCAAGCGCGCGTACTTCCTTCATCGCGGGGTGATCTCGCTGGTCGTGGAACTCGCTAAGGGCGAGCATGTGCAGGTCGCCATGATCGGCCGCGACAGCCTGCTCGGAACATTTTCGGCGATGGGCGATGCGAGCGCGCTGAACCGCGCGGTGGTGCTCATCGGCGGCACGGCCTCGGTGATGGATCTCGACCGGTTGCGCGCGGCGGCCGATCAGAGTTCCTCCTTAAGGACCATGCTGACGCGCCACGGGCTTGCAGTCTATGCGCAGGTCCAGCAGACCGCCGGCTGCAACGCCGCCCATCCCGTGGAGTCGCGGCTGTCGCGATGCCTGTTGCAGATCCACGACCTGTCGGGCGATGTCAGGCTGCTGCTGACCCAGGAAAACCTCGCTCAGATGATCGGCGCGCGGCGCAATAGTGTCTCGCTGGTCGCCAACACGCTGCAACAGGCCAATTTCATCCACTACAGCCGCGGCCACATCCAGATCAACAATCTCGACGGGCTGCGCCAGACCGCGTGCGAATGCTACGCCACGGTGAAGGCCCAGTACGACCGGCTGCTTGGATCGCGATGATCCGCTGCCCGCAGCCGCCGCCCGATCATCCGTGGTGTCGCCAGGCATGAAATTTACACGGCGTAGACATTCAGCCGCTAGAACCGCCTCATGCGCGAAGCTGCCGCCCTGCTGTCTGCCGAACCTTCCCTCGCCGCCGAGCCGGCATGGGATCCCCGTGCATTCCAGGCGCTGGCGCGCGAGATCGGAGCGGACGGAGCCGGCGAGGTCCGCGCCGTGTTCTGGAGCGAGACCGATGCGCGCCTGAAGCTGTTCGGCGATCTCCCGCTCGCGCAGCAGCGCGCTCGGATCGAGCGCGAAGCCCACTCGCTGAAGAGCGCGGCGCGCACCTTCGGCTATCAGTGGCTCGCAGCGCTCGCCCAGCAGCTCGAGCAAAACGCGACGGCGCTCGACGACGCCTCCTATCGCAAGCTGCTGGACGCAATGGCGAAAGCCTACGCCGCGGCGCGCGACGAGGACGCCTGATCCCCCGCGAAAAACCCCGCCGTACTTCTACGGCTTGGGATTTTCACCGATGGCTAATCATAGATGGCGATAGTCGCGCGAGACCAGGAGGGTTTCCATGTTCACCTATGAAACCGCGGACCAGAAGGAAGTCCGCCGCTTCCGCATCGCTCAGTTCAACGGCCGCATGGCGACGGTGAAATCGGGCGAGGAGACGGTGACCGGCTTCGTGCGCTCCGTGCTGGAACAGGAATCGAGCATCCCGCAGCGCTGGACCATCACGATCATCCCGACCGCGCCGAAGGACGAGATAAAGCCGCTGCGTCCGGGCTCGCGCCTGCGCCCCTTCGCGGACGACTATTACTGAGACGACCCGGCAGCCGACCCGTCACAGCCCGCCTCAATCGATCGAATGCAGGAGCGCCGCGCGGACCAGATCCGCGGTGTTGCGCGCGCCGAGCTTGCGCATCGCCTCCGCGCGATGGCTCTCGAAGGTCCGCGGGCTGATCTGCATTCGCAGCGCGCCCTGCTTGTTCGAATAGCCTTCGCTGATCAGCCGCAGCACCTCGCGTTCGCGCCTGGTCAACCGCTTCGAGCCATGCGAGCCGGAGAGTTCGCTGCCGGCCGCGCGCAAGGCGAGCGGCGCGCGTCCGGCCTTCGCCTCGCTGTCGTCGATCCCCGACGCTCCGTTCCGCGGCCCGCCGCCGAGTTGCTTGACCAGCGCGCAGACGCGCTCGGTCTGCGCCAGCGCATTCTCGACCACGCGCTGCAAATAGGCGCGATCGGCGGCGATCGGCGAAAGCTGGTCACTGTGATGCTTGATCTCGCCCATGTAGAGGAGAAGGGCGGTCAGGGGGCCGTTCAGCTCGCGGGCGATCGCAGTGGCGGTCTCCTCGGAAGCCTTGGCACGGACGGCGTTCAATCGGGCGGGATCGAGCTCTTCGTGCGGAGAAGTGCTGCTTTCGTACCAAGCCGACGATCGCGAATCAGCGACCGGATCATTCTGATGCACCATGTGATTCGTTTAGCGGAACCCGGGGCGAATCGTGGTTAACTTTCTGTTCCGTAAGACTACGGTGATTTTGGCGGTTTTGCGCTAAATCCCGGGCGGCGGCACAAGTCATGCTTGCTGTGGTGCCCAGCGGACCGCGCGTCGGTTGCAAAACCTGCCCAAATCTCAGGCATCCCTGGAAACCCGCCTTAACGTCAGGGCTGGCAGTGCACGGCCGTGCCGTACGACTTTACCAATTAATTAACAGTGACTTGCTTCTCTGGAGCACAGTTGAGAGCGCGCAAATGCCTCCACGCGACGAACCAGTGCCAGTTCCGGAAAAGTTGCGGAAAATTGCGTGCCATGAACGAGGTCAATCAGCTCTGGGAATTCCTGCAGCGGCTCACGCCGCTGTCGCGGAGCTGTCTGCTCAGCGAGCTTGAGCGGCTGGAGCTGTGCGGCATCGACATGCCGGGCTCGGCCGACATCCAGTCGAAGCTGCGCGCCGAATTCCGCAAGGACGGCTCGAGTCAGGCGCGCGCCACCAATCCATCGCGCTCCTTTTTCGCGCCGCTCGAGCTGCTTCTGATGGACGGCGCGCCCGAGCACGCCAATATGGGGCGGATCTCGCGCAACACGCTGACGCCGATCTGGGAGTGGATCTGCCGCGACCTGCTGCCGACCATGGCGCGCGACTACATCAAGGCGATCAACGACCACGTCGCCGCCAATAACCCGAAGGACGTGCAGAAGACCGCGACCGCGTTCCAGATCAAGGTCGTCAAGGTCCTCGAGAACACGCTCGCCTCGCCCGACGGCACCGAACTCGCCCGCGCCAAGCTCGGGCAATACACCGCCTCGCGCTTCGCCTTCGACGACGTGACCAAGATGCTGCAGGTCCTGCGCGCGAACGCCGCGCTGGCGAAGTTCAACGAGAAGCTGCCCGAGAAAATCTCGAACTTCGACGACGGCCAGGTGACGCAAATCACCACGCGACTCGACGCCTTCAGGAAGACCAGTCCCGAGGCCCTGCCCTTTGCGCTGGCGCTGGTGGCGCTGCGGCTGAAGACGCCCTGGCAGCTGATCCGCCTCGCCACCAAGGCCGCGCCGACCAAAACCGCGGCCGATATCGCGGCCACGCCCTATGCCATCACGGTTCCGATGGTGCTCGACCGGCTCGACGACAAGCGCCTGGCACTCCGGGTCGCGCTCAAGCACAACCGGGTGCTGATCGCGCGCGACCTGCTCGCCGATATCTATGACACCGAATATGCGCTCAAGGTCCGCATCGACGAGATCGAGCCATCCGAGTGGGGCATCCGCCTCCAGCAATTGATGGACGCGATCGCCGAGCTCGTTGCCGCCGAGGTCAGCCGCTTCCCGGCCAATGTCGGCCACATCCTCGGCTCGCGCCGCCTGCGCAACCATGACTCGCTCGCGGGCAAGCTGACCTATCTCGCCTGGAAGGGTCGCGACGCCATGCAGGACGGCGCGGCGGCGTTCCGGAAGCTGATCGGGCAAACCTAAATTGTGGCTAGTCCCGCCGAGCGGGCGGCAGGCTGAGGAAGCGGTCGAGAAATCGTCCCGACAGCACGAACCAGAACCACCATGCCATCATACGCTGCGTCGTCATCGCTGCGATCCATTGGACGGCCCACCACCGATTGCCTGCATCAATAGCGGAGGCGCGCGAAGACGCATGTGATGTAGTTCACACTTGCCCTGGGCGGACAGCCGCCGCCAGACGTGACGGTCATGGAACCCTCACCCCGGCTCGGAAGTTTTTTCGCAAAACAACCCCATACAAAGGAGGGGGGCGACCTCAAAGGAAGGGCTTCCGCCATGACCCTGTCCCATGTCGACCCGGTCTCGCTGCCCGACAGCGAGCACCAGATTCAGCTGCGCCGTGCCGTGATCGCCTCCACCATCGGCACCGCCATCGAGTGGTACGATTTCTTCCTCTACTCGACCGTCACCGGCCTCGTTTTCGCAAAACTGTTCTTTCCGCATTCCGATCCGTGGGTCGGCACGCTCGAGGCCTTCGCAATCTACGCCGTCGGCTTCGTCGCCCGTCCCGTCGGCGCGGCCATTTTCGGCCATTATGGCGACCGTATCGGCCGCAAATCGACGCTGATCGCGACGCTTTTGCTGATGGGGCTCGCCACCTTCGCGGTGGCGCTGGTCCCGACCTATGAGAGCATCGGGATCTGGGGCGCGGTCCTCCTGACGGTGCTGCGCTTCATCCAGGGCGTGGGCGTCGGCGGCGAATGGGGCGGCTCGGTGCTGATGTCGATGGAATGGGCACGCAACGATCACTCGCGCGGCCTGATTGCCTCCTGGCCGCAATTCGGCGTGCCCTGCGGGCTGTTCCTGGCAAACCTCGCCGTGCTCGCCTTCAGCCAGATGTCCGGCGAGCAGTTCTTGTCCTGGGGCTGGCGCGTGCCCTTTGCGCTGAGCCTCGTCCTGGTGGGCGTAGGCCTCTACATCCGGCTCGGCATCATGGAAACGCCGGTGTTCTCGAAGCTGGTCGCCGAGCGAAAAGTCGAGCGCACGCCGATGCTGCAAGTGATCAAGGAGCATCCGAAGGAGATCCTGCTGTCGGCCTTCGCGCGGATGGCCGAGCAGGCGCCGTTCTACATCTTCACCGCCTTCATATTCGCCTACGGCATCAAGACGCTGAACGTCTCGCGCGACTTCCTGCTCACCGCGGTGCTTGCCGCCTCGGTGCTGTCCTTCGTCTCGATCCCGCTGTTCGGGCATCTGTCCGACCGCATCGGGCGCAAGACCATGTACATGATCGGCGCGGCCGTGACCGGCGTGTTCGGCTTCATCTATTTCCGCATGCTCGGCACCGGATCGGAGCCGATCATCTTCCTCGCCATCATCCTGTCGCTGATCCCGCATGACATGATGTACGGCCCGCAGGCCGCGCTGATCGCCGAAAGTTTCACCGGCCGGCTGCGCTACAGCGGCGCCTCGCTCGGCTATCAGCTCGCCTCGGTGATCGCCGGCGGACCGGCGCCGCTGATCGCAGCCTGGCTGTTCGGTACCTTCCAGTCGGCGACCGCGATCGCCGCCTATGTCGCGCTGTGCGCCGTGATCAGCCTGATCGCGACCGCGGCGATGACCGACTACACCGGCAAGAACATTTCTGGCGAATACAGGGCGGGCTGAGGCGATAACGAAGATATAAGTCCCGTCATCCGGAGGTGCGAGACTTGCGGTGCACGCACCGCAAGTCGAGCCTCGAAGGATGAACGGCCCCGCTGCAGCCGGGCCGTCGCCCTTCGAGGCTCGCTTCGCGAGCACCTCAGAGTGACGGATCACGTAGGAGAAGGACCTCGCAAATGAGATCTATGAGAGCGACGTTGACGATGGCTGCATTGCTGGCCGGCGCTTTGGCAATCAAGTCCGCGGCCATTGCGCAGACTGCGCCGCCGCCGGAGAGCGCCGCGCCGACTGCCGACAATGCCGTCATGCTCACGGTGTTCCTCAAGCACGACCAGTCGCGCCCGCTGAACGAGCTGAATGCCCAGCTCGAAAAGCAGGGCTACTACAAATCCTTCCCGCCAGCGGGCGTCGAGGTGGTCAGCTGGTACGTGATGATGGGCGTCGGCCAGGTGGTCACGCTGCGCCTGCCGGCTTCGCGGCTGCGCGAGGTCAACCGCATCATCGAGGACAGCGCATGGGGGCCTTACCGCACCGAGTTCTATCCGACCTACGACTATAAGGCGGTCGGCATGGCGCGGCACGACAAGGCTGCCGGCAACTGATACCGGCGTTATCGAATGAGGCGACATCGCGCGCGGTGTCGCCTGATCGCTGGGTCAGGCGAGTTGCCGCTTCGCGTGCACGGCGCGGCGGATATCGCAACGATTGCAGCACCGCATGCTCGCCAGAGTTGCGAGTGTGAAATCTCCTTCAACAGGATCCGTACAATTTTACATATGATGAGGGCTTTAACGTTACCCAAATAATTCAACAATGAAGCTGAAGCTCTCCACATTTGAAGCCTCACCCGCCGTTATGAAGCTGTCACGGAACGGGGAGAGGTGTGCGATGGACGAAGGGCTGGGCGAGCTCGCCGGACGGAAGACTGTAACCTTCGGACGGCGGAAAGTGACGCCGCGCGCCTGCGTGGCGGACGGCAAGCGGCACCTGCGTGCCTTCATGAGCGAGGTGCTGGAGGATCTCGGCTTCGTCACCAGCGAATGCGGCAATGCCGACGAGCTGCAAGGCGTGCTCGCCGCAGAGCTGCCGGACCTGATCCTGCTCGGCATCGCCGCCGACGGCATCGAGCCGGGCAAATTCCTGGAGACGCTGGTGCGCGAGGAGTTTGGCGGCAAGGTGCTGGCCGTCGGCGCGCGCGAGTCGATCATCGTCAAGGCGGTGCAGCAGGTCGGCGAGGAATATGGGCTTGCCATGCTGCCGCCGCTGACGACGCCCTTTGCCGCCGAGACGCTGCGCGACCGCATCGCAACGCTGCTGCCGGACGAGCCGGCGCCGAGTCCGGCCGTGCATGTCGGCGAAGCCCTGCATGCGGGCTGGCTCGAGCTCTGGTACCAGCCGAAGATCGATGCGCGCACGCTGATCCGCTGCGGCGCCGAGGCGCTGGTGCGGATGCGGCACCCGACCTGGGGCGTGGTGCCGCCGGCCTATTTCATTCCCGAAGAGCACGATCCGCACTTCCGCGAATTGTCCGAGTTCGTGATCGAACGCGTGTTGCAGGACTGGCACTATCTCGTGGAGCGGCAGAGCCCGGTCGATCTCTCGATCAACCTGCCGGGGTCGTTCCTGTGCGAGCCGCAAGCCGTGCGCGATCTCTGCCGGCGCATGCCCGCGCATCCCGCCTTCGGCGGGCTGACGATCGAGATCGAGAGCTCCGAAGTGATCCGCGATCTCGACCTGCTGCTCGACGTCGCCTCCGAGGTGCGCTTTCACAACATCGGGCTCGCGATCGACAACATTGGCACCAACTGGCCGGAGCTGATGGGCCTCGACCGCTTTCCCTTCGTCAAGCTCAAGGCCGACCGCCACTTCGTCACCAGCAGCAGCAATGATGCCCTGAAGCGCAACGTGTGCCGCCACATCGTCGAGCTCGCCCGGGATTACGGCGCGCGCAGCGTCGCCGAAGGCGTTGAGACCCGCGCCGACCTCGTCGCCGCCAACGAGATCGGCTTTGACCTCGTACAGGGCTACCTGTTCGGCAAGCCGATGCCGCTGAAGAAATTTGCGAGGAGCGCGCTCACAAGGACCGTGATGGGACAGGGGTGAGGCGGCGGAAGCCGCATGTCAGGCCCCGCCCCTGAGCGACGGTGCGGCGCCATGGCTGCGACGGTGGACGATGCTCCGGTCCAGCGCTTGCCAGTCCCAGGCGATGCCGAGACCCGGCTGATCGGAGGGGATCGCCTTGCCGTTCTCGATGCGGATTGGCGAGGACGTCACGAGATCGAGCTGCGGGATATATTCGAGCCAGCGGCTGTTGGGTACGGCGCAGCACAGGCCGAGATGGATCTCCATCAGGAAGTGCGGGCACACCGGCACATTGAAGGCCTCGGCCATATGCGCAACCTTGAGCCATGGCGTGATACCGCCGATACGGCCGACGTCGACCTGCACGATCGAGCATGCGCCGGCTTCGAGATAGTCCTTGAATTGCGATAGCGAGTACATCGACTCGCCCACCGCGATGGGCACCGTCGTCGATTGCGCGATGCGGCGGTGGCCGCCTACGTCGTCAGCATGAATCGGCTCCTCGAACCAGGCGACGTCGAGTGTCTCGTAGTGACGCGCACGACGAATGGCCTCGTCGAGCGAGAAGCCCTGGTTGGCGTCGGTCATGATCTCCCAGCCTCGGCCGACCTTGTCGCGCACAGCCGAGAGACGCTTCACGTCTTCTGCCACGTGTGGGCGGCCGACCTTGACCTTGGTCCCGCCGAAGCCGCGCTCCTTCGCCTGCACAGCTTCGTCGACGAGCTCGGCCTCGTCCATATGAAGCCAGCCGCCCTCGGTGTAGTAGAGGTCGATCCCGCTCTTGGCGCCGCCAGCGAGACGATGGAGCGGCAGGCCCGCCTTGCGGGCACGCAGGTCCCAGAGTGCCGTGTCGATGGCGGCGAGCGCGATCGAGGTGATGGCACCAACGGCCGTGGCGTGGACGCGAAAGAAAAGTGCGCGCCACAGCCCCTCGATCTCTTCGGCCTCGCGACCGATCAGGACGGGGGCGAGATGGTCGTCGATCAGCTTGCAGACTGAAGAGCCGCCGGTTCCGATGGTGTAGGCGTAACCCACGCCGATGGCGCCATCGGCATCGGTGATGCGGACCATCGGCGTCTCCTGCAGCTCGAAACTCTGCACCGCGTCGGTGCGTTTGACCTTGGGCTTGAGGTCCGCCTGCATCACTTCGACGGATACGATCCTGGCCATGCGCTCCTCACTTCCGATGTTCTTGTTCAGTGTTCTTGAGGTTGGTCCGCGTCCCAGCCGTTGTAGCACAAGGATGGGTTAGCTCTTCGCGAAACCCATCATCGTCGAAAAAGGAGTGGTGGGTTTCGCTCTGCTGAACCCATCGAGCAAGAGTTTTGCAGGGTGCGCGCCGACGCGGACGGTGATGGGACAAGGGTGAGGCGGCAGCCTTACGCAAACCGCCGGGCAAACGCGACGCAGACTACCACCAGCGCGGTTGCAGCCACCATCGTCCACGCGACTGGCTCGTGCAGGACGAGGCCGGCCAGCGCGAGGCCGAAGAAGGGTTGAAGCTGTTGCAGCTGGCCGATGCGAGCGATGCCGCCGATCGCAAGGCCGCGGTACCAGAACACGAAGCCGACGAACATGCTGAAGACGGAGACGTAGGCAAGGCCGACCCAGGCTGGCAGCGCGATGCCCTCCCATGTTGGCGGCAAGGACATGATCGCGACGGGCAGCATCAGCGGCAGCGCGAGGATGAGTGCCCATGAGATGACCTGCCAGCCGCCGAGCCGGCGCGAGAGCGTCGCGCCTTCGGCATAGCCGAGGCCGCAGAGCAGGATCGCGGCCACCATCAGGAGATCGCCGGTGAGCGAGCCCGCGCCGCCGCCAGACAGCGCAAAACCCGCAACCGTCGTGCTGCCGAGGATCGAGAACAGCCAGAACAGAGGGCGCGGCCGCTCGCCGCCGCGCAGCACGGCGAAGACGGCGGTCGCCAAAGGCAACAGGCCGACGAAGACGATCGAATGCGCCGAGGTGATGTGCTTCAGCGCCAGCGCGGTCAGTAGCGGGAAGCCGATCACGACCCCCAGCGAAACGATGGCGAGCGAGGCAATATCCTTGCGCGCGGGCCGCGCCTGACGAAGCAGGGCCAGCAGGGCCGCGCCCAGCAGCGCTGCGATCACCGCGCGCGCCGAGGTCAGGAAGGTTGCGGAAAAGCCGTCGACCGCGACGCGCGTCGCCGGCAGCGAGCCGCTGAAGATGACGACGCCCAGAAGACCATTCCCCCATCCATTGCCGGCCGCTTGCATGTCGCCTCGCTTTCCTCATCAAGGACCCTGGCCCCTGGGCGGTGGCAAAACCAGCGACAATCCCATACAATCTGGCCAAACTGTATCGGTATGGAAGCCCACACACTTGGACGATCCCTTGGACGATCCCTTGGACGAAACGACGCAAACCAGAGGCCGCGGCGGGGCGCGCACCACGGACGTGATGAGCGCGATCCGCGCCAAGGTCGCAGGCCGCGCGCTTGGCCCCGGCGACCGCCTGCCCTCGATCCGCAAGCTCGCCGCGACCATGGCCGTTTCGCCCTCCACCGTGGTGGAAGCCTATGATCGCCTGGCCGCCGAAGGATTGATCCGGGCGCGTCGCGGCTCGGGTTTCTATGTCGCGGCGACCACGATGCCGCCGCTCGCGCTCGCCGACGTCGAGCCGCGCCGCGACCGCGCGGTCGATCCGTTCTGGGTCTCGCGGCAATCGCTCGATGCCGATGCAGCCGTGCTCAAGCCCGGCTGTGGCTGGCTGCCGGCGGACTGGATGCCGGAGGCGGCCTTGCGCCGCGCCTTTCGCGCGCTCGCCCGCAGCGATGACAGCCTGCTTGCCGACTATGGCTCTACGCGCGGCTCGCTTGCACTGCGCCGGTACTTGCTGGCGCGCTTTGCCGAGGATGGCGTCGAGGCTTCGATCGACCAGCTCCTGCTCACGGGCTCGGGCACGCAAGCCACCGACCTCGTCTGCCGCTTCCTGCTGCGGCCCGGCGACACGGTGCTGGTCGATGATCCCTGCTACTTCAACTTTCGCGCGCTGCTGCGCGCGCATCAGGTGAAGATCGTGGGCGTGCCCTACACGCCGTCGGGCCCGGACGTCGCGCGTTTCGAAAAAATCCTCGCCGCGGAGCGGCCGCGCCTCTACATCACCAATTCCGCGCTCCACAACCCGACCGGCGCGACGCTGTCGCTGCAAACCGCGCATCGCGTGCTCCGCGCCGCCGCTGCACATGAGCTGGCGATCATCGAGGACGACATCTTTGCCGATCTCGAGCCCGAGCGCTCCCCGCGCCTCGCCGCGCTCGACGGCCTCACCAACGTCATCCGCATCGGCAGCTTTTCCAAGACGCTGTCGGCTTCGGTGCGCTGCGGCTATATCGCTGCACGGCCCGACTGGATCGAGCATCTCGTCGATCTCCAGGTCGCAACCAGCTTCGGCGGCCCGAGCCCGGTTGCGACCGAAGTGATTGCGAATGTGCTGGCGGGTGGCGGCTATCGCAAGCACATGGATGAACTCAGGCAAAAGCTCGCGCGCACCCGGCGCGACTTGGGGAGGAAGCTGGCGGCATTGGGCCTCGAGCCGTGGCTGATGCCGCGCGGCGGATTCTTCCTGTGGTGCCGTCTGCCTGACGGACTGGATTCGACGGACGTTGCGCGCGCGGCCCTGGCCGAGGACGTCGTGCTCGCGCCGGGCAACGTTTTCAGCGTGTCGCAGACGGCCTCAAGCTTCCTGCGCTTCAACGTCGCGCAATCGACCGAGCCGCGGATGTGGGACATGATGCGACGCGCGCTCGGCTCGAAGATGCGTCAGTAGGACTCGCCGATATTGCCGCAGCATCTACCGAAATACCGGTTGCTCAACAGTTCTCTCGCAACCTATGCTGCCCTACGAGGGTAGATCCTGAGCTTGTTCGCTTCGCGCGCGCCGGCGCTCTTGCATATTCAGCGGGATACCGGAGCGTAAATCGCAGGGATCTCGACGATGCCCGCTGGAATCATTCGTCTCCTGGTGACGGTCTTGTCGACGGGCGCGCTGGTCGCGCTCATCAACCAGGTTTTCCTCCTGCCGAAGACGATCGCCGAGGCGCGAAAGATCAATGCGGAAACGCATCAGATCCTGAAGGCATCCGACGACCTGGACGAAGCCGTGAAGGCGCGCGATCCACGGCTGCCCAACGGCTGGTTCGCGTTCGGCGATTCCTTCATCGACTATGAAATGGGCGTCGATGACCAGACGCAATACCATGGCAAGGCCAGCGGCTACATCAAATCGCGCAGACCGCCGCGAGGATTTGGCAGTCTCACGCAGGTCTTCAAGTCGGACAAATATCGCGGCGCCCGCCTCCAGGTGACCGCATTCGTCAAGACCGCAAATGTCCAAGGCTGGGCCGGCCTCTGGATGCGCGTCGATGGCGCCGAGAAAACGATCGTGATCGACAATATGCAGGACAGGCCCATCCGCGCGACCACCGGCTGGACGAAATACGCGGTCGTCCTGGATGTTGCCAGGGACAGCCGGAACATCGCGTTCGGTGTCCTCCTGGATGGCACAGGACAGGCCTGGATCGCCGATATCGAGTTCAAGGTCGTCGGCAAGGAGACTCCGCTGACGGGCGCTTCGCCGGCCTATCCGGACGAGCCGACCAACCTCGACTTCAGGACGTGAGGATCGGGTCTTGTCGCGATCGTGAGTGGCCGCGTCGCGATTGCGCCAAGATCGTCCGATGATCGTTGGCATGCCTTGGAGCTCAAGAGAGAGCGTCGCATGTCGCCACCGCACGCGCTGACCGCCATCCTTCCTTGCAACGATCTTGACGCCTCCGAGCGCTTCTACGAGCGGCTTGGCTTCACGCGCGTGGACGGCGACAGGCCGAAGGACGGTGATGACGACTATCGCATTCTCGGCGATCGAAAAGGCGGGCAGCTTCATCTGACCAGGGCCGTGGACGGATGGCTGATCCGGGGACGCAATCCTTTCGGGCTCTACCTCTATACGGAGGAGGTCGACGTGCTGGCGCGAGAGTTTGCGGGGGAATTGACCGAAAAGCGAGGGCCGGAGCACAAGCCGTGGGGAATGTACGAGTTCGCGCTGTCCGACCCCGACGAAACCCTGGTCCGGATCGGCTGGCCGTCGCGGCTCATGCCACCGCAGAGCTTGCGTCCGTAGGAGCGAAGATATTGCCGCAGCTAAACGCTTGCCGTAGGCAGGAGGCCGCTTCGCGACGGTCGCGAAACGCGACGTCCAGTTTTGCCAGATTATCCTTCTGGTCGCCGCCCGCATTGATCAGGATCTGGAGACGGTCTACGGCCTTCATCTTTTCCATGATCCGATCGAAGGCGGCCGCGGTACTGCCGCGTCCAGCGGCATGATCAAGCGCCGTCGTGATGCGGCCTGCGTTGAAGACGCGGGGCGACCAATGAAACCGTCTTCCGATCATTGGGTGTCGAACCGCGTGACGAGGCAATATGCCGCGATCTCACGCACCGTCCTGACCACACGCTGCTTTTTCGACATCGGGCACCGAGCATATCTCGCGTGCGCAAAAACTGCATCGGACAGCGCTTCAGATCCGTGCTACCTGGAGCGATGAAAGTACTTTTACTATTGGTTTTGCTCTTTGTCTGGGCTCCGGTCGCGGCTGAAAGCAGCCCTCCTGCGGCTCCGAAAGAGGATCCTTCCGTCCGGGATCAGATCAAGGCGGCTCGTGCGAGGGAAAAGGCCGACGAAGCGACTGGCCCGCAAGAGCGAGCCTGGGATCGCGACGCCGGCGGCAAGCGCCCCTGGAATCAGACCCGGGAGCCCCCGAAGTGATCCAGCGTCCTTGATCCCGCGTGCCGCAGCCGTTCAGCTATCTTCACAAGCACCGGACGGAATTCGAGCGCCTTGCACGGGCAAGGCTCGCCTCAGGGGAACTCGACGACAGCGTTGTCCTGCTCACAATGCTCTAAATTGAAACGAGCGTGTCCGACGTCGCCTTTGGCGCAACGCTTGCGGCGCGACGCTCAATTATTCGGCCGGGCAGCTTCGAAGAGAAAGCTCACCCGAAAGATCGGCCCCTCAGCACTGCGAACTTCGATGGCCAGGTCCCGGCCGTCGGCGGACGGCGCGAGGTCTGTCGTCGCATCGGCAAGAGACAGCGCAGCTTCGACTTCGGCGGCTCGCTGGTCGGCCAGATGCAGACCCTCTTCGTCCACGGAGAGTGCCTCGCCGTCCCTGATGTCGAAGTAATAACGCGGCACGAACAGCTCTCTATTCGGGGTGACTTCTCGGCTTGATCTCTCGCGCCAGTCGCTCTCTTTTCAAACGCTCGCGGTTGTCGTGAAGGGCCTGTTGCGCTTTCGCATAGTCGGTCATCGGTTTCTTCGTCTCGACCGGCTTGAAGGCCTTGTTGGCCTCGCGCAGGGCCCGCGTCGTCTTCGGGTGATCTTTCATCATGTCTGCCTCGATTGGTATGAGCGAGCGCGATCGGCGGGGGAATGCCGCATTAGACGCTCACACTCGCAACTAGTGCTCGATCGACTTGCCGCGCTTGGGACGGTCGACGCGAACGCGACTGAACTCCTCCGGCCCGTTGAGCAGATGCCGCTTGCGCGTGGCTCTATCCTCCGCCGTGGTCCTGGCATCGATCAAGCCGTCGATCGTGTCACCCGCCATTTCGCGAGCGCGCCGCTTCGGCCCCTTTTCGTTGCTCCTCGCAAGACCGTGTTCGACCAGACGGCGTACGGCCTCCGGCAGCGTGGGCTTGTCGGCCTGGTGCTTTGCCCATTTGACGATCGCCGCCCGCAACAGCGGAGCTGGCCGAAAGTCCATCGGCTGCTCAAGGCGTGTACGCTTATGTGATCTGGTTTTCATCAGCATCGCAGCCTGGTTTGACGAAGCAGGCCGCAGCGGCGACTTCGATTCCGCGCCGCCCGGCGGGAGATTGAGAGACTAACGGGCGACCGGCGCATCGGTTCCTGGGCATCACATCAGAGATCAACTAGACTGACGGCATGAAGAAGATCGGCTTTCTCTCGTTCGGGCACTGGACGCCCTCCCCGCAATCGCAGACCCGCTCGGCCGCGGATACGCTGCTGCAATCCATCGATCTGGCGGTGGCCGCCGAGGAGCTGGGCGCGGATGGAGCCTATTTCCGCGTCCATCATTTCGCGCGCCAGCTTGCCTCGCCCTTTCCGCTGCTGGCGGCGGTCGGCGCAAGGACGGGCCGTATCGAGATCGGCACGGCCGTCATCGACATGCGCTACGAAAATCCGCTCTACATGGCGGAGGACGCCGGCAGCGCCGATCTGATCGCCGGCGGGCGGCTGCAGCTCGGCATCAGCCGCGGCTCGCCCGAGCAGGTGATCGATGGCTGGCGCTATTTCGGCTATCAGCCGGCCGAGGGGCAGAGCGACGCCGACATGGGCCGGCGCCATGCCGAGATCTTCCTCGACCTCCTGCGCGGCGAGGGTTTTGCAAATCCCAATCCGCAGCCGATGTTTCCCAATCCGCCGGGCCTATTGCGCCTCGAACCCCATTCGGAAGGCCTGCGCGAGCGGATCTGGTGGGGCGCCGGCTCGAACGCCACCGCCGTCTGGGCCGCCAGGCTCGGCATGAACCTGCAAAGCTCGACGCTGAAGAACGACGAGACCGGCGAAGCCTTCCACGTGCAGCAGGCCGCCCAGATTCGCGCCTACCGCGCCGCCTGGAAGGAGGCCGGCCATACGCGCGAGCCGCGCGTCTCGGTCAGCCGCAGCATCTTCGCTTTGATCGATGATCGCGACCGCGCTTATTTCGGCAATGGGCGCGAGGAGCAGGACCAGATCGGCTTCATCGATCCGCGCACCCGCGCGATCTTCGGCCGCAGCTATGCCGCCGAGCCTGATGTCCTGATCGAGCAGCTGCGCAAGGACGAGGCCATCGCTGAAGCCGACACGCTGCTGCTGACCGTCCCCAACCAGCTGGGCGTCGCCTACTGCGCCCATGCGATCGAAGCGATCCTGAAGCACATAGCGCCGGCGCTCGGGTGGCGCTAGCGGCATCGCGCCTCGGCCGTCGAGCCGGCGGAGTGACAAAGCCCCACGTCCTGGGCGCGCTGCCGCCTCGCGACAACGGGCTCTACTTGCCGTCCCAGGCCTTCAGCGCCGGCGGCGCCGCCGAAAGCCGCGCCGTCGCAATCGTCCCGCCTGCGGGAATTGCGATCAGCCGGTTGGCAACGAAGCCGACCGGGCTCTCCGGCTCCAGCTCGATGCCGGCGAGGTTGGCAAGCGGCTGCGCCATCGACACGTAATAGTCGCCGGCGTTCGCCTTGACCGTCGTGCCCTCGGTCGCGAACTCGCCAAGCAGGATTTTGCCAGCGCCTTCGTCGCTGCCGGTGACGTCTTCCTTGCCGGATTCGTGCACGCTCACTGTCCGGTAGGTTTCGCCGGATACATCGGCCTTCGCCGATATCTGCTGCACGATGAGGCCGAGATCGCGCAGCTTGGCGGCCGCCGCGCCTTCGCTCGCCGCGAGCAGGTAGCCTGCCGGCCGCGACCGTGTCAGCGCGGGAATGATCTTCAGCGACGAATTCCAGTCGACCTCGATGGGCTTGTCCGCGCCGGTCACCGGATCGACGAAGGTGAGGACGCGCTTTTCCGGCGTCTGCTTCGACAGCACGACGAAATTGCCGCTGCCGGAAAGACCGCTCACCACCTCGCGCGAACGCGCGACCGCGGCAAGCACGCCGGCCGGATTGTCGGCGGCAGCCTGCAGAATCGCCTGTGCGGCCGTGACATGGGTGTGGACGCGCCGCCTGAAGTGAGCAAGCCCGATACCGACGCCGCGCGTCTCGACCAGGAACGAGACCGCGTTGCGCAAGGCGGCGACGTTGCGCCCGGTGTCGGCCCCGATGCCGCCCATCGACGCCACGGCCGGGCCGCCGGCACGGCCGGTCGTGTAGTACCAATCCTGGGTCAGCCCGGCGCTGTCGAGCGCGGCCATGATGGAGTTGCGAAAATTCTGCTGCAGCTCGACGAACATGTCGGGCAGGTTTGCGGTGGTCGCGTATTGCAGCATGGCGTCGATGCGCTGCAGCCCGCCGAACTTGTCGACCCAGCGCGACGCCACCGTGAATTCGTGGCAGTCGAGCACGATATTGGGCTGGTAGTCGCGGAAGATCGCGCCGAGCGCCTGGCCTTCGGGCGATCGCAGCAGAGTGTGGTCGCGGTTGAGGTCGACGCCATCCGCGAGCGCACGCTTGTCGGCAGCGGCGCCGTCGGGATTGGCGCGCGGCACGATCAGCACGGTGATGCGGTCGAGCAGAGGAGCAAGGTCGCCATCGGCGAGCCGCCTCGCCAGTGCCAGCATCGCTTCGCCGCCGGCGTGCTCGTTGCCATGCTGCTGGCCGATCAGCAGCACCACCGGCCTGGTGGGCGCCATGCTGCCGAAGATCAGGAGCGGCAGTTCGCGGCCCTGCTGCGAGCGCCCCGCGATCTTCATCGTCATGACCGATGATTTCGCCTGCAACGCGCTGAGATACGCCATCATCTCGGCATGGCCAGTGAAGCCGGTGCGGCCGGGCGCAAGTGCCGGCGTGTCGTAATCGACGCCCGGGTCCGGATAGCGCGCCGCGACCGCCGGTGCTTCCTCGTAAGCCTTTGCGGGATCGAATTGCGCCGTCGCCGGCGATACCAGCAGTGCGAGGCCCGTCAGCGACGAGCCGAGCCAAATCCACCCTGATCTCATCGCAGACCGCCTCGCTCCGTAGGCTCGCGCAAGCAGGTGTAGCCGTTTCCCTGGCTGCGGCCCAATTTTCATGGAGGGCTCTTCAACTGGCGGAGAGGGAGGGATTCGAACCCCCGATAGGCTTGCACCTATGCCGCATTTCGAGTGCGGTGCATTCAACCACTCTGCCACCTCTCCTGAAGGCGCCAAATCGGGGGGTAGCCCCGTGCGGTCGGGGCGTGTTCTAGGCGAGGATGGCGGGCCAGACAAGGCGGGCGGAGCGAAAATCCAGCGCCGCGTGGATGGCATCAAAAGGAACACGCGGCAGAAGCCGGGCCGGCGGCCGGCTTTTGCGCGGATTCGCGCGCTCGCGCCATCGGAGTGGCGCGGAGCCAAGCCTGCCTCAGAAGGCTGTCTCAGTCCAGGAACGGGGCGCCGAGCACGGCGACAGCCGTCAGCACGACCGGCAGTGTTCCCAGGACGATGACCGCGATTCGAAACACCAGATCGTTCCCCATGCGGTAATACTAGACCGGGAAGAGCGGCTGCAAAGTGCAGTTTGTGCCAAAATTTCCCGAACTCGGCGGAGCGCGACCGCGCCATGCCGACGCGAATCACATCAGGCGGGAAGCGACGGGCTGGCACCGCGGCGGCCCCACGGGTGGGACCGCCAGACGCGGTAAACACTGGCGGTCCCGTTGCCGCTCATTGCAATGCAGGCCGAGAAGGGCGGCTTCGCCGGCCGGCGTGAGGCGACAGATTCGACCCTAGCGTGTGCGCGGCCTCCCGCAACGCAATCCGTGCCTTAACCTAACCAGTCAAGGTTACTCCTTGTCGTTCTGCCGGCCTTCCTTGTTGTTTTCTTTGGCCTTCTTCTTCCCATTATCCGTGGAGTCACGGTCCTTGCCGTTGCCCTCCTTGCGGCGATTGGTGAAGCGCGCGTTGCCAAGCCCGGTGCCGATGGTGAGCACGCCCCAGCGCTCGACATCCTGCATGAACGGCACCTCGGAAAGACCCTGCACCACGCCGTCATTGTGCATCAGGATCGCGGTGTCGTGCTCGCCGATCGCAGGAATGCCTTCGACGAGACTCGCCGGGAGGTTGAACTTGCTGCTCTCCCAATTGCCGGGGAGATTTTGCGCGCCCTTCTCGATCGAGCCATCCTCCTTGATCACGCCGGGACAGGCGATGCCGATGAACGGCGCGAGCTTGAGGCCTTCGGTGTCGGCCGCCGCGATCAGCTCCTTCAGCATCTTGGTGAGCCGCTTCACCGCGCCTTCGCGGGTCGGCTCATCGTCGGCGTGGCGCCACAGGTCGGACTTCCAGACGCAGGCCTTGGAAAGGTCCTTGGCCTTCTTCCAGCGCGTCTCGACCACGCCGCAGCGGATATTGGTGCCGCCGATATCGACCGCGAGGATGCTGTCATGGGCCTCGAAAATCCAGGACGGCGCCAGATGCAGCGCGCCGATCAGGGCCGCCTCGTCGGGGTGGAAGCGGATCGGCCGCATGTCGCCCTTGAAGCCTTCGGACTTCAGGATGATGTCGGCGCGGGCGATCGCGAGCTCGCCCAGCCTTGAATCGCGAAAACCGCCGCCGACCACGATGCGCTCGGTCTTCGCCCAGGCTTTTGTCTTCAGGAAGCGGCGGGTGACATAGGCGAGCTCCTGGGCAAAATCCTCGATCGCGCTGTGCACCACGGCGGAGGCCTCGGTGTCGTCGCCGACCAGCATCGCATCCAGCGTCTTCTTGGCGATCTTCTCCGACGGCTCGTCGCCGAAGGGGTCCTCGCCGGTCCTGCGCAGCGGCTTGCGCCAGCCGTCGAGGATGTCGCGGAAGGCGCCCTTGCTGGCGCGGTCGCCGAGAAAACCGTCCTCGTCCTTCAGCTCGACATTGAAGCTGTCGACGTCGACCGACGGCAGCCGGCCCGCCCCGTGCTGGGCTATGCCCGTCGTCAAAACCAGCTCGTCTGCCATTGGCCCTTGCCCGTTTTTGGAATTGCCCGGGGACAACGGCGGGGGAACCCGTTGGTTGCAGATGCGGCCAACTGTCCGCGGGCACCCGGCCTAGCGGCAAGAACCGGCCAAATCCTTCAAATTCGGGGCTTTTTCGGCCCGGTTTTCCTTGACTCAGGGCTCTCGGCCGCTATAAGTCCCCCCAGCCGGCGCGGGGCGTTTCTCGCGCCGCTTGTTTTTGCGTGGGTTTTTCAATGGGATCGCTCCCGCCCGCGCGAGAATTTAACAAACCCTTAGCGACTGACAAAAAGCCGGCCCGGACGAAAATCCGAAAGGCCGGGATTGAACACGAAGGAAGAGAACGATGTTCGCAGTCATCAAAACCGGCGGCCGGCAGTACCGCGTCGTTCCGGATGATGTCCTGGAAATTGGCAAGATCGCCGGCGAAGTCGGCACGATCGTGCAGCTGAGTGAAGTTCTGGTGGTTGGCGGCGACACGCCGGTCCTGGGTGCCCCGACGGTTGCGGGCGCGTCCGTGGCGGCCGAGGTGCTCGACCACAAGCGCGGGCCGAAGGTCATCGCGTTCAAGAAGCGCCGCCGCAAGAATTCGCGCCGCAAGCGCGGCTATCGCGACGAGATCACCGTGCTCCGCGTCACTGAGATCCTGACGGACAACGCCAAGCCCACCAAGGGGCCGCGTCCGAAGAAGGAGAAGGTGGTGGCGCAGGAAGCCGCTGAGTAACCAGATTTGATCACGCCAATTCACAAATTGATGCGTGAGAAAATGTGAAATGATTCCGTCAAGGAATTGATCTAGAGATACGCAGGATTTCGGAGACGAGCCATGGCTCACAAAAAAGCAGGCGGTTCATCGCGCAACGGTCGCGATTCGAAGGGCAAGCGCCTCGGCATCAAGGTGTTCGGCGGGGAGCATGTGATTCCCGGCAACATCATTGCGCGTCAGCGCGGCACCACGTGGCATCCCGGCCTTAATGTCGGCATGGGCACAGACCACACTCTGTTCGCCAAGGTCGAAGGCCGCGTTGCGTTCCAGGCTAAAGCCAACGGCCGCACATTCGTATCGGTGCTTCCGATCGCAGAGGCGGCTGAATAATACGGTGGATCAAATTTGGAGTCCGCCGGGTCCTGACCAAACCGGCGGAGTCCACAAGAAGGCTCCAGGGGAGGCGGGAAACCGGCCTCCCCTTTTCGTTGTGACTTTAAGTCTTTGACGGAGCCGGACATGTTGCAGGACTTTTCGAGCACCACCTTGCGCGAGGCGAGGCCTGATGTCGTCGCCACCGAGCGGCTGACCTTGCGCAAGCCGACGCTCGCCGACGTCAAGGCGATCGCGCGCCTCGCCAACGACCGCCGCATCGCCGAGAACACGCGCCGCCTGCCGTATCCCTATTCGCACGACGACGCCGTGGAATTCGTCCGCGCCACCGCAGAGTTCGGCAGCGAGACCGTGTTCCTGATCGAGCATGACAATACGCCCGTCGGCATGATCGGGATCGACTGCTCGACGCCCGATGGCGCCGAGCTCGGCTACTGGCTCGGCGTCGAGCATTGGGGAAAAGGCTTTGCCACCGAGGCTGCGCGGGGGGCGATCGACTTCTTCTTCGAGGAGTTTTCCGAAGATCATCTGTACGCCGGCGCGCGCGTCACCAATCCGGCCTCGCGCAACGTGCTGGAGAAGTGCGGTTTCCAGTGGAGCGGCGTCCAGCTGCACCGCTTCTACGCGCTGGGATCCTCGACCCCCGTCGACTGCTTCCGCCTATCGCGCGGCGTGTGGTCCTCGCTGAAGAGCTGGAGCAGCGCGAGACGGGTGAGGTAGGGGCGCGGGCGTCGCCAAAACTACGGCTGTCGTCCCGGGCTCGCGCTCTGCGCGCCCCGGGACGACGATCGAAATTGTGGCGCCGCTCTTACACCGGCGGATTCACCGACGTGTCCTGCCGTCCCAGATCCCGTTCGCGCAGATAGATGTAGAAACCGGCGCCGATGATGATGGCGGCACCGATGATGGTGGCGACCTGCGGCACGTCGCCGAACACGACGAAGCCGAAGATCACGGCCCAGATGATCATCGAATATTGATAGGGCACCACCACGCTTGCGGGTGCGAGCTTGAGCGAGCGGTTGACGCAGAACAGCGCGGCGACCGAGATGCAGCCGGACAGTGCAAACAGCACGAGGCTGCCCGCGCCCGGTGACACCCAGTGAAACGGGGACAGGACGAGCCCGAGCAGGAACGTGCCACCGAACTGCGAGGAGACCATCACGATGTCGGGCGTCGCGCGCAGCGAGCGCGTGACCAGCATCAGCATCGCAAACGACAGGCTGCCGCCCAGCGCGATCAGCGCCGGCAGGCTGACAGTCTGCGCCGACGGGCGCAGCGCGATCAGGACGCCGCAGAAGCCGACCAGGATCGCCGTCCAGCGGCGCCAGCCGACCTGCTCGCCCAGGAAGATCGCGGACAGTGCGGTGACGAAGATAGGGCCTGCGAGGTAATAGGTGATGACGTCGGCGAGCGGCAGGTAGACCGTCGCGAGAAAAAAGGCCGCCACTTCCACTGTCGAGAGCACCACGCGGAAGAGCTGCAACCACGGCCGCTCCAGATGCGTGAATTCGTGGCGCTGCCGCCAGATCGATGGTGCCAGCACGAGCAAGGCCGCGCTGGCGCGCAGAAACAAGAGCTGCCCCACCGAATAGGTCGCGACGATGAACTTGCCCATGGCATCGCCGAACGAGAACAGGAAGATCGATAACACCATCAGCGCGATGCCGGCCAGCCGCGCCGAGCGCTCGTCATAGGCGGAGAGTTTCTTGAAGAGGGGCATTGAAGAGTTTGTTTTTGGGAACTCGTCATTGCGAGCGCAGCGAAGCAATCCAGAATCTTTCCGCGGCAACAGTCTGGATTGCTTCGCTGCGCTCGCAATGACGGGGGAGAGCGCGCCAGGAACCGGCGAACTGAACTTGTCAGCTGTGGCCCGTTTTAAAGGCATGGAGAACCCAGACAAGCCCGGTCATGATGAATTGAGCGTATTGTCGCACTCTTCGCATCGCGGTAGCGATTGGTATCTCCGGCAAGAGAGTACCAGACATGACCGCGTTCGATCCGACCGAGCACCGCATGATCCCGGCGCAACGCTGGTTTGAGGATTTCGTCCTCGGCGAACGCTTCGTGCTGCCGAGCCGCACGCAGACCTCGGCCGTGTTCGCCGCGTTCCAGACCGCGAGCGGCGACACCCACCCGGTGCATTACGATGTCGAATATTGCCGCGCCCGCGGCATGCCGAACCTGCTCGCCCACGGCTTCCAGACGCTGATCCACACCGCTCCCGGCGCCGGCCTGTTTCCCTTCATGGTCGAGGAGTCGCTGGTCGGCTTCCTCGAGCAGTCGAGCCGCTTTCTCAAGCCGGTGTTCGCCGACGACACGATCTACCCCGCGCTCGAGGTCACCGAGCTGGTGCCGGGACGCACGACCGGCGTGGTGATGCTTACCAGCACCATCTACAACCAGCGCAAGGAGCTGGTGCTGGAGGGGACGCAGAAATTCCTGATCCGCCGCAGGCCGGCCTGATCCTAAGGGTTAAGCAAGGGCCGAAAATCGCGGAATTTCGCGCCTTTCCCGGACAAGTTCGGGTTGCCGCGCCCGCTCCCCTGCCCTACCTATGGCCCATGAAATTTCTCGACGAAGCAAAGGTCTATATCCGCTCCGGTGACGGCGGGAACGGCTGCGTGGCGTTCCGCCGCGAAAAGTTCATCGAATTCGGCGGCCCCTCCGGCGGCAATGGCGGCCGCGGCGGCAATGTCGTCATCGAGGTCGCCGACGGGCTTAATACGCTGATCGACTACCGCTACCAGCAGCACTTCAAGGCCCAGAAGGGCGAGAACGGCATGGGCTCGGACCGCCACGGCGCCAACGGCAAGGCGATCGTGCTCAAGGTCCCGGTGGGCACGCAGATCTTCGACGAGGATCGCGAGACGCTGATCCACGACTTCACCAATGTCGGCGAAGAATTCGTGCTCGCCGAAGGCGGCAATGGCGGTTTCGGCAACGCGCATTTCAAGTCGTCGACCAACCGCGCGCCGCGCAACGCCAATCCCGGCCAACCCGGCGAAGAGCGCTGGATCTGGCTGCGGCTGAAACTCATTGCCGACGCAGGCCTCGTCGGCCTGCCGAATGCCGGCAAGTCGACCTTCCTCTCCAAGGTCAGCGCGGCAAAACCGAAAATCGCCGACTATCCTTTCACCACGCTGCATCCGCAACTCGGCGTCGTGAATGCCGACGGTCGCGAATTCGTGCTGGCTGATATTCCGGGTCTGATCGAGGGTGCGCATGAAGGTGCGGGCCTCGGCGACCGCTTCCTCGGCCATGTCGAGCGCTGCCGCGTGCTGCTGCATCTCGTCGACGCGACATCCGAGCATGCCGGCAAGGCCTACAAGACGGTGCGCAAGGAGCTTGACGCTTATGGCGGGCTGCTGACCGACAAGATCGAGATCGTCGCACTGAACAAGATCGACGCAGTCGAGCCGGATGAGCTGAAGAAGCAGAAGGACCGGTTGAAGCGCGCCGCCAAGAAGGCGCCGCTGCTGCTCTCCGGCGTCACCGGCCAGGGCGTCAAGGAAGCGCTGCGCGCGCTCGCCGATGTGATCGGCGAAAGCCCGGTGTCCAGCAAGGCCAAGAGCGCCGCCGAAGCGGAGCCGTGGTCGGCCTAATCGCGTCCCGGCGAAGGCCGTGACCCATACCGCGTGATCTATCGATTGCGGATGGTCGCAGTACCGAACGAGGAGTTTTCGCCAAACTATGTCCTCGGGTTATGGGTCCCGGCCTTCGCCGGGACGACAGGGAATTTGCGGCCGCCGACTCCCATCGGGGAAGGTTGTCTTCGCGCCGTCGATAGCGCAGCATCCGGCAAATCGAGAAATGACGGAGTGAAGAGGCATGTCGCGCGCGAAGAACGTTCTCTGGATCATGTGCGACCAGCTTCGCTACGATTATCTCGGCTGCACCGGGCATCCCTCGCTGAAGACGCCCAACATCGACGCCATGGCCAGGCGCGGCGTGCTGTTCTCCAAGGCCTATGTGCAATCGCCGATCTGCGGGCCGTCGCGGATGTCGTTCTATACCGGGCGCTACATGCGCTCGCACGGCTCGCACTGGAACGGCTGGCCGCTGCGCGTCGGCGAGCCGACGCTCGGCGATCACCTCAGAAAAATCGGCGTGCGCAACGTGCTGGTCGGCAAGACCCATATGGCGCCCGACCTCGAAGGCATGAAGGCGCTCGGCATCCCGCCGGAGTCGATCATCGGCGTGCACGTCGCCGAATGCGGCTTCGAGCCCTATGAGCGCGACGACGGCTTGCATCCGACCGGAAGGCCGCGTCCGAAATACGACGAGTATCTGCGCAAGCAGGGCTTTGAGGCGACCAATCCCTGGGAGCATTGGGCCAATTCAGGTGCCGACGACGACGGCAGCCTGCAGAACGGCTGGCTGCTGGTGCACGCCGACAAGGCCGCGCGCGTGCCGGACGAGCATTCGGAGACGCCCTACATGACGCGGCGCGCGATGGATTTCATCACCGAGGCCGAGAGCGATGGCCGGCCGTGGTGCTTGCACTTGTCCTACATCAAGCCGCACTGGCCCTATATCGCGCCAGAACCCTACGCCAGCATGTACGCGACCTCGGACATGCTGCCGGCGATCCGCTCGGAGCGCGAGCGGCAAAATCCGCATCCCGTGTTCGGCGCCTACATGGACATGCGCTATTCCAAGAACATGGCGCGCGACGATGCCCGCGACAAGGTGATCCCGACCTATATGGGCCTGATCACGCAGATCGACGACCAGATGGGCGTGCTGATGAAGTTCCTGGAGGCGCGCGGTCTCCTCGAAACCACCATGATCGTGTTCACGTCGGATCATGGCGATTATCTCGGCGATCACTGGATGGGCGAGAAGGATCTGTTCCACGAGCAGTCGGCGAAGATCCCACTGATCGTGATCGATCCCTCGAGGGACGCCGATGCCACGCGCGGCACGACATGCGATGCGCTGGTCGAGGGCATCGATCTCGCGCCGACCTTCGTCGATTACTTTGGCGGCAAGGTGCCCAGCCACATCCTCGAGGGCCGTTCGCTATTGCCGCTGCTGCGCGGCGAGAAGCCCGAATGGCGCAAGGTCGCGTTCTCCGAATACGACTACGCGATGCAGGACGTGCGGCTGAAGCTGAACCAGCCGATCGAGCGCTGCCGCCTGTTCATGGTGTTCGATGGCCGCTGGAAATACATCCACGCCTCCGGCTTCCGCCCGATGCTGTACGACCTCGAAACCGATCCGGACGAGTTCATCGATCGCGGCGACGATCCCGAATGCGCCGGCATCATCGCAAGGCTTCAGGCTGAATTGTTCGACTGGGCGCTGCATCCGAGCGGTCACATCACCACGCCGCGCGAGAAGATCGCGGCTTATGCCGACAATCAGCTCCAGGTGAAGGGCGGCATTCTGATCGGCATCTGGGATGAAGCCGAGCTCAACGCGATCCGCGACAAGATCGAGCAGCGCGCGAAGATGTGAATCCTTCGCCTCTCCCCGCAGGCGGGGAGAGGGAGAGAATTCAATTCTCGATCTTGTATCCCGTCGCCTTCACGATCGGCTGCCAGAACGCGGTGTTCGCGGCGAGCTCTTGAGTCAACCCTTCCGCCGTGCTGCCGACCGGAATGAGTCCGATCGCGGTGAGCTTCTCCTTCACCTCGGGCTTGGTGAGCGCTGCGGCCGCGGCCGCGCTGAGCTTGCTCGCAAACTCCGGCGGGCTGCCGGCGGGAAGCCACATGCCGTACCACGCGTCCGCGACGAGATCGATCCCGCTCTCCCTCAGCGTCGGAACGTCGGGCGCGAACGGTGAACGCTCTGCGCTCGAGACCGCGATGATCGTCACGCCCTTGGCGCGATGCTGCGGAAGCGCGTCGGCCAGGGTCGTGATGCCGAACGGCACATGGCCGCCGACGAGGTCGTTGAGGATCGGTGCGCTGCCGCGATAGGGCACACGGCTCAGAGGGATGCCAAGATCCTTCTCCATTTTCGAGCCCATGAAATGCGGGATGGTGCCGTTGCTGGGCACGCCGAACGTCGCCTTGTCCGGATTGGCCTTCAGCCAGGCGACGAACTCGCCGAAATTCCTGGCTGAGATGGCTGGCCCGATCACGACGGCGAACTCGAAGCGTGCCAGCAGCGACACCGGCATGAAATCCTTCGCCGCATCGAAGGTCGGCGTCGTCTCCACCATCGGCAGCAGATACATGGTGGGACCGGTCGTCACCAGCACCATGCTGCCGTCGGGATTGGCACCCTTCACCGCCTTGATGCCGATCAGGCCGTCGCCGCCGGTGCGGTTCTCGACGACGATGGTCTTCTGCAACAGCGGCGCGATTTCCTGCGCGATCAGCCGGCACAGCGTGTCGCCGCCCGCCCCCGCCGCGAACGGGAAGATGATCTTGGTCAGCCCGGCCTGGCCGTGCGCCCCGGTTGCCTGCGCCAGCAGCGGCAGTCCGAGACATCCGGCGATGAAGTCGCGGCGATCCATGCGTATCCTCCCTCGTATCGGGCCGCATTAGACAGGTACAGCAGTGGCAGACAAGACCGTTAACGCTGTTTACCCGCCGCGCCGCCTTGCGCCGGCCATCGTCCTGCTGCAAAAGCAGGCCTCACCGGCGCCGCCTTTTCGCTCCGCCGCTTCCCGAATGCAGAGCAGATCGCCTTTAAAGCGCGCCCATGGCCAGCCCCGAACTCAGTCAATTCCGCCGCATCGTCGTCAAGGTCGGCTCGGCCCTGCTGGTCGATTCCGACAAGGGCGAGGTACGGGCGTCCTGGCTGGCTGCGCTCGCCGACGACATGGCCAAGCTGCACCGCGAGGGCCGCGATGTCCTCGTCGTCTCCTCGGGCTCAATCGCGCTCGGCCGCAGCCGACTCAAGCTGCCGCGTGGACCCCTGAAGCTCGAGGAGAGCCAGGCCGCGGCCGCCGTCGGCCAGATCGCGCTGGCGCGGATCTGGTCGGAGGTGCTCGGGGCTCACGGCATCGGCTCCGGGCAGATCCTGGTGACGCTCCAGGACACCGAGGAGCGCCGCCGCTATCTCAACGCGCGCTCGACCATCGGCAAGCTCCTGGAGTGGCGCGCAATCCCCGTGATCAACGAGAACGACACGGTCGCGACCAACGAAATCCGCTATGGCGATAATGACCGCCTCGCCGCGCGCGTCGCCACCATGGCGAGCGCCGATCTCCTGGTGCTGCTGTCCGACATCGACGGTCTCTACGACGCCCCGCCGAAGAACAATCCGAACGCAAAGCTGATTCCGGTGGTCGACAGCATCTCCTCGGAGATCGAGGCTGTGGCGGGAGAT
The DNA here is from genome assembly GCF_030160715.1 of Bradyrhizobium iriomotense. Classification (GTDB taxonomy): domain Bacteria; phylum Pseudomonadota; class Alphaproteobacteria; order Rhizobiales; family Xanthobacteraceae; genus Bradyrhizobium; species Bradyrhizobium iriomotense. The sequence goes on from NZ_BSOW01000031.1 coordinate 29,724, forward strand.
GCCGAGTCCGAACTGTCCCGCGGCGGCATGCGCACCAAGGTCGAGGCCGCGAAGATCGCGACCACCGGCGGCACGCACATGCTGATCGCCTCGGGCAAGATCGAGCACCCCTTGCAGGCGATCGCCGATGGCGGTCGCTGCACCTGGTTCCTGACGCCAGCCAATCCCGTGACCTCGCGAAAGCGTTGGATCGCGGGCTCACTGGAGCCGAAGGGCACGCTGACGATCGACGCCGGCGCGGTTGCCGCGCTACGTGCGGGCGCGAGCCTGTTGCCGGCGGGTGTGATCAAGGTCGAGGGCCAATTCGCCCGCGGCGATGCCGTGATCGTGCGCGGCCCCGACATGCGCGAGATCGGCCGCGGCCTGATCGCCTATGACGCCGACGACGCCGAGCGGATCAAGGGCCGCTCCTCGCCAGATGTGATGGCCATCCTCGGCATCAGCGGCAGGTCGGAGATGATCCACCGCGACGATCTGGTGGTGGGCGGGTAGTCCATAGTCTCAGTCATTCCGGGATGGTCCGGAAGACCAGACCCACGAGCGCCATTGCGCTTTCGGGGAATCTCGAGATTCTCAGGTGCGCAACCGCGCACCATAGTTCGGTGCTGACGCACCGCCCCGGAATGACGTCGGTGGCTAGGCCATTGGCCGAGCGCCGCGCGCTTCCCGTAGAGACCAGCCATACCCTCCCCGCCCTTCGCAGAGGCGGGATTTCCGTGCTAGGACACCGCCTTAGCAGAAGGTTGAACTCCCATGGCCGCCCCCCTCAAAGCCCTCGACGGCACCGTCGATCGTACTGCCGATCTCCTGGCGCTGATGACCGATCTCGCCGCCCGTGCCCGCGCGGCCGCGCGCGTGCTGGCGCTGGCGCCGGCGGAGCAGAAGAACCGGGCGCTGGAGGCCATGGAGCGGGCGATCCGCAAGAACGCGGCCGCCATTCTCGCGGCCAATGCGGAGGACGTCGCCGAGGCGCGCGCCAGCGGCGATGCGACGGGCGCCTTCATCGACCGTCTCACATTGACGCCCGCGCGTATCGAGGCCATGGCGGAAGGCATCGCCATCGTGCGCGGCATTGCCGATCCCGTCGGCGTTGTCACCGAGAGCTGGCAGCGGCCGAACGGCATGACCATCGAGCGCGTGCGCGTGCCGCTCGGCGTCGTCGGCGTGATCTTCGAGAGCCGGCCCAATGTCGCGGCCGATGCCGGCGTGCTGTGCCTGAAATCCGGCAATGCCGTGATCCTGCGCGGCGGCTCCGACAGCTTCCGCTCCTGCCGCGCGATCCATGAATGTCTGGTGCAGGGTCTCCGCGAGGCAGGCCTGCCTGAGGCCGCGATCACGCTGGTGCCGACGCGCGACCGCGCGGCGGTCGGCATGATGCTTGCGGGCCTGAACGGCGCCGTCGACGTGATCGTGCCGCGCGGGGGAAAGAGCCTGGTCGCGCGCGTCGAGGCGGAGGCGCGCGTGCCGGTATTCGCGCATCTCGAAGGCGTCAACCATGTCTATGTCGATGCCAGCGCCGATCTCGATATGGCGAAATCGATCGTGCTCAATGCCAAGATGCGCCGCACCGGCGTCTGCGGCGCGGCGGAGACGCTGTTGGTCGATCGCGCGGGAGCTGCAAAGAGCCTGAAGCCGCTGGTCCAGATGCTGATCGATGCCGGCTGCGAAGTGCGCGGCGACGAGACCGTGCAAGGCACCGACGCGCGCGTCAAAGCTGCGAGCGAGGACGACTGGGACACCGAATATCTCGACGCGATCATCGCGGCGAAGGTGGTCGACGGCGTCGACGGCGCGATCGCACACATCCAGACTCATGGCTCGCATCACACCGATGCGATCGTGAGCAAGGATGAAGCCGCCGCGAAAAAATTCCTGAGCGAGGTGGATTCCGCGATCGTCCTGCACAACGCCTCGACGCAATTCGCCGATGGCGGCGAGTTCGGCTTCGGCGCCGAGATCGGTATCGCCACCGGCCGATTCCACGCCCGCGGTCCGGTCGGCGCCGAACAGCTCACGAGCTTCAAGTACCGCGTCCACGGCACCGGACAGACACGGCCGTGATCTCGCAGGGCGAGCATTGAGCAACCATTTCGTCGTGCCGCGCTTCGTGGCGCAAGCGTTGCCGCCTTACACCGATGGCATGCGCATCGGGCTGCTCGGCGGCTCCTTCAATCCGCCGCATCACGCGCACCGCGCGATCAGCCGCTTCGCGCTCACGCGCTTGCAGCTCGATCGCGTGTGGTGGCTGGTGACGCCGGGCAATCCCTTGAAGGAGAACGGCGCGCTGCACGCGCTCGGCGAGCGCATGAAGGCCGCGCGCGATGTCGCTGACGATCCGCGCATCGAGGTGAGCTGTCTCGAATCCGTCATTCGCACGCGCTACACTATCGACACGATCAACTTCTTGCGCCGCCGCGCGAGCGGCTTGCGCTTTGTCTGGATCATGGGCGCCGACAACCTCGCGCAATTTCATCGCTGGCAGGACTGGCAGCGCATCGCCGCCCAGGTGCCGATGGCGGTCATCGACCGCCCGCCGCAAAGCTTTCGCGCCCTCGCTTCCCCCGCCGCCCAGGCGCTAGCCCGCTACCGTTTGCCCGAGAATGAAGCCACGCGGCTTGCGGACCGGCAGGCGCCGGCATGGGTCTTCCTCACCGGGCTGAAGCTCAGCCTGTCCTCGACCACCTTGCGGAACCCGGACGGGAGCTGGAAGGCGGCCAAATGAGGCATCGCGTGAGGCGGGTCGTGGGGGGAACACGCTCTGGCATATTGAAACCCTTAACCCCACATGATGTAGTGTAGCCAGTGAGCGCGGATTCGGCGTTCGCGATACAGTGAAAGGAATGGTCCCTGACCACATCTGTATTGTCCAAGTCTGTTTTACCCAAGGTTGCTAAGCCTACGCGTAAAACATCGACCCAAGCTGCGGCCTTGAAGGCGCAACCCGACGCCGACAAGACGCTGAGCCTGATCCTCTCCCGCCTCGAGGATATGAAGGCGGAAGAGACGGTCACCATCGACCTTCGCGGCAAATCGGCGTACTCCGACTACATGATCGTCACCACGGGCCGGGCCAACCGGCACGTTGGCGCGATCGCGGAAAACGTCACGAAGAGCCTCAAGGAAACCGGCCTCAAGAACATCCATGTCGAGGGCTTGCCCAATTGCGACTGGGTGCTGATCGATTCCGGCGATGTGATCGTGCACGTGTTCAGACCCGAGGTCCGTGAGTTCTACAATCTCGAGAGATTGTACACGCAGGGCCCAGGGGCGGCGAAGGCGATCTAGACCGAACAGGCCGATTTCGAATCGGCTGACGCGCATGCTAGCGTCGTGCGCGCGCCTGGCGCGCGGGTTGAAAACGCGGCTCTCAAGACGCGGTTCTAAAGACGCGGTTCTAAAGACGTCATGCGTGTTGCTGTCATTGCGGTTGGCCGGCTGAAGCAGGGCCCCGAACGGGAGCTTGCCGATCGCTATTTTGGGCGGTTCGACGAGGTCGGCCGCAAGCTCGGGTTTCGCGAGCTCACGATCTGCGAAATTCCCGAAAGCCGCGCGCGCGACACCGCAACGCGCATGGCCGAAGAGGCCGCTGCGATCGAAGCGCACATTCCTGACAGATCGGTAATCGTGGCGCTGGACGAGCGCGGGCAAAATCTCGATTCGACCGTATTCGCACGGAATCTCGGCCGCTGGCGGGACGAGGGTAGCGCGCATACAATATTCATCATCGGCGGGGCGGACGGACTTTCGCCCGAATTGCGCCGTAAGGCCAAGCTCGCGATCGCGTTCGGCTCGGCGACCTGGCCGCACCAAATGGTCCGCGTCATGCTTCTGGAACAGCTTTATCGGGCCGCAACCATCCTGGCCGGCCATCCCTATCATCGCGCGTGATTCGCGCCACAACGAGCACCTTTTCCGACGAGATGCGGGCGCCGCTTTTCAACCTGTTGCTGATCGCAGGCCTTGCCGGCAGCCACCTTGCGCCGGCGGCAGCGCAGACGGCAACGCCTGCGCCGCAGACTGCCGCAATCTCGGCGGATGCGATCAAGCAGCGCGAGCAGGAGCTCGAAGCCACGCGGCAGCGGCAGAAGAGCGCCGAGGAGGCGCAGGCCAAGCTGAAGGCCGAAATCGCCTCGCTCGGCCAGGACCGTACCCAGCTCAACCAGCAACTGATCGACACTGCCGCCAACGTGCGCAGCGTCGAGACCAAGATCGGCGAGGCCGAGCAGCGGCTGACCGCGCTCAACGGGCGCGAGAAGGAGATGCGCACCTCGCTCGACTCGCGGCGCGCTGACATCGTCGAGGTTCTGGCCGCGCTCCAGCGAGCCGGACGCCGGACGCCGCCCGCGCTTCTGGTGCGACCCGAGGACGCGCTGCAATCGCTGCGCACGGCCATGCTGCTTGGCGCCGTGGTTCCGGAACTACGTGGCCGCGCCGAAAGGATCGCGAGCGAGCTCGGCGAGCTCGTGGCCCTGCGCAAGAACATCGCAACCGAGCGCGACCAGCTCGCCGCCGACCGCGACAAGGTCCGCAACGACCAGACGCGGCTTGCAGCCCTCGTCGATGAGCGGCAGCGCCAGCAGGCCTCGCGGGAAAAAGACCTCGACGCCGAGAATGCGCGGGCGATCACGCTCTCCAGGCAGGTGGGCGACCTCCAGGGCCTGATCACCAAGATGGAGCAAGACCTGCAAAGCGCCGCCAAGGCGGCTGAGAAGGCGGCAGAGGCCGCAAAGCAGGCCGAGGCGAAGGCGGCCGCCAACGCCAAGCCGGGGCCGGCCGCCTTCAAGGACCGTTCCCGGACCAGCCCGGCAATCGCCTTCGCCTCGGCCAAGGGCCTGCTGCCCCTGCCGGTCAACGGTACCAAGATCAGGGATTTCGGCGGTTCCGACGGCGTCGGGGGCGTCCAAAAGGGCATTTCCTTGGCAAGCAGGCCCGGCTCCCAGGTCACGACGCCGTGTGATGGCTGGGTGGTCTATTCAGGCCCCTTCCGCAGCTATGGACAACTCTTGATCCTTAACGCAGGGGGCGGGTATCATGTCCTGATCGCCGGGATGGAGCGCATTTCGGTAAACATCGGACAGTTTGTGCTCACGGGGGAGCCGGTCGCGACCATGGGGTCGACATCCCAAGTCGCCTCCATTCTCGCCACGAATGCGAGTCAACCCGTGCTCTATGTCGAGTTCCGCAAAGACGGCACTCCAATCGATCCAGGCCCATGGTGGGCCGCAAATGAAGGCGAGAAGGTTCGCGGATGATGCGCAAGACTTCAGTTATCCTCCTCAGCGCGGCCACCGGCGCGGCGCTGACGCTGTTCGTGACCCAGCCGCGCGCGGTGTTCATGGGCTCGAGCGCGCGCGCCGCGACCGCGGACACGTATCGCCAGCTCAATCTGTTCGGCGACGTGTTCGAGCGCGTGCGCTCCGACTATGTCGAGAAGCCCGACGACACCAAGCTGATCGAATCGGCGATCAGCGGCATGCTCTCCGGCCTCGATCCGCACTCCAGCTACATGGACGCCAAGAGCTTCCGTGACATGCAGGTGCAGACCCGCGGCGAGTTCGGCGGCCTCGGCATCGAAGTCACCATGGAGGACGGCCTGATCAAGGTGGTCTCGCCGATCGACGACACCCCGGCCTCGCGCGCCGGCGTCATGGCCAACGACATCATCACCAATCTCGACGACGAGGCGGTGCAGGGCCTGACCCTGAACCAGGCGGTCGAGAAGATGCGCGGCCCCGTCAACACCAAGATCAAGCTCAAGATCATTCGCAAGGGCGTCGACAATCCGATCGACGTTACGCTGGTGCGCGACAACATCCGCGTCCGCTCGGTGCGCGCGCGCGTCGAGGCCGACGACATCGCCTATATCCGCATCACCACCTTCAACGAGCAGACCACCGAAGGCCTGAAGAAGGAGATCGCCAATCTCTCGAACCAGATCGGCGACAAGCTGAAGGGCTACGTCATCGATCTCAGAAACAATCCCGGCGGCCTTCTCGAAGAAGCGGTCACCGTCTCCGACTCCTTCCTGGAGCGCGGCGAGATCGTGTCGACCCGCGGCCGCAATGCCGAGGAGACGCAGCGCCGCTCCGCCCATCCGGGCGACCTGACCAAGGGCAAGCCGGTGATCGTGCTGGTCAATGGCGGCTCGGCCTCGGCGTCGGAAATCGTCGCCGGCGCGCTGCAGGACCACAAGCGCGCGACCATCGTCGGCACGCGCTCCTTCGGCAAGGGATCGGTGCAGACCATCATTCCGCTCGGCAGCGGCAACGGCGCGCTGCGGCTGACCACGGCGCGCTACTACACGCCGTCGGGCAAGTCGATCCAGGCCAAGGGCATCGTGCCCGACATCGAAGTGCTCCAGGACGTGCCAGACGAGTTGAAGTCCCGCACCGACACCAAGGGCGAGGCTTCGCTGCGCGGCCACCTCAAGAACGACGGCGACGAGAAGACCGGCTCGCAGTCCTACGTTCCGCCGGATGCCAAGGACGACAAGGCGCTCAAGATGGCCGACGACCTCCTGCACGGCATCAAGAACAGCGCCTCCGCGGCGCCCACGCCGGGTACCGACAAGGCCGCGGCCGACAAGCCCAAGGCGGCGAACTGACGCAACACTGCAACCTCAACGGTGCGACAAAGGGCGGCTCCTCCGAGCCGCCCTTTTTGCTGGGAAGCCGCTCCCCTGTAGAGCCCCGGCCTGCCGCCGCTTGACCCGGCCGTGGTATCGTCATTGCCGAGTGATTCGGGATCGCGCATGACTGAAACGGCCGATGATCTGAGCGCCCCGCTCGGACAGGAGAAGCCGCGCCGGAAACGCCAGCTGCGGCTGCCGTTCACGGGACTCCAGGTGCTTGCCGTCCTGCTTCTCCTGTTCCTCGCGACCTTTGCCGGCTTTGCCATCTTCCACAAGGATCCGCTCGGCGGCGAGCCGATCACGCGCGTTGCCATCCGCGAGCAGAAGGCGACCGAGGACAAGCCGGCAGCCGCAGCCTCCGAAAGTTCGGGCCAGGAGACCAAGCACGAGACCAAGGCGGCGCCGAAGCAGGCTGCACCCGGCGACCAGAAGACCGTCACCATCATCGACGGCTCCAGCGGCGCCCGCCATGACGTCGTGATCGGCAGTGGCGGCGAAGCTGCCGACAAGGGCGAGCCGGCCTCCGCCGCGCCCGCCATCATGTCCGGGATCGACCAGCGGCTGCTCGAGAAGTCGCGCTACGGCATGATCCCGGTCGCAGCCGCCGACCTGAAGCCGTTCACGGTCTATGCGGCGGAGGCTGACCGCGCCAAGGCGGCAAGAACGCCCGTTATCGCGATCGTCATCGGCGGGCTCGGCGTCGGTGCCGCCAAGACCGCCGATGCGATCATGAAGCTGCCGGGCGCGGTGACGCTGGCCTTCACGCCCTATGGCGCCGATCCCGGCAAGCTCGCCGAGCGCGCACGCGCCCAGCGCCACGAGATCTTCCTGCAGATCCCGATGGAGCCCTACGACTTCCCCGACAATGATCCGGGCCCGCAGACCCTGCTGACTTCGCTGAGCGCCGACCAGAACATGGACCGTCTGTACTGGCACCTGAGCCGGATGCAGGGCTATGCGGGCCTCGCCAATTTCATGGGGGCGCGCTTCATCGCCACCGACGCTTCGATGCAGCCGATCGTGCGCGAGGCGGCCAAGCGCGGGCTCGGCTTCTTCGACGACGGTTCCTCGCCACGCAGCGTCGCGCCCCAGGCCGCCGCAGGCCAGGCGATGCCGTTCGGCAAGGGCGACATCGCGATCGACGCGGTGCCGACCGGCGCCGAGATCGACCGCGCCCTGAACAAGCTTGAATCGGTCGCCCGCGAGCGCGGTGTCGCCATCGGCACCGCCTCCGCCCTGCCCGTCTCGATCGAGCGGATCGGCGCCTGGATCAAGACGCTTCCCGACCGCGGTGTCCTGCTGGTGCCATTGACAACCGCGATGTTGAAATCAAAATCCAGCTGAATCAACGGATTGGCACGGCGGGTCCCACGGGGCCGAAGGAGTCGGCCACGAGTGGCGAGAGGTTTGGCGGAATGACGCGTTACGAGGATCTGCCCTACCGGACCTGCGTCGGGGTGATGCTTCTCAACAAGAACGGACTGGTCTTCATCGGGCGCCGTGCCGGCGGCATCGAGCATGTCGACGAGAGTCATGTCTGGCAGATGCCGCAAGGCGGCGTCGATCCCGGCGAAGATACCTGGGAAGCCGCCAGGCGCGAGCTTTACGAGGAGACCAGCGTGCGCTCGGTGGAACGGCTCGGCGAGGTCGCCGACTGGCTCACCTACGACATTCCGCGCACCGTCGCGGGCCGTGCCTGGAAAGGCCGTTACCGCGGCCAGCGCCAGAAATGGTACGCCATGCGCTTCACCGGCAAGGACAGCGAGATCGACGTCGCCAATCCCGGCGGCGGTCACAAGGCGGAATTCGTCACCTGGCGCTGGGAGCCGATGAAGAATCTTTCCTCGCTGATCATTCCGTTCAAGCGCCCGGTCTATGATCGCGTGGTGCAGGAATTCGCCGCGCTGGCGGATGAGTGATTTGCATCGTCATTCCGGGGCGTGCGAAGCACGAACCCGGAATGACGATCGAGCAAGTGACCGGATGTCGAGCAACAATAAACCCTATCGTCCCAATGTCGGGATCGCCCTGTTCAATGCCGATGGCTTGGTGCTGATCGGCCATCGCTTCCGGGGTGACGGCCCCGAGATCATCCTGCCGGGACTGGACTGGCAGATGCCGCAGGGCGGCGTCGACGAAGGCGAGAACCTGCGCGATGCCGCCATGCGCGAGCTCTGGGAAGAGACCGGCGTCAAGAGTGCCGAGTATCTCGGCGAGACCGACTGGCTCGCTTACGATTTCCCGCCCTATGACGGACCCCAGACGCATCGCCTGGCGAAATTCCGCGGCCAGCGGCAAAAATGGTTCGCGCTGCGCTTCACCGGCCGTGACGAGGAGATCGATCCGCTGACACCGCGCAACGGCCAGCCCGCCGAGTTCGACGCCTGGCGCTGGGAGCGTCTCGACCGTGTCACCGATCTCGTAGTGCCGTTCCGCCGCGAGGTCTATCGCGCGGTGGCGCAGCACTTCGCGCGCTTTGCCTCGCACTAAAGCGCGAGCGGGTTACGCTTGGTTGTTGCCACGAGGAAGGTGCGCTCCCTCTCCCGCTTGCGGGAGAGGGCTGGGGAGAGGGTGCTTCCACAATAGAGACTCCCTGAGTGAAGAGAGCCCCCACCCGGCGCTTCGCGCCGACCTCCCCCGCAAGCGGGAGAGGTTACCGAGCCCGCGGCGCGATTGATTCAACCTAACCCCATCCCGCTCTAGTTCGGCCCCACGGTGAACGGGCCGACGGCGATGACGTGGCAATCGCTGTCGCGCTTGGCGCAATCGGCGAGCGCGGTGTTGACGGCGCCCTGCTCGTCGGCGGCCTTCAGGCCGAGGCCCGCACGTCCCGTGGTGCCGACGGCAACCGCGTTCCAGCCCATCGCATCACCAAGCTTGCGAGCGACGTCGTCGCGCGCGTCAGCCGCGATCGAGGCATTGCTCGCAGCGTGGAAGAATCCGGTGATCTTGAACAGGCTCGGAATCGGCACCACGAAATTGTCGTCGACCGCGACGATCATGCAGGCAGCACCGGCGAGCGCGCCGCAGGACTCCAGCGCGCGCCGCATCGCCTCATCGGGCGACGGCGCGCCGATGTTCATGAAATACTGCCCTCCACCGGGGCCGAGCGCGAGCGCCCGCGATTTCGCCGCCGGGACGAACGTGGCCTCGAGCCGTTGCTTGCCGGGATCGCGCATCAGGGGCACATCCTTCGATGCGAACGCACGCTCGGTCATCGCGTCGTGCCGCATGAAGGGCTGCGGCGGCATCGGCGGCTTCCCGTGCGCATAGACCACATTGTTGCCGACCGCGTAGATCTCGCAGCGGCGCGGATTTTGCGCGGAATCTGCGCGCTTCTGGCACTGCTCGACGGCGGCGTTTCGTGCGGCGTCCTCGGTCGGCTGATTGAGCGCCGCACCGGTGAAGCCGGCAATGTTCAAAGCGAAGGCCTTGTAGTCGGCGGCGGACGCGTATTCGTTGCTGAGATAGCCACGGACACGCTCGCTGACGAAGGGGACGGAGTCGGCCGGAAATTTGGCGGCTGCGGCGGAGGTCGGCGGCAGCGGACCCGGTGTGGGTGAGGCTGCCGCGGTCGCGGTCGGAGTTACCGTCGGGGTCGCAGTTGGCGAGCTTGCAGGTGCCTTTGCCGCCGGACTGGCCGTCGGAGCTGGCGCCGCGGCAGGCGCGCTCGGCGTGGCGGTTGCGCTTGGCGCCGGGCTCGAGGTCGCAACCGCCGTCGACGACTGCTCCAGCTTGGTGAAGTAGAGAAAGCCCGCGACACGATCGCGACGATGGAGATAACCGCGACCGCCAGCGGCCACATCCAGTTCGGCGCGGGCGCGGCCTTCGCGCCCAGCTTCTTCACCTGGGGCGTCGAATAGCTTCCGTCCTCACGGCGCATCGCGACCATGTAGGCGTGCACGGGGGTCGGAATGTTCTTGACCTCCTGCGCACCGATATCGGCGAACTGCACCGAAAGCTTGTTGGCGACCTGCTCGTGCACGGCGCGCGAGACGCAGATGCCGCCGACTTCGGCAAGCCCTTCGAGGCGCGCGGCGATGTTGACGCCATCGCCCAGGAGGTCGCCGTCGCGCTCGACCACGTCACCGATGGTGATGCCGATGCGGAACGACATCTGCCGGCTCGGCGGATAGGCCATGTTGCGGGTCCGCAAGGACTCCTGGATGTCGATCGCACAGCGCACCGCATCCACCGCGCTCGGAAATTCCGCGAGCACGGCATCGCCGGCGGTGTTGAAGATGCGCCCGCCGGCTTTCGCGATGAAATCGTCGACGACGGACCGATACGACGCGAGACGCCGCAGCGTCTCCTCTTCGTCTTCCGCGACCAGCCTGGAATAACCGGCAATATCCGCCGCGAAGATCGCCGCGATCTTGCGTTTCATCTGCACCAGCCCTGGAACTCCATTCCCGGCGGCAGAATGCCGTTATCCAAGACGCGGTGCAACAAGGTTTCAGCGCCCGTCGCGGTCGTGACGGGCGCTGAATTTGCTACAGTTTTTTGGTGAGGCGGCGACGCGCCGCGTTAGTGCATCGCCGTCGAGCTGAGCTGGCTCTGGATGCTCTTGTAGTGGTCGAGCCGTGCGACCGCCAGATCGAGCTCGCCGCCCTCCTTCTCGGAGAGCTTCTCCTGCATCTGCGCGATGGTGTCAGCGAACTGCGCCCGGTCGAGCTCCTCGAGCGACGTGGCGACGTCGGCGAGCACCGTCAGGCGGTTGTCGGAGACTTCGGCAAGACCACCGGTCACGATGACCTTCTGCTTCTGGCCACCGATAAAAATGGTCAGGATGCCCGGCCGCACCGCAGCCACCACCGGAGCATGTCCGGCGAGCACGCCGAAATCGCCTTCCCAACCGGGAATGTCGACCTGATCGACCTCGCCGGAGAAGGCGAGCTTTTCGGGAGACACGAGATCGAAGTGGAAGGTGGCCATGATGTTTCCGCTTGCTTCTGTTGTCACCCGCGGGCTTGACCCGCGGGTCCATCCATCAAATTTCTCTTTCGATGGATCGCCGGATCAAGTCCGGCGATGACGAGTGACAGAGCTTAGGCCGCCTCGGCAGCCAGCTTCTTGCCCTTCTCGACCGCCTCTTCGATGGTGCCGACCATGTAGAAGGCCGCTTCCGGGAGGTGATCGTACTTGCCTTCACAGAGGCCGCGGAAGCCCTTGATGGTGTCCGCGAGGTCGACGAACTTGCCGGGCGAGCCGGTGAAGACTTCGGCGACGTGGAACGGCTGCGACAGGAAGCGCTCGATCTTGCGGGCGCGGGCCACGGTCAGCTTGTCCTCTTCCGAAAGCTCGTCCATGCCGAGAATGGCGATGATGTCCTGGAGCGACTTGTAGCGCTGCAGCACCTGCTGGACCTGGCGCGCGGTGTCGTAGTGCTCCTGACCGACGACGAGCGGCGAAAGCATGCGCGAGGTCGAGTCCAGCGGGTCCACCGCCGGGTAGATGCCCTTTTCCGAGATCGCGCGCGACAGCACGGTGGTGGCGTCCAAGTGAGCGAACGAGGTCGCCGGCGCCGGGTCTGTCAAGTCGTCGGCCGGCACGTAAATGGCCTGCACTGAGGTGATCGAACCCTTCTGGGTGGTCGTGATGCGCTCCTGCAGCGCGCCCATGTCGGTGGCGAGCGTCGGCTGATAACCCACCGCCGAAGGAATACGGCCGAGCAGCGCCGACACTTCCGAGCCGGCCTGGGTGAAGCGGAAGATGTTGTCGACGAAGAACAGCACGTCCTGGCCCTGGTCGCGGAAGTGCTCGGCGACGGTCAGACCGGTGAGGCCGACGCGGGCGCGCGCGCCCGGCGGCTCGTTCATCTGGCCGAACACCAGCGCGCACTTCGACTTCACGCTCGGATCCGGATTGTGCGGATCGGCATTGACCTTGGACTCGATGAACTCGTGATAGAGGTCGTTGCCCTCGCGGGTACGCTCGCCGACGCCGGCGAACACCGAGTAGCCACCGTGGGCCTTGGCGACGTTGTTGATCAGCTCCTGAATCAGCACGGTCTTGCCGACGCCGGCGCCGCCGAACAGACCGATCTTGCCGCCCTTCGCATACGGAGCAAGAAGATCGACGACCTTGATGCCGGTGACGAGAATTTCGGCTTCCGTGGACTGGTCGGTATAGGTCGGCGCTTCCTGGTGGATCGCGCGGATGCCCTCGGCCTTGATGGGACCAGCTTCGTCGATCGGCTCGCCGATGACGTTCATGATGCGGCCCAGCGTGCCGTCACCCACGGGCACCGAGATCGGCTGACCGGTGTCGGTGACTTCCTGGCCGCGCACCAGACCTTCGGTGGCGTCCATCGCGATCGTGCGGACGGTCGACTCGCCGAGGTGCTGCGCAACTTCCAGCACCAGGCGGTTGTTGCCGTTCTTGGTCTCCAGCGAGTTGAGAATGGCCGGCAGGTGGCCTTCGAACTGCACGTCGACGACGGCGCCCATGACCTGGGTGACGCGACCGATCTGGGTGGCTGCTGTAGCCATTTACTGTCTCCTTCGATCCGAATTTCGCTTCCGGTCAGACTGCTTCTGCGCCGGAGATGATTTCGATGAGTTCCTTGGTGATCTGAGCCTGACGCGTGCGGTTGTAGACCAGCGTCTGCTTGCGGATCATTTCGCCGGCGTTGCGGGTGGCGTTGTCCATCGCCGACATCTGCGCGCCGTAGAACGAAGCGTTGTTCTCGAGCAGGGCGCGGAAGATCTGCACCGCGAGATTGCGCGGCAGGAGGCGCGTGAGGATCTCGTCCTCTTCCGGCTCGTATTCGTAGGACGTCGTGCTCGCGCCGGCGGCGGGCTCCTCGACGACCAGCGGGATCACCTGCTGGGCGGTCGGGATCTGCGCGATCACCGACTTGAATTGCGAGTAGAACAGCGTGCAGACGTCGAACTCGCCGGCCTCGAAGCGTGCCAGCACCTTCTTTGCGATATCCTCGGCGTTGACGAAGCCGAGCTGGCGGACAGAGCGAAGGTCCAGGTGCTCGACGATCTGCTTGTCGAACAGGCGGCGGAGCTGCTCATAGCCCTTGCGGCCGACGCAGAAGAATTTGACTTCCTTGCCCTCGTTCATCAGCGCCAGCGCGCGCTCGCGCGCCAGACGCACGATCGAGGAGTTGAACGCACCCGACAGGCCACGCTCGCCGGTGCAGACCAGGAGCAGGTGGACCTGATCCTTGCCGGTGCCCGTGAGCAGCGCAGGCGCGCCGGGCGAGCCCGCCGCGGCGCTGGCGATATTGGCGATCACGGCGGACATCTTGTCCGCATAGGGACGCGCCGCTTCGGCGGCAGTCTGGGCGCGGCGCAGCTTCGACGCCGCCACCATCTGCATGGCCTTGGTGATCTTCTGCGTCGCCTTGGTGGAGGCGATGCGGACCCGCATGTCTTTGAGAGACGCCATTCTTCGTTCACCCCGACGGTCCGACCGATCAGATCAGACCGCTAGCCTATCCCTATCGTCATGCCCGGCCGTGTGCCGGGCACGCGCTCTTCATCGTTGCTTCAGGCGAAACGCGTGGCCGGGTTGCCCGGCCGCGCTATCAAGCAAAGCTCTTCGCGAAGCCTTCGACCACGGCCTTCAGCTTGGCCGCGGTGTCGTCCGAGAGGTCGCGGCTGTCGCGGATCGCATTGAGGATCTCGACGTTCTTGCCGCGCAGGAGCGACAGCAGGCCGTCCTCGAACGCCCGCACCTTGTTGAGCGGCAGCGGATCGAGATAGCCGTTGGTGCCGGCCCAGATCACGCAGACCTGCTCTTCCATCTTCAGCGGCGAGAACTGCGGCTGCTTCAGGAGCTCGGTCAGGCGCGAGCCGCGGTTGAGCAGGCGCTGGGTCGAGGCGTCGAGGTCGGAGCCGAACTGCGCGAAAGCCGCCATTTCGCGGTACTGCGCGAGCTCGCCCTTGATCTTGCCGGCGACCTTCTTGGTAGCCTTGGTCTGCGCCGAGGAGCCGACGCGCGACACCGACAGACCGACGTTCACCGCGGGGCGGATGCCCTGGAAGAACAGGTCGGTTTCCAGGAAGATCTGGCCGTCGGTGATCGAGATGACGTTGGTCGGGATGTAGGCCGACACGTCGTTGGCCTGGGTTTCGATGACCGGCAGCGCCGTCAGCGAGCCCGAGCCCTGGTCCTTGTTGAGCTTCGCCGCGCGCTCGAGCAGGCGGGAGTGCAGGTAGAACACGTCGCCCGGATAGGCTTCGCGGCCCGGCGGGCGGCGCAGCAGCAGCGACATCTGGCGGTAGGCGACGGCCTGCTTGGACAGATCGTCATAGATGATGACGGCGTGCATGCCGTTGTCGCGGAAATACTCGCCCATGGTGCAGCCGGTGAACGGCGCGATGTACTGCATCGGCGCCGGGTCGGAGGCGGTGGCGGCGACGATGATCGAATATTCCAGCGCGCCCTGCTCTTCGAGCACCTTCACGAACTGGGCGACGGTCGAACGCTTCTGGCCGATCGCGACGTAGACGCAATAGAGCTTGATGTTCTCGTCGGGCTGCGCGTTGAGCGGCTTCTGGTTCAGGATGGTGTCGAGCGCGATCGCGGTCTTGCCGGTCTGGCGGTCGCCAATGATCAGCTCGCGCTGGCCACGGCCGATCGGGATCAGGGCGTCGATCGCCTTGAGGCCGGTCGCCATCGGCTCGTTCACCGACTTGCGCGGAATGATGCCGGGCGCCTTGACGTCGACGCGCATGCGCTTGTCGGCCTGGATCGGGCCCTTGCCGTCGATCGGGTTGCCGAGCGCGTCGACGACGCGGCCGAGCAGGCCCTTGCCGACCGGCGCGTCCACGATGGCGCGGGTGCGCTTGACGGTCTGGCCTTCCTTGATCTCGCGGTCGGCGCCGAAGATCACGATACCGACGTTGTCGGTTTCGAGGTTCAGCGCCATGCCGCGGGTGCCGTTCTCGAACTCGACCATTTCACCGGCCTGGACGTTGTCCAGACCGTAGACGCGAGCGATACCGTCGCCGACGGACAGCACCTGTCCGACTTCGGAGACTTCAGCTTCCTGGCCGAAATTCTTGATCTGGTCCTTGAGGATCGCGGAAATTTCCGCGGCGCGGATGTCCATCAGCCTGCCTCTTTCATCGCGTGCTTGATCGAATTGAGTTTGGTGCGAAGCGAACTATCGATCATGCGGCTGCCAAGCTTGACGACGAGGCCACCGATGATCGAGGGATCGACTTTCACGTTGAGCGCGACGTCCTTGCCGGTCACCGACTTGAGGGCAGCCTTGAGGGCGTCGAGATTCTTGTCCGAGAGCGGCTCGGCGACGGTCACGTCGGCAGTGGCCTCGCCTTTATATTTGGCGACCAGCGCGCCGTAGGCGCGGATGACGTCGGCCACCGCGAACAGCCGGCGGTTAGCGGTCAGGACTTTCAGGAAATTGGCGGAAATGCCTGATATGCCGGCCTTGTCCAGCACCGCGGACAGCGCCTTGGACTGGGCGTCGGCCGAGAACACCGGGCTGCGGACGAGGCGCTTCAGATCGGCGCTGTCGCTGAGCATGGCGCCGAACTGGTCGAGATCGGCTTTGACCGCATCGACCACATTCTGGTCGCGGGCCAGTTCAAACAAGGCCGTTGCATAACGGCCGGACACACCGGAAACGGACGTATCTTCTGCAGCCACAGACGCGCTCTTTATAGCTGTCAAATTCGCAAGGGAAAAACCGTCGCCACGAAGCGGCGCCTAGCGATCCAAGCCCTTGGAATTCAAGCGGGACTTCGATTTTCGACCGACACAGGGAAGTACCGGCTCGTTAAAATCGCGGCTTTGCTAACATAGCAGGCGCGCAGGTGCAACATGACGCCAAATTAAAGGCTGCGGCTCTCCGTCCCTGCTTTGGTCGGAGGCAGGCGACGCCAACTATGCTCTCGCCGCCACCCCGATAGGCCCCTCGCGTCACCTCGACGTCATTGGTTCCCGCCCTCAGCGCATAGCGGCCATGAACACAGGTCGCAGAGGCGTGAGCCGGCGGTGGTTGCTCCACTTGGTCAATTACTTATCAAATTCTCAACAGGCCGGGCGATGACTTGGTTTTACAGTATTCGTGAGTATTGGATTAGTTAGCGAATTGTTAAAGCCAGAGCTCACAGAGCGCCACTCGAATATCCATCGGGACAGCAAGATTATTTCATTCGGGCCCGCGCCAAAATTACTGCCCAATTCATGCCGCATTGCACCGCGAAACGCGCAAACGCTCGCAAAATGATGGGGGCTCCACTGGCCACATATGTGGCAATACTAGCGTAGGGACCAATAAATGTTGTCATTGAAGATGCTGGGGTTTGCAACCCGGCCGCGCACCGCGATCGCTTTCGTCGCTGCAACTCTCGTCGTCGGTGGAACCGCCACCGAGGCATCCGCGAAATCCCGGCATCACCATTACCGGCACCACCACCGCCACCACGAGGCCAACACCAGCGACACGTCCAATGCGGGCTCCTGGATTAATGCCAACGCCTCCGTCGCGCCCTCCTCGGGTTCCGGCCGCACGTTCTCCGGCATGGCCTCCTATTACGGCAATGAGTCCGGCAGCCGCACGGCGTCGGGCGCACGCTTCAACCAGAACGCCATGACCGCGGCGCACCGTTCGCTGCCGTTCGGCACCAAGCTCCGCGTCACCCATGGCGGACAGAGCGTCATCGTCACCATCAATGATCGCGGCCCGTTCGTCCGCGGCCGTGTCCTCGACCTCTCCACCGGCGCTGCCCGCGCCATCGGCCTGACCGGCGCCGGCGTCGGCCGCGTGACCGCCGAGGTCGTCTCCTGACGCGTCGTTCGACGCGCTTCTCGTCACGAGCCCGGCAGTTTCATCGTCCGCAACGGACCTTGTGAAATATGCTGCGTTCGAAACAAGCCCGCCGTCTTGGGGGACGGCGGGCTTTTTCATGTTCCCGTCATTCCGGGGAATCCATCGGGCTGCGGTGAGATGGATTCCGGGCTCGCGACTTCGTCGCGCCCCGGAATGACGGAGAAAGTCACAGAAAGCTCTGCGGATCGACGTCGGTCTCGAGCTTGAGATTGCCTTTTGGCTTCGGCGCCACGGCAAGCCAGTTGCGCAGATAGTCCGAGAGATCGAAGCCGCGGGCTGATTTCACCAGGATCCGGAACCGATAACGGCCCTTGATCACGGCGAGCGGCGCTTCGGCAGGGCCGAGCACCTTCACGCGCTCGTCGCGCGGCGCCATCGCAACAAGCCGGCGCGCAAATCCTTCCGCACTCGGGCGATCGCCGGCGGAGATGATCAGGCCCGCGAGCCGCCCGAACGGCGGATACAGCGTGCGCTCGCGCAGCTCGATCTCGCTGTTGTAGAACGCCTCGCGATCGCAGGCGATCAGCGCCTTCATCACGGGATGCTCGGGCTGATGGGTCTGGAGATAGCCGATACCGCGGCCCTGCTCGCGGCCGGCACGGCCGATCACCTGGTTGAGCAACTGCCAGGTGCGCTCGGCAGCGCGCGGATCGCCGTTGCTGAGGCCGAGGTCCGCATCGACCACGCCGACCAGATTGAGCCGCGGGAAATTATGGCCTTTTGCCACCAGTTGCGTGCCGATGATGATATCGACGCGGCCCTCGGCAATTTCATTCAGCTCCGAGCGCATGGTCTCGATCGAGGTGATGAGATCGCTCGACAGCACCATGGCGCGCGCCTCGGGAAACAGCGTCGCCGCCTCCTCCTGCAAGCGCTCGACACCGGGCCCGACCGCGACCAGCGATTCCTCCGCCGCGCAATGCGGGCAGACGTTCGGTCGCGGCATCGAGAAGCCACAGTGATGGCAGACCAGCCGCTGGCGGAATCTGTGATCGACCAGCCAGGCATCGCAGATGGTGCAAGCGAAGCGATGGCCGCAGGCGCGGCACAGCGTCAGCGGCGCGTAGCCGCGACGATTGAGGAACAACAGCGCCTGCTCGCGCCGCTCGATCGCGGTCCTGATCTCGCCGGCAAGCCGCGGCGAGATGAAGCGGCCGCGCGCGGGCTGCTCGCGGCGCAGGTCGATCGCCTCGATATGCGGCATGTGCTGGCCGCCGAAGCGCGAGGGCAGCGCGATGCGCTGATAGCGGCCCTTGCGCGCATTGACCTCGGACTCGACCGACGGCGTGGCAGAGGCCAGCACGATCGGAATCTTTGCGATGTGCGCCCGCACCACGGCCATGTCGCGGGCGTGATAATGCACGCCGTCATCCTGCTTGTAGGCCTGGTCGTGCTCTTCATCGACGATGATGAGGCCGAGATTGGCGTAGGGCAGAAACAGCGCCGAGCGGGCGCCGACCACGACCGGCGCGCTGCCTTCCGAGATCGCCGCCCAATTGCGCGCGCGGGTGCGCGGGGTGAGCTCGGAGTGCCACTCCAGCGGCCGCACGCCAAAACGCTGCGCGAAGCGATCGAGGAACTGGCCGGTGAGCGCGATCTCCGGCATCAGGATCAGCGACTGCTTGCCGCGGCGGATGGTCTCGGCGACCGCCTCGAAATAGACCTCGGTCTTGCCCGAGCCGGTGACGCCGTCGAGTAGCGCGACATGAAACGTGCCGTTAGCCGCAAGCGCGCGCATCGCATCGACCGCCGCGCGCTGGAGATGTGAGAATTCCGGCTGGCCGTAGGCGGGATCGGGCGCCGGCGGCGGTGGTGGCGGCGGCAACGGCTCGACCGTCAACGTGCCTTCATCGACGAGGCCGTCGATCACGCCGGCCGAGACGCCCGCCTCCTTCACGACATCGGACTTGCCGTGCAGCAGGCGATCCGACAGCACCTCGATCACCCGCCGCCGCGCCGGCGTCAGCCGCCTTGGCGGATCGCCGACCAGCCGCACGCCGGCACGCATCCGCTCGGGCCCGAGGTTCTCGCCCATGCGCAGGCACATGCGCAAAACCATGCCGCGCGGACCGAGCGTGTAGTTGGCGACCCAATCGACCAGCGCGCGCAGCTCGCTCTTCAGCGGCGGGGCGTCGAGCTTCTCGCTGACGTCCTTCAGACGGTTGTGCAGGCGCGGATCCGGATTGGCGTTCTCGGCCCACACCACCGCCAGCACCTCGCGCGGGCCGAGCGGCACGCCGACGAGATCGCCCGCCTTCAGCTCCATGCCGCGCGGCACGCGGTAGGAATAGGTCTGGTCGAGCGCGACCGGCACCAGCACGTCGACCATGCGGGTCGATGTGGCGGAGACAGTGCTGTTGCGCGGCGAATGATCCATGGACGGAGAATCGGAACCCGGGGGCCTGAAGGCTAGCGCCGAGCGGCGGCCTTAGCGAACGATAAACGAGTGTGATGCGATATACTGTGCGGAATCACCACGTCCAGAGCTCATGAGCAAAGCGGCCGCCCCGAAAATCGAGCTCGCCAGCGCCGATGACAGCATCGCGCAGGAGATGATGCGCTGGCTGTCGCATCTCGGCGCGGAGCGGCGGCTGTCGCCGAAGACACTGGAGGCCTATGCCCGCGACCTCAGGCAGTGCCTGGACTTCCTTTGCACGCATTGGGGCGAGCGCGTGACGCTGAACCGCTTCGCCGCATTGGAGGCCACCGACATCAGGGCCTTCATGGCGATGCGCCGCGCCGACGACGTCGCCGGCCGCTCCTTGATGCGCGCGCTCGCGGGCCTGCGCTCGTTCGGCCGCTTCCTGGAGCGCGAAGGCAACGGCAAGGTCGGCGCGCTCTCGGCGATCCGTGCGCCGAAGGTGGCCAAGAGCCTGCCGAAGCCGCTGCCGATGGCGTCAGCCAAACGCCTCACTGATGCCGACGAGCGCACCGGCGAAGAGCGCGAGACCTGGATCCTCGTGCGCGACGCCGCGGTGATGGCCCTGCTCTACGGTTCGGGCCTGCGTATCTCGGAAGCCTTGGGACTGAAGCGGCGCGACGTGCCGCGCCCCGGTGAAGGCGACGTGCTCGTCGTCACCGGCAAGGGCAACAAGACGCGCATGGTGCCGGTGCTGCAAAACGTGCTGGCGCTGGTCGCCGAATATGTCGCGATGTGCCCGCATCCGCTTGCAGCGGAAGGTCCGATCTTCGTCGGCGCGCGCGGCGGTCCCTTGAGCCCGCGCATCATCCAGCTCGCGATGGAGCGCTTGCGCGGCGCACTGGGACTACCCGACAGCGCCACGCCGCATGCGCTCCGGCATTCCTTTGCCACGCATCTCTTGTCGCGCGGCGGCGACCTGCGCGCGATCCAGGAATTGCTCGGCCATTCCTCGCTGTCGACCACGCAGGTCTATACCGGCATCGATTCCGAGCGGCTGCTCGAAGTCTACGCCAGCGCGCATCCGCGGCGCTGAGGATTGTTTCTGATTGTTTCTGGGCTGCCTTGTTCTTCAAAAATGCGGCACTGCGACAATAGATGCACAAAAGTCACATGAGCCTGTCACACTTGGCTTGATGGACAAGATTTAAGGTTACGCCTTCTGGTGGAGTGTTACGCTTTGTAGCTGATAGCGGTGCCGGCGCGTTCCGGACCGCCGTTGCAGTGACGGGGCGTTCAATGAAGAAAAACAGCTCTCCTGTGGTCATCGTGGGGCTCCTGGCCGGCCTCGCCGTGCTGATGCCGACCAGCGCTTATGCCTATCTGGATCCGGGCACCGGAGCCTTCGCCGTGCAGGGTCTGATCGCCGGCATCGCCGGCGGTCTCATTGCCGTCCGCTCCTATGGGAAGCGGATCCTGGGCTTCTTCTCCCGCTCCAAGACAGCGCCGGAGGTTTGGTCCAACGGATCCTCCCCCGACCGTGATGCGTGATCCAGGCTCGTTCCGCGACCCCTCCGGATACATCTACTCCTCGGGCGATCGCGTCTTTCGCGCGGTCAATGACGAGGCCTACCGGAATTTCCTGCTGCTGAAATCGTCCGGCGCCTACGACGACCTGATCGAGAAGGGATGGATCATCGCGGCCGAGACGTTGAGCGCCGACGCGGCGGCGAACGAGCCTCATGACAGGCCAGGAGATTGGCACCTTCTGGAGCATCCAAGGCTTCCGTTCGTCTCCTATCCCTATGAGTGGCCGTTCGCGCTGCTCAAGCGCGCCGCGCTGTTGCATCTCGACATTCACCTGCGCGCGCTCGACTTCGACCTGACGCTGTCAGACGCCAGCGCCTACAATATCCAGTTCGTCGGCGTCAGGCCGGTGTTCATCGACATCCCGTCCTTCGTGCCGTACCGCAACGGCGATTACTGGACCGGCCAGCGCCAATTCGTCGAGCAGTTCGTCAATCCGCTGCTGCTGCGCGCCCTGTTCGGCATCTCGCACAACGCCTGGTATCGCGGCGCGCTGGACGGCATTCCGACCAGCGAGATCGTCGCGCTGATCGGCTGGCCGAAGCGCTGGCTGGCGCCCGATGTCCTGACCAACATCACGCTGCCCGACCTGTTGCAACGGCGCGCGCGGCGGCGCTCGGACAGTCCCTCGCGCGAGGCAAAACCGCTGCCCAAGGCCGCGCTGCAAATGGTGCTGCGGCGTCTGCGCCGCTGGGTCGCCGGCCTTGCACCGAAAGACGTCGGCCCGACAGAGTGGCAGCAATATGAAGACGCGAACACATCGTATGCGGACGACGAGGAGAACAGGAAGCAGGATTTCATCGGCCGCTTCTCGCTGGAGCATGCCCCGCTGCGCGCATGGGACGTCGGCTGCAACACTGGCCGGTATTCGCAATCGATGCTCCAGAACCAGACGCGCTCGGTCGTCGGCCTCGACGCCGACCTCAATGCGCTGGAATCCGCCGTCACACGCGCGACCGATGCCGACCTGTCCTTCCTGCCCCTGTTCTGCGACGCGGCGAATCCCAGCCCCGGCCAGGGCTGGGCGGAGACCGAGCGATCTGGCCTGACGTCGCGACGCGACGCGGATGCGGTGATCGCGCTTGCGATCGTGCATCACCTTGCGATCGGCCGGAACGTGCCGCTGCCGTCGGTGGTGGAGTGGCTGGTCGCGCTCGCGCCGCGCGGCGTGATCGAATTCGTCCCGAAATCCGATCTGATGATCCAGCGCATGCTGCGATTGAGGCACGATATCTTCGACCGCTACGACAGCGGTCAGTTCGAGCAGGCCCTCAGTCAAAACGCCCGAATCGTGCAGCGGCTCGAGCTCACGCCGGGTGGCCGCACGCTGTACGAATTCGAAAGACTTGCGAGCTGAACCGGCATGCGTCTCCGCACCGACGACAGGTCCCATCTGCTGCGCGCGCTGGCGGCCGCCATCGTCCTGTCGACCGTTCCGCTGCTCGACTTCTACGCCGCCAACATGGCCGAGCTGACGAGCCCGTCACGGGTGCTGCGCTACGCTGCCGCCACGCTCGCCGTCGCAGCGATTGTCGCGACGAGCCTGGCGCTGCTGCTGCGCAGGATTGCGCTGTGGCGGATCCTGCTTGCGACCGGGCTGATGGTCTTCGTGTTCTTCGCCTACGACGTCGACCTGATCCATCGCGAGCTGCAGTCCCATCTCGGCGAATGGGCACCCGCGGCCTGGATCGCCGCGGCGATCGGCACCGGCGTCCTCGCGCTGAGCCTGCTGCGCAAGCCGGCGGTCGTCACGATCTGCCTTGTCGTGTCGCTTGCGTTTTCAGCACCGTCACTGGCCCGCATCGCGACGATCCTGACGCGGGAGCACCACGCGCAGGCGCTCACCGCTACCGGCAGCGAGCCGGCGGCCAGGTTCAGGATCTCGCCGAATATCTACTGGATCGTGCTGGACGGCTATCCGCGGCTGGATGTCCTCAAGGACGAGTTCGCGTTCGACAACAGCGACTTCATCCGGTCGCTGGCCACGGTCGACTTCGTCGTCCTCGGCAAGAGCCGCTCGAATTTCCCCGCCACCGTCAACTCGATCTCCAGCACGCTCAATTCCGACTACACCGTCACGGGTGAGGGCGATGCGCTCAAGCCGTTTCCGATAGAGCAGATGGAGGCGCTGGTGCGGGGCAAGAGCCGGACCGTGTCCCGCCTCGCATCGGCCGGATACACCTATGTGCATTTCGAGAATGGCTACGACTATCTGACCGAATGCGCGCCCGACGTGCCGAAATGTGTCCGCGGCAATCTCGGGCTCGACGAGCTCGACATTGCCATCCTGTCCAACACGCCGATCATCGACCTCGTTCTCAGGTACCAGCAGCAAGCTCCGTTCGCATGGGGCGGCGTCAGCGATTTGACCTCGAAGCTCGAAGCCATCCGTTCGACGCCGTCACCGTTCTTTCTCTACGCGCATGTGCTGGCGCCCCATCCGCCGATCCGCTTCACGGCGACTTGCGGCTTTCGCGCCGCCGATCCCGATCTCCAGCGCTGGACTCCGTCGGCGCGTCCGGCCTTCATCGACCAGCTCCGCTGCACCAATTCGCAGGCGCTCACGCTGCTACAGAAGATCGTGCGCGACGACGCGAGCGCGCTCATCATCCTCCAGTCGGATCACGGCACCGCCTTCCGTGGCCAGTTCGGGAAACCGCCGACCGACTGGTCCGATGCCGACCTGCATGAAAGGTTCGGCGCTTTGGATGCCATGCGCTTGCCGAGGCAGTGTCGCGCGGCAGCAGCCGACGACCTCACGCTCGTCGACACATTCCCGCTGGTGTTCTCCTGCCTTGCCGACAGCACGTTCGAACGGCATTCTCCGCGATTTTTTGTAACGCCGTATGACGACACTGCGGATTTCGGCCGCGCCGTCGAGTATCCGTCCGAACGGGTCAGATGAACGGTGGATATGGTGGACAGCCGCGGGCACGCGGCGCTGCTTCGTACGGCTTTACCTCTTGCGCAGCTGCTGCGGTTCGGTCAATCGTACCGGCGGATCCAGGAGGGACATTATGAGCGCACACGAAAGCATGGAGCATGCGGAGCATGCCGAGCACGCATCAGGCGAGAACAAGAAGATCGCCCTTCTGATCGCGGTGCTGGCGCTGTTCCTTGCGATCTCGGAGACGCTCGGCAAGGGCGCGCAGACCGAAGCGATCAGCAAGAACGTCGAGGCCGCCAATCTCTGGGCGTTCTTCCAGGCCAAGAGCATCCGCCGCACCGTGGTGCAGACCGCGGCCGAGCAGGGCAAGCTCACGCTGGGCACGGCCAGCGACGACGCCAACAAGGCAACCATCCAGAAGCAGATCGAGGACTGGCAGAAGACCGCGGCGCGCTATCGCTCCGAGCCGGAGACCGGCGAGGGCACCGAGCAGCTTGCCGAGAAGGCCAAGCACGCCGAGCACGAGCGCGACGAGGCGACCGCAAAATACCATCACTTCGAGCTGGCCTCGGCCGCCTTCCAGATCGGCATCGTGCTAGCCTCGGCCACCATCATCACCGGCATGCTGGCGCTCGCCTATGTCGGAGGCATCCTGACGCTCGCCGGCATCGTGATGACCGCCCTCGGCATGTGGTGGCCGCATCTGTTGCATCTGCACGGGTAGCGCGAGGCGGCGCACCTTGCTCCACCGTCGTCCCGGCGAAGGCCGGGACCCATACCGCGTGATCTATCGATTGCTTACGGTGGGAATACCGAACGACGAGTCTTCGCCAAACTTCTCCCTGGGATTATGGGTCCCGGCCTTCGCCGGGACGACACCTGAGAATTGGCACGAGCTCACGCTCGACAACTAGGTTTGCGACAATCACCGCGCTTCGTGCACGCTCTTGCGGAAGCGTTGGATCAGGCGGAGCGTGCGGGAGGACCAGCCCTCGCCATTCCCGGAGAGGATGTTCTTGATGCGCTGCTTGGTCGGTTCGACCAAAGCCGTCGCCTTGGCGCGCATCCTCAGCACAAAGTCATAGAGCCGCTCGAACCACGCCATCTCCAGGAGCTTGTCGCGCGTCACGTCGAAGATGAAGGCGGTAACGCCAACGCCCAGAAGCTTTGCGAACAGAATCATGAAGGCCGCGCTGAACCAGTACTGGTTCGCGAGGAGCCAGAGCCCCATCAGCTTCAGCGGAAACAGCGGGATGATAGGCACGGCGAAGACGATCAACGTCATTGCCGGCGACAACGCGTCGACGCGATCGGTCAGCCATTCCTTGAACCGCGCGAGCGGGATCGCGGCGACGACACGCGCCACGATCGGCTCGAGATGGTCCCACAGCCAAGCTTCGATCAAAAAGATGATCGCCAGCAGGACCCAGACCGGTTGAAGTAGGCGGCGCAGCATGTGTTTCCCGCCCGATTCGGCTCGGCGCGTCGCCTACATATGGATGGCCCGCTTGCCGACTGCAAGCGCGGCTTCCTTGATGGCCTCGGAGCGGGTCGGATGCGCGTGGCAGGTACGGGCGAGATCTTCCGCGCTGCCCCCAAACTCCATCAGCACACACGCCTCGTGGATCATTTCGCCGGCTTCGCGGCCGATGATGTGCACGCCAAGCACGCGATCGGTCTTCGCATCTGCGAGAATCTTCACGAAGCCGTCAGTGGTCTGGTTGACCTTGGAGCGACCGTTGGCGGTAAAGGGAAACTTCCCGGCGGTGTAGGCCACGCCCGCCTGCTTGAGTTCTTCCTCGGTCTTGCCGACGGAGGACACTTCCGGCGTGGTATACACCACACCTGGGATCACGTCGTAATTCACGTGGCCGGCCTGGCCGGCGAGAATTTCCGCAACCGCAACGCCTTCGTCTTCCGCCTTGTGCGCAAGCATCGGGCCGGCGACGACATCGCCGATGGCATAGACGCCCTTCAGGGTGGTCGCGAAGTGGGCATCGATCTGGACGCGGCCGCGATTGTCCAGCGCAACGCCGGCCTCCTTCAGTCCGAGACCGTCGGTGTAGGGCACGCGGCCGATGCAGACCAGCACGACATCGGCCTCGATGGTCTCGGCGGCACCGCCGGCCGCCGGCTCGACCTTCGCAAGCAGCGCCTTGCTGTTTGCCTCGACGCCCGTGACCTTGGAGCCAAGCTTGAATGCAAATCCCTGCTTTTCAAGAATACGCTGGAATTGCCGTGCGACCTCGCCGTCCATGCCGGGCAGGATGCGATCGAGGAATTCGACGACCATGACTTCGGCCCCTAAGCGGTGCCAGACCGAGCCGAGTTCGAGCCCGATCACGCCCGCGCCGATGATCAGCAGCTTGCCCGGCACCTTCTCCAGCGACAGCGCGCCGGTCGACGACACGATGCGCTTCTCATCGATCTCGATGCCCTTCAGCCGCGCGATGTCCGAGCCGGTGGCGATCACGATGTTCTTCGTCTCGACCACCTGCGACTTGCCGTCGGCGGAGACCTCGACCTTGCCGGTGCCCAGGATCTTGCCGGTGCCCTTGAGCACGTCGATCTTGTTCTTCTTCATCAGGAACTCGACGCCTTTGACGTTGCCGTCGATGCCCTGCTGCTTGAAGTTCATCATCGCCGGAAGCTCAAGCTTCGGCGCGGAAACGCTCACGCCCATCTTGGCGAAGGAGTGCTCGGCTTCCTCGAACATCTCCGAGGCATGCAGCAGCGCTTTCGAGGGCATGCAGCCGACATTGAGGCAAGTGCCGCCGAGGGTGGCGTTCTTTTCCACCACGGCGACTTTCATGCCGAGCTGGCTTGCGCGCACCGCGCAGACATAACCGCCCGGTCCGGTGCCGATGACGACGAGATCGTAGGTAGCCATGAGAGGAAGTCCTGTAGGAGATGTTGAGATGTGTCAGCGTCCGCCGGACACATCGAGAATGGCTGAGGTGACGTAGGAGGCATCGTCCGACATCAGCCAGACGATGGCATTGGCGATTTCCTCCGCGGTGCCGACGCGCTTCATCGGCACCATATGGGCCAGACGATGGGCGCGGTCGGGCTCGCCGCCGGCGGCGTGGATCTCGGTGTCGATCAGGCCGGGACGGATCGCGGCGACGCGGATGCCTTCGCCGGCGACCTCGTAGCCGAGACCGATAGTAAAGGAATCGACCGCGCCCTTGGAGGCGGCATAATCAACATAGGTGTTGGGTGCGCCGAGCCGGGCTGCGACCGACGAGAGGTTGACGATAACGCCGCCCTTGCCGCCGTGCTTGGTCGACATCCGCTTTACCGCCTCGCGCGCGCAGAGGATGGAGCCGGTGACGTTGACCGCCATCACGCGCTGGATGCGCTCGGCCGTCATCTCGTCGACGCGCACACCGCTCTTGCCGACGATACCGCCATTGTTGACGAGAGCGCCGAGCGCGCCGAACTGATCGGCAGCCTTGAACAGCGCGAGGATATCCTTCTCCTCGGCGACGTCGCACTTCACCGCGATCGCCTTGCCGTTCATGGCCTCGATCCGGGCGATGACGTCGTCGGCCGCTTTCTTGTTGCTGGCATAGCCCACAACGACACGGAAGCCGCGCGCGGCCGCCGCAATCGCGGTCGCCCGCCCGATGCCACGGCTGCCGCCGGTGATGATCGCAACCTTGTCCGTCACGTTCGCCTCCATCTTTGCGCACACGCCGTCGCCCGTGCGAGCGACGGCGCTTTCAAGACTTTGGGTGTCAGAGGTCCAGAACGAGCCGCGCCGGATCTTCCAGGCTCTCCTTGACACGGACCAGGAAGGTGACGGCTTCCTTGCCGTCGATCACGCGGTGATCGTAGGACAGCGCCAGATACATCATCGGGCGGACCTCGATCTTGCCGCCGACGACCATCGGCCGCTCCTGGATCTTGTGCATGCCGAGGATGCCGGACTGCGGCGCATTCAGGATCGGCGTCGACATCAGCGAGCCGTAGATGCCGCCATTGGTGATGGTGAAGGTGCCGCCCTGCATCTCGTCGATCTTGAGCTGGCCGTCGCGCGCGCGGCGGCCGAAATCGGCGATGCCCTTCTCGATGTCGGCGATCGACTTCTGATCGCAGTCCCGGACCACGGGCACGACGAGCCCCTTGTCGGTGCCGACCGCGACGCCGATGTGATAGTAATTCTTGTAGATCAGGTCGGTGCCGTCGATCTCGGCGTTGACCGCCGGGATGTCCTTCAGCGCCTGCACGACCGCCTTGGTGAAGAAGCCCATGAAGCCGAGCTTGGAGCCGTGCTTCTTCTCGAACACGTCCTTGTAGTGCGCGCGCAGCGCCATGACGTTGGTCATGTCGACCTCGTTGAAGGTCGTCAGCATCGCAGCCGTGTTCTGCACGTCCTTCAGGCGCCGCGCGATGGTCTGGCGCAGGCGGGTCATCTTGACGCGTTCCTCGCGCGCGGCGTCATCGGCCGGCGACGGCGCACGCACCTGCACGGCCGCGGCCGGCTGGTTGACCGGGGTCGGCGCGGACGCAGCACGTTCGATCGCGGCGAGCATGTCGCCCTTGGTGACGCGGCCGTCCTTGCCGGAGCCCGGAACGGTCGAGGCGTCGATGCCGGTCTCGGCGGAGAGCTTGCGCACCGACGGGGCGAGCGGTGCATCGGCGGGCGGCGCCTTCGGCGCAGCAGGCGCGGGCGCAGCGGCGGTAGCTGCCGCTGCAGCAGCGGGCTTGGCGGGAGCCGCGGCCGGCTTGGCAGCACCGGCTCCGTCCGTGATCTGGCCGAGCAGCGCGCCAACCGCAACCGTCACGCCGTCGGCGGCAATGATCTCGCTGAGCGTGCCGGCGGAGGGCGCCGGCACTTCGATCGTGACCTTGTCGGTCTCGAGCTCCACCAGGGGCTCGTCGACGGCGACGGGATCGCCGGCCTTCTTGAACCAGCGGCCGATGGTGGCCTCGGTGACGGATTCGCCGAGCGTCGGCACACGAATTTCAGTCATGGTCTTTTCCTTAATCGCTTCTGCCGTCATCGTCCGCCTTGTGCGCAATTGCGCACTGGGGGCGGACGATCCAGTGCTCCGTGACGATCGTGATCAAAACGGACGACGCGGCGTACTGGATGCCCCGCCTTCGCGGGGCATGACAAATTAGGGTGGTATCAGCTCAGTGCTTCGTCCAGGAACGCTTTCAACTGTGCCAGATGCTTCGACATCAAGCCGGTGGCGGTGGCGGCAGACGCGGCGCGGCCGACATAGCGCGGACGCCGGCTTGCGCCGCTCACCTGGTTGAGCACCCATTCGAGATAGGGCTCGATGAAGTGCCACGCACCCATGTTGCGCGGCTCCTCCTGGCACCAGATCACCTCGGCCTTCTTGAAGCGCGAGAGCTCGGCGACCAGCGCCTTCAGCGGCACCGGATAGAGCTGCTCGATGCGCATCAGGTAGATGTCGTCGATGCCGCGCTTCTCGCGCTCCTCGTAGAGGTCGTAATAGACCTTGCCCGAGCACAGCACGATGCGGCGGATCTTGTCGTCCGGCACCAGCTTGGTCGCCTCGCTCGACAGCATCTGGGCGTCATCATAGAGGATGCGGTGGAACGTCGTGTCCTTGGCGAGCTCGTCGAGCCGCGACACTGCGCGCTTGTGGCGCAGCAGCGACTTCGGCGTCATCAGGATCAGCGGCTTGCGGATCTCGCGATGGAGCTGACGGCGCAGCACGTGGAAGTAGTTCGCCGGAGTGGTCGGGTAGACCACCTGCATGTTGTCTTCGGCGCAGAGCTGGAGGTAGCGCTCGAGGCGTGCGGAGGAGTGCTCCGGCCCCTGCCCCTCATAGCCATGCGGCAGCATGCAGACGAGGCCCGACATGCGCAGCCATTTGCGTTCGCCCGAGGAGATGAACTGGTCGAACACCACCTGCGCACCGTTGGCGAAATCACCGAACTGCGCTTCCCACATCGCCAGCGCATTGGGCTCGGCCAGGGAGAAGCCGTATTCGAAGCCGAGCACCGCTTCTTCCGAGAGCAGCGAATTGATGACCTCGTAATGGCCCTGCTCGCCGCCGAGATGGTTGAACGGCGTGTAGCGGCTCTCGTCTTCCTGGTCGATCAGCACCGAATGACGCTGCGAGAAGGTGCCGCGCTCGGAGTCCTGGCCGGACAGCCGCACATGGTGACCTTCCTGCAGCAGCGAGCAGAACGCCAGCGCCTCGCCGGTCGCCCAGTCGATGCCAACGCCGTTATCGATCGCCTTGGCACGGTTCTCCAGGAAGCGCTGGATGGTGCGGTGGACGCGGAAACCATCCGGCACCTTGGTGATCTTGCTGCCGATCTCCTTCAGCACCGGGATGTCGACGCCGGTGACGCCGCGCCGCGCATCTTCCTCCTGGTCGGCGATCTTGAAGCCGGCCCACTTGCCGTCGAGCCAGTCGGCCTTGTTCGGCTTGTAGCTGGTGCCGGCCTCGAACTCGGCATCCAGCCGCGCACGCCAATCAGCCTTGGCCTTCTCGACCTCGCCTTCCGTGATGACACCCTCGGCAACCAGCCGCTTCGCATAGATCGAGAGCGTCGATGGGTGCGAGGCGATCTGCTTGTACATGACCGGCTGGGTGAAAGCCGGCTCGTCGCCCTCGTTATGGCCATACCTGCGATAGCAGAACATGTCGATGACGACCGGCTTGTGGAATTTCTGCCGGAACTCGATCGCGACCTTGGCTGCGAACACCACGGCTTCCGGATCGTCGCCGTTGACGTGGAAGATCGGCGCATCGATCATCTTCGCCACGTCGGACGGGTAAGGCGAAGAACGGGAATAACGCGGATAGGTGGTGAAGCCGATCTGGTTGTTGACGATGAAATGCACCGAGCCGCCGGTGCGGTAGCCCTTCAGGTCTGACAGACCGAAGCACTCCGCAACCACGCCCTGGCCGGCAAACGCCGCGTCGCCATGCATCAAGAGCGGCAGCACCGAGATGCGCTGGTCCGGCGGATCGCCATGCTGGTCCTGCTTGGCGCGCACCTTGCCGAGCACGACGGGATCGACGATCTCGAGATGCGAGGGGTTGGCGGTCAGCGACAGATGGATGCGGTTGCCGTCGAACTCGCGGTCCGAGGACGCGCCGAGATGATACTTGACGTCGCCTGAGCCCTCGACGTCCTCCGGATTCGCCGAGCCACCCTTGAACTCGTGGAACAGGGCGCGGTGCGACTTGGCCATCACCTGCGTCAGCACGTTGAGGCGACCGCGATGCGGCATGCCCAGCACGATTTCCTTCACGCCGAGATTGCCGCCGCGCTTGATGATCTGCTCCAGCGCGGGGATCAGCGACTCGCCGCCGTCGAGGCCGAAGCGCTTGGTGCCGGTGAACTTGATGTCGCAGAACTTTTCGAAGCCTTCGGTTTCGATCAGCTTCGTCAGGATGGCGCGGCGACCTTCACGGGTGAACGAGATCTCCTTGTCCGGCCCTTCGATGCGCTCCTGGATCCAGGCCTTCTGCGCCGCGTTGCTGATATGCATGAACTCGACGCCGAGCGTCTGGCAGTAGGTGCGCTCGCAGATCGCGACGATCTCGCGGAGCGAGCCGTATTCGAGGCCCAGCACGTGATCGAGGAAGATCTTGCGGTCGAAGTCGGCCTCGCTGAAGCCGTAGGTGCGCGGGTCGAGCTCCTCGCGGTTGCGCGGCGCCTCGATGCCGAGCGGATCGAGCTTGGCGTGGAAATGCCCGCGCATGCGGTAGGCGCGGATCAGCATCAAGGCGCGCACCGAATCGCGGGTGGCCTGGAGCACGTCCGCGGAGGACAGATCAGCCCCCTTGGCCTGCGCCTTGGCGGCGATCTTGGTGCCGACCGCCTTCTCGACCTGGGCCCAGTTGCCGTCGAGCGCCGACGTCAGGTCGTCCTGGGGTGTCACCGGCCAATTGTCCCGGGCCCAGGACGGTCCCTCCGCGTTCTTGCGAACGTCGGCCGGCTGGTCCTTCAGGCTCTGGAAGAACTCCTGCCACTCGGCGTCAACCGAGGAGGGGTCTTTCTCGTAGCGGGCGTAGATTTCGTCGATGTAGGTGGCGTTGGTGCCCTGCAAAAACGATGAGAGGGCAAAGGCTGCGTTCGCGTCCTGGCGAGACATACTTGAGTTCCTGGCGATTTCGGTTCGCGCAAATGAAAACGGCGCCGACACCGATCCTCCGGCAGCGGATCGGCGTGTGAGGCACCGTTTACCCCATTTCGTAGGAAACTTCGCTCGGAAAAGAACGAAGAAGTGAATCCGTTTTCAAAATCTCGTTAGATCAATAGATGGCCGAAAAAGAGGGCCGAAACGGAGGAAACCCGGGCAAAGCCCGGGCTCCCTGATGCAACTGACACCACGCGCGGTCCGCGCCGGTGCTACTTCAGCAGTTCGGCCAGCGTATGCCCGAGCCGCGCCGGGGATGGCGAGACGATGATCCCGGCCGATTTCATCGCTTCGGTCTTGGAACCGGCGTCGCCCTTGCCGCCGGAAATGATCGCGCCGGCATGGCCCATGCGGCGGCCAGGAGGTGCGGTAACACCGGCAATGAACCCGACCATGGGCTTCTTGCGACCGCGCTTGGCCTCGTCCTTGAGGAACTGGGCGGCGTCCTCCTCGGCGGAACCGCCGATCTCGCCGATCATGATGATCGACTCGGTCTTGGGGTCGGCCAGCAGCATTTCCAGGACGTCGATGAACTCGGTGCCCTTGACCGGGTCGCCGCCGATGCCGACCGCGGTGGTCTGGCCGAGGCCTTCCTGGGAGGTCTGGAACACGGCTTCATAGGTCAGGGTACCGGAGCGGGAGACGATACCGACACTGCCGGTCTTGAAGATGTTGGCGGGCATGATGCCGATCTTGCATTCGCCGGCCGTCATGACGCCGGGGCAGTTCGGCCCGATCAGGCGCGACTTGGAGCCGGCAAGCGAGCGCTTCACGCGGACCATGTCGAGGACCGGGATGCCTTCGGTGATGCAGACGATCAGCGGGATCTCGGCATCGATGGCTTCGCAGATCGCATCCGCCGCGCCCGGCGGCGGAACGTAGATCACGGACGCATCCGCGCCGGTCTTCTCACGCGCCTCGCGAACGGTGTCGAACACCGGCAGGCCCAGATGCGTCGCGCCGCCTTTGCCCGGCGAGGTGCCGCCGACCATCTTGGTGCCGTAGGCCATCGCGGCTTCGGAGTGGAAGGTGCCGTTCTTGCCGGTAAAGCCCTGGCAGATGACCTTGGTGTTCTTGTCGATCAGGATGGACATGAGGTCTGCTTTCGCGAAACTAACAGTGAGAGGTCAGTGGATGCGACGATAGACGCCGGTGAGCACGTCGGCCCAGCCTTCCGCGTCCGGCGAGAACTGGATCTTCAACGAATAGGAATTGTCGTCGATGATCTCGTAGACGTGGCGCGCATTGCCGCGCAGCGAGCCGCGCACCAGGGTCAGGGTCTTGCCGACCCAGCCGCCGGAGGCGGGCGAAGGCGGCGTGTAGCCGAGCGAGTCGTACCAGAACAGCTTGTAGGTCCGGTCGTCGCGGTCGTAGGTGAAGAGGCCGTGGGTGGCGAAGATCTGCTTGCCGTCACGCATCTGGACACCGTCCTGGATCAGGTAGAAGCCGTTGAGATCCATGCGCGCCACGATGCGTGAGGTCGCCGGCCCGCCGGCGTTCCAGCGCGACGGGTAGACCATCTCCTCGCCATTCCATTCACCGGCGAACGCGGCGAGACGCGCGTGTTCCGGCAGCGGAGATGATGCGGCGAGATGGTCCTTGGGCATGGCCTAGCCTCCCTTGACGGCCTTCACGATCTTCTGCGCGGCGTCATCGAGATTGTCGGCCGGCACGACGTTCAGGCCTGATTCACGGATGATCTTCTTGCCGAGCTCGACATTGGTGCCTTCGAGGCGGACCACCAGCGGGACGCTGAGGCCGACTTCACGCACCGCAGCGGTGACGCCCTCGGCGATCACGTCACACTTCATGATACCACCGAAGATGTTGACCAGGATGCCCTTCACGTTGGGATCGGCGGTGATGATCTTGAAGGCGGCGGCGACCTTCTCCTTGCTGGCGCTGCCACCGACGTCGAGGAAGTTGGCCGGTGCCATGCCGTAGAGTTTGATGATGTCCATGGTCGCCATGGCAAGGCCGGCGCCGTTGACCATGCAGCCGATATTGCCGTCGAGGGTGACGTAGTTGAGATCGTATTTCGAGGCCTCGATCTCCTTGGCATCCTCTTCGGTCTCGTCGCGCAGCGCCACCACCTCGGGATGACGGAACAGTGCGTTGTCATCGAAGGAGACCTTGGCGTCGAGCACGCGGAGCTGGCCCTGCTTGGTCACGACCAGCGGGTTGATCTCCAGCATCGACATGTCCTTGGCGACGAAGGCGGCGAACAGCTGCGCGGTGAGCTTTTCCGCCTGCTTGGCGAGATCGCCGGACAGGTTCAGCGCCTTGGCGACGGTGCGGCCGTGATGGCCCATGATGCCGGTCGCCGGATCGACCGAGAAGGTGACGATCTTCTCGGGCGTGTTGTGCGCGACGTCCTCGATGTTGACGCCGCCTTCGGTCGACACCACGAAGGAGACGCGCGAGGTCTCGCGATCGACCAGGATCGAGAGATAGAACTCCTTGTCGATGTCGGAGCCGTCCTCGATGTAGAGGCGGTTGACCTGCTTGCCGGCCGGGCCGGTCTGAACGGTCACGAGCGTGGCGCCGAGCATCTGCTTGGCGAATTCGGCAACTTCAGTGGCCGACTTGGCGATGCGTACGCCGCCCTTGTCGCCGGCGCTGGCTTCCTTGAACTTGCCCTTGCCGCGCCCGCCGGCATGGATCTGGCTCTTCACCACCCAGACGGGGCCCGGGAGAGCCTTTGCCGCCGCTTCCGCGTCCGCTGCCTTCAGCACCGGAACGCCCTTGGAGATCGGCACGCCGAACTCGTTCAAAAGCGCCTTGGCCTGGTACTCATGGATATTCATCTGGTCGCTCCCTGAACCCGCGCGTGGTGACCTCGGGGGTTCACCTCTAATTTGCCGTCTGGCATACCATATACCACGACATCTGCAACCCGGAATCTTTTGGAATCTGGACTGCCGGAGCCGGAAACCCGTCTGATGGGGTCCCGGACATGAAAGCGCCGAGGATCGGGTCCGATCCTCGGCGAGATTTCTTTCCGATCAGCGGCCCAGAAGGTCGGGCGCGATCTTCTTGCAGGCATCGACCAGGCCGGATACTGCACCGACCGACTTGTCGAAGGCCTCGCGGTCCTTGCCGGCGAGCTCGATCTCGACGACACGCTCGACGCCCTTGGACCCGATGACGACGGGCACGCCGACATACATATCCTTCACGCTGTATTCGCCGTTGAGATACGCGGCGCAGGGCAACACGCGCTTCTTGTCCTTCAGATAGCTCTCGGCCATCGCGATCGCGGAGGCCGCCGGCGCATAGAAGGCCGAGCCGGTCTTCAGCAGGTTGACGATCTCCGCGCCGCCATTGCGGGTCCGGTCGACGATCTCGTCGAGGCGCGCCTGCGAGGTCCAGCCCATCTTGACGAGGTCGGGCAGCGGAATGCCGGCGACGGTGGAGTACTTCACCAGCGGCACCATGGTGTCGCCGTGGCCGCCGAGCACGAAGGCGGTGACGTCCTCGACCGAGACATTGAACTCGTCGGCCAGGAAGTAGCGGAAGCGCGCCGAATCCAGCACGCCGGCCATGCCGACGACCTTCTTGTGCGGCAGGCCCGAGGCCTTCTGGAGGGCCCAGACCATCGCGTCGAGCGGGTTGGTGATGCAGATGACGAAGGCGTCGGGGGCGTACTTCTTGATGCCGGCGCCGACCTGCTCCATGACCTTGAGGTTGATGGAGAGGAGGTCGTCGCGGCTCATGCCGGGCTTGCGCGGCACGCCGGCGGTGACGATGCAGACCTTGGCGTTGTCGAGCGCCTCGTAAGAATTCGCGCCGGTGTAATGCGCGTCAAAACCGTCGACCGGCGAGGACTGTGCGATGTCGAGCGCCTTGCCCTGCGGCACGCCCTCGGCGATGTCGAACATCACCACGTCGCCGAGTTCTTTCAGGCCGATGAGATGAGCCAACGTTCCGCCGATCTGACCGGAGCCAATCAAAGCAATCTTGTCGCGCGCCATGTGAACCTGTCCTTTAGACACGTAAGGAGGGGAAAACTGAGACGGGTGGTTATCCCTTTCGCCTCGCCCGTTCAAGTCGCCGAATGCCCAATTGTCGGGCTTGCCGAGATAGCAGCCAGCACACAGGGACCGTCATTCCGGGATGCGCCGAAGGCGCAGGCCCGGAATCCATCGGGCGACAGAGTTGGTGGCGCGATGGCTTCCGGGCTCGTCGCTCCCGGGCCGCGCTTTGCACGGTCCCGTCGCGACGCCCCGGAATGACAGCGCTGGCAAATAGGACTTAAGTCTCCACCAGGCCCTTGGTGGAGCCGCTGGCGGTGGAATCCTTGCGGCCGTGCGGCTGCGCCAGATAGGATTCCGAGCTCATCTCGATCAGGCGCGAGGACGTGCGCTTGAACTCGTTGGCCTCGTTGCCTTCGTTCGCCAGATACAGCGATACCGGATTGGCTTCGGCCGAGGCCATCAGCTTCACGGCATTGTCATAAAGCGTGTCGATCAGCGTGATGAAGCGCTTGGCGGCGTTGCGCTCGGCGAGGTCCATCACTGGAATATGGTCGACCAGGATGGTGTGATAGTCGTGCGCGAGCCGAAGATAGTCGGATGCGCCG
Organism: Bradyrhizobium iriomotense; assembly: GCF_030160715.1. Taxonomy (GTDB): domain Bacteria; phylum Pseudomonadota; class Alphaproteobacteria; order Rhizobiales; family Xanthobacteraceae; genus Bradyrhizobium; species Bradyrhizobium iriomotense. Next base: position 66,726 of record NZ_BSOW01000031.1, read on the forward strand.
AGCGGCTTCTCGCAGAGATCGGCGAACGAGAACCGCGCAACGCCATGCGCCGAGCACGGCACGTGCAGGATGCGGCCCTTGATCGAAATATCGCGCGACTTGCATTTGGCCTGGCCGGTCATCTTCGCCCAGGCGCGGTCGAGCGCGGCACCGGCGTCGGCATCGGCCGGCACCAGCCACATCTTCACGCCCTGAAGTTTCTCCAGCCGGAAGTCGGTGCGCGCATCGAGCCGCAGCACGTCCATGTGGTCATTGATCTGTGCGATGAAGGGAAGGAACAGCGCGCGGTTGAGGCCGCCCTTGTAGAGATCGTCGGGCGCGACGTTCGACGTCGCCACGACCACCGTGCCGAGCTCGAACAGTTTTGCGAACAACCGCCCCAGGATCATCGCATCCGCGATGTCGGTGACGTGGAATTCGTCGAAGCAGAGCAGCCAGCTCTCCTCGAAGATCGCATGCGCCGTTAGCGCGATGACGTCGCCATCGGCGATCTCGCCGCGGGCGATGTTCTGGCGATAGCCATAGATGCGCTCGTGCACCTCGGCCATGAATTCGTGGAAATGCGCGCGGCGCTTGTGCGCGACGGAGGAGTGCTGAAAGAACAGGTCCATCAGCATGGTCTTGCCGCGCCCGACCTCGCCATGGACGTAGAGCCCGCGCGGCGCATCGTTCTTGTCGCCGTTGCCGAACAGACGGCCGAGCAGGCTCTGCTTGCGCGCCGGCTTGTAGCTCGCAAGCCGCTGGTCCAGCGCCGCATAGGCCTCCGCGACCTCGGCCTGGGCCGCATCCGGCTCGATCGCGCCGGACGAGACCAGCGCCTGGTATTCCGCGCGGAACGATGAATTGGGGGTGGAGAGCATGGCCCCTTACCGCCAGAGACCGGCCGAAAATGCAAGCCGAGAATTGGTGCCAGGGGGTATGCGCTGGCGGGGTTACGGCGCCGTCAAGGCGCCGCATTCTGGAATGCCAGCGTCAACGAAGGCTTCGGCGCCGTCAGCCGCCTACGCGCAGAGATCGTAACTATCCTCGACCACATAGGGCCCGCCGCCGGTGGATGCGCGCGAGGAGAACAGCACAAAGCGTTCGGCCGTAAACACCTTGCTGGGGAAATAGCCGCGCACCGAGAGATAGTCGGCGACGTCCTGGCTCGAGGCATCGTGCAGCCGTGCCAGCGTGACGTGCGGGATGAACTTGCGGCCCTCGGGATCTAGACCGATGCGCTGCATCATCCGCTCGAGCTCGGCCTGCAACTCGATCAAGGGCCGGCTCGGCTCGATGGCAGCGACGACGGCGCGCGGCTTGCGGCCGCCGAAGCTCGTGAGCCCCTGCAACTTCACCTCGAACGGCTTGCGGTTGACGCGAAACAGCAGCGAGGCGATCTCGTTGGCGGACGCGCCGTCGATATCGCCGATGAAGCGCAAAGTGACGTGATAGTTTTCGGGATCGATCCAGCGGGCGCCGGGAAGGCCGCCCCGTAGGTTTGAAAGCGTCTGACCGACCTCGGCCGGAATTTCCAGACCCGTAAACAAACGCGGCATCGTTGAACCTCCCGATGCTTGGGCATGGCCATGAAAAAGGACCATATCCAAATTAGAGCCGGCGACGAATCACCGGTAACCTGATTCCTATCGCAGTTATGTGACTCTGCGAAGCTTGGCGCGGGCCACCCCGGGAAAACCCTGGGAATTAGGGTTAGTAATGCCTGCTTTTCAACGCCGTTGCCCGCTTATCGTGCCGAGGAATGCCTCGACGGTGGGCATGATGTTCTTGACGATGATGTCGACGCCAGCCGCGGTGGGATGAATGCCGTCGGCCTGGTTGAGCTTGGCGTCGGCGGCGACGCCGTCGAGGAAGAACGGATAGAGCGGCACGTCGAATTTTTTTGCCAGATCCGGATAAATCGAATTGAAGCGCGCAGCATAGTCGGCTCCGTAGTTTGGCGGCGCCAGCATGCCGCACAGCATCACCACAACGCCGCGCGCCTTCAGCCGCGCCACGATGTCGCTGAGCGCCGCGCGCGTGACGTCGGGGTCGAGCCCGCGCAGCGCATCGTTGGCCCCGAGCTCGACGATGACGCCCTCGGTTCCCTCCGGCACCGACCAGTCGAGCCGGTCGCGGCCGCCGGACGAGGTGTCGCCGGACACCCCGGCATTGATCATGTCGACAGCTATACCTTTGTCCTGCAAAGCTTTTTGGAGCTTCATAGGAAATGCGTCCTGGCCCTGAAGGCCGAGGCCGGCGCTCAAGGAGTCGCCGAGCACGACGAGCTTGATCTGCGGTTTGGCCTGCGCGCTGGCGCCGGCAATCCCCGTCATTAAAGCGACCATCAACACGGCTATGTGCATGAAGAATCCGTAACGCCTCTCGACCGGGTGCGCGGAGTTGCCATATGACCGGACCATGGACAGTCGCATCGAATCCTCTTCGCTGGCCGGCACGACGCCGGACACCATCTCCATCGCCAACGTCAATCTCTCACTCGGCACGGGCGCGGCACGCGTTCACATCCTCAAGGATATCAGCCTTCGGGTCGGCCGTAGTGAAGCGATCGGCCTGATCGGCCCGTCAGGCTCGGGCAAATCCACGCTGCTGATGGTGATGGCGGGGTTGGAGCGTCCTGATAGCGGAGAGGTGGTGGTCAGCGGCACGCCTTTCAATGCCCTCGACGAGGACGCCCTCGCCCGCTTCCGCGGCCGCGAGGTCGGCATCGTCTTCCAATCCTTTCACCTGATCCCGACCATGACGGCGCTGGAGAACGTTGCGGTCCCGCTCGAGCTCGCCGGCAATCCGGATGCCGGAAAGCGCGCCGCGCAGGAGCTGCAATCGGTCGGGCTCGGCGATCGCCTGCATCACTATCCATCGCAACTCTCGGGCGGCGAGCAACAGCGCGTCGCGCTCGCCCGCGCGCTGGCGCCGGACCCTGCGATCCTGGTCGCCGACGAGCCCACCGGCAATCTCGACGAAGCGACCGGAAAGCAGATCGTCGACCTCATCTTCGGCAAGCATGCCGAGCGCGGCATGACGCTGGTGCTGGTGACCCATGATTCCTCGCTCGCGCATCGCTGCGACCGCGTGATCCGCCTGCGCTCCGGGCGCATCGATACGCAGTATTCCCAGTCATGAGCGTTGCCGCCGAATCGTTCGCGCCAAAACCGTCCGCGCGACGTGGCGCGGCCGCGCTGTCGCTGCGCTACGCGCTGCGCGAACTGCGCGGGGGCCTGCGCGGCTTCTACGTCTTCATCGCCTGCATCGCGCTCGGCGTGATGGCGATCGCCGGTGTCGGCTCGGTCGCGGCGAGTCTCACTGAAGGCCTGGCGCGCGAAGGCCGCACGCTGCTCGGCGGTGACGCCTCGTTCGTGCTGTTCCAGCGCGAGGCAAAGCCGGAGGAGATCGCCTTCCTGCGTTCGCGCGGCACGGTGTCGATCGCCGCAACCTTGCGCGGCATGGCGCGCGCCGCCGACGGCAAGCTCGCATTGGTCGAGATGAAGGCGGTCGACGGCAATTATCCGATGCTCGGCCAGTTGACGCTGACGCCGCAATTGCCGCTGTCGGATATCCTCGTCGAGCGTGACGGCGCGTTCGGCGCGGCTGCCGATCCGACGCTGCTGGCGCGGCTTTCGCTGAAGACCGGCGACCGCGTCACCATCGGCAACGCGACCTTCCAAATCCGCAGCGCAGTCGAGGCCGAGCCCGACAAGCTCGCCGGCGGCATCGGCTTTGGCCCGCGCTTCCTGATCAGCGAGGCGGGCCTGCGCGCCACCGGCCTGATCCAGCCGGGCAGCCTGGTGCGCTGGGTCTATCGCGTCAAACTGCCTGACGGCGCCAACAGCGAGCGCGCGACCGAGACCTTCATCAGCGACGCCCGCAACGCGGCGCCGCAGGCCGGCTGGGAGATCCGCAGCCGCTCCAATGCCTCGCCGCAGCTTGAACGCAATATCAGCCGCTTCACCCAGTTCCTGACGCTGGTCGGCCTCGCCGCGCTTTTGGTCGGAGGCGTCGGCGTCGCCAATGCGGTGAAGAGCCATATCGATCGCCGGCTCGAGGTCATCGCGGCGTTCAAGGCCGTCGGCGCGACGGGGCGTGACGTGTTCGGCATTTATTTCGCACAGGTGATCCTGCTCGCCGGGATCGGCTCGGTGATCGGGCTTGCGCTTGGCGCAGCGCTCCCCTTCGCCATCGTCGGCCTGTTCGGAAAGCTGTTGCCGCTGCCGGTGATCCCGGCCGTGCATGCCGACGAGCTGGCGCTCTCCTTCGTCTATGGCTTGCTTACCGCGCTCGCCTTCGGCCTGTGGCCGCTTGGGCGCGTCCATGACGTGCCGGTGGCGGCGCTGTTTCGCGACACGATCAGCGCCGAATGGCACCGGCCGCGCTGGCGTTATCTCGCCTTCATGGCCGTGGTGGTCGCGCTGCTCGTCGCCGTCGTGATCGGGCTGTCCTTCGACAAGCGCATCGCCACGGTGTTCGTGCTCTCGTCCGTCGTGGTGTTTGCGGTGCTGCGCGGCATTGCGGGCCTCTTGATGTCGATCGCGCGGCGATTGCCGCGCACGCGGCTGCCGATGCTTCGGCTTGCGATCGCCAACATCCACCGTCCGGGCGCACTGACGCCGTCGGTAGTGCTGTCGCTCGGGCTCGGGCTCGCCGTCCTCGTCACCATCACCCAGATCGACGGCAATCTGCGGCGGCAGTTTCTCGCGGCGCTGCCAGACCGTGCGCCATCGTTCTACTTCATCGACATTCCGAGCGCGCAGGCCGAGCAGTTCGACGGCTATCTGCGCCAGATCGCGCCGGGGGCGAAGGTCGAGGACGTGCCGATGCTGCGCGGCCGCATCGTAGCCGCGCGCGGCGTCAAGGCGGAGGAGCTGAAGCCTGCGACCGACGCCGAATGGGTGCTGCAAAGCGACCGCGGCCTGACCTACACCAGCGAGTTGCCGAAGGGCTCCAAGGTGGTCGAGGGCGAATGGTGGCGCGCCGACTATTCCGGCCCGCCGCTGGTCTCAATGGAGAAGAAGATCGCGGACGGGCTCGGGCTCAAGCTCGGCGACGAGGTCGTCGTCAACGTGCTCGGTCGCGACATCCCCGCAAAAATCTCCAACCTGCGCAACATCGACTGGCAGGGGCTCGGCATCAATTTCGTTCTGGTGTTCTCGCCCAATGCCTTCAAGGGCGCGCCGCATACCCATATCGCCACGCTGACCGAACAGGGCGGCGATGCAGCCGGCGACGGCAAGATCATCAAGCAGGTCGCCGACGCCTATCCGATGGTGACGAGCGTGCGGGTCCGCGAGGTCATGGAGACGGTCGGCTCGGTCGTCACCAATCTCACGCTGGCGATCCGCGGCGCCAGCGCGGTGACGTTGATCTCCGCCATCCTGGTGCTGGGCGGCGCGCTCGCCGCCGGCCATCGCCACCGGGTCTATGACGCCGTGATCCTGAAGACGCTGGGCGCCACGCGGCTGCGGCTGCTCGGCGCCTATGCGCTCGAATATCTCCTGATCGGGCTTGCCACCGCCGTGTTCGGCGTCATCGCCGGCAGCATCGCGGCCTGGATGATCGTGACCCGGCTGATGACGCTGAGCTTCGTCTGGCAGGCCGGCAGCGCGGCCGGCGTGGTCGCCTCAGCGCTCGTCGTCACGGTCGGGCTCGGGCTTGCCGGAACGCTGCTGGCGCTGAACCAAAAGCCCGCCACGGTGTTGCGGAATTTGTGACAAATTGAAGCGGGCGTGATACCCCAATTCCCGGATTTTTCCGGGTTAACCACGGCCAGGCGTCAGGATCGCGCCCCATGGCGACATTCAGCCGCGCGTGAACGCTTGCAGCGAATGTGTTAGTTTCCCACATATCGGATGGGTTCGGATCCCCGATTGTTATGCAAAATTAATGTCCGCAGGCATCGGTATCCGAGATAGAGTTTTGACGACCCGGCGGCGCCAACCCTTGCGCCGGCCGGCCAACCAACGGGAATTCGACCATGTCGGACCTAGACCGTAACTACGCTTCTCCCTTCGGCCGGGCCGCCGGGCGTGTCGACGCCGCGACGGTCGATGCCGGCCTGCGCGCATACATGCTGCGCATCTACAATTACATGAGCATCGGCCTGGCCATCACCGGTCTCGCCGCGCTCGGTGTCTACATGGCGGCCGTGACCAACGACCCGTCGGGCGCCGCCGCGAAGATCGGCAACGCGTTCCTGACGCCGTTCGGCTACGCGATGTTCGTGAGCCCGCTGAAATGGCTGTTCATCCTGGCGCCGCTCGCCATGGTGTTCGTGATCTCGGCCGGCATCAACCGCCTCGCCCCCTCGACCGCCCAGATCCTGTTCTGGGTGTTCTCGGCGCTGATGGGCATCTCGCTGTCCTCGATCTTCCTGGTGTTCACGCACACCTCGATCGTGCGGGTGTTCTTCATCACCGCGGCCACCTTCGGCGCGCTGAGCCTCTACGGCTACACCACCAAGCGTGACATGAGCGGAATGGGATCGTTCCTGTTCATGGGCCTGATCGGCATCATCATCGCAAGCCTCGTCAACCTGTTCCTGGCGAGCTCGGCGCTGCAGTTCATCGTGTCGGTGGTTGGCGTGCTGGTGTTCGCGGGCCTCACCGCCTGGGACACCCAGCGGCTGAAGAACGACTACATCTACGGCTACGCCTCGGCCGGCGGTGACATTGCCGAACGTGCAGCGATCACCGGTGCGCTGTCGCTGTACTTGAACTTCATCAACCTGTTCACGCTGCTGTTGCAGCTGCTCGGCCAGCGCGATTAGGCTCTGAGACGAGTGAACGACACGAGCCCCGGCCGCAAGGCCGGGGTTTTTGTTTGCCCCCAGAGGCAGCCACAAACACCGTCATTGCGAGCGAAGCGAAGCAATCCAGAGTGTCCTCGCGGATGCATTTCTGGATTGCTTCGTCGCAAGGGCTCCTCGCAATGACGGAGTATGTGGAAACGCCACTACCTCTTCCGCCGACCGCCCGAAGCCCCTAGTCTCGCGACATGCCCGCACCTGAAATCAGGCCTACAACCGAGGCCGACCTTCCCGCCATCACCGCCATCTACGAGCACGCCGTGCGCCATGGCACGGCGACCTTCGAGCTCGAACCGCCCGACCTCGCCGAGATGACGCGCCGCTACAAGGCGCTGGCGGATGGGGGCTACCCGTATTTCGTCGCCGTGCTCGACAACCGTATCGCCGGCTACGCCTATGCCGGCGCCTACCGGCCGCGGCCGGCCTATCGCTTCACGGTGGAGAACTCGATCTATCTCGAGCCGTCGTTCCACCGCCGCGGCATCGGCTCGGCGCTGTTGCAGCGGCTGATCGTCGAATGCGAGGCGCGCGGCTTCCGCCAGATGATCGCCGTGATCGGCGATTCCGCCAATGCTGGCTCGATCGGCGTGCACACCAGCGCCGGCTTCAAGATGATCGGCACGCATCCCAATGTCGGCCTGAAGTTCGGCCGCTGGCTGGACACGGTGATGATGCAGCGGGATCTCGGCGAGGGCGGGCGCACGGTGCCGGGGTAATCCCGGGAAACTCTCACCCTCGTCATTCCGGGGCGCGACGTAGATTTGTAGCCCCGGTGAGCGAAGCAATACCCGGGGATGCGACATTAGGGCCGTTACAGAAGAGCCCCGGATGTCGCTTCGCGCATCCGGGCTACGGTCGCTACAACGCCCTCGTCACACCACCGCCAGCTTGCGATCGATCGCGAGCAGCACGCGCTCGAGCTCGTGGCCGCGGCGCAGGATCAGGCCGGTCGCCGAGATCACGCTGTACATGCCCTGCTTGCGCGCGAGCCGCGGGTCTTTCTCGATGCGGTAAAGTGGCACCTCGGAGGCGCGGCGATAGACCGAGAACACGGCGCGGTCTTTCAGGAAGTCGATGGCATAGTCGCGCCACTCGCCGTCGGCGACCATGCGGCCATAGAGATTGAGGATGCGATGCAATTCGAGCCGGTTGAACGTCACCCGGTTCCCCTGGGAACTCGCAGCGGCGCTACGCGCCACTGCGCGCTGCTCGCTCGGATCGGCATCCTCCGACATCAAACTCATGGAGCGCCTCCTGTCGCTTTGACACATGACCGGCGGTGGCGAAACCGTCCTCGTCCCGCGGATCATGACAGTTGCATGATTGCGCCAACCGCGGCCGGCCGCAAGGGGCGCGCCAACCGCGCGGCGGCACATCGCACCGCAAACACACCTCCTGGCTGTGGAACTCGCTCGCGACATACCGTCACGGGATCGTTAGCAGGAATCATAGTCTCGCCGCTTTTCCGCCTAGCGCCTGCCGCCCTGCATTGCGAAAAGATTCGCGTGCGTTGGCCCGGTCCTTTCGGTTCCGGATTCCTCAGCCCCCAGCCCCCCGGGGTCGTCGGGATCGGGCCTGTTCGCACAAAGGAGGACCAACGAGAGTTGGTCCTTTTTTTGTTGTGGGATGTTTCTGTTTTTCCTCATCCTGAGGAGCTTGCTTAGCAAGCGTCTCGAAGGATGGAGGCCGGGCTGCAGCAGCGGGGCCTGCATGGTTCGAGACGGCGCTCACGCACCTCCTCACCATGAGGATTGAGACCAGCTACGCCGGACCAGATTGCGCGGCTTGATTCAGTGCAGCGACGTGTACGCCGCGCCCAGCATCGGGCCCGGCTTCTCGCGGCTGCCGTCCTGGATGTAGACCACCGCGCCGTCGACGCCCTCGCGCGTGAGGTTCTCCAGCGGCACGGTCCAGCTTTCCGGAGTGCCGTTCCAGTCACCGACCTTCAGCAGGTTGCGCACCACGTTGTGGTAGGTGATCTGCTGCCCGCGATTTTCGCCGCGGCTGATCGAGATCGGCACCGACTTGGTGATCGAGCAGATCCAGACCTCGCCATGCGAGACTGACGCCTCCTTGCTCGCCGCCACCGAGACGTTGAGCTGCTTGCCTGCGAGCGTCATCGACACCGGCACGCTCATCACGGTGTCGCCCTTGGCGGTCTTTGCGATCGCGCTCTCGATGCCGGCGCGGTCGCTGCCGATGACATGCGCGGAGCCATTGACCACGACCTGCGGCGTGTAGACCTCGCGGTCGCCGCGCATCCGCGAATAAGCGCGCTGCCGCGCCGAGAAGCGCGAGTCCGCCAGCGTGTCCTTCCAGCCGAGATAATCCCAATAGTCGATCGGCATGCTCAGCGCGATGATCGAGGGATCGTTGGAGAGCTCGCCGATGATCTTGTCGGCAGGCGGACAGGACGAGCAACCTTGCGAGGTGAAGAGCTCGACGACCGCGCGGGGATCGGCGTCGGCCGGACGAATGACCGCGATGATCGCGCAGACGCCAAGTGCACCCGACCAGATCGCACCGGACCATCGCGAAATCAGATTAGAGGCCATCGTAGTCATGTTGAACGCCGCACACCTTGCTGATGTCGAGGGGAAATCTTATCGCCGATTGGTCACCGTAGTCTTACGGACAAAGCCTTATAGACATGCGCGCACGGTGCGCTCCGCATCGTCCGAGACGAAGATCTTTCGCCGGACGCGCCCATCTGGAACATACCGCAAACGAACAAAGGCGGCCCTTGATAGGCCGCCTTTGCTCAACCTTCTACTCACTTCGCAGTGAGCCATCGTTCACAAATCCGCGCTTACGCCGCGAGCTTGCGCAGCACGTAATGCAGGATGCCGCCGTTACGATAGTAGTCGAGTTCGTCCAGCGTATCGATGCGGCACAGCAGCGAGACACGCTGCAGCGAGCCGTCGGCCGAGACGATCTCGGCGGTCAGCTTCTGGCGCGGCTTGAGGTCGCCGACGAGGCCGCGCAGCGTGACCTTCTCGTCGCCCTTCAGACCGAGCGACGACCAGGAGGTGCCTTCCTCGAAGGTGAGCGGCAGCACGCCCATGCCGACCAGGTTGGAGCGATGGATGCGCTCGAAGCTCTGGCAGATCACGGCGCGAACGCCGAGCAGACGCGTGCCCTTCGCCGCCCAGTCGCGCGAGGAGCCGTTGCCGTATTCGGCACCGGCAAACACCACCAGCGGCACCTGCTCCTGCTGGTACTTCATCGCGGCGTCGTAGATCGACATCTGCTCGCCGTCGGGCCAGTGCTTGGTGAGACCGCCCTCGGGAATGTTGCCGTCGGCGCCCTTGAGCATGAAGTTCTTGATGCGGATGTTGGCGAAGGTGCCGCGCATCATCACTTCATGGTTGCCGCGCCGCGTGCCGTACTGGTTGAAGTCGGCGGGACGCACCTGGCGCTCGCTCAGATACCTGCCCGCGGGCGAGGTGAGCTTGATCGAGCCCGCCGGCGAAATGTGGTCGGTGGTGATCTTGTCGCCGAACATGGCGAGGATGCGCGCCTCGACGATGTCGGTGACCGGCTCCGGCTCCTTCTTCATGCCTTCGAAATAGGGCGGGTTCTGCACGTAGGTCGAGCTCATGTTCCAGCGATAGGTCTCGCTCTCGACCGTCTTGATCTTGCGCCAGTTGGTGTCGCCCTTGAACACGTCGGCATACTTCTTCTTGAAGATCGACGCAGTCACGAACTTCTTCATGAAGGCGTTGATCTCCTTGGTCGTCGGCCAAATGTCCTTCAGGTACACCGGCTTGCCGTCCTTGCCCTCGCCGAGCGGCTCGATGGCGAGGTTCTTGGTCACGCTGCCCGCAAGCGCGTAGGCGACGACCAGCGGAGGGGAAGCGAGATAGTTCGCCTGCACGTCCGGCGAGACGCGGCCTTCGAAGTTGCGGTTGCCCGAGAGCACCGCGGCCGCGACGATGCCGTTGTCGTTGATCGACTTCGAGATCTCTTCCGGCAGCGGACCGGAATTGCCGATGCAGGTGGTGCAGCCGAAGCCGACCAGGTTGAAGCCGACCTTGTCGAGGTCAGGCTGCAGACCCGAGTTGGCGAGATACTCCGCCACCACCTGGCTGCCCGGGGCGAGCGAGGTCTTCACCCAGGGCTTCGCCTTGAGGCCTTTCGCAGCGGCGTTGCGCGCGAGCAGGCCGGCACCGATCAGCACGCTCGGGTTCGAGGTGTTGGTGCAGGAGGTGATCGCGGCGATCACGACGTCGCCATGGCCGATTTCGAAGTTCTTGCCTTCGACGGCAAAGCGCTTCGCGGGCTCCTCGGCCTTCTTGTACTCGCTGCCGAGCGCGAGCGAAAAACCTTCGGCGACCGTGGGCAGCGCGATGCGGCCCTCGGGACGCTTCGGACCGGCCATCGACGGCACGACGTCGGCGAGATCGAGCGTCAGCGTCTCCGTGAACACCGGGTCCGCCGACTTGGCGGTGCGGAACAGGCCCTGCGCCTTGGCATAGGCCTGCACCAGCGCAACGCGCGGTGCGGCGCGGCCCGAGGTCTTGAGGTAATCGATCGCGGCGGCGTCGACGGGGAAGAAGCCGCAGGTCGCGCCATATTCGGGCGCCATGTTGGCGATCGTCGCCTTGTCGGCGACCGAGAGGTGGTCGAGGCCGGGGCCGAAGAACTCGACGAACTTGCCGACGACGCCGAGCTTGCGCAGCATCTGCGTCACGGTGAGAACGAGGTCGGTCGCGGTGACGCCTTCCTTGAGCTGCCCCTTGAGCTTGAAGCCGACCACGTTCGGCAGCAGCATCGACAGCGGCTGGCCGAGCATGCAGGCTTCCGCCTCGATGCCGCCGACGCCCCAGCCGAGCACGGCGAGGCCGTTGACCATGGTGGTGTGGGAATCGGTGCCGACGAGCGAGTCGGGATAGGCGACCTCGAACGTGCCGGTCTTCTTGCCCACCGTCATCTTTTCCTTCTTGGCCCAGACGGTCTGGGCCAGATATTCGAGATTGACCTGGTGGCAGATGCCGGTGCCGGGCGGCACGACGGAGAAGTTCGAGAACGCCTTCTGGCCCCACTTCAGGAACTCGTAGCGCTCTTGGTTCTGCTTGTATTCCTCGGTGACGTTCTTGGCGAAAGCCTTGTTGTCGCCGAAGAAGTTCACGATCACGGAGTGGTCGATGACGAGATCGACGGGCACCAGCGGATTGATCTTCTCGGCATCGCCGCCGAGCTTCTGCATCGCGTTGCGCATCGCGGCGAGGTCGACCACGGCCGGCACGCCGGTGAAATCCTGCATCAGGACGCGGGCCGGGCGGAAGGCGATCTCATGCTCCAGCGACTTCTTGCGCAGCCATTTGGACACCGCGACGATGTCCTCTTTCTTGACCGAACGGCCGTCCTCGTTGCGCAGCAGGTTCTCGAGCAGGACCTTCATCGAATAAGGGAGCTTTGAAATCCCCTTCAGACCATTCTTCTCGGCGGTCGGCAGGCTGTAATAGACATAGGTCTTGGCGCCGACCTTGAGGGTCTTTTTGCATTTGAAGCTGTCGAGCGAGGTCATGTAGGAAATCCCAATTGTTAGTTATACCCGGCAGAGGGTACTTTAACACCGTCAGCGAATCCGGCTGGGTCGCTTGCAGGAGCGAGTGGAGTGCTGCATCAAGTTCCGGGCTTATAGAAGCTTTCTAACCGCACCGCCATAAGGACGATCGTGCCGCAGCAATCCGGGAGCCACAAATTCTGATGCGCTACCCCAAGATTTTCTGACGGTATGCTTGGAGGTCTCCTTTTGAAGGTCTTCTGGGGGGCTCGCTCGAGAGCGTGGATGTAAGAGGGGACATGCAGCTCTCTGGAAGCGGCATCAAATGCGTGCGGGGCGGCCGCGAGGTGTTTGCCGGCCTCGATTTTGCCGCCGCCTCCGGCGAGGCGCTGGCGGTGGTGGGGCGCAACGGCTCCGGCAAGACCTCGCTGCTGCGGCTGATCGCGGGGCTGCTGGTTCCGGCCGGGGGCACGATCGCGCTTTCCGGCGGCGACGCCGAGCTGAGCCTGGCCGAACAATGCCACTATCTCGGCCACCGCGACGCGCTGAAGCCGGCGCTGAGCGTCGCGGAAAACCTTGCATTCTGGGCCGATTTTCTGGGTGGCGAGCGCTTCGACGGGGCGAAGAGCCTTGCGACCGTCGGCCTCGACCACGCCGCCCATCTGCCGGCCGCGTTCCTTTCCGCCGGCCAGCGCCGCCGGCTCTCGCTCGCCCGCCTGCTGACCATCCGCCGCCCGGTCTGGCTGCTGGACGAGCCGACCACCGCGCTCGACGCCGCCGGCCTGGACATGTTTTGCGGGCTGATGCGGGAGCATTTGGGGCGCGGGGGCATGATCATCGCGGCGACCCACATCCCGCTGGGGATCGAGTCGCGGGAATTGCGGATCGGGGGTGCGGTGTGAGTTCGACAGACCCTCAGTTTTCCGAGCGGCTGGGTACAGCTCTCTCCGTTCCCTCCCCCCTTGTGGGGGAGGGAAAGGGAGGGGGGTGCCACACGGTAGGCTCGCTCGGTTCAAGCGCACGGAAAACGGAAGCTCTGTTGCTCGCAGCTCGCACCCGATCGGCATCCCTCCCGGGGCACCCCCCCTCCCCCGCCCTCCCCCACAAGGGGGGAGGGAGCGCACCGGCCGTGCGGCTCGACCGGCGTGCTGATCGACATGACGACCGAGGCGCCCCATGACTGCCCTCTCCGCCCTTGTTCGCCGCGATGTCCGGATTGCCCTGCGGGTGGGCGGCGGGGCCCTCATTGGGGTGCTGTTTTTCCTGACGGTGGTCGTGCTGATGCCGTTCGCGGTGGGGCCGGATCTGGCGCTGCTGTCGCGGCTGGGGCCGGCGATCCTGTGGCTGGGGGCGCTGCTGGCGAGCCTGCTGACCCTCGACCGGCTATTCATGGCCGACCATGAGGACGGCTCGCTCGACCTGATCACGATGAGCCGGACGCCGCTGGAACTTGCCTGCGCGGCCAAGGCGCTGGCGCATTGGCTGGCCGCTGGCCTGCCGCTGATCGTCGCAACCCCCGTGCTCGGCCTCCTGCTCAACCTCGACATGGTCGCAACCGGTGCGGTGGCCCTGACGCTGCTGGCGGGAACGCCGGCCCTGACCTTCACCGGCATGATCGGCGCCGCGCTGGCGGTGACGCTGCATCGCGGCGGGCTGCTGATGGCGGTCCTGGTGCTGCCGCTGTCGATCCCCGTGCTGATCTTCGGCGTCGCGGCCTCGCAGGCCGCAATCATCGGACCGATGTCGTTCGGCGCACCGTTCTCGATCCTGTGCGCGCTGTCGCTCGTCAGCCTGGTGATCGGCCCCTTTGCGGCCGCCGCAAGCCTCCGGCACGGACTGGACTGATCTTGACCCCGATCAACTTTCACTTCGCACTTTCGTGCTGATTGCCTGCGGCCCCTCGCCATGATTATCAGGTGACCATGACGCTGATCGACCTCGCCAACCCCTCGCGGTTCCTTGCGCTGACGGCGCGCGTGCTGCCGTGGCTTGCGGGGGCGACCGTGATCCTGCTCGCAATCGGCCTCTACCAATCGGCATTCGCGCCCGACGATTATCAGCAGGGCGCCACCGTGAAGATCATGTTCATCCACGTGCCCAATGCGTGGCTGTCGATGTTCGTCTGGGGCGTGATGAGCGTGGCCTCGCTCGGCACGCTGGTGTGGCGGCATCCGCTCGCCGACGTCGCGGCGAAAGCGGCGGCTCCCATCGGCGCCGCCTTCACCTTCCTCGCGCTGCTCACCGGCTCGCTATGGGGCCGGCCGATGTGGGGCACCTATTGGGAATGGGACGCGCGGCTAACCTCGGTGCTGATCCTGTTCCTGATGTATCTCGGCCTGATGGCGCTGTGGCGCGCGGTGGAAGATCCCTCGCGCGCGGCGCGTGCCGCGGCGGTGCTGACGCTGGTCGGCGCGATCAATCTGCCGATCATCAAGTTCTCGGTCGACTGGTGGAACACGTTGCATCAGCCGGCCTCGGTGATGCGCATGGGCGGCTCGACGCTCGACAAGTCGTTCCTGATTCCGCTCCTCGTGATGGCGATCGCCTTCACGCTGCTGTTCGTGACGCTGCACCTGGCGGCGATGCGCAACGAGATCCTGCGCCGTCGTGTCCGCTCCCTGCAAATGATGCAGGCGAGCCGTATCGCGTTTTCGAGCGAAATGGGCGCCGGTTCGCGCGAAGAAAACGCGTCAAAAGAAGCTGGAGCCGCATAACATGTCGCTCGGCCCGTACGCGTCCTTCATCGTGACGTCCTATCTCGCCGCAGCCATCGTGGTGGCGATCCTGATCGGCTGGATCATGATCGACTATCGCAGCCAGACAGAGCGCCTGCGCGAGCTCGACAAGAGCGGCGTCACCCGCCGCTCGGGCCGCAGCGCAACGGAGCTGCGATGAGCGAGCACTCGACCTCCGCCACGCCGTCGCGCGGCACCTTCCTGGTGGTGCTGCCGTTGATCGCCTTCATCGGCCTTGCGCTGCTGTTCTGGTTCCGGCTCGGCAGCGGCGATCCCTCGCGCATTCCCTCGGCGTTGATCGGCCGGCCTGCGCCGCAGACCACGCTGCCGCAGCTCGATGGCCTGCAAAACAATGGCGCGCAGGTGCCGGGACTCGACCCGGCCGCCTTCATGGGCAAGGTCAGCCTGGTCAATGTCTGGGCATCCTGGTGCGTGCCCTGTCATGACGAGGCGCCGCTATTGACCGAGCTCGCCAAGGACAAGCGCTTCCAGCTCGTCGGCATCAACTACAAGGATACGCCCGACAATGCGCGGCGCTTCCTCGGCCGCTATGGCAATCCGTTCGGCCTCGTCGGCGCTGATGCCAACGGCCGCGCCTCGATCGAATGGGGCGTCTACGGCGTGCCGGAAACCTTCGTCGTCGGACGCGAAGGCAAGATCGCCTACAAGCTGGTCGGCCCGATCACGCCGGAGAATTTGCAGACCGTGCTGCTGCCGCAGCTCGAGAAGGCGTTGAAGGCGGGAAGCTGACGCCACTCTCCGTGCCCCGGACGCAGCGCGTAAGCGGTGCGCTGCAGAGCCGGGGCCCATGTCGAGATGGATCGCGGGCTCCTGGGTCCCGGCTCGCGCTTCGCGCGTCCGGGACACGAGACAATCACCCCTTCCTTACATCCCCCGCTTCGGCCTCGCTCGCTTCCAGCGATGCCGGCGCGATGTGATAGCGCTTGGTCAGCGGCATCTGCGCGATGGCGAAGATCATCGTCAGCGGCGTCACGCCAAAGACCTTGAAGTTGACCCAGAAATCCGTGCTCTGGGTGCGCCAGACGATCTCGTTCAAGACCGCCATGCCGGCGAAGAACAGCGCCCAGCGGAAGGTGAGAATGCGCCAGCCCTGCGGCGTCAGATTGAACATCTGGTCGAACATGATGGCGATGAAGGAGCGGCCGAACAACAGCCCGCCGCCGAGCACCGCCGCGAACAGGGCGTAGATGATGGTCGGCTTGACCTTGATGAAGGTCTCGTCGTGCAGCACCAGCGTCAGGGTACCGAACACCAGCACGATCACGCCGGTGACCAGCGCCATGATCGGCACGTGGCGCGTCACCACATAGGAGGCGATCATCGCCGCCACGATCGCGACCATGAAGGCGCCGGTCGCAGCGAACAGGTTGAACCTCGAATTCACGAAGAAAAACACGAGCAGCGGGCCGAGCTCGGTTGCCAGCTTGAACAGCGGATGCGGCTGGGTCTTGTCCATTACCTGACCTTTGTTGCCGTCATCTCCCGCGAATGCGGGGGATCCAGTATTCCGAGGCGCCTGTGTTCCATAACCAGCGGCGCGGCGTACGGGATGCACCGCCTGCGCGGGGCATGACGAAATAAACCTACGATTCGATTCCGGCGATCGCGCGGGCGAAGTCGCGCGCGGTGAACGGCGCGAGATCGTCGACGCCTTCGCCGACGCCGATGAAATGCACCGGCAGTTTGAACTTTTCGGCAAGCGCCACCAGAATGCCGCCGCGCGCGGTGCCGTCGAGCTTTGTCATCACGAGGCCCGTAACGCCGGCCGTGCGGTGGAACGCCTCGACCTGCGACAGCGCGTTCTGCCCGACGGTGGCGTCCAGCACCAGGAGCACCGCATGCGGCGCTGACGCATCCACTTTCCGGATCACGCGCACGACCTTCTCGAGCTCGTTCATCAGCTCGGACTTGTTCTGCAACCGGCCCGCGGTATCGATCAGGAGCACGTCGATTTTCTGCTCCGTCGCCGCCGTCAGCGCGTTGAAGGCGAGGCTCGCCGAATCCGAGCCTTGCGCGCCGGCAACGACGGGCGTCTTCGTGCGCTCGCCCCAGACCTTCAATTGCTCGATGGCTGCTGCGCGAAAAGTGTCGCCGGCGGCAAGCATCACCTTGCGGCCTTCGGAGGCGAATTTTTGCGAGAGCTTGCCGATGGTTGTGGTCTTGCCGGAGCCGTTGACGCCGACGACGAGGATGACGAAGGGCTGTTTCGCCGCATCGACCTCGAGCGCCTTGGCGACCGGGACCAGCACCTTCTCGACCTCGGTGGCGACGACGTCCTTCACCTCGTCCGCCGAGATCGCCTTGTCGTAGCGTCCCGCGCCGACGGCGTCCGCGATGCGCACCGAAACCTCGGTGCCGAGATCGGCGCGCAGCAGCACGTCCTCGATGTCGTCGAGCATGGCGCGGTCGAGCTTGCGCTTGGTGACGAGGTCGGCGACCGCGGTCCCGAGCGAGGACGACGTGCGCTTCAGCCCGTTGGACAGGCGTCGCCACCAGCTCAGTTTGGGGGTGTCGGAGGTATCGTTCATGGTGCTCGTGCCGCCGATTTGAAGTTCCTACTCTCTTGCCGCAAGTTCGGTTAGGAACTTCAAATCGAAGAGCGGCACGAGAAAACTATGTTGCCAGTGCGGCTTTGGATTTGGCATTCGCTTCGCGTTTCGCGGCGATTGCTGAGCGAATGCCAAATCCACCGCACTGGTGTGTTAGCCGTTCCGGCTCGCAAACGAAAGTCTTGAACGAAAGTCCTGATATTGCTCGATGTTCCCGAGTTGACGGCGGATGAAATCCTGGCGCGCGTGCTCCATCGCGACGGGCTGATGCTGGTGATCGACAAGCCGGCGGGCCTTCCGGTCCATCGCGGCCCCAAGGGCGGCGCCAACCTGGAGGCATCCTTCGACGCCCTCCGTTTCGGCCTGCCGCGGCCGCCGGTGCTCGCCCACCGTCTGGACAAGGACACCTCCGGCTGCCTCGTGCTTGGGCGCCATCGCAAGGCCACTGCATCGCTCGGCCTGCTGTTCAAGCACGGCAAGATCGGCAAGACCTATTGGGCCGTGGTCGAGGGCGGGCCTGCCGAGGACGAAGGCACGATCGACTTAGCCCTCGGCCGCCTCAATGCCGAGCGCGGCTGGTGGCAGAAGCCGGACCCGGAAGGCCAGAAGGCGATCACCAACTGGAAGGTGATGGGCCGGGGCGCGGGCCTGACCTGGCTCGCCATGGAACCGGTCACCGGCCGCACCCATCAATTGCGGGTGCATTGCGCCGCCAAGGGCTGGCCCATCGTCGGCGACAACATCTACGGCAACGGCCCGCGCTTCGGCGAGCCGCGGCTGCACCTGCACTCGCGCGAGATCGTGGTGCCGATCTCCCGCAATAAGGAGCCGGTGCGCGTGGTCGCACCTGCGCCGCCGCACATGCAGGAGCGGCTGAGGGCCTCCGGCTGGAACGGGGAATAGGCGCCGCTGTCCTCCCCCGCAAGCGGGGGAGGGAGCGCAGCTCCTCCGCGGCGGCATCTCGGCGAAGCGACGGCCTCCCATGGTTTACGAAACGTTCAGTGCTCGCCTCTAATGATAGCGGTTGCTTAGAACAAGCTTCTTTCGAACCGGCTCAGGACGAGCAACGCTTCATGCCGCAGGCCCAGCCATCGATCATCGACGAAGTCGAAGGTGCGATTCGCGCCGGGTCGGACGAGAAGCGCCTGGAAACGGCGCGACGTGTCACCGACCTGTTCCTGTCCTCCGCCGGCAGCTTCAATGACGAGCAGATCGCGCTGTTCGACGACGTGCTCGAGCGGCTGATCAAGACCATCGAGCTGCGTTCGATCGCCGATATGGGCGCGCGTGTCGCGCTCGCTGAGATCAGCGCGCAGCTTGCTCCGATCGCCCAGGCGCCGCCGTCCGTGATCCGCCGCCTCGCCGGGCATGACGAGATCAGGATCGCCGGCCCGGTGCTTCAGGAATCCGCGCGCCTCGACGAGACCGAATTGCTCAACATCGCGGCCAGCAAGGGCGAGCAGCATCTGCTCTCGGTCGCCGGCCGCTGGTGGCTGAAGGAAATCGTCACCGACGCGCTTCTGGCGCGTCGCTATCCGAGCGTCAGCCGGCGGCTTGCTTCAAATCCCGGCGCCCGGTTTTCGGCAAGCGGCTTTGCCGTCATCGTCGGACAGGCCGAGCAGGATCCCGAACTGACCGTGAGCGTCGGCGTGCGCGTCGATCTACCGTCGGATCTGCGCCGTCAATTGCTGCGCTCGGCGACCGACGCCGTTCGCACGCGCCTGTTGTCACGCGCCCCGCCGCATCTGTTCGAGGAGATCCAGAACGCCATCGCGACGGTCGCCACCGGCGTCGATCGGGAGATGTCGGGCATCCGCGATTTCGAGGGCGCCAAGCGCGCCATCGCGAAGCTCAAGACCGCCGGTCAGCTCAACGAGGCGACACTATACGGCTTTGCCAGACAGCGGCGCTATGAAGAGACCGTCGCAGCGCTGGCGGCACTCGCTGAATCGACTTACGAGGTCATCCGCCCCCTGATGCAGAGCCTGCGCGACGACGGCCTGCTCGTGCCCTGCCGCGCCGCCCTTCTGAGCTGGGAAACGACCAGCGCCGTGCTCGAAAGCCGCTACGCCACCGGCACGATGAAGCCCGCCGACCTCGCCAAGGCCAAAGGCCATTTTGCAAGGATGACGCCGGAGAATGCGCGGCGCACGCTGCGCTTTTGGCAGGTGCGGGCGTCGTAGGGGCTACATACATGCGGGCATGCCTTGTCCACATCCCCGGTGTCGTCCCGGCGAAGGCCGGGACCCAAAACCACAGGGAGAAGTTTGGCGAAGATTTTCAGTAGCTCAGCTTCACCGGGACTAGCACCGCGCGCGACGGATAGATCACGCGGTATGGGTCCCGGCCTTCGTCGGGACGACATTTGGGACGCAGCGCCACGCAACTCACGGCGACCGTGTCACGCCGTCAGCCGCGCGCCATCCTCACCGCCGATCCTGACCGACACCACACTCCCCACATCCGCACCCGCGATCGCAACCGGCAGATAATGCTCCGTGCGGCCCTGGGTGTCGCTTTCGATCAGCACGTCGCGGGTCGCGCCGACCTCGGTCTGTAGCCGCCGCCGCAACGCCGCTTCACCTGCCGCCCGCAACCGCTTCGCGCGATCCTTGATCACTGCGCCTGCGACCTGCGGCATTCGCGCGGCTGGCGTACCGGGGCGTGGGGAATAGGGGAAGACGTGGAGGAAAATGAGGCCGCATTCCTCAACGAGATCGCACGAGCGCGCGAACATCTCTTCCGTCTCGGTCGGGAAGCCCGCGATGATGTCGGCGCCGAGCGCGATGTCGGGCCGTAGGCGGCGAACCTGTTCGCAGAACGCAATCGCATCAACGCGCGAATGCCGCCGCTTCATCCGCTTCAGAATCATGTCATCGCCGGATTGCAGCGACAGATGCAGATGCGGCATCAGCCGCGCATCGTCGGCGATGGCGTCGAGCAGATCGCTATCTGCCTCGATCGAATCGATCGACGAGATACGCAGGCGCTTCAGCTCCGGCACATGCCGCAGGATCTGCTTCGTCAGGGTGCCGAGCTTCGGCGCGCCCGGCAGGTCGGCGCCGTAGCTCGTGAGGTCGACGCCGGTCAGCACGATCTCGGCATGACCGCGCCGGGCGAGTGCACGGGCCTGTTCGACCACCGCGCCCATCGGCACCGAGCGCGAATTGCCGCGGCCGAACGGGATGATGCAGAAGGTGCAGCGATGGTCGCAGCCGTTCTGAACCTGCACGAACACGCGCGGCAGGCCGGTAGCAAAGCCGTCGATCAGATGCGGCGCCATCGCCTTCACCGCCATGATGTCGCTGACCGCGATCTTGTCGCTGCTGCCGACATCGAATGCGGCGCGCGCATCGCGCCAGGCTCTGGCGTGCATCTTGTCGTCATTGCCGACGACACGATCGACCTCCGCCATTTGAGCGAACATCTCGCTTTGCGTCTGCGCTGCGCAGCCGGTGACGACGATGCGCGCTTCCGGCCGCTCGCGCTTCAATTTGCGGATCGACTGCCGTGCCTGCGCCACTGCCTCGTTGGTGACCGCGCAGCTATTGATGACGATGGTGTCGGAAAGTCCCGCGCCCTCCGCCTCGCGGCGGATCACCTCGGCCTCGAAGGCGTTGAGACGGCAGCCGAAGGTCAGGACCTCGACGCCCATCAGGCGACCGAGGCGAACAGCGCCGGATCGAAATTGCCCTCATATTCGAAGGTCGCGGTGCCCGTCATCAGCACGTGATCGTCGCGCTCGCGCCATTCGATGCCGAGCTTGCCGCCGGGCAGCGTGATCTCGACGCTGCGGCTCGCGCGCTTCAACCGCGCCGCCGCCACCGCCGTCGCGCAAGCCGCCGAGCCGCAAGCCCTGGTGAGGCCCGCACCCCGCTCCCAGGTGCGGATCGTGATGTGATCGCGATCGACGATGTGGGCGAGCGTGATGTTGGCGCGCTCGGGGAAGATCGGATGATTTTCGAGCAGCGGACCAAAACGACCGAGGTCATAGGCGTTGACGTCGTCGACCCAGAAGATCGCGTGCGGATTGCCCATGCTCACCGCGGACGGCGAATGCAGGATCGGCTTGTCGATCGGCCCGATCTGCAACTCGATGTAACGGGTGTCGCGAAACTCCTCCGCCAGCGGAATATCCTGCCAGCCGAACTTTGGCGGGCCCATGTCGACGGTATAAAGATCGGGGGCCGGTCCCTGCCAGCAGTTCAGAAGCCCCGCTGATGTCTCGAAGGTCGCAGTGGTCTGCCCGGTCTTCTCAAAGATCCGACGCACCACGCAGCGCATGCCGTTGCCGCAGGCGCCGGCCTCCGAGCCGTCATTGTTGTAGATGCGGATGAAGGCCTCGGTGCCGTCGAGCCGCGGCTTGTGGAGCACCATGAGCTGGTCGTAGGGCACGCTCTTCGCGGAGGCCACCGCGCGCGCATCATCCGGCGTGACCGGGGCAGCCGAATCGCGCATGTCGACAACGACGATCTCGTTGCCGATGCCGTTCATCTTGGCAAATGCGTGGTTGGCGAGCGCGCTCATGAAATGTCCTGAATTTCGCCTGCCTTATATGGCGATCATGGGACAGTTGGCCAGTCATTTGCCGCGCTTGCCCTATGACGCATCTGTCATGGGACGAATTTGGCCCATGCGTGTTAGATAGGCGCGCTCGCGCGAACCGGGACGCGCGCGTGGTGCAAGAATGCGGGCAGGGGCCTCTGAAAGTGCCTTGGCCTTAAGTGTGTTGGGGAGACACGTAATGACTAGCTTTTTCCGTTCTTTTTTGGCTGCGGTGATCCCGGCGGCGGCCATTTCACTCTGCCTCTCCGGCGCGTTCGCCCAATCGCCCACCCCGGCTCCGGCCACGTCCGCAAACCCCTCGCCGGCGCCGTCAACCTCGCCCTCCCCGGCCGCCAGCGCCTCGCCCTCACCGGCAACGTCCCCATCGCCGGCTCCGGCGGCCAGCGCCTCCCCCTCGGCCAGCCCGGCGGCGCCTCCGGCCGCAGCCGCGCCGCCGCCCGCCGCTGGTGCCCCCGTGCAGACCGCCGACCCCTTCGGGCTCGAGACGACGCTGGAACCGAAGAAGGTCGTGATGGCCAAGGGCAGCGCCAACTGGGATTCCGCCTTCGATACGCTGATTGATTCGTTCAAGGCGCTGAACGCGCTTCTCGACAAGCAGGGCATCAAGCCCGCAGGCAATCCGATGATCGTCTACACCTCGACCGACGACACCGGCTTCACCTTCCTCGCCGAGATCCCGGTCGATCAGGATCCGAAAAACCTGGCCAAGGACATGAGCATCGGCAAGTCGCCGGAGGGCAAGGCGCTGAAGTTCGTCCATCGCGGCTCCTACGACAACATGGACAACACCTATGAGGCGATCACCAATCACCTCGACGACAAGAAGCTGGAAGCCAAGGACACCTTCATCGAGGAGTACCTCACCGATCCCCTGAAGACGGCGGAGGACAAGCTCGTGATCAACGTCTACGTGCCGCTGAAGTGAGCGTGATGAAGAGCCCCGCGATCATCGCCGCTATCTTCGCCACCGCGCTTGGCGCAACGCCCTTTTGCGCGCCCCTTGCGCTTGCCGACGATTTTCCGTCGGCGGTCTCGGTGAGCGGCGAGGCGAGCGTGTCGGCGGCGCCTGATCTCGCGCAGATCGACGCCGGCGTCGCAAATGACGCGAAGACTGCGAAAGAGGCCTCCGACGCCAACAACGCGGCGATGGGCAAGGTGCTGCTGGCCTTGAAGGGCGCAGGCATCGACGAGAAGGACTATCAGACCTCGCGCCTGTCGCTGCAGCCGCAATATGCGACCTCGTCCAAGACGTCGGAGCGCGCAACCAGCATCGTCAGCTTCCGCGCCAGCAACCGCGTCACCGTCAAGATCCGCGACGTGACCAAGGTGGCCAGCGTGATCGACACGCTGGTCGGCGCCGGCGCCAATGATGTCGGCAACATTTCCTTCGAGGTCACGCAAGCCTCGAAACTGCTCGACGGTGCCCGCGAGCAGGCGCTCGCCGACGCCCGCCGCAAGGCCGAGATCTACGCCAAGGCCGCCGGCGTCACGCTCGGCGCACCCCTCAGCATCTCCGAAGGCGGCGGCCCGATGCCGCTGTTCAAGGGCCGCATCGCCGCTGCGCCAATGGCCGCAGCGCCGGCACAGGTCGCTCCCGGCGAGGAGACGCTGTCGGTGACGGTAAATGTGAGCTGGGCAATCAAGCCGAAAGAGCAATAGCTCTCGTGTCCCGGACGCGCTGCGGCACGCAGTGACGCAGTGCAGAGCCGGGACCCACGCGCTGCCATCTGGGCCCCGGCTCAGCAGCGCATCACTGGCGTGCTGCGCTGCGTCCGGGGCACGAACCCGCTGACTGGATGCTAAATCTCCACCACCTGCCCCGGCTTCAGCGCCAGGAACCGCTCGCGCGGGATGTTCGCTGCATCCAGGGCTTCGAGCAGCGCCATGGCCGGTGCGTCGATGGCCTCATCGGTGAGCTGGAACGTGCCGTGGTGATGCGCCAGCGCGGCCTCTGCGCCGCAGTCCAATAGCGCCTTCACGGCGTCTTCCGGATTCATGTGCTGCTCGCGCATGAACCAGCGCGGCTCGTAGGCGCCGATCGGCAGGATCGCGAGCCTTAAAGGTCCATGCGCCTCGCCGACGCGGCGGAAATGCGTGCCTTCGCCATAGCCGGAATCGCAGACGACGTAGATCTTCCCCGCCGGCGTCTCCAGCACGAAGCTCGCCCACAACGCCCTGTTACGATCGAACAGGCTGCGCGCCGACCAGTGCCGCGTCGGCACGAGATGCACGGCAATGCCGCCGCCGAGCTCGACGCGGTCGTGCCAGTCGAACGCCTCGGCGCGGATCGCGCCGTCGCGCTCACGCATGGTGAGATCATTGCCGAGCGGCGTGATGACGCGCGGGGCAAAGTTCTTGGCGAGCCGCGACAGCGTGGTGATGTCAAGATGGTCGTAGTGGCCATGCGAGACCAGCACGGCGTCGATCTTCGGCAGCTTGTCGAAGGCAATGCCGGGATCGTTGTGGCGCTTCGGCCCGGCCCAGCCCACCGGCGAGACCCGCGTTGACCAGACGGGATCGACGAGGACGTTGAGCCCGCCGGCCTGGATCAGCCAGCTCGCGTGCCCGACGAAGGACAGCCGCACCTTGCCGCCATCAACCGCCGCCGGTGGATAATCGGCATAGGGGCTTGGAACCCAGGCCGGCCACACCGACCGGTCGCGCTTGCCGCCGAATTGCCAGCGCAAGACCTCGCGGAGCGATTTTGGCGGGACCCCGTCGGGGTCGAAGAATTTTTCGCCGTCGAAATGATCGGACGGCGGGCCGGAATAGGTTTTGGTGGGACGGCGGCTCATTTCGGGGCTCGATTGGCCTCAAAATGGGGAATTCCGCAAGGGTTTGCAGCTGGTGCCGCCCCTCAAAATGCCGGCATTTGGGCCGGTTTCCTTGACTTTTACGGCTTGCGGGGGTTAAAGGCCGGACCACTTCTCGGAAAGGCTTTCTTTTCGACCCGCCGACTGGCCCTGGAGGCCAGAGGTCAACGCCCGACAGCGCGATGCGCCCTCGGGCGCAAAGGTGTTTGGAAGATCGCATTCTTGGCGAGCAGGACAAAGGACGACTTCATTGTTCGACAATCTGTCGGAAAGGCTTGGCGGCATCCTCGATCGTCTGACGGGGCGCGGTGCGCTGACTGAAAAGGACGTCGACGCCGCGATGCGCGAGGTGCGCCGCGCGCTGCTGGAAGCCGACGTTGCGCTCGAAGTGGTACGCAGCTTCACCGAGCGCGTGCGCGAGCAGGCGATCGGCGCCACCGTCGTGAAGTCGGTGACGCCCGGCCAGATGGTGGTCAAGATCGTCCATGACGAGCTGATCAACACGCTCGGCGCCGAAGGTCAGACCATCGACGTGAATTCCGTGCCGCCGGTACCGATCATGATGGTCGGCCTGCAGGGCTCCGGTAAGACAACAACCACTGCGAAGCTCGCCCGCCGCCTCGTCCAGCGCGACAAGCGCAAGGTGCTGATGGCTTCGCTTGACGTCTATCGCCCGGCGGCGATGGAGCAGCTCGCCGTGCTCGGCCGCGATCTCGACATTCCGACGCTACCGATCGTCGCGGGCCAGCAGCCGACGCAGATTGCCAAGCGCGCGCTGGAGGCCGGCAAGCTCGGCGGCTACGACATCGTGCTGCTCGACACCGCAGGCCGCACCACGCTCGACGAAGAGATGATGGCGGAGGCCGCCGCGATCAAGGCTGCCGCCAATCCGCACGAAGTGCTGCTGGTCGCGGATAGCCTCACGGGCCAGGACGCCGTGAACCTCGCACGCTCCTTTGATCAGCGCGTCGGCCTCACCGGCATCGTGCTGACGCGCGTCGACGGCGACGGCCGCGGCGGTGCTGCACTGTCAATGCGCGCGGTCACCGGCAAGCCGATCAAGCTGATCGGCACCGGCGAAAAGACCGACGCGCTGGAAGATTTCCACCCCGACCGTATCGCCGGCCGCATCCTCGGCATGGGCGACGTGGTCTCGCTGGTCGAACGGGCCGCCGCCAATATTGACGCTGAAAAGGCCGCGCGCACCGCCGAGCGGATGCGCAAGGGCCAGTTCGACCTTAACGACATGCGCGAGCAGCTCTCGCAGATGGCGAACATGGGCGGCATCAGCGGGCTGATGGGCATGATGCCCGGCATCTCCAAGATGAAGAACCAGATCGCCGCCGCCGGGATCGACGACAAGATCCTGAAGCGCCAGGTCGCGATCATCGATTCGATGACGCGCGAGGAGCGTCGGCACCCTGACCTGCTCAAGGCGAGCCGCAAGAAGCGCATCGCCGCGGGAAGCGGCCAGAGCGTCGAGCACGTCAACAAGCTGCTCAAGATGCACCGGAACATGGCCGACGTGATGAAGGCCATGGGCTCGGGCAAGCGCGGCCCGCTCGCCGGCATCGCGCAGGCGATGGGCTTTGGCGGCGGCATGAAGATGCCTTCGCCGGAAGAGATGAAGGCGCTGCAGGAGAAGATGCAGAGCGGCGGCGGACAGGGCCTGCCGAATTTGCCGAAGGATCTGCCGCCCGGCCTTCGCAGCGGCCTGCCGAACCTTCCCGGACTGACCGGGCTGAGCGGCAAGCCGACGCTG
Organism: Bradyrhizobium iriomotense; assembly: GCF_030160715.1. Classification (GTDB taxonomy): domain Bacteria; phylum Pseudomonadota; class Alphaproteobacteria; order Rhizobiales; family Xanthobacteraceae; genus Bradyrhizobium; species Bradyrhizobium iriomotense. Next base: position 93,480 of record NZ_BSOW01000031.1, read on the forward strand.
CCGGGCCTCGGCGGTTTCCCGGGCAAGAAGAAATGAGGAATTCGTCGCGGGGGATCTCAACCGGTCTCGCGCGACGCGGAATACCAATCAACCGAACAAAACGTACTTTGCAAACCGTACTTCGAAGGAGAACTGAATGTCCGTCGTTATCCGCCTCGCCCGCGCAGGCACCAAGAAGCGTCCCGTCTATCACGTCGTCGTCGCCGATTCGCGCTTCCCCCGCGATGGCCGCTTCATCGAGCGTCTCGGCTATTTCAACCCGCTGCTGCCGAAGGACAACGAGACCCGCCTGAAGCTTGACATGGAGAAGGTGAAGTCCTGGCTCGCCAAGGGCGCGCAGCCGTCGGACCGCGTGATGCGTTTCCTCGATGCCGCCGGCGTCAAGAAGCGCGAAGCGCGCAACAACCCCGAGAAGGCCGTGCCGCGCAAGGAGCGCAAGGCGCAGGCCGAAGCCGCCGCGAAGGGCTAAGGCTAGACCATGTCGGCGCTGGTCTGCGTCGCGCGGATCGGCGCCGCGCATGGTGTGCGCGGTGCGGTCAAACTATGGACCTTCACCGAAGATCCGTTTGCCGTGCGCCGCTACGGTCCGCTTCTGGCCAAGGACGGCAAGCGCCAGTTCGAGGTCGCGACGGCGCGCGAGGCGAAAGACCATCTGGTCGCGACGTTCAAGGGCGTCACGACCCGCGATGAGGCCGAACGGCTCAACGGCATCGAGCTCTATGTCGCGCGCGAAAAGCTGCCCGCAACCGACGAGGACGAATATTACCACGCCGATCTGATCGGGCTCGCCGCCGTCACCACGGCCGGCGCTGCACTTGGCCGCGTGCTCGCGATCCATAATTTCGGCGCCGGGGACATCATCGAGATCGCCCCCCCGAAAGGCACGACGCTGCTGCTGCCGTTCTCCAATGCGGTGGTGCCGGAAGTCGACATCAACGGCGGCCGCGTCGTGATCGCGCTGCCGCAGGAGATCGACGGCGAGGACGAGAGCGAAGGTCTCTCCACGAGTCGTCCCGGCGAAGGCCGGGACCCATAACCACAGGCTGTGGTTTTTGGCTAAGCTGATGGCCCCGACCATCGTAAAACTATCTGCGGTGGCTATGGGTCCCGGCCTGCGCCGGGACGACGGATTTCATAGGGCGCAATGACGAACTCCTCACCCTGGCGCGCGACGGTGCTGACGCTGTTTCCGGAGATGTTTCCGGGACCGCTGGGCGTAAGCCTGGCTGGCCGGGCGCTGGCCACGGGTCTCTGGGAGCTCGAGGCGCGGGACATCCGGGCGTCTGCGACCGATCGTCACCGTAGCGTCGACGACACGCCGGCCGGTGGCGGCCCGGGGATGGTGCTGCGGGCGGATGTCCTGGCAGCGGCCATCGATGCCGCCGCGATCGGCGAGGGTCGGCCAAAGCTCCTGATGAGCCCTCGTGGTCGGCCATTGACCCAGGCCCGCGTGATGGAGCTGGCACAGGGCCCCGGTCCCCTGATCGTCTGCGGCCGCTTCGAGGGGATCGACCAGCGGGTGATCGACGCTAGGGGCCTGGAAGAGGTCTCGATCGGCGATTACGTGCTCTCAGGCGGCGAAATCGCCGCCTTGGCGCTGATCGACGCCTGCGTCCGGCTGCTGCCGGGCGTGATGGGAAAAGAGGCTTCGGGAACCGAGGAAAGCTTCTCTGACGGTCTTCTGGAATACCCGCAATACACCCGTCCGCAGCTGTTTGAGGGAGTTCCGATCCCCCAGATCCTCACCTCCGGAGATCACGCCAAGGTTGCGGCTTGGCGGCGGGCCGAATCCGAGGCCCTGACGGCCGCCCGGCGGCCGGATTTGTGGGAAAAAGCCGCGAATCGGGCGATCGGCCAAAAAACGCCAAAAAACACGACAGACGGGTGACAAACGCTCCCGCTTGCCTTATAGGAGCGGCCAAATCCGCAATGGCTGGATAGACGAATTTCGCGCAGCCCCCGTTTCTCAAGGCTGGGCGCGCCGATGGAGATTTACCCATGAACCTGATCAAGCAGCTCGAAAAAGAGCAATTCGACAAGCTCTCCGCCACCAAGGAGATTCCGGAATTCGCCCCCGGCGATACCGTGATCGTCAACGTGAAGGTCGTCGAAGGCGACCGCACCCGCGTGCAGGCCTATGAAGGCGTCTGCATCGGCCGTTCCGGCGGTGGCCTCAATGAGAGCTTCACCGTGCGCAAGATTTCCTACGGCGAGGGTGTCGAGCGCGTGTTCCCGCTGCTCTCCCCGATGATCGACTCGATCAAGGTGGTGCGTCGCGGCAAGGTGCGTCGCGCCAAGCTCTATTATCTGCGCAATCTCCGCGGCAAGTCGGCCCGCATCGTCGAGAAGCAGGACCGCGCGGCTGCCGTCAACGAGTAATCTTCGCAACAGGCAGATCGACAAAAAGCGCGGAGCTCGGCTCCGCGCTTTTTTGTTTGCCGGGCAGCCGGTCTTCGTTCTCATCATTGCGAGCGGAGCGAAGCAATCCAGACTGTCTCAGCGGATGCATCCCTGGATTGCTTCGCTCCGCTCGCAATGACGAACTTGAGGCTCTCGCGATTTCGTCGCGCTATGCTATATACGAATAGAATGTTTCCAGATCTGACCATCTTCGCACCCATCAAGCGCATCGTCATCGACGATCGCTCGCGGCTGCCTGGCCGGTTCTTCGGACGCTTTGCGACCTCGGCAACCTCAGAGCTTAGGCGCGCAGCTTAGAACGCTGCGCTGACGTTTTGTTGCCCCGCGCGTAAGGCGCGCTTTCGCTCACACAATAGTCCCGGAGCTCACGCTCATGTCCAAACCGACCACGCTGTACGACAAGATCTGGAACGACCATCTGGTGCACGAAGCCGAGGATGGCACCTGCCTGCTCTATATCGACCGCCATCTGGTGCACGAAGTCACCTCGCCGCAAGCCTTCGAAGGCCTGCGCGCCACCGGCCGCAAGGTGCACGCGCCGGAGAAGACGCTCGCCGTCGTCGACCACAACGTGCCGACCACCGATCGCACCAAGCCGAACCCGGATCCCGAAAGCATCGAGCAGATCAAGGCGCTCGCCGAGAACGCCAAGGAATTCGGCATCGAATATTACAACGAGTTCGACAAGCGCCAGGGCATCGTCCACGTGATCGGCCCCGAGCAGGGCTTTACGCTGCCCGGCACCACCATCGTCTGCGGTGACAGCCACACCTCGACGCATGGCGCATTCGGCGCGCTCGCGCACGGCATCGGCACGAGCGAGGTCGAGCACGTGCTGGCGACGCAGACGCTGATCCAGAAGAAGGCCAAGAACATGCGCGTCACCGTCGACGGCAAATTGCCGGAGGGCGTGACGGGCAAGGACATCATCCTCGCCATCATCGGCGAGATCGGCACCGCAGGCGGCACCGGCTACGTGCTGGAATATGCCGGCGATGCGATCCGCGCGCTCAGCATGGAAGGCCGCATGACGGTCTGCAACATGTCGATCGAAGGCGGCGCACGCGCCGGCCTAGTCGCCCCCGATCAGAAGGCGTTCGACTTCTTGCGCGGCCGTCCGAAAGCGCCGCAGGGCGCCGCTTGGGACGCAGCGATGCGCTATTGGGAGAAGTTGCGCTCCGACGACGGCGCGCATTTCGACCACGAGCTGCGGCTGGATGCAGCCAAGCTGCCGCCGATCGTGACCTGGGGCACCAGCCCTGAGGACGTCATCTCGGTAACCGGCCTCGTGCCGGACCCGGACAAGATCGAGGATGAGGCCAAGCGCCTCTCTAAGCATCGCGCGCTGAAATATATGGGCCTGACCGCGGGCACGAAGATCACCGACATCAAGCTCGATCGCGTCTTCATCGGCTCCTGCACCAACGGCCGCATCGAGGACCTGCGGGCTGCTGCGAAGATCGCCGAGGGCAAGACCGTCAGCGCTCACGTCAACGCCATGGTCGTGCCGGGCTCCGGCATCGTGAAGGAGCAGGCGGAAGCGGAGGGTCTGGACAAGATCTTCGTCAAAGCCGGCTTCGAATGGCGCGAGCCGGGCTGCTCGATGTGCCTCGCCATGAACCCCGACAAGCTCAAGCCGGAAGAGCGCTGCGCCTCGACCTCGAACCGCAATTTCGAGGGCCGCCAAGGCTTCAAGGGCCGCACGCACCTCGTCTCGCCGGCGATGGCGGCGGCGGCGGCGATTGCGGGGCACTTCGTTGACGTCAGGGATTGGCGCTGAGCCACTCCCGCGCAATTCTAACGATCAAGGCAAGCGTGCCTTAAGCGGCATGCCGCAAGACTTCATCCTCGCGACGAGTTCGCGAGGATGAAGAGGCGATGGCCAACAAGCCTGAATATGTCGATCTCATCAGCGATGCGACGCGCCAACATCGCCGGCGCGCGGCGCCGTTGCGCGTCGTCGCCAAGCCCGAGGTCGAGGAGACCTCGCGCCTCAGCCGCTGGCCGCCGGCGATGTTTCGGCAATGGAAGCTCGACAATCTGATGCGCTGGAAGTCTGCATCCTGGAAGCTCAGGGATTGGCTCTGAGCTGACGTAGCGCAAGCCAAGGGCGCCTCGCGGGCGCCCTTTTCGTTTCAGCCGTTGCGCCTCACATCACCAATAGCGGTACGGCCGGTGCCAATGGTGCCAGCGATGCCAATGGTGCCAGCGGCAGACGCGGCGCGGGCCCCAATGGGTCCAGATCACCCGACAGCGGCGCGGATAGCTGTAATAGGGATAGTAGCCGCCGTAATAGTAGCGCCGATGGAAGTGGCGATAACCGTAATAGGGACGATAGCCCAAATGACGGTGATAGCCGCCGTAACGGACGCCGCCATAACGATAGCCGCCGCCGTGAAAGGCTGGCGCGGCACGAAAGCCACCACCGTGGAAGCCACCGAAACGCGCTCCACCACCGCCGTGAAAGCCACCACCGCCGTGAAAGCCTCCGCCACCGTGAAAACCTCCACCACCACGGAAGCCGCCCCCACCACCACCGTGACGGACCTGCGTGACCATGTCGTCGGCAGCGGCTTTCGCCGCGGGCGAGGCGACCGGATTGATCAGGGTCAGCGCCTCGGCGCGCTGCGCAGTCCCTGCCGACAGCACCAGCGCTGCCGCGGCCGCAAGCCCGAACAAGCGGATCACGCCTGCCTGGGGATCAAGACTCCTCAGCATCAAACCCTCCGTGGATCTGAACAGCGCAATTGTGGGCTCCCGTCTCGAAAGGCGAGGCGGGCTTGGCGGGCGCTGTTCATTTGCGGTCGCTCCCCGGATTAAATTAGGGATAGCGACGTGAACGCCTTATGAATGAATGACGTTCGACAATTCGGTGCGGCGGAGCACCGCTAGAGGACGAAGTTGCGCCAACAAGAAGTTGCGCCAACAAAGAGCGCGCAAGTCTCACCACCACGGCCCAAAGCCGAGCACGAAGGGAGCGGGCACGCCGTAGGGATAGGGCCGATAATAGACCGGCCGCGCGTAGTAGTGCGGCTGATAGGGCGCGTGCCGAACGCTACGTGCGTAGCGGTCGTGACGCCGCATACCGAAATCGACCGTTCGCACCCAGACCTGCTGCTGGGTTGCGATTGACGTCGCCGCAAGCGAAACGCTTGGCAAGGCCATCGCCAGTCCCAAAGCGCCGACGATCACGATCGCTGTCTTCATGACAATCTCCATGTCGTCAGAATGGGGCCTCCACGACAGCGTCTGCAAGCGAAAACAGGCCCGGTGTCCGGGCCTGTTTTGCCGCCGATCGACGCGTCGCCGTCACCACCAGTGCCGGTGATGCCAGCGGTGCCAGCGCCAGTGATGATGGTGCCAGCCATGCCAGCCCACTTCAGTCGTCGTGGTGGCAGCGACGTCCTGCACCGACTGCGCGGCGCCGGGATTGATCAACGATACAGCGTGCGCGCGCTCGACGGGCACGGCACACATGAGCACTGCTGCGACGGCAGCGAGACCAAGCAACTTGACCTTCGTGGATTGCATGTCGTCCTCCTCCGATCTCCATAAGAGACGTCAATATGTGTGACGCAATTCAGCATGGCGTCACGGAGGAGAACGCTAGAGGCGTCGGGCTGAATCGTGTATGAATGAACGCGCCGCAAAGATGAATGCAAACAGATGCACGTGAAAGACCTGCGGCCAGGTACCTTCCAGACCTGCGCAACACATTTCGTTTGCGCCAATAAAACCAACCATCAATGATCGGCGTATCTTCTGGACGACCAGATGCAGGAGATGGTCATGGCACAGTCTCGCGGTGGGCTGCCGGTTTCTCGCCTTGCTGTTTCAACGGTCACGCTGTTCGGCTCGGAGGCGGCGCTCGCCGCGCAGGGACCGGGCGTCGAAGCCGGCACGGCGAGCCCGTTCGCGCAGGCGGTGATGGCGATCCTGGTCTATGGCGCGTCCGCGCTCGTCGTCGGCGTCGGCCTGATCGGCGCGCTGCGCGGTCGTTAGGCGAGAAGTGTCAGCCCCGTCGCCAGTAGCAACTCATGCGCGGCACGATCACCGTGCCGCTCGGCCGATATTCCTGCACATAGGTGGCGTTGCATTCCCGCACGGCGTCCGGGCCCGGATTGTAGCGCGGATAGACGCCATCCGGCGTCTCGTAGGGAACGACGCGCAACCGCGGCCGGCGGCGCGGCGGCGGGGCATCTGGCGGAAAGGCCTGGGCCAGCTTGAGGCCCGCAGCCGCCGTCTGGGCTTGCGCGCCGGCGGCGGGCAGCAAAAACAGCGAAAACAACCCCATGCAAAGCAAAGTCAATGCTGTTCCCGCCCGCATCGCACCACCCACCTGAACCGTCCCCATCGACGCGCCGTACGCTCCCCGTTTTGGCGCCGCGCGTCAACCTTGCCGCGATCATAAAGCCGGATGCATCGCCTTGGAACCCGCGCTAAGAAAAGCGCATGTGGACGGAATTGAAAGCGCCCTCGCTGGCCGAGATGGAGGTGGTGGCGCATGACATCTTCGAGCGCCTGCCCAAGCACTTCCGCGACCTCTGCGAAGGCGTGATCATCCGCGTCGACGACTTCCCGACCGACGAGGTTCTGGACGAGATGGGCTGCGAGAGCGAGTTCGACCTGCTCGGCCTGTTCCAGGGGGTCGGCCTGCCGCAGCAGAGCTTTGGCGACGTGGCGCGGCTGCCCAACATGGTCTGGCTCTACCGCCGACCCATCCTGGATTACTGGGCGGAGCACGAGGAGAGCCTCGGCCATATCGTCCGCCATGTGCTGATCCACGAGATCGGCCACCATTTCGGCCTCTCGGACGACGATATGGCCGCGATTGAGGCACAGGGCGAGTAGAGCGCCGAAGAGGATGAGCTCCCTCTCCCGCTTGCGGGAGAGGGCTGGGGAGAGGGTGTCTCCGCCATGGGACAATCCCCAAGCGGAAAGAGCCCTCACCGGCGCGCGCGGGACGATGCTTCGCATCGCCCGGGGCGCGCCGACCTCTCCCGCAAGCGGGAGAGGTGAAGTCCCGATGCCGCGCCAGTTGAGCCTTAGACCTGCCAAGCAGACGAGACCTGCCGAATTTGGCCTAGGATTTGAGCCCCAATCGCGATAAATAGCCGTTCCCCTGACCTACCCGGGAAGCGAAATCATGGACAAGTTCACCACGCTGGAAGGCGTCGCGGCGCCGCTGAAGATCATCAATGTCGACACCGACATGATCATTCCGAAGCAGTATCTGAAGACCATCAAGCGCACCGGCCTTGGCAAGGGGCTTTTCTCCGAGCAGCGCTACAAGGACGACGGCAGCGAGAATCCGGACTTCGTGCTCAACCAGCCGGCCTACCGCAACGCCAAGGTAATGGTTGCCGGCGACAATTTCGGCTGCGGCTCGAGCCGCGAGCACGCGCCCTGGGCGCTGCTCGACTTCGGCATCCGCTGCGTGATCTCGACCTCGTTCGGCGACATCTTCTACAACAACTGCTTCAAGAACGGCATTCTGCCGATCCGCGTCAGCCAGGAAGATCTCGACAAGCTGTTCGACGATGCCGAGCGCGGCGCCAATGCGACGCTCACCATCGACCTGCCGAACCAGGAGATCCGCGGCCCCGACGGCGGCATGGTCAAGTTCGAGATCGATCCGTTCCGCAAGCACTGCCTGATCAACGGCCTCGACGACATTGGCCTGACGATGGAGAAGAAGGCCTCGATCGACACCTATGAAGAGAAGCTCAAGCGCGAACGCGCCTGGGCCTGAGCTCGAGCCTGTCTTGGGCCTGAGATCGGCCTCCGTTTCGAGCCCCGGTGCTGACCGCGCCGGGGCTTTTTCTTTGCCCTCTTGTCCTTTGCTGCCTTGCGTTTGTCATTTATAGCTTCCGCGCATGTTGCCCGACATCGTCACCTTCTGGCATGGCCCGATGGATGCGCTGCGCCAGACCTGTCTGCGCTCGCAGCTTGCGTCCGGCCATAAGGTCACCGTCTACAGCTTCGACACCATTCCCGGCCTTCCCGCCGGTGTCGACAATGCCGAGGCCGAAGCGATCCTGCCGCACGTGTTCTCCGAAAAGCTGCGGCCGCCGCAGCCGGACGGAAGCTGGCGCGACTGGACCACGCTCCAGTTCAGCGATTTCTTCCGCATGAAGCTGATGGCGCAGCGCGCGGGCCTGTGGCTCGACGCCGACGTGCTGCTCTTGAAGCCTGTCGAGATCGATCCGGCAAAACCCTACTTCGCCTGGGAGCGGCCGCGCCAGCTCGGCAACTCCGTGCTGTATCTTCCGGCAGAGCATGGAATCGTTCGCGCATTCGAAGCGCTGATGAAGCAGGACGAGCTGACCCCGGACTGGCTGTCGCTGCGCCATCGCCTGACCTTTGCGATGCGCCGCCTGCGCGGCGGCTCGAACCGTCTCTCCGATATTCGCGTCGCGATCTACGGACCGGCCGCGCTGACCGCACTCGCGCACCGCTTCGGTGAACTTGAGAACGCGTTGCCCAAGCAGTCTTTCTACGCCGTGCACGCCGAGCCAAAGCTGTTCTTCGAACCGTCCAACTATCTCAGCCTGGTCGCCAACCCCGAGATCATCGGCCTGCACATCTCGCCCAAGGGCCGCGGTGGTCAGAAGCCGATTCCCGGGAGCCTGTACGCCTGGGCGGCGGAGCGGTTCGCGTAACAGCTCTGCTCTCGTGCCCCGGACGCAGCGCAGCGCGAAGCGGTGCGCTGCTGAGCCGGGGCCAGCGATTGAAGTGAGATGGATCCCGGCTCTGCGCAGCAGCGTTTCACGCTGCAGCGCGTCCGGGACACGAGATCAGCGGCCTCTGTCGTCTTCCTGTTTGATCCAGCGCAACGCAATTTCCTGCATGTCTGCTCTATTGGCTCCAATACCGTCGAATGGAGTTTCAAGATGAGCACCCAGAGCAGACCCTATCCGATCGTTCAGGACCTCATCGATTCCTTTGCCGGCTGGCTGAAGCATCGCCGCGAACTGAACGAGATGCGGCAGCTTGATCGCTCGGATTTCAATCGCATCGCGAGCGACCTGCGCGTATCGCCTGACGATCTCGAAGAGCTGGTCCGCCACGGCCATCATGCCGCCGACGAGTTACCGAAGATGCTGGCGCAACTCGGTATCAGCGAGGAGCAACTCGGCCGCGCGCAGCCGCTCCTGCTGCGTGACATGGAGCGCGTCTGCGCGCTGTGCAACGAAAAGGCGCAATGCCATCGCGAACTGGCCAGCGGCGGCGCCGCGGAGAGCTATCACGGCTATTGCGGCAACGCGTCGACACTGGAGTCGCTCGATCGTGTGAGCGGCGCGCCGCACTGACGGGCGCGACTTGAAGTCCCTTCGTCAGCCCTTGCCCGTCGCCGCGATCGCATCGGCGATCTCGATCGTGCGGCGGGCCATGTCGGCGTGCAGCCGCTCGACCATCTGGCCGTCGAGCCGGATCGCGCCGCGCGAGACGTTCTCCGGCAGTTCGAACGCCGCGATGATTTTGCGGGCGCGCGCGACCTCTTCCTCGGGCGGCGTGAAGATCGCGTTGCAGGCCTCGATCTGCGAGGGATGGATCAGCGTCTTGCCGTCGAAGCCGAGGTCGCGGCCCTGCGCGCATTCCGTCGCGAAGCCGTCAGGGCTGTTGATGTCGCTATAGGGCCCGTCGAGGATTTCGAGGCCGTGGGCGCGCGTCGCCAGGATGCAGTGGGTGATCATCGGGATCATCGCGGCGCGGCCCGGCAGCATCCTGATCCGAGTCTCGCGCGAAATGTCGTTCGGACCGAACACGAAGCCGACGAGGCGCGTCTTGGGATCGCGCGAGGCAGCCGAGAGCTCCTCGGCATGCAGCACCGCACGCGCGGTCTCGATCATGGCCCAGACCTTCACCGTCGGCGCAGCGCCAAGCTCGGCCAGGTGCCGGCCGATCGCAGCGAGATCCTCGACGCTGGAGACCTTTGGAACCAGGATGCCATCGGGCGAGGCTTTTGCGGCCATGGCGACGTCATCGGCCCACCAGGGTGAATCGAGACCGTTGGTCCGGATCAGGATCTCGCGCTTGCCAAAGCCTTTTTCGGCGATGGCGGCCGCGATTCCGTCCCGCGCCACCGACTTGGCGTCCGGGGCGACGGAATCCTCCAGATCCAGGATCAGGCCATCGGCCGCCAGGTTGCGCGCCTTTTCCAGCGCGCGGGGGTTGGAGCCGGGCATGAACAGATGGCTGCGACGTGGGCGGGTCATGCTGGCGTTCCCTTCGATCGTTCCCTGGGATTCCAAGTGTTCTCTCCGGAGCCGATAGCACCTGGACTGCCTATTCGAAAGGCTTGTTCGCCCCTGCGGTATATGATTAGGCATAGGCCATGATCACATTCCCTGAGCACTTGCTGCAAGGCTACAAGGCCTTCGCCACCCAGCGGCTGCCGGCCGAGCAGAGCCGCTACCGCGAGCTGTCGGTGAAAGGGCAGTCGCCGGAAGTGATGGTGATCGGCTGCTGCGATTCCCGCGTCTCGCCCGAAGTGATCTTCGACGTCGGCCCGGGCGAACTTTTCGTCGTCCGCAACATCGCCAATCTGGTGCCGACATATCAGCCCGACGAGAACGCGCATGGCGTCTCGGCTGCGCTGGAATACGCGGTGACGGTGCTGCGTGTAAAACACATCGTGGTGCTCGGGCACGCGCAATGCGGCGGCATCCGTGCCTTCGTCGACAAGATCGAGCCGCTCACGCCCGGCGACTTCATCGGCAAATGGATGCAGATGTTCATCAAGCCCGGCGAGGTGGTCGAGCAGCGCGACCACGAGACGATGGCGCAATTCGTCGAGCGCATCGAGAAGGCCGCGGTGTTCCGCAGCCTCGAAAACCTCATGACCTTTCCGTTCGTGCAGAAGGCGGTCGACGCCGGTCAGATGCAGCTCCACGGCGCCTATTTCGGCGTCGCCGAGGGATCGCTGTTCGTGCTGGACAAGGTCGCGAAGGAATTTCGCAGCGTCAGGGACGCGGCGTGAAGTTGTATTTCGTAGGGTGGGTTAGCGAAGCGTAACCCACCTCTTTACTATCCACGCGAAGACAGAAGTGGTGGGTTACGCCTTTGGCTAACCCACCCTACAATCCGTTACGCCGCCTTCTTCTTCGCCGTGATCAGCTTGCGGTTGATCAAAACCTCGGCGATCTGGATCGCATTGAGCGCGGCGCCCTTGCGCAGATTGTCCGACACGCACCAGAAGGCGAGACCGTTCTCCACCGTCGCGTCCTCGCGAATGCGGCTGATATAGGTCGCATCCTCGCCGGCCGCCTCGTACGGCGTGGCGTAGCCGCCGGGCTCCTGCTTGTCGATGACGAGGCAACCTGGCGCCTTGCGCAGGATCTCGCGCGCTTCGTCCGCCGTGATCGGATTCTCGAACTCGACGTTGACGGCCTCCGAATGGCCGACGAAGACCGGCACGCGCACGCAGGTCGCGGAGAGCTTGATCTTGGGATCAAGGATCTTCTTGGTCTCCGCCATCATCTTCCACTCTTCCTTGGTGTAGCCGTCCTCCATGAAGACGTCGATGTGGGGGATGACGTTGAAGGCGATGCGCTTGGGGAATTTCTTCGCGATCAGCTCGTCATTGGTGTAGACGGCCTTGGTCTGCGAGAACAATTCATCCATCGCATCCTTGCCGGCGCCCGACACCGATTGATAGGTCGAGACCACGACGCGCTTGATGGTGGCCTTGTCGTGCAACGGCTTCAGCGCGACGACGAGCTGCGCGGTCGAGCAGTTCGGGTTGGCGATGATGTTCTTCTTGGCAAAGCCCTTGGCCGCATCGGCATTCACCTCGGGCACGATCAGCGGCACGTCCGGATCCATGCGCCAGGCCGAGGAATTGTCGATCACGACCGCGCCGGCGGCGCCGATCTTCGGCGACCATTCCTTCGAGACCGAGCCGCCCGCCGACATCAGGCAGATGTCGACGTCGGAGAAGTCATAGTGCTCGAGCGCTTTGACCTTCAAGGTCCGATCGCCATAGGAGACCTCGACGCCGACGCTGCGGCGTGACGCCAGCGCCACGACCTCGTCCGCGGGGAATTTGCGCTCATCGAGGATGCCCAGCATTTCCCGTCCGACATTGCCGGTCGCGCCGACGACTGCGACTTTGTAACCCATCGTTCACTCTCCGATGAAAAAGGCCTTCCGCAAGCTGTGCGCTTAACCAGGAAGAGCAGCGCTTCTATGCGAGAACCGCCCTCAAGACAACGTTTGACCGTGCCAGAAGGCATTGGATGCCGCCGTACCGGGCCACTTCGGCCGCACTTCCCAGAACCAGGATCCATCTGGCACTCCTAGGCTTCGCCGACGAGGTCGTCGGCACGCTGGCGCGCCTGTTCGCCTATGTGGGGACGCTGGCGCTGCTTGCCATCCTGCTGCTTGCCGCACTCGGCCAATTGCCGAGCCTGCATGACGACGAGCCGTCGACAAGGCCGGGCTGGTCCGTGGCCGACCGCTCGTATCCGGCCTTTGCCGTCAGTCGCCTCGATTCCAACGATAAAACAAACGCTTACATTATCCTCAGGCATCCCGAGGGTGGCCGCAAGGACGTCATGCGCTGGGTCGGCGTCACGCCGGTGCCGGTCGCCGAGCTCGAAATCTACCGGCCCGGCGCCGAGTTCAACCCGGCGGCACGCCTGCCTTCAGACATGGCGGCCCGGATGGGCCTTGCGCAGGCGACACCGCTCGAGGAAGCCGGCGTCATCGACAGCAAGTTCGGGCCCGTAGCCCTGTTTCGTCCGAGCGGCCAGGCGACCGGCTGTCTCGGCTATGTCAGGCGCATCGAGAATCCCTCGCTTCAGATCTCCGGCTGGTCGTGCCAGGGCGACGCGCTGCCCGCCCGGCGCGCCGCGATCGCTTGCACGCTGAACCGGCTGACGCTGCTCACCTCCGGTAACGAGCCGAAGCTGGCCGAATTGTTCGCTCATGCCGAGCTGAAGCGCCGCCCTTGCGGCCCGCCCGCCTCCACGGACTGGCTGATGGGCGCCGGAAATGCGCAGCTGCGCGGCGCGCTTTGACCTTCATCAAGCCCAAGTAGCTGGTTTTCATGCAACTTTTGGCCGCAGGCGCGATTATTCCGGCGCGGTGTGACCCAATTGACCTAGTTGCGGCCACCCCCGGCGCGCTAGTATGAGGTGAAATCGGTTGGCGACCTGCCGCCTGAAGGGGACGTGATGAGCTCGAAATTCTCTGCCGCGAACAAATTGGCCGCGAACAAATTGGCGATGTGGCTTGCGGCAGGCGCCGTTCTCGCCATTGGCATGACGGCTGCGGCCGACGCCAAGACCAAGCGCACCTATGACGATCGCGGCCGGCCCTATTACGGCGGCAACGGCCCCAACGTCGTCTACCAGCAGGGCCCGCGCACCCGCATCTATGTCAGCAAGCGCTCCTGGCTCGACGGCGGCACCGAGGTCAATCCCGGCGATCGCAAGTTCACGGACTATGCGTTCCCCTCGCCGTATGGGTACCCGACCTTCGCGCGCGAGAACAACAACCGTCCGATCGATCGCCAGCCGCTGAGCACGCCGTCCGATCTCGGCGGCTTCCCGACGGCGTTTCCGCTGTACTGGTAACGACGGTTTTGCATGAATCGAAATGGCCGGGCTCGCGCCCGGCCATTTCGTTTTGTGATGGCTTCCCGCTCTACCCGCCAGGCGCAAGCGCCGGATCGTAGCGCTCGCAAAATTGCTCGAGCGCTTCGGAGCGGAAATCGCCGAGGCGTTCGAAGATGATCTCATCCGGCCAATCCCACCAGGCGATCCGGCCGAGACTTTCCGCAACAGAATCGGCAAAGCGCTTGCGGATCGGGCGCGCGGGAACGCCTCCGACGATCGTATAGGGCGGTACACTACGGCTGACGACCGCGCCCGCGGCGATCACCGCGCCATCGCCAACCGTCACGCCCGGCAGCAGGATCGCGGCATGACCGATCCAGCAATCATTGCCAACGATCACCCGGTCGCTGCGGCGCTCCGCAAAGAAGTCGCGGTCACGGCTCGCTGTCGCCTCGTAATATTCGGGGCAATAGGTGAAGCGATGCTGGGACGGTCGGTCCATCGGATGGTTCGGGGCGCCGATCCGGACCGAATTAGCGATTGCCGTGAACTTCCCGATCACGGCGTCGGCGACCTCGCAATTCTCCCCGAGATAGGAGTAGTCGCCGAGCGAGGAATACTCGATGCGGGTGTTGGCGAGAATCTCGCAGCGCCGCCCGATCTGCGCCTCACGCTGGCGCACCGTCTCATGGATGATGGTTTCCGCGATCTTGGGGCGATGCGCATCCATGAATCGGCTCCGGTGAAGTCGTAGCCCGGGTAAGCGAAGCGATACCCGGGAACACTGCGCGCAAGGTCCCGGATGTCGCTTCGCTCATCCGGGCTACGATTCTTCGCCTTACGCGTGCAGCTTCTGCAATTCCTTCAGGATCGCTTCGCCCATCTGCGTGGTCGAGGCGGCGGTGGTACCCTCCGACTTGATGTCGGCGGTGCGCAGGCCGCTCGCGAGCACGGCCGCGATCGCGGCGTCGACCTTGTCCGCCAGCGCGCCCATGTCGAAGGAGTAGCGCAGTGCCATGCCGAAGGACGAGATCATCGCGATCGGGTTGGCGAGGCCCTTGCCGGCGATGTCGGGCGCCGAGCCGTGCACGGGCTCATACAGCGCCTTGCGCTTCTTGCTCTTCACATCCACTTCGCCGAGCGAGGCCGAGGGCAGCATGCCGAGCGATCCGGTCAGCATCGCCGCGATGTCCGACAGCATGTCGCCGAACAGATTGTCTGTCACGATGACGTCGAACTGCTTCGGCCATTTCACCAGCATCATGCCGCCGGAATCGGCGAGCTGGTGCTCGAGCGTCACGTCCGGATATTCGCGCTTGTGGACCTGGGTCATAACCTCGTTCCAGAGCACGCCCGACTTCATGACGTTGCGCTTCTCCATCGACGTCACCTTGTTCTTGCGCTTCTTGGCAAGCTCGAAGGCGACGCGGCCGATGCGCTCGATCTCATAGGTGTCGTAAACCTGGGTATCGATGGCGCGCTTCTGGCCGTTGCCGAGATCGGTGATGGTCTTGGGCTCGCCGAAATAGACACCGCCGGTGAGCTCGCGCACGATCACGATGTCGAGGCCCTCGATGGCCTCACGCTTCAGGCTCGAAGCGTCGGCGAGCGCCGGATAGCAGACGGCGGGACGGAGGTTGGCGAACAAAGCGAGATCCTTGCGCAGCCGGAGCAGGCCGGCTTCGGGACGCACCTCATAGGGCACCGCATCCCACTTCGGACCGCCGACCGCGCCGAAAATGACGGCATCGGCGTCCATGGCCTTGGCCATGTCGCCCTCGGAGATCGACACCTTGTGCGCGTCAAAGGCGGCGCCGCCGACGAGCCCGGTGTCGGTCTCGAATTTGGCGATCCCTGCCGAATTGAGCCAATCGATCAGCCGCTTCACCTCGCCCATCACTTCGGGGCCAATGCCGTCACCGGGGAGCAGCAGCAGTTTATGGGTCGCCATCGTCGTCACCTCAGATTTTCTCGTCATTGCCGGGCTTGACCCGGCAATCCAGCTTTTTTGAAGGATGGATGCCCGGGTCAAGCCCGGGCATGACGAATGGGATGAATTTCGGCCGGAGTGCTAGAGCGGCGTTGCGCGCTTGGCAAGACACCATTGCCGCGGCGCGGCTGTGCAAGGCGGTCGGGGCCTGCCACAATCCGCCTCGCCGGAGTACCCCTTGCACGCCCAAGACTACCTTGCTCAAGACCGCCGCCCTCCACTCGACGCGCACCCCGCGCGGCTGATCCTGATCCTGTCGCTGGCGGCGACGGTCGGGCTCGGCATCGGCCGCTTTGCCTATGCGCTGGTACTGCCGGACATGCGGGACAGCCTGAACTGGTCCTACTCGGCCGCCGGCTTCATGAACACCATCAACGCCGTCGGCTACCTCGCGGGCGCCCTGATGGCCTCGCGGCTGATCAAGCGGGTCGGCTGGTCGGCCGCAATCCGCGGCGGAACGCTGGCTTGCCTCGCGGCCCTGACGGTCTGCGCGCTCACCGGGAACTTCATCGCGCTCAGCCTGGCGCGGCTGGTGCTGGGCCTGGGCGCGGCGGCCGGCTTCGTCGCCGGCGGCGCGCTGGCCGCCACCATCGCGCAATCGCATCCTGAAAGGGCCAATTTCCTGCTCAGCCTGTTCTATGCCGGCCCCGGCATCGGCATCCTCGCCTCAGGGCTGATCGCGCCGTTCACACTGCAGCATTTCGGGCCGGGCTCGTGGTGGATCGTGTGGTGGGCGCTGACGCTGCTCTCGGCCGCCATGACGATCCCGCTGTTCCTGATCCGCATCGAGAGCAAGGCACGCTTCAGCGAGGCCGGTCACGGCTCGTTCGCGATCCTCCCCATCCTGATCTATCTCGCCGGCTATTTCCTGTTCGGCGCCGGCTACATTGCCTACATGACCTTCATGATCGCCTACGTGCGCGACGCCGGCGGCGGGGCAGCCGCTCAAGCGGCGTTCTGGAGCCTGATCGGCGTCAGCGCTTTCGTCACGCCCTGGGTCTGGCGCGGCGTGCTGGCACTCGATCGCGGTGGGCTCGCAACCGCGATCATCCTCGGCACCAATGCGCTCGGCGCCAGCCTGCCGATGCTGGGGCATTCGACCGCATGGCTTGCGATCTCGGCCATCGTGTTCGGTGTCGCCTTCTTCGCGGTGGTCGGCTCGACGACCGCCTTCGTGCGCTTCAACTATCCGCACGAAGTGTGGCCGACCGCGATCGCGGCGATGACGATCTCGTTCGGCGTCGGCCAGACGCTCGGCCCGATCGTGGTCGGCGCGATCACCGATGCGCTCGGCAGTCTGTCGTATGCGTTGAATGTCTCGGCCGCGCTGCTTGCGCTTGGTGCGCTCGCAGCGCTGTGCCAGCGGAAGGTAGGGCCGGCCGCATAAACGGTGTCGTCCCGGCGAAGGCCGGGACCCATAACCCCAGGGAGTGGTTTGGCGAGGACTCTTCGTTCGGTACTCCCATCACCCGCAATCGATAGATCACGCGGTATGGGTCCCGGCCTTCGCCGGGACGACAATCCAACTAACTCCCACTAAACGAATTGTACCCCTGGTCTTCCCAGTAGCCGCCCTTGTACTCGTTGGTGACTTCCATCGAGACGACGTATTTCGGGTTCTTGAAGCCGAGCTTTGTCGGCACGCGGATCTTCATGGGGAAGCCGTAAGCGCGCGGCAGAATCTCGTTCGCATATTTGAACGTGATCTGCGTCTGCGGATGCAGCGCTGAGCGCATGTCGAGGGGCGAGTTGTAGCCGTCCTTGTCGGCGCACTGGAACCAGACATATTTCGCGCGCGTGTCGGCGCCGATCAGCTTCAGGAAATCGCGCAAGGGTGTGCCGGTCCAGCTTCCGATCGCGCTCCAGCCCTCGACGCAGATATGGCGCGTGATCTGGGTAACCTGCGGGAGTTGGTACAGCTCGTCCAGCGTCCATGGTTTCTTGTTGTCGACGAGGCCGCGCACCTCCAGCTTCCAGTCCTTGCCGTCGACCTCGGGGGCCTCATCGAGATCGTAATAGGCGTTGAACGGGAAGGGTTTTGTGATCGCGCTCTCCGGAAAAGTCGGCGCCAGCGCGTCCGGATTGAAGATGAAGGCCTGCACGGCGTCGTTGAATTTCGAGACCGTCTTCAGCATTTCCTCAGCCGACGATGAGTCGACGACATCGCAGCCGGTGAGCAGCGTCAGCGCACCCAAGCTCGCGCCGCCCGTGATGAAGCGGCGACGGGTCAGGTCCGGCATCACCTTGAGCGAGTCCTTGATCAGGAGACGCTTGTCGACGCCGGGGATCAGGAATGAACGCTTGGCCATGATTCTCCTCCCACTCAGCGACCGATGATCATGGCGCGCAGGCTCTTCGGCACGAGCAGCGCGAGTGCGACGTGAACCACGAGGAAGGCGCAGATCGCGGCCATGCAGAAGAAGTGGACGTAGCGCGCGGTCGGATAGTCGCCGAACAGCATCACCAGATAATAGAGCTGCACGGGTTTCCACATCGCCAGGCCCGACAGCACGATGAGCACGCCGACCACGATGATCCCGGCATAGAGCAGGCGCTGCACGTAATTGTAAACGGTGAGATCGTCATGGCCGAGCTTGAAGGTCAGGGCCGCCCTGACGTCGTGGAGCACGCCGGACGGCGTAATCGGCAATAGTTTTTTCCGGAAGCGGCCGGTGGCAAGGCCGGTGACGAGATAGGCGAGCCCGTTGATCATCAGGATCCACATCGCCGCGAAATGCCAGAGCAGCGCGCCGCCAAGCCAGCCGCCGAGCGTGATGTCGCGGGAGAAGCTGAAGTTGAACAGCGGGGACGCGTTGTAGATCTGCCAGCCCGACATGATCATCAGGATCATGGCGAACGCGTTGATCCAGTGCATCACCCGCACCCAGGCCGGCTGGATGGACCGGGCCTTGGTGGCGCTGATGGGAGCGTCGGCTGCGGCTAGGCTCGACATGGTGGTTCCGTCCTCAGAGATCGCGTGACGACGAATATACGCCAGTGGCTTCGGTTTCGTTACGCCCTCGCATCTATCGATTTGATACCCTGGAGGTATCGCAGTCACAAAAAAGCGAGCCGGGATCCCCGGCTCGCCGTTTCGCGCGTCCTGTTCGGGGATGAAACAGGGCGGGCCGGTGTTACGTCGCCGGCATCAGCACGGTATCGACCACATGGATCACGCCGTTGGACTGGTTGACGTTGGTGATCGTCACCATCGAGGTGCCGCCCTTGGCGTCGACGATCCAGGTCTTGCCGTCCATCTTCTTGACCGTCAGCTCCTCGCCTTCGGCGGTCTTCAGCTTCTTGCCGTCGGTGAGGTCGGAAGCCTCGAGCTTGCCGGGCACGACATGATAGGTGAGGATCTTGGTCAGGGTCGCCTTGTTCTCAGGCTTGACCAGAGTGTCGACGGTGCCGGCCGGCAACTTGCCGAAGGCCGCGTTGGTCGGCGCGAACACCGTGAACGGGCCCTTGCCTTCCAGCGTCTGGACGAGGCCGGCGGCCTTCACCGCGGCCACCAGCGTGGTGTGGTCCTTGGAGTTGACGGCGTTCTGGACGATGTTCTTGGAGGGGAACATCGCGGCGCCGCCGACCATGACGGTCTTTTCCTCTGCGCGAACTGGCGCGACGACGGTTGCGGTGATGGCAAGCGCGCTGAAAGCGGCAGCGGCGAGATAGGCAATACGCTTCGACATGGAGAGTCTCCCAATCATTGGATGAAGTTCGTTCAACAACGGCGCCTGCGACAGTTTGGCGTGAGGCAGCAGCGCCGTCGTTGGGCCGAACTACGGGAGGTCTTGCGGGGCGGTTTCGGACAATAATTTATTGTGATGCGTGAAACTTTGGGTGGGGCTGTCCGTGGGAGGGCGGAACAGCGCCATTCACTCAGCCGTCGTCCCGGGCTCGCGACTTCGTCGCGCCCCGGGATGACGAGGGAGACTGTGGCGCGAGCGAAGCGATTCACTCCCTGCTCACAGCGTTTGAATGAAACCGCGATTGTGGGTCGGGCTGATCAGCACCTCGTTGATACAGACGCGCGGCGGCATGCTCGCGATGAAGGCGATGGTGCGGCCGAGATCTTCGGACTGCAGCATCCTCGCCTGCTCCTCCTCGCTCGGCACGACGGGCCGCAACTTCAGGATCGGCGTCGCCACCTCGCCCGGCATCAGGCAGCAGGCGCGGAGCCCATTGACGCATTCGTCCATGTTGAAGGAATGGGTCAGCGCCAGCACCGCATGTTTGGTCGTGGTGTAGGCCGGGCCCGGCATTTTCGAGACGTGGCGGCCGGCCCAGGACGAGACGTTGATGATGCATCCGTCCTGCTGTTTGCGCATCGCCGGCAGCACCGCGCGCATGCAATAGAGCACGCCGTTGAGGTTGATCTCGACGAGCTTGTCCCAGCCCTCCAGTTCCAAGTCGTTCCAGCTTCGCTTGGGAACATTGACGCCGGCGCTGTTGACCAGGAGGTCGATGCGCCCGTGTTTTGTCAGGATCTGATCCGCCGTCCTCTGGACATCGGCGGCAACGCTGACATCGAGCGGGATCGCCTCCGCCGCCCCGCCGTCTTTGGCGATCTTGGCGGCCACGGTATCCAGCGCGTCCTTGCGCCGGCCGGATACCACCACCGTCCAGCCGTCGGCCGCGAGCGCCTCCGCGCCGGCCTCCCCGATCCCGCTGCCGCCGCCGGTGACCCAGGCCACGCGTTTCCCATTTTTTGTCATGCAAACTGTCTCCGTTGCTTCTTTGGGGCTGTTTTTGCTAATCCAGCCTTCGCTTTTGGCCGGCCTCTGCCGGTGAGGGACTGTTGCATGAACCAAGCTGCCAACGCCAATCTGTTTTCCCGCCTGTTCGATGACCTCAAGGATCCGACGCGTCTTGCGATCGAGACCCAAGACGGCACCCGCATCAGCTATGGCGAGCTGATCGCACGCGCGGGCCAGATGGCGAATGTGCTGGTCGAGCGCGGCGTAAAACCGGGCGACCGTGTCGCGGTGCAGGTCGAAAAATCCGTCGCCAACATCGTGCTGTATCTCGCAACCGTGCGGGCCGGTGCGGTCTATCTGCCGCTCAACACCGCCTACACGCTGAACGAGCTCGACTACTTCATCACCGACGCCGAGCCGTCGCTGGTGGTCTGCGATCCCTCCAAGGCCGACGGCATCGCAGGGATTGCCGCCAAGGTGAAGGCCAAGGTCGAGACGCTCGGACCGGACGGCAAGGGCTCGCTGACGGAAGCGGCCGACAAGGCGAAGAGCGAGTTCGCCACCGTGGCGCGCGCGAATGACGATCTCGCCGCGATCCTCTACACGTCGGGCACCACCGGCCGCTCCAAGGGCGCGATGCTGTCCCACGACAATCTCGCCTCGAACTCGCTGACGCTGGTCGACTACTGGCGCTTCACCGACAAGGACGTGCTGATCCACGCGCTGCCGATCTATCACACCCACGGCCTGTTCGTGGCGACCAACGTGACGCTGTTTTCGCGCGCTGCGATGATCTTCCTGCCAAAACTCGATCCCGATCTCATCATCAGGCTGATGGCGCGCGCCACGGTGCTGATGGGCGTGCCGACGTTCTATACCCGCCTGCTCCAGAACCCCGCGCTATCGCGCGAAACCACAAAACACATGCGTCTCTTCATCTCGGGCTCGGCGCCGCTGCTCGCCGAAACCCATCGCGAATGGTCTGCGCGCACCGGGCATGCCGTGCTCGAGCGCTATGGCATGACCGAGACCAACATGAACACGTCGAACCCGTATGACGGCGAGCGCGTGCCCGGCGCGGTCGGCTTTCCCCTCCCCGGCGTCTCCGCGCGCGTCACCGATCCCGAGTCCGGCAAGGAGCTGCCGCGCGAGGAGATCGGCATGATCGAGGTGAAGGGCCCGAACGTGTTCAAGGGCTACTGGCGCATGCCGGAGAAGACCAAGTCGGAATTCCGGCCCGACGGCTTCTTCATCACCGGCGACCTCGGCAAGATCGACGCCAAGGGCTACGTTCACATCCTCGGCCGCGGCAAGGATCTTGTGATCTCCGGCGGCTTCAACGTCTACCCGAAGGAAATCGAGAGCGAGATCGACGCCATGCCAGGCGTGATCGAGTCCGCCGTGATCGGTGTGCCGCATGCCGATTTCGGCGAAGGCGTCACGGCGGTCCTCGTCTGCAACAAGGGCGCCGACGTCAGTGAAGCCTCAGTGCTGAAGGCGCTCGACGGGCGGCTCGCAAAATTCAAGATGCCGAAGCGCGTCTTCGTCGTCGACGAGTTGCCACGCAACACCATGGGCAAGGTGCAGAAGAACGTGCTGCGGGATACCTACAAGGATATTTACGCGAAGAAATAGGGGCGCAACGGCAAGGCCGCGCTACATTCTCGCTGTCGTCCTGGCGAAAGCCAGGACGACGTTGAGAGAGCTATTGTGCACCTAGCAGACTGATCACAAATCTACTGCCGACAATAAACAGATAACACCCGAAAGCTGCCTCCAGCGTGCGCTTCGACATCGCATGCGCGGCTTTTACGCCGAGCGGGGCGGTGACGAGGCTCATCGGCATCACCAGCACGGCGCCGATCAGCGAGACGTAACCAAGCGCGAATGGAATTTGCAAAGCCGCAACGCTGGGATAGTTCGCTGCCGCCGGCCAGCCGGCATAGACGTAGCCGAGCGCGCCGGGGATCGAGATCAGCACGGCGAGTGCCGACGAGGTCGCAACCGCCTGATGGATCGGCCTGCCGTAGAAGGTCATGAGCAGGTTGGAGAACAGGCCGCCGCCGATGCCCATCAGTGTCGAGAGGATGCCGACCACGAAGCCATAGGCGCGCATCAGCGGGCCCTTCGGCAGATCGTCGCCGAGCTTCCAGGTTTCGCGTGCGAAGATCAGCCGCACCGCGGCCGAGTATGCGACGCAGACGAACACGATCTTGAACAGCCGCTCCGGCGCGTAGCGCGCAACCACGCTGCCGGCGATGACGCCGATCAGGATCGGCAGCCACCAGACGCGCAAGACCGTCATGTCGACGGCGCCGCGCTTGTAATGCGCCTGGAACGAGCGGATCGAGGTCGGGATGATGAGCGAGGTGCCGACGCAGAGCGGCATGCGCACCTCCAGCGGTACGCCGGCGATGCGGAAGCATTCGTAGAACACGGGGACCAGGATCGCGCCGCCACCGATGCCGAACACGCCGGCGAGAAAGCCGGAGAGCGCGCCGACCGCAATGAGCAGCAGCGCCAATTCGACGATGTCCTGAAGATCGAGACCTGCAATCACGCGAATCATATCCCGGCAACGACGCGCCGCCCGGTCGATGCGCCCACGAGGAGCGACGCGTTCGCAACTTCTAGGCTATCCCGACCGCGCGGTCGTCAGCGGGAAGCGTCAGGCGCGGAATGCGAAGCACGCATATCGGAAGCGCCCTGCTGGGATGATAGAAGGCGAAATTGGCTCGATCGCCGGGTGTGACAGGCTGTTCGGCGGTTCCGCTCGACGCCATTTCGATTGCACTTTGCTGCATGAACGGACCGGTTCGCGTGAGAATGATCTTCCTGCGATTTCAACTCGCGAGCGAACGTTTGAAGAAACGGACCAATATTCGTTTCTTCAACATCCCGATGTCGCTCTGGTATACCAAACCCCTGATCGACCTAGTTTCGTCATCCCTCTAGAGCTGAACACCGGTTCGCTTTATGGCGATTTGGTGATTGCGTGGATAGATTCGACTCCGTAAATAGGGCCGACCTTTCGCGATCCCCGCGCGCCCCATGCTGGGCCGCAATAAAACACCAAAGTCGCCCATGACCGCACGGATCGAACGACCGCTTTCACCACACCTGCAAGTCTATCGCTGGACGCTGACGATGGTGCTGTCCATCGTCCACCGCGCCACCGGTATCGCCCTTTATGTCGGAACCCTGCTGCTGGCCTGGTGGTTGATTGCCGCGGCCTCCGGCCCGGCGGCGTACTCCCATGTGCAGGCCTTTACCGGCAGCATCATCGGCCGGCTGATCGTGTTCGGTTACACCTGGGCGCTGATGCACCACATGCTGAGCGGTATCCGGCATTTCGTCTGGGACCTCGGCTACGGCTTCAAGGCCAATGAGCGCGAGGCGCTGACCTGGGGCGCACTGATCGGCGGCATCGCGCTCACTGTGCTGATCTGGATCATTGCCTACGCGATCGGAGGCGGACGATGAGCACGACCGAGACGCCCAAGCGCAGCATGCGCACGCCGCTCGGCCGCGTCCGCAACCTCGGCGCCGCACATTCCGGCACGTCCGATTTCTGGCGCCAGCGCCTCACCGGCGTCGCGATGACGCTCTTGATGCTGCCCGTGATCGTGGTGGTGATGATGCTGCTCGGCCGCAACCAGGCGGGCGCTGCGCAGATTCTCGGCTCGCTGCCGATCGCGCTGATCCTCCTGCTCTTCATCTTTGCCAGCGCCTGGCACATGAAGATCGGCATGCAGGTCGTGATCGAAGACTACGTCCATAACGAGAAGCTGAAGCTCGTTGCGGTGATGCTCAACAACTTCTTCTCGATTGCGGTGGCGCTCGCCTCGACCTACGCGATCCTCAAGCTGTCATCCGGAGTGTAACCCATGGCCGCCGGCACGAATGGCAAGGGTAACGGCGCTCCCGCCACCAACGGAAAAGCCTATCCGATCGAAGACCACACCTATGACGTCGTCGTGGTCGGCGCCGGTGGCGCGGGCCTGCGCGCGGTCGTCGGCTGCAGCGAGGCTGGCCTGCGCACGGCCTGCATCACAAAGGTATTCCCGACCCGCTCGCACACCGTCGCGGCGCAGGGCGGCATCTCCGCTTCGCTCGGCAACATGCACAAGGACGACTGGCGCTGGCACATGTACGACACCGTAAAGGGGTCGGACTGGCTCGGCGACCAGGACGCGATCGAATACATGGTGCGCCACGCGCCCGAAGCGGTCTACGAGCTCGAGCATTGGGGCGTGCCGTTCTCGCGCACCGAGGACGGCAAGATCTACCAGCGCCCGTTCGGCGGCATGACCACGGAATTCGGCAAGAGCCAGGCGCAGCGCACCTGCGCCGCCGCCGACCGCACCGGTCACGCCATGCTGCACACGATGTACGGCCAGTCGCTGCGGCATGCGGCAGAATTCTTCATCGAGTTCTTCGCCATCGACCTGATCATGGACGACCAGGGCGCCTGCCGCGGCGTGATCGCGCTGAAGCTCGATGACGGCACGCTGCATCGCTTCCGCGCCCAGACCACGATCCTGGCGACCGGCGGCTACGGCCGCGCCTACGCCTCCTGCACCTCGGCCCATACCTGCACCGGCGACGGCGGCGGCATGGTGCTGCGCGCCGGCCTGCCGCTCCAGGACATGGAATTCGTGCAGTTCCACCCGACCGGCATCTACGGCTCGGGCTGTCTCGTCACCGAAGGCGCGCGCGGCGAAGGCGGCTATCTCGTCAACTCGGAAGGCGAGCGCTTCATGGAGCGCTACGCGCCGTCGGCCAAGGACCTCGCCTCGCGCGACGTCGTCTCGCGCGCGATGACCATCGAGATCCGCGAGGGCCGTGGCGTCGGCAAGAAGAAGGACCACATCTTCCTGCATCTCGACCATCTCGATCCTGCGGTATTGGCCGAGCGCCTGCCGGGCATCTCGGAATCCGCAAAGATCTTCGCCAATGTCGACGTGACGCGCGAGCCGATCCCGATCGTGCCGACCGTGCACTACAACATGGGCGGCATCCCCACCAATTATCACGGCGAGGTGCTGACGAAAAAGGACGGCGACGACAACGCCGTGATCCCGGGACTGATGGCGATCGGCGAAGCCGCCTGCGTCTCCGTGCACGGCGCCAACCGTCTCGGCTCCAACTCGCTGATCGACCTAGTGGTGTTCGGCCGCGCCGCCGCGCTGCGCTGCGCCGAAAAGCTCACCGCCAACGGCAAGCAGCCGGAGCTGCCGGCGAATTCGGCGGAGCAATCGGTCGGCCGCCTCGACCACTACCGCTATGCCTCGGGCGGCACGCCGACCGCCAAGCTGCGTGAAGGCATGCAGCATGTGATGCAGAACAATTGCGCGGTGTTCCGCACCGGCGATGTTCTGAGCGAGGGCCAGAACCTGATCCAAAAGGTCCATGGCGGCATCACCGACATCGCCGTGTCCGACCGCTCGCTGGTGTGGAACTCGGACCTCGTCGAGACGCTCGAGTTCGACAATCTGATCTCGCAGGCGGTGGTGACGATGAACTCGGCCGCCAACCGCACCGAGAGCCGCGGCGCGCATGCCCGCGAGGACTACTCGGCGCGCGACGACAAGAACTGGATGAAGCACACGCTGGCCTGGCTCGACGATGCCGCCAAGGTCACGATCGACTACCGCCCGGTGCACAACTACACCATGACCAACGACGTGCAGTACATCCCGCCGAAGGCGCGCGTGTATTGATCCAACAGTAGCCGTCATTCCGGGGGGATGCGCAGCATCGAACCCGGAATCTCGAGATTCCGGGTCTGGTCCTTCGGACCATCCCGGAATGACGAAAGGTTAGAGCAATGGTTGAATTCGCACTTCCGAAGAACTCGAAGATATCAGGCGGCAAGACCTGGCCGAAGCCCGCGGGCGCGACTGAGCTTCGCGAATTCCGCGTCTATCGCTGGAATCCGGACGACGGCAAGAACCCGAGCATCGACACCTATTACGTCGACACCCACGACTGCGGTCCGATGGTGCTGGACGGCCTGATCTGGATCAAGAACCACATCGACCCGTCGCTGACCTTCCGCCGCTCCTGCCGCGAGGGCGTCTGCGGCTCCTGCGCCATGAACATCGACGGCCAGAACACGCTCGCCTGCACCCGCTCGATGCACGACGTCAAGGACGGCGCGGTGAAGATCAACCCGCTGCCGCACCAGCCGGTGGTGAAGGACCTCGTCCCCGACCTCACCAATTTCTACGCGCAATACGCTTCCATCGAACCGTGGCTGAAGACCACCTCGCCGACCCCGCAGAAGGAATGGCGCCAGAGCCACGAGGACCGCGAGAAGCTCGACGGCCTCTACGAGTGCATTCTCTGCGCCTGCTGCTCGACCTCCTGCCCGAGCTACTGGTGGAACAGCGAGCGCTATCTCGGTCCCGCTGCCCTGCTCCAGGCCAACCGCTGGGTGTCCGATTCGCGCGACGAGGCGACCGGCGAACGGCTCGACAATCTCGAGGACCCGTTCCGGCTCTATCGCTGCCACACCATCATGAACTGCGCCAAGGCCTGCCCGAAGGGCCTCAACCCCGCAGAGGCGATCGCCGAGCTCAAGCTGAAGCTCGTCGAGCGGCAAGTTTAAGCGAAATTTTCTGCACCGGCCCGCGGTCGTTGCGGCTGCGGCCGATTTGCAATCCATGGTAGATTAACCTATAATTGCTACCGACGCATCCTTCGCGGGCGGAGACGCGCCGGTCGCAACCAAAGGTTCCCATCACAAGCCACTTCCTTCCCTGCGGGAAATTCAAGTAAGCTTCGTTCCGGGTCAGGAGCGACTGTGCAGGGCGCGCAACGCAATTCGTTGAAACTGCTGCAGTGGATGATGGCGGCATCCCTGGCGCTGCCGATTGCGCTGTTCATCATCGCCTCGGCGATCTCCTATCATTCGACCAATGACATCGCCGATCGCGAGATCGAGCGCACGCTCGACGTCGCCCATGAGCATGCGCTCAAGGTGTTCGAGACGATCGACCGCAGCCTTGGCGAGCTCAACGAGGTCGTGCGCGGCCTCTCGGACGAAGCGATCCGGTCGCGCGAGGAGGCGCTGCACCGGCGCCTGAAGCGCCTGACCGATTCGCTGCCGCAGCTCAAATCCGCCTGGATCTTCGACGCGGAGGGCCATGCGCTGGTCAACAGCCTGCTGTCGCCGGCGCCGCAGATCAAATTTGCGGACCGGGACTATTTCAACGCCCATGTCGACCAGAACATTGGAACCTTCATCGGCACGCCGCTGACGCCGCGCGTGCCCTACCAAGGCGCCCGCTTCTTCGGCATGAGCCGCCGCCGCGATTCCGACGACGGCAGCTTCATCGGCGTGATCCAGGCCTCGGTATACCCCGAATATTTCGAGAGCTTTTATGCACGCATCGGCAGCGAATCCGGCAGCTTCTTCGCATTGGGGCGGACCGATGGCGTCCTGCTCGCGCATTATCCGCACCTCGATCACGACGTCCGGCTCGATCCCGGCGGGCCGGTCGGCCGGAAGATCGCGCTGAGCCCCGAGCACGGGATGATGACCATCGCCTGGCCCGCCGACGGGATCGAGCGGCGCATCGGCTACAAGCGCGTCGCCGAATATCCGATCTATGTCAGCGCGGGACTCGAGACCGCGGCGATCCGTTCGCGCTGGCTCGCCACCATGGGCCAGCACCTGATCTTCGGCTTGCCTGCAACGGCCCTGCTCTTCTTCATCCTCGCGCTGGCATTGCGGCGCACGCAGAACCTCCAGGCCGAAGCGGCACGGCGGCGCGACGCCGAGGAGGCGCTCAAGCACAGCCAGCGCCTGGAGGCGCTCGGACAGCTCACCGGCGGCGTGGCGCACGACTTCAACAACCTCCTGACCGTGATCCGCGCCTCCATCGACCTGTTGAACCGGCCGCAATTGTCAGAGGAGCGGCGGCAGCGCTACATCAACGCCATCACCGAGGCGGTCGGGCGCGCCGCCAAGCTGACCTCGCAGCTTTTGGCCTTCGCGCGGCGGCAGACGCTGAAGCCCGAGGTGTTCGATGTCGGCGCGCGCGTGCAGTCGCTGCGCGACATGATCGCCACGCTGACGGGACCGGCCATCGAGGTCGTGATGCGGCTGCCGGCGGCGTCCTTTCTCGTCAACGCCGATGCCGGCCAGTTCGAGACGGCGCTGTTCAACATGGCGGTCAATGCGCGCGATGCGATGCAGGGCCGCGGCAGGATCACGTTCACGGTGGAGGCCGCAACCGCCGTTCCCGACAGCCTGGCTCATCTCGTCGGCAGCCATGGCTTCATCACCGTCACGGTCACCGATACCGGGTCCGGCATTCCTGCAAGCCAGCTCGGCCGCATCTTCGAGCCGTTCTTCACCACCAAGCAGGTCGGACAGGGCACCGGGCTTGGCCTGTCGCAGGTGTTCGGCTTCGTCAAGCAATCCGGCGGCGAGGTGACGGTCGCGAGCGAGATCGGCCGCGGCAGCACCTTCACGCTGTATCTGCCGCGCGTGCCCGCCGAGGTGCTGCCGCAGCGGCAGGCGCCGGACACCGCGCCCGCACTGGCCGGCAGCGGCATGTCGGTGCTGGTCGTCGAGGACAATATCGAGGTGGCCAATTTCGCCGCCGACGGGCTCACTGAGCTCGGCTACAGCGTCACGCTGGTCGACAATGCCAGCGATGCGCTCGCGGAGCTCGCGGCGGATGTGGACCGCTTCGACGTGGTGTTTTCCGACGTGGTGATGCCCGGCATGACCGGGCTCGATCTCGCGCACGCAATCCGCGACCGCGGCATCGACGTGCCCATCGTGCTCACCAGCGGCTATAGCCACGTGCTGGCGCAGGACGGCAGTTTCGGCTTCGAGCTGCTGCAAAAGCCTTACTCGATCGAGGCTCTGTCGCGCGTGCTGTACAAGGCCGCACGGCTGCGCCGCGTGCGGGACGGTGCCGCGGAATAGCGCGGTCGCGTAGACCGGATGGAGCGAAAGCGCAATCCGGGAAGACATCGCGCTAGACCCCGGATTTCGCTTCGCTCCATCCGGGCTACATGTTCCTCCGAGATTGGAGTCCTCCGCAAAACCGGCTATGCATGCGCCGCTTGCAACGAGGACTTCTGCTTGACGCCCGATACCGACCCCTCGCCCGCGCCATTCGGCGCGTTCGCGCCCAATGCGGCGCAGGCTGCGATCATTTCGCTTGCACACCGCTCTGGGCTGAAGCGCGGCGCGTTCCGCCCGTGGCTGTCGCGGCTGGTCAACCTGCTGCGCGCAGGTCCCGTCGACGTGCAATATCAGGGCGCCTCGTTCCGCTTCCACCACCAGGCGAGCGCGACCGAGCGCGGCGCGCTGTTCAATCCCGACTATAATCTCGACGAGCTCGACTTCCTGCGCCAGCACACGCCGGCCGGCGGCGTGTTCGTCGACGTCGGCGCCAATGTCGGCACGTTTGCGCTGGTGATAGCGCGCCATGTCGGCGCACAGGGAAAGGTCGTCGCGATCGAGCCGCATCCCACGACCTTCGCGCGGCTCTCGTTCAACAAGGCGGCGTCGGGCGCGACGCAAAGATCGACCCAAGTCCGCCTCGTACAAGCGGCGGCCGGCGAGGCCGACGGCGAGCTGATGATCGAGACCGACGGCGACAATCTCGGCGCCAGCCATGTCGTGACCGGCACGGCGACGGCAAGGGCCATCAAAGTGCCGTCGTTGCGGCTGATACGGATTCTCGAGGAGTCCGGCGTCACGCAAGTCGATGCCCTCAAGATCGACGTCGAGGGTTTTGAGGACCGCGTGCTGATCGGCTTCTTCCGCGATGCGCCGCAATCGCTATGGCCCCGCGCTGTCGTGATCGAGCATCTGTCACAAAACGAATGGCGCGAGGATTGTATTGCGGACATGGTCGCGCGCGGCTTTGCCGTCACGCGCAGAACGCGGAGCAACACCTTCCTGTCGCGCTGACGACAATCAACGACGGAGATTGCGATGATCGATCACATGGGTTTTCCGGTTTCCGACTATGAGCGCGCCAAGGCGTTCTACACGAAGGCACTGGCGCCGCTCGGCTACAGCCTGATCATGGAGGTCACGCAGGAGCAGACCGGCCACGATCCCGCCGCGGGCTTTGGCGCCGACGGCAAGCCGGACTTCTGGATCGGCGGCGAAGGCGCGTTGAACAAGCCCGTGCATGTCGCGATTCTCGCCAAGGACCGCGCCACGGTGGATGCATTCCACAAGGCCGCCATCGCCGCCGGCGGACGCGACAATGGACCGCCGGGCATTCGCGCGCATTATCATCCGACTTATTACGGCGCGTTCGTGCTCGACCCCGATGGCCACAACATCGAAGCCGTCTGTCACGCGCCGGAATAAGCCTGTTCCATCGCCGCGATGCGTGGGAACATCGACGCACCGACAACGTTGTCGTCTTTCGAGCAACGACATGTCGATGATGGATGATGCCGATCGAACCCCCGGAGATTCCGCCGGCGACACCGGGCACACCGAGTGAGCCGCCGCCGGAAATGCCTCCGGGCAATCCGCAGCCGGATATCGCGCCGCCGGTGCGCGAGCCCGGCGAATCACCACGGCCCGACGAACTGCCCGGGCGCAGGCCGGACGAGATTCCACCGCGCGGACCGGACGGACCGCGCACGCCCAATCCCGCGACGGATGCGAACTTGTCGCACCGTCACATTCGAGGCGATTGCAAGATGGGCCTGAATGCGCAATGAACGGCGATGTTCTGAAGTGATTTGCATGCAGAAATAAATCGAGACGCGGCTCCTTCGCCCGCCACAATCCGGCCTAACGCGTATCTGTTGATCGCAACACTGACTCTCCAAGAACTTCCGCTACAAGAACCTTCCGGGGAATTCATCATATGACTCACTTTCGCTTCGTGCTGCTTGCCACGACGGCTCTGACCGCGATGCCATTCGCAAGCTCCGCATCGCACGCGCAAAGCGCACCCATCGTGATCGCGCAGGCGCAGCCGCAGGGCGAAGTCGGCCCTGACGGAAAACCGAAGCAGCCATCAAGGGAGCAGCCGAAGGCGCCGCCGGCACAGCAACCGCCGGCCGCGCGCCCCGCACCGACCCCGCCGCCGCCTCCGCCCGCGGCTCCCCAGCGCCCGAGT
>NZ_BSOW01000032.1 GCF_030160715.1 Bradyrhizobium iriomotense
CCATCCATGCTGGCCTCCTTCCAGCCAGCATGGTGAATCAGAAACGGGCTGATTTGGGAATCCCAAATCGATTCAACTTAACCCCATCCCGCTTTAAGCACATCGCCGTTCACCGTTAATTAATGGCGAAGTTGATGAGCGAGGTCATGAGATGCTGCGCAATTTGCAGGTCTCGAACACCATTCCGGACCTATTGGTACATATCCCTGGAGATGGAACGGCGATCAGCGCAGGACTGGCGCGTGCTCCCCGGCGTGCGCGATTTTCTGACGGCGTTGCGATCAATGGGCGCCGCGGCCGCCCGAGATCGAGGGACGCAGCGTCGAAGAGTGGATCGCATTGGAGGGAATGAGTGGCTGCAATGGGCCGATCCAACAGCTAACAGTGTCGATGGCGTGTTCAAGGCGGATCACCGCCCAAACAATCGCCGAGTAGGTTCAAATCCCGGACACGCAACACCCGATCCCGACGGAATGGAACGTCTGCTCCGGCGGTCGGCGTTACGCAGGAGTCGACGTTTGCGGGGGCTCGCCGCACTCGATTCTTGCGATTGGTCGAGACGTCCGTTCCCCCGCTTGGCTACGTAGACCGACTGTGAGTCAAAGGTTTGCTCCAACATCCGAGTAGATCCGGCAGATACCGCAACTCGCGGAAGAACTGGAACGCCCCATGATGCTGCTTGTTTCTGCGTCCACATAGATGGCCGGCGGGAATTGCACTCGTGAGGTATCCGGCTTGACAAACAGGTCCAGCCCTAAATCCTCGTTCGGGCTGTGGCCATAGCTTCAGGTCAGTAAAATCCGGGCGTGTCTCCAGGGCACGATGAGATGCTGGGCGGACGACCGGATTTCGCTGCAGCGAGGTGAGTTTGTCACCTAGACTTTCGCACACCCAAGTTCGATATCGAGCCATCCGAGCGCATTAACTGTCGCGCGATCCCCACCATTGATGACGACTGTCGTCGTCTCCGCCTCAATGATTGCGGGGCCTTCCAGCACGTGTCCGGAACGTAATTTCTCCAGCGCATAGATCGGCACCTCGCGCCAAGCGCCAAAGAAGACCTGCCGTTTGCCGGCGGGCAACGCAATTGGGTCAGACACGGGCACTGGCTTGTTAGCTCGCGCAATTCGAGGAACCGCCCCAACAGCGGCGAGCCGCGCGTTGACGAACACAACCTCCTGATCGCGCGAAGCGTAGGTATAGAGTTCCTCATGACGGCGATGAAAGCGCTCTTCGACCTCGGGGACCAAGGATGGCGCGTTGAGGTCGACGTCGCTGAGCGGTACATCGACCTCGAACACCTGCTCGCCATAGCGCATCTCGGCGGAGCGCTCGGTCATGATGGGCCCGTCGAACCAGCTGCGCAGCCGCTCGACCGCCTGCTCCTCCAGACTGGCAAAAATGTCGCGAATTTCAGAGGCGGTCGTCCGGGCGCCTGCCTCAAAGTGAGTGCGGCTGACCTCGTAGCGCAAGTCGCTGGTCAGCATGCCCCACGCCGAGAGAACCGAAGCTTCCGTCGGCACAATGATGCGCGTCATCTCGAGCTCGCGGGCAACCTCGGCAGCGTGCAGGCCTGCGGCGCCGCCAAAGCTTAGGAGCGCGAACTTGCGCGGATCGACGCCCCGACGCAGGGTCATCAGTCGGATTCCGTCTGCCATTTTCAGATTGACGAGACGATAGATGCCGGCCGCCGCCTCGATGCGTGTCACGCCAAGTGAAGCTGCAAGGCGATCGACTGCTGCCTCCGCCGCCGCACGATCGAGCGGTCGCCGTCCCCCCATGAAGGCGGCGGCATCAAGATAACCCAGCACAATGTTCGCATCTGTCACGGTCGGTTCCGTACCGCCATTGCCATAAGACGCTGGGCCTGGTATCGCCCCGGCACTTTCTGGGCCGACCCGAAAGATGCCGCCTGAATCGACACTGGCGATCGAGCCCCCGCCCGCCGCGATACTGGCGATGTCCAGGCTGCGCAGTGCGATGCGCTGGTCCGCCAGCCCGCCGTCAGCCGACAGCGCCGCGCGTCCATCGGCAATCAAGGAGATGTCGGTACTCGTGCCGCCCATATCGAAGGGCACCAAGTCCGGTACTGCCAGCAATTCCGCACAGCGCCGGGAACCTGAGATTCCGCCCGCGGGACCCGATAGCACGGTCGCCGCCGCAAGACGCCCCGCCTCCTCGACCGGCGCCATACCGCCATGGGAGAGAATGATGAACAGGCTCCCCTTAAACCCCGCTTCGACCAAGCGGCGCTCGAGCCGGGTCAGATAGTGTCGCACGGCGGGACCGACATAGGCATTCACGATCGTAGTGGAGACGCGCTCATACTCCTTGATCTGTGGCAGCACGTCACTTGAGCGCGACACGCTCACTTCCGGCAACTCGCGTGCAAGCCGCTCTGCGGCTGCGATCTCATGGGCGGGATTACGATAGGCATGCAGGAAGCAGATCGCGACCGACGTGGCGCCAGAGGCGCGGATTGCCGCGATGACCTCACTGAGTGAATCATCGTCGATCGGAAGGAGCACGTCGCCGTTCGGCCGCAATCGCTCGCGAACACCGAAGCGCAGTTCGCGCGGCACCAGCGGCTCCGGCGGCGGGGTCCGCAAATCATAGCGATTGCCTTTCAATCCCTCGCGCATCTCGATGATGTCGCGGTGTCCTTGCGTGGTCAGCAGAGCAACTTTCGCGCCCTTGCCTTCCAGCAGCGCATTCGTTGCAACGGTGGTGCCATGTACCAACCGCTGTGTCGCAGCCAACATATCGCCACGCGACATGTCGAGGCGCCGAGCGAGCTCGTTGAGCCCATTCATCACGCCGATCGACTGATCCTGTGGCGTGGAAGGAGATTTCGCGAACACAGTGCGCCCGGTCCCGTCGATCGCGACAAGATCCGTAAACGTGCCGCCTACATCAATGCCAATCGTCAACATCTTTAACTAACCACTTCTGTCGTTGCGCCTGAAGTTACAAGGCCCTGCACCTCATCGCGCTGGCGGGCCTGATGCGTGCGCCGCTCGGGAGGGCCCCAGCCCCCGCCGCCGGCGGAGCGCACTTCGAGGCAATCTCCCGGGTGGATTTGGATTCCGACCTCTTTGGTTCGCAGCACGCGCGGCGGCCGCCCCCCCGATACGAGGCGATAGTGATGCGGCGCGCCATCCCTGCCGCCCAGCATGCCGCACGCGCCATGGCGGACACCATCACCCGCGGTGTTACCAAGTGCGGGCTTTTCAGTTTCGAAGACGAGATCAAGGCTGACGCCGAGGCCGCCGCGAAATTGACCATCACCGCCTGAATTCGGCCGATACTCATGATGACGGAAGTGAAGGGGAAAGCGTGCTTCGGCGACCTCGATGCTGCCGAATTTGAGGCCACCAACCGTGTGCCATTCGCCGATCGAGGACCAGCCGTCACCGCGAGACGAAGCGCCACCACCAGGGCGCGCCTGGAACATATGCCAGATGAAGTTGCGCCCGCTGCGAGGATCCTCGCCCTGGACAGCGATGCGGAAACGCCTGCTCCAGCCACCCATGGCTCGATCCGGGCAAGATCCAGACAATGCCTTGACCACTGCCTCCACGATCTCGTTGGAGGGATGGCTGGTGCACAGCGTCACCGGCCGACCCGGATCTGCCCACACAATCGTGCCCTGTTTGGCAATGACAGTGAGCGGCCGCAGGGCACCCGCGTTCTTGGGAATCTCGGCGTCGATCAGATAAGCAAAAGCCATCACGACTGCCGCATGCATATTGGCGTGCGATGAATTGACGAAGCTCGTGCTCTGCGGATCTGATTCCGACAGATCGACCTCGATCTGACTGCCAGCCTTCGTGACCTTGGCTGCAATCCGGATATCGCTGCGCCCGTGGCCGTCGTCATCAAGGAAGGCCTCACCGTAAAAGGTGCCATCCTTCCAGCTCGAGACCACCGCGCGCGTCTGCTGTTCGGCGGCATCGAGGATGGATTCGATCGCGGCCTCGACCACCGGCGCGCCGAATTCGGAGAACAGCCGTCCCATTCGCCGCTCGCCCATGTGCGCGGCTCCGATCATGGCGGCAAGATCGCCGCGGAAATCGTGAGCGTTGCGCACATTTAGTGCCAGCATATCGAGAATGTCCTCGCGCAGCCGGCCGGCCTCGTAGAGCTTGATCGGAGGAATGCGCAACCCCTCCTGCCAGATTTCAGTAGCACCAGGGTTGTAGGCGCCATGGGTTGCGCCGCCGATATCACTCTGGTGGGCACGCACGATGCTCCAGAACAGCCTCCGGCCACCTTCAAAGACCGGCACGAATGCGGTCAGGTCGGGCAAATGGCTGCCGCCATGATAGGGATCGTTCATCAGGATCACGTCGCCGGGCGCGACATCCTTGAAACGCTCCTCGACCGCGCGTGTCGCCCAAGGCAGCGCGCCGACATGGACCGGGATGTGGTCGGCCTGGGCGATCAGCCGGGACTGGACGTCGCAGATCGCCAATGAGAAATCTCGGCTCGAGTTGAGAATCTGCGAATAGGATGTGCGAAGCATCGCTTCGCCCATTTCGGCTACGATCGAGCTCAACCGATGCTGAACGACGGATCGCGTGATGGGATCAACCTTGTGGGCCATTCTCGCACCTATTTCAGGCATTAGTGTTTCGCGGCGTGGTGGCCTCAATGCCCCACGCGAGACTTACCGACTTCAAGAGCTCAAGGGCGCGTCAGGTTTTGGACGCGACCTGTGCAAGTGCATCCGAGGCCGCGCGAATGATGCTTTCGATATCCGCGTCCCGCATCGGCAGCGACAGCGCCATCAACCCGTAGCCGGCGGCGAGAACGCCGCGATTGAGAAACTCGAGATTGAACACACTTTGGCGTTTGGTTTCGGCTTCGCTCATGTAGGCCGAGCGGTAGTCGCGGATAGGGCGCTCGCCGAAATGCAACTTCAAGAGCGATCCAAGACCAACCGCGGTACCCGGCACGCCATGCCGGCGGAACGCATCATTGATGCCCTTTCGTACCGCTTCACCGATCGCATCCAGCCGCGCGAACGCGTTCTGGTCCAAGAGCTCCATAGCCGCAAGCCCCGCTCGCATCGTGACCGGGTTGGCCGAGAATGTACCGCCATGAGGCAACGCGGGCTTGCCATGGCGCGGATCGAAGACGGCCATGACTTCGCTCTTGCCGGCGATTGCGCCCACTGGGAACCCGCCCCCAATGATCTTGCCAAGCGTGGTGAGATCAGGATCGATGCCCCACAGCCCTTGGGCGCCGTGGTAGCCGAGACGGAAGGATATCACCTCATCAAAGATCAGTAGCGCGCCAACGTCGCGGGTCGCCTGGCGCAGCGCTTCGAGATAGGCCTTGTCGGCGGGGACGAGGCCGGCGCGGTTTGGCATCGGATCGACGAGCACGCAGGCGAGATCGCGGCCATGCTCGCGGATCAGGCTGACGGCGCCATCGATATCGTTGAATGGAATCGTGACGACGTCGGCCAGCACCTTGTCCGGCGTACCTTTGGCATAGGCAACCGAGACTGGCGCGTTGCCGCCCCAGTCGGTCGGCTTCGGATCCAGACTGACCTCGGCATAATCGTAGGAACCATGGTAGGCGCCCTCGCATTTGGCGATCTTCGGCCGGCCGGTAAACGCTCGCGCCGCCTTCAGCGCCATCATCACGGCCTCCGTCCCGGAGTTGGCAAACCGGACCTGGTCGACTGATGGCAGCCGCGCGGTAAGCAGCTCGGCAAGATTGATCTCCGACTCGGTCGGCATCCCAAAGGCAGAACCGAGCGCGAGCTGGCGCGTCGCCGCCTCGACCAGCGCCGGATGGGCGTGACCGTGAATCAGCGAGGTGAAATTATTGATGCAGTCGATCAGTTCGTTGCCGTCGACATCCCAAACCCGGCAGCCCGCTCCACGTGCAGCGTAGATCGGATAAGGCTTCATGAACACCGTGGTGCGGGTGTTGCCGCCTGGCAGACTCGACAGTGCGCGATCGTAGAGCGCTTTCGACTTTGAATTTGTATCTGGGTACATGTTGTTGTTTTCCTCGCCCGAGGGATTAGCGTCCGAGATAAGCTTCGCGGACGCGCGTGTTTTGCTTGAGGTCATCGGCCGTGCCCTGAAGGACGATGCGGCCCGTTTCCAGCACATAGGCCCGGTCCGCCACCGACAATGCCAGCACCGTATTTTGCTCCACGACCAGGATCGTGAGCCCACTGTCAGCGATCTGCCTGACGCGCTCGTAGACCTCTTCCGCCAGACGCGGTGCAAGCCCAAGCGAAGGCTCATCGAGCAGGAGCAAACGTGGCCGCGCCATCAGCGCCCGACCGATGGCCAGCATCTGCTGCTCACCTCCGGACAAAGACCAGCCGAGTTGCCGGCGGCGTTCCTTCAGGCGTGGGAAGAGGTCAAATGCCCGTGCGAGATCGTCGGCGATCGACTGACGCCAGCGCCGCCAGTTCACTGTGGCGAGTGAGAGATTCTCCTCCACAGTCAGGCCGGGAAAGATCCGCCGTCCCTCAGGCGCTTGGGAGATACCGAGCGCGACCCGGTGGTCACTGCCGAGCTGAGCCAGCGAGGCCCCTTCGAATACGATCTCGCCCGACCTCACCGGATTCAGACCAGAGATCGCCTGCAAGAGCGTGGTCTTGCCGGCACCGTTGGCGCCGATCAGGGCAACCGTTTCGTCTCGCCCCACCTCCAGCGTCACGCCCTGCAGCGCGACGATCTCGCCATAGGCGACCGTCAGATCGTTACACGCCAGCATGACGATAACCTTCGCCGAGATAGGCGGACAGCACTGCGGGATCGCTCTGGATCTCGGATGGCGTGCCCTCGGCGATCTTGCAGCCGAAGTTCAGCACGATGATCCGCTCCGCCAGGCGCATCACCATCCCCATATTGTGTTCGATCAGAACGATGGCGATCCGATGTTTAGTCCTCAAATCTGTGAGCCGGTCGACCAGCTGATCAACCTCGGCGGAATTCAGTCCGGCGGCAGGTTCGTCGAGCAGCAGCACGCGAGGTTCGCAGGCGAGCGCCCGGCACATCTCGACCATTCGGCGATGACCATAGGACAGGGATCCGATCGGTAGCTGCGCCTCCGCCGCAAGCCCCATTTGATCAAGCACAGCCATAGCCCTCTCGCGCAGCTCCAGCTCGCTACGGCCGCTCTGGATGGCCGCACCGGTCATGACGTTCTCGAGCACGCTCAATCTTTCGAACGGTCGGCCGTGCTGGAAGGTGCGCCCGAGGCCGCCGCGCACACGCTTGTGCGTAGCGGCGCGCGTCATATCCCATCCGTCGAGCAGCGCCCTGCCCTTGTCAGGCAAAGCAAGCCCGGTAAGGACGTTTAGAAGCGTCGATTTTCCCGCGCCGTTTGGGCCGATGACGGCGACAAATTCGGCTTCCCCGACCGACAGGTCGACGTCCGCGAGTGCGGCAAGCCCGCCGTAGCGCTTGGCGATTTCTGTGGCCTGCAGCAGGCTCATGGGCGCGCTTCCTTTGAGGCAGCGACCAAAGCCGGCCATTTCATAAGCCCGTGGCGGCGGAAGCTGCGCGGCCGCCGAATCCCGGCAAGCCCGGAAGGCAGGAAGATGAGGATGGCAAGGACAAAAAGGCCAAAGAATGCGAGATAGGCGGAGCCGAGGAAACGCAGCCATTCGGGCAGAAAAGTCACGAGCAACGCCCCCAGAATGGCGCCCACAATCGATCCCTCGCCGCCGACCACCAGCATCGCGAGGTAAGTGATCGAGTGCGCATAGCCAAAGTCCTCAGGCGAAATGAAGCGCATATGGAACGCAAAGAGGCCTCCGGCCACGGCGGCGTAGACTGACGAGAGCACAAAAGCCGCGAGCTTGACCCGAGGGACGTCGATGCCCGTCATCGACGAGGCAGTCTCGTCATCGCGTACCGCGATCATCGCTCGGCCATGACGTGAGCCATGAATGAGCGCGGCGACGGCGGCGGAAACCGCGAGCACCAACAGAGCGAACCATAAGTAGCTGCGCTCGTCGGTCAGGGCATGGCCGGCAATTTGCAGCTCGGGAATGCGAGAGATCCCGTTGGTGCCGCCGGTCACTTCGATCCAGTTGGCAGCGACAATGGAGAAGGACACGTTGAAGCCAAGCGTTGCCAGCGCGAGATAGTGGCCCTTCAGCCGCAGAAGCGGAACGCCAATCAACATGGCCAGCACAGCCGTACCGGCAACCGCGGCAGGCAGGGCCAGCCACGGTGACCACGCGAAGAGCGTCGTCAGCAGCGCAACGCCGTAGGCGCCCGCCCCGACGAAAGCCGCATGACCGAGCGAGATCAGCCCCGCATAGCCGAAGGCGAAATTAAGCCCGATGACTGCGATGGCCGAAAGGGCGGCAAGGTTGAGCAGCCGAAGGTGGTAGTCGGTAAGCAGCATCGACAGGGTAAGACCTGCGATCAAAATCACGGCGCCGACCAGGAGCGGAACGCGTATCGACATCGATCAGCCCCGGTCCTGAATACGTTCGCCGAACACCCCCTGCGGGCGCACCAGCAGGAACAAGATCATGATGCCGAAGGAGATCAGGTCTTTGTAGGCCGAGGAAACGTAGGATGCGCCGAGCACTTCACTGAGACCAACGAACAGCCCGCCGACAATAGCGCCCGGCAGACTGCCAAAGCCGCCAATGATTGTGGCTGCGAACGCCTTGAGCGCGATGGGATCGCCCATGCTGGTGTCGGCGAACCACATTGGTCCGAGCATCAAGCCGGCAATTCCCGCGAGCAGCGCAGCCAGGATCCAAGATAGTGCGAGCAGACGATTGACCTTGAGGCCCATCAGCCGAGCAGCCTTGATATCCTGTGC
Source organism: Bradyrhizobium iriomotense (assembly GCF_030160715.1). Lineage (GTDB taxonomy): Bacteria > Pseudomonadota > Alphaproteobacteria > Rhizobiales > Xanthobacteraceae > Bradyrhizobium > Bradyrhizobium iriomotense. The sequence goes on from NZ_BSOW01000032.1 coordinate 8,821, forward strand.
TACGGCGCGCATCCCGATGCCGAGTGAGGTGCGGAAGAACAAAAGCCACAGCAGTGCGACCATCAAGGCCGTGACGATCACGACAGCGACCGCATGGCCGGAGATAGTTGCGCCTGCAATCGTGAGATTCACGCTTTCGACCGGCGACGGCAGCCGGAATGGCCATGAGCCGAACGCCAGGAGCGCCGCGTTCTGCATGGTGATGCCGATCGCGACCGTGCCAATGATGATGGTCACGACGGGGCTTGCGCGCAGCGGCAGATATAGCACCACAAAGAACAGAGCTCCGAACAGCGCCATTGCAAGCAGAGCAGCACCGTAGCCCACGGGCCAGGGCAGTTGTGCATTGAGCAGCATGGCGACGCCGGCGAAAGTGCCAAACATCACAAATTGCCCGGCAGCAAAATTCACGACGCCGGTTGCCGAGTAGACGATGACGAAGCCGATCGCGGCGAGCGCATAGACGCTACCAATTGCTAGGCCGTTAATGAGCAGCTGGATGAGATCCGTCATATCGTCCTTGTCTTTTTTCAAACCGGTCTTTCAACCGTCGGCCATCATTGGGGAGAGATCCTGCGGGCCGGCTGGTTGATGCAGTGATGCGCGCGCGGAAAGCGTCCGCGCGCCGGCAGCCAAGGCTCAGTTCAGCTTGATGGTCTGAACCAATTCCAGCGATTTGGTCCCGGCTTTGGATTTGACGACCGCCAGATCAAATACGCCGTTGCCCTTGGCGTCATAGGAATAGAGATGGCCAATTCCCTGCCAGCCTTTCACAGTGGCAAACCAGTCTCGCAAGGCCTTGGGATCGGTACCAACCTTGCGTAGACCCTCTGCCGCCAGCATCGCGCCATCATAATAGGCGAGGCCGTAGGGGTCCGGATCGGTGCCGAATTTCGCTTTGAAGCGCTCGACAAAATCCTGCATGCGCCCACCGACCGACGGATCGATGAAGGTATCAACCACGCCCCAGACACCGTCGAGATCAGCGGGAGATAACAGCTGCAGCGCCGCCGGCACCAATGCGGCCGAAGATGTCACAAGCGGCATCTTGAGGCCGAGCATTTTTGCCTGACGCAGCACCAGCGCACCGTCCTGCGGATAGTTAAAGATCAAAAGGACATCGATGTCCTTGCCACGCAGGCCGAGAAGCTGCGCTGAAAAATCCTTGTCGTTCTGGCCATAGGCCCCCATGCCCGCGACGGTCACGCCCGCGGCCCCGAAACGCTCAACCGCTGTCCGGGCACCACCTTGTCCGAAGTCGTTCTGGATGTAGAGAATGCCCGGCTTTTTCGCCTTCAGCACATTGAGCGCGCACTGCACCATGCCTTCGGCCGACACGCTGTCGGCCGGCCGCACGCGGAACATCCACTCGTTGCCAGCCTCGGCCACGACATCTGCACCCCCCGCATAGAATGCCGGCACCTGTATCTTCTTCAGCTCAGGCTCCACAGCCAGATTCTGTGTCGAATAGCTCGACAGGAAGAACAACGACGGCTTGTTTTCCTGTGCGAGCTTGACGAACGCATTGACCGCCGTGCTGTTGGAGGCCTGCGTATCTTCGAAGACGATCTTGAGGCTGCGCCCGTTGATGCCGCCTGCCTTGTTGATGTCCTCTTCGGCCATCATCAGGGAGTTGTGATACTGCTTGCCAGTCAGCGACAAGGGCCCGGTCATCGGCACCGTAGCGCCGACGACGATCGGGCTTCCCTGCTCGGCGCGTGCGGCTGCCACCCACGGCATAGCGGTCGCCGCAAGCAAAGCCTTCAGAAATTCCTGCCTCGTCATCTTCATGATGTGCCTCGTGACGCTCCCGTGGGTCGCAGCACCACGAATGCTGCTTCCCTCAAATCGCTATTGACTCGCGTTCCGTTTTCCGGAACAATATTCCGATATTGCGTAACGCTAATCTGCTCTGGCTCGCTGAGTCAAGCCGTTGCAGAGGCGCCCATGCACAAAGTTTCCGCCTTGGGAAGGCCCCTGAATGACGACCTCAGATGAAACGGCGGGTCCTCTGGACCGCTACATGCAAGTGCTCGAACTCGTCGCGACCTTTCCCGGGGCCCTGACGCTGGCAGACGTGTCCTCGTTGCTTGATCTTCCGAAGACATCTGCACATCGGCTGCTCAAGGGCCTCGTGCGCGCTGGGCTTGCGAAGGACAATGTCGGCGGGCGCGCTTATCAGCTCGGTGACCGCTTGCTCCGGCTATTGCACGCAACTGCGGACGATGGATGGATTGCCGCCCTTGCTCGCGGACATCTGCAGCAACTGACCGACGCGACGTCCGAGACTTGCTATCTCACGCGCCTGATCGGCGCACGCGTTGTCGTTGCGATCTCAGTTTCACCAGATGTGCGCTGGCGAAGTTACGTGCAGCCGGGGATCGAGATGCCGGTGCACGCAGCTGCAACGGCCAAGGCGATTATCGCCTATCAAAGCGAAGTCGTGTTGACAGAGGCGATGTCGGCCGATCTTCCTCTGCTCACAGCGAACACGCGAAATGACCGTGCATGGGTCGAACAGGAGCTCGCTGCGGTCAGGGGTAGAGGCTATGCTACGTGCATCGGAGAGATCGACGAAGGACTGGCCGCCATTGCGGTTCCTGTCTTTCTATCTGATCGGCGTGTGTTTTACGCTCTCGGAATGACGGGGCCGCTGCAGCGGATCATGAACGAGCAATTAGCGGAGCGTTTGGCTGCACTACGCAATGCGGCGGAAACATTAGGACGATCGCTCTCAATAGGCGAGAGGCTGAAATCCAGGGACGTTTCGCAGACTCCTCAAGCGTGATCGCGCCCGTGTCCCGCTCGCTATTCTTTTCAGCTCTTCGGGATAGTCGCTGGTAACGGCGCTGTTCCAGCAGGTCAGCTTAGCTTACACTCGTCCCCACAGCGAGCCAGTTTCGTTGTACATCTGCATCATTGCGAAGACTGTCTGGTGTTCCGTTGTACACGATGTGCCCATGGCCCATAACGAGCACACGATCACTGATATCCAAGGCAATCGTCAATCGTTGCTCGATCAAGAGTACGGATACGCCATGCTTGCGAACGTCAAGAATAGCTTCGACGAGACGTTCTACGATTTTGGGGGCCAATCCTTCCGTCGGCTCATCGAGCAAGAGGAATTTTGGGTTACCGAGCAGGGAGCGACACATTGTCAGCATCTGCTGCTCTCCTCCCGACAGCTTGCCGGCCTTGGTGTCTTTCCTTTCGTGGAGGCGAGGGAAATATTCGTACATCTGATCGACGGTCCACACCACCCTGCCCGGCAACGGGCGGAGCTGCCCCATACGCAGGTTCTCAGCGACAGTTAAGGTTGGAAAAACCAGCCGATCCTCGGGCACATAAGCTATGCCTGCCCGTACGATATTTCGTATATCGCGTCCGGATTGTTCGGCCCCATCCAGGAGGATAGATCCTTCAGTGGGCCGAACGATACCCATGATGCTCTTCAGAGTCGTTGAGCGACCAGACCCATTGCGGCCTACGAGGCTGTAGATGCTTTGTGGTGGCAGCTCAAACGTGACGCCGCGAAGAACGTGGCTCTTGCCGTAGTGAGCATGCAGGCCGGTGACTGTCAGCCCCATCAATGCAAGCCCTTTCCAAGGTAGGCTTCATTCACTCTTCCGTCCTTGGCGATCTCGTCGGGCGCGCCGGTGGCGATTATTTGCCCATGGACAAGCACTGAGATGCGGTCGCACAACGAAAAGACAACGTCCATGTCATGTTCGACGACGAGAAGCGTTCGACCAGCGGTGAGCCGTCGGACCAGGGCGACCGTTTGCGCCGCTTCTTCCACCGACATGCCGGCAGTCGGCTCGTCCAACAAGATGATTTCGGGTCGCAAAGCCAAAGTGACTGCCAGTTCGAGCGCGCGTTGTTCCGAGTACGGAAGCTCCCCTGCAAGCACACTGGCCCGGTGCAACAGATTGACGTCTTCAAGCAAGGCGAGAACATCATTTGTCACCGCGCGTTGAGACGCGGCAGTGCGCCAGAAGCAGAAGCGTACGCCGTGATTTGCCATAACCCCTAGCCGAACCGTGTCGAAGACGGTAAGCCTCGCAAAAAGACTTGTAATCTGGAATGAACGGGCCACCCCTCGCCGGGCAATCGTCTCCGGCGACTCGCGGTCAGAGCGTCGCCCATTCAGAGAGATCTGTCCGCTGGTCGGACGAAACTGTCCGCTGATCAGGTTAAACAGTGTGGATTTTCCGGCTCCGTTGGGGCCAATCAGAGCGTGACGCTCTCCCACGTTCACAGTGAGATCGACCCCCCGGATGATCTCGCTCGAGCCGAACCGTTTCGTCACAGCGCTCAGAGAAATGGCACTCATGCCGTCTCCTCACGTCCCTTGAGCTTCCACGAAATGATGAGTCCAGTGAGTGCCGCAATCAAGGGAAGTCCCCATACGATCGGCGAGCCAGGCGCGAGTTCCATGTTGAACAGACGATAGCTCACCCACGACCCGTCCTGGCTTGCCCGAAGTGACGAATAGGAGTCGCTCAGCAGGATCGACGCGCTTTCGCACAGAAAGATCAAGCTAGCTGAGCAAAGAAGGACCGCTAGTGTATTGGCGATGGCTTCTCGTAACGGTCGCTTCTTACCCATGAGGAGTGATCCGACGATCCCTGCGGGAAGAAACATGACCACCAAGACGAAGGCGATTCCCTGATAAAGGAGCCACAAGCGCGTGACGTCGGAGAACACGTTGCCAAAGCCGGTGAGAAGTGCTGCACCGAAGGCCGGCCCGAAAAGAACGTCGGCACCGCCGATGAAGGTCTGGATGACTGGTGCGGCAGATGAAGCCGGGCCAAACACGGTATAGTCCACGTTTTCGGCGGCGACCCCCAATAGGCCTCCGGCCAACCCAGAAAGCGCGGCCGAGAGCGCAAACAGGTACACTTTGACAGCATGCGTGCGGTAGCCAAGAAACTGGAGCCGCCGTTCATTGTCACCCAGCGCGAAGGCGATTTGACCAAGCGGCGTCTTTGCAAAAAACCAAATGGTTGCAAAACCGACCGCGCTCCAGCCGAGAACGATCAGATAGACTTCGTTCAGCGCGGCGAAACTGAGGCCCATGCTGGGTAGTCTCATGCTTGAAACCCCCGCTTCACCTCCAAACAGGGCCTGCCAACGCGGACCAAGCGAATAGATCAGTTCGGCAATGGCCAGTGTGATCATCGAAAAATAGGCACCGCTGCGCAGTGTTGCGACGAAGCCGCAAAGGACACCGATGATCGACCCGGACAACGCGCCAGCGAGCGGCACCAGGATGAGCGGCACATTCAAGCCTGCCTCGTTGGCGCGCATCAGATGCACGACGGCAAACATGCCGGCCCCGAAATAGACGCCGTGGCCGAATGATAGGAGTCTCGCCTGCCGCCACAAGAGGTTGAATGCGCTGGCAAACAGTGCAGCGACCAGCATACGGATCGCAAGGTTCGCATATCTGTCGCTGAATGTGAGCGGAGCGAGCAGCACGACGCCTGTTGCAAGGCACAAGGCTATTCGGACATAGAGCTTCACGCCCGCTCTCCCATCAAACCGGCGGGCCGGACCAGCAGAACAAAGAGCATGATGATGAATGGCAGCGAGCCGGTCAGGCTCGAGAGAGTGATCGAAAACGGCCCACCGATCGAGGCCGCCCACCCGGAAAGTCCCAAGGGGGCAAGCGCGCCAGCCAGTGTCCAGTCGAGCCCGACGGTCAGGGTCGTCAAGAGCCCGATAGCCAAGGACGCCACGAGTGCACCCTCGAGTGAGCCCAACCCGCCGACCACGACGACGACAAACACGATCGATCCGAGATCCTCAGCCATGTTCGGGCCAGTGGGGTAGAACGCCCCGGCGACGGCCCCGGCGAGCCCCGCCAGAGCTGCCCCGATAGCGAACACAAGGAGAAAGATGAACCCGACGTTATGGCCGAGGCTCTCGACCATCAGTGGCTGCGAAAGTGCTGCACGCACGATCAGTCCCACGCGGGTATATTTCATCATCAGGAACAGCGATACGAACATTGATACCGCGACCGCGCCGATGAACAGCCGATATAGCGGGATATTCAACCCGTTCACATTGAAGGCGGTGCGGGCAAGCTCCGTCGGAATGGTGTATTCAACCGGGTATGGGCCATACACGAGCTTGACGATCTCATGTATGATCAGCGCCAAACCAAACGTAAGAAGCAGCTCCTGAGCATGCCCATGCCGGTGGACACGCCTAAGCATGAAGCGCTCGATAGAGGCGCCTAGAAGGGCAACGGCCAGCGGGGCGAGCAGCAGGGCTGTCCAGAAGCCGGTCCATCTTCCAATGGAGTAGCCAAGGTAAGCTCCAAGCATGTACAGCGAGCTGTGCGCAAAATTCAGAACTCCCATCATCCCGAAGATGAGCGTAAGGCCCGCTGACACCATGAAGAGCAGCAGGCCAAAGACTAGGCCGTTCACGAGCGACGTGAGAAGATAGGTCACGGCGCCCTCTTAGGATGGCCGCTGCATTTTGCAGCTTGCCTGCACGGCATTGAGCACTTCACCGCCGGGGATTACTTTGATTGGGACGAAGCCCATATCCGTGCCGTCGGTGGCGAACTTGGCCCCCTGCTCCACCTTGGAAACGACGATCGGCCAAGCGATCTGATGATCGGTTGCACGCATAGTGACATCGCCGGTCGGCGCTTTATAGGAAGTCCGTTCCAACGCTTGGGCAATTTGATCGACGTCGATTTTTGAAGTTTCTGGAATGCTCTTCAGCGCCTGCTGCAGGAACAGGAGAGCCAGAATCGACTTCGCTTCGCTTGTTGACGGAACGGTGCCCATCCTAGCCTTGTAGTCGGTCCATAGTTCCTGGCCGAATGCGCCAAATGCCTGCGGATTCCACAGTTCGGCATGGAAATAGCCGAGCGCGGCTGATCCTGCTGACGAAAGTGCGCCGGGAAGGTCCAGGAAGGTGGTGGCGAACCTTACCTTGAGGCCTGCGGCCTGGACCGCCTTGAGCAGAAGCGAAAGATCATTTCCCCAATTGCCGGTGAAAACCGTATCAGCACCCGAGGCAGCTATACGGGCAGCATAGGGGCTGAAATCCTGGATCTTGTTGACGTCGTGCAGCACCTTATCGACGAGGGTGAAGTCATTCTCGCCCGCGCTCTGCTCAAGCGCTGCCTGGATATCATGGCCCCAGGAATAGTTCTGGTTGATCGAGAACACCTTTTTGCCGAGAGCATTTTCTGCCTTCATACCTGCCACAAGCGCTCGAATCCGGATGTCGGCGTTGGTCGCAAAGCGGAAGAAGTGGTAGTGACATTTGGCTCCGGTCAGCTCAAGTGCCTCAATGCCCAATCCGAAGAACAGAACTTTCGCCGCTGGATTGCGCAGGTTCCATTTGCGGACATCTTCGGTGATCTGACCGCCGATGGCAGAGGACCCGCCGTGGGCGATAATGTGGGCGCCGTCTGCGATAGCCGCCTGGGTCTTCTGCGAAGCGCCACCAGTCGTTCCCTCGGTGTCGTACTCTGCATAGATGATCTTTTGCCCGTTCCAGCCGCCTTCGGCATTTATTTTCTCGATGCCGTACTTCAGACCCAGCGACCACAAACGGTTAACGGTAGATCCTGGACCGCTCAGCGTTTCGACCGACGCGATCTTCAGTGCTGGGCGGGCTTGAGCAAGAGCAGGAGCAGGAGCAGCAAGTCCAACTGCAGCCGCACCGGCCAACTTTAGTACGTCACGGCGATCGAGAGGCATCATGTGAATTCTCCTCAAATGAGCGATGAATGTTTGAAAACTGCAGACAAGTCCGAGACAACGCGTTGCGCTCGCCGGGAGTCCCGGGATCAGCTATCGGAAGCGCAGCTACTCGTGAGGATCACCCTCCCTGACCGCTGCCGGCACCGGGCCATTTCTCCCAAGGTTGACGCGTGAAGGCATCTGCGACAGCTTGCGTGAGTGCCGCAGTCAATTGGTCGATGCTTGCGGAATCCATCGGAGTTGAAATTGCTCCCGAACAATTCGGGGTGAGGAGCACGCCGTAGTCGAGTGCACCCGCATGAACGGCTTGAAGCGTTTTAGGTGCGGGAGCGCGGCAGGATCGATAGTCGGTGATGGGCTTAGAGGTCAGATGGAGCCTGAACAATGACCCACTACCTGTCACTTGGGCTGGAATTCGCCTTTCAATAAAAGCGAGATTGATTGCCGCCCGGAGGTCAGAGCCAAGCTGGTTCAGGCGAGCAATCGTGGGCTCATCCAGCGCAGTCATAGCCGCAAGGCCGGCAGCCATTGCGAGTGGATTGGCACTAAAGGTGCCCCCAAGTGCAACGCGTGCCTTGCCTTGCGTATGATCGAAAACCGCCATCGCATGGGCACCGCCTGCGACGGCACCGATGGGCATACCACCGCCGATGATTTTCCCAAGCGTGATCAGGTCAGGACGCAGACCAAACAAGGGATGAGCGCCGGCGTATGAAAGCCGGAACGAAATCACCTCATCACTGATGATCAAGAATCCGTGCTTCTCTCGAGCAGTATGGATGACATCGATCATCTCTCTGGACACGGGCACCATACCTGCCCGAGACGGAACAGGATCGATGATGAGCCCGGCGAGCCGAGAACCTTCTTTGGCGAGAATTGCGGCGCAGCGGCTTGGATCGTTCCATGGCAAGACGATGGTATCGTCCAACACGTGTTTGGGCACGCTCTCAGACCCGCCGATTGATGCCGGGTTACCGCTTTGATCGTCCCAGGCGTCAGGATCGGGCGCGAGGCTGACCTCGACCCAGTCGTATGACCCGTGATAGGCGCCTTCAAATTTCGCGAATGCGCTTCGCCCAGTGAGAGCGCGAGCACCCTTTACCGCAAACATAACTGCCTCCGTCCCTGACATGCAGAAGCGGATTTGCTCGCAGCTCGGCGACCGACTTGTAATCAATTGGGCTAGCGCAATCTCCTTCTCGGTCGGCAATCCGAAAGCCGTTCCATTGCCAACCGTGGCACCAATGGCCTCAACCACCGGAGCGAAGGCGTGGCCGTGGATCAAAGAGAAGAAGTTATTCGCACAATCCAGAAATCGGTGGCCGTCTATATCTTCTACCCAGCAACCGGTGCCTTTTGCGGCGTACGGAGGATGCGGCGCGAACCAGGTAGCATTCCTCATACTGCCGCCGGGCACGACCTCACGCTCACGGGCAAACGCGACCGATGAATTGCTGAACCGGGCGTGCTGTTTTGAAGGAGACGTAGGCGCCACGACACCACTCCCTAGGGCGCGAAGGATGCAGCGAGGGTGCTCGCAAAGGCGGGCACTTCCTTGCGCGTTGGCCTGACGAGGAGCAGCGGTCCGGTGAGTTTCGGCGCCATGGGTTCTTCCGATGCAGATAACGGGCGTTCTGGAGAAGAGTCCTACTGTTGCGTGATATTTGATGCAACAAAATTTTTGAGGCAACTGAGGCCCAAATTTCTTGCATGCGAGCTCATGGGCAACGCGAACCAGCCGGTCCAAATCAGGAACAATGCCAGACCATCAAGGCACACGGACTCTGTCGCCGGCTCAGCTAGTCAGCTTCTATGAAACTTGAGTACAGACCAAACTCTGCAGCGATCCGTCCGCCACTGTTCGGCCGCGTCCACACGATGCCAAAAGGTCCCTTCTGGTTCAGGAAACTATCGAACGTCCAGGTTCGCCAGCCCTTGAACTTGCCTTCCGTCGCTCCCTGCAGATCAGGACGTGTGAGCAGGGCTGATTTGCTGAGGTCGCTCAAGTCATGCACTTCGCCCTCCGAACGTAGGGCTTTGCGTGGTCCAACCCTTCAGAAGCACAGTTTGGCTATGCCCTGCTTTCAGCTTTCTGGACCTGCTGACGCCGTAGGCTCGTTGCCTCCTCGTCGATGTGCAGATCTTTGCCGGTCAGGACCACTCCGTAGTCTGCCTCTGCCTTTTCACGGCTGACCATTCCATCGAGAACGTCGTTGAGGACCTCTTCCGGGGGCCGCAGATATGGCGATCCGAAGCCGCCGCCGCCGGCGGCCTTGATCGTGAGTGTCAACGGGAGAAGCCTTTCGACCCCGAAGCGAGGTGGCGCGTAAGACGAATCATCCTCGAACTTGATTGAACAGCTCCCGGTGCCGGCGGCATGTCCACCTAGAACGCCAAAGGACGTCGGGTTACCGTTGCCTTCGCCGCGGAATGAATACTCTGCGGGGTGCTGCACTTTGACGGTTGCTACCGCACCGGTGCCGCCCCGGTAGCGGCCGGGACCACCACCATCGGTGACAAACTCCTGACGCTCAACGAGGAAGGGATAGCTTGTTTCGAAGTCTTCGACGTCTGGCAATGCGAGACCGCCGAGCGTGGTGATCTGTCCCATGACATTGAATCCGTCTCGACCTTTCACAGCGCCGGCTCCAGGTTGCGCCAGCCACTGATATGCAACGTAGTATCTTCCGCTGCTATCCGTGCCCGACGTGTTGCAATGCGAGATCCGACTCCAGCCTGCGCAGCTCAGCTCGGGAGCAGTTGGGCTCAATGCCTGCCAGATCGCATGGATAATTTGATGGGCTGGATACGTGGTTGCGGAGGTGACGGGGGCTGGCGGCTTCGCGTTGACGAGCGATCCTTCAGGCGCCTCGACCCGAACGCGGCGGAAGACACCGTCGTTGCGCGGGATGTGTGCCCCGAGAAACGAAATTAGACCAAAGAGCACGGCTGATCGCGTATTCGCCAGAGAACTGTTCTTGAAGCCGCGCATCTGAGGGCTCGTGCCTGCGAAGTCGACGACAACACCACCCGGACCAATGGTAATTGTCGTCTTGATGCGTGCGTCGACGGGCTCGAAGCAGTCGTGGTCGAAGAAGTCCTCGCCGGTGTATGTTCCAGGCTTCAGCTTACGAATGGCCGCCAGGAAGCTTTCCTCTGCCCAGTCGAGCAGCGACGCGAACAACTGGTTGAGTCCCTCACCTCCCATGGGGCGCGCCATATCTTGAACGCGCTTGGCGCCGATTTCGGTGGAGCCCAGCATGGCACGGAGATCGCCGTCGAGAAGGTCGGGAGTTCTCGAGTTCAGAAGGATCAGGCGCCAAAGATCATCTTGGATTTCTCCTTGCGAGACCAGCTTGATGACGGGTATGCGCAGCCCTTCGTGAAAGATTTCCTCGGCCTTCGGATTGTAGGTTCCGGCCGCGCCGCCGCCGATATCGGATTGATGCGCACGGTTGCAGGTGAACGCGACGAGCGCGTCGTTCAGGAACACCGGTCGCATGACTGTGAAATCCGGCAAATGATTGCCGCCCGCGACATACGGGTCATTCGCGAGGAAACAATCACCGGGATTGATGCGACCTTCAAATGTTTCCAAGAGCCGTGTCAGCGCAATGCCGCCACCCCCGGTATGAATTGGAATACCATCGGCCTGAGATACGACCTGACCGGATCTGCTTCCGATGAAGCAGGAAAAGTCGTGCGACTGGCTGAAGATCGGGCTTCGCGCGGTGCGCGCCATTACCCAGCCCATTGTGCGACAGATATGATCGAGTTGCTTCTGGCCGAGCGCCAAGCTGATTGGATCGATCGCCTTCATGCCTTGCCTCCTTGAGCCGGAACAGCCAGCCGAACAACGAAGTTGTTTGTCGCGTCCACTTCCAACCTGTCATCCTTTCCGATGAACACGGTGGTCGTCATATCGTTGATGACTGCAGGTCCGATAAGATGCGCGCCTGGCCGCAGATCCGAGCCTTCATAGACGTTTGCATCTAAAGCTCCGACATTACGGCTGACGTAGACACGGCGCTGACCAGAAGGCCGCGGAACGTAATCGGCAACGGGCATTTTTTGGATTGAAACGCCCGGGAACTGTCGAGATCCGCTGACACGTAGCGCGCACGTCATGATCGGCGAATGCTTGTGAGCGTGACCATAGAGAAGGCTATAACGCTCCTCGTAGGCCGAGACGATGCTGTCGATATCATCATCCGCCCACTCAATGGAGAGCTGAGACTGCTGATCCAGGTAATTGAGATCGATGTAGCGTGTGAAGCGCGGATGGCTGCCGGCCTCGCCGTACGCCATGAGACGTGTGCGCAGCCCAATTTCCAGCTCGTACGCAACCCGCTCCAGATCCTGGAGGGCCTGCTGATTGAAGGGCCGGCGGATCGTTCGGACCTCGTCGAGGCGCACGTCGGAATTGAGCATGCCGAACGCGCAGAAGACGCCGGCAAGCCGCGGGATGTAAACCGTCGAGCAGCCGAGGCTTCGCCCCACGGAAGATGAATGCAACGCGCCGGCGCCGCCAACGGCAACGAGCGTAAAGTCGCGAAGGTCAAAGCCGCGCTCCGCACTCACATGCTCCACAGCATGGCGCAGGTTCTGGTCCATCAGCTCGACGACGCCAAGCGCGGCCGCTTCGGGTGCAAGGCCGACAGTGTCGCCATAGACGCGCTGCAGTGCCTGCCGGGCCGCCTGATCGTCAAGATCGAGCGTGCCGCCGGCGAAGGGCCCGGGTGCAAGACGTCCGAGGACGAGCTGGGCGTCGGTGTTGGTCGGGCTCTGTCCGCCGCGCCGATAGCAGACCGGGCCGGGTATCGATCCGGCGCCATCGGGCCCGAGCGTGACCATTCCGCCAGCATCGAGACGAGCAATACTGCCCCCGCCGGCGCTCACAGAATGAATGTCCACGCTCGGCACAAGGGCGAGGTATCCCGCAATATCGATCCGGTCGGTCGAATGGACGCGGCCCCCTTCCATCAAGGCGAGGTCGCAGCTCGTCCCTCCCATTTCCAGGGAGATCAGATTGTCGGTCCCCGCCGTCGCCGCAACATGTCTCAGCGCACCTACTTGTGCCGCAGGTCCTGACAGAAGCAGGCAGGCGGGATTGCGCGCGATTTCGTCAACGGATGCGATACCCCCGTTGCTTTGAATGAGGAGCAGCGGACCGAACAGTCCGTTCTGCCGCAAAATGCCTTCCAGAGACCGCAGATAGGGAACGACACGTCTTGAGACGTAGGCCGCAAGGACAGTCGAGGACGTGCGACCATATTCGCCAGCATAAGGCGAGATCTCATGGGAGCAAAAGATCGCGTCCGGATCCCAGTCCGCCGAAAGGATCTCCATGGCGCGACGCTCCTGCGCGCCGTTGGCGTAGCTGTGGAGGAAGGACACTGCGACACAATCGAGGCCGGCAGCCTTGAATGCCGCAGATCCCGCCTTGACGTCGCTTTCATTCAACGCCGTGAGCTCTCGCCCATCCTTGTCGAGCCGCCCCCCCACTGGCAGGCGCCAGCGGCGTGGCACGAGCACTTTGGGAAACGACGGACGATGGTTCCAGGGAACCTCGCGGATGCCCCGCCGGATTTCAAGCGTGTCGCGAAAGCCCTTGGTGGTGAGAAGCCCGACTTTTGCGCCCTTGCCTTCGAGCACGGTGTTCGTCGCAATCGTCGAACCATGCACCAGCATCGAGCATCCGCGAAGCAGATCCTTGGTGGCAAGTCCAAGGCGCCGCGCGAGCCCCTCAAGTGCCGCCATCACGCCAGCGGTCGGATCGTCGGGCCTCGAAGGCGATTTGAGGACCTCGATTTGACCGTTGGCGTCGATTGCCACCACATCGGTAAAGGTGCCTCCGATGTCGATTCCGATCCGCCAGGGGGCAACAAGCATTGGTCTCTCCGTTTCGGTGCTATGGGTCGGAACAACAGTCATTACGGAAAAAGACCTCGGGTACTCTTGGCTGATTGCACAACACTTACGCCGATAGCCATGGCCGCCAAGCGATGAGAAATACGATCGCGCTTGGCGCGGGCAATCACTTGCCGGAAGGAGCGCTCGAGAATGCGGTAGAGGCGCTCGAACACTTCGGCCTCTTCCCAGAATAGCCGCTGCAGATCCTGCACCCATTCGAAATAGCTGACGATGACCCCGCCCGCGTTACAGAGAATATCAGGCAGCACGAAAATCTCGTCGCGGCGCCGATCGAGAATGGCATCGGCTTCAGGTGTCGTTGGACCGTTGGCGCCCTCGGCGAGAATGCGACATTTAAGCTCGGAGGCATTTTGACCTGTAATCACCTGCTCCATCGCAGCTGGTACGAGCACATCGCATTTTCGCAGCAGCAGCTCCGAAGGCTCGATTGCGCTCTGGGTCGAAAAGCCTGCCAGCCGACCCCGCTTGGCGACGTGTCTCTGTAGCTCCGCAACATCCAGCCCCGCTGGATCATAGTATGCGGCGGTATGATCGCTGACACCGATGACTTTCACGCCTTTCTCCGCAAGAGAATAGGCTGTCACTGACCCGACATTACCGAACCCCTGGACAATTGCAGTCGCATTGCCCGCCTTGATCCCAAGATGGTCGAGGGCCCGGCCGACCAGATAAGCGACCCCGCGCCCGGTCGCTTCGCGGCGGCCAAGTGTACCTCCTGCCGACACTGGCTTTCCGGTTACGATCTCGTTGATCGTCTGGCCCTGGTACATGGAATACGTGTCCATGAACCAAGCCATGACCTGCTCATTCGTGCCCATGTCCGGCGCCATGACATCGGTATGCGGCCCGACGAAGGGTATCATCTCCTGCATATAGCGCCGGGACAGCGCTTCGAGTTCGCGCGGTGACAGCGTGTACGGATCGACGGTGATGCCTCCCTTTGCTCCGCCATAGGGAAGTCCCGCCAGCGCGCATTTCCAGCTCATCCACACAGCCAGTGCAGCAACCTCGCCGACGTCGACGGAGGGAGCGAACCTTGTACCGCCCTTCGTAGGCCCCAGCGTCAGGTGATGCTGCACCCTGTAGCCTTGGAAAACTTCCGTTCGGCCATCATCCCGGTGAATCGGGCAGGACACTGCGATTGCGCGCTTGGGATAAAGCAGCCGATCCCTCTCCATCTCTGGGATCTGCAGATGATCAGCAACCTGGTCGAACTGCTGCCTCGCCATCTCGAAAACGGGACCGCCATAGATTGATTTGCTCATCGTCAGTCATCTCATCGAACTGGATCTAGAGCCCGCCCAAAAGGGCTCGGCTCGAAAGAGAAAAAGTGGCCGCCCCATGAAGGGACGGCCAGTTGACGTTCGTCGAGGGAGGAAGACTGTTGCGACGAACGAAACGAACACGTCAGGCTCGGTGCATGATTCACGTGCGCCCGATACAGTTTGCGGCTCTCAGAGACCATGATGGATCGTCACGGTTTTCAGAACGCCAAAGCCATACAGCGCCTCAAATCCCTTCTCCCGGCCGAAACCGGATCCCCTCACACCACCAAACGGCAATTCGACGCCACCACCGGCACCGTAATTGTTCACGAACACTTGCCCCGCCTCGATATTGCGGGACAGGCGCATCGATCTGCCAAGGTCGGACGTCCACACACCGGCAACAAGCCCGTAGGGTGTACCGTTGGCGATGCGCAGCGCGTCCTCCTCGTCACGGAAGCGCAAGGCAACCAGCACGGGGCCGAAGATCTCCTCTTGTGCCAATGCATGCTCTGCTGGGACTTCACCGATCAGGGTCGGTTTGACGTAGTAGCCGCCGGAAGGCAGGTTCGTACCGAAGGAGCCCTCCGCCAGAATCTGCAATCCATCGCGCCGCGCGCTGTCGAGATAACCCTCGATCCGGGTCCGCTGCGCAGCGTTGACAACGGGACCGAGATCGAGGTCCTGACTAGCGGAGCCGACACGAAGCGCCTTGAACCTCTTGGCGAGCTGGTTTGTAAATTTCTCGTAGATGTCGTCCTGGATCAAGACGCGCGAGCCTGCGCTGCAGGTCTGACCGGAATTGTGCACGATGCCCCTGACGATCGTGGCGCCGGCCTCCTCGAGAGGCGCATCCGAGAAGACGATCTGCGGTGATTTTCCGCCCAGTTCGAGTGTGACCGGAATGGTGTTTCTGGCTGCGGCGATCTGGATCAGGCGACCGACCTCGCGAGACCCCGTGAAGCTGATATGTCCGATGCCTGGATGCACGGACAGCGCCGCGCCAGCCTCTTCACCAAGGCCCGTCACGACATTGAACACCCCTGGCGGAAAGCCCGCCTCCTCGGCAAGCTTTGCCAGTGCAAGCGCCGACAGGGACGTGTCCTCGGCAGGTTTAAGGACAATCGCGTTGCCCATGACAAGCGAGGGGGCGACCGATCGGCCCGTCATTTGAAGCGGGTAGTTCCAGGGGACGATATGGGCGGTCACGCCGTGCGGCTCGTAGAATGTCATCACGGTGAAGCCGCTTTGGAACGGGATGGTCTCGCCATGCACCTTGTCCGCGGCAGCGCCATAATATTCGAAGTACCTCGCGCAAACAGCAACGTCGCTAAGTGCGACTGTCATCGGCTTTCCGACGTCGTCGCTTTCGAGCTTTGCAAGATTTTCCGCGTCGCGGCGAATGAGATCAGCCAGCTTAAAGAGGAGCCGGCCGCGCGAGACCGCGTCCATCTTTCCCCAAGGTCCCTTGCGAGCGGCTTGAGCTGCCGCAACTGCAGCGTCAATTTCCGACGCGCCACCACACGCGATCTCCGCGATTTTAGTGCCGTCGGAGGGGTTGATGACGTCAAGGGTCTTGGCCGAGTCAACCCAGCGTCCGGCGATATAGTGTTGATGAACGTTCATTGCAGTCTCAGTTGTTCTAGGCAAATCGTTATGGCTGCGCCCATTGGCGGTGTCGGCCATCAGACGCAGCGACAAATCCAAAAAGGGTTCCGAAGAGCTCGCCCCTGGGCGAGCCTCCGATACCCATTCTCCTTCGAGGACGCACGCTTATATTGCGCCGCCCCCACACATGTTCTTCTCAAACAGCAGCGAGGCCATGATCAAGCGTACCGTCGAAAAGCGAGATGGGAGGATGAGCCGAAGGATCGGTTGTGACCTCGATCAACCACGGTCTCTTCTCTGCCAGCGCAAGATCGAGCGTCTTACCCAGTTCACCTGGTGCTGAAACCACCGCGCCTCCGCAACCGCACGCGCGGGCGATCGCAGCATGATCAACGGGTGAGAAGTGGCAGGCGGTCGTGTAGCTGCCGAACTTCACCGTCTCTGCATCTTTTTGAAAGCCGAGAATGCCGTTGTTGAGCACGATGACGACGACGGGCACATTGCTGCGGACTAAGGTTTCAAGTTCAGCCCAACTGTGCGCAAAACCGCCGTCTCCGACCAAGGCAACGACAGGGCTGGCCGGCCGGGCGAGCTTGGCGCCGATAGCAAGCGGCAATCCCCAGCCGAGTCCCGCCAAACCGCGGGGCGTGATGAAGCGCTGGCCTGCGGTCCGGCTCCGAAGCTGACCGACAACCCACATCGACGAGTAGCTTGCGTCGGCGACGACGATCATTTCTGGCGTTAGACGCGCTTGGAGCTCGCGCATCACGCGCTCAGGCCGGATCGGGTTGCCGTTGCTGCCTGAAAATACCGAGCGCTCCTCTTCAAAACTCTTCCAGGCCGCAGCGATACGCTTCTCCAGACCAGCCCGCATATCGCGGCGAGCTGAGAGGTCAACGTGTTCGATGGCGGCAGCAAGCGCCTCCAATGTTGCTGCGGCATCGCCAACGAGGCGCGTTGCCTCATAATTTCGCCCGATCTCCTGGGGGTCGACATCGATGTGGATGACGCGTGCATTTGCGGGAAGTTGTCGCCAGCTGTCAGTTCCGTTCTGGTTGGTGCGCGTCCCGACAAGAATGATGAGATCGGCCTCCTGGAGGATCGGCAAGGTATGTCTGCCGAGCGAGCGAGGACCGACCAAAGCGCCAAGGACACCCGCGGAGAGCGGGTGCGTTTCGTCGACTGCGCCTTTGCCCATGTTTGTGGTAAAGACCGGCAGATGCGCGATGTTCTGCAACTTGGCCATAGCAGCGGCGGCGGCGGGAGATGCAACGCCGCCGCCAGCAACGACGACCGGAGCCTTCGCCGCTGCGATCGATGCCGCCGCCGCGCAAATCTCTGCCTCGCTCGGACGCGTCCGATCGATGGGCCATTCCCCAAAGCTCGACCGGCGCTCGCGAGTTGATGTGGGAGCCTTTTCGCGCAAGAGGTCGGCCGGTAGCAATAGAACAGTCGGCCCAGGCCGGCCGCTGCCGGCGGCAACAAAGGCTGCATCGACATAGTCATCGATGCGATCGGCCGTGATGACCCGCCGCACTGATTTAGCGCAGGACGAGAACAGCGCGAAGTGATCAAGCTCCTGGAATGCATTCCGGTCGAGCTGGTTGCGTTCGACCTCCTGGACCAAGGCGACGATGGGAACGCTCGCCTTGTAGGCCTCGGCAAGAGGCGGGACGAGCAAGGTGGCCGCAGGCCCATTCTGAGCAGCAACGACAGCGATCTGCCCGGAAACGCGTGCAAAGCCGTCGGCCATCGCGCCGCCCATGTTCTCTTGGCGATAGGCGAGCTGGCGAATACCGATCGCTTCGCAAGCGAGAATGACCGCTGAGGGTAGGCTTTGCCCGAAAATCAGCTTCACGCCATGGCGTTGCAAGGCCAGAGCAATACGCTGCGCAACTGTTACTTCGGTCACTTCTGCACCTCAATGGCTTCCAACCGGTCTTGATGATTGTCGAGGAAACCCTCGAACACTTCGATAATGATTTCAGCGTCGGCGCGCATCATCGGCGTCGAGAGCGCAGCTGCTGCGCCATATGGCAGAATGATGCCGTTGGCGGCGAAGAAGCGCGTAAGTTCCTTCATGACCGCCGCCCCGCCTGCAGTCGGATATGCATCGCGATAATCAATAGGTGCTCGTGCCATCGGATGAATACGAAACAGAGAGGCCGCCCCCGTCACACAGAGCGAGACGCCCCTCTTTTGGATCACCCGGCTAATTCCGTCCCGCACGAAATTACCGAGCGTCTCAAGATGAGCAAAGGCCGCGTGGTCCAGGTGCCGCATCGAGGCAAGGCCGGCGATCATCGACAAGGGATTGGCGGAGAACGTCCCGCCCTGTGGCAGCATCGGCCGGCCCGCCGAGGCGTCAAACACCTTCATCACGTCCTCGCGGCCACCGATTGCTCCAATGGGCAGACCACCGCCGATAATCTTGCCCATTGTGACGAGGTCCGGAACGAGGCCATAGCGCGCCGCAGCCCCTTCGAAACTCTGCCGAAGATTCAAGACCTCATCAGCGATCACCAGCACGCCATTTTCGCGAGCTGTCTGCTGAACCGCAGCGATGAATTCCGCACTAGGCGCAGTCAGACCACCGCGGCTTGGCATGGGATCCAGAACAACGGCCGCAAGGTCGCGTGCATGCAACGACAACAGGCGGCGCGCCCCCTCGACATCGTTGAAGCGGAGGACGACGACTTCGTCGAGCACGCTTTGAGGCATGCCGCGATAGAAGGGCGCAGACTTGGGCGAAGCAGGATCACCCCAATTATCCGGCGTCGCCGCCTGACTCACCTCAACCCAATCATAGGCGCCGTGATAGGCACCCTCGAGCTTGGCGATTTTTGACCGACCGGTGAACGCCCGAGCGGCCTTGACCGCAAAGAGCACCGCCTCGGTCCCCGTATTGACAAAACGAACCCGGTCGACCCGTGGAATACGGTCGCAAAGCAGCTCCGCGAGCTCGATTTCGCCGCGGGTCGGATTTGCAAAACAACTACCGCGCTGCAGTTGGTCGGTTAGCGCTTCGACAACAGGCGCGAATGCATGACCATGGATCAGCGTCGTGAAGTTGCAGTTGAGATCCAGGAATCGCCGGCCATCGATGTCGAACACGTAGCTGCCTGATCCGCGCTCGATGTAGACCGGCTCCGGGTCCCGCTCAATGGTGACCCGCGAGGTCCCGTCCGGGAAAACAAGCCGCGCCCGAGCGAAGCTGTCTTTAGAGCCTTGCCCAGCACGCGCAAATTCCGTCCTCGTATTCGAACCTGCCCGACCCCTTGTCACGACTTCCTCACCCGTTTGACTGGAGGTCTGCAAGTAGCGCGATTTGATATTTGATGCAACAAAAATATGGACGCTCTGACAACGTTCCGCTTTGCGGTGCAAAACCTTTATACTTGCCCAAACTTTCAGCATTCCCCTGCTTGATTGCCGAAGACTTTTTGTTGCATCATATTTGATACATGAGCACGTCTGGTTGGCTTGTCGCCTGTCAGTCCATTTCTCAAAGGATGGGGACATTGATGAAAAAGTTCTTCGGATTGTTCTTGTTTTCTGTTGCCCTCCCGTTCGCGATCAAGGTCGCGCCCGCGTCTGCGGGGGACGCAAAGTGGTATCCCTTCAAGATGAACGACGCCTCGGCGGATACGGTGAAGGTCGTCGACTATTCGCCCGTCGAAAAAGCCGAAAAGCGTCACAAGATCTGCGTGCTGTTCCCGCACATGAAGGACAGCTTCTGGGTTGCTGTCGCCTACGGCATCACCGAGCAGTCGAAGGCGCTCGGCGTGAACATGAATCTGTATGAGGCGGGCGGATACGACAATCTGCCCAAGCAGCTGTCGCAGTTTGACGACTGCGTTGCGAGCGGCGCAGACGCGATCGTCATCGGTGTGATCTCCACCGTCGGCGTTGCCAAACAGGTCCTGGCGGCGAAGGCGAAGAGCATCCCTGTCATCGCTGTGACAAACAGTTTCATTTCGCGTGACCTGACTGCCGGCGTGTTCGTTGATCTCAAGTCGATGGCGAGCGCCTCTGCCAACGCACTGCTCGCCAGCGTCAAGGCGGGCGAAGCCGCAAACGTCGTGACGTTCCCTGGCCCCGCCGGTTCGGGCTGGGCAGAGACCATGAACAAGGATTTCGAGACTGTCGTCGCGAATAATCCGAACGTGAAGACGCTCTCCTCCAAGTTCGGGGACACCGGTGTCGCGGTGCAGCTACAATTGGTTCAGGACGCGCTGCAGGCCTACCCCTCCATGAATTACATCTGGGGGACCGCTCCAACAGCAGAAGCTGCCATCGGAGCGTTGGCCGAGGCAGGTCGTAGCGACGTCAAAATCATCTCGACTTACGAAAACCAGGCGATGCTTGATGCACTCAAGCGCGGCGACATTACCGCCTTTACGACTCAGTACCCGGTTATCGAGGGCCGAGTGGCGATCGACCAGGCGGTGCGCATCCTCGACAAGAAGCCCTTTATCCGACTGGTGCAGCCGATCGCGGGCGTGATCGACAAGACCACGATGGGCAAGATGGACATGTCCACGGTGCTGGCGCCAGCCAGCTGGAGCCCTGTGTACAGCGTCAAGCAGTAACCGGTTGCGTTCGTAGGCGACAAGTGTCGGAAGCGCTTGTGGAGACATCTCAGATGGCAAAAGAGGAAGCTTCTGAGCCGATTCTGATCCTTCGAGGGATCACCAAACGCTTCCAGGGCATCACCGCGCTAAGGCAGGTTGATTTCGATGTCCGAGCCGGCGAAGTCCATGTGCTCTTCGGTGAGAACGGCGCCGGCAAGTCAACGTTGATCAATATCATCGCAGGTACGTTCCAGCCTGACGAGGGCGCCTACCGGTTCGATGGGCTACATCTAAGCCATCTCACCCCTCACCGTGCGCGCGGTGCGGGCATTTGCGCCGTGTTTCAGGAGTTTTCGCTCGCGCCAAACCTGACGGTGGTTGAGAACCTCTTCCTTGGCCGTGAAATTAGACGCGGAGGGATTCTCGACCTTGCGACAATGCGACGGCGCGCTTCTGATCTCATTGAGGAATTGGGCTTCGACCTTGAGCTCGACCGCCAGGTCGGAATGCTGTCGCGAGCACATCAACAAATGGTCGAAATTGCGAAGGCGCTGCTCGGAGAACCAAGAATCCTGATTCTCGACGAGCCAACGGCATCCCTTACGGAACGAGAAGCAGGGCGCCTTTTCGAGCTCGTGGCAGCGCTCAAGGCACGAGGCGTCGGAATTATCTACGTATCGCATCGCATGCGGGAAATCAGAGCGCTTGCTGACCGCATCACCGTGCTTCGCGATGGCCAGCTTGTGCGAACGCTCGAGGCTGCCGGAGTACAGGACGCGGACCTTGTAGAACTAATGACCGGTCGCAAGATCGACGGCCTGTTCCCGACTTTCGACCACAAACCGGGGCGCGTTGCCATCGAAGTGCAAGGCTTGTCGGCTGCCCGAGGTGCGGTCTGCGACGTGGACTTCGTGGCCCACGCAGGCGAGATCACGGGCATCGCAGGCCTCGTTGGCTGCGGCAAGTCCGAGTTGGTGCGCGCCATCTACGGGCTTGAACAGATCGAGCACGGAGAGATTCGGCTTCATGACGTGGCGCAGAACACGTTATCGCCAAGGCATAGTCTCCGTCGTGGCGTCGTCTACTTCCCTGCTAATCGCGCAACGGAAGGTTTGGCGCTCGCGCGTGTTGTGCGGGAAAACGCCTCGATGTCGAGTTTGGACGTTCGGGAAATCGCCCGACTGGGCCTTTTGGATACGCGGAACGAGCGTTCCCTTGTCCAGCAAGCAGTTGATCGATTGAAACTGCGTCCCCCCAACCTTGAACGACCAGCCGGCAGGCTTTCCGGCGGTAACCGGCAGAAGGTGATGCTCGCCAGGGGGCTGATGCGCGACCTTTCGGTCTTCTTATTCGACGAGCCGACTGTAGGCATTGATGTTGGCGCGAAGCGCGAAGTCTACGACTTCATGGGCAGACTTCTCCAGGCCGGTGCCGCAGTGGTGGTGGTTTCTTCCGAACTTCCTGAGGTCCTGGCCTTGTCGAACCGACTTTATGTGATGCATCACGGACGAATCGTCACTCAGCTCGAGGGGAGCGAGAAGACCGAGCAAAACGTTCTGGCCAGCTTCTTCCGCAGTGAAGCGAATGCCGCAACAGGAGCAGCGTCTTGACCGTTGAAGAAGCAGACATGCGCTCGTCTTCGCGGGGCGATCTGAGGGCGCTTTCGCGCTGGATATCCGCCATCGGCATTCTGCCGGTCCTCCTAACGGTCCTGATTTTGGGGATGTGCATCATCGATCCAAGGTTTTCCGGAGTTGCCAACGTAACGAACATTCTTCGAAACGCATCCGTGCTCGCGATCGTCGCGTTCGGCCAGGCCCTCGTGCTTATCGCCGGCGGCTTCGATCTGTCGGTTGGTGCGATCGTTGCCCTCGCAAGCGAAATTGCTGCCGTAACCATGCGCTGGGCTGGGACGGCGTTTCCCGAGCAGGATGCTCTTATCATCGCGCTCGGTGTCGGCGCGGCGCTTGGAACGGGAATTCTGGTCGGCCTTGTCAACGGAATTTGCGTAGCCGTGCTCCGAATATCTGGCTTCATCGCGACACTGGGCTCAATGTCGGTAACGCTTGGCATCGCGCTGATCATCACGAACGGCATTCCGGTGTATGGCCTGCCGCAGTCATTCATAACCCAGTTCGGTCGAGCACGCTGGTTCGAGTTTCCGAGCGCAGCTTACGTCGCGATTGCCATCCTGCTTGTGCTCGCGTTCGTCCAACGTCGGACAGTCCTTGGACGCTATCTCTACGCGATCGGAGGCAACTCGGAGGCAGCGATCGTCTCCGGCATTTCGACGCGCCGGTACCAGATAGCCGCCTATGTGATATCTGGCCTGCTTGCAGCAGTGACTGGGCTACTTCTAACCGCACTTGTGGGATCGGGCCAAGCGAGCTTCGGCGGCGACCTCATGATGCTGCAATCAATCGCCGCTGCCGTGATCGGCGGGGTGAGCCTACACGGGGGCGTGGGACGCTTCGGGATGGTCGCTCTAAGCGCGATCTTTCTGAGCATCCTGTCCAATGCGCTCAACCTGTTGCGCGTTGATTCCCGAATCCAGCCCATTTTTATCGGGGTGATCCTGATTTGCGCCGTGGCGCTCGATGAAATCCGGCGCCGGAGGACCGTCCATGACTGATCGTGAGGCCAGCATGAGCGCCCCCTCTCCTGCCGCGCTCGCAGGCCGGATCCATGTTTCGCCCGTGCAGCTGATTCTGCCGGCCGGCGTCGTGATCTTGTTCACAGGTTTCGCCCTGGCAGATCACCGGGTGATGTCGTCGGCAAATCTCATCAACATTCTGCAGCAGACGAGCTTTCTGTTTCTGTTCGCCATGGCGCAGACGATCGTGATTATAGGCAGGGGTTTTGATCTATCTCTTGGTCCGACCGCGTCGATGGTGAGTGTCGGGTCCGCGCTCGCGATGGCGGTGCTTGGCACCGGACATGCCGGCGAGCCGGTGATCGTGCTGGCTGGCCTTGCGGCCGGCGCGGTACTCGGCGCCCTCGTCGGGGTCTTCAACGGATCCGTTGTCGGCTTTCTGCGAGTCACTCCTTTCGTGGTGACGCTCGGAAGCTTCAATATTGCGACAGGTATCGCCACGACTTTATCGGGCGGTCATCCGGTCCAGGGCATGCCGGAGCTGTTCTTCCAGCTTCTCAGCACGGGGACAATGCTGGGCCTGCCCGCTCCCGTTGTTATCGCTATCGCTGTGGGCCTCGTGATCCATTTCGTACTGCGTCGAACTGTGTTCGGGCGCGGCCTGTACCTGATCGGCACCAACGCACGAGCCGCCGAAGTTGCGGGTGTTCCGATCCGGCTCATCCTGATGTCGGCCTATATCCTGAGCTCCGTTTTGACGGCGCTCGGCGCGATGATTTTGACGGCGCGGACGGGCTCCGGCGAACCGAGTATTGGTGGCACCCTGTCACTGCAGTCCGCGGCCGCAGCCATTGTTGGGGGCGCAAGCTTTTCGGGCGGCAGCGGTAGTGCGGGGACGGCCCTCCTCGGTTCTCTTTTCATTATCGTTCTGTCGAATGGCATGAACCTCGTCCAGATCAGCGGTTATGTGCAGATGATCGTGCTCGGCGTCATCGTGGTCGCCGGCGTGCTGCTCGATCGCCTTCGGGCGCAACGAAGCTGAGCTGCGGATCGAGCAACAACTGTCATCGACCTTTGGAGAGTACAAGTTACCATGTCTTACGTGATCACGATCGACACCGGAGGAACATTCACAGACGCAGTCATCCAGGACGACGCTGGCCGGCTGACCATCGGGAAGGCGTTGACGACTCCCAAACGCGCATTCGAAGGCATGTTTGGTGCGATCTCCGCGGCAGCCCGTTTGCTCGATGTGACGCCTGAGCACGCAATCCGTCATGCAGGCCGGCTCATTTTCGGGACGACCCGTGCGACCAACGCGATCGTAACGCGATCGACGGCACGAACCGCCTTCTTCGTAACGGCGGGCTTTCCAGACATCCTTTACCTCAGGGAGGGCGGCAAGAAGGATGCGCACGACTTTCGCACTCCCTTCCCCGAACCCTACGTGCCGCGCCGTTTGACTTTCGAAATCAATGAGAGGGTCAACGCCGAAGGTGGCGTGGAGACGGCCCTTGACGAGGCTGGCGTAATCACTGCCGCACGTGCTTTAGCTGACATCGGTGTTGAGGCGGTTGGCGTTTGCCTCTTGTGGTCGATTGTCAATCCGGCGCACGAACTGCGCGTTGCGCAGATTCTCAAGGAGCATGCTCCTAATGTGGCGGTCACGCTGTCACATGAGATGCTGCCTATTCCACGAGAATACCGCCGTGCGTCGGCAACTGTACTCGACGCATCGCTCAAGCCCGTGATGCAGAAGTTTCTGGAGGACATGGCGGCCGATCTCGGCCAGCTCGGCTTCTCGGGCGATCTGCTCGTTTCAACGACGGTGGGCGGCTGCATCGAGGTCACCTCGGCAGCTCGCCGCCCCGTTCACCTCGCCAAGTCCGGACCCGCCATGGTCCCGCTGGCTGCCCGAGAATATGCCGGCCGGATTACCTCAAACGGCGACGTCATTATTTGTGACACGGGCGGCACAACCTTCGACGTCGGCCTGATCCGTGATGGCGAGGTCGTTCGTACGCGCGAGACCTGGCTTGGGCCCCGCTACACCGGAGAACTACTCGCTCTATCCTCCGTGGACATTCGCAGCGTGGGCGCTGGAGGCGGCTCAATCGCATGGGTCGACGATGGGGGACTGCTGCGCGTTGGTCCGCAGAGTGCCGGATCGGTGCCGGGGCCTGCCTGTTATCCACGCGGCGGCACCCTACCAACTGTCACCGACGCCGCTGTGGTTGCTGGCTATATCGACCCGCATCTTTTTCTGGGCGGCCGTATCACTCTCGATGCTGCCGCGGCACGGACTGCCGTGGCTACAGTTGCTGACCGGCTTTCGCTTTCTGCGGAGGAGACCGCTCTCGCAATCCTGACGATTGCCGATGAGACCATGATCTCCGCTATCCAGGATATCACCGTTTCCGAAGGCGTGGATCCCCGGCAGAGCGTCTTCGTGGCAGGCGGGGGCGCTGCAGGGCTCAATATCGCGTCAGTGGCCCGGGCTTTGGGCTGCAGAACGGTTCTTCTTCCGCAGACGGCGAGCGCACTTAGCGCCTGCGGTATGCAGTTCTCCGACGTCGTTGCGGAGGAGGCAGCGAGCGGCATCACAAGCTCCGATGCTTTCGATCAAACCGTGGTTCGACAAGCCTTGTCGCGCGCCCATGCAGCACTTGAGACATTGCGGTCAGGCCTGAAGATTGCCCGGGAGGCAGCTTGCAGCTTCGAAATCGCGGTCGATGCCCGCTACCGGGCGCAAATATGGGAGCTCGAGGTTCCTCTTCCCGGTTTTTCAATCCACGGCGAACTCAACGCGGACGAGCTCACGCGGCGCTTCCACAGGGCTCATGAGCGCACGTTCGGCGTAGACGATCCGGACGGCATCGTCGAATTCCTGACCTGGAAAGTAAGGCTGCGTATCGCCCTGCCCCGTCCTGCTGCCAAGCCGATCGCGGCCGAGCAGTGCAGCGCCCTCCTCAAGAGAAAGGGTGCCTATTTTCCCGGACCGGGGCTCGTCGACACACCTTTTTATCATGGTCCAGCCTTGACGCCGGACGTGGAAGTCACTGGTCCCGCCATCATCCTGGAGCCTACGACCACGATCGTCGTGCCGCCCAATGCATCCGCCTGCCTGTCTCCTACCGGCAGCTATCTCCTGACGCTGGAAAGGTAAAACCGATGACGCAACAGCTCAGCGCGAGCTCCGCCGGTGACCAGGCGGCGAAGTCGATCCCGGTCACGTTCACTGATCCCGTTCTGGCGGCGGTGCTTGCCAACCGTTTCGAGGCAATCGTTCGCGAAATGACCAATACGGTCCTGCGTTCTGCGCGCTCGGTGATCGTCAGCAACGGGCGTGACTTCTCGTGCGCAATTGTTAGTGCCGACGGCGAACTGATCTCCGTCGCCGACGGACTGCCCGTTCATACGTTCAACTCGCACATGCAGGCGGCCAATATCACACGTCTTCACCCTGATGTAGCGGAGGGTGATGCCTTCATCGACAATGATCCCTATACGGGCAACACGCATCCTGCCGACCAGACCGTCATGGTCCCGGTGTTCGTCGATGGCGAACATCTCTTCACAGCCTGCGCCAAGGCGCACCAGGCTGACATCGGCAACAGCCTGCCGACCACTTACCATCCGTTCGCGAGGGACGTCTATGAAGAAGGCGCCATCATCTTCCCCTGCATGCGGCTACAGCGCAACGGGCGCACGATTGAGGACGTTATTCGCTTAGGCATGCGCCGCATTCGCGTTCCAGAGCAGTGGCGCGGCGATCTCCTTGCGACACTCGGGGCCGCTCGCATCGCCGAGCGGCGGCTGAAGGACCTTTGTCGCGAGCACGGAACGGCCAGAATCAAGACCTTCATCAAAGGAGTGGCTCGATTATTCCGAGCGTCTCATGGCGTCTCGGATCGCGACCCTGCCGAAGGGGCACATGGACGTGGGTTCAACGCACGACCCGGTCCCGGGCTTTTTGCCCGATGGCATCGCGGTCAAGGCCGTGATCGATGTCGATCCGGACGCGGGTGAAATCACAGTTGACCTCCGCCATAACGACGACTGCGTCAAAGCCGGCTTCAACCAGACCGAAGCGACGGCCCGCAGCAGCGTTATGGCCGCGATTTATCATAGCTTGGGCACCGGACTGCCGCGCAATTCGGGGGCATTCCGCTGCATCAAAGTTTTGCTTCGTGAAAATTCCGTCGTCGGCATTCCGCGGTTTCCAGCAAGTTGCTCGATCGCCACGACAAATGTCGCCGATCGCCTCGTCAACCTGGTTCAATCCGCGCTCGCAGGCCTAGGTCATGACATCGGCTTGGCTGAAGGAGGGCTGTGCATGGGGGTGAACTCTGGCGTCATTTCGGGTGAGGACTTTCGGAACGGGGGGCGCGCTTATATCAGCCAACTTACGCTCGCCTCAAACGGCGGACCGGCATCTGCATTCGCTGACGGCTGGGGAACGTATGGCATTCCTGCAGCTTCGGGACTGACCTATCGCGACAGCGTCGAGATCAACGAGATCAAGTTTCCGATGATTGTTGACCACCTGCGTCTCGTAGCTGGAAGCGCTGGAGCTGGAGCGCATCGAGGAGGCTTGGCCGTGGAGACGCGCTACCGAGTCCGCGAGGGCACGATGACAGTTGTCACTAACTCGGACGGCCAGTTGTTCGCACCGCAAGGTGTACTTGGCGGGCAATCGGGAGCTCTCGGCGTATCCTATTTCATTCACGAGGACGGCCGGGAGGAGCGGATGCCTGGCTTCGGCGTCCAGGTCATCCGCAAGGGACAGGCCTTACGGGGCACCACCAACGGGGGCGGCGGCTTCGGCGATCCGGCGAAGCGAGATCCGGCCCTCGTCTTGCGTGACGTGTCCGAGATGCGAGAAACCACCGAACGCGCATGCGCAACATATCAAGTCGCCTTCACCGGAGATGCCACAGCAGGAACGCTCGCGATCGATGCAGAACGCACCCAAAAATTGCGCCGAAGCAATCCAGCCTAACGTTTTGATCGTGCTGTCGCGGAGCTTCGATGCCTTATCGTCGAACCCGGCACGCCAAGTCCCGATAGGCAAATTGCGGCTCTCTCTAGAACTCGACAATACCTCTATTCAACGAAAATGCGCGTGAAGCGGGTCGCGTCGCACCGCCGAACAACAGAAGACCGGCATCCTCGTGCCGCAATGATAGGCGACATCTCAAGGAGTCAAAAAATGTCCGATTCAGGCGCGCTCACATCGAAGGGGGGGTTCGACGCAGTTCGAGCGGCCGCCCGGCACATTCGAAGTCTGCGGCCAGTCGACCTTGCGCCTACACTGGGTCGAGGGATTCCGCGCTGGCCGACGCATCCGCACCTAATTATTGATCCGACCATCGTGCACGAGAACGATGGCTATTACTGCCAGAATCTCAGCATGGCCGAACATATCGGCTGCCATGTTGATGCCCCTGCACACACTGTTGCCGACCAGATGCATGCCTCGATCGACACAATCTCCGTCGACCGGCTTGTGGCGGAGGCGGTCGTCTACGATTTCTCCGATCGAGATTGGAAGCCCGGCGACATCCTTACCCCCTCCGACATTGAATCCCATGAGCGCAAGCATGGCATCTCGGTGGGCCCGGATGAGATAGCACTTGTGAACTTCGGCTGGCTGAAGCAGTACTGGAGACGAGATACACAGGCCCAATGGTACGCCCGTAACGCTCCCGGCATGAATGAAGAACTGGTGCTCCTCTTCAAAGAGCGAAAGGTCCGTGCCGTCGGGGCGGACACAATCGCATGCGAAGCGGCGCTAGTGGATGGCGTGTCTACCGGCACTCTTCCTGGGCACTTCAAGCATTGGCTGCCGAACGGCATCCTAATCCTGGAATGTGTCGCTAACCTGGAACTCGTCTCGCGCCGGTGCCTCTTCGTAGCCGCTCCGCTGCCTATCGAACACGGCTCTGGCTCCCCCCTTCGTCCAATCGCGTACTGCTGCGATGAATGCTGACACCATATTCTAGTTCAGACCTGAAGAGCCGGACACCAGCAAACATGGCAGCAGCACTCATGCTGAGGTCATGCTCGATTTTCGGAGAGAGTGAGGAATGATGAGCCACGAAAGGTGGCTGCAGCAAGCGTGAAGTTGGATCGCGCCCGAGGAGTTGCGGCCGACCCTCCAGCGGCACTGGTTCGCACAGGATTACGGGCTAGCCGCCTCGCCTTGTCGGGACAGAACGAGATTGCTGAGACGGCGGTATCCATCTCGCAGGTCGTTTTCGATCGCGGCGCGCACTGTCGTAGGGTCACGGTCCTTCAGCCCACTAATGGCCCATTGGTGGTTCGAAACCCCACGTCGATGAACTGCCCATTCGGGATAGAGATCGTTCAGCGAGGGCCCGATGCGCAACCATTGCGATTCAATCAGCGCGACCAAGCGGGGCATCTGCGACGCCGTGTAGAGCCGGAAGTGAAAGGCCTTGTTGAGGCGAAGCACGTCGGCGTACTGCGCCTTGTCCATCGCCTGGTTGATTCCGCTTTGTGTCTCCTCAAGGAACGAGATATCCCGGTCTTCAATGTGCGGGGTCGCCTCAAACGCTGCCAAGCCCTCCAGTGCCAGCCGGATCTTCGTCACCTCATCTAGAGTGGCGATCGTAAGTACCGGCACGACTACCGTTTTTGGCCCCAAATTAACAAGCGCACCTTCACCGCTCAAACGGACGATGGCATCTCGGACAGGCGTCGTACTGACACCGAGCGCTTGCGCCACCGATCGGACGGTCAGCTTGCTCCCCGGCACAATCTGCCCGCTGATGATGGATTCCTTCAGCGAGGTGTAGGCAAGCTCGCCCAAGCTGGCCTGCCGATCGATTGGCGCAAGGGGGGTCGTGATATCCGAATCGTTCAGCATGCAATCGTCTGGTGTTGTGGCCAAGTTATGTTACACCAAACGCCATGACACAAAAATAGCCATTCGTGAAGGTTATAGTTCGCCCTTGTTCCGTAATCGGCCGCTTGCCGAGGTACTCATTGACTGTCCCTGCGGGTTCGATGAGGTGAAAACCACCGAGAGAGCTCTGCGATGGTGCCACAGAAGCGAAGAAAGGTCGGCTTTGCTCGTGCCCGTGCTATTGCTGGATCCAGGCGTTCCAGGCATCGAGCATTTTGGCCTGATTGGCCGATATCCAAACGGAATCATGTTTCACGATCGCCTGGAGGGCTTCTGGAGAACTCGGGATATTGGCGCGTGCAGCCTCGCTCATCATCGCAGCGGCATCTAGGCTCGGCGGAGTGACGTTGAGACGCTCGGCGACTTTCGCCTGCACGCTCGGATTGTCGAGATAAAATTTCAGCAGCGCCTCCGCTCCGCCGGAGTTGGGGCCGTTTCGGAGGATCTGCATTGTGTCGGCGAGCATGAATGCGCCATTGTAGGAAACCTGAACAGGTTGACCTTCAGCCTTCAAGCCCGCGGCGCGTGTGCCCCAGATCATGCCCAAGACATATTCCCCATTACGGAAGCCCTGCTGGCTCTGATCGCCCGTGCGCCACCAGAGCTGGATCTGCGGTTTGATCTGATCGAGCTTCTTGACAGCTCGATCGATGTCGAGCGGGAAAAGCTTTTCGGCTGGCACGCCGTCCGCCAGCAACGCGGCCGCGAATACGCGCCAGGGATCATTGAAGCTCGGCAACGCACGCGGGCCTGGGAAGCGAACGGAATCCCAGAAATCAGCCCAGCTTCGGGGCTGGATGCCTTTGAAGCGCGCACTGTTGAAGGCGAGCAGTGTGGCGTTGAACGTGATCCGCACCCCGGCAGGATTGCAGGTCTTTTCAGCCAGATCTTTGCGCGGCCTGAACTGCTCGCAAAAAACCGAGAGGTCGCGGGTGAAAGATCGATTCTGGGCTGACTCTGCGATTATATCGACATTGTTGATGATGTCCCAGGTGACCTGACCTGCATTCGCCATGGCTTGGGCGCGCGCCCGCTGTTCAGAATCAGTGGCGCTGACGGTGCTGACCTTGATTCCTGTGGCCTTGGTGAAGGGCTCGAACCAAACCTCCTTCAGAGTCCTGTCGTAGATGCCACCCGTGGTGGCAACGATAACCTCGGCCGGCTGTGCTGCGGCCGCAGTTGTGAGCAGAATGGCGAGGCCGATCTGTCGGACGAGTGTAGCGGTGAGATAGGCGGCCATTCGCAGCTTGATGCGCAAGGTGCTTGAGTTGGTCATCGTACCAAGTCTCCTAAGGTGCCAGCTCAGCTAGCGTAGCACATTTTGATATTTGACGCAACAAAATTTGGCGTAACGCTGGACCGGCAGTCGCATCATTCGGGCAGGCGCCTCCCAGTTGACAATCCCACCTCTAATTATGATACATCATACGTCAAAATTCATTCAGGCTGAGGGCGAGTTGCCATGCCTTTGGGAGGCGTCGGCATGGCCGACAATGACGCGAACATTCCAAACGGGCGCACGACCCTGCTTAGTGCGCGTAAAGGCGAGGCCATCAAGATCCACGGCATCTCGAAGCGGTTTGGGTCGATTATGGGCGTCGACAGTGTTGACCTCCACGTCGAGGCCGGAGAATTCCTCTCGCTGCTCGGTCCCTCTGGCTCGGGGAAGAGCACGCTGCTGATGATGATCGCAGGATTTGAGACGCCCAGCGCAGGCTCGATCAGCTTGGGCGGTCGGGATCTGACCCGTGTTCAACCTAATAAGCGCGGAATCGGGATGGTCTTTCAGCGCTACGCGCTCTTCCCGCACATGAGTGTGGCACAGAACGTTGCGTTTCCACTCAAGATGCGCGGGGTAAGCAAGGCCGAGATCGGTCCCCTCGTCGATCAGGCGCTCTCGCGTGTGCGGCTTCAGGATTATGGTGGCCGAATGCCGGCCCAGCTTTCAGGCGGACAGCAACAGCGTGTCGCCGTGGCGCGAGCCCTTGTGTTCCGACCGCCGGTTCTTCTGATGGACGAACCACTCGGCGCCCTCGACAAGAAGCTGCGCGAAGAACTTCAGATTGAGATCAAGACGTTGCACGCCAGCCTGGGCGTCACGATCATCTACGTGACCCATGATCAGGAAGAGGCGCTGACGATGTCTGACCGGATCGCGGTCATGGACAAAGGCCGCATCCAGCAGCTCGGTAGCCCCGTATCACTTTATCACCGGCCCAATAGTAGCTTCGTTGCAGACTTCATCGGCAAAATGAATTTCCTCAGCGGAGTTGTAGTTGGGCTGGATGATTTGCGTATCAAGGTCGCGGTGTCGGGACAGACGTTCGATATTGCACGATCTCAAATCAGTGGGCGCGAAGAGGTCGCCGTCGGGCGCTCAGTACAGGTTGCGGTCAGGCCAGAAAGCCTCAGTCCAGCTCAGGAAGCGGAGGGGGCTATAGCGGGTGAGATCGAAACTTCGGTCTTCCTCGGTTCATATCGAACGCTGATCGTCCGGACTGAAGATGGAACACAGGTGCAGGTCCAAATCCCTTCATCACAACGCGACTGCGACATCCCGTCACGCGGACGAACGTTCGTGCAGCTCGACCCAAGCGCCGTTTGTGTCTTTGCAGGCAAGGCAGACTAGGATGCCGAATACGACAGCCGCCTCGGATCGTTCGGTGGTCGGACAGCTCTCGCGCCCCGCCTCGTTTCTGCTTGCGCTTCCGCTCATCCTGTTGCTGGCGTTCGCCTTTCTCGTGCCGCTGGCCAAACTTCTGCTGGGCAGCATTTTCGCGCCAACTCTCACGGCAGAGCAGTATTTGCGTATCGCCCAAGAACCGATCTTCGTGCGAATCTTCCTGCGCACGGTGCAAACGGCCGCGATCGTCACACTGTTGGCATTTCTGCTCGGCTATCCCGTGGCGCTGGTCATGTCACGGCTCGGCGGGCGTGCCGCGATGATAGTCGCCGCTTGCGTCCTGATTCCGCTCTGGACGAGCGTGCTCGTGCGCTCCTACGCCTGGATCGTACTGTTACAGCGGAAAGGGATTGTCAACAGCGTGCTACTGAACTGGGGATTGATCGACCAACCCTTGAAGCTGATCTACACGGAAGGGGCGGTCATCGTCGCGATGACGCACGTGCTCATGCCGTACATGATCTTGCCGATCTTCTCCTCTCTCCGCTCGATCCCACCTGAACTCGAGCGCGCGGCGAGGAATCTCGGCGCCGGATCCTGGACAAGTTTCCTGGCTGTCACACTGCCGCTCAGCCTGCCGGGCGTTTATGCGGGGGCGATAATGGTCTTCATCCTTTCACTCGGCTTCTATGTCACGCCGGCGCTGGTGGGCGGCCCACACAATCTGACGATCGCAACGCTGATCGGGCAGCAGACCACAGAATTGCTCAATTGGCCGTTCGCCGGAGCGTTGGCAGGCGTTCTACTCACGGTAACGCTTGGCCTCGTCGGTGCGTTCAGGCGGTTCTTGCGCCTTGGAAAAAGGGTTTGATGGCGATGTTGCTTGAAGGGAGCTCCGCGGAGGCGCCGCAACCGGCCATGGCAGGTAGTCCAGTGCATTCGCTCGTGATCGGCCGGTGGATCCTGAATGGATTTGTCGGCGTCGTATTGATGTTCCTTCTCTTGCCCACTCTAATTGTCATTCCGATGTCGCTGGGCGGGGCTTCGTATATTCAGTTTCCCCCGCAAGGCCTGACGCTAAATTGGTATCGGGCCTACTTCGCCGATGCGGAGTGGATGAGTGCGACTTGGTTCAGCCTACGTATCGCATTAGCCACGACCCTCTTGGCCACGATTACCGGCACATTGGCTTCCTTCGCGGTCGTGCGTGGCAATCTTCCAGGCGCTCGGGCCCTGCAGGCGCTTACCCTGGCGCCTTTGATCGTTCCGCATATCGTCCTGGCCGTCGCGCTCTATCTCGTGTTCGCACCGCTTGGCCTGACGGGCAACTTTATCGGTTTCACGATGGCCCACACTATGCTTTCGGTCCCCTACGTGATGTTGACCGTGTCCGCCGCTCTGCAGAAGATTGATCCTCTTCTTGAACTCGCCGCATCGAATTGCGGGGCGACCCGCGCTCAGGCGTTCTGGTATGTGGTGCTGCCCAACATCGCTCCCGGTGTCGCGGCCGGGTCGGTCTTCGCCTTCCTGGCTTCCTTCGATGAGGCAACGGTCGCCTTCTTCATCTCTGGCATCGAGGGCAAGACGATCACGCGAAAGCTCTTCGAAGATATTGACTACAATCTGACGCCTATCATTGCTGCGGTCGCGACAGTGATGGTCGTTGTGTCCCTCATCTTGATGGGAGGAGTCGAGTGGCTTCGGTCACACGGTGCGAACCGCGAGAGCTAGATCGGAACGTCCGCCAGAGCCGGCTCATCAGCGATCCCAACATCTAAGCGATGCGGCGATACCTGAGCTGGCGTGCCTACTGAGCAAGTTCGACGAACGGCTGAACGCGGAGGAGGCTCTCACAATTCGATGTACATCGCGGCGTAAGCGCAGCAACGGCGAAGCATCCTGAACCGGATATCCTGCCTGGGAGAATGGCGGACAGCCAGATCAATATAACTCGGATAGGACGATAGAATTTCGAGAGCAACCGGCATCGTGAACTTCGTCGTCTCGTACGGGCGCACCAAGGAGGGTCTACATGAAGCTGAGTGGGCCGACTGACAACGCCTTCATCGCGCGTTCAACGGCGCTCTCGGGCTGAATTGGGGCGACGCCTGAAGCAGCACAAGCAAATGTAGGACTGATTCTATGACGAGCAAATCGCTGTAGAGCTTCGAACGTGTCAGTGGAATTTCGAGATCTGCGCTGGGCGATCGTCGCGTCTCAACACCGAAGCCTTCGTCAGGCGGCAGACACGCTCAGAATCAAACAGTCGACGCTGAGTCGCTGCCTGCGCAATCTCGAACACAAAGTGGGCAGCGCGCTCTTCGAGCGCACCAACGGCGGCACGCGAGCGACCATTCAAGGTCAGCAATTCCTCGATGCTGCTCGACGTATCGTGGGCGAGACGGAAGCACTGACGGCTCGCCTCAAGATCCATTCGCGCGGCGAGAGCGGCCGATTGATCATCGGCATTCACGCCTCCCTCTCAGCCGGCAATCTGCGAGCCACCCTCATCGACCACCGACTGCGCTTCCCTGATGTCGATCCGCATCTGGTCGACGGAGCGAGAGACCAACTGATCTCCGACCTGATCAACTCCGCCATTGATATCGCATTCGTGGCCGAGCCCAATCCAAGCTGGAGCGACAGGTCTTTGTTGGTCTGGAGCGAGCGTGTCGTTCTGGCTCTGCCCGACAGCCATCCGCTGACAGGCCGTAATGTGGTTCATTGGGGGGAACTCAGGCGGGAAACACTGTTGTTGTCACAGCACGGCCCGGGACCGGAATTCC
This sequence comes from Bradyrhizobium iriomotense, assembly GCF_030160715.1. Taxonomy (GTDB): domain Bacteria; phylum Pseudomonadota; class Alphaproteobacteria; order Rhizobiales; family Xanthobacteraceae; genus Bradyrhizobium; species Bradyrhizobium iriomotense. Next base: position 44,874 of record NZ_BSOW01000032.1, read on the forward strand.
ACAAGCTGCTCATCAGCAAACTGGGAAGTTCCGATGTATGCCCGGTGCTTCGCCATGATGTAGCGCTCGACCGACTGCTCACCTTGGTCGGCGCAGGCTGGGGTGTCCTGCTGGCTTTGGAAGGTGCGACCGGCGCTACCTATCCAGGCGTCACCTTCCGAGAGGTCCATGATGCCGACGGTCCGACACGAATGAGCTTCCGCGCGTACTGGCGGCAGGCCAACAGCAATCCATCGCTGCGTCCATTCCTTGACTTACTTCGCGAGCGCTATCCGGATCTCTCGGCCGCTCCAGGGGTGGAGTGAGCAGCATTTCGCCGCGCCTTCGCAAAGGCACGGTCGGTTGCCATGAAGCGCTCGATCATCGGCGCGATCAATTTGGCAGGCTCAGCTGGCGGCGTCCCGCCTCCGCTGCGCGTCAGAATCTCGGCGTAACTTTTGAGATCCCTGAAGACCGCCGCAGGCAACTCGATCGTGAGCTTGACCGGCTTGTCGTCTTCAAGCGGCCCAAGCTTGAGCTTCGTCATGGCGTTCCTCCCTTTCCGTACGGAGCCAACACCAAGTCCCGCGTAACGATGACCCGCACCGGGAAACCTGGCCGAATAGTGAGCGTCGGCTGAATGTTGAGCTGGCGCTGCACGATCTGCTGGCCGGTCTGACTGATGCTGTTGGATGCGCCGCTACGGATCGCCTGAACAAGGTTGTTTTCATTTTGGCTGGTGCCCGCCTCCGCTCCGACGCTGAGCAGGGTCGAGAGGCCAGCGGCCTTGAACAGCATGCCCCAGTGGTTGTCGACCTCATCCTCGAGCCCGGCATATCCACCGGTGTCGGCACCAGGCTGACGCTCCAGCACGATCGAGTGACCGTCCGGCATGATGATGCGCGTCCAGACCAGGAGGATGCGGCTCTGGCCGAACGCGACGGAACTGTCGTACTGACCTATCAGTTTCGCGCCCTGCGGGATCAGAAGATATTTTCCGGACGGGCTGTCCCAGACCGCCTCGGTGATCTGAGCGGTGACTTGGCCGGGCAGATCGGAACGAATGCCCGTGATGAGCGCAGCCGGAATCACGGTGCCGGCCTGCACGACGTAAGGGGAGACTTTAGCCTCGAGCCGGTCCGGACTGACCGTGCGCTTGTCCGTCGCAGCAGCGAGGAAAGCCGTCTTGCGGTCCTGCATGTTCTGGGCGGATCCGGCATCGACCGGTGGTGTCGCCGCCGGGGTCGTCACGGCGGCAGCGGAGGCATTCGGGATGAGTTGGCCGGTGCTCTGCGGTTGCAGAACCGTTTGAGCGAAGAGGCGGCTGACCCGCGCCGCCTCGATTTCCTGGGATCTGTGCTGCGTCTCCGGATCTGACGTCGTTGCCATGGTGTTCGGTGCAGCGCCGGCGTTGAGGATCGGATTGCCGAGATCGCCTGGCAGCGGTGGCCCGAGCGGCGGCGCTTGACGCGGCAGGCCGGTATAGTCTTTCGGCAAGGCGGCGAGGCCCTCGGCCGAAGGCCTGTCCTGGGTGCTGAGCAGCTCTTGGCCGGCCTGCGACTTGTTGCCGGTCTGCAGGGCATAGCCGAGCGCGCCCGCGACTGCGAGGGCCGATACCGCACCGAGGCCGATCAGGACCTTGCGCGAGAGCCGTGTGACACGCGGCCGCTCGCCTCGGAGCCGAAGGTCTGGCGGCGCGACGGGCGGGATGTCGCCTCGATGTTCGTCTTCGCCGCCTATCGCCATGAGCGCGGCCTTCCGTCGGTGCGGACAATGCGCACGCGCCGTTCGCTGTCCTTGTCGCCAAGACGCAATTCGGCGGCGGCGAACAGACGATCGACGATGTAGTAGTTGCGGTTCGCGCGGTAATTCACGAGTTCAGAGCCGCCGGCCGGACCGATGACGAATAGCGGCGGCATTTCGCCCTGGACGATGCCGCTCGGGAATTCGATGTAGACCTTGTTGCCGTCGTCAAAGGCGCGCAGCGGACGCCAGGCCGGATCATCACCCTCGATCGCGTAGCGGAAGTTGATCGACGCGAGATCGACGCCGGAAGCGATGGGGGCTGCGGTTTCAGCGGCCGCATTCTGCCGCCGAAGTGCAATGAGCTGGTCCTCGGGATACTGCCAGGAGACCGAGGCCATGTAGGTCTTCTCCGTCGAACGCAGCTCGAGGAGGTAGGTCCGCCGGTCGGTGTTGATCACGAGATTGGTGACCAATTCCGGCCGCGTCGGCTTGACCAGGATGTGGATCTTCTTGGTCGCGCCCGCCCCGCTCTCGGTATCGCCGATGATCCAGCGCACGGTGTCGCCGGCGGCGACTGGACCCGAGCCGACAAGCTGCTCCCCCTCCTGGAGGGCGACGTCAGTGATCTGGCCCGGTGCCGTATAGACTTGATAGAGGGCTCCGCCCGAGAACGGATAGACCTGTACCGCGTTGATAAAACCGTTGCGGACCGGCTGCACCCGTGCCGCGGCGTTGGCCTGTTTGACGCGAACCTTCGGATCGGTGGCTTCCGGGACGCGTTTGCCGGGGGAGAGCGGTTTCAATTGCCCGGGCAGCGGCAGGGGTTTTGGCAATTCCACGATCTTGACGAGCGGCGGCGGATCGACGGTGAGCGTGGCCGGCTCTGCGCTATCGTAGTTGATGTCGGGCGGGATGAAATTGTGCGCGCAGCCGCCTAGCACCGACACGACCATCAGCAAAGCCGCACAAGCGGATCTACGGAAGCACGTATCGCTGTCATTCCGGTTTTGGTGAACGATGGAAAAGCGCGAAGCCGGACCGCCGGCCTTCGATAAGATCGGCGGGGTCATTGTCCCAGCTCCTTCGACCAGTTGATGGCGTTGACGTAGATGCCGAGTGGATTCTTGCGCAGCCGATCGGTGTCGGTGGGCGGCTGAATTGCGATGGTGAGGATTGCGGTCCAACGTGTGGTGCCGGCGAGCGCCCCGTCTTGATAGCGGTGCTCGACCCAGGCGATGCGAAAACTGTCGGGCGAGGCGCGGATGACGCTGGAGACGTCGATGGCGACCTGCTGTTTGCCGAGATTGGCGAAGGGGTCATTGGCGCGGGCGTAGTCGTTCAGCGCTGCCGCGCCCGCCGTTGTCGTGAAATCATAGGCCTGCAGCCAGTTGTGTCGCACGATGATCGGATCGGCCGGGAGCGAGCGTACGATCTGGATGAAGTGGGCGAGATACCAGGCAATCTGCGGGTCATTCGGCCGGTAGTCGGCGGTGGCCGGCGCCACCACTTGCGCCTCGCCGAGCTTGTCGACCTGCACCACCCAGGGAACGACGGTGCCGTGCGTGGATTGCCAGACGAGCCCGCCGGCGAGGCCGCAAGACAGGATCAGCGAACCAAAGGCCATCAGCCGCCAATTCCTGGCCTGCACGCGGGCGGAGCCGATGCGTTCGTCCCAGACTTGCGCCGCGCGCTGGTAGGGGGTTTCGGGTTCGGGCGTGCGGCCGTAGCGCACGGACGATCGGCTGAAGATCGACATAGGTTATTCTCCTGCCGAGAGGTCGACGGAGTGGCCGCCGCCATGGCTGTCGCCGGATTTGAGGGCTTGCGCAGCTGTCTGAGCGCCGTGAATGACGGTCTGATTGCGCTTGACGCGTTGGGCCCAGGCGGGCGGACCGCTCTCGCTCGCTGCTTGAGATGCGGCTCCATCGTTGGCGGCCTCGCCACTCCCGATGGTCCCCATCGTCGAGGAGCCACCCGTGTTGGCGACGCCGGCACGGGCGCCAGAGGTAAAGCTCTCCGTCATCGCCCCGGCTGCTTGCGAAGCGGCGCGTCTGACGGGCGCTGCCGCGTGACTAGCCGCCGCACGGCCCGCGCCGCCGAGACCGGCGGCGACGCCGCCAGCGCCAGACCTGCCGGCCGATGCGAGGCTGTAGGCGGAGGACATGCCGCCGGCCATCGCCGCACCCCCACGCGCGGCGGCTGCTGCACCAGAGCTGACGGCCATCGCTCCCCTTCCGGCGAGCCCAAGTGCAGCTCCGCCCGCCATCGCCGTGCCGGCGACGGCGAGACCGGTGCCGACTGCAGCGCCCGCGCCGAGCTGCGGTGCCCCCGAGACAAGCCCGGTCGCGATGCCTGGACCGAAGATGCCAAGGCCAAGCATGGCGAGCGCCGCTAGCACAACAGAGAGCGCCTGCTCGATGGTTGGCTGGCCGCCGGCATAGGCGGTGGTGAATTGGGAGAAGAGCCCGGTGCCGATGCCGACGATGACGGCGAGCACCATCACCTTGACGCCGGAGGCAACGACGTTGCCCAGCACCTTCTCCGCGAGGAAGGCGGTCTTGTTGAAGAGGGCGAAGGGAATGAGAATGAAGCCGGCGAGCGTCGTCAGCTTGAACTCGATCAACGTGACGAACAGCTGTACCGCCAGAATGAAGAAGGCGATCAGCACCAAGAGCCAGGAGACCATCAGCACGGCGATCTGGACAAAGTTGGCAAAGAAGCTGGTGAATCCCATCATCTGGCTTGCGGCGTCAAGCAGCGGTTGCCCGGCATCGAGCCCGACCTGTGCGAGCCTGCCGGGCCGCAGGAAGTCCGCGGTCGAGATCGACGAACCGCCGGCCTTCAGTCCGAGGCCTGCGAAGCTGTTGAAGATGATGCCTGAGAGATGGGTGAAGTTGGTGATGATGAAGGCAAAGAAACCGATGTAGAGAGTCTTTTTCACCAGCCGCTGCAGGATGTCCTCGTCTGCGCCCCAGGCCCAGAACAGGCCGGCGAGCGTGATGTCGATGACAATCAATGTCGACGACAGATAAGTGACCTCACTTTTGACCAGGCCGAAACCCGAATCGATGTAGGTCGTGAAAGTATTGAGGAAGGTGTCGATGACGCCGACGTTGTTCATCACTTTTCTCCCTGTATGACATTCATCGTCGGCGGTGTGGCCGGCGCGGCCTGTGGCAGCAGCGGCCGCGCCGGCCCGCCGAAGAAGCGCGCGCGGTTCTCCTCCCAGACCGCCTGGCAGTGCGGATCTTCGGCATCCTTGGGACCGAGCGCGCGGCAGCGGCGCAGCTCGGCCGACAGATCATCGGAAGCAGAGACGGAGGGGGCGTCGGACACGGGCCGCTCCGCCGGACGCCGATGGATGGAGGACAGCGTGGCGATGAACACGGCAAACACGACGATCATCGCGCCTGCGCGAAGGATATCCGAGCGCTCCATGACCCGAGCCTCAGTTGCCGCTGAACATGGTGACGTTGCCGGGCTGATAGCCGCTGCGTGTCGAAAAGATTTTGTACTGCTGCTGCGCTTGCGATTCGGTCGCCGTCACGCGGGCCTGCTCCAACGCATCCGCCCGTCCCTTCGCGGCGAGCACCGCGACGAGATCGGAGAGCTGCTGGGATTGGAGGGCCAGGAGCTGGTTTCCGGCTTGAGCCGCCTGCAGGGCGCCACTTGCCGACTGGCTGGCGGTCACCAGCGAGCTCATTGCGCTGGAGTTGGTCGAGATGTTGCCGACGACGCCGGCCTGCACTTTCAGGGAGTCCTCGAAGGCGCCTGCCGAGTTCTGCCAACGACTTTGAGCCGCGGCAAACATCGCCGCATTGGATCCCGTGGTCGCCGCGGTGCCGTATGTCGTGGAGTACGCTGTCTGGATGCGCTCGACGTTGAAGGCGATGTTCTGGGCCTGACTCAGCAGCGACTGGGTCCGTGCGACCTGTGCCTGAAGCTGGGTCAGCGTCGACAACGGCAGGTTGGCGAGGTTCTTTCCCTGGTTCACCAGGCTCTGCGCCTGATTGGTCAGCATCTGGATCTGATTGTTGATCTGCTGCAGCTCACGCGCCGCAGTCAGAACGTTCTGGCTGAAGTTGGTGGGGTCATAGACGATCCACTGTGCAAAGGCCGGCGCCGTCAAAAGCGGCGTGATTGGTACGGTAAGCAAGAGAGCGGTCGCGGTGACCAAGCCAGCGCGCCGTGTCTTAAGGGCGGTCATAATTGCACCTCCAGGTTTGTCAGGTCAGGGATGAGATCGGCGGCCCAGAGCAGCTCGTGATCAGCGAGCCAGGCGGCCACAAAATCGTCGCGGCCGTGATCGGCGAGCAGCCGCTCGATCGCGGCATGGTCGGCCTTGGAGGAAGCGGCGCAGAAGGCGAGCGCAATCGGCCCGAGGCCGAGCTCAAAGAGCCGATTGCCGCGGCGGGATTGGCAGTAATAGTCTCGCTTCGGCGTCGCCCGCGCGATGATCTCGATCTGGCGGTCGTTCAAACCGAACCGCTGGTAGATGGCGGTGATCTGCGGTTCGATCGCGCGCTCGTTGGGCAGGAAGATGCGCGTCGGGCAGCTCTCGACGATTGCGGGTGCGATGTTGCTGCCGTCGATATCGGAGAGCGATTGGGTTGCGAAGACGACCGAAGCGTTCTTCTTCCGGAGCGTCTTCAGCCACTCGCGAAGCTGCTGGGCGAAGGCCGGATCGTCGAGGACAAGCCAACCCTCGTCGATGATGAGGAGGGTCGGCCGGCCGTCGAGCCGTCCCTCGATGCGATGGAAGAGGTAGGTGAGGACGGCGGGCGCCGCGCCAGCGCCGATCAAGCCCTCGGTCTCGAACGCCTGCACCGAAGCGAAGCCGAGCTGCTCGGCCTCCGCGTCGAGCAGGCGGCCGGAGGAGCCGCCGACGCAATAAGGTTGCAGAGCCTGCTTGAGCGCGGTCGATTGCAATAGAACCGTCAGGCCGGTGATCGTGCGTTCCTCGACCGGCGAGGAAGCCAGCGAGGTCAACGCCGACCAGACATGCTCCTTCGCGGTCGGATCGATGGTGACGCCTTCCTTGGCGAGGATCGCGGTTACCCATTCGGCCGCCCAGGCGCGCTCCGCCGCATCGCCGATACGCGCGAGCGGTTGAAGAGAGACGGAGTCCTCCGCGCTGCTCGACAGACTTCCGCCGAGGTCGTGCCAGTCGCCGCCCATGGCAAGCGCGGCCGTGCGGATCGAACCGCCGAAATCGAAGGCGAAGATCTGGCTTTTCCGGTAGCGGCGGAACTGGATCGCCATCAGCGCCAGCAGCACGGATTTGCCGGCGCCGGTCGGGCCGACGATCAGGGTGTGGCCGACGTCGCCGACATGCAGCGAAAAGCGGAACGGCGTCGAGCCCTCGGTCTTGCCGAAGAACAGCGGGGCGCTGCGGAAATGTTCATCGCGGTCTGGCCCGGCCCAGACTGCCGAAAGCGGAATCATGTGGGCGAGGTTCAAGGTCGAGAGCGGCGGCTGACGAACGTTGGCGTAGGCGTGTCCAGGCAGAGAGCCGAGCCAGGCTTCGAGCGCGTTCACCCCTTCCGGCATGCAGGTGAAGTCGCGCCCCTGGATCACCTTTTCGACGAGGCGCAGCTTCTCAGCGGCGAGACCTCCGTCCTCGTCCCAGACGGTGACGGTCGCGGTGACATAGGCCTGGCCGACATCGTCGGTGCCCAGTTCCTGCAAGGCGAGATCGGCATCGGCAGCCTTGTTGGCCGCATCGCTATCGACCAGGGTCGAGGCCTCGTTGGTCATCACCTCCTTGACGATCGCGGCGATCGACTTTCGCTTGGCGAACCACTGCCGGCGGATCTTGGTCAGCAGTTTTACCGCCTCGGTCTTGTCGAGCAGGATCGCGCGGGTCGACCAGCGATAGGGAAAGGCAAGCCGGTTCAGTTCGTCGAGGATCCCCGGATGGGTCGCGGTCGGAAAACCAACCACCGTGAGCGTGCGAAGATGATGGCTGCCGAGGCGCGGCTCGAGGCCGCCGGCAAGCGGCTCGTCCGCGAGCAGCGCGTCGAGATGCATCGGCGTCTCGGGAACGCGGACGCTCTGGTGCCGGGTCGAGATAGTCGAATGCAGGTAGGTCAGCGTCTCGCCGTCGTCGAGCCACGCCACTTCGGGCATGAACCCTTCGACCAGTTGCAGGACACGGTTGGTCCGAGCGACGAAGCCACGCAGCAGCTCGTGCGGATCGACGCCGCCCTGCGCGCGGCCCTCATAGAGCCAGCCCTCGATGCGCGAGGCGTCCTCGGCCGGCGGGAGCCAGACGAAGGTCAAGAGATAGCGGCTCTCGAAATGCGCCCCCGCCTCCTCGAAAGCGTCCCGTCGCTCCAGGTCGACCAGCGCAGATGCAGCGTCGGGAAAGGTGTTGTGCGGATACGTCTGGGCGGCGATGCGCTGGGCCTCGACGAAGATCGCCCAACCTGAGCCCAGACGCCGCAGCGCGTTGTTGAGGCGGGCGGTCACCCCTACCAGCTCGGCAGGCGTTGCGCTGTCGAGGTCCGGGCCGCGGAAGCGCGCAGTGCGCTGGAGCGCGCCGTCCTTGTTGAGGACGACGCCCTTTGCGACCAAAGCGGCCCAGGGCAGGAAGTCGGCGAGGCTTGTGGGCCGGTTGCGGTATTCGGCAAGGTTCAGCATGGAGGCCTCACGCGCCGAGGTAAGATGGATAGCGGAGGTGGCGTCGAACGACGTCCACGAACTGCGGGTCGCGCTTGGCCGCCCAGACGGCCGCAGCATTGCCCACAGCCCAAATCAGCACTCCGGGGATCCAGAGGTGGAGGCCGAGCGCGATGGCGGCCGCCAACGTGCCGTTGGCGATCGCAACGGTGCGGGGCGCGCCACCCATCAGGATCGGGTCGGTGAGCGCGCGATGGACCGGCGCGAAAAAGCCCGGCACTTCCGGATCGGCGATGCCGGCCATCACACCAAGGCTCCGCCGGAGAAGCTGAAGAAGGTCAGGAAAAAGCTCGACGCGGCGAAGGCGATCGACAGGCCGAAGACGATCTGGATCAGCCGGCGGAAGCCGCCGGACGTATCGCCGAACGCGAGCGTCAGGCCGGTCACAGTGATGATGATCACCGACATGATCTTCGCGACCGGACCTTGCACCGACTCCAGGATCTGATTGAGCGGCGTCTCCCATGGCATCGACGAGCCGGAGGCGTAGGCTGCGGGCGCGAAAGCGATGGAGATGAAGGCAATCGCCGCGCGGCGAGCGTGACGGATCGCGGAAGGGCACTCGATCATGATGGCTCCTTGGAAAGCGAGGATTGGCCGCCCGCCTTGGCGGACTGGACGCGGTAATCGCCGGTGGCGGGATCGAGGCCGCCGACGAGCGCGAGTTCGGCGAGGCGGCGTTCGCTGCCGCGGCCGCGCAGCACTGCGACGAGATCGATAGTCTCGGCGATCAGCGCCTTGGGAACGGTGAGGACCGCTTCCTGGATGAGCTGCTCGAGGCGGCGAAGCGCGCCCAGCGCCGTGCCGGCGTGAATCGTGCCGATCCCACCGGGGTGGCCGGTGCCCCAGGCTTTGAGGAGCTCCAACGCTTCGCTGCCCCGCACCTCGCCGACCGGAATCCGGTCGGGGCGTAGGCGGAGGGAGGACCGAACCAGATCGGATAGCGACGCCACGCCATCCTTGGTACGCAGCGCGACCAGGTTCGGAGCGCGGCATTGCAGTTCACGCGTATCCTCGATGAGAACCACGCGATCGGTGGTGCCGGCGATCTCGGCCAGCAGCGCGTTCGTCAGCGTAGTCTTGCCGGTCGAGGTGCCGCCAGCCACCAGGATGTTCTTGCGGGCGGCGACGGCTTCGCGGAGCACGCCTGCCTGGCCGGCCGTCATGATACCGGCCGCCGCGTAGTCATCCAACGTGAAGACAGCAACGGCAGGCTTGCGGATCGCAAAAGTTGGCGCCGCAACGACGGGCGGGAGAAGCCCCTCGAACCTCTCCCCCGTCTCGGGAAGCTCGGCGGAGACGCGAGGGCTTCCGGCATGCACCTCAGCGCCGACATGGTGCGCGACCAGGCGCACGATCCGCTCGCCATCCGCCGCGGACATCGTCCGTCCGCTATCCTCCAGCCCGCCGGACAGCCGGTCGACCCAGAGCCGACCGTCGGGGTTGAGCATCACCTCGACGATCGAGGGATCTTCAAGGAAGGTGGCAATCGCGGGGCCAAGCGCGGTGCGCAGCATGCGTGCGCCACGCGAGAAGGCTTCCGAATGAATTGAAGTGACCGCCACGACCGCCCCCGTCGAGCGCCAATCGCAACATGAGATCGGCGACGGGGATGAGTAGAGAAGGCAGGAAATGGGTTAGTTCAACAAGTATTCCTCCGTCGTAGGGATCCGGCATAGAGCAGCGAAAAAATACTTGCTGCATCGAAAGCACGCTGCTCAAGGCCGGCTATACGTTCGTCAGGCCCGCTTCGCATGCCTCAGGCTCCGCGCCGGCTCATCCGGCGCGCCCCTCGTAAGGCTCGCCGCCAAGCGGGCCACCCAAGGGCGAACATAGGGTCAAATCCGACCAGGGCCGGCGCCAGGCCGGAAATCTCGTCAGCCACAGCAAACACCGCAAAAGCCGCCGTCGAACGAAGGAATTCACGGCGGCTAACGTTTTCGAGTCTCACGCCGGGTTGCAATGTGACCGATGCAGCGGGCGCACTCAAGCTACGCATTGGCCGCCGTCCACCCCCATTCCTCCAGCTTGCACCACCAACGGCCGTAACACCATCTATGCGAGACGCAACGAGTGTGCGGCCCGGTCAACTACCAATCCTCGTCATTTACCGAGATGACAGAAACATGTCACCTTGCACCGATGAACGTCACTCGGTCAGTCGGCACGCGCAGGCCCTCAGCATGCAATACCAATCCCACTCCGTCCTCGCCAGCGGCCCTGATCAAAGCGCTCATTCTTCCCTTGCTGAACTCTGCTTCAGCACTGAACTCTCTTTCCTCATGGAGGCGCATGATGGGCTCTCCGCCGCGATCGCCCAACGCGCAGGTTTCAAAGGTCTCTGGGCATCAGGCCTGTCGATCGCGTGCTCTCTCGGCTACCGCGATGCCAACGAGGCGTCATGGAGCCAACTCGTTGACGCGGTTGAGCGGATCGTGGACTCCACCACCCTGCCTGTTCTGGTTGACGGCGATGGTGGCTTCGGCAACTTCAACAATGCTCGTCTGCTGGCACGCAAACTCCGGCAGCGTGGCGCCGGCGGGGTCGCGCTGGAGGACAGCTGTTTTCCGAAGATGAACTCGCTAATTGGTGATCGGCATCCCCTCGCCGATATCGACGAATTCGCTGGCCGTCTACGCGCAGTGAAGGATGCAGTCGCGGAAGACTTCATTCTTGTTGCTCGCATTGAAGCGCTGATCGGCGGCCATGGAATGGACGAAGCAATCCTGCGGGCTCACGCTTATGCTGACGCCGGAGCCGACGCAATCCTCATTCATTCGCGAAGGAGGGCCGCGGACGAGATCCTTGCGTTCGCAAGTGCCTGGCAGAACCGGTTACCGGTCTTGATCGTTCCAACCAAATACTATCGAACGCCGGTTTCTGCGTATCGAAACGCCCGCATCTCTACAGTGATCTGGGCTAACCACTCCATGCGAGCGGCAACAGCGGCGATGCGGCAGGTTTGCCATCGCATCCTCGCTGAGGAGAATACTGCACGCATTGAGCCAAATATCGCCACCCTCGATGAGGTTTTCGAACTATTAAGGTACGACGAACTCGCGCGTGCGGAAGCTCGTTATCTTCACACCTCCTGACTGAGGGCTAACGTCTCGTTCATGCTGGAACACACCCGTGCACAAAGGACCATCGCCATGCAGCCGGCTCCCTTTTCCTTGCGCTCAGCCGCATGTACCGGCAAAGCACAGGTTTTCGATCCTGAAATTGAGCATAACACCGACTGCCGCGCTCGCTCTTACGCGGCCGATCTGTCCATTGCCACAATATCTCGACCCGCTTTCCCGATCTCACGACCCATCCAATCACCGACAAAGAGCCACGAGCGCATTTCTTTTTGGAAATGCCAAACGCGGACGACGATCCATCTCTCCTGAGCTACGGGGGTCCGTTCTTCATGGAACCAAATGACCCTGTGGACCGGACGCAAGCGCTTGTGCCGGCGCAAGGGACCATCTTGTTCAAATCGTCGGGTACCGCTGCCGCAATGACTCCACAGATGCAGTTGCCACGATTGGCAAGGAAACCATCGATTCACCGCCGAAGAGACCTGCAGCAAGCCCGTGTAATTGCCGGCGCGGAGGCACGCGACGTAATGAGCTAAACGTCAAGCGCTGCACTGAAGCGCTCGGTCTGATGGGGGAGCGCCATCCCTCTAAGCTCAGGAGTTCTGCCGAGACCGGTCAACTCCGATCGGCCATTAAATTGCGGTGATGACCGGCGCCAATCAGGCGCTCGTCAATCCGACCCGGTTCGTTGGAATCCCGGGAACGAAGTGCTGATCCCCGCGCCCCATTGGACGTCCGCGGCCCAACGGGTCGTGGGCGGCGGCAAGCTGGTCTTTCGAGATTTGGCGAGTCCACCGATCCGAGTGCCGCGGGGTCTGACCGGCTCTGCATAAGTGGAACTGAGTTCCTGGATTGGTTCGAACAGACTCGGTCTCAGTCCTTAACGCTTGGGAGCGCGGACACGATACGAAGAATGACGAGGGAATGAAATGACCACCAAAGCGCCTCCTAAGAAAGCCGTCATTCTTGCCGCCGGCTTCGGCTCCCGTTTGCGACCGCTGACCGATCTGCGGCCCAAGCCGCTCGTCGAGGTCAATGGAACGCCGATACTCCATAACGCCTTGGGGCATTTGGAAGCGGTAGGCGTGGAAAACGTCACAATTGTTGTCGGCTACCGCAAGGACGCTATCGAGTATGCCTGCGGCAAGCACTTCGGCGGCCTCGAGATCGACTATGTCGAATCGTCCGTCTTCGACCGCACCGGCAGCGCCTACTCCCTCTGGCTGGCACGCGACGCGCTTCTTTCCGGAGACTGCTTCCTTCTTGAAGGCGACGTCTTCTTCGAAGAGGATGCGTTGCACCACCTGATGATCGGCCAGGCAACCGACGTAGCTGCAGTTGCTCCCTTTACTGAATCGATGGAGGGCTCGGCTGTCTTGTTGTCTGATGGCGGCCTCATCACGAGTTTTCGGATGAAGCAGACCGCAGCAAACCTTGTCGCAAATGGGCCGAGGCTCTTCAAAACGATGAACCTGCTACGATTTTCAGCGACGACCCTCAGGACAATGATCGTTCCAACATTGAACGATATCATCGGATCCGGAGCTTGGCAGGCCTACACCGAGGAGCTTCTTGCTAATCTGGTGGAGAGGCGTGGCCTACGGCTTGCGGCGGCACGCTGCGATGATCTTAAGTGGTACGAAATCGACAGCACCGAAGATCTGCTCATCGCCGAGCGTATTTTCACGAGGGCGCCCGCCTTCGATCGTGCCGGCGTTCCGAATGAGCGGAGAACCAAACTTTAAAAACGCCTACCAAATGCCGCAGCTCCCCGACGTCCTGAGGTGGAAGCGGCCATCAGCAAGCGGGAGAGAGGCACGCCATGATCGGACTCTTCGATGGACCCAATGACACGGCTCCGGGTACGCGACCGGATCCGCAAATGTGTCCTCTGAAGCTGTGTCCTCGGCATGTAGCCCTGTCTCTTTAGGGCGTCGATCAGGAGATGCGGGGCAGGTTGGCGACGGCCCTCCCGGCCTAAACGGGATGTCCGCAAGTCCCAAGGATCGATCTACGAAGCCCTGGGCATGCTCGGCAGATGATCATGACCTAGCGACGTCTGCCGGCAGTGAATTCAAATCCAGCGAAGGGGGCTCCATACTGTCCTGCCACGCCGTCGGCGGAATCGCACTTCGGCCTGTATTTGGCGATACCTTGAAAGGCGGCGACGCCTCAGAATCACCGGGCGCCGCGCTGGTGCCACTACCACGACTAGCGAGTTCGGCTTGCCAAGTCAGCTCTCGCAAATGCGTCCCCGCAGCAAGCGCTGGTCCAATCCCGAGTACGAAATGACGGACTTCGCCAACAACCAGCCGCCAGATCGCGTCTCGGCCGTATGGAGCCTCGGAGCGCGCGCGGACCAGCTTGCGCCCGCGTTGCAAGAGCGTCTCGTCATCCTCGCCGAGGGCTTCGCCCAGCTATTAGATCGTGCCTCGGCCGTGTAGGGGCTCGCAAGGCGCATGGACACACGACCGCGCTAGGCTTGTCGAGTTCGCGACAACAGGTGTTGGCTTCGCGCCGGTTTTGCCTCGTAGCCAACACGCCCGAAGAGGAATCATGAGATCTCTGTCGTCGGTTCGACTATTTCAAGTTGGCACGCGTTTTGAAACCGCACCTTTCGACGGGCGTGAGCTACCGATTAAGGTAATTCTTCGTAAGGGACCGCGAGGGAATGAAGAAAGTAAATTAATATGCAGGTCTGCGTCAGATCGCGCTCCGCGTGCTGGCTCAGGGGCAATCCCACCACCAGCGCTCAAAATGTGCTCGCAGTTTCGATCGATCTCGGTCAGAAGCTCCTCATCCGCGTGGGTTCAACCGACTCTGCTCGCTCGATCTTGCGTCCGAAAACGCTTGACGCGATCCAGCATCTTGCAACAGACGAAACCTGGATAGAGCGCGTCGCGTCCGAGCACGTGCTGCTCCAGCCTGACTTTAGGTGGAGTTCACCTCTCAAACGACATGCCGCTAAGCGAAATTTCGCGGATGCACTCGCCAAGGACGACATCACTGAGAACGATCCGCAACCCGACCACATCGAACAGTTTCGCACTTCCGAAAGCGCACGACCGACTTTCAACGCGGACTGCTGCTGGCGCTCGTTTTGCCGCTCTGTTGGCCGCTTTATCGATCTCCATGGCGGTCGTTTACCGGGACGCCAACGAAGAAGCGAAGTCGGCCCTTCGGGTGGCTCATGCAGAGGCAAATCCGCATGAGCTTTAACATTGATTGGAAAGGCCAGTCTGATGAAGAGTGGTCTGCCCGCACGCTTTTTCAAGAGCTTGGTGTTGAACCGATCATCAACTGCACGGGCGTTCGTACCTTATATGGAGGCTGCAATCCTACTAGTTCTGTGCTCGCCGCAATGAACGTCTCCAGTCACGCGTTCGTTGATATGAACGAACTCGCGGAAGCTATAGGGCGACACTTGCGCGTTCTCACAGGAGCAGACTGGGGCATTGTGACCGCGGGAAGTAGTGCAGCGGTAAGTCAGGCTATCGCTGCCTGCGTAGCCGGCAACGATCCAGAAAAGATGCTGCAGTTGCCGCTGAGAGGCGAAAAGATAGTGGTCGTCGCCGCCGACCAACGAATGGCTTACGAGCATGCAATTCGAGCGGTCGGGTGTACTGTGGCTTCTATTACTCGCATGTCAGACTTGGACCACCTTTCAATTGAAAGAATTGCTGCAATATGCCTCGTGGGCCATGACATACCAACCTCAGCATTGCCCTTTGACCAGGTCGCAGCAGGCGCGATGCAATATGGAATTCCGCTGATTGTAGACGGAGCCGGACTAGCGCCCGTGTTTCCAAATAGGTGGCTCTGTAACGGCGCGGATCTGCTTATCCATTCAGGTGGGAAATATATCAGGGGACCGCAATCGACCGGGTTTTTGCTTGGCTCGGAGAAACTATGCAGAGCGGCCTATCTGAACGGCCCGCCTGGTCAATCATTTGGTCGGCAAATGAAGGTCGGCAAAGACGAGATTGTTGGCGCATACGTCGCTCTAAAGCAATGGGTGGCCGGAGGCGAAGCTGCCCGCTCCATGGATAGATGGCAAGCGTGCATTGCGGTATTGCAACAGGAGCTTCTCAGCATGCCCGGTCTTTCGGTCGAACAGATTGAACCGGATTCTGCATTCTGCAATCCCCGCATCGCGATTTCCTGGGACGTCAAAGCATTCCCGATTGACTCTGACGTGATCGCGAGCAGACTAAGTAGCGCGCGCCCCCGGATTGTCCTCCACGATTGTTGGCAGCAACCCCAGCTGATCGTGGTTGACCCGACGAACTTGACCCCTATCGAAGCGAAAGTCGTTGCACGTTCAATCGTGGACGCCATCGCGGATTGCCGATCACCACCAGCCGCGCCCCATCAGGAGAGTTTCGAGGACGTGGCGGGGAGCTGGCAGATTTCGATCGAATTTCTTCATGGCGCCGCCGCGCACACGTTTGTTCTTTCGCAAGATCGGCAAAACGTTACAGGAAAACACATCGGCGTCGAGGTATCGAGTATTTGTCGCGGCTCGATCGTTGGCTCGACATTAAGGCTGATCTCGCGATTACCAGCCGATCCAATGGCCATGGACTACGAGTTCGAGGGTTGCCTAAACGGAGGCATCCTGACGGGGATCGTGCACCTGGGTGCATCTACACCTAAACACAGCGGCGGCATGACCTTCAAACGGCAATTTGGACAAGCAAGTTGGCGCGGGCGCCGCGTTCCAACTAGTCTTGCAACCCCTGGAGGACAAGATGGAAGTCGCTGAGAGGCAGTCTTTCGGAAGCTTCTCCGAAGTTGCGGAGACTTATACTAGGCGCCCCCCCTATTCACGCCGCCTCCTTCATATGCTTGCTGACCAAATAAAACGGCTGACGGAGAAACAGACATTCGCGGATATCGGCGCGGGTACGGGCGCAATCGCCTATGCTCTAGCTGAGATCGGGCTCTCGGGCTATGCAATCGAACCCGATCGCCAGATGGTTGCAGCGGGGCAGCAACTCAGCTCAAGTTATCCAACCGTATCTTGGATTAATGCACCGGGAGAACGGACGGGCCTTGCCGACCATTCGCTAGATTGGGTTTTCTACAGTTCATCGTTCCATTGGACGAACGCGAGCGAAGCGCTTCGTGAAAGCATGCGAATCTTGCGGCCTCGGAGCTTCTTTACAATTGGGTTTTTTCTTACCGATCTTGAGACCGATCCCTTTCAGATCGAAATCGAAAGTCGGATACGCGACATGGCGCCAGCTTTGCGACGGGCGCGCCCCCCAATTATCGCGCAAATGGAAACCTACGAGGCGCTTCTCAACCAATATCCCGGCTTGATGAACTGCACTTTTCTAGCAACGACCGAAAAGATACCTATGAGCCAGGAGCAGTACATCAACTACTGGGCTGGCTCACATGACATCCCGAGTCAAGTTTCCCCCGAGGCTTGGAAGTCCATACTGCAAATGATCGCGGAGACATTTCGGAGAAGGCAACCAGCCAGCCTTGGATTTCGTTCCACCGCTTGGCATGCTCAACGCGAGTGAGACAGCCGCCGTCCGCAACGCTTGGCCACTGGTCCACGTTCGACAGGGAGCAAGCCAGCCAGCTATAGCTTGCGCCCCCGGCGAACCCAAAGGTCGTTGATAAATCTAAAGAAGACGATTCAACAATCGAAAGACGCGTCGCCACCGTATGAAAACCGAGCCAAGGAAGACGCCAGCACCGATATCGAAAGATGACAAACTTGTTGTCGCGGCACTGGGAGCGGCCGAGATCATTAGCTACGGTACACTCTATTATAGCGTTGCCGTAGTTGCGAATGCGGTTGGCCAGGAGTTCGCAGTCACAGACCAATGGATATTCGCTTGCTTTTCAAGCGCCCTATTTGCGAGTGCCCTTATGTCGTTGATAGCCGGTCGCCTTATGGACCGATATGGCGCCGGCATAACGATGAAAGTAGCCTCACTTGCGGCGACTGTCAGCCTAGGATTAGCAGCACTCTCTTGGAATGCACTCGTGTTTGCTGTCGCGCTGTTCGGCATGCAAATATCATCGGCCTTTCTCTTCTATGAGGCGGCGTTCGTTTTCTTAGTCCAGCGAGATGCGGGAAATGCAAAGCAGCAAATCACTCTCTTGACCCTGATCGTTGGATTCTCGTCGACACTATTCTGGCCGCTCACCTCCTTGTTGCTGATTTGGAGTTCCTGGAGGACTGTGTTTGGCATTTATGCGGGCTGTAATGCTCTTATCGCTCTGCCGTTAGTCGTCTGCGCTCTTCGACGGTGCCCTGCTCGGTCTAGAAATCATAACTACACCCTTGCGTCGCGAGTTCATTCGCAGTCCTCTCCCACGCTTATTGACCTCGCGTTGATAACGGTCGGCTTTTCACTCACGACGTTCATCTTCTCAGCGTTTCTTGGTCGGATGATCCCTATCCTATCCTCGATTGGTTTGGACCTAGAGCAAACTTCGGTTTCAGCTCTCTTCGGACCATCACAGGTTTTGATACGAATTTTCGCAGCTTCGCTCACCGAGAGAATGACCGCAATTCAGCTCACCATTCTCTCATCCATTCTGCTCTCTGCGGCTACGATTGTCGTAGAGCTATCTTCTCGCTCCGTTCTTGGAGCTACGATCTTCACAGTTTTGCTTGGGTTCAGCTCCGGTCTAAACAGCATCTGTCGTGGAATCCTGCCGCTGTCTGTGTTTGGCCGCGACGGGTACGGAAAACGAGTTGGGTTGATCAACGGCTTCCGGTTGTTAACGGCGTCGTTCGCGCCATTCCTCTTCACCTCCATCCAAAGCGAGTATGGGATCGCAGTTGCTTTGGCGCTTCTTGCGGCCTGCGGGGTTGGAAGCATACTGGCCTTTGCGCTCGTATGCGTCCGACCCGACGATCAACGAGTCTTGAAGTAGCTGAAGATGTGGGATTCAATTTCGGCAATTTGACGCTAGGAAGTATCATCTGTGAAAGACAAGAAAACCCGCGCATCAGGTCCGCATTTCCCCAGCTGCCCTGGGCGTGCCAGCTGGAAGCCCGGAATAGCAGTTTGGAGGCAGCTCGAGGAATTGCTAGTTGCGGAATTATCGAGCGGAAAGTACCCGGTAGGACTAAGACTACCGACTGAACAGGAGCTAATGTCACGCACTGGCGTGGGCCGGCATACCCTTAGGCAGGCGATGGCCACACTTGAGGCGAAGGGGCTCGTTCGCATCGAGCAAGGCCGAGGTACCTTTGTCCACGAACAGGTTCTGCACTATCAATCGTGTAGACGGTCGCGCTTCCGAGAAAACTTGCAGCAGCAGGGGCGTGAGCCTCACTACCACGTCGTTTCGGCCGAAGTTGTTGGAGCGTCTTCTAAACTACAGAACGCGCTTGATTTGCAGCCGGGCTCGACGATTGTTCACCTCATTGTGGACGCCCTTTCCGGACCGGCGCTTCTCGCGAACACCGATTTGTTCTTCGACCGAACTCGCTTCCCAGAGGCCGCCCACATCGTAGGTCAGGAACGTAGTATTCGCGCCGTGTATAGTCATTATGGAATCAAGCAGTATACCTGTGCAGGGACGATCATTCGGTCTCGGCTTCCCACCGCCGCTGAAGCACGCCGCCTGCACCAACCGAAGTTAACTCCGATCTTCCTAACAAAAACGCTTGACGTCACAATTGACAATCGCCCAATTGGATATTCAGAAAGCAGATGGTGTTCAGATCGCGTTGAGTTTATCGTAGGTACGAGTGAGAAACTCTATCGGCCAGCACGCCGAAAGTAACGCTGAGAGCAATTGGCTCCGACGGTGAGCAGAATATGTTAGGCGACTTACGAAAAGGTCGGGAAATGCACCGACGATACGGGTGCTGCGGCGGATTTCCTTCATGATGCGCTCAAGGGGTTGTTGGTCCGAATCTTCTGCCAATGGATGTCCGGAAAGGCGTAGTAAGTCAGGGTCTCGTGGTCATTTTGCGCGATGAGATCGGCCGTCTTGCTCATCCTGGCGGTGCGCAAATCCTCAACGATCGCTTGCGCCTTCTGCTCGGCCGCCTCACGACTCTCCTGGACATGAATCGCCTTGAGCATGTGGCTCACCTCGCGAACCTTGGTCGAAGAACCGTCTCGCCAAGATGATCCCTGATCCTGGCTTCGTCGATCTGGATCACCTGATCCATCGGCTTCTCGTCGCTCATTGCTTGCCCCTTCAATCTATAAAGAAGACGTCATTCCCGAAAGTGCGAAAGAATCTGTACGTTATCCGCCGATTAGGCCGGGACGACTATCGCCGTTTGAGCCCCGCGGCGCTTCCATAACACCAGATCAGCTGTAGCCTTCCGCGCCCTCCACCTCGATCAGCGTCGAATACGCTCAGTCATGATTTCGAGAGCGCTTGTCGCTGACAACAGACGGGCGCTTCGAACTTCGAACGCGCTCACCGTGGCGGCTGAAATATAGGGCGCTACTCCATCATCGTAATGGACTCTCACCATCTCTTCCTTGCAAGGCCTCCCAGCGCGCGCAGTAAGACCAGGACTTCAATAATCGCCGGGCACAAATAGCTGAAGCTCGAAAGATTGACTCGCCTTAGCGAAGGCCGGCCGAGATCGTCGAGATTGTATCACGCGAGCTCCTCGCGACGTCGCCGATTGAAAACAAGGCACGCTCGCAACCGAATATCGGCGGACCATCGGCACTTCCCCATTTTCGATAAAATGGCTGAAATATCCTCAATCTGTCATATGCATGTAAACATCCGGATGTTTAAGGCGCTCGCGACGCGGCGGTTCCGCAGGGCGGGTTTTCAAAATTGGGGTTCATCGATGAAAGCGACAAAGAGTCTTATTCTAGGTTCAGCGGCAATCTTCGCGGGCGCCGGAGCACAGGCAGCTGATCTTCCGGTCAAGGCCAGGTCAGTTGAATACGTAAAAATCTGTTCGTTGTATGGGACGGGATTCTATTACGTCCCGGGCTCTGACACGTGCATCAAGCTGGGCGGCTATGTGCGCGCCGAAACCACGGTCGGGACCAGCTATCATTTCAATCCGCCCGAAAATGGCGTGGGTGGTGCTCGCAATCGCCTGAGCGACTATTACAGCACGCGAGCGCGAGGAAATCTCAACATCGACACTCGAACCGCAACCGAGTACGGCATGCTCCGCACCTACTTCGAAGGTGTCTTCACCTGGACAAGCGGTAGTTACAGCGGTAGCGGCACAACCGCCACGAATGGCTCAACGGGTTACTCCGGCGCCACGGCCGGTGGCGGTACGCTCGGCATCTACTACGCCTTCATTCAATTCGCTGGCTTCACGTTCGGCAAAGCGCAGTCGCAGTTCAGTTCACCCTGGTCCAGCTATCCGGCAAACAATCTAGAACTTCCGGGTGGCGGCGGATGGGACCCTGTCAATCAGATCACCTATACCGCTGACTTTGGTCAGGGCATTACTGCTTCGTTCTCCGCCCAGGATCAGGTCGTAAACTACACAACCAACATTTGGAACGTGAGCGGCGCGACCGCGGCGGGGCTCGCCACCGGCTCGTACGGGGCGGGCGACATTGGTGGTTCTCGAACTCCAGACCTTGTCGGCATGGTTCGCGTTGACCAAGTTTGGGGCCTTTTCCAGGCGTCGATTGCGGCGCATGACAACCACAGTGCCTATTATGGCGCGCCTGAGGTCACGGGTTATCCGAGCGACAAGTGGGGCTGGGCTGGTCAGTTGGCGTTGTCCATCAAGAACCTGCCGACCGGTCCGGGCGATTCGATCAACCTGCAGGGTGTGTATACGAACGGTGCAAGCCGCTACAACTTCCAAGACTATATGTCGACGACCTTTGCGATGTACGGTGGTACGGCCGTCTCCGGTGCTTACCAGAGCGTCGGTCTCGCTGGCGTATCTGACTCGGTGTTCGTGACCGGGGCCGGCCAGCAGCTCACGACGACCTATGGCTTCAATGGCGGCTTCAATCACAACTGGAATCCACAATGGAGCACCGGTATCTACGGCGCGTGGGCTGCTGTCCGGTATAACGGCACGGCCAAGGGCTACATCTGCGGTGCCGTCGTCGGCACGCTAGCTCTTTCGAGCGGTCTTGGCGGCTGCAATCCCGACTTCAACTATTCGGTCGTCGGTGCGCTGACGCGCTGGACCCCGGTCAAGAACCTGACCTTTTCGGCCGAGCTTGCGTACATGATGCTCGACCAGAAATATGCGAGCGGAAGTGCAGTGTCGCTGCCATTGCAGTCAAGTATCGCCAAACCAGCTGCTGCGTATGAGTTGAAGGACCAAAACAGCCTCCAGATGCTGGTCCGCGTTCAGCGCAATTGGTGAGATTTTACCAACTAGCAGAAGGAGCACTATCAACGTTAGCGACCTCCAAGGAAGGCCTCCGGTATGCCCACTGGGGGCCTTTTTCAGGTACACGAGGATCGCAGTGTCGCGCCACGCTGACATTGGAATTGAAATTCACATCAAGCGGCTTGGGTAGGTTTTCCAACCATGGCTTTTTGACATCGGCTGGGCTAACGGGATAGCTGTAAGTCATGTGCGTCACGGCCAACAGCTATTGGTTGAGGCGAAGATGGTCAGTGCTCCACAACCCTTAATCCTCCTTGCGGTTATCGACTTGGCTACCTGCATGCTAGAATGCGCGCGAATTTTTGCGGAACTAGGAGCCGCGCCAGATTCCATTCCACATGGCGAATGAAGACGAACTCGGACCGCGCTCTTTAGTTTGCGCTGCAGAACAAAAGCTTCACGACTTGACCTGACGCTGCGACAAGTAAGCGGAGTAGTAGATTGTTGTAGAGATTGATGGGAGCTCCAGCCAGCACAAGGCTATGGATTGGCCGCACGTGTAGCGAGACTATGCCGAAGCTGTTCAATTGCGGTGACTCTCGCTTATCATGAAGAGCAGAAGAATATGTCCTGCTACACCATGCGTCGAGAAGCGATGGCCAGAGCTTTGTTCTGCCGGATCAGAAGACTGCGCGCCCTTTGATCCATGTCCGGGTAACAACGGGTTTATCGTCAATCTCAATGAAATGGCATAGGTCGGCACGCAAACCTGTCCTTATTGACCCCCGGTCATTTAGTCCGCAAACAGAAGCGGGTGTCGAACTGACGGTCGCAATGGCTTCCCACATAGGTATTCCAACGGGCTCCTTCGAGAGCTGGAATGCAGCGTGCAGCAAACTGGCAGGTATGTAGTCGGAGGCGAGTATGTCCAGATGACCTGCCCTCGCTAAGTCGCGCGCGCTGACATTCCCGGAATGAGAACCACCGCGCACCACGTTCGGTGCCCCCATGACGATCTGAATTCCCATTCCTCGCGCGGCCGCTGCAGCAACATGCGTTGTCGGAAACTCCGAAATTGTGATGCCAGTGCGATGCGCGTCGTGGACATGATCGGCTGTTTCATCATCGTGACTGGCGACTGGAATGTTTCGCGAGTGCGCCAAGCTAACGATTTGGTCTCGATTTCTTGGTCCGACCGTTCTTGACGCTTCTATCCACTCACAAATGCGCCGCTCAGCATCGGCGGCGCTCCATCCATAACGTGTGATCTGCATTTCGCGGAAACGATCAATATCCGAGGATTGACGGTGCCCTGGCGCATGATCCATGACAGAAATCAATTTGAGCAGCGGATCGCTGGCCAGGAGCTCGAACTGCGGGACTACATCTAGGTCGGTAATCTCACAGCGCAGATGAAGAAAGTGCTCGCTGCGCAACAGCCCACTACACTTTGCCGTATTGATGCTATCAATCAATGTCGGCACAATTGTAGAGCGATCATCGTCAGATTGATCGGTCGCACGAGTTGTTGATCCAATACACAATGAATCGAAAACCGTTGTAATGCCAGCGGCGGCAATGACTGCATCATGGGTGATGGTCGCCGACAGACCGTCCCAACGCACACGCGGCCGGGGCAGTGCATGCTTTTCCAGATTGTCCGTATGAAGGTCAATAAGGCCGGGCGCCAGATATCCGCCATTTAGATCGACTGCATTTGGCAGACTGCTTTTCCCGGAAGATACGTCACGGACGAGGCCGTCAGAGATGTGAACGCTACCCTCCGCAACTATCTCGTCCGGCAGAATTATCTTCGCCCCAGTGAGTATACACTCTGTTGCCATCGAACTGTTCCTTGTAACCAAAGTGGAGTTATGTCTTTCTGCCGGGACTAGATTGGGCTCGAGTGTTGTCTCTCGTAACCACGTCGGCTGAATCCGGATCGAGGTCCGCGTCGTTAAACGGCAAAGAGAGGTCGAGTGAAAAATTGCGCCAACGGCAAGTCGAGCAAAGCACTGACTGTGGGGGCGAAACTCTCGGCATCGGCCTCCTCGATGACACGATTTGGTATCTGACGTCCGGAGAAGAGACAGAAGCGATCGTCAGCTGCAGTTCCAGGTCGAAATCCGTGCGTCGATTGATAGCGAGAGTCTCCAACCAGCATATCCTCCGGCGTATCGCCGGGAGCGTTTCCGAAGTCGTAGCCTGGAGGTGCTACAAAGGTGGCCATGTAGCCACGCAACTCCGGTGGAAGGTGTGAGCCATTCCATGGCTCGGCCCCAAATTTGGTGAGCCTACGCTCCACTTCATCTCGTTCGGCGCCAGATTTGACAATCACGTGAAGTGTTGATCCCTCGGCATCTGAAACCCATTCCGGAATTACGCGATCGATATAGATCGTTTTGCTGATTGCTCCGTGACCATGGTCGCTCAGTATCGCGAGTGTGTATTCGCTATCGTCCTGACGCTGACGCAGGCTGTCGAGGCACAATCCAACCAAGCTGTCCGCAAATGCCATCGCGAAATGTGCCTGGTCGCTTTCATGGCCGAAGAGATGTTGAGCCGTATCAGTTACGTTGATTTCTGCCAAGATCAGATCAGGAGGAGCGGCGGTCGATCGAAGCAGACTAGCAACGGCACCAATGATTAGCTGGTCACCCATCAAGTACTCCGCAAAGTGGTTGGTCTCCGTGCTTGTCTTCATCTCTAACGACGGCAAGGGGACGCCGGATAGTCTTTGCAGCGGATCCTTGATCCTGAGGAGCGACGATGTCTCACGAGACGCGGATACCTTGATAAAGCTCGGTCCACGCAGCCAGCAAGGCGGCACGTAAATGGAGACATCATCTGGCCGTATCAAAGCATGACCGATGCAGGCGACGTCGAGTCCAGCGGATGACGCCAAAGTTGCTATGCTTGGAACACGCATGTCCTCGGAATCTGCAGGAGCAAAACACCCGTCCTGAAAGATGCGATTACCGAAAATGCCGTGTCGATCGGCGGTAAGGCCCGAAAGGATGGATGCTCGCCCGGGCATTGACGTCGCGGGTATAGGAGACTTCATGCGCTTTACCTGACACCCGCCCTCTGCAAGCCGGGACAGATATGGCAGACGATGTCGGTGCGCCTCGAAGTAATCGGCGCTAACGCCATCAATCATGATCATCAAGACTTTGTTGCGGGACATCGTTCATTGGTCTCCATCATGAAAAGTGGCAATTCACTCGCCTGCCGCTGTTTCAGCCGGTTGAGGAAGTAGCGTTGCGCACGGCCACACTTGGCTCGTTAGTTCTCGATCGCTTCGGTTTGCGCCGGCGAGGAGCGGCGTCGCTGACAAGTACCGATGCGCATCGCCCCAATTGGGCGAGGTGGTCGGCTGCTAGTGAACCGCTGAATGGCATTTTCCAACTCTTGCAGGCTCGTTCCCGCCGCAAGGTGGAACGGTGCCTTCAGCGTTGCGTGAAAGCCGTATCGCCGAGGTTCGGTCGTCAGCGAGACCCAGCGGTTCAATCGACTGCCGGGGAGGGTTTCAGTTCGGGCAAAAGGATCGTGGCCCAGCCATTGCGCCGCCGCTCGGCCCAATGGGTGCTCCGGTGCGGGAGTACAGTAGAGCGCAAAGCGTGGCCCGGTCGCCTGGCTCGTCATTCCACAGAGGCTCCGACATGCGCGCTCTTCTCCTTTTCCGCGTGCGGAGCGCTCCTCACATCTATCGACTTCCCAACCTCAAATAACCGATCCCCAACAGCGTTGCGGACCTCTTCATCATGGAAGATGCCAACGACGGCAGTTCCCCGCGATTTGGCCTCCTGGATCAATTCGATTACCATCCGCCGGTTAGCGGCATCAAGCGAGGCAGTGGGCTCATCGAGAAGGAGAATTGGATAATGGACCATAAGGCCGCGAGCAATGTTGACCCGCTGCTGCTCGCCACCCGAAAAGGTCGCGGGAGCGAGCGACCATAAGCGTTCCGGAATGCGCAATCTCGTAAGTAAATTAGCGGCAGCGTTTGCCGCTGCTTCGCGTGCGGCTCCTGTAAAGATCGCGGGTTCAGCGACGACATCGAGTGTTGAAATTCGAGGAATTACCCGCAGAAATTGGCTTACATAACCAATACTGCGCTTGCGAATTTCGACGACTTCCCATGGCTCCGCTGCAAGCAGGTCAATGATTTTCCCGCCGTGTTCGACCAAGATCCGGCCAGCATCTGGTTTATAGTTCGCATAGAGTGATCGCAGGAGCGTGGATTTTCCTGCTCCGGATGGTCCATGCAGGCAGACGCATTCGCCGCCTCTAACGGCAAGGTCGATGTCACGAAAGACGGGAAGCCTTGTTCCTCCCTGCGTATGAAGCGTAAAGGTCTTGCTTAGGCCTTCGGCATGCAAACGTATTGACATGATGTTGATCTCAAGGCTTCTCACGCTTGCAGTACGGACGAGACGAGTAGTTGCGTGTAGGGGTGGTGGGGATCATCGAGTACCTGATCGGTCAGTCCCTCTTCGATCACCCTGCCGCGCTGCATGACCATTAGCCGATCGGCTAGCAGGCGGACCACCGCAAGGTCATGAGTGACGATAATGGCTGCAATACCAAGCTCACGAACTAGCCCGCGCAGGAGATCGAGCAGACGCGCCTGAACCGAGACGTCAAGCCCACCAGTCGGCTCATCCATGAAGACCAGGCGCGGACGTGTCACGAGATTGCGTGCTATTTGCAGTCGTTGCTGCATGCCGCCGGAGAATGTCTTTGGTTTGTCGTCAGTACGGGAGAGGTCAATCTCAACTTTCTCGAGCCAGTTCTGAGCCTCGGAACGAATATTCCCGTAGTGACGTGCCCCGATCGCCATCGGCCGTTCGCCGACATTGCCGCCGGCGGTGAAATCCATCCGCAGACCGTCGCGAGGATTTTGATGCACGATACCCCACTCTGATCTGGCAAGACGTCGTCGCTCAGGCTCTGATAAAGCCAGAATATCGACCGGCCCACGATCTTTCATATCGTAAACGAGGGAGCCTGTGTCTGGTTGGAGACGCCCGCTGATGCATGCGAGCAGCGTCGACTTTCCAGAACCGCTTTCGCCAACGATACCGAGCACCTCGCCTGGCCGAACCGAGAAGGAAATATCCTGGCAGCCAAGTTGCTTGCCATAAGACCTGCTGACCCCATTCACGCTGAGGAGTGGAGGGGGTAGTGCTCGCTTGGGAGCGGGAATCATGTCTGCACCTCGCTGTGTTCATCGCACAGCAGCTGTGCTTGACGATCATTGCAGTAGTCAGTGTCGGAGCAAACAAAGATGCGACCACCGCTGTCGTCAGTGATCACTTCATCGAGATAGGAAGTGGTCGAGCCGCAAAGCGAACAACATCCGCTCCAGCTTTGCATCGAAAACGGATGGTCGTCGAAGTCGAGGCTCTTGACAGTCGTGTAAGGCGGAATTGCGTAAATGCGTTTTTCTCGACCAGCGCCATAGAGCTGAATGGCTGGATTGTCCTGCATCTTAGGATTGTCGAACTTTGGAATCGGGCTTGGCGACATCAGATGCCGACCATTAACCAGAACCGGATAGTCATATGTCTTGGCTATATGACCGAAACGAGCGATGTCCTCGTACAGCGTGAGTTGCATCACGCCATATTCGGCATAGGCGTGCATCTTGCGCGTTTCAGATTCGCGTGGATCAATCTTGCTGAGTGGGTCAGGCGTGGGCACCTGATATACAATGATCTGCCCCTCGTTCAGAGGTGTTTCAGGGATCCTGTGCCGCGTCTGAATAATGCTTGCTTCCAAAACCTTTTCCGTCGTTGCGACATCGGCCACCATCTGAAAGAAGCGGCGGATCGACACGGCGTTAGTCGTATCGTCGGCACCCTGATCGATCACCTTGAGCCGGTCCTTTGGGCCGATTACGCTCGCAGTCACCTGAATGCCGCCCGTGCCCCAACCGTAGGGTAGCGGCATTTCCCGGCTGCCAAACGGCACCTGATACCCTGGGATTGACAGCGCCTTTAGGAGGCTGCGTCGAATCATGCGTTTGGTTTGCTCATCGAGATAGGCGAAGTTGTAGCCCTCGTTATGGCCCGACTGTTCGTTGTTGCTATTTGTGCTCATTGAGTGGCTCCTGCGTCTTTTGCTGCCTCGTGTTCCTCGCGCAATCGACGCAGTAGTTGCAGCTCTGCCTGAAAGTCGACGTAGTGCGGCAGCTTGAAATGAGAAATGAGGCCGTTTGCCTCGACGTTGTCGGTATGGGGTAGAACGAATTGCTCGTTCTGTGCCGGATGGCGGACGTCCTCTCCTAGTTCCGGTGCTCGCAGGGCCCTATCAATGAGTGCCATTGATATTGCCTTGCGCTCGCAATGCCCGAATGTGAGGCCATAGCCGCGCGTGAATTGCGGTGGCTTCTCGGCTGAGCCTCTGAACTGGTTGATTGTCTGGCACTCGGTGACCGTGATTTCCGCGATCGCGATCGGGAATCCGAGTTCCTCCGGCTCGATCTCGACCAAGACCTCTCCTAGCCGGATCTCGCCGACAAACGGATGAGCGCCGCCATACCCGCGGGTCGTTGAGTAGGCGAGGCCTAAGAGGAATCCTTCATCTGCACGCGCAAGATTTTGTAAACGTTGATCGCGTCCAGCGGGAAAGGTCATCGGCTCACGAGTTAGATCGAAGACCTCACCACCACCCTCTCTCTCCTCTTCGATCAATCCTTCTTGACCGAGAATGTCGATCACGCGTGGCATTGTCGGATCAAGCGCTTCTTCGGCAGCGTTTGCCTCAGCAGAGCCCACGCTCACCTCGGCCGCCAATGAGAAGTCGAGTAATCGGTGGACATAGTCGTAAGTTGGACCGAGCACCTGCCCGCCGGGAATGTCTTTGAACGTGGCGGAGATTCTCCTGCGCACTCTCATTGCGCCGGTATCGATCGGCGCGGAAACTCCAAAGCGCGGCAGGGTCGTGCGAAACGCCCGCAACAGGAAAATCGCTTCTAAGGCATCTCCCTGGGCCTGTTTGAGAGCGAGCGCCCCAAGCAGTCGATCATAAATGGATCCTTCCACCATCACTCGGTCTACCGCGAGGCCAAACTGCTCACTGATCTGGTCAAGCGACAGTTCCGAGACTTTCGGATTGCCGCGTCTGTTCTCCGCGACCAGTTTTTGGGAGTTGAGGATAGCGCGCTCGCCCCCCTTTACCGCGACATAGGACATCTATGCCTCCACCTTTATGGTACGTGGCAAGCCAACTAGAGCGTTTCCCGACGTAAAGAACACATCGATACCCAGCGGATAGTGGTCGGCATTTACATCCCAGTCCGACCAGAACCAGGACGGGAGTCCGGAAATGCGAACGGATGCGCTGTCGCGAATACCCGGGCCAGTCCATACGCTTGTCGGCCCCTCGGTTAGCGATGGCACCTGAACAATCAGGGTTGCGGAACGGTCAGGGTATTGAATTTCGCCCGCATAGAATTCATTCAGATGCGGTAGTGCCCCTGTGTCGGTAATAATCGCAAACCGTGCGCCTACTGCCCTTTCCACGAGGGGGGCCCCGCAATGAAACCGCAACCATTGCGGAACATCACCTGCAGCCGTTTGACGATCCAGCCAAACCGGCGTCTCCAAATCCATGAGCGATAGACAGAGCATCGCTGTGGACGTGGCGAGTGGTTGCGGCGCATCAAGGGCACGGTCGATTGAAACGCGCCGACCTGGATAGGCATTAGCCGAGAGGGCAGCTCGAAATACCGACTGGGCGTCGAAGATCGGATCCGCAAGACCTGGCTTGAGCGTTGGGCTAGTCGAGAACTGGTGCGATGATCGCAAGCTCATTCCGGATCTCCTCCGCGAACCATCGTAAAAAAGTCGACCTTAGTTGCAGCCGCTTTTCGGCCCTGCGCACCCGTTCGCTCAACCTCGCGAGTCTTTAGTGGTGCAATGACCATTGCGAGCAGACCGTCATGATGGCCTCCCTGCTGCTGTAGAAGGGCATCAACGAGTGCAGCACGACCTGCATGCTGCTTGTTGCGACCTTGCACATATCCATGGCCAATCGTGCCATCTTCCAGCTGCAGGGCGCAGCGTGTCACCGTCATTTCGCCGAGGTTGAAGATAGCGCCAGTACCGCCAGCACGGCCGCGCACCATGACGAGCCCAATCTCGGGTTTGCGAAGCCACACAAACGGTACGTCGGTTAGGCCTTTTGTCAGCGAAGCGAGTTGATCTGCCTCACTTCGTGAAAGGATACCCATCCATATTGACCTCTCCGCTGAAGAGGTTCTTTCAACTACGTCTTGCATTTACCCTTCCGAAAACGTCTTACCATAGCCACGTATGGGTGCTGCCGTTGGTTGGCTGGCGGTACTCAACATGCATATGATCCCATTGGGCGGCGGAGCCCATTAGCACCGCTCTCTCGCTCAAATCCTATTTCCGCCGCATCGTGAAAGGCATCGATCAGAGACTGCGTGTACGGATGCGCGGGATTGATGAGAACTTTTTCGGTTGTTCCCGATTCGCAAATCCGTCCCTTATGAAGAACAATGATCTCGTCTGCGATTGAGGAGACCACCGCAAGATCGTGGGATACGAACAAGAATGTGCAGCCGGTTTGAGCGCGAATGCTCCTGATAACATCTAGCACCGCCGCCTGTACCGAGAGGTCTAGGGCCGATGTGATCTCGTCACAGAGCATGATTGCAGGCTCGGCGGCGCAGGCACGGGCAATCGCCACACGTTGGGCCTGCCCCCCCGATAGCTCACTTGGCAATCTATCGAGATAGTCGGACGTGAGCTGGACCATTCCAAGAAGCTCGATAGCACGTGCCCGCCGCTTTGCGTTTGATAGATTGAAGTAAAGGCGCAAAGGAGCGTCGATCGCTTCGAAGACGCTTTGCCGCGGATTAACCGCCGCTAGCGGGTTTTGCCACACGAGTTGGACCTTCTGGCGCAGATCCAGGGATCTGCTCTTCAGCTGGGCCAGATCCTGAGAGTTCATCAGAAGAATTTGGCCGCGTTGTGCTGACGTCGCGCCGGCAATGGATTTTAGAAGGGTGGATTTCCCAGAGCCTGACTCGCCGACAACGCCGACGATCTTGCCTGTTTGAACCGCAAACGTAATGTCCTGAATGGCCGGACTCCCTTCATCAAGACGCGAGGAAAGCCAGAGCTGTGACAGAAGAGAGCGTCGCGAAAAGCGAACGGTTAAATCACGGATGTCCAGCGCATTTGTGGCGGTGCCGCTCTGGGCATGAGTGGTTTGCGATTGCAGGCCTCGTTGCGATCGCCACGACGGCTGTGCTTTGAGCAGCGTCTGCGTATAGGGATGCTGGGGTGTTCGTAGCACCTGATCGGCATTGCCGTTCTCAACGACCTTTCCTTCGTGCATCACCGCAACATGTGAACAGAGACGCGAGACAACGCGCATATCATGCGTGACGCATACAATCGTTAAGGAGCGCTCATCTACGAGGGTCCGAAGCAGCGCCAGAAGTTCGTTGTGTGTCGTAGCATCGAGAGCCGATGTCGGCTCGTCCAGAACCAACAGGTCAGCGCGGCCAGCGATCGCCATCGCGATCGCACATCTCTGTTGCTGCCCCCCTGATAGTTGATGAGGGTACCTCGACGCAATCTCACTTGGTAGGCTCACTGATCTGAGTAGCTCGTTGACACGTGCTCTTATCTGAACCGCTGAATGAGTTCCGTCGATCCAAAGGAGCTCTTCGATCAGAGAGCCGATGCGTTTGGTCGGGGTCAGAGAGAAACCGGCATTCTGGGGCACGTAGCCAACAGCGCGGCGTCGCAATTCTCTGAGCTCTGTCTCAGGCGCGGACATGACGTCACACTTGTCGATCAAGACGCGACCGGATACGCGCTGAAGCCCCGGCTTGAGATATCCTAGCATCGTGAGTGCCAGGGTGCTCTTTCCACTGCCTGACTCTCCAACTATTCCGAGTACAGTCCTTCTCTGGACGCAAAGATTAATGTCATCGAGTATCAGCCTTTTATCATTACCTGCTACTGCCACGTGCAGGCCGTGCACATTGATAAGTGGCCGCTCTTCGACATTCAGCACCTTAGTCATCTACTTACGCCTCAGGTCGTCTGTTGTTCTTTTGGTGACTAACGGCCGAGGGCTTTGCCGGCGCCATCTGCTAGGAAGATAACGCCGAGGATCAAACTCGCGAGTGCAGCGCACGGCCAGAGGGTGGCCCAAGGAGCAATGGCCATGACGTTGCGAGCATCCGAAATCATGAGTCCCCAGTCGGGCGTCGGCGGAGCAACGCCGAAACCAAGAAAGGAAAGCGAGCTGAAACCAAGCAGCATCCCGGCCCAACGTATCGCCCCATCTACGACGATAACTCCGAGCACGTTAGGCAGAATTTCGCGAAACAGAATGGTCGACGAGCGTTCGCCTCGAACGCGGGCGGCAGCAACAAAATCGGAAGAAGCTACGCTCAGAGCCGCAGCTCTTGAGACGCGCACCACTGCAGTCCCATAGAAGATGCCCAGCGCAGGAATGAGTGCGTAGGCACCGCCTGTGAAGAAGTTGGCTAGAAGTAGCAGGAATAATAGGTACGGCAGTGCGCCAATGGCTTCGACAAGCCGCATCATGATTGCATCGAGAAGTCCTCCGCGCATCGCTGCTGTAATTCCAGCGACTGCACCGCCAACAACCGCAAGGAGCGCCCCTATGGCAGTGATCGCGATTGCGATGCGTCCGCCCACAATTGTTCGGGAGAGCACATCTCGTCCGAGGAGGTCCGTTCCAAATGGATGAGCCCAGCTCGGCGCGGCCAGAATGGTGCGCGGATCCTGCGCAAGCGGGTCATGAGGAATAATCCAAGGACCGGTAAGGACGACGATCGCATGGAAGAGAACGAAGAGCACACCAATTGCGCCCGCCGGCTTGTGGACGATCGCTCGGAGAAGCTTCCAAAGCGACCTGTCGCTGAACGTGTTGACGGGCGAGCTCGCCTGCGCCGGTGCGGAAAAATGGTAAGATGCCTCAGCGAAAATGTCTCGGTCGGCCATTGCTAATCAGCCCTTCGAGCAATGCGCGGATCCAGCAATGTCGATATGAGATCTGCAAGCAGACTAAGGCTGACATACGTCAGTGCGAATATAACGACTACGGCTTGCACCAACGGCATATCCCGATCATGAATCGCTTGCAATGTAAGGGTGCCGAGCCCCGGATAGTTGAAAACGCGCTCGATGACAACTACGCCGCCGAGAAGCGAAGCTAGACTTAACGCAATTACGTTAAGAGTCGGCGGTAGCGCGCTTGGAAGTGCATGACCAAGAAGAACTCTCTGAAAAGAGAGGCCGCGAAGACGGCTTGTTTCGACGAAGTCGCTTTGC
Organism: Bradyrhizobium iriomotense; assembly: GCF_030160715.1. GTDB lineage: Bacteria > Pseudomonadota > Alphaproteobacteria > Rhizobiales > Xanthobacteraceae > Bradyrhizobium > Bradyrhizobium iriomotense. Next base: position 77,993 of record NZ_BSOW01000032.1, read on the forward strand.
ATAGCCTCGATCACGCGTGTTCGCACAACTTGCATGGTGTGCGCGACCATAACGAGTGACAGAACGGCTACCGGAAGGATGATGTTGGGAAGTACTTCGAGAATGGGTGCCCCGGTCGCTACGACGGTGATCGCGGGTAGCCATTGGAGGGAGATTGCAAAGATAAAGATCAGGACGGTCGCGATGAGAAATTCCGGAAGCGTCATCGCGACGAGAAAGAAAGCGGACATTCCGATGTCAAAGGCCGTGCCGCGCCACACAGCCGCTAGGACGCCAAGCACTATCGAGACCGGAAACGCGACTGATGCCGCAAGGATGGCCAAAAGGAATGTATTGCGCAGATGCGGCGCAACCACTTCGGCGACTGGGCGGTCTCGGGCGACAGATGTTCCAAGATCTCCATGAAGAAGTGCTTCAGCCCATTTCGCAAAGCGGATGGGAATAGGCTGATCGATGCCGAGCTTGACTCGGCAATTGTGCAGCAATTCCGGATCTTGCGCATCCTGATCTAGAAAAGTCGTGCACGCATCGCCAGGCAAAGCCTCTAATGCAAAGAAGCACACACAGAGGACCACAACCAGCGAAAGCATGCGGGAAAACAGCGCGCGTAGCAAGGTCATAACTATTTCTTGGTGATCTTGTGCCAGCGCAACATCATACTAGGGACGTTATCGATGTGATCCAGCGACGAGCTGTAAACTCGTATTTCATTCCTGAAAAACGGAATGAAAGCTCCTCCTTCCTCGGCCAGGATCGCCTGAGCTTTCGCGTAGAGCGCCTTGCGCTCATCAATAGTGCCGCTGCGCCGGGCCTCATCTAGCAAAGCATCGAAGTCAGGACAATTCCATGCGGTTTCGTTCCACTTCGCGCCCGAACGAAATACTTCGTTTAGGACTTGAGCCGCCGGTCGTTGCGCCCAATTGCCGACAACGAAGGGCCGATTTGGAGTCATCCAAGTGGTGCTCCAGTAGCCATCTACCGGTACTACGCGAACGTTTACTTTTACGCCTGCCTTGGCGGCCTGAGCCTGGTAAGCTTCAGCCAGAGGCACCATGATTGGTTGAGCCGCTGAGGTATAAAGATCAACCGTCAGTCCGCGTGGGTATCCTGCCTCGCCGAGCAGTTTCTTGGCGCCTTCGGGGTCGGCCGGACAGGAAAGGCTTGAGTTGTAGTAAGGATCTCCAGGCCACACAGGCGCATCGCAAGCGACTGCGCCATTTCCTTCGCCAACAACCAGGCTGAGCAAGCTTTGACGATCGGCCAGCATCCGCAGTGCTTTTCGTACACGTACATCGTTGAACGGCGACGTGTCGGTCCGCATAACGATAGGATTCCAGAGGCCAGCTGGAACTCTTTGCACGATAAACTTCGCGTTGCTCGAAAAGAGGCCTATTTCACCGGGAGTGACTTCGGTTATGTCAATCTGGCCGGCCAGCAGCGCCTGGTTACGCGCGTCTTGATCGGCGATCGCCATAATGTCGACCTCGGCTACGCCGGGTTTCCCGTCCCAATAGTCCGGATTGGCCGCAAGCACGGTGGTGCCACGCTGATCGAGTTTCGAAACTTTGAAAGGACCTGTCCCGATGCCACTATCATTGACTGCATCAAGATCGCCGCCAGCAGCTTTCGACGAAACTATGCGTACCCGATAGTCAGTAAGGACGATTGGGAAATCCGCATCGGCTTGCTTGAGCTTCACGCTTAGGGTCATATCGTCGCGAGCTTCGATGCTGTCCATGATGCCGAGAACCGAGCGAACCGGACTGGCAAGCTTGGGACTCAGAATTCTCTGCAACGAATAGGCGGCGTCTTGCGCCGTAAACGGTTCACCATTGCTGAACCGGACGCCGCTCCTTAGCTTGAACGTCCACTCCGCGAGGTCCGGTGAACTGCTCCACGCAATCGCCAGGGCAGGATTTGGTTGTCCATCTGGCCCTGCGCGCACCAGCTGATCGTAGATCATCTGGTTGGCTTCGAAAAACCGCGTTGGAGAAATGGGGTCGAGGGATTCCCGGCCGCCGTAGCCGAGATTATGAGAAATGCGAAGCGTTGCGCTGAGGGCAGGCGATGCCGCAAACAAAGCGAAGACCACAACTAGCGCTATCTTTGAGCGGAATTGAACCATTGAAAGCGTTCCTTTGGTCGTCGCATAGGTAAAATGTTGATTCTGCTGACATGGCACCGCCCGTATGCGGGACGACGACATCCTTACGACCACAAACATCCGGATGATTGCAAATATATGACAAAAGGAATAAATATGGCATGTTCGAAGAAAAAATCAGGGGACCGAAATGGTTGGTAGGCCCCGGAAGAAGAGCGACGACAGACGTAAACTTGGTCGAAAGCCCGGTCGGGTCGTGTGGAAGCAAATCGAGGAGATTCTTGCCGAGGAACTTGTCGCTGGCCGCTATCCTCCCGGCGCAAAATTGCCAACCGAGCCGGAGCTGATGGCACGCTTCTCTGTAGGCCGACACACGCTTCGCCAAACCATGGCGGGGCTTGAGGCCAGAGGCCTTGTGCGGATCGAACAAGGCCGAGGTACGTTTGTGCACGATGAGATCGTGCACTATCGCATATCAGAACGTACCCGTTTCTTCCAAAATCTGTTGGATCAGAAACGCGATCCCCGATACCGCATAGTCGGAGCTCGCGAGGTACTGCCGCCGGAGGCAGTGAGAGATGCACTGCAACTTGCCGGTGGGGAAATGGTGACGCAGATTGACGTCGATTCGCTTGCTAACGAGGTCATCATCGCGGTGAGCGACGTCTACTTCCCCGCTGCCCGTTTTCCCGACGTTGCTTCCGTCTACACGGAACTGAACAGCACAACGAAGACCTATCAGAAGTATGGCATTCAAGACTATGTTCGGCTGTCAACGCGCATTAGCTCGCGGCCGCCGACAGAAGAGGAAGCGCGCCGACTGTTTCAACCAGTGTCGCGACCGGTCCTAATTACTAAGAAGACTGACGTCGACGCTGACGGCTCGCCGATAAGCTATTCGGAAACACGTTGGTGTGCCGATCGTGTCGAACTGACAGTTGAGAGCCCCATGACCAAAGCTTCGTCGCCCGACAGGCCTAAACGGTGAGTGACCGCGTATTCATTCCGAACAAAGCCGTCGTACGCAAAGCAATCGCCGTGCAAGCTTTCGCCAGCACACATGTCGCCGCGTCGCTAGCGGGTGCGCCAGCAGTGGCGTTCCACAAATTCACCGCCGGCACCTGTGACGGTCGTGGGCAGGCGATGACCAAAGGGACGCCGATAAAGCGGAGGGGCAATTCACACATACAGAATGGTTCAGGCAATCGAGGCACGCGACGCCAGCCCATTAGACGACCGATTCCATGAAACCTGCGATGCCGGAGCAGGCTGAATTGGTGGAACGGACGGGGTTGTTGGCGGATTCCTCGTTTGCGGTTGGGGAAACGAGGAGCTGTATCATGGCAGGATGGCGGCGCGCGGTTGAATTGGCGATGAGTGATGAAGAGATAGCGACCTTGACGACGCTTTCGCGGTCGCGAACTGAGCTGGCGAGCCGGGTATCGCGAGCACAGATGCTGCTGGCGTATCGGGAAAATCCTTCGTTCTGCGCGGTGGGCCAAAGACTTGGGGTCCATCATCAGACGGTGCAGCGCTGTGTCCAGCGGGCACTGGCCGATGGCCCGCTGGCGGCCCTCGATGATCGTCCGCGACCGGGCAAGGAGCCAACGATCACGCCTGAGGCCAAAGCCTGGCTGGTGTCGTTGGCATGCGACAAGGCCAAGGAGCACGGCTATCCGCATGAGTTGTGGACGACGCGGTTGCTGGCGCGCCATGCACGCGAGCACGGGCCGGCGGCAGGGCATGCGTGTTTGGCCAATTTGGTCCAGGGAACGGTGTGCAAGATCCTCGGCCAAGAGGAAATCAAGCCGCACAAGGTGCGCTATTATCTCGAAAATCGCGACGCCGAGTTCGAACAGAAGATGGCGGAGATCCTGTGCGTCTATCGTGAAGTCGAAGTCCTGAAGAAAGCCTCTGCCAAGGGAAAGCGGCGAGGAAAGCCGGTCACGATCGTCTCCTGCGACGAGAAGCCGGGAATCCAGGCCATCGCAACGACGGCGCCGGATTTGCCGCCCAAGCCTGGCGTCCACGCCACCTTTTGCGCGCGACCATGAATACAAACGCCATGGCACGCTCAGCCTGTTGGCTGGGATTGATCTGCTCACCGGCAAGGTCCACGCCCTTGTCAAAGATCGCCACCGCAGTCGAGAGTTCATCGAGCTCCTCAGACTTATCGATGCCGCCTATCCGCCGAACACTGCGATCAAGTTGATCCTCGACAATCATTCCGCGCACATCTCGCGAGAAACCAGAGCCTGGCTCGCCAATCGACCAAGCGGGCGCTTCGAGCTCACCTTCACCCGCAAGCACGGCTCGTGGCTCAATCTCATCGAGGGGTTCTTCTCCAAGTTCGCCCGTTCAGTCCTGCGCCATATCCGGGTGGCCTCAAAACACGAACTCAAGGAGCGCATCATGGCTGGTATCGACGACGTCAATCCCCATCCGGTCATCCACACGTGGTCCTACAAGCTCGCCGAGGTCGCCTGATATGATTCGAACCAAGAAAACGCTGACCTAGTTGACGACGCGGCCTGGGACCATTCGGTGTTCTCGAAGAATCGCGATCGGCTGTCGCATCACCAGCACCGCAGCTTTTGGGCGACGCTCTATCCAGCTGAGCTACAGGTGCATCCCCCTCAAAGAGGGGGTATGAAGTCATGATCTTTGCGTGCGGCTACCTGATTGTTAGTTTCGTCCGCGGTGTCATCACCACCCACCCCTCCATCACGAACCTGTCGATATAAAGGAATTCCAACGCCGAGCCGGCGCCGGTGTGTTCGCCCTGCTTGGCAGGCGCATGGACTATTCTACCGGATTCCAGGAGCGGTCGACTTGCGGCTTGATCGCGGCACAGTCGCGCTCGACATCGGCCTCCGGTCCATCGCGCCTTTGGCCCGTCGGCGCTACCCCAACACTACGCATCGTCAATGTCACCGCACCGTTTGAGTTTGGTGCAAGTGCTTGGAGGGACGAATGCTCGCTCTCCACATGGGATTCGTTGGAGCTCCGCCCGGCGTTCGGGACAACAGTCTGCGTTATCCGAGACGCCGTCCAGCCGCGAGGCCGCACGACATTAGATCTGTCGGACAACGGCGATACGTGCGGCATCACGCGTCTTCTACCCTGATTGCCACGCGCGCACGCTCACGTGACTCTGAAGTCAGCGCCCCAATGCTAGCGCGGCTTATGTTCACCAGGATTGCATCTTAATTCATGCCCCGATGCTTGACAGTCGGAACGTCGCGGAATGCGGCTAATCTGAACGCTTGCGCACACGCACAGTCTCAAGGCGTCAACTACTAACTCTCGCAATTGATCTAGATGACAGAAACATGCCACGTATCGAGCGACAAACATCGGCTGGTCAACGCACAGGGAATCGACATGCAATTCTACTCGCAATCTCTTCTCGCCAACGCGCCGCCGCGGACGAGATCCTTGCGTTCATGCGCGCCGGCAAAAACAGGCTGCCGGTCGTAGTCGTTCAACGAACTAAGGCCGATGTCTTTTTCGAAGAACACTCGCTACGCTATCTGATGATGGATGATGCGGCGAACGCGGCGACCGTGGCGCCTTTTGGACCTTCAATGGAAGGTGCGGGAGTGATCCTATCCGATGACAGTCTTATATCCGAAATTCGGCTGAGGCAAACAGGCGCAAGCCTGTTATGCGGCCCTCCCCTCTTCAAGACGATGGGCCTGATCCGCTTCTCTAGCTCGGCGCTGCGGACAACGCTCGCTCCGGAGCTCGATACTCTCATCGGCTCCGGTTCAATAAACGCCTACACCGAGGAATCGCTCGCACACCTGATCGAGAAGCGAGGATTCCGGTTCGCCGCTGTGCGCTGTGATGAGCAACGATGGGTACGAAATCGACAGCGAGGAAGACCTAAGGATTGCCGAAAAGCAATTTCAAACCGATCACCAAGTACAGCTGTGAAGCGGATGGCTGTCGGAGTTTGGGCATCAGTTCTCGGAGCATCAAATGGTCGGCTATCTGCTTGATCCAGCAAATGCTATCACCGCCGTCGGCCTAGTCCTTGCGTCCGTCGCCATAAATTTTGCTCTTGCCGGAAGGATGGAATGTTCGATCGCGCTTGGCCTTTGGGCGATGCTGGCGGATCAGCTTGACGGAGTCGTCGCGAGTCGAACAAAAAATCGACAAAAGAATTATGCCAAAATGGGGAAAAGCCTGGACGGTTTTGCGGATATCGTGTACGGGGCCATTCTTCCCGCTCTTTTAGTTATTCTTCTGTCGGATGGTGCAGTTTACTCGCGAGCCGTCGCCGTTTTGATGATATTGGCGGGCGCGCTTCGCTTAAGCTATTTCAACAACTTTGGCCTGTCGGAAGACGGTTACTTTACCGGACTTCCCTTGTCTTATGACATTCCCCTTCTATCGCTCCTATTTATTGTCGACCGCTGGTGCTTTCCTTTTTTGACACCAACGAACGTAGCTTCAATATTCCTGCTGGTGTCCGTCCTTCATATATCCCCGCTACTTATACCCTCCCCTGGAAAAGCCATTTACTCGGCGATAGTCGCATACTCACTGGTCGCAACCGGATTCCTACTCGCACCTCTAACTGGTGTGTGGTGATCGCCCGTCGAGCGAGAGACCGCTCTAGGAGGAACGCTCCAATGTTAACCATTGAAATGGACCCGCGGAGCGGAACCGGTTGAATCGGCTTGTTAGTTGGAAACTGATCGCTCCTGATCCCTTTGTATCACGCAGCCATGTGGGCATGTGGTCAACGCGTCAGCGTTGTGCACCATGTCCACGGCCTTCGCGGTGAAGCAACACGGTGCCGATCGAGGGAAGTGACGTGCTACACATGGAGAACACCGGCTCAGTGAGCATTGCCGGTGATCGGTTCATCGATGCGCTGCGCGCCTGCCGTCAATTGAGGGCCATCACGAGCAATCCTGACTTATGACGGCCGACAACAATCGAGTCGGGAGGCAGTGGAAGCAAAACAGAACTTTGTGACCGCCCGCCCATCCGGGCAATTCATCATCCCAGATGCCTTAGTCTGTGGTGCTCCCGCGACATCGACGATTTCTCATTGAGCTTTCTGCTACCCTCGATTGCGTCATGCATCTTGGAAAGCGAATGCCAACAGCGCAATAGCGGCCGCGCCTCGATCAGCAGCGCGACGACGAGCTCGGGGCCGACCGCGCCGGGCGGCGCACCCTGGCGCGTCCGAGCGCGACGCGCTGGCGCTGGCCGCCGGAAAGCTGCCCCGGCTTGCGCCACAAGAGCAGAGCGACGTTGCCCATCGACGACGCGCTCGTCGATCAAGATCGAGCCGGAATCCGGAGCGTCCCGGCCGGCGATAAGGCGCGGCAGCGTCGATTTTCCGCAGCCGGACGGTCCGACCAGCGTCAGGAACTCGCCGTCGCGGATGTCGAGCGACACGCCGCTCAGCGCGGTGGTTGATCCGTAGGTCTTGAGAGGCTGCTCAACGATAGGGCCCCCATCACGTCTCCTCCGTCTGGGTACTGGCCACCGGGCGTTGCAGTGGCGCGCCATCCATACCCGTCGCATCAAGGCCGAGATGAGCGAGCGCAGTCGGCGCGATATCAATGATGCGGGCGACGCCCTGCCGCACGGCACCTGGCTGGAAGCCGGGGCCAGACACCATTAGGAAGGGCATCTGCTCATAGCGCGCCAACCCGCCATGCTGGCCACAGCCAAGGCGGTCGGGCTTGCCCATGGCGGGCGTGGCGACGAGGCTCGAGCCCGGAACGCCGAAAACGTTGGCCGCCTCGCTCGCCGCCATCGAGACGGCGAAGGCGAGACCGCCCTCCGGTTTCTGGCCGATCTGTACGAGTTCGTCAGGACCGAAGACCGCACCGACCCAGTCCCGAGACGTGAGAAAAGTGCGCAGTGCCGGCAGCGCGTGGGTGCGGTCGGGATCCACATAGACCAATGCCGAAGTGCCGTTCGAGACGGCCATAACATCGTTGGAGCTCGCGTTCTCCTTCAGACCCGCCACGACAAATTCGGCGTCGATGTCGATGACGCCGGTCACGGTCTGATGGCCGTGATCGGAGCCAATCAGAAGCAAGATGTCGTCGCCAGCAGCGCGCAACTGCTTTACCGCGGACGTAACCAGGCCGGCATGAGCATCCGCCGCCGCAAGCACCGCGAGGTGCTCGGGCGAGCCGAGCGGTGCTTCGTGCTGGATATGGTCCGGCTCGCCGAGCCAGAGCACGGCCAAAGGTGGCCGGCGCAGCAGTAGCACCTCGTCGATAAAGCGCTCGGTCATGCGCCTGTCGCCCTCGACGTCGAGCGACACGGCAAGATGATCCTCGGCCGCGACCGGCACGCGGCCGAACCCGAAGGAGCCGGCACGATGGTAGACATGGCCATGCCCATCGGGATCTTGAGCATAGGCAGCGCCGGGCGAGACGTTGCTGAAGACGATGGCGCCGCCGACTGCCTTCACCCGCTGGGCCAGTGTCGGCATAGCGAGCGAGGTACCCGTTACGCGCCGTTTGTGCTGCAGGAATTCGGGATCGCCGGCGTCGCGCAACGCAAGTTTGCCGTCCTCCAACAGTGCGACGGTGTTGCCCTGGAGGCCATGGCGGGCGGGGTAACAGCCGGTGGCGAGGCTCGCCGAGACGACACGGGTGCATGACGGAAAGACCGTCCGGTAATCGGCGAAACGCTCGGCCTGACGGGCGAAGCTGACTAGGCTCGGCGTTGTCTGCTCCGAGATCATATCCCCTCGCAGGCCGTCGAGCGTAACAATGACGACGCGGCGCATGGTTCAGACCTCCACCGCATTCAGCGCCAGCGAGAAGACGTCGTAGTTTCGCAGGGGACCAGAGCCGGATGCAGCCGCATCCGCCCGCAGCGGATGCGAGAGGATGAACGGGACGGTCAGCTCGGAAAGGCCGCCATGCGAGCGCTGGCGCTGGCCGGCGAGCTGGGCGAGATCGTGCTCCGCGCGACGCGCGCCAAGAGCCACACCCTTCTCAGCGATGACGGCAAGAACGCCTTCCCGGTCCTCTGGCAACAGAAAGCGGGCGCAGGCCTCGTCGCGAGGCAGGGCCAGGGCAATTCCGGGCAGCCTCCGAATGAATGCCGCGATCGTGGCGATCTCCACGTCCCGTCGCAGCAGGTGGGCGCGCACGAAGCCGCCGAGCGCGCCATGATGTCGGACGAAGGGGTCGGTGATCGGGCAGACCACGCGGGCAGCATTGGCACCGAACGCTTTATCGATTGCATCGCCGAGATAGAGTACGTTCGGTGTACCATCCGCTGTCGCCATGTCAGACATGCCGTGATCGGCGACGATGCCGACCACCGCTCCGCGCTCAATGAACTTGCCGATGCGCCTGTCGACCTCGGCCATGAAATCGAGAGCCTCAACCTCTTTCGGTGCGTGCTTGTGCTGCACATAGTCGGAGAGCGAAAGATACATGAGCTCCGGCCGCCGGGTCTGGAGCAGTCTCACGCCCGCGTCGAGCACGAAGAGCGAGAGATCAGCCGAATATTGATTTGGTTTGGTGCGGCCGACCAGTGCTTGCACGTCGGCGATGCCGTTCTCGGACTCTGTCGCAGAATCCGCCCTCTCGGCTGAAAAGGCGATACCTTCGAGGTAGCGTTCGAGTGCCTTGCGCAATTTGTCTTTCGCGGTCACGGCTGCGACGGAAGCGCCAGCTTGCGAGAAGGCAGCAAGAATGGTCGGCGCGCGCATCGGTGTTGCGTCGACCATCATGATCTCTCGGCCAGTCTCGCCGTCGATGTAGAAATTGCCCGAGACGCCATGCTCGGCAGGCGGTACACCACAGACAATGGATACATTGTTGGGATTCGTGAAGGTCGGCGTTGCCGCGAGCGCCGAACTCCAATAGCCGGTACGCCGCATGCGGTCGAAGGTCGGGATAACCCCCGCCGCGCTTGCGGCCTGGAGATAGGACGGATCGCAGCCGTCAAAGCAAACCACGATCGTCGGTCGCTTTGGCCGATGATAGAGGCGGCCGTTGACTTCGATCGGTGGGCGGACGGGATCCGGATGCGACCACGACAATTCAGGCGACATTGGAATTCTCAGGCTTGGTGTAAAGTGATCGGGCTGGTTTCGGCGACGACCCAAGCGGCGGCGTGCAAGAGAGAGCGGTCCCGCCCCTTTGGGCCGATGAGCTGAAGCCCGATCGGTAGACCTTGCTTGCCTCGCAGCAGCGGCAGGGAAAGCGTTGGTAAGCCGCAGAGGCTCCAGGGCATCGACATCACGCCCGAACCCGGTCCCTCTTCGAGCCGCGTCGCTTCACCGAGCGTGGAGAGAGTGATAAGCAAGTCGTGCTCGGCGAAGAGACCATCTGCGAGCGCCGTCAGACGGTCGGCGAGAGCGTCGAACTCGAGATAGCGCGGCGCACTCATGCTCTTGCCGTTCTGCACTCCGGCCTGGAGGGGCGAGCATAGCTGCGCGAAGTCTTCCACAGGCAGTCCACCAAATCGGAAGGCAAGATGGGCATCGAGCAGGCCCATCGTCACCTCTACGGCCCGATCGAATTCGGGCGGCAGGATCAGTTCGGGGATCGGCATACGAATCCGCGACTGCAAGGTTTTGAGTGCTGTGACCGCGTCGACGGTCACACTGGTCCAGCCGGGTCCGCGCACAAAGGCGATGCGAGGCGAAGGAAATTTCTCGACCGGACCGAGTTCCACAAGCATCGGGTTGAATGCGCCCGCGAAGAGCGCAAGATCGTCGACTGAGCGCCCCAAAAGACCCAGGTGCGCAAGCCGCGGCACCAGAATGTTCGAGCCCGTCATTTCCGTGAAGCCGAGCGACGGCTTGAAAGCGAAGGCGCCGCAGAAGGACGCGGGCAACGTGGTCGAGGCAGTATGCTGCGTCCCGAGGGCAAGCGGCGTCATATAGTCCACGACGGCCGCAGCCGAGCCGGAGGAGGACACTCCTGGCGAGCGCAAGAGGTCATGCGGATTTCGCGTTGGCGGTGGATGATACATGCCAAATTCGGAGGTCGCAGTCTTTCCGAGGATGATTGCCCCAGCCTCGCGCAGCTTGCTCACCGCAGCGGCGTCCGCTTCTGGCAGCCTCGCGCGATAAAGCGCACTACCGTACTCCGATGGCATATCGGCAGTATCGAAGACGTCCTTCACTCCGACCGGGAGCCCGTGCAGGGGACCGAGCGGTTCGCCAACGGCTTGCCGCGCATCTGCGCGCCTTGCTTGTTCACATGCCACATCCCGATCGAAAAAACTCCACGCTCTAATCTCCGGCTCGCGCGCCGCGATGCGATTGAGACAGGCCTCCACGAGCGAGAGAGCAGTGAGTCGCCCCTCGCGAATGGCGCGAACGGCCTCCCGTGCAGAGAGGCGAGCTGGGTCGGCGGATGGTGCGGACGCGATTGGCTGCATTGTGGTGTTGTTTCGTATGGTGCCGCGATCATGATCTGGCCAGAAGGACGGCCGCGACCATCAATCCATGGACTCGTCCAACTTCTCTCTGATCACTTTATTGCTGTAGGGCCGGAGTACCCGCCTGATTGCGCAGTCGATACTGATGCCGTACGACGCGAGATCGAAGACGCCTCTTGTTGCTTCCGCCGTGACATGCCCGGGTAATGCATAGTCCTCACCGCACTTTCGCTTCGTTTTGATCTGCGCTACATCCGGACGATACCGTACTGCGGAACGCTTCCGCCGCTGGAATGGTGGCAATCCGCTCGTAATAATCCCAGGGAAAGCGGCTCTGGCTTGGCGTTTTTACGCGATAGACGCCGAGATCATAGACGACGCGACCGCTCGCGAGAATTTTTGCCTCGCTGCCAAAGCGATCAACCGGCATCGTGCCGTTCACCGTGCCCGCATCGTCGGTATTGCTCGCCTTGACGGCTTTCAAATAATGCGTGACGGAGGCATAAACTCCGGCCTGCTCCCGCGTTGGCATCCCGTGGAGCTTCTCGAAGCGAGCGGCGAAAGCCCGCGTGCCGTCGCTATCGTTCCAATAGAAGCCGCTCGTGACAATCATGCCCTGCGCGGTTCGAGCCCGAGGCTGTGGACGTCGGTGATGAAGGTATGCAGCGCAGCCAACTGTTGGTTTTTCTGTCCGATCCCAAACTGCCCGGCCAGCTTGATCGCATTGACGGTATCCGCGCCGGCACTGGCGAGAGCGATCACCTGCGCCTGCGAGCTCTGGGCACGCAACAAGAGCGAGGCAAAATCCGCCGTGTTGAGCGGATAGCGAACGTTGCCGACGACCTTGCCACCAAAATCCTGAACGACCTGCGTCGCATCGCGCTCCAGATGATGACCGAACGCGTAATCCGCTGTTAAGAAATACCATGAACGCAATCCTTGCTCAGTCAGCGCGGCGCGCCGTGCCGCGAGCCAGAGCATAAGTATCGCCGGTCCAGTGCGTGACGTAGGGTGAGCATCGCACGCCAGCGATCTCGGCACTCGCCGCACCCGAGACCATCAAGGCACGCTTCTTTTCAGAGGCGAGCGTCATGAGCCCATTACAGCGCCGGTATGAGGCAGATCAACAATGACATCGACGCCACGGCGATCGAACCATTCCCGCGCGATACTGATAGCAATATCGGGCTTGTTCTGGTGATCCGCCGTAACGAGTTCGATTGGCACCCCGCCTATGACACCTCCCGCGTCCTCGACCGCCATTCGCGCGGCAATGATCGAGCCGGGGCCGCCGACATCGGCCACCACGCCGCTTTGAGCGCCCATCACGCCGATCACAACCTTGCCGTCGGTGAACTGCGCATGCGCGCAGGAAGACCAAACCAGACCCGTCAGCAACAATACGATCAAATTGCGAGGCATCAGAACATTTCCCTTCATAGAGGGGACCATAATCTCCAGTCAAGACACATTTGTGACGATTACGGTACATTTGTTCCCACTATCAACTCTGGGCGCGGAACTCCTTTCGGGCTATCCCTCTCCGCGGAGACAGCATGACTGACAACAATGACGCAGATGGCAGTTTCGACGCCGCGCTAGCGGCCCGGATCTGCTGGCACTATTTCAAGGAAGGGCAGACTCAGGAGCTGATCGCTCAGCAACTCAATCTCACCCGAAAGCGGGTTAACCGGATGCTCGCTGAAGCGCGGGAGCGTGGGCTCGTCCAAATCACGATCCAGCGTCCGCTCGGCCCTTGCAGTGAACTGGAATCTCGACTCACTAAGATGTTCGAGCTGCGACACGCCATTGTCGTGCCCTCGCCAATCGGCAACACCGATGTGCGAGTCTTGGTGGGAGCTGCCGCGGGCGACTACATTTCCGATCACCTGACTCCGGGCGGTGCGCTCGGCATAGCATGGGGCGGCACGATCAATGCAGCGGCCCAAAATGTGAGGCGCCGAAGTGGCGAAGCCAATCGCGTCGTGCTGCTGTGCGGGGGCTTGGCCGAAAGCACATCGATCAACCCCTATGACAACGCTTCAATGATGGCACGCGCTCTGGATGCGCGATGCTATTATATCACCGCACCGATGTTTGCCGCTTCCCCCGAACTGCGCGACTTGCTGCTGGCTAGCGAGCCGGTGCGTTCGGTCCTTGCTATGGTCTCTAAACTCGACTTGGCCCTTTTGAGCGCCGTCGATCTGACCGACCAATCAAGAGCGTTGGAATATGGCGTCATCACGCGGAACGATTGGCGATCCCTGCGCGCCGCCGGGGCCGTTGGCGACATTTGTGGCCACTATCTCGACGCCGACGGAAACGTTATCGAACATTCGCTTACCACGCGTGTAATCAATCCCTCTGTCAAATCTCTGCAGGCCATTCCACTCCGAGTTCTGGCGGCGGGCGGAGCGTCGAAAGTGGCGATCGTTCGCGCCGCGATCAGGGCGAGACTTTGCAATGCCCTCATTACTGACGAAAGCGCGGCGACTGCGCTGGTTCGGTCTTAACGTGGACCGGACCAACGATCCACTGGGGCAGCCAGCACGATCGGGTGCTGCTGCGGTGGAAATCGCTACATGCGCTAACCGCCCAGTGCCCACCTTCGCTATGTCGGAAATGTTCGGCTCGTTCGCTACCTATTTGTAGAGCTTGGCAGCCCACCTAATGGTTCGCGTCTACGACGACCTTACCGTCGGCACCCGCCCGTCCATCGCGACCGTCCGCAGCGGCTGGTCCTGCTGTGCCATCGTGTCCCTTCCGCTGTTCCTTCCGCCCCTCGCACCCCGTCGCCCCGCGACCGCCGTAACCGAATTTGCCGCCCGCTCCCGCGCTACCCGCCAATCCCTTTGCTCCAGGCCTCCCTCCCGAAACGTCGACAAGAATTTGTTTCGAAAGCTTTCCGCGGATAATGCCTTCGAGACTCGAGGGTACGGCTAGGGTCACGGTACCGGCGTCTCCGCCGTCTCCCCCGTTGCCACCGCGGCCCGCGCTTCCGCCATTTCCACCATTTCCGCCATCACCAGGCCCAGATCTACAGCCGAATGGCTGCCCCGGTATTGCTCGTCCGCCCTGCTCGCCATCGCCACCGCCTGCACCGTTACCACCGTCTTGCCCCGGCATCCCATCGCCACCCCTTACACAGATCTTGATTGATCCTCCCACAAATTCTGTAAAAGCTAAACGTATCGACACCGCCTTTGCTCCGTTCGCACCGGCCGCCCCATCGCGGCCACCGCCGCCGTCAGGGCCGCTTCTTCCCGCCGTCGCATCGCCTCGCCCGTTGCTCCCGGGACCACGATCATATGGACTTACTCTGTCCGGCGAAGTTGCCTTGGCAGGCCTAGAGATGGTGACCAGGCAAGATGCCGATATAATCTCAGCGGACCCAACGACCTTGAGGGACCTCTCGACATTGATGAGCTGACTACCTGTCCCCTCTAGGATCAATCGAGCACCGTCCGCAAGAACCAGATCACCCGCGCGCACAAATCCCCGGTGACGGTCCGCTGACCGCTGATTTCGGTGCCTTGGCATGGCAAACCAGGATAGCAAATCTGTTCGCAGCCTGCGGCTGCTAAGCTTGGTGCCATCAGCAGAACGAACAGAAGAAGAAGGCGCGCTACTTGCATACGTCATCTCCGGCGCTGCAGGCTTGGGGGGCCGAGAGTTGGCCATCAAGCAGGACAATACCGATTGCGGAGGCATCGGGCGCCCCTAGCGTCGGTGAGCGCTGGGCTTTGATATAGCCTTTCATCATCATAGCGTACCGTTCTGCCGGTGTTCCGTGATGCAGGCAGGGGCGGAAATTGAAGTCTCCGAGATTCAAGATCGTGTCGGAGAATCTGCGGAGAAGATCTTCCGGGCGTCCATAGCGCTCCTCCGCCCTTGCCAGAGAGAAGCCCGCCATATAATCGGCGTGAGGTTCAATGTCTCGCAGAGGCCGAACGATACCGCCGGCTCCGATGAACGAGGTATCGCCTTGATCAAAACATCGGCTGAACTGGAACGCGTGTCCGAGCTCATGAGCAAGGATCGCAAACAGCATGTTGTCTCCAGAAGGAGCCTGCCCCTTGCCAATCGTATCCGACTTACTGAGCAGCACGACTTCTTTGTCGCTCCCTGAAAAATGTCGATCGATTGTTCGCCACGCCGGACTTTCAGCGAGCATGATTTCGGGTCGACGCGGGCCACGCAACTCCAGCGCGGCGCATAACCTGCTCGCAGCAACTCCCATGCTGGCGAGGAATGTCTCAGCTCCAACGAAATAGGACCATTGCTTGGCCCGTTCGCGCGCTATTTCGTCCTTCTGCGCGACGATAGCGGCCTGCGAGGGAGCGGAAGCGTAGAGCACCGGAGGTAGGCAGGATGCAATTTCCTCAGGGCGCGATGCCTGCGAAAACGCGGGAACGGGGTGCACCGATGCAGCCGCAAGCAGACCGATAGCTGCTCGGCGAGAAAGTCTATCCGAGCGATTGCTCACCGAACGATACCGGGAAACAGGCCAGGAATTGGCATATGGTCAGGGACGACGGTGGTGGTCTCCGACAAGCCGAAGTCTTCGTAGCGGCTGATGGGCGCGGATGACAAGATCACCGCCTTGCGCGTGATCGATCGTGCTCTTGGAACTGGGGGCTTGGAGTCAGCAAGCTTCTCGATCTGGTCGAGCGAAACATCCCCTTTGCTTATCTTGTCGGCCACCTCGTTCAGCTCGCTCGTGGCACCCGCAATATCCGTCTCTTCAACGATGGGCTTTTCCAACGAAAGCTCGACAGAGGTGGCCTTGACCGAAGCACAGAATTTGCCGATCGACGGATCCGGGGCGCAGGGCACGATTTCCGTTACCGACCAGCGCGGACCAAAACGCCAAACCGCATAATACATGAGCTTTGCCTTTGCCGTGCTGACCCCACCCGTAATCATTGCATCGTAAAAAACCCGATGGACCTTTTCCCATGCGCGGTACTTTCGGTCACAATAGAAGTCGTGAATAACAGCCGCACGCCGATACTGCCCTTCGAATGGTCCGCCGACGATCGACCAAAGAGGCCATGGGATCGATGCCCCGTCAGTGACAAGGCCCTTCTCGGCCTGCCACGTGGTGCCCGAGGGATCGACATATCCGAACGGCTGATCGAGCGTAAACCTTAGTCCTTGTGGATCGAGGTCCCGGAGGACCAATTCGCCGACAAAGTGATCGACTGGCTCGGCCGCCGCAAACCCGTCGATTCCGACCATCCCGGCCGCAGCCAACGAGGTCGCAAGTAGGCGACGCCGGGTCAACGCCGGCGCCACGGAACGATGCGTATCCGCGATATCAGGGCGAGATTGCAAACAACGGATTGGTCTCATCGGCCGAGTCCCTCGTCACGCGTTATCATCAGCCAAACGGGCTCTCGTGAGCAGACCCCGCGGCAGTCTGGCCAAGCTAGTCGTTCGAGCTAACGAACATTCCGTAATCAAGTCGTCACATTCAGCATGGCGGCAAGTTCGTGCTGAGCTTTGCGCATTCGGGTTTCGATCAGCGCGGCTATCTCTTCGAACTTCGTAGTAAACTTCACTTTCTGAAGGATCTGCGCAGTGTCCTTGCGGCCATAGTGGAAAATCCGTTCGAGGATGTTGCGCACGTCGATGCCGGGGCGCGTCACCCCCCGCTCGCATCGAATTCTGCGTCCCGCCGCCAAAAGTCGTCCGGATCGAAGAAAATCATCGGGATAAAATCGTCCGCCGTCGACGCGTAAAAGTTCAGTTCGACGTCCTGAAAGATTTCGCGCAACGTGCCGCCGCCGCCCTGCGCGTAGATGATGCCCGCCCTTGACTGTGCGATCAGTGCTTCCTCGCGTATGCTGTTCTGAAAATATTTGGCGTAGGCGCTTGCAAAGGGCGTCGAAGGCTCTGACCCGTAGAACCAGGTCGGGATTGCGAGGCTTTCGCCCCGCTCCTTCGGCGCGCTGTCCCTCACCTCAAGCCCCTTATTGAGCCACTTGCGCGCCCCATCGGCGCTTTCCTCGTAGCCCGGTGCGAGGTCGCCCGATTTCGTCAAAATATTACCGAGCCCCTTCGGGAGCGACGGCTCCTCGCCGAGGGCGGTAAGGGCTCGGGCGAAAGTCGCATCATCGGCATAGGCGAAGGTGGCGCCAACGTGAGTGGCTTCCATTGCGCCAGGCCCACCCCCGTGACAAGCAGATAGCCGCGTTTCGTGAGGTAACGCCCCAGTTCAGCGACGGCTTTATAGGCCGGGTGCAGGCGCGAAAGACTATGGCCACCCATCACGCCAACGAGCGTAGGCTCCGTCGGGCGAGCCAAAAATGTCTTTAAAGCCTCCGCGATACGTGCGTCATGTTCGGCTTGAGCGAGCCTGATGTCGAGCGTTCGGGGCGTCGAGATGCCGTCAGAAACATAACGGCGATAGGCACCGAAATCCCAAGACTTGACGAACGCCAATTTGTCGCTGGGATCATAGCCTTGCAACAGATCGCCAATATCATACAGCCTGTCGGGCTTTCCGTAGTCGGGCAATTTGCCAGCCATGGATGTCGTCCTTCAAATAAGGGGGGTGTCGAAAAAATCATTTTGGACGACGGATTGCAATATGACGGAGGCTCTAGCTAAAGTCGAGCCGTTAGATCGAAAATTGTCATTGCACGGACGGAGCGAGTGATGAGCAATCGATTCCCCTTCTCGAAGAGCTGGATTTTTCTGACCGTGGTTTTCACTATTTTTGGGTCCGACGCTTGGGCATGGGGAGAGGAAGGTCATTCCATCGTCGCGGAGATCGCTCAACGGCGGCTCACACAGAACGCAGCCCAGGCCATCACCCAAATCCTTCGAGCCAATCCGAATTCGACGCCTTATTCGACGCCGTCACTGGCATCGATTTCAACGTGGGCAGATGAGGTTCGTTACAACGGCCCCAAGCCTAACGAGACCTACAATTGGCATTTTGTTGATATTCCAAGGCAGGATACGCACTATGATCCGGCAACGGAGTGTCCAAAGGAAAAGCCTGAGCAAGGCGACTGCGTCATCAATGAGTTGTCCCGCTTGAGGAACGAGTTGCGTTGCACCGCAGGCGATCAGCAGCTTCGCGCCCTCAAATTCGCCGTACACTTCGTAGGCGACATTCACCAGCCTTTCCACACGGTCTGGGAGAATATAGGCGGCAACGGGATCACGTTTACGACCGACAAACTGCAGTTTAAGGGAAAGACATGCTCGGCCGATAAATGTTCGACACCACCGGACAATCTCCACAAAATGTGGGACACAACTCTGATCCGCGCGATGGAGTACAATTGGCCGACCTTCGTCGATGACCTGGAAGCGGGTTGGCTGACAACCGATGCAGCCAAGAACGACAACAAGGACGACCCGGTTGCGTGGGCCGAGGACGCCCACAATGCAGCGATCGCCTTCAACGTCTGGGTAGATGCTGGTGCGACTCTCGATCAGGCCTACTATGATCGAGTCACTCCGCTTATTAGCCAACAACTCGGCTTCGCCGGCATACGGCTTGCAAGGTATCTGAACGACGTATTCAGCTCTTCGCAGTGCCCTTATACGCCGCGCCAGTGACGCCGCGGGCAATTGGCTTCGGGGATCAGCATGTCGGAAACCCTTAACTGCGATACGCCACCGGACCTGACTTCGTTGGGACAGCGGCTGCCCCGGCTCGCGGAGGCTTTGGAGGGAACAGGCGACATCAGTATCGTCGCCATCGGTTCATCCTCGACCTTCGGCGAGGGAGCAAGCCCCGGCAACGGGTACGTAGACAAGCTCGCAACAGCACTCGCTAGCCGTTTTCCGGGGCGCAAGATCAATATGCACAACGCCGGCGTAAACGGCGATGAAGCGCCAAATGAAGCCGCACGGTTCAAGAAGGAGGTTATCTCGTTTAATCCAGCTTTGGTGATTTGGCAGGTCGGCACCAATGCGGCTTGGAAGGACTATTTTCTAGACGATGTCGGAGCGGCCATTATCCGTGGCATCGATCATCTGTCAAAAACCAACGCCGACCTCGTCTTGATGAACCTTCAGTATGCACCTGCGTTGCTCCAAAAAGACGAGACGCCGACGGCCGCAACGCAAGAGATGCTTCGCATCATTGAAACCATCGCGGCCGCGCATGATGTCGCGTTGTTCCGCCGTTTCGAAATCATGCGCTACTGGCATGTCAAACGCGGTATCCCGATCGACCAGATGATCAGTAATTTCGACGGATATTGGCTGCATCAGAATGATTGGAGCTACAACTGCATAGCTCAAGCCCTCTGTGACAGCTTGGCCGAAGCGGCTGTCCCGGACTAAGCCAAAGACGTCGGTAAAAGGACGGCACCGGCCCTCCATTCATAAATCGCCACCGCGGCTGGATTTTTGCCCACGCGGCGAGAGATCATCGGACGATTAAGCGGCTACCCGTCCATCGGCTTACTCTCCTGAATATCGTCCGGGATCTCCTGTCGCAGCTTTGGCCCTTGACTGAGCCGTCGGCCGAGCGCCGCAACGAAATTATCATAACGCGCTCCGGCCTGTGCTCTCGCGGCCTTGGCAGCCGGTTCCGGGAGTGGCGGTGTTGTCGTCAGCCAGAAGCGGATGAAGAGGGCGATGGTCTCGACTGAAATCCCGACATCCCGCTCAAGGCGAGCGATCCGGCGGTCGATCTGGTCGAGGCGCTTGGCGATGGCAGCTTCACGCCGTTCATCGGCGTCTGGCGACAGAAAGGACGCAATGGCGGCTTCTGCGGTGAGCGACAGCGGCTGCTCGCGCCGGGCGGCATAGGCCGACAGCGCCGTCATGACGTCCGGCTCGAGATAGACCGACATCTGGGCCTTCTTCTTCGGCGTGGTCATCCCTGCCTCATAATCCGAGATCATCACCAGGGTCGAGCGACGCTTGACGCGCGACGCCCTGCATCATGTCGTTCATGCGCCTGATCCGCGGGGCATCTTCATCGAGCTCGTCGGCGAGGTCGGGCGCGAACTCGTTGTCGAGCGGTTCCTTTTTCTCCACGAAATCTTGATCCAGTTCAGGCTGCCGCCGGCGGTCGGCGGTCTTTGGATCTTCGTCGTCCGTCTGGTCGTCGGTCGACGCCTGTAATGCCGTTGGGCGCGGCGGCAGAGGCCGTAAGCTCCAATCATCTGGCCGGCTGCCATTGGGTTTGGTCAGCGTCGGCGGCGCCAGAATGCGCTCTTGGAAGCGCCCGTCCTCGTAATAGCGCCCCTTCTTCGCCCGAATCGGATGGAGACCCGACATCATGACGATCTCATCTGATGGCGGGAGCTGCATCATCTCGCCGGGCGTCAGCAGCGGACGGGCGGTCTCCGACCGCGACACCATCAGGTGGCCGAGCCAAGGCGCGAGCCGGCTGCCGGCATAGTTCTTCATCGCCTTCATCTCGGTCGCGGTGCCGAGCGCGTCGCTCACCCGCTTCGCGGTCCGCTCGTCGTTGGTCGCGAAGCTGACCCGGACGTGACAGTTGTCGAGGATCGAGTTGTTGGGCCCATAGGCCTTCTCGATCTGGTTCAGGGACTGGGCGATCAGAAAGCTCTTGATGCCGTAACCCGCCATGAACGCCAAGGCGCTCTCGAAGAAGTCGAGCCGGCCGAGCGCGGGGAACTCGTCGAGCATCAGGAGGAGCCGGCGCCGTCCGGCCTTGGCCTGAAGATCCTCGGTCAAGCGGCGGCCGATCTGGTTGAGGATCAGGCGGATCAGCGGCTTGGTGCGGTTGATGTCCGACGGCGGTACCACGAGGTACAGCGTGGTCGCTCGCTCTCCGCCGACGATGTCGGTGATCCGCCAGTCGCAGCGCCGCGTCACCTCCGCCACGACCGGGTCGCGGTAGAGGCCCAGGAACGACATCGCGGTGCTCAGGACGCCGGAACGTTCGTTGCCGGATTTGTTCAGTAGCTCCCGCGCAGCGGAAGCGACCACTGGATGGACACCGGCCTCGCCGAGATGCGCCGTCCGCATCATCGCGGCAAGAGTGGACTCGATCGGCCGCTTCGGATCGGACAGGAAGGCTGCGACGCCAGCGAGCGTCTTGTCCTCCTCAGCGTAAAGGACATGGAGGATGGCGCCGACCAGGAGCGCATGACTGGTTTTCTCCCAATGATTCCGCTTCTCGAGGCTGCCCTCCGGGTCGACCAGGATGTCGGCGATGTTCTGGACATCGCGCACCTCCCACTCGCCACGGCGGACCTCGAGCAGCGGGTTGTAGGCCGACGACTTCGCGTTGGTCGGATCGAACAGGAGGACGCGGCCATGGTGGCTGCGGAAGCCGGCGGTGAGCTGCCAGTTCTCGCCCTTGATGTCGTGAACGATCGCCGAGCCCGGCCAGGTCAGGAGCGAAGGGATGACGAGGCCGACACCCTTGCCCGATCTCGTGGGAGCGAAGCAGAGGACATGCTCCGGCCCATCATGGCGAAGATAGGCGCGCTCGAACCGGCCGAGCACGACCCCGTCCGGCCCAAGCAATCCGGCCTGCGCGATCTCCTTTGCCTCTGCCCATCGCGCGGAGCCATAGGTTTCGGCATTCTCTGCCTCGCGGGCGCGCCAGACCGACATGCCGATCGCAACGGCTGCGGCGATGATGCCGCCGGATGCCGCGATGTAGGCGCCCTCGGTGAAGATTGAGGGCGCATAGGCATCGTAAGCGAACCACCACCAGAAGAAGGCCGGCGGGAGATAGAAGGGAAAATGGAGCAGCTCGAACCAGGGCTGCCCCAGCTGGGGCTGAAAGCCAAGCCGCCAGGCTGTCCACTCCGTCGCGGCCCAGATCGTCAGCACGACGATCGCAAAGACCGTGATGACCTGCCCCCAGAGAATCTTGGTCGCGGACATGGCGGCCGCCCTCTCCTGGCGTCGGTGATTGGAAGTATCGCTCACAGGCCAAGCCCTCGGTTGCGCCCGAAACCCCAATCGATGCCGCCATCCGCGCGAGCGACGCCGGAGACATGCCGGCCGAGCTGCTTTTCGAGCGAGGGCGTCCAGGGCACGAGCTGGAAGCCGAGACCATCGTCGATCATGGCGAAGCGACCGGAAGCGAGCGCGAAGCGCTGCCGATAGGTGCCCGAGACATATTGGCCGGCAGCCGACGGATTAAACGGCTGGCCGGTCTCGATCGCGAGCTGCTTGCCGAGATCCTCCAATTCCCGGCGCCGCAGCGTGCCGATGAGGTTCTTCGCGAATACCAGCCCATGCGCCTGGCGCTCGGCGAGCCCCTGCTCGACGAGCTGCTCGGCCCGCCGTTGCATGGCGTCGCGGACCTCGGCGCCGAAGCCGGCCTGGCCAAGTGCTAACGGATCGCGGGCGACGGCCTGGCGGTCGAGCCATGTTGCGCCGCTCGCGGTCACCTGCGCTTCGATCGAGAAATCGGAGCGGACGGCGAGCGCCACGCGACGCTGCCCTCTCGCGTCATCGAATTTGCGGAGCTCGACGATCGAGCCCGGTGTGCTGTCGCCGGCGGCGTCGAGATCGGGCAGCCTGATGTGGTGGGTGCGGCCATCGACGCCGTCGACCACGGCATAGGCGGTCCCCTTGAGTTCATCGTCGAGACCGCGATCGACGAGGCGTCCCATGACGGGGACGTCCAGGCTTTCACCTGATAGCACGTAGCTCGCAGTCCCACGCTCGATGCCTCGCTCGGTCAGGCTGCGGTGGATACGCTTGATGATGTCGCCGCGCTCGCTGAGCTCGCGCAACGTCGTCTCGGCGGCCTCGTCCATGACCCATTGGCCTGGCCCGAGCTGATGAGCGAGGCCGAGGCTCTCCAGGCGCCGCAGCCGGCCGACCTTCAACGCATGGAACTGATCAGGCGGCTCTGCCGGATTGGGCGCAAGGTCGATGACGCCATGCCGGTCTGCATCGCGAACCAGCTGGCGGTCGAGCTGTGTCCAGCGTTCGGCTTCGACCTGGCGCTCGAGCGAGCGGCGGATGTCGAGATCGGAGCGCAATCCGAGTTCTTGCGTGACCAAGTCCTGGGCGCGGGCGCGCATCCCCTCCTTGATGTAGTCACGGGAGATGACGAGGTCCTGACCGCCGTCGGCGACGCCCCGCACGATGATGTGCACGTGCGGATGCTGGGTGTTCCAGTGATCGACGCCCACCCAGTCGAGCGTTGTGTCCAGATCCTTCTCCATCTGGCCAACCAGCTCGCGGGCGAAGCCCTTGAGGTCGGCCATATCGGCTGCGTCTTCCGGCGAGACGATGAAGCGGAAATGGTGGCGGTCATCCTGACAGTGCTCGGCAAAGGCCTTCGGATCGGCGTCCTCCGTGTCCGGGCCGAACAGGAGGGCCTTCTTCCCGTCCCGGGTGACGCCCTCCCGCCGGAGATAGCCGAGATGCACAGCGAGCGGCGCCGATCTCGCCTTATGCCGCACAACGCGGGTCTTGATCGTCACCAGGCGCGAGCGGCCGGTGAGCAGACGGTTCGCCCGCACGCTAGCGAGGCGGCCGCGGCCGAAGCGCGAATGACGGGGGCTTACGAGATGGCCGGCTCGCGAAATGCCGCCGCCGGCGCGCTGAGCGGCGGCAAGCGCCTGGGCGATGAAGGGCTTGGCCCGCTGGCTCCGCGAAGAGCGGATCCGGCCAGGCCGAGGGTGGAAATCGTTCTCTTCAGCCATTGCCAGCCTCGGCAATGTGCAAAATTGAGAGACCGGGCAATGAGTTGATGGTGAGGCGCACATTGCACGCCGAGGCCACACATTGCCGGATCAGCAAAAAAACAAAGCAACAACAACCGACCGACCGAGCCGCACATTGCGGCCTTTTATCTCGCCCTCGCCCTCGTTCGGTCGTTGCCTGCTCCTCTCCCTCGCCTGCTCTTTCCTTTTCGCCGGTCAGCGCTGAAATGCGCCTGAGCCAGAATTGGCATAGGATCCCCGCGGCGCGTCGCCATTGCGTGAAAACGGTCCAGATGTCCGCAGCATGGGTGCTTACGGGTGCGCATCGATCGGCTTCATTGTTTTGCCCACGCCGTGAAGTCATTGCAATCGTCCCGGTGTCGAGAGAGCGACGAACAGGCCTTCCGACTGCGGAGCGATGGCCGAGAGATCGTGCACTGGAACTGCAGCCGGCATGTCGTGCGCTGGTCGATCGAATGTTGCTGGCGCGGAAGAGGACGGCCCGTCAGCGTGGCCCAAAAAGAGCGGTGCCCGCGTCCAGGATGAACGAGAGGAGGCCGCCAGGAGGAGAGGCTCTGGCGTCCTCTCCGCATCGACAAAAGGGACGATGGCCGCGACATAGGCTTTCGTCTCCGCCGGGAGCGGACGATGTCTATCGCGAAAATCCTCGTAGCGGCCGGGACCCGCATTGTAGGCCGCAAGGAAACCAGGCGAGCCGTAGCGGTCGTGCAGTTCGCGAAGGAAGGCGGCGCCGGCGAGGATGTTGTCGCGGGGATCGAAGGGATCGCGCCCGAGACCGTAGCGAACGCGCATGTCGGCCCAGGTCTTGGGCATGAGTTGCATCAGGCCGAGTGCGCCTTTTGGTGAGACAGCGCGCCGATCGCCGCTGCTCTCGATGTGCATGACGGCGCGAATCCATGCAGTCGGAATGCCAAAGCGCTGCGCGGCTTCCGCTACATAAGCGACATAGCGGTCGCTTGCTGTTTGACTTCGCGTCGACGCTTTCTCTGCTGACACCGCCGGCATTGACCCACCAATCACGAGCAGGCCGACGAGCAGGAGAATGGCAAAGCGCGCCGTCTCTCCGCCGTGACGCAAACAATGCGCCGTGCTCGCATCTGTCAGGCGTATGCGCGGCGGGCCGTCCTGCCCTCGACCGCTGGTCTGCGCAGCGGCCGACCGACGTTCGAGCAGGATGGGCGGATGAGACGGCTTCCCCCCGAACAAAGGGGTGCTCCGTTGATGCGCCTCGTTACGGGCATGCGTGACAGGATCCTGCATGCAATCAGTCCCGCTCGGCGCGTTGGGGCAGACGGTTCCAGTTCAGCGTCCAGGTCGACTGGTCGTCGCCCGACCGGAAGAGATTGGCGCGGATCGGCCGCGGTAGCGCCGGGTCGTCAATGATGAGCGAAACGTACTCGCCTGCCTTCTCTCCAGTGCGCTTCCAGCCGGCGCCGATCTCTGGGCCCTCGGCATCGCCGAGGCGGATGCGGTAGTCTGGCGCGTTATCGGCATCCGAGGATTCGGCTGGGGTGAGGATGAGAATCCGTTCGAAGAAGAGCGTTTGAATGCGCCCGGTGAAGGTAGACTTCTCGCGAGTAAACTGACCGATTTGTGCCATGGGAAACCTCCTGGGTTGGGCGGGTTGGGAAGCGGGTCAATCGGTGGCCGCACGCCAGACGAAACGGCCGTCGCCGGCTTCGTCAGTCCAAAGCGGGACTGCGCGTGCGAGGATCGAGGTGACGGGGAGCGCGCCGAAATAGCGGCCGTCCAGGCTGTCCGGGACGGTCGGGTTCATGAGGAAGACCTCGCCCGGCTGGAGGGTGTGGCACCCGCTCCAGCGCGGCAGCGGTCGGCCGAGATGGTCGCGATCATGTGCGGCGCCGACATCGACATGATCGACGGTGACGGTGTCGCCTGACCGGCACACGGTTTGCCCGGGCAGCGCCATCACATGCTTGAGCAGTGGCAAACCGTTCGGAAGAAAGCCGCCTTCGGCAAGCATGCTCGCGATAGGTTCGGGTAGCCGCACCGCGACCAGTTCCAAGGCGCGCAGCTCGCCAACCGGATGCAGCGCGTAGAGCCCTATCGGTGTGCTCGCGGTGGCGTTCCAGATCAGCCGCGGCGCGGGATGAAGGAACGCCAGGGCGCCGGCGACCAGCGCCGCAATGTACGTCAACATGAGATAGCCGAAGCGGGTCATGGCGTGACGCTCCGGCGCTTGAGCCAGGCCACATGCTGCTCGAGCGTGTAGGCGCGCGGTTCGTGACCGGCGGCGAGGCGATTGTGGAGATGCCGCCAGTATTCGGGCGCGGCGTCGGCCGGATCGGTGCCGAGCGCCTCGATGGCGTCTACCGCCTGCAGCACACGTTCGACCTTCGGCCAGCTATCGACGCGCAGCAGGATCTCGCCGCCCGGTCGGACGAATGGCAGCGTCTGATAGCGCTGGCCTGACTCCACAGCGCGCACGATGTCCATGCGCGATACCACGGTGCCGTAGTCATTCGATGCCCAGCGCACGAAGCCGAAGATGCTGCCGGCCATAAAGCTCGATATGCTGCGGCGACGGTCGAGGATCTTCTCCTCGGCACGGCGGCCGAAGCGCAGCCAGTGCTCGATCCTCTTCTCGATCCAGGTCAGCTCCACATGAGTGAGCGCGACACCGCGTCGATGCAAGGTCGGCACGGCACGCGGCGGCAAGGCCTCGTTGTCATTCATGACGGCTCTCCGGCGTCAGTGGGGAATTCGCGCGCCAGCAGTTCGCGCAGCATGTCGGCGACGGTGACGCTGCGCTGGAACGCGGCGACCTTGATACGGCCGCGCAGCGTTGGCGTGACATCAATTGTCAGCCGCGCGGTGAAGGCCGCTGCGTCATCCATGCGACGCGGCGGCGCGTCGCTGGCCTTGATCCAGCGCTCAGCATCGCCAGGTCTGGATGCGAAACTGCGCTTGGTGGAGCGCTCGCTCATGGCGCGATCCTCGCGACTTCGGCGGCGAGCGCGGCAATCTCGCGGGCAGCAGCGCTCTGCTCGACGAGCTCGAAGACGAGCCGGCCGGACTGCGCGGCGTCGGCGAAGATGACGCGCTGGCCGATGGTGCTGACGAGCACCGGCGGATCGTGATCGGCAAGTGCCTCGATCGTCTCGCGGGCGATGAGCGTGCGCGCGCCGCAGCGGTTGAGCACAAAGCGCGCGGCGAGCTGCGGACGATAGATGCGGGCCTCGCGCAGCAGAGCCAGCATCTCGGCCGAGGCCCAGCCGTCGAGCGGCGACGGTTGCACGGGGATCAGTACCAGGTCGGCCGCCAGAAGCGCCGAGCGCATCAATCCAGCGATGCGCGGTCCATCAATGACGACATGATCGGCGGTGCGCGCGATCTCCGGCGCCTCGCGGTGGAGCGTGTCGCGCGCGAGGCCAACGACGCCGAATAACCGTGCGACGTTCTCCCGCGCCCGCTGCTGCGACCAGTCCAATGCCGAGCCCTGGGGGTCAGCATCGATCAGCGTCACGCGCTTTCCGCGCAGCGCCCATTCGCCAGCGAGGTGCAGGGCGAGCGTCGTCTTGCCGACACCGCCCTTCTGGTTGAGCAGCGCGACAATCATCGCTTGCCTCCCGCCTTGCGGTCGAGAAGCGGCAGAGATGGTTGGCGTGGGTGCTTGGTTGGCGGCTCAGCGCCGGCGTCGGCGCTATCCGCAACACGCACGGGCCCACTACAACAGTTAGATTCTAGGTTAGACTCTAAGTTAGATTCTATATTAGAGGCATGCGTGCGAAGTCCCGATGGGGCTGCGTGCGGAATCCCGATACGGTTTGCGTGCGAAGTCCCGAGCGCTTCCACAGCGCTGTCCACAGGGCCAGTGGACAACTTTGTCGGCAGAATGCGCAGCAGCTCATGGCGGCCCTCGCGTTCGACGTGCAAGCCGTAGCCGGGGAGTGGTTGACGTGCGGCGATAAGGCGGATCTGCCGCGCGAAATCGGAGACGCGCACCAGGCTGCCGGATTTCTTGTGGAGGTGCGCGATCTCGAACAGCCATCCCCTTGGCTGGCGGCCGGCGTGCTTGCGCGCGACGCGGTAGAGCCAGCGCTCGATCCCGCCGGTCAGGCCGAAGTAGGCCGGATCAATCGTGAGAACGAGTGAGCGATCGATGACGCCGCGATAGAACCAGTCAGGGAGGACAAATTCCATGCCTTCCACGCGACCGTCGCGCCTCGCGCATTCCTCCCATTCGTTGATCCAGGAGAATTGGTGACGCCGCCAATGCTCGCCCTGCCGAATGGTGGTGCGGATGACGGTCGCCTGCAGACGCGCCAGTGCCCCCTTCAAGAGCTTGTAGTCCCGCGCGCCGGTCTGCCGGCCGACTGCGATCAGGAGCTGGTAGGGCGTGAAGCGCAGGAAGCGTGAGGTCTTCAGACCATGGTTCTCAGCTTCGACAATCTGGCTCGCCGCCCAAATCAGCACGTCCGCATCCCAAATGGTCGCCATGCCGTGCTCTGGGACTGCAAAGACTTCGACGCACACGTCGCCGGCCTCGTAGAGGATAGGTCTCGTCCGCTTGGCCTTGGCGAGCGAGAAGAATGGCCGCTCCATCAGGTCGCGCTGATCGCGCGGGCTGGCGTCGCCGATGGCGACAACGAACGGATCGAGCTTGCTTCGCTCGCTGGGCGTGATGGGGCGGCGCGACGACATGGCGGGCGTTGCCTTAGCGATGCGCGTTGCCGGCGGCGCGGGCTTCGACGTAGCGAGGATCCGACGTTGAGCTGCAGGCGGCCTGATCGGCCCAGGCTTCGAGATCGCCGATCGCGTAGACGACGCGGCCGCCGAGCTTGCGGAAGGTCGGACCGTTGCCATGGCAGCGGTATTTCTCAAGCGTGCGCGGCGAGATGCCGAGGAGGCGCGCGGCCTCGGGGGTGCGCACGTAGCGGGTTGAGAGTTGCGCGGGCCTATCGAGCATGGGAGATCTCCGTCTTGCCTCGAAGCGCCGCGGCCAAGTCGCGGCTTGTCCGGGCCAGAGTGGCGGAGAGTTCAGGCGTTGGGGGTGGACGAAAAACTATGTAGGTTTGTGTCCCCCCATCGTCGCAACCAGGCGAAGCCGAGCGCTACCAGCTGGGCGCAACTAACTCATCAGGGCGGCGGATGGCTTGGAGGGATCAGGGACTCGATCAGAGGCCGCGTAGAAGCTTCAGATAGCCGCGCTCGACCAAAGCGATTGAATCATGAATGAGCCGGTTCGCCTTGCGGCGGGCATGCGAATCCTTCCACTCGACCGAACGACGCTGCGCGTGGTCGGAGGCGAGCACCTTCGCTGCCACTTCTCGCGGGCCGCCGCCGAGGTCATGGACGTCGAAGGCGTGAAGGAGCTGAATCAGTCGCCGCTTCTGGAATGACGTCAGCCGCAGCGCCGCCGGTAGAAGATCGACGCGCTGGCCACTAAGGCGACGCACGAAGTGTAGCACCACGTCGGCGCGCAGTTCGCCCATGCTGTCGAGCGGCACAAGCACGGCGGGGCGGCGCGCGGCCTGCTCGTCGCGCAAACGGACATGGAGCTCACCTGAGCCGTCGGCGACAACCAGCTCGCGACCGTCAGCGTCTATCCGCTCGACGATTGGCAGTCCGAAAGCGTTGCGATCAATCGAATGAACGGTCTCGAAGTCTGGCGGCGCGGGCGTCAGGATCAATGTTCCCGGTGATGCCTCGGGCAGCCAAATGGCTGGTTCGGGCCCAACCGGAGAGGCGGGATCATGGGCGACACCGCAACCTCCATCGACGTGCGAAAATCGTTCGGATGGTGTTGGGATCGGAGTCGCCGCGCGCGATCTGGCGCTCAGTGCGGGCGAAGTCGCGGCGGTAGTCGGCATTGCGACGAAGGAATTCGAGGGCAAAACCCGGGCGCTCAAGACGATTCAGGCGTTCGATGGTCTCCGGCGAGCGCCAGTACTGGGTCGGCATGGTCTGTCTTCTCGTCTTTTTGTTCTGTGCCCCGCACCACGATCCCTAAAGACGCTAAAAGAGACTAGACCCGGAGGTTGCATCACGCGAGATCGCAATTTGCGTGATTGGGGCGCAAATCACTGCATCCGCGGTTCCAAAAGGTCCTGATATCCGGCTTCCACCATCCATCGCGCGCGAGCGAGATGGCTATCATGGACATTTTTGGCACGATCTGGTTCGCGCGTGGGGTCGAGGCCGAAGATCACGCTGACCACCTCGCGCCAGTCGGCGCCCTCCTCTTCGGCCATCAACAACCGAACGTAGATAGCAAGATGTTTCTCGTCGTAGGCGTTGACGCGATCCGTTATTGGCGGCCGGTCCTGGAATGGCGCATTGTTCATTGCAATTGCCCCTCAGCATTGATGCAGCGATTAGAATTCATCTAAGCTTCAGGACTTTGCAAGCTGGGAAATCGTCACGCGCGAATTGTGCCGTGATGCGCAGATCGCATCGCGGCGCTCCCCGGAAGCGGCACACCAGGCCCTAGCCAGACGATATGAATAGCACAGTGACGCACGAATCGGAATGATCGTTCCTGGAACGATCATTCCGATGTGAGTTCCCTTGTTGCCATGGATCTCAAGGAGGTCATGGCGGTCAATCTGCGTCGGATACGTCATGTGAAGAAAATGACGCAGGAAGAGTTGGCCGATGGCGCTGGACTAAGCGTCCGTTACGTCGGCGCAATTGAACGCGCAGATGTGTCGGCCAGCGTAACCGTGCTCGGCCGAATTGCGGAGGCGCTAGGGGTCGAGGCAACCGATCTGATCAAACGAACGGCGGTTCATCCTCATCGGTCTCGATGACGCGACGAATTCGTGCTCCATTGCACCCTTGGCACATTATGAATCAACTCGGCATGCGTCACGCATAAGTTGATAGGCGACTTTACGTAAATCTGGTTTGTCTCCAGAGACGCATACCTTTCAGGGACGGAAGGGCATACTGAGTGAGATGGAGTGGGCTTTATGCCCCTGTACGAGCACTTGCCATCCGACATCCGCGAAGTCGTGGACGCTTACGTCGCGGACCTCAGGCCCCAACCTTGGCGAATTCGCTTCCTGTTGTTGATTGATCTCCTTCAAGAGAAGTTGGAGACCGGGGCCGCCGCCGAGCAGTGGCGCCTGCTTCAACAATGGACTGGCATAGTGACGGCGATCTTGGAACATTTGCCGCCTGACAGCTCCGTTGTCGAATGCTTGGGGTTGATGAGCATCAGCTTCAACGACGAATGGCGCGCTCAGGCACTCGGCCAGATCGAACGGGATCCCACGGCGCTGGATCGTTTGGTCGCAATTTGCCCCGACTGGGAAGACATCGTCGAGACCGTGTGGGAAGCCAATCAAAGACGGCCGATCAAGGCGGGACAGGTCCGCGGTCGCTGATGGAGACCGGTCCGCGGTCCGCGCCGGCTCGCGAAGCTCTGTACGGCCGGCTCTTGAGCAAGGCTATGCCTCGCCCGGGGCCAGCCGGGCGAGGCATTGTGGCTCGGATCAGTCCCGGTTGCGACGGCTGGGGCGGGACCAGATCAGGCTGAAGCCCTCACCGTCTTCGTCGTCGAAGAGGTTGGCGAAGATCGGAGCGGTGAAGCTCGGATCGTCGAGCTTGAGGCCGAGATAGTCGCGGCCCTCGTTGGAGCGCTTGGACCAGGCGGCTCCAACCTGCACACGGCCGATGTAGACCCGGTGGCTGGGGGCGTTGTCGCCCGAGCGGTTGGTTTCGGGGACGATCCGGACGTTCCTCGCCTGGAGCGAGAGAGTGACGATTTCGCCGTTGAATTCGTTGTTGCCGGTCTTCTTGAAGGTGCCGATGGTCGCCATGGTAGTTCTCCTTGATCTCTGTTCTCCGAGCCCGCACCTTGCGGCCTCGATGGTGATCGACAGGCCGGAGGCGATCGACGGCGCACCCCGAAGGGGCTGGACAGCAAAGGAGGAACTTTCTTGTTTCGCGAGGAATGACGGCGCAGCCGGCAGGGGAAGAAAGTTGTGACGCCGCTGTTGCGCCATAGGCGGTCGAGGCTTCAGCCGTCCTTCGGCCAGATCCATCCATCGAAGAGGCCGTTTGGTGCGCTCGATCCGAACAGAGCTGGCATCAAGGAGAACGTGGCGATTTGCGAGCCCACCGAGAGAGCTGGTCCAGTGAATCCAATGCTGCTTAGCTCTCTGTAGTGGAGACGGACGGATCTCCGCTTCCGCGATCGCGCGTCGGCAGCACACGCCCCGTTCACGAGAGCCGCCGGCCGTGTGATCCGTCGCCGTTTGGTCGATGCCGCACAACGACTGCCACGAAACTGCCACTCTGCGATGATCGGTCGAGCCTCGACGCTCAGGCTTCGCTGAGTGTAGCTCAAAGACAAGAATCGCGAGCACGCTGGATGCCTGATCCGGTCAGTTACAATGTAATCGCTGTCAGCTCTCGCCAGGCCTTCCGGTCCCGCAGCGATTACGACTAGCCGCGCAGCCCGAAAGCAGGATCTCGTGCAGGACGATGCCCGTTAAGAGATCGGGGGAGAAAGAGAATCGGATGAGCGACAATAGCAACCTCGAAAACAGAACCATCGAAGCGATACGGCATTATCGCGAGGCCCTCGCCGTGGTGGACCGCCTGGAGCGAAAAGAACGTTCCGCGCATCGAGCGCTGACCAGGATACTGCCTGAATTGGGGCTCGCCTTACGCAGCGAAGACCCGCGGTCTCTCAAGGATAGCATTGAGATTGGCTTGGCAGCTGTCTCGCGGCAGGACCAAGCGTGGGCCAACCTAACCGAGGCGGCTGCACGATTGGAGTCAGCGCGCCTGACTTTGGCCGCCCTTGAGCGCCAACTGGGATATATCCCACGTGTCTCGAAAGCGTGAGATTCGGACTAGCTCAAAGAATGCCGGGACGTCGAGCTGCGCCTTATCCTAGGCGGAGATTTTCTGCGGCTTGTTTGCCGCTGCGGTTCGTCACCACCTCGTAGCTGACCTTCGCGCCTTCAACGAGCGAGGTATAGCCGGCCTTCTCTACCGCAGAGATGTGCACGAAAACATCTTTGCCACCATCATCCGGCGCAATGAATCCATAGCCTTTCGTCGGGTTGAACCACTTAACAGTCCCTAACGCCACGTCATTTGCTCCAAAAAGAAAAACCACCTTCTCATCTAAATCAATCAACGACCCGGCGGCAAGTCTCTGCGCGACGTGGCGAGGGATCCGTTATCTCGCTCGGTAGTAGGTCTTGGACAGAAGGCCCCACGTGATGGTCGTGCGAAGTACAAGCACCTTGAAAGGTCGACATTCAAGAACGACGACGCGAAGGTCACATTTTCTTCGAAAACCGCGTGCTAACTGTCGCCTGGTTGTCGCGGCCGGATGTACGCCGTGGCATCACGGGAGCCCCGGCCTTCATGCCGGGGTTTTTCGTTTTCGGCGCGAGAAGTCCGCCCGATTCAAGATGTCTTTTGTGCAGCTTGATTTGAGTAGGATCATGACGCGTCGCAGCCCACCGCGACAATTCTGGTTGGATCAGGAAGAACCGTCCGGGCAGAGCGAAAAGCCGAACAGCAGGCAAACATGGCGCAGAATATCTACGACAATCCCGATTTCTTCGCTGGCTACAGCCAGTTGCCCCGGCAGGTGCATGGGCTGGACGGCGCTCCTGAATGGCCCGCGATCCGGGCCATGCTGCCCGATTTGGGTGGGAAACGTGTCGTTGATCTGGGATGTGGCTTCGGCTGGGCCTCGCGCTGGATGCGCGAGCAGGGCGCGGCCTCGGTTCTGGGTCTGGATCTGTCGCAGAACATGATCGAGCGTGCCAGGGCGGACACAGCGGACACCGCCATCGAGTATCGCATCGCCGATCTCGACACGCTGGACCTACCTGAGACAACTTTCGACCTCGCCTACAGCGCACTGACCTTTCACTATGTTCAGGATTTTGGCCGCCTCGTGCATGTGATCCGCAAGGCACTGGTTCCTGACGGGCATTTCGTCTTTACGATTGAACATCCGATCTTCATGGCAGCGGTACACCCGCACTGGATTTCCGATGAGGAGGGCCGCAAAACTTGGCCGATCAATCGATATTCCGTCGAGGGTGAACGTCGGACGGACTGGTTCGCCAAGGGCGTTCTGAAATACCACAGGACACTTGGCACCACCCTGAACACGCTGATCGGCGCGGGCTTTCAAATTCGGCGGGTCGAGGAGTTTGCCCCGACACGCGAGCAGATCCAGCAGATGCCTCAATTGGACGAAGAATTAGAGCGTCCCATGATGCTGATTGTGTCTGCGTCCACATCGATTGCCGGTAGTGCTTAGAAGCCGTCGTAATACCCGGTCTGACTAGGTCCTGCCGGGCGCCCAGCACTGATGTCAGCCTCGCGCCACGCGTTGTCTTGCTGGTTCGTCTAAGGCCATCCCGGTGAAGCGAACCAAGGCCGTGATGCTAACGGCAACAGCCCCGACGACCGCGAAAACCGTGTGCCACGCGGGTGATGGCATCACCATCTGGGCAATTCCGTGCGCGGCGCTGTAACCGGCGACCGTGGCGGGCGCAACATAGAGGAGGATGATCAGGAGCCGAAGCCAAGTCCATGGCACGAAGGCGAGCGCGAGTTGGCCAATGCCAATGGTCACACCGCCCGCCATGAGCCCTGCTGCTGCGCCACCGAGCACTCCGGCGCCGGTGTGGAAGGCCCAGGTGCCGATCGTCAGGCCAACGAAGAAAGGCAGTGCGAAAACAGCGAGCGTGAACAGCAACCAGCAGAAGAAGCCGATGCCAACGAGGACAAGCAGTGGTCCAAAGATGATCATGGTGGTGGTCTCCGTGAGATAAAGGTCTGACGGTCGCGCCTTCCACCACCACCACGGCGCAATCGACAGCATAGCCAAAAACGGCGGAGACGGGGAGCGGAAATCCGAAAGGACCTCCGCTCACCGGCCAGCGATCTGCAGCGCGCCTTCGTCATTGGAAGGGATCGAATTCGTAAATCACGGCGGCCGGATCGCCGTCGTATTCGGCGGTCGGCATGACGCCGTATCCACCCATACCGGTGCGGAAGATAACGACGCAGACCATGAGGGTGGTGGCGAGGTTCCATGCGTTGGCGAAGGCAAGGCTTTGAGACATCGGTCCGGCTCCTGTTCTGAGGCGGGGACCATCCCCGCGCGACAGGCGCCCGATGAATCCGGCAGTAGGCCGCAATCACCGCGCAGGCGAAGACGAAGCGGCGGCACGCTTCAGCGTAAGCCGACCCCTTGCGGGTTGATGGCGTCAGGCCTGCGCCCGGATCAAGGATCAGCGCCGAGGCAGCGGGGCGGTGTCCGCCAGATAGGGGCCTGGTTGTCAGGGCTGCGTGGCTCTCAGCTGGAACATCGTTGCCGTCACCGTGCGGGAGGTGATCGGCTAGAATGGATTGTGAGTCGATGTGCGGTTGGGGAGGCCGACTGGCGGAGTTCAAAGGGCGCGCCAACCGCTCGCTGGATCACACCACCATGCTGGAGATTGGCCTGTAGGAGCGATGGATGGGAAGTTACTGCGGAATCTATTTCGATAGGACCGAGATCTGTGGCGCAAAGTCCGTCGTTCCCGATCAATTTTGCGCGCTATTCCAGGAAAGCGACCGAGCCGTCAGGCCGTCGGTTGATGAAGAGGAAAATTCTGACGTGGTCTACGAGGCGCCCCGAGCGGTCGTCTTGTCCCGCCTGGATCTCTTGGGCTGCACAGCCGCTACGGCGCGTGAACGGCTGGAGGCTTGGCTCGCAACAACGCGCGAGACGTGGGAGGAATACTGCGCCGATGGCGGTTGGGCAGAGGAAACGGCCGCCGCACTGCGCTCATTCTCTGTCGAGGATTGGTATCGGCGGGCGCCCGATGTGCTCGCGACCATGTACACGCGCGAGGAGGCGACGGACGAGATTCGCCGGATGCGTGATCGCGACGGCGAGGGCTGGCTTTGGTTCGACGGCTATGGATCCCTGATGAGCCTCCGGGCTTTGTTGGATGCCTGCGTTGACGTGCGGTACGTCTCTCTCGACATCACGGCGCTGATCGGCGGTGGTTGGATCGAGTCGAATGCCAGCATTTGCGACGACAAGAGGGCTTCTGCTCCCCTTGCCCCCCGTCCGCTGGCAACGACGGTCATTCTTGCCGAGGGTAGTACGGACATCCGGATATTACAGCGCTCGCTCACGGCGCTGTTTCCAGAGCGGAAAGATTACTTCTCGTTCTTCAACCATGCTGAGCTGAGCGTGGATGGCGGCGCCGCGTATCTCGTGAAATTTCTGAAGGCATTTGCGGCAGCGCGGGCACCGTTGCGCCTCGTCGCCGTGTTCGACAATGACACGAGTGGACGTCAGGCGTATCGGCAGGCCAGCGCCTTGGGGCTGCCGGACAATATGATCGTGGTCGTGCTCCCGGACACGGAGCTTGCGTGTCAGTATCCGACTTTCGGCCCTCAAGGGGAGCATGTCGTCGACATCAACGGCAAAGCCGCAAGCATCGAGCTTTACCTCGGCCAAGCGGCTTTGACGAAGGAGGGCGCGCTGCGGCGGGTGCGCTGGAGCGGCTACAATGCCGCCGCCGATGCCTATCAAGGCGAGATCGAGGGGAAGGCAGAGGTAGAGGCTGCGTTCCTTCGCGCCTTGGCGAATTGTTCAAACCCGGCCGAGGCACGGATGGAGTTTCCGGAGTTGGCTGAAGTGTGGACCACGATCTTTCGTGCCGTCGAGAAGGCGGCGGAGGAGGCGGAGCGGAAGTTGCACGATCGTGCCGCTCAAGTCGGATAGCCGAAATATGCGGCGCTCACGCGCCGCCGAATTTCCAGACCGGGATGCCTAGCTTCTTGGCCTTGTCGGCGAGATTGTCCTGGATGCCGGTGCCGGGGAAGTGCATCACGCCGATGGGTAGCGTCTCCAGCATCGCATCGTTGCGTTTGAACGGAGCGGCCTTGGCATGCTTCGTCCAGTCGGGCTTGAAAGCAATCTGCGGGACCTTGCGGTTGTCGGCCCATTTGGCAGCGATCAGTTCAGCGCCCTTGGGCGATCCGCCGTGCAGCAGCACCATGTCGGCATGCTTGGCGTGCACCTGGTCAAGCTTGGCCCAGATCAAGCGGTAATCGTTGAATTCGAGACCGCCGGTCAGCGCCACCTTCGGTCCCGCCGGCAGGAGCACCTGATTGTCCGCGCGCTTCTTCGCGGCCAGGAAATCGCGGCTGTCGATCACAGCGGCGGTCAGATTGCGGTGGTTGACCTTCGACCCGTTGCGCGGCCGCCAGCTCGAATGGGTATGGCGTTCGAACTCGTCGGCGGCGTGGTCGCGCATCAGCTCGAAGGCGTTGCGTCGCTCGATCAGGGTCTGCCCTTCTGCCGTCAGTCGCTCCAGCTCGACGGATTTGATCTCGCTGCCGTCCTGCTCCCGCTGCGACCGCTGCTGCGCCAGCTCGTTATCGTCGAGTTCGCGCTCAATGCTGGCGATGGCACGGTGGAACACGTTCACCGTCGACCAGAGCAGGTCTTCGAGGTCAGGCTCAAGACGGGTATCGGACAGTGCCGCCACCAGGGCCTCGAAGATGTCGGCGACGCTTCCGGCGAGGACTCTCGCTTCAGGGAGCCCGCGGGGATCGGGCTCATCGTGGAAGGGACGGTAGCCATAGAGCTGGAGTTCCTGGAGGACTTGGTCGGTCGGGGATGAGCTGTGGCGCGGCTCGAAATCGTTGTCGTGGTCGGCGGTCATTGCGGTTTTCCCTCGTCGGATCGACCGCGCCCATCGCGGCCTTCATGGCGACGAAAGCGGCAGGCGGAACGGACTTGCACCCGCAGCGCAGCGGAGGGCCGGAGCCTTGGCGGAGGACCGAAGGGGGCCGATTATTTTGTCTCGCGATGTAAAGGCGGCTCTGCCGCCGACGGAAAATAGTCGGCCCACGAGGTTGCCGGTCCGGGCCGCCTGCTGCCCGATCGCCCTCTCAGAAGGCCGTGGGGCGGTCCTCTCCGGCGCTGAGGGGAAGCACGATCACCGGCCTCGCGCTAACGAAGCGGCCGCGTAACCCCTCCGCGTTCCGGCTATGCCGCCAGCTCCATAAAGCGTGTGACGTCCTGCGCCGCGATCTGCACGCGGCACGCGGCCCGAAGGGCGTCAAATCCGAGCAGGCGAAGATCCTCGTTGAAGTCGCCAAGCCGTGGCGAGATCACGATTGCCTCGATCCCGGCCACCTGCGCCCGATCAATTAAGGTTGCCATGGCGCCGTTACCGGCAGGATCGTCATCGCGGGCGACGTAGAGCCGGCGGAGCGTGTCCGGGAGGAGGATGGCGGAAAGATGCGCCGCCGAGAGGGCTGCGACCATCGGCATGGTTGGCAGGACGCTGCGGAGCGACAGCATCGTCTCGATGCCCTCGCCGGCCGCCATGACTTCACCAGCTACGCCAAATCGAACGGCGTGACCAAGCAGGTCGCCCATCGCCCGTTTCGGCGCGTCAATCAGCGCCTTGCCAAGCGTCGTCTCGCTGAAGCCGCCGGGGTCGAGCCAGGTGCGATGCACGCCGGTCAGGTGGCCGTTCAGATCGGTGACGGCGGCGATCATGGCCGGCCAGGTCTCGGTCGGACTGTGGTCGTCGGGCCGGTAGTAGCAATGTGGGTGAAAGCGCAGACTTCCGGTTTCGTGCAAAGCCGTAATGCCGCGATTGCGGAGATACGCTTCTACGAGTGTGCCTGCGATCGACTGCGACATGCCGAAGAGCCGCCGCGCCGCCTCCGGCGATCCGAGGGGCACGGGCGATTTTTTCAACCGGAGGCGATTTGGCTCATTCTCCAGTTCTGAACGCGGCAGATTGAGAAAGCGTCGTGCCTCATTGGTCGTATCGCGAAAGTTCGTGAAACCGCAGCTCTCGCGGATCACGTCGAGGAGATCGCCATGTTCGGCCGAGGCGGCATCTCGCCAATGCCCGGCGGCGCCGGGACCGGATTCCGGTCCGCTGAGCCGGACGAACATCGAGCGGCCGGGCGTATTGCGGACGTCCCCCACTGTCCAGTAGCGGCCCTGGCGCCGCCCGTTGGACAGGTAATGGCGGCACACCGCCTCGGCCTCACGCGCGAGACGGCGGGCCAATTCGGAGGCGTTGTCGCGGGCCATCAGGCGGCCTCCCGCTCGCCGATGCGCACGACCGGATAGTGGTCGAGCACCTTTGCCAACACGGCGGCGCCCGTCGCATCTGATGGCACGAACATGCGCAGCTTCCAGGAGATGATCTCGCTGAAGAGGCCGTAGGCGCGCAGCCGGTCACGCATCGCATCGGTGAAGCCGGACAGCTCGATGCGATGGGTGCCCATCACGCGGACACGACGGAGCTGCAGATCCTCGGCGAGGTCGAGGACGGTGCGCCCCTCCATCAGCGCCGAGAAAGCCTCTTGTGGGGTCAAGCTACTGGCACCGTTCGCACAAGCGTTCGCCGCCCATGCTGGCGAGACCCTGCGACCGATGATGCGCTCGCCCTCGTCGGTCTGGAGCCGATAGACCCGGGTCGAGTCGTTCGGCAGCCGCTTCCAGATCGGCAACAGCAAGCCGGCGACGATGTGGAGGATGCTATCGGCGAACTCGGGGACGTCGACGACTTCGCCGTTCCATGCTGCGGCGAACGTCTCGCGATCCGCAGGCTGCCAGTGGCTTTCGTCCATCATCTTCATCGAAGCGTGATGGTGCTCCATCGGACGGATCAGCCGCACGCGGCGTTCGATCTCGCCGTCATCGAGCATGAGGCTCGGCGCCGGAAGCTGCACCGCGGCGCGCCCCGAGCGCTCGTTGAGCAGCAGCACCGCCCGAGCATCGGCGAGATAGTCGCGCGCTTGATCCAGCGTCACGGGGCGATTGCGCCGGCGTTCCGTGACCGTGAGCAGCCGGGTTTCCGCGCGGGTCGCGGGGTGCGTGTAGATCGGGCGCCGATCGGTAACAACGAAGCTCTCCGCCTGCAGTGTCTCCAGGCCGACGTCGTAGACGCCGCTGGCGATGGCGCCCTCGACCTTGGCGTTCAGTAACTGCTCGAAGGCCGTGAACAGCACACCTTGCAAGTCGATAGTGAGCGCGAGTAGTCGGTTGAGGAAGGTCGTGATGGGCGGCAGCTCGTCCTTGATGCCGTTCGCGTCCATGAGCTTCAGGCCCGTGGCGTCCTCGAAGATCTGGAGTGAGCAGCCTTCTATCTTGCCGCGCACGAGCAGCAGGTAGAGCTGGCGCAGCGCATCTCGGGCGTAGTGGCTCTCAAGATTGTCCTCGGGACGGAACAGGCCCTGGCCGCCGGTCTGGCGCTGGCCGCGCGTGATGGCACCCAGCGTGTCGAGCCGGCGCGCAATGGTCGAGAGGAAGCGCTTCTCCGCCTTGACGTCGGTCGCGATCGGGCGGAACAGCGGCGGCTGCGCCTGGTTGGTGCGGTTCGTTCGACCGAGCCCCTGGATCGCGGCATCGGCTTTCCAGCCCGGCTCGAGCAAATAATGGACGCGAAGCCGGCGATTCCGCGCCGAGAGTTCGGCGTGGTAGCTGCGGCCCGTGCCGCCAGCCTCCGAAAAGACAAGCACGCGCTTTAGGTCATCCATGAACGCGGCGGTTTCTGCGAGATTGGCGGAGGCGGCACGGTTCTCGACGGCAAGGCGGTCACCCCAGCGCACCAAGCGCCGCGAACGTCCCGTCACTTCCGCCACGAGATCCGTGCCGAACCGCTGCACGATCTGGTCGAGCGCGCCCGGAACGGGCGGAAGCGACGCGAGCCGCTCGATCAGCTCATTGCGGCGGGCGACCGCCTCGCGG
The DNA here is from genome assembly GCF_030160715.1 of Bradyrhizobium iriomotense. GTDB lineage: Bacteria > Pseudomonadota > Alphaproteobacteria > Rhizobiales > Xanthobacteraceae > Bradyrhizobium > Bradyrhizobium iriomotense. The sequence continues at coordinate 118,866 of NZ_BSOW01000032.1, forward strand.
CTCTCGACCGGCTGGCCATCGCGGAAGACGGGCCGGGACGAGAGATTGCCCTCGGCGGTGAAGGGCTCATAAAGCTGCACCGGGAAGGAATGGGCGAGGTAATCGAGCACGTAATATGCCGCGACCGCATTATGCAGAGCACGGCAGGTCAACTCTTTGATCTGCTTTTTCATTTCCTCATCTCCACTTGACATAATCATAGGTGCCGGGCGGAGGTCGCCCGGCGCTGCGATGGCTGTTCAGATTTACCGGTGCCGTGGGTTGGTTGCGGCCGCGAGAGCGGCCATCAGCTTGTCCGACGGCTCTCGGAACCGGCCAGCCCTGATCAGCGGGGGATGGTGAGCGTCAAGAAGCGCAAGCTTCTCGGTCGGGTCAGCGCGCAAATACATCTCGGTGGTCTGGATACTGGCATGACCGAGCCAGAGCGCCACCTTACGGACGTCCCCGGTTGCCTGGAGCGTGTGCATGGCACAGCTATGCCGAAGCACGTGCGGCGTGACGCTTTTGCCGGCAATTGATGGCAGCGTCTTGCCGGCTTTGGCAACGTGCAAGCTGAGCCTGTAGGCGAAGCCATCGCGGCTCATGCGTTGGCCATCCCGGCTCAGGAACAGTTCTGGACCGTGACCATTTGGCCGAACGGCTAGCCATGCTCGCAATGCGGCCTGAGTTTCTTTCCAGAGTGGCAGGATACGTTCTCGTCGTCCCTTGCCGAGGACGCGGACGCTGGAAAGCGACCTGTCGGCGAAGTCTTCCATCCGCATCGCCAGCAATTCGGACGCACGCAAACCCGCGGCATAGGCGAGATGGAGCATCGCGCGGTCACGCAGGCCGCCGCGCGTGCGGATGTCGGGTGCGGCAAGCAGTGCTCGGATCTCTTCCCGGGTCAGATAGTCGATGAGCCGGGTGTCCGTTCGTTTGACCGGTAGCGCCCGGATCATCATAGCCTGCTCGAGACAGGCCGGTTGCCGATGTTCGACGAAGCGAAAGAACGCCTTGATCGCCGAGAGCCGTGCATTGCGAGAACGGGCGGTATTGTCCCGCCCTTCTTCCACATGCTGCAGAAATGCTCGCACGAGTCCGACGTCGAGATCCTCGATCATGAGGTCGGAGGGCTGTCGTTTGAGCCGAGCGGCGGTGAAACGCAGCAAGAGCGTAAACGCATGCGCGTAGCTCGCGATTGTATGCGGGCTTGCACCACGTTCATTCGGAAGGTGGTTCTGCAGGAACGCAGAAAGGTCCGGAGCGAGCGGAATCATGCTGCACCTCCGACGAAGGCGCCTTCTGTTGCTGAAGCGATCGTGCGCAATAGGACAGGTGTGGCCTCGAGATACCAATAGGTGTTGGCAACCTCGGCATGGCCGAGATAGGTGCTCAGCGCACGCATGTGTCGCAGAATAGCCTGCGGATTATTCCCGCAGGCTTCCAGAGACCGCACTGCGAAGGTGTGACGAAGATCGTGCAGCCGGGGACCCGGGCCCGTTGGGTTGCGGTACCCGAGCCGTCTGACAATCCGGACGAAAACCACATGGGCTCTGGTCTTGGTCGGAGCATGACCGTGACCCAACACAAAGAGATCGTCGCTTGCGCCGCGAACCTCACGTCGGACGGCAAGGTATTGCTCAAGGGCAATCCGGGTTGAAGCGTGTAGCGGAACGAGGCGGCTTTTACCGAACTTGCCGCTGCGAACCATGAGGCCGTCATCCGTCAGGTCATCGCAGCGGAGGGAAAGAGCTTCCGAAATGCGGAGCCCTGTCGAGGCAAGCAATCCGAACAGATTATGATATGTAAGCGGGCTGATCGGAGCCAAGCCTGGCACCTTCAGAGCCTCCGCCATGATGGTTGCGATTTGATCCGGCATTAGAATGTACGGAGCTGGCCGCCGCCGTCGGCCGCGCCCCATCAGCCCTGCAGCCGGGACTTGATGCCGTGGGTCTTCACCGTGCAGAAACTCGGCAAACGCGCGTGCGAGGCCAAAACGCACACGGGCTGCGTTCGGCGTAGCGGCTTCACGCACCCACTCCAGTATCAACTCGGCGGTTATTATGGTGGCGGCTCTTTCGCTGGCGAATACAGCGAACTGATTCAGCGCCTGCTCGTGTGCATCGAACTTCTTGCCAAGGGTGCGATGCAGCTGAATGTAGCGATCGACGTGATGATGGATCATGACGCTGCTCCCGGCCAAGGCTGGGCAACGGCTGCCAGCATCGAGACATCCACCTTCGCGTAGATTGCGGTCGACTCCCGAGAGGCGTGTCGCAATGCGACGCCGATCTGATCAAGATCGGCACCGTCGCGCAGCCAAGCGGAGGCCAGTGAATGACGGAACACATGGGATCCCGTCGGCAGACGGGAAAATCCACCACGCTTCAGGATGCGGGCGACAATACCGGCGATCTCGGCCGCAGAACGCAGCGGGGTAAACGGCGCCTGTGTCCGCAGAAATACCCGGTCCGTCGAGACGAAGGGCCGGGCTTCCTCGATGTAGGCGAGAAGTGCATCCCCTGCATCCTGGGGCAACGGCAGCATCGTTCCGCGACGGCTTTTGCCGTGCAACCGTAATCGACCCGCTCGCCAGTCGATATCGGAAAGGTGCAACTGCCACACGTCCCCAGCCCGCAACCCCATCCGCGCGAGCAGGAGAAGGATGGCGCGATCCCGGATATCGACTGGTGTCGTCGCGCCAGAAGATGCAACGATATCTTCAATTGTCGCCGCCGGGATAACGCGCGGAACGGTTGACAGCTTCCGTCGAACTGCGGGCGGTACTGCATGCAGCAGGAAGGGGGCGCAAAGCCCCTGGATGACGGCGAAGCGCAGAAACGCCCGCAGCACGGTCACTGTCATGCGGATCGAAGAACGAGACCGTTCTTTGGGCTGATCCAGAACGATCGAGCGGATGGTCCCAGCATCGTATTGCGCCGGATCAGTGCCGAGAACGCCGATCCAGCGTCCGGCCTCTTGCCGGTAGCGCCGGATGGTCTCGGCCGTCGCCCCACGCTCGCGACGTAGCCATTGGGTGAAGCCGTCCAGCCGCGGATCGACCTCGAGAGAATCAGGTGACACAGAGGGATTGATGACACCCTGTTCACGCAGGAAACTGACGAAACGGTATGCACCTCGACGGCGATCCTTGGTTCCAGTGCCAACAACCCGTCGACCTCGCTTGGTTCGGATGCCGCAGCGACAATTGTGCAGGGCAAACTGTTCAATGGTGATGTCAGTGATCTCCTTTGAAGGAATACGCGCCTGGAAGATCCATTCGACGAAATGCCGTGCCTGACTTAATCCCCTAGTATAGTTCGGTTCGCTGTAGCCAACTGCCGTAAGCTCGGCGGCAAAGTCCGCGAGATATTTGTCCAGCCGTTCGACATTGTCCGGAACGGTTACGACCCCCGCATTCTCCAGATAACGGAGGAACCGGCGGACATCGGTGATGTAGACCGGGTCACGTAGCTGCCGGGAGCTATAACGTCCGCACCGACAGCGATGCCGCGCGAAACGATCAACCGCTGCCGCATCAATATCGGCGCGCGCGATCCCATGAGCGCCTGCCCACTTCAGAAAATGTCGCGCCGCGCTCAGGGCACCGGCCGCGAGCTTGGGATGCTGCGCCAGATAGCCCTGGACGAGCGCACGATCATCAAGAGAGGCGGTGCGTGGGTCACCGCCGGAGCGAGAGTTGGTGGGGAAAGCCATGAGGGTGTCCTTCTGCTGTTGAGAGCAGAGGCATCATGATTATGCCAAGTGGAGATGAGGAAATGAAAAAGCAGATCAAAGAGTTGACCTGCCGTGCTCTGCATAATGCGGACGCGGCATATTAGAGAGCGTTTTTAGATTGGCGGCGCGTGGTTCGGTACCCAACACGAGCACTCGCGAGGGGCGCCGGCAATCTAAAAACGTGTTGGACGAAGCCGCGGGCACGCCGCTGCAGCTATGGGTGTTGAATCACTGCGCCGTTATTTGTGGACGTCGTGATCTGGACTGGAGACAAGTCCAAAGCGGACATTGTCATGAAAGTACTGGGTGGAAGCGACATCTGGGAAGCGAAGTAGCCGAAAAATGCGAAGCGCCGGAGGTTTGACGTCGGAAGAACGACAACAGGGCATCTATCGGCTGCCACGGCGGCCGGAAGAATTGCGAAATGGAAGGTGGCGGTTCTTGGTTGATCGAGGTCTCGCATCAAGAAGTGTCCGGTGAACGAGCGGCACTGAACGAACCTGGCTGCAAGACCTCGACGCACACCATGTGGCCTTGATGACAGGATGGACATTGACGCAAGGAAGCGGCATTGCAGTGCTCAGCCTTCTCGGGGCAATCGGATGGCTCTTCCGGCTCCGAACGTGCATCGGCGGATATCATTCCGAGCAGTTCACGGCAGCGAGCGAGCTTTTGCTTGCGGTAGCGGTTACCCAGAAAACCATAGTAGCGAATACGTTTGAAGCCTTCGGGCAGGACATGGATGAGGAAACGCCGAATGAACTCCCCGACGTCCAGCGTCATTACTCTCTGCTGGCTTCCGTGGCGGTAATCCTTCCATCGAAAGCGTACTTTGCTGTCTTCGATATCGATGACACGGCTGTTGCTGATCGCTACCCGATGCGTATAGCGGCCGACATAGTGCACAACCTGTTCGGCGCTGCCAAATGGCGGCTTGGCGTAGACAATCCAATTGATTCTGCGGACATCGTTCAGATAGCGCTGAAACGCAGCCGGATCACGCAACGGTTCCAGCGACGAGAAGAATTGTAGCTCGCCGGTATCGAACGACTTTTGCAAGGCGCTGAGAAATAGCC
>NZ_BSOW01000033.1 GCF_030160715.1 Bradyrhizobium iriomotense
CGGGCCACACCGACATGCGGTGCGGCTTTCCGAGCCTGGCTCTCCGCGTGCAGGAGGTGCTCAGCGCGACCCCATGGCGGCGATCTTTTCTGCTTCATGCGTGAGCGCGAAACCCTCTCGCGCTCCTCCGAGGTCCTGAAGGCGATCAACTACATGCTCAGGCGCTACGACTTCGCCCGCTTCCTCGACAATGGCAGGATCTGCTTGACCAACAATTGTGCTGAGCGCGCATTGAGAGGCGCCTTGGGAAGGCGCAACTGGACCTTCGCCGGCAGCCAGCGCGGCGCGCCGACCGCGCCGCCATCGTGCTGGCGATGATCACGACCTGTCGCGTCAACGACGTCGATCCCTAGGCCTGGCTCGCCGACGTCCTCGCCCGTATCGCCAATCTTCTCGCATCGCGCCTGCGCGAACTGCTGCCCTGGGAATGGAAGCTCCTGCGCCAAGCCGACAAGCCCGCCGATCACCAGGCCGCCTGACCTTCACGCAACGCCATCATAGAGCTCGCCGTGCCCGCACGCATGCGTCAGTCAGGCGGTCTTCGTCGTATGCGTACGGCGCATCTGGGGCGGAACAGTTAGCAGCGTCAGCCAAAAGACTCGTCAACTCCGGATGCAAAAGAGCGAGATCAGATTGGTCAGACGCTGGCGGTCCTGAGCTTCGACTTCTCAGCTTTGCTGACGATGTGGAACACCTCGATCTTCCATCGCAAAGCATACCATTCAGGCTTCTCAACGGCGTCGGTGCGGGAGCGAACAGGCAGATCGGTGATCAGCTCCCAATTGATCTTCTTTCCGTTTTCGGGGTCCTGCGCTTTTCGGCATGGACCACCGTAAGGGATAGAGCGGGATAGCGCTTCCGCTTTCCAATCGGCGGCAGGACGCGGATCTTGCGGTCGGGATCAAAGTCAAAGCATTCGTGTTCGTGGCGACGCTGGGGCATTCGCGACGGCTGCATGTGCGTGCGTTCCGGGCCGAGAAGCAAAAGCACCGGTTCGCCGGGCTCGAGAGTGCATTCACGACCTTCGGCGTGCCGGAAGTGCTGGTGGACAATCCCACGCGAGCTCGCGGCGCGCCATGATGCGGTGAGCCGGTCGGTTCAGTTTAACGACAAGCTCATCGCTTTCGCGAAGCATTGGGGCTTCCGTCCTCGCGCCTGCGCGCCCTATCGGGCGCGCACGGATCCAGTCCACCTTCCCGCCTCGCTATGCGGACGGGCCCGACATAAGTGAGGAAAACGGGATCGAACATCGGCTGACCAAGATCAACCATCCTTGACCAATGCCCAGGTCGAGCGCATGAACCGAAGAGACCGTCCAACGCTACCATTACGATCGACACGATCATCTCGAAGCTCACCTTGCCGACTTCATCACCGCCCCCAGTTACGCTCGGCGGCTGAAGGGCCACACACCCTACGAATACATCTGCAGATGCTGGACTTCCCAGTCAGAGGCTCAAACTCAACCCGCTCCTGACGGGACTAAACACCTAGCTGCTTCAAACGGAACCGCCGCCGAACGCGTTCTTGGGAGCATTCGGCTCAGACCCACCAAACAGGAAATCTTCTGGCATCGGCGCCCCCATAACGGAAGTTGATGCCGAAACAACGAATTCTGTGCAATTACCGTACTACCATTGGAGCAACGGAGAAATATATTTATATTAGGAAACTGAACCGGCGCGCGAAACTGACCGCGTTGACCCCAGGCAGAAGGGGATTGCGCCGATACTGCACTGGAATGCGAAGGATAGCTGACCTAGGCCCGTTTGACGACCTTCACACGAATGAGCTCTCGCTCCGCGGGAAAAATCCTTCAACCACTCGTCTCGTTAGGAACGTTCCGGGCCCTTTTGGTCCCGCAAAGCCGTTATCGCCCATCACCATGCATCGCATATATCAAAGATACGTTGAGCTTCTTTTCAGCGCCGAACACGCGGATGCCTTCGCAGAAGCCATGGCGATCACCGCGAGCGAGCTTGATCTGTCTTGTTTTGCATATCTTGCGGTGCCGCAGCGGGCCGGCAAAAAGCCATTGGTCATATCAACGTATCCGAACAACTGGGTCACACATTATGTGCGCAGTCACTACGAACGCCTGGATCCGATTATCAAACGTTCGTTAGAGAGCACTGACCCATTTCAATGGGGTTTAGACGCACCTTTGAGACCAATCTCTCCGGCGCAACGAAGATTTTTCGACGAAGCTAGCGAATTCGGAATTCGGCTAGGTTTCACAGTCCCAATTCACGATGAAGACGGCTCGGTTGCTGCTCTGACCTTTGCCGCCGACCAAAGGCGTCCACAATTCGAAAAGTGCATCGATCTGAATGCCCCTGTCCTTCAGCTAATGGCGAGATGCTTTCATTTTCATGTGCGCCGCACGCTCTTACATCAACTGACAATCGACGGAATCGTACTGTCTCCCCGCGAAGTCGAATGTTTGGACTGGGCCGCAAAGGGCAAAAGCGTTTGGGAAACTGGACGGATCCTCGGCATATCCCACAATACCGTGGCTCATTACTTAAGGAGCGCGAGAGACAAGCTGGGAGTTCGTAAAGTCGTTCAGGCCGCAGTGCGATTGGCCGCTGCCAAACGAGATGGGCGAGATTAAGACCCTGATCCCGCATAGTTATAGGGGATGATGTTGACGCGCAGCTCCTCCAGAATTTCCTCTCCTTTGGGAGGGGACCATGATTCAGCTTATTACGGAGTCATCCTACAGTGCGTTTTCCTGCACGTTAGCATCCATGTATAAGTTACGCTATCGCGTTTTTAAGCAGCGATTGGAGTGGAGCGTTCAGACCTCCGGCGACATGGAAATGGACGATTTCGATGCGCTGCATCCGGCCTACCTCGTCCAAACGTCTCTTGAGGGTCATGTGGAAGGTTCGGTTCGTCTTTTGCCGACTCTGGGGCCGACGATGGTGCGCGATACGTTTCCAATGGTTCTTGGGGGGCTTCCTGCTCCGGCAGACCCGCTGGTCTGGGAGAGCAGCCGGTTCGCGGTTGATGCTTCTCCCAATGCTCCGAAGGGCGAACACGGGCTCGCCAAGTCGACTTACGAGCTTTTCGCGGGGATGATCGAATTCGGACTATCGAGACGACTTAACAACATCGTCACGGTTACCGACGTTCGGATGGAGAGAATCCTGAAACGCGCAGGCTGGCCGCTCTGCCGTATCGCCTCTCCCTGCAACATCGGAAATACCATGGCTGTGGCAGGACACCTGGAAATTTCACCAGGAGCTCTTCAAAGAGTACGCGCTGCTGGCGGTCTCGATGGGCTTGTGCTCTGGACACCAGTCTTGTTAGAGGCCGCCTGAGTACCCCACTTCCCCGCCCGACTGAACTCGCCGAGTCGTCTCCCCCACGCCCAGCATGAACGAGAGCGCCGTCGCGGCTCGCGCGCGCGTCAGATTTGCGCTCTCAGAAATCGTAAATCTCGCATCGGCATCCCGGGAAGACGGAGAAGCACGGGTCCACATGATCGGCAGCGAGCCACAATCGCAAGCAGAGACACGACGATGTTCACCCAACATGCCGCCCACGCGCATCAAGAAATAAGAAACGAACGCGCAAGGAAAGCCATTCGTCCTCCTGACCACGATCAACCGGCCGGTGATCCTTTCATTTTCTGAGCAACTCCATTTGCTCGATTTCTGAAATTTAAGGTGCTGCAATGGTGCGTCGTACAAGCTTTGCCGATCTGGCGGCGGGAATCCGACGCCTCAATTTGGACCTCGGTCAACTTCAGCTGGCACTTGCGGCCGCGGAGCATGGGAGCTTTCGCCGAGCTGCCGATAGTCTTTCCATCACACAATCGACGCTCAGTCGCTCTATTCAGCTCCTGGAATACTCAATTGGAATAATCATCTTCGAGCGATCGCGTGCGGGGGTTACAGCAACACCAGCGGGACTTGATTTTCTTCGAACAGCGCGCTCAATTCTTCAACAGATGGATGGACTCGTCGCGAGGGCCAAGCTTACCGACCGTGGGGAATGCGGCCGCTTCGTCATTGGATTCTCCACATCTCTTACCGCTGGTCACCTGCGTGCGACGCTGCTCGAATACTGTTCGCGATTTCCGCAGGTAAGGCTTGGAATCGTCGAACGATCTCGGCCCCGATTAGCAACCGCGCTTCGCAATGGCATGGTTGACTTCTATGTTGCAGCAGGAGATTCATTCGATATCAGCAGCGCAAGCACTCCCTTGTGGAGCGAGCGGGTCTTTGCTGCTCTTCCTCACGATCATCTCCTGGCTCTGCAGAATGGTATCTCATGGACCGATTTGCGTAACCAAATCGTTTTGATGAGCCAACACGATTGGGGGCGCGACCTCGAAGCGTTGCTAAATGCAAAATTCATCATCTCGACGGAGGGCCCGCGGATCGAGCATCGCGATGTCAGCCGCGCAGAGATCCAGAATCTCGTTAGTATGGGCCTCGGCATCACCCTCGTGCTGGAATCCGACGTGGGGGCCAATTGTTCCGGCTTGGTTTATCGGGAATTGCGCGACAGCGTGGGACCAAGCCGCATCGGCTTTTCCGCGGTCTGGCGTGATGACAACGAAAATCCAGCTCTGGTCAATTTCCTCAAATTGCTGGCCGAACGCTACCCTTCGTCATCTTTGGCCTAAGTCGCTTTAGGCTTTGACAAAGGCGTCAGCACTATCAGTTTATCTGGAGCGCTGATTTATCACGGAAAGAGTTTCCGGGAAATCAGATCCGGATTCATGGCAACGCAATTCGGTGGCGCTTCGAACGGGCTCTCGTTCTGAGACCGCTCCAAGGTTCCCGGCCCGAGAGTCAATATCGGCTGAATGTCGTTGCAGTAGACCGCCGATGCGCGCCTGATTGAGGGAGCCTCCTGCTCCACGCAGCGGCCTGAATGATGTCACCGTTGGAGCGTCTGTCCCGGAGTTACCTCAGTCCCAATGACGAGCAATGTCGATATGGTCGCCGCTTCCAGCAGCTCTTTCCAATCTCTCTCGACCTCATACCCCTGGCCAGCGTATTCCGCGACCTCGGCTCTGTGCTGTCACTCGAGGCATGGAACGCTCGCTTGCAGATGCACGCGCGACGGCTCGGAACGCGACTTGGCTGTCGCAGATCCCCTTCAGTCGCGCGCACTGTTAGGAGGCGTTCGCACTCCGAGGCCGTGTCGGCGATGCCGCCAACATCATCCTTTCAGCAGTCGGTCACAACTTCCGCTGCATCTTCGCCTCGCTTAGACAATTCTTGGACCTGCTCTGGGACTGGGATGGCGAGCGCTCGCCCGGTCCCGCCGCGCTCAATTCGGCTTCTTAACGGACGACGTATCAGATCACGGCGATCTTTTTGAGGCGTACTTGGTAGCCCATGTTTCGCAACAGCTGCGCCGCATTAGCTAGGCTTTGCTTGCTAAAGAACGGCAGAGCGTCTCTCAGATTACCTCTCGCGTGAGTGATAATTGCGTAAGTTACGGTGAACTCGTCGATGCGCGGCTCTCCGCTGAGCAGAGCTTGGTGCGAATTCGGGCATTTTGCAATTGCGAGCTGACGAAAGCTGTGATCGCGAAATGCTTGCGCCGAATTAAGGCCCTGCGCAAAAAGGTGGCTCAATGTCGCAGATTTAGTCTTCGCCTTGACGTGAATGAATACGCGCTGCAGCGATAACAAATCGCATATCTCAATTGAGCTTCGCCCTCCCCCATAGGCTACGGACTTCGCATCAAGCAGAACAAATTCTCCATTGCTGGATGCGGCTGCCCTTCTGTTATACTCGCCTTCTGTTTCGCCAGAACGAGCATCAATCATATTCAACTCGGAATGTTCTCTAATTTGCGCTACCTGTCCGTTTACTGTTGCAACATGATCCTGCGCTATCTCGAACCACTCTCCGAATGACAACACATAAAGTTTTGTACCTTGAGTAACTTCATAAATGATCGCGTCGTACACGGTGAATTGTCGAGGGATCTCTTCACTGACCGTGAATTCACGAAACTTCCATCTCCTCAGGTACTCAAGTGTTATTGCGCGAGGATCGTCTATCGCTGAAAGCCACTCTTCCATGCGTAGATCTGGGTGTAGTTCAACGCCTTTGCGCTCCCTAGGGTAAAGAAAACCTCTGTGTTCCTGAGTATCCAGTGTATCCGGTGGTGTAAGGTATGCGTTTTCGGGGGCGCCGGTCCTGATTTCCTCGACGAGCCTTGCATCAAGTTCGGCGACCTTGACTGGGTCGGCGAGCCGGTTGAAATTGTCGATCCATGCATACCTATCGCGATAGCGATTGCTGCTGAAATAGCCGAGCGCTTGCGCGCACTTATCTCCAAGTTGTTCAAAAGTTAGGGCGACGCTCATGATCAAATTGTCCGCGCCGGTTACGTGCGCGGCGAAACTTGTATCTTCGGGCTGCCCGGTAACCGAGCGCACGAGATCACGTTGGATGTTGAGCCCGAAGCTATCGATGTTAGAACTTATGGATGTCTGACTGCGTGTCTTCCGCTGGATTGTATCAAACTCCTCCCGGTCTACACTTCTGATGCGGTCAGGATGAACGACATTCAAGCTTACTATCATTCCAAAACGACGAACAATTTGCGCCTCTTCAATCCAATGTCTGCCGAAACCAAAAGCAATTGCGAACATGCGACCAGCAGCGGTCAAGATGATCAGACCTGAAGCACTCTGGTTGAACAGCAGACCGAGCGCCTCTTCCGCTCCCTGTTGAACGAAACGTGTCCAAGAAGGCGGATTTGCTGGGGTCCCCTTTGTGAAAATTATTCCACTAAAGTTTAGACCCTTCCGGATAGCGCGCCGATCTAATGGCCCCACATCATCTCGTACAACTTGATCGATTCCAACGCCTGGCTTGATGAGAAATATGTTCAGCCGCTGCTTCTTTGGGCCCCGAGCCATGCCCTCCCCCAGGACAAATAAGTAAACTCAACCACGATTAGCAATGTTTTTCGGGACTCCGGTTCGGGACTCACCGAACCTACCCTCGTCTTTTCCTTGATCCTCGATCCCTCTGTCGTCGCGCTACACAGAGCGCTGGTCGGGATGCTAGAATCGTAGCCCTTGTGCCGTTTGCATCGACCTTCTTTCCTGCGGACAACTCCAAGCGTGAGGCCGACACGGTATTTGCGATCCCAGTGTTTTAATCGGAGGAGCTGCAGAAGTCAGCGACGCAGACAAAGGCAATCGCGGCGAAATCCAGCGGTTATTGGGAGTCAAACGCAGTATTCAAGCGAACAGGTACCCACAGCAAGGTTCGCATGCGATCCAAAGCACAGCCGTGTTGCCGAATCACCAACCCGGACTCGGAGGAGTGCTAATTACAAAGGTCGTCGCTGCAACGGCGGGGCGCGGACTGAGCGTTGCGATGTCGGGGGTCGTCAAAAGATGGGCCCGGGATCAGCCTCGCGCTGGAACCCGACGTTGGGGCCAATTCTTCTGGCTTGGCCTATCGGAATTGCGGGACGGCATGGGACCAAGCCGCGCGTTGGCTTTTCTGCGGTGTGGCGCAATGATAACGAAAATGGCCGATTTCCTCAGGTTGCTGGCCGAGCGCTACCCTTCATCATCTTTGGAGTGAAGCCGCTTTCGGGCCTTCGCAAAGGCTCGGTCAGTCGCCATGAAGCGCGCCACCATCGGCCCTATCAGTTTATTGGGGTCGCTGATCTTCTGGCCAGTTTCACGGGAGAGAATCTCCGCGTACGAAATCAGATCGCGATGCACTGCAGCGGGCAAGTCGATGGCGATCCGAACGGGTTTGTCATCTGCAATCGTTCCAATCTTCAGTTTGGTCATTTCATCCTCTATATGGTTCGAGCACGAGATCGCGGTTGACAATGACCCGCACCGGAAATCCCGGCCGGATGGTCAATGTCGGCTGAACATTGAGGTTGCGCCGAACTATCTGTTGTCCGGCCTGATTAAGGGAGTCCCCGGCTCCGCGTCGCAGCGCCGCAATGATGTCACTGTTGGAGCTATTGGCGTCTGCCCCGGAGTTAACCTCGGTCCCAACGGCGAGCAAAGTCGATAGCGCCGCGGCTCCCAATAGTTCCTTCCAATGGTTGTCGACCTCATCCTCAAGGCCGGCGTAACCAGCTACGTCCGCGCCTGGCTGACGTTCGAGCACGATGGAACGTCCATTGGGCATGATCAGACGCGTCCAGACGAGGAGCACGCGCGACTGTCCGAACGCGACCTGGCTATCGTAGATCCCGATCAGTCGCGCGCCTTGGGGGATCAGCCGAGCCCTGCCGGTCGGAGTGTCAAAGACGCTTTCGGTCACTTGCGCTGTGATCTGGCCCGGCAGATCAGAGCGGATTCCGGTAATGAGAGCGGCCGGAATGACTGTTCCCGCCTGGACCACGAAGGGCGATACTGGCCTGACCAGGCGATCGGAGCTTGTGGTACGTCGATCCACAGTCGCGTTCACGAACGCAAGCTTGCGATCCTGCCCATTTTGCGCAAATGCTTCATCGGAAGACGTCGTCGGGTTCGCAGATGTCTCGTTGGACGGTGTTGTTGCCGCCAATGGGCGGATGTTAGTCGTGGCGAATACTTTGCTGGTGCGCGCCGCCTCAGTTTCCTGATTGATGCGCTGTTGTTCAGCGTCAGCTGCAAGCGAGCCGGATTGCGTTTGGGCTTGAGCTGCGAGGATCGGTCGCCCCAAATCGCCGGGCAAGGGTGGTCCGAGCCGTGGCACGTCGTGGGGTATTCCGGCATAATCCTTAGGGAGCGTCGAAAGTTGATCCGCAACGGTGTGGTGGTCAGTCGAATAAAGCTCCTCAGAGGTCGCGGGGCGCTTTTCAGGTCTTTGCAGCGCCCACAATACGGCGACGGAGACTACGGCCAGAGCTAGACCAGTGCCAGCAAGTAGCGCCTTTCGGGAGAGGCGCATCACGCGCGGCCGTTCGGGGCGCAGCCGCAAGGACTGGGCAATGTCCGCGGGGGCACCAGCTTGGGCCGGGTCGCGCCCCGCGGGATCTCCGCTGGTATTGCTCACAGCGACCTCCCGTCGGTTCTTGCGATACGCACTTTCTGCTGGCCCTCACCGCCGAGCCGCAGTTCGGCGGCCGCAAACAGCCGATCGACGATGAGGACATTGCCATAGACGCGGTAGTTGACGATCTCGGTCTTGCCGTCCGGTCCAATGACAAACAACGGCGGCATCTCGCCCTGAGTAATCCCTGCCGAGAATTCGATGTAGACCTTGCGTCCGTCGTCGTACGCGTTAACCGGGCGCCAGGGCGGGCTATCTCCGCCAATCGAATAACGATAGCGGCGCTCGGCTGGATCCGGAATGTACGGCGCCGGCGGCACCTTTTGACCGGGAGTGGTTCGAGGTTTGGGGTAAAACCAGGCAACCGAAGGCATGTAGGGTTTTTCTCGGGAGCGGAGCTCAATGAGATAAGTCCGGCGGTCGGTGTTGACGACGAGATTGGTCGTAATCGCGGGGCGCGTTGGCTTGACCATGATGTGGACGCGGCGCTCATCACTGCCGCCGCTCTCAGTATCGCCCACCACCCAGCGCACGGTGTCGCCGGCGGCGACGGGACCTGAGCCGATCAGTTGCTCCCCCGGTTCGAGGGCGATATCGGTGATCTGTCCGGGCGCCGCGTAGATCTGGTAAAGCGCGCCGGGGCTATAGGGAAACACCTGCACCGCGTTGAAATACCCCGCCTTACGAGGCTCGACGCGGGCAGCGTCGTTGGCGCTCTCGATCCGATCGACGGGTTCCTTGGCCTCAAGCTTCTTGCCACCGCGCGCCGGCGTCCAGACAGGCGGCACGTGAAGCGGTTTTGGACGGTCATCCGCCAATGCCGGCAAATCGGGAGAGGGTGGGATTTCGTCATCATAGCTGATCTGCGGCGGCTTGAATGTGGTGCAGCCACCAAGGATGCATAAACTGACCAAGAGTGCGGACACGCCGCTCTGTCGGAATCTCTGGAGGTTCGCCACGAGAATTTGACGCATTACGATCCGAACTCCTTCGACCAGTTGATCGCGTTGACGTAAATGCCGAGCGGGTTCTTACGAAGCCGCTCGATATCGCGGGGCGGTTCAACGATGATGGTGAGGATCGCGCTCCACCGCTCGGCGGCCGCTAACTGCCCGTTCTGGTAATGCCGCTCGGTCCAGGTTAAGCGGAAGCTGTCCACGGAGGCCCGAATGACGCTCGAGACCTCGACAGCGACTTGGGTTTGCCCGACCTTGGCGAAGGGATCGTTGTTGCGGGCATAGTCATTCAGCGCGCGAGCGCCACGATCGGTGGTGAAGTCATACGCACGCAGCCAATCCTGGCGCAGCACGATGGCGTCCAGCGGAAGGCCACGCACATGCTCGATAAAGCGCGCAAGATGGAAGGCGATCTGCGGATCGCTCGCCTCGTAGGCAGCATTTGCCGGGGCGATGGTTTTTGCCTCGCCCAGATGATCAACTTCGACGACCCAGGGCGTAACCGTTCCCTGCGCCGACTGCCAAACGAGGGCACCGGCAAATCCCGCGCACAAGAACAGACAGCCGAACGCCATCAAGCGCCAATTTTTGGCCTGCACACGCGCCGAGCCGATCCGGTCGTCCCAGACCTGGGCTGCCCTCTGATAGGGGGTGACCGGCTCGGGCGTGCGGCCATAGTGGACAGCCGACCGTTTGAACATGAAAGTGAGCTCCTTGAAACTACAGGTGCCGCCATGAGTGCCGCCGGGGGCAGAAAGGGTGAAGGACGCCTTCAGCTGGCATCGTTATTCTTGCTCTTTGAGATCGACCGATGCGCCACCGCTTGCGTGATCGCCGGCACGAACCGCATTCGTCGCGGCTGTCGCGCCCTGGTGGATCGCTTGTGCGCGCTTTGCGCGGCGCGCCCAGCTAGGCACCTCCTGAGATGTCGCCCCTGAGGCGTCTAGCGCACTCACATTACGAGACGCCGCGCTCCCGCCAAGACGAGCCGCGAGGATGCGCAAAGGACTTGCCGCGGCAGAGGCGCCCGCATCAGTGACACCGGAGAGGCCGCCAGCCCGGAATGCGCTAGAGGCTCCGCTCGCGATTGCTGAGCTAGCCCTTGCCGCAGTTCCGATTGCGCCGCTGGCAAGTCCAACTCCACCTGCAGCAAGTCCGGCGCCAGCTGCAACCAATCCTCCTGCCGCAAGTCCCGTGCCTGCGGCAGCTCCAGCACCAAGCTGCGGTCCACCGGAAACAATGCCGCTCGCAATGCCGGGGCCGAAGATCCCGAGGCCCAGTAGCGACAATGCCGCAAGGACCAGCGCCATCGCATCCTCGACCGTTGGCTGGTTGCCTCCAAAGCCGGCCGTGAACTGTGCAAACAGGGTCGATCCGATGCCGACGATGACCGCGAGCACCAGGACCTTGACTCCGGACGAAATGACGTTGCCGAGCACCCGCTCGGCAGCAAAGGCGGTCTTCCCAAACAGCCCAAATGGGATCAGCACAAAGCCGGCAAGTGTTGTCAGCTTGAATTCGATCAGCGTGACGAACAGCTGGATCGCCAGGATGAAGAAGGCGAGCAGCACCACGATCCAGGCGAACAGCAGGACTGTGATCTGAACGAAGTTTTCGAAGAAGCTGACATAGCCCATCAGACCCGAGATCGATTCAAGGATCGGCCGCCCAGCATCGAGACCAACCTGAGCGATCTTTCCTGGCCTGAAAAAGTCCACTGAGGAAAGGCCGGTGCCGGATGCTTTCAGTCCAAGGCTAGCGAAGCTCTCGAACACGATCCTAGCTAAGCTATTCCAATTGCCGATGAGGTACGCGAAGACACCGACAAACATCGTTTTTCTGACAAGTCGGGCGATGATTTCTTCATCAGCGCCCCAGGACCAGAACAGGCCGGCGAGCGTAATGTCGATCGCAGCTAACGTGGTCGCCACATATCCGACTTCGCCGCCAACCAGCCCGAATCCGGAGTCGATATAACGGGTAAAGGTCTCCAGAAATTGGTCGATGACGCCAGTACCGCCCATCGTTCACTCCTCATTGTTGGGAAGGGTGGGATAGCCGGACGGCAGACGGCTCTCATCCTTGCCGCGCACAGGCGATGATGCGTCTGGATTAGTTTCGCTAATACCAGCCCCTGAGGATCCGCGGCGAAAGCCGAAGAACTCACGACGCTTCTCGTCCCAGAGCTTTCGGCACGCGAGCAAAGCATCTGTCTGCTCGTATTCGACCGTGCGGCATTGCTCGAGCTTTGAGGCGGTCGCCTCAAAGGACCCTTGCGCGATCGAGGCTTCGGGCAGAGCCTGATCTTGATCGCCCCGCAGCCGGATCGCGCAAGCAACAACAACCAGGATGGCAAGCGCCACCGCCAATAGCATCGGAATTCGTTCAAATCTGTTTGTCGACATTAGTGAAACATCTGCACTGTTGTGGATTGGTAGCCTTGTCCCTGGCTCAAGAAACGCCTGAGCTGCTCCCTGCCCTGATCCTGGGCGGCCGCTCGCTCTGCCTGCTCCAAAGTTTGAGCACGCCCCTGCGCGGCAATCGCCGCAGTGAGATCGGCGAGCTGCTGGTTTTGAAGGGCAAGCAGCTGATTGCCGGCTTGGCTCGCCTGCAGCGCACCACTGGCGCCCTGGCTCGCATTCACGACGGCCGACATCTGGGTGCGGTTGGTGTCGAGATTGCCGACCACGGTCGCCTGCACGCGCATAGCATCCTGCAAGCCGGCAATAGCGTTCTGCCAGCGTGTTTGCGCATTTGCGATCAGCGCCTGGGCGGGCTGGCTTGAAGAGGCTGGTGCGTAGGTGGATGAGAACGCGCGGTCAATCTGCTGCACATCATAGGCGATGCGTTGCGCCTGACTGAGCAACTGCTGGGTACGCTGGATCGACTGCTCAAGCTGCTGCAGCGAAGAATACGGTAGGCTCGCCAGATTTTTGGCCTGGTTGACCAGCATCAGCGCCTGGTTTTGCAGCGATGTGATCTGGTTATTGATCTGCTGCAATTCGCGGGCAGCAGTCAGCACATTTTGCGCGTAGTTGTTGGGATCGAACACGATCCACTGGGCCCTGGCCTCTCGGGGCACCTGGAAAACGGCAGCAGCAATCAAGCCTGCCGCTACGAGCTGAGTTAGACGTTTCATCAGAGGCTCCCTGCCTTTGCAAGTTGCGGAATGAGGTCGCAGGCCCAGGCGAGCTCGCGCGCCTTGAGCCAGCCCGTCACGAAATTTTCCCTTCCGTGCTCGGCTAGGACACGGTCAATCAGGGCCTGGTCGGCCTTCGAAGAGCTGGCTGTGAAAGCGAGCGCGACCTCGCCGAGGCCCAGCTCGAACAGACGATTGCCCCGACGGGACTGGCAGTAGTAGTCGCGTTTCGGTGTTGCGCGTGCCAGGATCTCGATCTGCCGGTCATTGAGGCCAAAGCGGCGATAAATTGCCGTGATCTGCGGTTCGATGGCGCGGTCGTTTGGCAGCAGGATTCGGGTCGGACAGCTTTCGATGATCGCTGGCGCAATGGGCGAGCCATCAATGTCCGCAAGCGACTGGGTCGCAAAGACAACCGAGGCGTTCTTCTTGCGAAGCGTCTTCAGCCATTCCCGGAGTTGCCCGGCAAAATGGGCGTCATCGAGTGCGAGCCAACCCTCATCAATCATGAGAAGGGTCGGACGGCCGTCAAAACGGTCCTCGATCCGATGAAACAGATAGGAAAGGACGGCAGGGGCGACAGCCGTCCCGATCAGCCCATCGGTCTCAAACACCTGGACAGAGGAGGCGCGAAGTTGCTCGCTTTCCCCATCGAGCAAGCGATCATATGGACCGCCCAGACAATAGGGCTGCAGCGCGCGCTTCACCATATTGGACTGGAGAAGCACCGATAGTCCCGTCAGGGTGCGCTCAAGAACAGGCGCCGAAGCCAGGGACGTGAGCGCAGACCAAATGTGCTCTCTAACCTCAGGCGTGACCTCGACCCGCTCGCGGGACAGGATCGAGGCAATCCAGTCGGCCGCCCAACCGCGTTCGGAGACTTCGTCGATCTTTGCGAGCGGTTGCAGTGCAACAAATTCGGACGATTCTCCCGCGACCGCACCACCAAGATCATGCCAGTCGCCGCCCATGGCGATGGCCGCGGCCCGGACCGAGGCGCCAAAGTCGAAGGCAAAGATCTGTGCCTCCGGGTAGCGGCGGAACTGCAGAGCCATCATCGCCAGGAGAACGGACTTACCGGCGCCGGTTGGCCCTATAATAAGAGTGTGCCCGACGTCGCCGACATGCAGTGAAAACCGAAACGGCGTCGATCCCTCGGTCTTGCCAAAGAATAGAGGTGGCGCCTTGAAGTGATGGTCTCTCACCTCCCCTGCCCATACGGCCGATAGCGGGACCATATGAGCCAGATTAAGGGTCGAAATCGGCGGCTGGCGGACATTGGCGTAGACGTGTCCGGGCAGGCTGCCAAGCCAAGCCTCGACTGCATTGACAGTTTCGATCATGCAGGTGAAATCGCGGCCCTGGATCACCTTTTCGACCAGACGCAGCTTTTCGTCGGCGACGCGCGGATTGGTATCCCAGATGGCGACGATCGCGGTGACAAAGGCTTCGCCGATCTGATCGGAGCCTAATTCCTGCAGGGCCGCATCAGCATCGATGGCCTTATTGTTCGCATCAGTATCAAGAAGAGCTGACGCCTCGTTGGTCATCACCTCTTTCAGGATCGCCGCGATCGACTTGCGCTTGGCAAACCACTGACGGCGGATTTTTGTGAGGAGCCTTGTCGCGTCGCCCTTGTCGAGCATGATGGCCCGGGTCGACCAGCGATATGGAAATGCCAAGCGGTTCAGATCGTCCAGAATCCCAGGCGTCGTAGCGCTTGGAAATCCGACCACCGTCAGAACGCGGATGTGGGCTTGACCCAGCATCGGCCCGAGCCCGCCGGTTAGCGGTTGATCGGCGAGCAAGGCGTCGAGATACATGGGAATCTCGGGCACTCGGACCCGATGCCGCTTCGTCGAGATGGTGGAATGCAGGTAGGTTAGGGTGGCCTCGTCATCGAGCCAGCCGCATTCCGGCATGAACCCTTCCATGAGTTGGAGAACGCGATTGGTGCGATCGAGAAATCCGCTCAGTATTTCTCGCGAATCTTCGCCAACCGTCCGCTGGCCGCCCTCATAGAGCAGCCGTTCTGCGACCGCGACGCTTTCAGCTGGCGGCAGATAGAGGAAAGTCAGGTAGTAGCTCGACTCGTAGTGAGCGCCCTCCTCTTCGAATTGGGCCTTTCGCTCGGCGTCGACCAGGGCCGAAGCCACGTCGGGAAAGGTGTCTGGAGGGTAGGCGCCTGCGGCATGGCGCTGCGCCTCCACAAACACCGCCCAGCCGGATCCGAGACGGCGCAGCGCATTGTTCAACCTGCCGGCAACCGCGACAAGTTCGGCCGGCACGGCACTTTCGAGATCTGGTCCCCGGAATCTGGCCGTCCGCTGAAACGAGCCATCCTTATTGAGGACCACCCCCTCATCAACCAGCGCCGCCCAGGGCAGAAAGTCGGCAAGACGCGTGTTTGAGCGCTGGTATTCAGCAAGATTCATCATGGGACAATTCACGTGTTAAGGTGACCGGGAATGCGGACGTGGCGGCGCACGACTTCGACGAAATCCGGATCGCGCTTGGCGGCCCAGACGGCGGCCATATGGCCGATGAACCAGAGCAGGAGGCCTGCGATCCAGAGCCGCAAACCCAATCCAAGTGCTGCCGCCAAAGTGCCGTTGAGGATCGCAACGGAACGCGGTGCACCGCCCATCAGGATCGGTTCCGTCAAGGCGCGATGGACTGGTGCCACAAAACCTGGGACCTCCTCCATCAGATCATCACTCCGCCGCCAAAGGAGAAGAACGAGAGAAAGAAGCTCGAGGCGGCAAAAGCGATCGACAGACCGAATACGATCTGCACCAGACGGCGAAATCCGCCCGAGGTATCTCCAAATGCCAGCGACAGCCCGGTCACGATGATGATGATGACCGCAAGGATCTTGGCGACGGGCCCCTCAACCGATTGCAGGATCTGGTTGAGCGGCTGCTCCCATGGCATGTTCGAGCCAGCGGCCGATGCAGGAAGCGCGCCGGAGAACAGGAGCGCCAGTGCCGCGATCGCGACGAGGGCCGTGTTGCGGGGCGATCTCAAGCTCAAGGTTGATCTCCTATTGGTAAAAGGCTGTAGTCGCCGGACGGTCCGAGCGTTGATACGCGAGCAAGCTCGGCGAGCCGCCGATCGGCGCCGCGGCCAACAAGAACGGCAATCACGTTGATCGTTTCAGCAATAAGCGCGCGCGGGACGGTGACCACGGCCTCCTGAATGAGCTGCTCGAGCCGGCGTAATGCCCCGAGTGCAGTCCCGGCATGTATGGTTCCGATCCCGCCCGGATGGCCTGTCCCCCAGGCTTTAAGGAGGTCGAGAGCTTCGGCTCCGCGTACCTCACCAATCGGAATACGATCGGGCCGAAGGCGCAGCGAGGCGCGAACAAGATCTGATAGAGAGATCACGCCGTCCCGGGTGCGCAGCGCAACGAGATTCGGCGCTTTGCATTGAAGCTCCCTTGTATCTTCAATGAGGACCACGCGGTCTGCCGTCTTGGCGACCTCCGCAAGAAGCGCATTTGTCAGGGTGGTTTTCCCGGTAGAGGTACCGCCCGCGACCAGGATGTTATGGCGAGCAGCGACGGCTGTTCGAAGAGCGCCGGCCTGCTCCATGGTCATGGTCCCGGCGGCGACATAGTCCTCGAGAGAGAATACTGCCACGGCTGGCTTGCGGATCGCGAATGCGGGGGCGGCAACGACGGGGGGCAGCAGACCTTCAAATCGCTCCCCCGTCTCCGGTAGCTCGGCCGAGACACGCGGTGCACCCGCATGAACCTCCGCGCCGACGTGGTGAGCGACTAGCCGAATGATCCGTTCTCCGTCGGGAGCGGACAGGCTTTTGTCGGTCTCGGTCAGGCCACTCGACAGCCGATCGATCCATAGCCGACCGTCTGGGTTGAGCATCACCTCGACAATCTCGGGATCTTCCAGAAAGCACGTAATGGCGGGGCCAAGGGCAGTGCGCAGCATGCGTGCCCCGCGCGAGATCACCTCCGGCTGAAAGCGTTGGATTGTCATTGAGGTCCCAAGAGCTGAGGCACCCCAAGCGGCCTCAGATGGGTATGATTAGAAAAGCAGGTCCTTCATTGGCGCAACGCGCGACGCGCGGTGATCGTATGTTGGCGTAGAAAAAGAAAGATCGAACCAGAAAGGCGCGCGCGCAGTTGTTGATGCTCTCACGGATTAGGCGCCGAAGTGGAGTTAGCCGATACGCTCGCATTACCATTCCTCGTCTTCAGGCTCGTGTACGCCAGCTTCTGCTGATGTCACGGAGACATCAACCGGGTCTGTATTTGTTTCGGGATGGCGGAAGAAGAAGAACTTGGCAACTCGCTTGCTCAAAAGGCCAAGCCACGGGATCACAAACCAGCCTAGCGCCAGAATCTGCACTCCAACGGCGGATGCGAACGCAACCTGGTAGGCAATAATCGGATAGTGGCCGTCCTGAGCGGGCCATTGGTCAAGGATGAGTCCAGTCCCGTATTGGACGATGAAACACCAGCCGAAGTGAAGAACGTTCAAGCCGGCATTTGCTCTGCCGGTGAGCTCTCTTGGGAAATACTCCGCTAAGATCGCATAGCTGAGGACCGTCGCTGCACCGAGAATTGAGATGACGAGCCATGGCAATAGCGATGGCAACGGCAGGCGCAAGATCAATGCAAGCTCAGCCACGACAAACAACACCGTCACCGCCGCGAACAGAACTTCTGACCCGATCCCGCGTCGGCGTAGCCGATCAGCCAACGTGCCAAGTAGCAACGCCCCGGCGCTAATTCCAAGTGCCATGATGAAGAGCTGTGTGATCGAGGATTCGCGATCGAGTCCTTCGACATTCGTCAGCCAAGATGCTGCCCACAAGGCCTGCATTGACCAGGCTGACCCAATACAGCTTGCCGACAGCGGTGCTATCCGCCAGAACCCCCGATCTCTGTAGATCGCACTCATTTTTACGCCGGCAGGCTGCGTCGCCTGTGGTCGCGCGGCATCGGGAACCACCCAGAAGATCAGGAGGGCCGCAGCGAAAGTTGCAAGGGCCAAGAGTTCAAATAGCCCACGCCACCCTGTGTATGCCAACAGCCACTGAGTTGGCGTTGTTGCGGTCACCGCACCTAGTGCACCGAGCATGATCATGTAGCCGTTTGCCAAGGCGACGCGTTCCCTCGGGAACCAGGTGACAATGGCCTTCAGCCCTGCCATTGCTGCAGCCGAGACACCGATGCCGATCATCGCACGCGCAACAAGAAGCGCCTTGAAGTCGCTAGCCGCTCCAAATAGAGCCGCCCCGCCGCCGGCAACAAGCAGGAGCACGCTCTGGACCCGACGCGGGCCAAATCGATCTAGCAGCGTCCCAATCGGAATCTGGACGCCGGCGAACACCAGAAAATAAACCGACGTCAACAGGCCAAGATTGGCAGCATCGAGACCTAGGTCAGCTGAAAGCTGTCCCGAGATCAGCGTGTTGATGGTCCGGAACAGATAGGAAAGGTAGTAACCGGCGACGAAAGGGAGGAAAACACAGCCGATCAAGCGCCAAGTCGGAAGCCCGCGCCCCTCTGAGGATGCGGAAGGATTGAGATTGGATGGGCGTCTTTTTAAATCTTGCGTGCGGATCCGGCCGTCAACAGCCGGTTTAGCAGAACGCGTTTGGTAGAATTTGAAAGTTGCGGTTGCTGCCGCCCTCCTCGGCGGCAGCGCTCGTGTCGGCGGTTGCGTCTAGAATGATGGCCGCAGGACCTTCCTGGGTAGATTCCGCAGAAACTTGCGAATCATCTTCGACCGCATGACCAGAATCCCGTGAGGCATTTATTTGGTCGATCGTCTCCCTCAGCAAGGGTCGGTTCGAGCGCACGCGCCGGTCAACCTGTTCGGCCAAGGCCTTGAATCGCTCTTGTCCGAGCGCACACGCTTCAGGCTGCTGCGATTGCGGCATCTGAGGCGTGACGGTGAGATGATAGCGGGCGTGCAGCGCAACCGTCTCGGCGATCGTGCGGACGTCGCTGTCCAGACGTTCAAGTTGCCTGTTGATCCGATCGAGCGCCTCGTGAATGAGACCTTCGATCGGCGGCGCTGGGTCAAGGAAGCGTTCAAGAGCGGCCTCCACAACCATGCTCTTGCCGAGGCCGGGACGGTCAGTTGCAACGTCGAGACGGCGGACAATCTTTTCGGAAAGCTGAACCGTGATCTTTCTCGTTGCTGCAGTATTTTGCTGCCCTGTTCGCTCGGCAGTATCGTGTTTTTCCAACTTTGGCCCGCTCGCCTCGTCAATTGCTGTGTTGAAGGCCATGCTCGGCTCTCCCCGGATACAGAAAAGGTCCATCGCGCCCATGACTGAGCGCGCGTGAAATCGGTTAGAAATGACGTGATTGCCTCACCGACGATGGGACGACACAAAGGGCAGGAGGGCTGCTGCTTTCAACGCGGGAAACTCGGAAGCGTAGTCTGGCGTAGCGAAAGAAAGGAAAGGCGAGCTCGCGCTGTCGGAGTTGCCCGCACCCTTCGCCCCGCCTCAACGTTCAGGCTAACGTCCTTCACCGCAGGCCGCATCTGCGCTTTGCGCCGATTAGAGGTTCGACCAATGCATCGTAGGGCTCGCGTGCTTTCGCTTGCGCCTCCGGTTACGCCATATTCACACCGCTTGCGATAACCGACATGAGTGCAATGCTCGCGATGAACCCGGCAAACGCGGGCGCAGCGCGAAAGCGGGACAGCATCAGAAATAGTCGATCAGCGGCCGCGTGACATTGATGTAGGCGGATTTGGCCGGCGTCAGACTGACGCCGGCGGCGAACAGAGCGAGCGCCCAATAGCGTCAGCGCGCGTGCGCAAAAAAGCCATACGCGAGCGCGGCATCAACCTTTGGTATCAGCACGGCACCGTCGACGGTTGCTATGCGCGTATTTCCTGAGCTTCGCTACCCCCATCGTGCAGGAAATCATCACGAGGGGAATGTGGCGCCATCTAAGTCGCGTCGCGATTCGCAACGCAAAGCCCGGCGCGCGGATCGGAGCTCGAATGGAACTACTTGGCCAAGATCGGCTTAAGCTACCTGAGATAGATGACCCGGCGAGTGACGCATGCTCAGGAATTGGTCTCGACGATGGACCAAAGAAGACGACAAACGCCTTCTCGAATTCGTTTCAAAGAACGAAATACCGAGGCGAATTTCTATCCTGCTTGAGAGAAGCGAACGCGCTGTCGCTCAACGGGTCAGGAATTGCGACCAAAGCCTCCAAGGCGCCAGCCTTCCCCCTAAAAACGGACGCAAACATTGCGCGTACCCGCCGTGCCGGGACCATTGCGGCCTGCGATAATTAGGAGGGCCTCAGAACGGCCACAAGTGGGCAAGAAGCAACTCTTAATGTTGTGGTAGCTGAAAACTTGTACAAGCCTTTCTGTGCAGGGAGCCGCTGTGTCAGACACCATAGAAGCGAAAATGCATCGCCCGCGCTAGTGCAAATCAAGGATCTTTTTTCGGAATCTCTGGCGCCACCAAGTCGATTGCCGACGGAATCGTTAGAGGAGTAGGTGAGTGGGCTCGGCCGTGGCAGGCGAAACGGCAAGCCAAAGCCGACGTCGAAATCTTTTGGCTTTGGACAGACGCACTAAGAGACACAGGACTACCATTGAACATCGCCGAGCTATCTCTCGGCGATCGAACTGCCATTCGTGTAACGGCGCAGGAGCAAAGCCATCAGTTGAACCGAGAGGCTGTTGCCGCCTGTGCAGTTGAGGAGGTTCGGACGAATGTAGAAGATCTGAGCATGTCAAAGGGGCTGCCCTTTAGGAGTGCAGTTCGCGCTCCGCCTAAGCCTGCAGTTACATACAGCCCTTCAGGCGCGAACAAGCTCTGGCTTCTTGCGCTTGATGGCCTTTCGGCGCAGAGGCAACGTCTTCCATTGATTTGATTATAACTGGGGGCCGCTTCGGAAAGCGGGCGACTACTTCTAGCGAGCCGCCCATAGCCTCAACGTAGCTTCGCATGGTGGACGAGCTCTGCGGATATCCTGCAAGGTGAGCTCTTCGGCAATCGATTCCTGCGCCCTGGCCTCAAGCCGGAACTGCCCGATTGACTTATCGTTTGCAGCGGAAGCGTCGGTAGCGAGTCCACGAAGGCGCGAAGCGAACTCGCGCCCTTCGCCACTTCCGGCGATTTTGAAAAATGAATGGACGACAGCTATTTGGCTCACCGCGGCCGGCCATTTCGATCATCATCTAAGGCGTCCTCCCGTGCCCCCCCAAGCATACCTCTCAGTCAAGGTCTGCTGTTGCTCATGGCTGCGCTGATTATCGTAGCCGGTGGCTCGAGAGCTAACTGTATGCGCCCAGCGTTAGGGCATCGTAGCCGTTGTAGAACGTTTCGAACTTAAAGGCGCAGCTCTCAGCACGAACGTTTGTCAGGGATATTTTGGCCTCGCCCAGGGGCCCGCCGGACTGACGTCCGCAATAGAGCTTCGCGATTTCAAATACGTCGTTCTCGTTCACATGCGGAAACTGCTCGTCAAACGCCCGAGAACGAATGAAATACCGGCACACCGGCACCGCGACCGCACTTTGCACGGGACGATGTGGATGGATAGAAACGAGCCCGACCAGGGGGCGCTCGTCGCCCATGCATTCGACAAAGCGCCATAGTGTCGAAGTGAGGGTATTGCCGTAAAGCTTTGAAAGCGTTTTTACGGCATCGAGGCCGATGGCGAAATCTGCGCCTTCTCGCAAGAATCGCTCGCCCAGAAACAGCAGCCGGCCTGCGCCGAAATTGGCCTCGTCCTCCAACTTCTCGTGACAGGACGGCGTGAGCGTTTGCTCCGTATCGCCAAAGAGGCAGTCGCGGTGCCATGGCAGCACCGAGTGCGTCACTTCGTGCGCCTCTATCCAGCGATGCTTGATCTTCGGTACGCTGTTATCGATCAGGATGCGCTTGTGATCCGGCAGCCACAGCGCTTTGAGTTGAAACTTGGTCAGCGCATCGCCGAGCAGCGATGGTCGATTGATGACCTGCTTGGCACCAACGAACATACGACTGATCGTCTCCCGGAAAATGCCGGAGTCAGTCGAGCTGTAAAACTTGGTATCGAGCCGCAATAATTCGCGCACATCCTCGATGCGGAGCGGAGGCTCAGGGTTGCCAAGACCTCGAAGAATTTTAGCAATTTGGCCGTCTATGTCTTCTGCAGTATGTCTTCTTAAAAATGCATTCTTCACTTTTCACGCGAATCCTTCTCTGCCCATTCCGTTAGAACAGCCACGAAGTGTTCTACGGCAGTTGCTTCTTCATTTGTAAGCTTGGCCACTGGTTCAGAACTAGCGGCGAATTTAACGGCCTCTTGAAGTAGATCGCCTCGTGGTATGGACGATCCTGCAAGCAACAATAGAGCTCGCGGCTGCAAATGAAAAACTTCGGCGAGTTGGTGCACAGTGCGAGGCTCAGGTCGGAATTCGTGATCCTTTTCGATCAACAATAGCTCATCTACATCGACACGCGCACGTTGGGCTAGTCTCTCTATCGTGTATGATTGTTGTCTGCGTAGTAAATTGACGAGACGACCAAAAGCTAAATGCGCTGTCTCAGTCGTCCTATCGATCAACGGTTCGGCTTTTACTGCCATGCTGGCGAGCGGATCAAAAGCTACGAAGCCGGCGCCAACTTCTTGATCACCCTCACGATCCGCGGCGGCCAGGCACCATTCATCACTGAGATTCAATTTCATTTTTCCCTCCTTGAATGAAGGCTCGCGCAGCGATTTCCGTCATCTCGAAGTAGCGGAGCGGGAAATTAGCGTAGGTGTTGTC
Source organism: Bradyrhizobium iriomotense (assembly GCF_030160715.1). Taxonomy (GTDB): domain Bacteria; phylum Pseudomonadota; class Alphaproteobacteria; order Rhizobiales; family Xanthobacteraceae; genus Bradyrhizobium; species Bradyrhizobium iriomotense. The sequence continues at coordinate 22,862 of NZ_BSOW01000033.1, forward strand.
TGGGCCGAGATCAGCCATACCGATGTTAGTCCGATAGAAGTCTTCTGATTGTGGAAGAGAGTGCAGGCCGACCCGACCCTTAAAGCTCTCGTCCAGGCTGAGCTGAACCGCCGTGGCGATCAGGATGCTGCCTACGCCTCTAAACCTTGGCTGCGCAACGTGTTCGGGGCGATTCCAAGGCGCACTTTCGAGGTAGTCGACATAAGCGAGGCCGAGACCGGTCCTGCCCTTGTCATCTGCCACGCGGGTACGATGCCGGGGATCGGTTGCCACGGCCATCAGACCTTGCGTATCGCCCTGACAAACGACCACGAACATTCGATAGGCGAGCAAGTTCTGGAAGTGCGCCGCCTTCTTGTCCCATTCCCAATGGCTGCTTTGCGGGAGAGCGCTTTTGGCACCCTGTTGCTCGAGCCGAAGGCGCGTTGCCTCGATGATTGGCTTCCATTTGGTTTGCCAATTCGCCAAGTGGCTTTGATCGACACCATCGTAAACTTCCGCGACGACCCCCGCATTTGTTGCGGTTTCCCGTAGTTTAACTGTGCCTATCAACGAGCTCATAGGATAGCGAGTTCCGCTTTTTCCTTTGTCAGGGCATTCTCGACGAATACCTTTTCGCCGCTCGCGATGCGAGCGTCAATGAGCTGATACAGCTTTAGCGCCTGCCGCAAAACACCGGTCTTGGTCAGATCTTTGGCCACAGCCATCTGTTCGAGCGCCGACATCTCGGCGTCCGTCAGATTCAGGGTCATGGTCCTTTTTGCGTTCATCGCCTTCCTCCTCCACCGGAAAATAGTTCGCGATTCGTCCCATGTCAATAAAAATAGATCATTTTATGGCTATTGCACAATTATTTTTTATATATATACTGGCCATTAATTGAAGGTTGAGGAGCCCCGAAATGGCCAAAAGCCAGCATGCCGTTTCTCATCTGGGACTGTCGGGACCTGTCGGCGGCTCGCTCGCTGCCGCAGCTCACAGGCGGCAAAGCGACGCCATCGATGCCGGGTCCGCAGCACTGCGAGCAACCGGCAAGGCCAGATCGGCGCCCGCGGCGGCAACGATCTGCATCCGCCGCAGCATTGAAGGAGGACATGCATGCAGTTCGACGGCGCCGTTATCCGCGAGCAAGGCGTCACGTTCGCAATCGTGATTGTGAAGCCGCACGTGTTGACCACAACGCTGGAGGCAAATCGCACCATCTCCGGCTTTGCGCCGGCCTTTCCGGGTCTGCCCGTTGTCTTGATGGCTCAGGATAGTCGTGGGCGAGCCACGTACTACGGCCGACGCGACATCACGAATTTCCTCTCGCGCATCTCACCGTCGCGCATTCCCTGGAAGCGCTACACCGTCAGCTAAGGAAAGATTGCAATGGCGCCTTTCAAACGTATCCACCACCTCGTCCGCCCGAGCCGATTGATCGTCTTCAAAATCTGAAAACGATCCAGCCCATCGGCAAAACGAAGTGGATCAAGGCTCATTGGCGCTACGACTACGATCGGCGTCAATGGGAATGGGTGCTCGGTCACTGGGCCAGGTAGACCGCGCTGGGGAACTCCGGCGTGGCGAGGAGCCCAATCCGTTTCATTCACCTTCAATAGCGAGCGAAACCAAGATGTACGAGATCGACTTCCTGCCCGTTGGCAATAGCAACGGAGATGCCATCTGCCTTCAATATAGCGTACCCGGCGGCGTACTCGTCCACGTCGTGGACGGTGCATATACTGAAACGGGCACAAAAATCGTCGAACACATTAGACAATATTACGGCGCGAACTTCTTTATCAACCACATGGTCCTGTCGCATGCAGACAATGACCACGCGACCGGCCTGGTCGAGGTGATGAAGAACATGAAGGTTCAAAATCTTTGGATGAACCGCCCTTGGCTCTATGCGGCAGAAACTCTGCAGCATTTCCACGGCCTCTACACGGTTGATGGCCTCGTGAAGAAGATGCGCGAGATGCACCCCTACTTGGTGGATCTCGAAAATCTTGCCGCACAACAGGGCACGATGATCCACGACGTATTCCAGGGAGCTCAGATCGGCAACTTTACCGTGCTGGCGCCATCTCGCGAACGCTACGTCCGCCTGATTCCGGATCTTGATAAAACACCGACACGGCACAGCGCTGCGGATTCCCTCACGAATTACCTCGTCGAAGCTCTGAAAAAGGCACGCGACTATCTCTATGAGACCTGGGACATCGAAACCCTCTCTAACGATCCCGACCCCACCTCGGCTTCAAACGAAACGAGTGTCGTGCAACTGGGCGTCCTCGACGGCTCTCATATCCTGCTGACCGCGGACGTAGGACCCGATGGCCTCAACGAAGCTGCCGACTATGCCGCGCGATTGGGCCTGCTCAAGCCACCGAGCTTCGTTCAAGTTCCCCATCACGGAAGCCGTCGCAACGTGACGCCCTCTGTTCTTGATCGCTGGCTCGGCACAAAAATGGCCAACGGAATGAGTTTCGGTATCGCCTACTGCTCTGTTGGCGACAACAAGACGGACTACCCGCGTGGTCAGGTGAGCAACGCCTTCCTGCGTCGCGGCTATCCGGTCCACGTCACTCGCGGCGTCCAAAAGATGCATCAATCCGGCTCTCCAGGTCGAGGTTGGAGCCCGTCGATTCCCTTGCCCCTCGCGCAGGAAGTTGAAGACAAGGCCAAGTCCGCAGCATGAGCACATTTGGCAACACTGGCGCGTCGATGCTTAAATTCTTCGACGCCTACACGGTCCGAGCGCGGTTCATCCCCGCGATTCTCGGGGTAGCACCCGCGCTCGCGGCCGTTTTCCTTCTTATCCCTTGGAAGGACTTCGATCTTTACGTGGTTATCACGACGATAGCCACGTTGGGCCTCCTCTACGCGTTGTCTGACTGGGCCAGGAAGCAGGGACAAGCCATCGAACCCGGCTTATACAACGCAATCGGCGGGAAACCATCGATCACCATGATGCATCGATCGGACAATACGCTCGATCCTCTATCAAAGGATCGCTACCGCACGTTTCTCGCAACGAAAATCAAGCAGGCCGAGCCAACGGAAGCAGATGAGCAAGACGCCCCTGCCCTAGCTGACGCGTTTTACGAACTCGCCGGCACCTGGCTGCGTACAAACACACGCGACACCAAGAAATTTCCAATTCTCTTCAACGAGAACTGCGCTTACGGCTTTCGCCGCAACCTGCTCGGCGTGAAATGGCCTGCGCTTGCATTGAATGCGCTGGTCGTGCTGATCTGCAGCGCAGTCCTCTGGTGCGCCTGGCCTCTCAATATGAGCAGCAACATGGCAAAGCGTGTTCTGGTGGTTCTCATCGTTGCAGCTGCTCACGCGCTCTACTTTCTTCTTGGCGTCAAGAAGCGGAACGTGATAGCTGCGGCTCGTACGTATGGGCGCGAGCTTATCCTGTCGACGGAAGCGTTTATCAAAGGACGCCGAACGGGTTGATTTTCTCCATATCACGACGACCGTATTCCGAGCTGATAGCGAACAATGGCAGACACCGCGAAGACTTTGATAGCCAAAGCCTGGAAGAAGACGGGCATACGAAAAGCCTCGACGTGGCACGACCACCATCTATGCCGGCCATTCGATCCTTCTGTTGCCTTTCAAAATCATCTCGAGCTTACGACGAGTTACGTTATTGCCAAGCGTTCAGCTTGCCGCCCGGAGAGGCGATAAGACGCTCAAGCAGCGCTGCCGGAAACGGCGTTCGGCGGCCCGCGTCTTGATTGGCCCCGTCTGGCACTTGTAATTGTGCATCTAGCGACACAATTCAGCGCGTCCCCTGCCGAGGCATACCGCGCTTGTCCTCCGATCACGGCGGTTAGCTCGGCTTCCTCGCTAATTCCCCGTAGGCGTTAGGGCTTCGATGTCCCCTGGCGCGATATCCGCGACTAACATCACAAGGGGGTTGCCATCTCAAGATATCTGCAGAAAGCATTGGCAAGTTGCATTTGCCTTGGCGTTCGGCACTCAGCTTCAAAGACGCGTGGCGAGGCAACTACAACACAGATGCACTTGGCCCTTGAGGTCGCGACGTTAAGGCGATTGGCACTGTAAAGAAATTCCATACCGCGTGGAGCGTCGAGATGGCTCGATGTGGTCACGGAATAGATGACGATCGGAGCCTCCTGTCCTTGAAACTTGTCGACCGTGCCAATACGCCCACCGGGTATTCGCTCCTGCAACTCGAACACCTGAGCGTTATAGGGCGCGATGATCAGGATATCCTCGAGCTTAATGATGGCCTCGGCGCCATCTCGATCGACCCAAGTCGTGCCACTATCCAGGATATTGGTCACGAGCTCACGAATGGCGTCGGCTTCCTCTCGCGAGGAGTTCTGGTTGCCGGAATGCTCGATCGGAAGATAGCGAAGCCCCGCCCCTACCAGCCGCCCTGGTGACCTGATCTGTTGCCTCTCCAGACCTGGTCGAGAAAACAACCTGCCCTCGTAAAAGAGCTCCGAATTGAACGCGCAGATTTCGGGATGTAGCCGCCAGGTCTCCGGCAGGAACAAGCCCCGATCGGCTGGAATAGTGGCATGCGAGCCAAGGATGTGATCCAGCGCTGACGCCTCAGCGCCGTCCGGATGACTTCCTTGAATTGGTTGCTCAAGCTGCCGCGGATCACCGAGCAGCACGATGCTCTTCGCTGATTGAGATACTGCAAGGACGTTTGCAAGGGACATTTGGGCAGCTTCATCGATGAAGAGGACGTCAACGCACTGCGAAGCGTCTGACCTGGCCCAGAACCAGGCGGTCGCGCCGCCGACCCGACCGGCGCCACTGAGCGCGTCGAGGAATTCGTCATTGTCCTTGAGGAAAGTTAAACTGGGTAAGTCATCCTCATCGTCGGATACCTTTTGCACGCACTGTATGACCTGCTTCTCTGCCCTGGCCGCCTTGATCACCTCATCAAGCAGGTTGCGGATGACCTTGTGGCTGTTTGCCGTGATACCAATCCGCTTTCCCTCCTTTGCCAGGGCGCAGATCATACGGGCGCCCGTAAAGGTTTTTCCTGCTCCTGGAGGCCCTTGCAGAGGGAAAATGCTCTGATCGAGAGTAAGCCCCGCCCGTATTGCGGTGGCGAGCGTGGATTCACCATCTTGTTGAAGCGGCAGTCCCCGGAGGCGTGGCGCCATAGCCTGGATCAGATCTCGGCCTGCACGGTAGTCGCCGTTCCCCTCGATGCCGTGACTTGCCACATATTCGCCGAGCCGCACCACGGCCTCGGCAAGCACCTGAGTGTCGACAAAGCTGTGGGCGAAGATTGCCGTAGGATGAACATCCGCGGTATCCTTACGCTTCTTGATATCAATCGTTCGCTCTTCGAGTGATATCGCCGTGACATTTCCAAACTTCTCGCCTCCGAGGCTGCGTAGATCGTCACCCGTCCGGATGTCGGTATCCTGCGGGGCAAACCGGTAACGATGGATGGGTGCCTTGGCCGTTCCGCCTGCCTCCCCAACAAATGCCAAGTCCGCAAGGCCGCTGCGCTCGTGCAGGAGATCCTCGGCCGAAAGATCCCTCAGCCTAAAATACTCCCACCATACGGCTTTCTTCTCGCGACCGTGCCAATCCAGCATGGACGCAAGCAGCCATCGCGCCTTCTGCTCCTCTGTCCGCTCATTTGCGTCATCCGGGACGCCTTCGAGGAGCTGAGCCGCGAGCGCAGCCACTTTCTGTTGCCATGCGTCCAGCTCGGGACTGACTTCAACCGTCACCGCGCCTGGACGATCGATTGTCGCCCCCTTTGCGATTTGGTCGGCCCGAAGGGCCTCAAGCCAGCGTCGCAACGCTTCCGTGGACGCGCAGTCGTCACGATTATAGCCTTTGACAGCGACCTTATCTTCTTCTGGAATCCCTTCCGGATCGGCCATCTCCAGCCGCGCCTGGGTCCTGGCTAGGACTGCCCCGACCAGCTCCAGAGGGACGCATCGACCGAATCCGTAGAGCGGTTCGAGCTTCTTGATAGAATAGCTTTCGACGCTGGCGCGAATTGCGTGGCGTACCACCGAATAGAGATCAACGAACACTTCCCCGCGCAGAAGGTTGTCCACCTCATTCTCGCGCGTCGCATATCGCCCCATGAGCCGCTTGAGCGCAGCCGGCTCGTACGGAGCGAAGTGATAAATATGAAGATTGGGGTGGACCTTCTGCCGTTCCGTAACAAAATCGATGAAACGCTCGAAAGCTATCCTCTCTTCGTGGCGAGTAGACGCCCAATCACCGGTATACTGCCAGCTCCCCCTCTCATCTGCGTAGAGATATCCAAACAGGAACTCGAGCCCGGCATCACCGACAAACGGATCCCCCTCGAAGTCGAAAAAGATGTCGCCTGCTGACGGCTCCGGGAGACGATAGAGCCCAAAGTTCGGCTCAAGCGGCAAGACTTCGTGCAACATTGCATCTGCGATCCGCCCCTCGACCTGAATTCGCGCCTGTTCACGAACCTTCTCATAACTGTGAGTGGCACCGCGATCTGGCCTCCAGGGCAGAGGCATTGGCAAGGCGGCTAGCGCGGCCATCGTACCGACACCGTGCTTCTCAAATTCTCCGATCTGAGACTTGCTGATACCGGCGACGAGCGACATATGATCGTCCGCGCGCCTCTTTTCGTCACAGTGCCGGCGCCATCTGCAGACGTCGCAGTGCTCAATGGGTTCAGGGTAGGCGCTTGTAGCTGCCGGCGTAGCTACCGCACGCTCCAAGCTACCTCTAACGTGTCGATAGTAGGCCGCGTAGTCGGCGACTCGATATACTTCCGGTTCGAAATTTGTTCCCGGCGTCACGACACAAGCGGAAACGACAGCTGCTCCCTGCATGTTCGCTAGCAGATCGGAATAAAGGCTGATCTGAAGGATCGTATTGCCTTTGGTTTCCCTGGCGAGCTTCGTATCCGTAACCTCGTAGGACCACGCACCGAATTTGCTCGGCGTTTCCACGCGGCGCAAAATGTCGGCTCGACCGTTCCAGTTGCCAACCTGGAGAGCGCCCTGAGCGATGACAGCGTCGCCGCGTTCCATGGCCTCGAGCGTGGCAGTCAGCGCCGCATTGTCGACGCCGATTCCGTCGATCAAGATGACTGGCAAACCGCTTGATTTCAGATGGTCTATAAAGCCCTGCTCATGCTCAGATCCCCGCGCGGCTAGCGTCTCAAGGACAGGATCCCAGATCTTCGGCTTGGCCAATTCACCGTTGGCAACCTTAAGATCGAGGTTTGTCAGGTAGCGGCAGTTCAAGTGGCCGAGGAGATCGCGCGCGCTAAGGCTGAGCTTGACTCCAATCTTCTGCATTATCCCTCATCACCATCTTGAAAGCTGCGTCAGAGCTCTCTTGCAATCTCCGATATATTGCCCAGCTCCGCAGCGTTTTGTCTAGTCCATAGGGTCCGAGCCAAGGCAAGCGGCACCTGGTCCCGAAATTTGCCGGCTGCGATATTTTCAACGAAGTCGGAAACCTGGATCGCTCTGGAGCGATCAACTGAACTGAGCCGCCTCAATTTCGGCAAAGCCTCGGCCTCCGTCGTCTTGGCAAGGGTCAGCCCAAGGTCATGGACTTGAACTGGAAGCCCAGCCATAGCTGCGGCAGCCCCAAACACCGCCGTCGCCTGAGAACCGCGCCAGAGAAAAAGATGTAGATCCCGCTCTTCTTCGATAACCCTTCGCTTGTCGAGCTCGAACTTGCGGAACGTTTCCCGCCCTTCGGCCAAAAGCTCTTTCGCCTTGTCGTCAAGATACGGCGGCTCATCGGTGGACAGATAGACGTTCCGCATTTCGGCGGCCAGACGGTCGTGCAGACGCTCGCCGTCGGCGCGTTCGAATCGGGGCACGACCCCACCCGGGTGGGGGGCCACGAAGAGCGTATTCGTCCTTTCGTCTACGTCGTTAACGATCCACCTGCGGCCTGCAAATACGACGAGGCCATCCTTATGGACCGGGAACGATATCGGCAAAGTCCCGAGCGTCTTGCCCTCGATTGTCAATCGCCACTCTTCCGCGGACTCGAAGACGGCGAAGAAACTTCGTGATTGAACCGTGTGCTCTCCCTTCTCGGCAAGCATGATGAGCCCATCATTCGACTGCTCAATCAAGCGGATCGCGTCCGACGCCAGATGGCGAAGGAGGTCAGCGAATTCGTTCACGGATATCGCGGCGAAAGGGCCAGGGCCGCACAGCAAGTCATACAAGGGCCGTGCTCTTATCCCGCCCCGTTCGGCTATCACAGACAGGATCTGGTGAATCAGGCTCGAGGCCACCTCTGGAATCTGGCCGGCCGGCTCGACAAACTTGTCCAACAGCAACTGGATGACCGCCACCGATCGGATCGTGTTCGGTCTTAACCGGTCGATCAAACCGGATTTTCGGTCGATGTTCGGCTCGCGCACGTAGATACGAAGAACGGATGGCACACCCCTCCTTCGTCCGGTTCTACCGAGCCGCTGCTTTAGAGAAGACAACGAGCGAGGAGCACCGATCTGGGCTACGGACTTCACTGAACCGATGTCAACGCCCAGCTCCAGAGTTGAGGTACAAATCGCTGTCGTCGGCAGCTTTCCATCCTTGAGGCGGTCCTCCAGCTCTTCCCGCAGCGTCTTGGAAAGGCTGCCGTGATGCGGGAAGAACTCGTTTGGCACATCTGCCTTGTCAGACCGCCGCCTGAGCCGGTCAGCGGCCGACTCGACTGTGCGACGTGAGCCACCGAAAACGAGGTTGTTGGCACCGCGCAGGGTCTTGAACAGATGGTCAGCGATGTCGTCCAGCGCAATCCTGAATGACACCTGCTCGGCGTCGGCCCCACCCTCGGCATGATCGGGATCGTCAAGCTCTGGCGGCTCCACATAGCCACGTATTTGAAGCCTGAGTTCCGGAGAATCGGTCTTTGCTTCCAATATCTGGACCATCTCGGGCGCAGTCGGACGGAGCCATGTCGCCGCCTGGAAAAGATCACCAATGGTCGCGGACAGCCCGACGCGTCGCGCAGGCTGGGCTGACATCGCATCGATACGCCGCAGCAGACTTGCTAGATGAAGCCCTCTGGGCCCCTGAAGAAACGAGTGAACCTCATCGATGACCATGAAATCAGCCGACGAGAGCAGACGCTTCGCATCACTCGGGCGCCTGGTGAGCATCGCCTCGATCGATTCCGGAGTGATGAGCGCAATTCCCTGTGGCTTAGATAGCGCCCTCTTCTTGTCTCCTTGCGGAGCGTCACCGTGCCACTTAACGACTGGGATCTCCATACTCGCGCAGAGTTCGTCGAGACGCTTGAACTGATCGTTGATCAAGGCCTTCAGCGGACTAATATACAGGACAGAAAATCCCAGCGCCCTTCTATCAGCGACCTGGGTTAGGATTGGTAGAAATGCGGCCTCCGTTTTTCCGGCGGCGGTCGCGGCGGCAATCAGAACATCGCGATCGCTGTCCAGAACAGCGAGAATCGTGCGCGCCTGAATTTCGCGAAGCTCATCCCATCCCTGATCGTGGATCCATCGACGGATTGTCGGGTGGAGCCGGTGGTAAGCACCTTCAAGGGTTGAGTCGGAGGCTGGTGAGTTCATCGCCGTCTCCACTCTCTTCGGCTGGTTCCACATCGTCCGGGGCGTCTGGAGCAATTGAGATGCGGTCGAGAAGCTCCTGCCACCTGGCACCAGGGTTCTGTTCGAGGACGGCGAGCATTTGCACGAATGCTTTCACAGTCGAGCGCGGCGTTTGGAAGTACGACTCTCCGATCTTGCGGTTGCAATACTCCATGAACGCAGTCAGCGCCTCGTCGGGCACCAGGAACTTCGAGGGATCTCCGCTTGCGAAGACCATCCGGATGTTGCTGAGCAAGATCAGAAGGTCTTCCGGAGTCAGCCTTTGCAGACGGATTACCGGCCCCGAGAAATCAACAAGTCCGCCACTTGCAAAACTGTTTTCGGCCAGCCTGGATTGCAACGCCTCGTAGCTGAACACGCCTCGGCGCGTATCCAGCAGGAAGTCCGGCGTACCGCACATGACGAAACCAATTCCTGAAGTCGTGCCCTGAAGTGAATCGTTCACGATGTCAAGAAGCTGCTCATAGTTCTGCTTTCGGGATTGAGCGTTCTGAAGCTTGTAAATATGGGCCATTTCATCAAACATGACCAACAACCCAGCATAGCCTGCAAGTCGCACGAGGCAGCCTAGACACTTGAGAGATTCATACACGTTCTCGTCGTCGATGATGCTTCTGACGCCAAGGTCCCGTCTTGCATCTGTCTTGGTCGAATACTCGGCGCGGAGCCAACGGATGGCAGCTTCCTTCAGAGCACTATTGGACTCCTCGCTTCCACGCCAATAGGCTTTCAGCACTGTGGCGAAGTCGTAACCTCCCGCGAATTGAGTGACGGCCTCCAACTTCCGATCGATGACATTTTCGACGGCCGCCCCCTTTTCCTCAGCCTCCTTCACCGCATCCATGACGAGACGTTCGGTAATGCTTTGGAGCGCACCTCCTTCCGGCTTGTTGCGGGTCGACATGTTGTTGACGGCCTCCGCATAGAGCGCGCGTGCCTGACCACTACTGGCATGAATACGCCGGTTGGGAGACAGATCGGCATGCATTGTCACGCAACGCTTCTCAAGGGCTATGAGACGCACAACCCCCGCGAAGAACGTTTTTCCGGCACCATAGTCACCGATTACGAATCTGACGGCGGCCCCGCCATCTGCGATCCTGTCGATATCGCGCACCAGCGCACCGATTTCTCCTGCGCGACCGACCTGGATATGTGGCAAGCCAAGACGAGGGACGACGCCTGCGGAAAGAGCCTGAATTATCGTATCCCGTTCTCTGGGCTTAATCGACTTCTTGGTCATGCAGCCTTATCTTTCATTTCCGAGATGCGCCCGCGCAGATGGGGGGCTAGCACCACCTCTTCGCCGTCTTCAATCAATGCGTCATCAAAACACTCAAAGGACCAATCGTTGATACGCTCGATAGCTCCGTCGGGGAGCAATCGCATGTCCCTTGCGTGGCGGTCGAACTCAGATCGGGTCATTGACCCACGTTGTTCGAGCAGTTGTACGAGCTCACTGTGCGGTCCGTCCAACCCCTGCAGCGCGATCTTCTCATCGCGCTCGGACGTCGGCGGCTGGTCCGTTTCTTCGCTGAAAATATCTGACAATAGTGCAGATACAGCCTCGGTCTCCCGGCGTGTCCGAGCAAGCTTGGCGGCGTCAATGTTTATGCCCTCGCCAGATGCAAGCTCAAGCGGCGAGTTGACCGGCTCCTTCGGGATGCGGATTCCTGCACTCCGCGCTTCCTCGCTGATAGATACTGGCTCATCTGTCCTTTCTGCAGTTGCCTGATGAAGGTTCTGATAGACAGCCTCCCGTGGAAGGCCGAGAGTTCTGTGCAGCCGTTCCAGGAATTTAACCTCGCCGACGTCGATACTCCCGTCGCCCCCTACCACGGCAACAGCTGCGTCCGCGATAGCCTGCCGTTCAGCTTCCCCTACTTCCGCGAGCTTACGGAATACGCGAGTTTGTTTGGGGGGACTGTTAAAGGCTGTGACGGCGAAGGCAATCAGGCGAGCTTGCTCGACACCGGACAGGTCAGGCGTGGCACGGATTCTGTTGATGGTCCGCTGGACCTCTTCATAGCAAGCGTCTCCATCGGAGCCAGCTGCAAGAACCGCCACTTCGACCTGAGTTCTGGCGGCTCGAAAGGTTGCCCGAGCAGGATCGACGGGTCCACCATTCGCAGCCCTGAAAACAAACACCTGTTCGTCAGCACGAGGAATGCTGCTGCCATATCTCAGGTCCGGCTCGATAGCCACGTCGATCGCATCGAGCGCACGTCCCAGCACTTCGGCAGAAGTGGCGGGGATCTTTCCAATGGCCGGCACCTCAAAGCCAGCCATTTCAAAAATGTGCTGAGCTGTGGCGCTCCCACGACCCTGGGTTCCCAGTACGGTCTCGACCTGTCGGCGAAAGTCCGCGATCGCCTGCGAACCGGATTGCTGCCAGATATCGGCCGGCAATAGCCCCCTTGCCACGATGGAGTTGCGCAGATTTGGTTTACGCCCCACGAAGCGGCTGAAGGGATCCAGTTCGATCGTGCAATCCTCAACAAGGTTTCGCAAGGTATCGAGCTGTTTGGTCAGACCTGATACGTCAGGATATTGTTCGTGCCGGCCGTGAATTGCGACGTTGAATGCACCGCTCGCAGCGCGATATTGGAGGGATATCCTTTGCTGCGTCTTTACAGGGAGGCCGTTCGGATATCGCTCAGTAAAGCGCTTTGTCCACAGCGCAGCGAATTCGTCGAAGCAGCGCACGGCCGGTGTTCTGAGATGAGCATCCGGCATGGCCAAGACCCAGCGCAGAGCGTCATCTGCCGATGTCAGCGTTGGTGAATGAGCCAGTTTTGCGCCGAGATAGAGCCGCGTAGGGAGGTCCATGTCTGGGCCAGCGACGCGCTCTGGCGAAAGAGGCGGCAGATCAATACGGGCCGAAAGTTGAGCATTGGCGAGGTCGAGGAAATTATTGGCGTAGTGATGGAACGACCCATTCGCGCCGTAGATTGCCAATAGCCTTTTTACCTCGTCGACCAACGATGCAGCGTCATCACCCTGCTCAACGAACATGCGATGCTCGAGGCCATAGAAAAAGATGAAAACGAGGCCAATTCCATAAGCGGGGTCGCGCCTGCCTCCAAGCATCCAATCGAGGAACGCTCGACGGGCCGCGGGAGACATATCCGCATAGGAAGGCCAATATGGCATCGAGCTTCCGCCGATATCCGCACGTTGAGCTTGAGCAGATAAATTGGGATTGATCGCGTATTGCGCGGTCACACCGCCGGGCACCGCAACGCCATCTCCAAGGTAGAAAAGGCCTCCCCCAATCTCGACATTTCCGAGCTTCACCCGCTCGTCTGCGCGGACCCATCGGGCCAATGTACTGTTCTGACGAGAAGGATTTGTTTTGGCCGACAATGGGGGGACATTGATCTCGAATTCAGGCCCGCATGCGGGCACCTCGGCTGGCCCTCTCCGCGGTCCTACTCTGAAGATCGCGCGAATAGTGAGATAGATGCCGCCGCAGACGATTGCGATCGTTCCGAGGACGAGCACGTTCTCAACCACGAAGCGGTAGATGGCGACCACAGCAGCGATCACCGCCCCCACAACGAGCATCAGGGCTTCGCCGCCTTGTGTAGATTTTCCCCGCCGCCGACCCATGCCAACCATCAACCAGGCGTTTCAACGCCCGTTCAGCTCCCGGATTGACCTTCGCATGACCCGCGAACGGCGGCAAACAGTCTTACGACTACCACAATATAATACCACAATCGATTGCCGGCCCCCTCCGCGCCAGACCACGTTCTATCAGCATCCAATATGAAACCACCCAACCAAAGGTCGCCCCGTGCAGCTCATGCGACTTGGCCGGCGATCAGTTCACGGCGTTACCTTACTATCGCAGAGGCCAGCACCGGATGACCTCGTCGCGAAGATGCGCTCCATCCAAGTTCAGCAGCACATCGGGAGCTGGACCCCCAGTAAACTTTCCCTGGCCTGCACAATTTCCTTGAGCGCGCTGCGCGCCTCGTCATCGTGGGCCCTCTGCAAGGAGGCCGAGAATCGCCTGCCCCGCTGCCAAAAGACGGTAGACAGCACCAAGATGTCGCTCGGTGCCGGAGACGCGCAGATGATGGAGGACGACGCGCAGCAGGCTGGCGCTGCGCTGGTGGAGGACCCGCGCCTCATAAGAACCAGCCCCCTTCCCGCACCACACTTCAATCGGCCTTGTGGCCTCCCACGTCGGATCGATCGATTCAAATCGGAGCTGCCAACACCATTGGAGCCTCCATCGTTAGCACACCGACGACACCAGCATTGTCGCGCAGGATTTCGCTAACTTCTTCAATCTATCGCGGAATTTCGGCGCATATCCCATGTTCGAGCAGCTTTACTATCGCGCCCGGTGAACAATCTTTTTCGCGTCATTCGAAAGAAAAAAGCGCGAGCACCGTAGTTTTGCCCGGCACATGGATGGTGCCTACATCTCCAACCCCTATCTCGACAAATCCACTGGGCATCGTGCGCCACGACGCACCGACGCCCAAATCGGCAGAGACGACCCCGCTAGCGGCGCCCAGGCCAGCGACAGCCACCGGATCGAAAACCGCAAAAGAGTGCAGGCAAGCGAGCGGTGTGACCGAAAAACCTACGTCGCACAATGGGCAAAGCCGGTCTCTTCTAGCCCCATCAAGGCGACGTGATCGACGAACGGTAGATTGCGGGCAAGCCACCAGCCCCTGTCCTCGATGGCCGATGGTTGGGAACAGGTCGCCCAGAAAGGCAGCCACATTCAGTTCAAGCACCCAACCGCGTCACGGTCCCGCACCCCAAGAGGGATATCCCGATCGGAACGCTCAAGAGCATTGAGAAGCAAGCCGATTTGAAGTTGAATTGACAGCGCATAGAAAGGGCCATCGGCCCACCCAAGGAGAGGAGCTTTCATGCGACACTACATTGCCCTGATCCATAAGGACGCTGACAGCGATTACGGCGTCTCGTTTCCTGATCTTCCCGGCGTGATCACCGCTGGTACGGATCTCGATGATGCGCGCGCTATGGCCGCCGAAGCCCTGGCTCTTCATCTGCAGGGACTGGCGGAGGACGGCGAAGCCGTACCTGAACCCTCCTCTCTCGAGGGGGTCATGGCGAGCGCCGAGAATAGAGACGGCGTTGCCGTGCTGATTCCAGCGCCTACGGAAGCGGTGAAGAGTGTGCGTGTCAACGTCACTCTTCCCGCCGACGTTTTGAGTGAGATCGACCACTATGCCGAACAGCACGGTTTCACTCGATCCGGTTTTCTTGCGCAAGCCGCGAGGAAAGCGATCGCGGCCTGACAAAGCTGAATCCTATAACTTGAAGCTGCCCCGGTCTCCGACCGCCGCACATATGCGCGGTTCGTTCCAGCGGAACACCTTTTAGTCGGGCGCCCCTTTTCGGCCAATCGCAATTCCACAAACTGGCGCGGTCCCCACCAAGCTGCGAAGTGCCAGCTCGACGCAAACATCTTGCACGGGTCACTTCTTGCCCAGCGCAATCTCAACAAGCCGTCGAACCGCCTCCGGCCGGGTGAGAACGGCATCCTGCTGCTTCGCAATCTAGGAAGGTTGTCAGCTCACGCAAGACGTCTCCGAATGAACGCGCCGGCGATAACCAGCCGGACAACCAAACGGTCTATGCGTAAGGCTACTGCCAAGGCTGCGCCCAGGGCCCTCGCCCTACAACCGTCACAGCCGTCAACGTTCCCTCGCCACCGACCGAAAAGGACTGCGACGAAAACAGCGTCCCCGGTCGATCCCATCTTCGGTTTGCTCGATCTATACGGGAGACATGCCGTTGCCGAGGCAAGAGCCAGGTTCGTTGATGACTGCTTCGACGAGAAGCAGCCAACGTCGCACCACCGCTCTCCCAGGGTGTCCCTATCTCCAGCAAAAACGCCCTTAACCGGATTGCGGGAGCCCTAGCTCTCCGGTCACGCCAGCGCAATGGGTCCCGACTTTGAGCGTCCGGCTTTGACTTTTCACGGGCAACAGACAGCTCACAGCGTCTTAAGATACTCGACAAGCGCTCGCCGCTCGGCGTCGGTCAACTCTGGTCCGATGACGCCAGGCGGCAGCTTCGATAAGTCGGTTTCTTTACCCTCAAACGAATGTCCACGATTGCTATTCCCAAGCAGCGACACGTTGAAGTTCGTCAGGCCGTCCGCACGGGCGTCGCTCGTTTGTGTTTTCGCATTGATTGGATCGAATTCGCGGGCTACCAACGCAGAAGGAAGTCGGCCTCTCGTTCTGCGGCAACAACATATCTCTCAGTGTCGGCACGGACCCGTTGATGATCTGAGGTCGGCAAACTGGACCAGTTTTGGCTAGAGTTTTCGCTGCGTAAATCCCCTCGGCTGGAGGAGCGACGAACGATGAAGGCCTCGAAGTTTTCGGACGCCCAGAAGGCGTTCATCCTGAAGCAGGGCAGCGACGGGGTTGCGGTGGCGGAGATCTGCCGTAAGGCCGGGATCAGCCAGGCGACCTACTTCAATTGCGTCCGCAGTATCGGCTGCGGGTAGACGAGGTTCGGGTCTTCTACGATGTGTCCGGCGCGACCGTCGAGGTTCTGGCAATAGTGCCCAAATCGGAGGCCGAGTCATGGCTCGCACAATTCGGATATCTGGAGTGAAGGAAGTTCCTTTGTCCGAGATCAAGGATGATCTGTCTCGCTTTCTTCGAGAAGCCGAGCCGCAGGAGATCGTTATCACGCGCCATGGCAAGCCCCCAGGCGTGTTGATCGGCTTCGAGTCGGAAGAGGACTGGCTCGAGTACCGCCTCGAACATGACCCGCGCTTTCTGCGCCGTATCGAACAAGCGCGAAACAGCCTACGCGCGGGACGTGGCTCGAAGACACCGAAAGCGAATAGCGGCACGTGCGCTCCCGTCGGGGTGCGCGCGGGGACGAGCAAATTGTCGGATAGGACAGCGTGGACTCGCGCACGGCATTATCGCGCCACGGCGAAGCAATAGGCCCATCTTCATCGGCCGTGGCGCGCCACTTCGCCACCATTCAGGATAAAACTGCGAACCATGAGCGGATGCCGTTCGCGGTTGGGCCTGGTACGGCAAAAAGTCACAGCGATTCGTGGCGAGAAGGATATCTGGCCGCCCGGACCGCGCTTTGAATGTTGCGGCGGGGATCAAGCCTGGGGTTGCAAGATAGCGGGCGCGCGCGATTTGCTCTCACACCGCCCTCATAAGACGTAATCTTCTTGATCTGCGGCGCCAGCACGTCTTCGGCCGTTTCGAAGATCGAAGCGTGCTTGCATGTTCATCCAGAACGCCGCGCCAGTCTTGAAAAACTTGCCGAGCCGTAGCGTGGTGTCGGCGGTAACGGGCTTTTCTTCGCGCGCGATGCGTTCGATCCGGGTGCGCGGCAGGTTCAGCGCGGCCGCGACCGCGTAAGGGGTCAGCTTGAGCGGAACGAGAAATTCCTCCCGCAGGGTTTCGCCGGGATGAACCGGCGGAAGCTTCTTTGCCACTTGCGATCTCCTATGTGGGCCGCATCCGGCCGGTCTGAGCTAGTGATAGTCGATTATCTCCACGTCTTCTGGACCCGCATCGGTGCACCGAAACACGACCCGCATTGATCATTGATGCGGATCGAGTGCTTACCCGCCAAATCGCCTTTAAGGGCTTCAAGGCATTTGCCGGGAGGCGAGTTCAAGGTCTCAAGAAGGTCGGCGGAGTCCACCATGATCAGTTTTCGGCGAGCTACCTTGGCAAGATTTGCCGGAAAACCGTTCGGAACAATGCGGCCCTGAAGGATCGGCTCGGCAAATTTCCGTTTGAAGCTTCTGATCACGGGCGATACGTATCTCATTGAGACACGCAGGTAAGGCCTTTATATCCCGATGAGATACCGGTTGCGATACGCAGCGCTTCCGGATAAGTGCAGGCGAATTGCGGGAGGCCCGCCAAGGGCGCAGATTCTCGAGAGTGAAAAGCGGCGGCCTCAGTGACGTATGATCGCGATTTGCCACGCCTGCGTTCGCTGCGTATCTTTTCTAGACGGCCCAGCACGCCGACTTTTCGATCGTCCACGAAACGCTGACCAGCTTGCCGGGGAGTTTCCATGTCGTCGATTGGTACCGCGTTGCTCGATAGCCTGCGTTCCGTTAAGCGTCCGACCGACTTTTGCGTCGGCGGAATTCGGGAGATCTCCATGCCGACGGTCGATGTCGACGGCTTGGGCAGGATCGCTTTTCCTATCCTGCCCGTCCAAGCCGAGCGGCTTGTCGCAATCGCCGAGGCAGCACCCTATGGGCGGGGCGAGGAGACGGTGGTCGATCGCGAAGTCCGGAGAACCTGGCAGATCGATTCCGCCAAAGTTCGGATCGGAGGGCGTAACTGGGAGAAAACCCTGGCCGGACTCGTCGCCGACGTAGCCCGCGGGCTCGGTGTGGGTGAGCAGGTAGCGCCCGATTTCTACAAGCTTCTAGTCTACGATACCGGCAGCTTCTTCGTCGACCACCGCGATACCGAGAAGGTCCCCGGCATGTTCGCGACGTTGGTGCTCGTGCTGCCTTCGTCGCAGAGCGGTGGCGAATTGGTCATAAAGCATCTCGGCCGCGAGGTGACGCTCGACCCACGTCCGGAGGAACCGTCCGAGATCGGTTTTGCGGCTTTCTATGCCGACTGCGTGCACGAAGTGCGTCCGGTCAAGGCGGGATTTCGCGTCACCCTCATCTTCAACTTGCGGCTCGCCGGCACGAGACGCTCGCTAAAAGCGCCCGATTATCACGTAGAGCACGGCCGGATCGTGAAATTGTTGCGGGGTTGGGCGAGCGCAGAGGACGAACCTGACAAGCTGATCCTGCCCTTGGAGCACGCCTATACGCCGGCGGAGCTGTCGTTCAGTGCCCTCAAGGGGGCTGACGCCGGCGTGGCGTCAGTCTTGGCCGAGGCCGCCGCGGAGGCGGACTGCGATCTCCACCTCGCTCTCGTCTCGATCGAGGAAAGCGGCAGCGCCGAACATACCGGCTATTACGGCCGGGGCCGCTGGAGTAGCGACGAGGAGGAGGACGACGAATTCGAGGTTGCCGAGGTCTTTGACCGGGCGCTGATCCTGTCCGAGTGGCGGCGTCCGGATGGCGGCAAGGCCGAGTTCGACGAGTTTCCGTTCGCCGAGGACGAGCTATGCCCGCCTGGTGCTTTCGAGGACCTGGCCCCAGACGAGCAGGTTTTTCATGAGGCGACGGGTAACGAGGGCGCATCCTTCGAGCGCACCTATCGCCGCGCCGGATTCGTGTTGTGGCCAATTGCGCGGAGGCTCGCGGTGCTGAATCAGGCCGGCCTCCGCACGACGCAGCCGTATCTCGAAGGTCTGACAGCGCGCTGGGAGACAAGCAAGGCAGAGATCCAGTCGCCGTTGTGGCGTGAGGCCGACGAGCTTTCCGGGCATATGCTGCGCACCTGGCCTCGTCATGTGTGGCGCGACGAGGGCAATATTGACGCGAGCCGGATGCTCAATTTGCTGGTCCGGCTCGGCAATGTGGCGCGCATCGACGCGTTTCTCGCCGGCCTGTCCGCCGAAGGCATTTACGGCGCGCCCGACAACGAGGCGATCGTGCGTGCGGCCGCCCTCCTTCCGGCCTCGCGTGCAACGGAGCTGCTGGTCCGGATTTTCAGCCGTAACGCTCCGGCCCATCTCGGCGCCTGCGGCGATCTGCTGCGGCGCTGCGTTGCGGCGCCGATGGGTACGACGGGCGACCTGGTGCGGATCGGCGCAGCCCTGATCGACGCCCTGCCGGGCGCCCCGACCAGGGAGGAGGTCGACACCAGGACCCGGCCAACGCCCATGTCGCCCGGCTTCGTTGTCGATCTTCTGACGGCGACGAGCCGGATCGATGCAGGTCTCGCGGCGCGTGCGATCGAGCACCTGCTGGCCTGGTCGAAGACATACAAGCCGGACGAGGTGCTAGTCCCCGCCGCTCGCACGTTTGCTAAACTGGCGGAAAGCGTGGCGTGGCCGGCAGTGGCGCGGCTCCGAGAGACGTCTCTCGATCATCTGCGCAGGCGCATCGCACTGCCGCTGGAGGCGCCACGGAACTGGGCAAGGACCAACCCACTCAAATGCACGTGCGCCGACTGTCGCGGACTGGGCGCGTTCCTGGTTGCGCCGGATCAACAGCAATGGCGCCTGAAGGCGATCCAGGATCGGAGGACCCATGTCGAGCAAAGCGTTCGGCGCGCGGCGTGCGACCTTGACCTCACGACCGAAAGGCGCGGCAGCCCCCACACGCTGGTCGCCACCAAGAACCAGGCCAGCTTCGAACGGCGCGCAAAGCAGCGCCGGCAGGATCTGGAGAATGTTTCAGCGCTGGGCGGATGACATTGCCCTCGTCCCGCAGGGAACAGCAAATTCGAGCACGGAATGAGCCGGAAGAATCGGGTTCCACTCGCTGATCGCGTCGCCAGGGCGGCGGAAGCGGCGCTTGCCGCCCGGAGTTTTGTGAGCGCCATCGACGTTCTCGTCGGGATCGGCTGGCTTGATCCTGAAGCAGTGGAGCGCTGGCGCCGCGGGCAGGTCGATCACCTCGAAAGGGTCGTCCGGACCAACCTGCCGCGCATCTCGGAAGCCATGAAGCTTTTCCGATCATGGGCGACCACCAGAGGACTGAACGCAAGCCAGACGGTGTATGTCGCGCGTACGCCGCGACGGCAGACACTCCGTTTCAGCCGAAGCGGAAATCCTGCAATCGACGCGTCGTATCGGACTCATTGGGTCTCGCCGGAGCTCTCCGAGAGGAAGCACGAGCGTCTGGTGAAGAAGGCAAGCCATGCTCCAGAACTGGTGGTCATCCAGCCATTGAACGACGCGTGGAGATGCCATCGGTGTGGCGGCGCCGACGATCTGTTGATGATGGAGAATCGCGGCCCGGCGTGCTTGGGCTGCATTGGCCTCGATGATCTCGAATTTCTGCCGGCGGGCGAAGCCTTGCTTACGCGGCGCGTGAAGGCGAGAAGCACGAGATGCGCTGTCGTCGTGCGCTTCAGCAGGACCCGCGGCCGTTACGAACGACAGGGTCTGCTGGTCGAGCCGCAGGCATTGGCAGATGTGCAACGCGATCTCTTCCGATAACGCTGTTTCGATTCCCGGCTCCGCCCAATCATATTGCAATTTTGTTTTGAGTGGCGCGCCAATTCGCGATTTTCTGCGACATTCTTTCCGGAGGGCGCGTAATCGCGCCCACGTGCGCGAGGCTATGCCAGGAGTTCGCCCGCGTTTGCTGCGCCCTGACAAGGGCACATTAGCTGTGGATTTCAATGACTTTGAAGGAGCCGAGACGCGCCTGGCGGCTAACCTCGCATGATTCGTGGAGGTAACGTTGATGGCTCGAGTCCAGCCAAAGTCTTCGTCGACGGACGACTATGCGAGACTGATTGCGCGCGCCGTAGCCAAGGGCCGGCCACCCCCGTTCAGTGACGACCTCGATCGGTACTGCGAAAGTTCCCCACGCGAAATATTTACGGCTTTCGCGGGCGCAACCCGGCACATGCCTCCGGCCGGCAAGGATGAGGCGCTCGGCATCGGTTATTTGTTTGTGCTGCAGCGGCTGCTCGAGCAGCTGCGCTATCGGACCGATTGCGGCTATGCGGATGCGGCCAAGCTCATCGCCGATTTTCAGGCCGACGTCGTCACACGGGTTGAGGCGGGACAGGTCGATGCGCGCATGCTCGCCTTCGTCGGAGGAGCGCTGCACCAATCGAAGATACCGGCATCGCCGGAGCTTGCCGCCGCATCGGCCAGGCATTCCAACAATGAGGACGAGGGCGGGCCGCTTCCGACCGACGTCCGCGCGGCACTCGGCGATATCCTCGAAGCCTGCGGCGGCGATCCGTTCATGATTGTCGGCTCGCTGATCGAGAGCAGCCACGCCATGCCGGTGGAAACCCGAAGCTCTTTGGCAGGAGCCATGGCGCTCGCGGGGATACCGGAAGGCCGCGCCAATGCAGTTCTGTTCCTGCTCGATCCGGATGCTGCCGTTCGCTGCGCGGTCTCTGTAGCGCTTGATTAGGTCGCCGCCTCGCTGACGCAGACGGATGTTCGGCGGCTGATTGCGATGCGCAATTGGCGGCCCGAAGACGAGCGAGCTCAAGTCGACGCCGTCATCCGCAAGGCGCGCGCGGCTGGGATCGATTGTGCGCAGTGGCAGGCCGGTAGCATCGAAGCAGTTGTCGCCTCAGCCATTGACGGCTCCACAACACAAGGCTTCCTGCTGGTTTCGCCGGCCGGACGGAAGAAGCGGATATCGTCGGTTCTGACCAAAGGCGGGATTGCCGATGCTTGGAGCGGCGAACCGGAATCGGTTCGCCGGATCGAGGCGAACTTGGCCGGCGCGGGGAGGACTTCCCCTATGCTTGCGGTGTCCCGATCATATCTCGACCGCGCCGTGGCGCATCATTTGGCGCTCAGCACAGAGAAGCGGGAAGCCGCGCCGTTGGGTTTACTTCAGGTTGCCGAGACGATCGGCGGTGCCGACTGGCAACCCGCGCGGATGGCTTTCGGTGAAGCGCTTGCCGGGCTGATCGCCGATATCCCGAAGACGATGTGCGAGGCCGCGGCGCTCGCTTCGGTGTTACGCAAGAGCGACGATTTGGCCGACCTCGATGCCGTTGCCCTGTCTTGGTTCGAGGACGATCCTCAGGTCGCACAAGCGGTGGAAGGTGCGCGCGGTCGCGATCACGCGAAGCTTGCCAATTATCTCTTGCAGAGCGCCCTTGCGCGGCATCGCGACAGATGGGCCGAGACTGTTCTGCGCACGGCCCTATGGATGTACGAGGCGCCTCCGGAGGCCGATCTGTGCTGGCGTGAGCTCGCGCTCGTTGCGAAAGCGCTCGCCGACGGTCGGGATATGACTGAGATCGGATTGATGCGCAATATCGCACTGCGGACGATCGCGGTTCTCAGAAGCGCCGGGCGAATGTGAGTTAGACACGAGTATCGCTCCAATCGGAGCGGAGTGGAGGATCGCAGGCCCTCGCAGATTAGTTAGTCGGGTGCAGCGTGTGGCTGGCCGCTGCATCATAGGGCAACGGCGAAGCAATAGATTCCCATCTTCATCGGCCGTGCCGTGCCAGTTGCCGTCAAGGCTGGCCATCCCGCCCACCGTCTCGGGTCCTCGTTGAGATGCTACCTTGAGTCGATTAACCGGGACTGAGTCTCGGCTCTTCTTATTTGGCGAGGCTGGAAGGTGATCGACGTCGATATGGAAAAGCTTCGGGAGATATACGTCTTTGTCTGCTTCGCCCTCGACATGGCGGCGCTAATTCTCTGCGTGTTTCAGGCCTGGAAAATCGGATCAGCTTCCGCCTTGGGCGTTGCATTTGTCGCATGTGGCGTGTTTCTTGTTCTTATCCCAGATTAAGACCTTCAAAGTCTGGGAGATCCAAGTTGAACTTCGCGAGACCTTGGATCGCGCCGAGGAGATAATCGGTCGAGTTCGCAAGCTGGCGTCAATCAGCCCTCGCGCAAGCTATCTGACGATCGCTTGGGGAAATCGTCTAGGGACCCCACCAGCGAGGGAGAAGCAGACCATGCTTGATGAGATTGATAATCAGCTCGCCGACTTGAAGGTATCACCCGAGGAACTGGCTGATATTCAGCGCCCCTTCGTCAAGATGATCCGGCTGGACTTCTTTTTCCTATTTCGAGGCGTCCTCAACCAATACGCTACGATCCTCAACCAAAAGCTAATTGCGAATGTCCACGAGGCCAAAGGCGCAACTACGGCTAGCGCGGCTGCCATGCAGCATTCGGAGCTCATTTCCGCCTGGAGCAAACGAACTCAGAAGGAAGATCCAAGCGCTGACTTGGAAAGGCAGTCACTCACTGATGTGCTGAACGACTACATGCCGAGGAACGGCGAATGGTTGAGTGACAAAGAGCTAGCAGTCGTGCAGAAGTTTAGGTCGGAAATCGTGCGACTGAACGCCGACTGCGAGAAACAAGGCGGCTACACGCCAGAGGCAGTGTCCTTCTATGATCGATACTCGGGACATAACAATATCGACAAGGCCAAGCAATTGAGAAACGAAGTATTGCAATAGGTCATTCGCCGGACCGATTCGAGTTGCATTCATAGCGTCACCGAAATCGAAAAGGGCGAGGAAGATCTTGCCCCCATGCGTGCGGAACCCGCTGCCAATGTTGGCAGCACGTCGCGTTGGAGGCAGCGTGACCCACCCTTCCGCTGTACCGAGCCTGCCGCGGATGTTCTAAAGCGGCGACAGCCGCCGAGCCCCTCACCTTCACCCGGCTTTGGAAGCTTTTGGGTGCCCCAAACATCCGCCATCCAGAGTAGCCCAGCCGGCGCACAGCATGCCAACGATGACGACAACCACCGGCAGAATCACGGTATTTTTCTTCATCTCTCTGGCTCCCAACTCGCATCCGCCTTAAAGACAACCAGCACTCTGCCCTCATCCAGAAAGCCGCCTAGCGGCGCGCCTCGCACTTCCTCGACTTGGGCTCCTTAGCGATAGGCAAGGGGACGATCAGCCACGAGGGCAAAGCGACTTCGCCAACCCGCCCGCGCCCACCGCAACTTCCTTCCGCCCTGACCTCAATCCGATCGAGCAGATCTTCGCCAAACCCAAACACCTCATGCTAGCTGCAGAGCCTCGTGACGTGGGTAGGCGAACTCCTCTATCTCTTCAAGGAGGGGTGATTAGGCTCCCAACGCATCCAGAATGTGTTTAGCCACTTGGGGATCGTTCAAATAACCCACAATTCCATGCCTATTATCTGTTGCATTGAGAACGGACGCATAGTTTTCGACCGAGGGATTTATAGGAAAACTCGATCCGTCGAGCGGATAGAGCGCCACCACATCTCTTGGGTCGAAAGCATTGTACCAAGCCTTGATTTTCGCCGGAAATCCAATTGGCCGGAAGCGGTCGCGAATTGCCCTGATCCCAAGGGGTGAGCCGACCGTTATGAAAGCCCGCACCTTGAGTGCTCGTCGGTCGGTGCGCAAAATGTGATAGGCAACAACAGTCCCAAGCGAATGGCCAACGATTACGCATGGAGATTCGTCGATCTTTTCCGCGACCAAGTTGTCGATTGCGTCCTGGACGCCAGGCTGTGATGTGTAGAGGTAGACATCCCGCATGAACTTCTCGATGAAGGATTGGCTAACACTGCCGGCGTTTCGATCTATCGCCCGGATAATCGCTTGAACCCAAGCCCAATTCTGAGGGCCTTTTTCGGTTGGATTTGTCCCGAATTGTTCCTGCACCTCAGCATCGCTGATACCCGCCTTGCTTCGCATTTGCTCGGCAACTTCGGCTTGGAAGCTCAAAAAGTCGGCGTCGACGCCGGCCCCCTTCGTTTGAATGTCCGTCGTGAGAGGAATTTCGAACCTTCGCGTGAAATCATCGAGCTTGTCGCCGTAAAATGGGAAAGCGACGTCGAGCTGAGGCGGAAGAGTTCGATTATTCTTGGCGGCCCCTTGCTTCAATGTGTCGAGCCAGCTTGCCTTCAGGACATCGGGATCCAAGCCTTGCTGGGAGCGGCCATGGACGAATACGAGTCGAGCCGGACGGTCGTCTCCAGCAAAGCTTTTCGTTGCGACGACCGTCGCGAGGCCTGCACCTGCGATAGATAGAAATCGTCGCCGGTCCATGTAACGTACTCCTCGGTTGAAGAACGCAAGAGATGCGCGAGCTATCCGCTATTCTTAAATCCGTTCTGCTGCATGTAGCTGAATACGAGCTCCATTCCTTTCGGCCCAAATGTCGTCCACAATCCGTCACGAAGGTCGAAGCGCGCCTGTTCTATCAGCGTTGGCAAGACAACGTTCTTTACGCGCAGCAGCTGCCAGCCTTGCGACAGCATTGGACAAAAGGGTGTGACTTCGTTCGGGTTATCTACATGCTTGTCCGACAGCGCGTTGGCCAGAAGAGCGACATCAAATAGATCGCCCCTGAGATCGCCTCTCATAAATTCCCGCACCGACCGCACCTGGTTAATTAAGTTAGCATCTGCGTAGGCGTAAGCGGCATAGATGCCGAGCGTGGGATCCACTCCCTTCATGACTCTAATCTGGTCCGCAAGGCGCTCAGCCGCGCGCGCTCTGCTTTCTTCATCTCCTTCTATGCGGAAGGCGCCGTATTTTGCGGCAGCTCCGACCAATGCATGCAATCTATCGAGCCTCTCTTTCTCTTCATAAGATCCGTACGACCGACTTCCGCCAACTGACGGTGCGTATGTGACGCTCGAGACTTTCCCTGCCTCGACGGTGATAGTGCCGACAAAACCCGGCAACGCCGCAATCACAGTGCCAGACCCATCGTCGAACATCAGCGCCACGGTCGCAGGACGCTCATCGGCAGGATAGACTCTGACCAACGCGGGATCCGTGTATCGGCGAAGTATCTCCATGTCATTTCGACTCATTGCTCGAAGGACCCGGGTACCGTTGATAGCGAGTCCCATCTCGGTCTCGAACGAGCGTGCACCCTTTGCGGTTGAGATCGACGCCTTCGCCTCGGCAAATCCTGACTCGGTTGCGACTTGCGACAATGTCTGTGCGTAGATGTTGTGAAGTGGGCCTAGCGACCCAACCTGTGTGGTCGCAAGCGCGCTGTTGACGACATCGGAGATTTTTGCATTTTGTTCTCCAAAGACTGCGCCTGGGCCAGGTGGAGATGCAGGCCGCAAGGCTCGGCCAATATAGAAGTTGTCGCGGCACTCGAGCCGAGTATCGGGAATTTGCCTGTGCTTTAGATCTATCTGCACAAGGCGAAGAGGGACCTGAACGCGCAGGTAGTCTTCAAGAAAGTAGTTCGGGACAACCAAATTCCCATCGATGGTTTTCACCATCTCTTCGCTAGGGTGCTGAAACGCTTCCAAGAAGACTGACGTATAGATTCCTGCATAAGCGTCCGCCGCGACCTTTGCTTCGATGGACGACTGCCCAGGTTCCGTAGCAAGGAATCGATCAACTTTCCCACTCCTGCCAGGTGGTGCTGGCGAGTTAGGGAAAATGAGCGTCCCGGTCAAAAGGCTCGCGTTGTATTCGGGAATTGAGCGGCACGCATCAGATATGAAGACCACGTTCGGGATTCCGCTCCGATGAGCAAGTTCCCAACTTTCCCTCAAGGTCACTGCTTCATTGGGATCGTCCGGTGCCCCGCTCAATAGCCAGTATTCGTTGAAGCCCACGCACACGCCATGACCAGAGAAATAGATCACCAAGTGAGTGAGTGTTGCGCGCCCAACAAGTTCGAAGACAGTATCCTTGATCATCTTTGCCGTCACGGGACCGGCATCGTCGACGATGAGCTTGACTTCGAAGCCCTCTCCACAAAGCCAATCGGCGACCGACTTAGCACCAGAGACCGCTGCCTTTAAGACGGGCAGCGTTCCAGCTTTGTTGATCCCTATCGAAACAGCCGCGCGGGTGTTCGGAACGCCGCAATCGGCGTGGCTCTTCGCTGCCCAGAGCTGCGCTAGAGCAATGCTTCCGCCAACAAGCAAGTCGCGCCGTCTCATGCGGTGCAACCTCCCTAAGCCTAATCAGCCTATGGTAGTATTTTTTTTGCGAATTCCAACAAATTTCATGAAGGAAGATCGTCACTCGGCTTTACGGGGCTAACTAAGCTGACTTTCGCCGCGCTCCGGCGGCCGGCTTCTTTGCTGCCGCTTCCTTCGCCGCCTTCTTGCCGGCGATCGGCATCAGCATCTCTTTCTGGCTCGCCGAGGCCTTCTTCGCCTTCTTAGCCGGCTTCTTCGATGTCTTAGTCTCGGCCACGGCGCCGCCGACGCTCTTCCGCAGCGCGTCCATCAGATCGACGACGTTCTCGCCCCTCGGCCGTTCTTTCGGAGTGATAGGTTTGCCGGCGCGCTTCAGATTGATGAGGTCGACGAGTGCTGTCTCATAATGGTCCTCAAACTTCTCGGGATCGAACCGGCCCGCCTTGCCGACGAAGTAATGTAGGCCGAATCATTCACAATCTGCACTAAACTCTGTGTCGGCACCTGTTTATCTACGCAAGCTCTGAATGAGGATCTTGCTGTTGAGTTGTTGCAGCACTTGATCGAGCTTCAGTTTCGTCGCGAAACCGATCCGCGCCTCTACTCCGGCCGGGCGCCGCTCGATCCGATCAGGCGTTACTTGAACCGGTATAAATTCCTTTATGTTCTTCGATCGAGCTTCGTCCGCTGTAAATTTTCCGAACTCAGGATTCGGACGCATCTCGGTCTTTCCTTTGATTAGAACCTCTGTGAACCGCTTCCGGAAGTCCGCAGGGTCCATTTGCACCATTGCAATGTCGACCGAGTTTGTCGACTTGGAGTCTAGGCCGAAGGTGACTTTCGTATTGGTTGCATTCGCCAGAATGAAATTGGGCGTAACGCCCGCGGTCAGCGTCACCAGGAACTCCATGGTGTAGCCGATCGACTTGTCGTTGTTGAAGCCCGAGTGAAGCGTCGAATTCTGATCCACGAGATATTGGGCCTCGAATACACGAACGATCCAGTCACCCAATCCCAATTGACCTTCAAGGAGTATGGGGCTGGCGGGAGGACAGGTGTGTGTGGCTGCCTCGACGAATGCAACATAAACATTGAGTAGAGCCGTACGTTTCGCGTTGAGCGATGCACCGAGACTCACATCGAGAGGGCTCACGCTGCCAAAGGGTCCGGTCAACGACGTGGACGGCGTCACTCCTCCCGTGGAGTCGACAGCAAGCGTCAGCGTGAGACCCGCCGCCCAGGTACTTAGATCCGGAAACCGTCGATCATCCTTCAATTTGAGAAATGCCGCACCGATCTCGCATTTGACGCGTTCCTCGACGGCCGCGAGGGATACGTGGTCGATCGACTCCGTCGGCATCGTGGCGCACGACGTTAGCAAGGCGCAACACGACGCCAGCAAAACCTGCTTCAACATATGAAAGAGCCCCCAAAGCAAATAAGGTGGCACAACCCCAGCGAGAGAGCAAGCTCGACGACATTTTGGGTCAGCGTCATTGCCGCAACGCGATATCCGCTGTTGCGATTCTCCGTCATACGACCTTGACGTGTCTCCGCGCGCGATCTAGCCTATCGCCTTAATCGCCATTTTTGAACACAACGACATTTTGAACGGCTGAGACAACGTCAGCCGTAGAGGGTATTGCTATGCGCAGATTGTTTTCGGGAAGTGCTTTGGCTTTGACGACGGTTCTGGTGTGCTCGGCGGCATTCGCCGATGCAGAAAGCCCTACCGAATTGACTCGCCGACTTCTGCAGGAGGCGGTCGCCGAACCATCCAATTCGGCGAAAGTGGAAAGCCTTCTAAAGGTCCTGGTTGAGACGCCCGCGGGTTCCGGGCGCTACGTAGTCGAGGGTGATATCTCGATCGCCCGCGAGGAGATAGTCGATTACCTAAAATCGCTCAAAAATCCCGATATCGCCAGTTCGAGATCTGATGAGCTCATCGTCAATCTGGTCGGTGGCAAATTTGACTATTGGAAGAACCCGGAGCAACGAAAGTTGACGTTCGGTTTCGATGAGAAGTCTTTCCCGACCGCTGACAACGTCCAGTTTACGCGCGCGAAATTCCGCGCTGCTGCGGATGATTGGATCGCGGCGTGCCCCGAGTGCGGGATCACTTTCACCGAAGTTGCCGAGAACCCGTTCTTCAAGATCAAGTATGAGCCGACTTCGGACGGGACGATTGCCATGTCGTTCTTTCCTAGCTCACCTCCTTCAGACAGGTTTCTTTACGTTTACAAGCCGTTCCTCGCGCAGGATCTGCAATTCGACCCGGTCGGTGTTCTGAGGCACGAAATCGGTCATATCCTGGGATATAGGCACGAGCACATTGCTAACATTCCAGGCTGTGCGACCGAAGGTACGAGCTGGAAGCCGATCACACCGTACACGGCTAACTCGGTCATGCACTATTTCTGTGGAGGCAAAGGAAGCCTCGATCTCGCGTTACGGGATGCAGACAAACGCGGACATCGATGTCTCTATCAGACGGGGAAGGCCTGCCCGGTTAGCAATTAGCGCAAGCGACAAAGGAGCGGTCGATGCGTGTCGCCGTCGTACTGGCCATGTTGCTACTCGCCTTGGCTATCGAGCCAGCCGCGTGTCAGAGCGACGCGGGAAGCCTGGCAGGGTCGTCGTTCCAGATCGAATTTCTTGGCAAAGACCCCTCGGCCGATTGGGCCAAGACGGTGTTGACGCTGATGAAGACTGGTGACGTGCCGACGAGTACGTTGACGCTTGAGAAAGGCCAAGACCCTTGCAACGCAGTATTGCAACGGCTTCAATTCGACAAATATCATCTCGGATGCTCCGACGGAATGAAGGAAGTCATCCAACAGCTCAACCCCTCCCTCCCCTCTCCCTCGCCCATCGGCCAGGAGGTCCTGTATCCGGATCTCCCGATAACCAAATCCGTGCCGTGGCGCGCCGCCTTCGACAGCGCGATTCCGGAAGACAACGATCGGCTGGTGAAAGTCCGAGAGCTCTGGAGGAAGCGAAAAACCGGCGAGAAAGCCGCCGGTACCCAGCGCACGCTAGGATTCGAGGGCGTCGCAGTGGAATTGAAAGTGCCTACGAGTCCCGAGAACTACAAATGGGTCGAAGGCGTCGAAAAATTCAACAAGGACATCGACCGATTCGAGACGCGGGCGGTGGCAAAAGAAAGCAACCCGACGACCAATCCGAAATACAGCAACACGCCGATCGACTGGGCCGAAAGCTGTAATGCGCCGCCGATCCCAGTGACTGCGGCACCTCCCTACATTTCCCTCCTGAACGCGACGGACAACCCGAGTTGCGCGGCAGCTTGCTCGAAACCTGGTAATCCGAGTTGCCCTGAGATCGTCCTCGTTGACCAGGCCGTCGATCCTCACCCAGATCTAATCACCGCGTTGCGCAAGCCGAACATTTCGCCTGCGAACAACTGGTGCCCATTCAAAAAGTACGACGAGACGAAAAACCACGGCACCCATCTCGCCGGAATCATGGTCAGCGCAGGTGCCGCCACCGGCTTTAGAGGACTTGCACCGAATGTTTCCCTCGACAGCCAGGCGATTGCCGATGCCGCAATAACGAAGCTTTTGGATACGAAGGCGAATTTGGCGGGGATGAAGATCTACGTCTACGCAGGCAAGTTCAATAACGACTATTCGATCACGACGTCTGAGACTCGTAGGCATAAGCCGCCGCAGGTCGAGGATATGTTGTCCAGCCAAGGCCTATGGGTGGTCGCGGCCGGGCAGCAGCCGATGGTCGATATCGGTCGAAAAACGGCGGACTCGCCTATGAACCTGGGTGATCAGAAGAATGTAGTCGTCGTAACCGCATGCGACAATTGTTATGCGACAGGAGCGTCGGTTCCGGATTGGGCAAGCTATTCGACGGAAGGGTTGGTCACAGTCGCAGCACCCGGCGGTTCAGGCGCCCGTCAGATCCCCTCAACTATCGATGCTAGCAGCCTAGGACTTGCCTACGGGACCTCGCAATCGACAGCTCTAGTCGCTGGTCTACTCGCCGAGATGGCGAGCTGCTACCCGCAACGCTACGTGAACGGATCTCTTCTTAAACAGCGGCTCGAGGCGATTGCGAAACCCGCTCCAACGGGGGACATGTCCTCGAAAGTTTCCGCCGGCATCGTGGACGCGACGTTTGCGTATCGCGATCCCGATACGCAACTGTTGAAACTCGCCGGCGAGACCGTGAAGAGTGCGAAAAATCTATGGTTCTGCGCCGAGAACATCCGTCTCAAAGACCTGACAGACGAGGATGCTCTCGAAATCGGACCCATTTCAGTCAAACGGATACGAGCTATCTATCGAGAGATTGCGGGAAATCGGTCCGGTTGGCGCATCAAGTATCAGTTGAAACAAGGCGAGCCAACTGTCACATCGCCATTGGTCAACTTCGTCACGGACGTTTCCTGGGGCCCCGATAAGCCGCTATTCTACGTCGAGGGTTCGACTGACCTTCCGTCACGCCCCATTCAGATCGATGAGGTCGAAGTTCTGCTCCCGGGTCTTGCTGGTGGCAGCATTCCTCCAGCCTTCCAGGGTTGCCGATGAGCTTGGCTCGAGGCATCAGCCCATTACTCGCAGCTGTCTTAGCTGCAATTCAGCCTTCGCTTGCCTCATCACCTTGCGAAGATGAGCCCAAGATGGCGACGGAATTCGGCGCTAATACGACTTGGGGCAAAAATCTACAACCTTCGGCCCCCTCGACGGCCCTGATGCTCGGAAAGGATATTCGTTGGATTAGAGTTGCCGTGAAGGCAGAGACTTCCGGCCCAAAATGGACCCTGACGATCAGAGACGCCAAGGGACGCCCACTGCAAGCCTTATCGTCCAGCTTTGTAGCGCAGGATCGACCGTTCTGGACGGATCGCTTGCCGACCAATGAACTCAATTTCTTCCTCGAAAGCACTGATCCGGTCGCCAAGGTAAGACTGGCCGAATATGTCGCCATGTCGGCGACGGCTAAACGACCCTATTACTCGATACAGGGTGACAAAGAAGTGTGGGTCGATCTCTTCGAGTCACCACTGGAAACCGTCGACACATTTCATCGACGAAAAGGTGACGCCGTAGGAATGCTCGTCGCGCATTCCGGCTCGAACTTGAACGGGTTCAAGGTTTGGAGTTGTAGCGGCTTCTTGATCGCCGGCGCACCGAAGATGCTTTTCGTAACAAACGACCATTGCGGGGGCCCTTGGAGCGCCGAAGATCGGTGGTCGCCCGGAATATGCGAGACTGCCGTCATCGACTTCTCTTGGGACGGAGACCAGATCAAGCGAGAATTTGGGTGTCGGACCGTGCTTCGCGACCCAGCGAACGACCTCGCCATACTCGAACTTACGGGCGCCCAAACGGATGTACCGCCGATGGCACTAGTACTTCGAAACAAGCCGCTTAACGATGAGCCCATATCCATCATTCACCATCCCGCCTCCCTTTCGAAGCAGATTTCGCTCAACTGCAAAGGTATCACCGCTGCCGCGTCCGCGGTGGGCACCGTAAATCTCCAATCTGATTTTGCGCACCTTTGCGATACCGAAGGGGGCAGCTCCGGCGCACCGGCACTGGACAACGATGGCCTCGTCGTAGGCGTCCACCATCTGGGATTTCAGAAGGACTCGCATGGCAAATGCGACATGTTAAGCAAGGCCGTCAACGTCGCAAAGCTCATTGCGCTTCTCCAATCCAATAAGGCATTGACTGGCTACGAGATCAAATGACGCGAAGCGCCGCGACGGTCCACCGATGTTCGCTCAGGAGCGCAGGACCCTTTTGGATCCGTCACGCATTGCTCCATCTGAAGACTCGGCTTCGCTAACTTCGGCCGCTTAAACGATTCATTGCTGCCCCTTCTGCGACTACTGAAGGCGTAGACTGCCAACAAACTTTCACTTCCTTCCGGGAGGTAAGTTCATGACGAATAATCTGAACAACATTTTGCTGCGACTTTCCTCGACTGTGGTTTTTTGCACGATCGTCGGTCACGCCGCGATTGCCGATTGTCCAGCCGATCCGAAGTGGCTACCGCAAACGCCGGCGCCGACCTTCGATAGGCCGCCACCGCACCCAGCACCGGATTGCGTTTTCTACAAGCCGGCCTGGCATAACTTCTTGTTCGCTGCCCAACCTGTGAATGGAAATCCGGCCTTTCTCTCCTACCCGATGATCGGCGATGTATTTGGGCCTGCCATCGCGTCGAAATTCGCGGCAAAGAGGCTGAACCTGTTGGCTGTGGCGCCCCGCGCGTTAAAAGGGTCGAACAACTTCACTGCTGATGCGATGAGATTCCCGGGACCGAGCACCCCCGGCTCCATAAACGCAGGGGTGCGTCAAGCGGGATTTGCAGGTCTTCTGATCGATCAGAGCGGCCAACCGATCTTCTACGCCATACATATGAACCAGACGTTCGTCGACTTCGTTCGAGCAAAGAAGCTGACCACCAAGGCGGAGATCGAGAGCGCCGACCCCAACCTCGAACTTCCAACGGGAGCGGTCGAACTTAAATCTGCCTGGCGCGTCGTTCCGAAGGGTAGCATTCCGTCGAATTATATCACGGTTACCGAGGCCAGCGTTCCAACGCTAAAGCGTAATGGCCAGCATCTGGAAATCGATGAATCCGCACCGCCTCGGACTGAAACTGTCGCGCTACTTGCGCTTCACGTGGTGTTCAGACCCGAAGGACATCCCGAATTCGTCTGGGCGACCTTCGAACATGTGAATGAAAACGGCGTACGCGATCTGGCACCGGCTGCTGCAGCTCAACCTTCCGTCGACAATGGGCTGCCGGGCGGTGTCGACGGACCGATCAGTACACAGGACTTCACGCTTTACAAAAATGGTACCCTCGCGTCGGTGGCGAACCATTTTCTGAAGGACGACGCGATGGTGGCCTCGTTCGATGAGAAATCCCAAACATTTCTCAGCGGCGGGAAGCCGGTTGAAACGTCTGTCTATCGGTTGTTCGCTGGATCAAAGTCGGTTGGAATGGGTACAGGCGAAGATGGTGACGTCACCGATCTTAACACGTCTATGACGTCACTGTTTGCGCAGAGCGCTCCGAATGACCCGCGGCGCAATTATCGGCTCGTGGGTGCGATCTGGATGGATAAACCGCAACTCCTCACGGTGGACATGCCTATCGTAAATCCGGCCGACATGGATACAGACGATCCGGCTGCGATCGTCGCCGGCGAAGATGGTCTCTCGAGCATGGCGATGGAGTCCTTCACTCAGAATAGCTTCGTCAACTGCTTCAGTTGTCACGATACGCAGGCAGTGACGGACAGCAACGCCAACGTCGTATTGAACGCCAAGAAGCTGAACGTCAGCCACATCTTCTCGAAGTTCGTCATCGACTCGAAATAGCAAGGAGACCGAAATGGGTTTCGATCAAGTCAAAGGCATCCTCGATCAAGGGATGACGACATGGGTCCAAGCCAAAGGCAGGCCGGCTAACTTGCAGGGCCACGGCGCGACGTTCAAATGGGACACCAAGGCCGATCTCCTCGCGGCGTCGGGCCATGGAAAGCGCCTCATACAACCCGATGTCATTGGCCAAAACGGCGCCGCCGCCAACCTAGTGATCGATCTCAGGACGGGTATAGACAGTCCTCTGCTGCGCATGCCGAAGGGCGGCCCGTTTATACCGGATGATCCGATCAAGATCATTGAGGACTGGATCACGCAAGGGTGCCCGGACTGACGTCCCGACTCGCAGGAGAACCAAAATGACGCTCACGCGAAGGGCGATACTGTCGTACGCCGCGCTTATCGGTCTACCTCAGGTCGTCGTTCAGACGGCGGTCGAAGCGCAAACCGGCGCCGTGCGAACACGCCAAAACGCCAAAACATTCTCGCAGGACCCTCAGAAGGTGGCCGCCTTGCGTGCCGGTGTCGGCAAGATGAAGGCCAGAACCCAGGCAAATCAGGATGATCCCCTCGGATGGTATTACTGGTCGGCGGTTCACGGTACGACCGACGACCCGGGCAGTCTGGGTAAGATCTATAATCAATGCGAGCACACGCGCTTTAGGCCCAATCCCTTGCGCCCAACAGCCGTGGCTGAACATTTCATCTCCTGGCACCGTCCGTTTCTATTCTTCTTCGAGGCAACACTCAAACGCGCCGCCCAAGAAGCCGGAGCGACGACCCCGTTCGAGCTACCCTACTGGAATTGGTATGAAGACGACGACGTGCCGAAGATTTTCACTGAAGGCAGTGACGCGACGAATCCGTTGTGGCACGCCAGAGTGAACGAAAGCATCAATAGCGGCGCACTATCGCGATCGCCGCTCGACCAGAAGGCCCTCTTGCCGCCTTCGGTGTCCGACTGGCGCAAGTGCTTCTCGATCCCGTTTGAGCTGGATCCGCACGGCGCCGTTCATAATCTGATCGGCGGGGACATGGGAAATATCCTGGCTTCGGCGAGAGATCCGGTTTTTTGGGTTCATCATGCCAATATCGATAGGCTTTGGACGGTCTGGACGAAGATGGCCGGTCATGCGAATCCGAGCGACACGGCATGGAAGCAAACGACCTTCACGTACGACCAGGCTGGCGACATGAAGCAGACGGCCGGCGCGGTGGTAGATAGTCAAGGCTCGCTCGGATACCGTTATGATGACGAGACACCACTTCCGGCATTTCAACCGGCTGTAGTTGCCGCCGCCACCATCCAAAGCGACGCACCGATGCCTCTGCCTGGTCCCACAGCTAATTCAGCGATGGCTACTGTCGCCGCGGCGAAGCCAGTGACACTCGGCACAAGCTCGGTGGCGGTCGACCTGAAGCTACCGCAATCGGCCCAAACGCAGCTCCATAGTCTCACCACCGCTGGCGCTCCGCCCGGTCCTGGTGCAATCACCGCAGCGTGGCTCGTCCTCGAAGACGTCGAGATCGGTGCCGACGGCAAGAACGGCGGTTTCAGCTTCAACATTCTCGCGACGCTGCCGGACGGGCAGCAGGGCACCCGGCAAGTCAAAGTAGGTCAACTCGGCACATTCACTTGGCCTACTGATGACGGGGGCCACGGCGCCCACGGGGGGCATCTGGCGCCTGTAACGCTAACCATTCCACTGAAGGATGTACTTTCGGAGCTTGGTTTGTCCAATCCTGGAGAGCTCGCCAACGGCCTACGGGTCGTCTTTCAAGCTCAGCACAAGGAGAATCCGGGCGAACCCCCAAAGCAGTTCGTGAAGGTAGGGTCGATCTCGATCAAGACCTCAACGGCCCCTCTGCAATGAAGACTGTCGTTCCCAATGTCGGCCGGTTGACGGCGCTCCCTCCGGAGTCGCGGGAGCACGCGGCGGCGGTGGTGAGCCGCGAGGAAAGTGTGTTTGTAGGCTGTCTGCTCGACCATTCGCTGGGTAACAGATCTGGTCAAACGCTCGACGCTTGCGTTCCAAGAAATCGCCGAAACGCGAAACGTCGGCCCGGCCGACGTTAGATTTAAGCTTTGCGCTGGCGAACAGCCATCAGCCCAATAGTATACCAACTGCTTCAAAAACACCGATTTGCGGGAGCCGTCACGAACTGCGGCGCCTGGCTGAGCGCTAAACGTTGAACTATGCCCTATGCTAGAAGTCCGACAAGTTCTGTCGGATGTGTCGGCTTCGCGACCACCGTTGCCGATTCACTCCTGAGCGTATTCCGACGAAATCGCTTGTTTTCGTCGATCCGCTAATTGGCACAAAGTTTGAGTCTGACGGATCGTGCGAGACGAGAGCGGAGTGCCGGCACATCAATCGCGGGAAGAATTAGCTAGTCCTTGCCACCTTGCCCATCAACCCACTGAGAACATACCACTCGAGCCGGAGACTTCGTATGACTTCTACGAAGGAGTTGAAAAATGACTCCTGGGACGATTGGCGTTGGCAACTTGACAATAGCATCACCACGCTTGAGGCCCTAAGAGATCACCTAAATCTAGCGCCGGAAGAGGAAAATGCATTTCACAAAGTAGGTAAGCGATATGTGTTTCAAGTAACTCCATATTACTTATCGCTGATGGATCGGAACGATCCAAACGATCCGGTTCGCCTTCAGGCACTTCCAAACGTCAAGGAGCTTGCTGACATCTATCATATAGACCAGCTCCCATCATTCCACCGATCAGGCGTGGAATCCGAAAATCCTCTTTGGAAGGAGGGGAAGACCGATGTGAAATGCATCGTGCATAGGTACCCCGATCGCGTTCTTTTTCATCTAACTAACTTGTGTCCCACGTATTGCAGACACTGCTCGCGTAAGGTCCACGCGAGTCACGACTCAATCGTCAGTGATCGATCTTTGATTGACAGAGGAATTTCATACATCGAAGCGCGGCCGGAAATTCGGGACGTGTTGTTGAGCGGAGGTGACCCTCTTACCATCGGCGACAACAAGATTGAGTACGTGGTGTCGCGTCTTAGGCAGCTTCCACATGTACAGATTATTCGTATCGGCACTCGGACTCCTGTGACACTTCCGCAGCGCATTACGCCCGAATTCTGTCAGATGATTAAGAAATATCATCCGATTTGGATCAATACTCAATTCAATCACCCCAACGAGGTAACATTAGAGGCCAAACTCGCAATCGAGCGGTTGCTCGAAGCAGGGGTTCCGGTGGGCAATCAATCCGTGCTGTTGAAGGGAATCAACGACTCGGTCGATGTTATGAAACGGCTGGTCCACGCGCTCGTTATGGCGCGCGTGCGACCGTATTATTTGTATCATGCTGACTTAGTGCGGGGGGCTGAGCACTTTCGAACATCGATAGCCGAGGGGATTCATATTATCGAGAATCTCCGCGGACATACCTCCGGATTTGCGGTGCCACAATATGTAATCTGCACGCCGCTTGGTAAGACCCCGCTCAATCCGAATTACCTGATTGGCTCGGGACCGGGGCACATTGCCCTGCGCAACTATGAGTGGAGGACTTGGAAGGATCCCGACGCTTGAGAGCCGGGTCCCAAGTGTGCTGCGCAACCTCTGCTGGTCGCAATCCCAGACAGGACCTGTCGTTACGACGGTCGAAAGCCGCGCAAACTCTAGGAGTGCGGAATGTTTCTTAAAGCGGACGGAACTGAGGTCTGGCTGCAGAGCTCGCCAAGCCTGCCGTATTTAACGCTCGCTGGGGTGATCGAGACATCTGAGGACTATCTGGTGGTTCGATCGAGGCTGCTTCAAGCGTATAAGCGGCATCACGGCATGGTGTCTGACGATGCATTCCTTATTTGGGATGAGGATGGCAGCACCTTGCTTTTCTGCGCTAGACCCGACAAGCATTGCGCCTTGTTGCTGCTTGGTGAATTTGGCCAACGCAGGGAGAAAGGAACAGCAAGCGCCGTTCTTGAAGACCTGATCGATATTGTCGACAGGAGCCTCAGCGGAATTGCGCGGCACAGCGGCGCGACCATTCGGCTTCAGGTGGTGAAGCCCGAATTTGCCATCGGTACCGGCTGAAGGGCTACTGGAGCGAGATGTTTTTGCCGACGAAGTGCGGTCGCGTTCTTAACGCTCTGGCGAGTCCGCGAGCCTTCGAAGGGCCGAGCGCAACTTGCATCGGTCCTCGACGACAAGCCTGCAGAGCCGACGGTAACGATTGCCTTACCCGAAGCCAAGGAACGGACGCGCGCGACTTCATGGCTCTCGTAGCGGGTTGAAGCGAGGAAATTCTAAATTTTGGACTGTACGCCGGATGCTTACCTGGAAATGTCGATCGCTTCTCCTCTTGGATACCGCATAGAGATTGTGCCCACCGACACTCACGGGCTACTACGAAGAATAGTCGAGCAACGACACGATTGTTAGCAGAGACGGGCTATGGCGCGATTTCGACATCACGTCATCTGTTGTCGGTTCACCGACGCTGGCGTGTTTTGTCAGCAAGGCTGCTACGTCCGCTAAGCCACTTTCATTCCACCGACGAATGTCGGGCTGAAGCGGATGTCCGACACCTGCAAGGTGAAATCTTCGGCCCCGACAGCGTGTCATCTGTTGCCAGCGCTAGGATCTCGATTGCCAGATCGACATGACAACATTTTGGGCTTTGGCTTGATCTTCCGCTTACATACAGCTCGACGAAAGGGTTGCGCGTGTGACCAAGCCGCATCACAGTCGACAATCCTATATCGCTCTACATGGATCGGAACGAGAAACGGGTCGTGGTGAGATGAAAGTTGCTGTTTTAGGCGCCGGAGTCGTGGGTTGCGCAACGGCCTATATGCTCGCTAGGAACGGACACCAGGTCACGGTCGTTGATCGTCGCGACCGGCCAGGATTGGAAACAAGTTTCGCAAATGGAGGTTTGATGACGCCGAGCGACGCTAGCCCGTGGAATTCGCCAGGAACGGTGAGGCAGCTCGGCAAGATGCTCTTCGACCACAACCCAACCTTAAAGATTAACCCAAGCGTCATACCGTCAATCGTTGGTTGGGGCCTCAGGTTTCTAGCGAACTCGACTTACGAGCGGCACAAGGCGAACATGATTTCCAACATCAGGATCGCGAGATTGAGCTTGGAGGCCTTGCGCAGTATCCGCCAAACCGCACACCTCAACTACGATCAAACGACGCGCGGCACAATGCGGGTCTTTCCCCGTGGCGGTCGGATGACTGAGTTCGTGCAAATGTGCCGCGAGATGAAGCAATGGGGAGTCCAGTTTGAGGTGCTCGATCAGAATCAGATCCTTGAGAAGGAGCCCTGCCTCGGTGCTGTTATTGACCGCTACGTCGGCGCGGTATTCTTTCCGGATGATGAAAGTGGCGATGCCCACAAGTTCACAAATGAGATCGCGAGACTGGCTACTGAACTAGGCGTTCAGTTGTTGCTGAACACCAATATTCTGAAGATAGTCAATGGATCTTCCTCGCGAATCTCACATCTATCGACATCACGAGGCGATGTATCTGCAGATGTGTACGTTCTTTCGCTCGGCAGTTACAGCCCAATATTGGCTCGCCCATTGGGCATCTCGTTGCCGATCATTCCCGTTAAAGGGTATTCCGTCACTGTGGCACTAAACGGGTGGAAGGGAGGACCGACACGCCCCGTTATGGATGATGGATACCATGCGATGATGGTGCCCATGGGCGATCGACTGCGCATGGGCGGTCGAGCCGAATTCGCTGGATACGACACACGTGTTGACGAAGAGGAAGGATGGCGCGTTCTGGACGACATTATGAAGATCCTGCCGGTCCTGAGGTCTCACATCGACGCAAATGCCGTGCTTAATTGGTCTGGCTTGCGCGCGATGACGCCTGGTGGGCCCCCTCTGGTCGGACCAACGTCCTATGCGAACCTCTTGCTGAACACCGGTCACGGACCACTTGGATGGACCATGGCATGCGGGTCTGCAAAGCTGATTTCCGATCTGATTACGCACAGACAAGTTTGAGAAGCGATCCAATCTCGTTCGTCAAGAACCTGGTCTGTGAGATGACGGGACGCTGATGGCTGCAATGAGTGCGGTCAGGATACGAGACCAAATATCTCCGAGCCAAGCAAAGCGTCAGTTCTGGCAGACCGCGGAGAGCAAGTCGTTGGCGCGCCACCCGCGCGGTCTTTGAGACAACAGCGGCGGCGGTGACTTTCGGCGTTCGGGTTGTCCGATGATGGGCTCGATGGCGAAGGAACGGCGCAGTCCGCGCTCGACGACAGAAGACGCCGCGCTTCTTGCCCGAGATTTGCTGTGATGCAGAATTGAGATTCCGGATGCACACCCGTGAGATGAGCCGCAGCAATTGCGGCGGCCATTGCCCGACGCGCAATCTAGATAGAGGCGCAAGCAACGGACAAGGCCGCCGTAAAGATCAGGCCTCTTGCAGGCCCACTTAGTCTCTGCGCTGGATGCGATGCTCGTTCAATCTAAGCAAGGAATGTTAGTTAGATACCCTTTCGTGTTCAGTGACAAATGGTGACCATTCTACTACCAGATGTGCTAGGTGAGCAGCTCTCTCGGCGGTCTTCACATGGCGAATACGACTCCAATCGAGTGGACGGCTGCGACTTGGAATCCTGTAACTGGGTACGCCAAGATCAGCAGCGGCTGCGACAATTGCTATGCCGAACGCTTTTCTGAGCGTTTTCGCGGCACGCCAGGGCCCCCCTTTGAGCCAGGATTTGATCTCACGTTGAGGCCGGACCGGCTTGAGCAGCCTCTGCGCTGGCGTGAGGCCGCATGATCCCCGTGAATTCCATGAGCGATCTCTTCCATAAAGACATTTCGACATCCTTTATCTCGAAGGTGTGTGACACGATGGAGAGGGCTAACTGGCACACGTTCCAGGTTTTGACGAAGCGCTCATCGCTGATACGCAATTTCCTGCGACGCAGCTATAGCAACGAACGAGGCCCGAGCCACATTTGGTTTGGCGTTTCCGTTGAGAACGGTAGCAAGAAGAGCCGGATAAAGCACTTGCAAGAAACACCCGCCGAAATTCGGTTTCTATCTATCGAAGGCATTAGAGGCGCGGCGGCAACGCGAGCATGCCGCGAAGGTTGATAATGCGGAGCGGAAGACGGGACAGTCCGAACTGTTCGATTCCTTGCACGAGATGTCGGCAAAACGAAGCGACAGCATTTCTTGACGGCGAACGAAAGAAGGCTCGCGATCCCCTAGTGGCATTAGCTCCGGCTAGTTCTTTGTTAATCCTGTACAAGGTTCTATGGCCTCAGGTTCTAGCACGCCATGTCGTCAGACGGCCGAACGTTAACAAGCTCGCCGCGGAGCTAAGAAAAGAGGACGTACTCAAGCTTCCAGAATGGGAAGCAAAAAAGCGCGCACCTCAACGTGAATATAAAGGGTATCGCTCGGACTGAACGCCGCACCTGTCACCTCAAAATCTCGCTAGCAGCCCATCGAGCGTCGCGGCTCCTGTAATCCTGGTCATTGGGCACAAGAGCGTATTGCCACGGCTTCAATTTTGCCGCCTCGGCATCGCGCTTATCGATAATTGGGTGAAGGCGATCGCAACCCAGAGCTGAGAGCCTACAATTTGCTGAGCATAGTCATTGCCGCCCTATCGGCGAGCCTGAGACGCCGTTAGCCCTCCGCTGCAACGCTTCACAACGCTTCATGATTTCTTCAAAGGGCTCGACGTCTCCCAACAGAATTCCGTCGTCGGCCATTTTCTTGTAGTCGACTTCCAGCTCTTGGCGGATCTTTTCATCAGGGACGAGTTGCAACTTGCCGGAGACGGCGGCGGAGTAGTCGATCAGATTCCCGCCGCTGTTCTTTTCGCGGAAGAACTTCGACTTCCAGTCAGCGACTTCTTTTGCGAGGGCCTTGTCGTCGAAGGCAGACTGGGCAAAGCCCTTATCGTCGAGCCGCACAAGATCGTGCCAATGGCGAGAAATGCGATCGCCTTTGATCCCCTGCGCGCAAATGACGTGAATGGCGGTTGCCTTCTCCCAGAAGGTCCTTTTCGGCAACATGATTCTCGGGTTCGCCGTAGGAAACTCGATCTCGGGCAGGTGGCTAGCTGCATCACAGGTGACCGGACGGATTTCGGCCGGTTCACCGGTTGATCGCGCGCCGAATTCGAGCTTCACTTGGGGCGGGACATACCCACTCCCTTTCGCGAGCGGGTCATAGTCCACATAGATGGTCGCATCATCGACCCGGAAGGTCACGTCGACGCCGGTTGTCTTGGTATGCCCCTGGAGAACCAGCAGCGCCTTGTCTTTCACCCATTCGGCCAGCTTGGTGCGAGCGGCTTTGGTCCATTTGTCGGCCTGGCTGTTTGTAGGCGGAATCGGCGGATCGCCAACCGCAAGATCGGGGATGATTTGGCGAATGTCGTAGGTGAGATCGATATCTTCGGAGAAGCGATGGATGATGTCGTAGCCCTTCGAAAGCGAGGTGCCGCCTTTGAAAACGAGATGGTCCCCGAACGTGGATGTGAAGAGTCCTTGGAGGGCCGAAACAACCCAAATGTCCTTTTCCAGCAAATGGACCGGCCGGCCTGAGGCCGTGGCGACAACGCCGAGAGCCTCAAGCCGCTCGTCACGTGAGAGAGCCAGATAGGATTCAGCCATGGGCCACGAGCACCTGGCTGATGGATTTTGACATCCACGCGGGCAGTGCAGGCCTGAGCGCGATCAGATCCTGTATGACCGGTTGCGGGAGCTTTTGCTTGAGTTTGGTCAGCGCCTCCGCGGCATGCTGTCTTCCCAGCCAGGCAAGCGCACGAACCGCCTCCCCGGCCTTGGGCTGCGTGGGAAGCAGCATCCACTGAGGAGCCTTTTTCATTTCAACGACTTGAGCGCCAAGTTTAAACTGCCGGTTGGGGCCCGATGTCAGATAGACAAGTTTCGTGGGGACTTGCGTTGTGAGGCCCAGCATGTTCGCAGCGGCGGCACCGTGCGGGACGATCGTTTCTGCGCGCGTAGCGGCGAAGCGCTCAATGACCTTTTCGGCCGCTGGTGCACGCGTCCCAAAGCGGGTTTTGACCGGCAGGACGTAGATCCCCTGGCTAAGACGCATCAGCTCAGCGCGCTCGTGAAGACGCTTCAAAGCCTGATCGACCGCTGCCCTGCTGCCAAGATGCAGAAATTCCTTGGCGCTAATCAAAGCGCCTTCGGGCATTGATCGGGCGTGGGTCAGAATTCGCGCAGCAATGGGCTGCATGGCTTTGCTCCTACGTCAGAAATATATTCATGTTTCTGACGAACGTCAACCAATTCACATTTGTACTACTGTTTTCAAGGCCTTATGGCCTCCGGCAGGCCTCTTCCGCGAGAAAGTCCGCGTTACCTTATGGATCGCCTGAAAGCTGTGGGCAGCCGGAACACCCCATTCACGCGAAAGAACAGATCGTGCTCTTTGGCGGGCGATTTCCGCTGGGCATTCCGACCCGTATTGCAACGTCTCGGTGCCCTGCCGCGGCTGCCTCCGTCCGCCAGCACTCACAAAACCATAAGGAAGCTAGACGCGACTATTCTATCAATAGTTGTCCACATTCACACGCGTAAAAGCTAGCCTGAACCAATGAAGCAAGCAGAATTCATTCGTATCGTGACGGAAGCACCAAGCATGTTTGCTTGGATGCTTGGCGCTGGCTCGTCTCAAAGTGCAGGCCTCCCCACAGCCTGGGACATCATTTGGGATCTAAAGCGGCGCTACTACTGTTCCGAAGAGCACCAGGAAGTTTCGTCGAACGATCTGCAAAACGCTGCGGTCCGCGAGAAGATTGAATCTTATCTGATGTCGCGCGGCTTTCCCGCATCGAGCGATCCAACGGCCTATAGCCAAAGTTTCAAGTTGATCTTCAGCACCGACCTTGAACGGCAAAGCCGGTATCTGCAAGCCAAGCTCTCCGAAAAGGCATCATCCCTCACCCTCGGTCACAGGGTGTTTGGCGG
Organism: Bradyrhizobium iriomotense; assembly: GCF_030160715.1. Taxonomy (GTDB): domain Bacteria; phylum Pseudomonadota; class Alphaproteobacteria; order Rhizobiales; family Xanthobacteraceae; genus Bradyrhizobium; species Bradyrhizobium iriomotense. The sequence goes on from NZ_BSOW01000033.1 coordinate 67,307, forward strand.
CTTGTTGAGCACGGGAGCAATCAAGGTCGTGTTTACGACCAATTTCGATACCGTCGTCGAACGAGCTGTGGCCGAGGTTACCGGAAAAAGCCTTGCCGCCTTTCATCTCGAAGGTAGCTATGCGGCGAAGCAGGCTCTGAACAACGACGCCTTTCCAATCTATTGCAAGCTGCACGGCGACTTTCGCTACACAAGCATCAAAAACCTCACGGAGGATCTGAAAACACAGAATGCCGAGATGGGCGATTGCCTTGTGACTGCCTGCAATCGCTTCGGCATGATCGTGGCCGGCTACAGCGGTCGCGACGAAAGTGTAATGCAGCTCCTTCACCGGGTGCTCGACGGTCCCAATCCATTCCCGCATGGCCTCTACTGGACAACCCTCAAGGGACGGCCGCCGCTCCCGGCTGTGACCGCGCTGCTAGAAGCGGCTCACGCCAAGGGCGTGCGGGCCGAACTCATTGAGATCGAGACCTTCGATTCTTTAATGTCGCGGATATGCAAGCAATTCGAAGACAGACCGAAAGAGCTGATCGAGAAGATCGATCGAACCGACTCTCAAGCCATCTCTATTCCGCGCAAGGGCCGGGGCAACGGCGATCCAATCTTGCGCCTTAACGCGCTTCCCTTGCTTGAACTGCCCGAAACTTGTCTTGAGCTCAGTTTTGCAGCTCCGAAGGACTGGGACGATATTCACGCGGCGGAAAAGCTTGCACGTAATCAGACCATCGCGACAAAGGGCAGTTCAATCCTGGCGTGGGGAAGTGAGCAAGCTTTGCGGCAAGCGTTTGGCAAGGATCTGACCTCCTTGTCGCCCTACTCGCTCAACGACCGTCTTCAGGATTACGCGAACAATCTTCAGCTCAAAGGCTTCATAGAGCGTGCGATAGGGCTATCTCTGATACGAGGTAAGCCGCTACTGATGCGGGATTGGCGCGGCGGATCGGTGCTCATTCTGGATCGGCAACATCCCAATCCAGATCTGACACGGGCAATTTCTCAATGTGTCGGCTGCAGTCTGCATGGCCGGATTGCTGGCATGGTCTCCGCGATAAGCCCGGAACATCCCGAACCGAAGGAAGTATGGTGGGCAGAGGCGATTAGGTTTGATGTTGATGAAATCGACGGCCGGTTCTGGCTCGTCTTGAAACCCGATGTCTGGATTTGGCCAAAGCACGCACGGCAGCAAGCAACGAGTTTTCTGGATGAGCGATTGGGAAGCCGGTTCAACAATCGGGGCGATGCACTGCTCACAGCATGGATCAACTTCCTGCTTCCCGGCTCCGGGCGAGCGGCCGATCACGTTCTAAAACCATTCGAAGATCAGGACGGCCCCGGCTCGCCGAAGATCATCGTCAATGCGCGTACGGCCTTTAGCCGGAGGATGGTTGCATGACTGCATCGGCTTCGGAAATGGATGGCTACGCGACGATCCCCGAGCCAAACCTCATTTTCGCCGGTAACGGTTTTGACAAGCATCCCCTCCGTGGCCTCCGGCAGCACGGCCCCTATAGCCTACCTCTCGGTATCCCGACGCGGGTACGGCTGGCCCTACTGGCTCCGAAGGAGTTGCTGCCGAAGCTGGACCGACTCCTGCGCGAACTGGGGGGCTCGGCGCGACCACGTGAGGCGCTCAACTACTACCCGGAGTATCCGGGTTTCGAGCCGCTGTTCCGTACGCCGCTCGTCGCCGAGAAAACACGCCGGTTCGAAATGCCGGAGGATCTCAACCGGCTTGCGCTTGAGGGTAATCGCAACGAGCTCGCGCGTCAGATCTTCGATGCGATCGGCAAACTCACGCTGCACCGCGCCGAGTTCGACGTGCTGCTCATGTATCTGCCGAATTCCTGGGAAGCCTGCTTCGAGTCGCCCGGCTTTGATCTGCACGACTTCCTCAAGGCCTTCTGCGCACCAACCCGGATTCCGATCCAGATTGTCCTTGGGAGCGCTCTCCTGCACAAATGCCGTGCGAATGTAATGTGGGGCCTGAGCGTGGCACTCTACGCAAAGGCTGGCGGTATTCCTTGGAAGCTCGCCGGTCTCAATTCGGATGAGGCCTATATCGGCATCAGCTACGCGATGAAAAAAGGGAGCGACGGGACGGACTACACGACCTGCTGTAGTCAGGTCTTCGCCCCGGACGGCACCGGATTTCAGTTTGTCGCCTATGATACCAAGAGCTTCACCCAGGACCGGCGTGGTAATCCGTACCTCGACTACAACGAGATGTTGGCCGTCATGTCCCGCAGCCTGGAAATCTAGCAGAGTGGGCACTCCGGCCGTCCTCCTAAGAAGGTCACGGTCCACAAGAATACCCCCTTTAAGGAAGAGGAACTCCTGGGAACGCTCGACGCGTTCAGCGATCGAACGGATGTCGAGCTCGTGCAGATTGTAAAATCATCGAGCTGGATGGCGCTCGCCTATGGCGATAACAAACGTGCTTCCGGTTACCCCCTTCTCCGCGGGACGCACCTGCCCGTGACTTCCGATGCAGCGTTTTTTTGGTCACAAGGCAGCGTGAACGGCGTCCACATGACGGCATCCAAGCCGGTCTACAAGGAGGGGAATCTCAAGCCAATTCCCTCCCCGCTCCTGCTGAAGCGATTTACGGGAGCGGGAGGATGGCACGATACCTGTGCCGGAATTCTTGGACTCACGAAAATGGATTGGAATAACAATACGCTCTACAAAAAATTGCCGGTGACGCTCGAATATTCCCAGCGCTTCGCCCGAATTATCCCGCAAAATCCAAATATGGTCGACGACGTGTTCGATTTCCGGAACTTTATGTAGGATTGGCGCAATAGCACCCCAACCAGCTTAGATCGCCCAGCAAACGGCTCATACTTTGCCGGCATTGGGGAATAAGGGCGTCGGCTTCAGCCTTGTGGACATTTGCGCGGCAATCATAGGTTCTAACGCCTCGTCGCTTGCCCAAACGAAGCGCCTCGCGCGGCTCACGACGAAATCATTCACATGAGCAACGATTTTCCCCGAACCGGCCGCTCGCAATTTCTCAAAGCTGGCATCCTCGTTTGCTGCTGCGAAGATCCTTGTTGGGCTAAGGGGATGTGACATTTGTCATCGCCTCGTATTGGGCGAACAGATCGGACAGCCGGAACGCGGGTTTCTTTACAGTTCCCAGAAGTGCCGCCCGAGCCTCTTTGTCGTTTTGCAGCGCGGTTCGCTACCAGGGCCTCCAGACGCTCCACCAAGCTGCTGGACTCCACCTACCCCTAACCAGTCCTACCGAGTTGAAGTTGATCTCACAAAGACTGATATGTCGAATGCAGCCTGTGCTGGGAAACTACCTTCGACATCTGACGTGCGATCTCAACTGTGATCGGGCTCAGTTTAGCCTCGACTCTCTTAGGCGTCCAATTGGCCTTCGAAGCTGCGATGTTGACAGCAGCTACAACTTTGTTGTCGTAGCCAAACACCGGCGCGGCCGTCGAGATGTCGCCAGGTATCGCTTCCTGATCGGTTATGGCGAAGCCTTTTTGACGCACTCTCTCCAATTGCTTGAGTAAATTTTGCCGATTGGTGGGGACCGTACGAAGAATTTTGTTGGTTGAGGCGGGCTCGAGGTTCGCCAGGATCGCGCGCCCTGGGGCCGTGGCGAACGCAGGAAAGCGCGTGCCGATCGGTACGTAGGAACTCATCACGTTTTTGCCGGGAACACGAGAGATAAATATAATGTCGGAGCCATCGAGCTCTGTCAGATTGACCGTCTCCTGCGATCGTCTATTGGCCTCGAGCAGGTACGGGAAAGTTGCTTCGACTATGGAATTGCTGCGCACGCAGGCATTTCCAATATCCAAAGCCCTCGCTGACAGCGAATATTGCCGCGTCGTTTCGCTCTGGTTTAGGTATCTGAGCGCTCGCAACGTGTAGAGCACCCGCTGGGTTGCACTCTTGTTCAACCCAGATGCTTCCGAGACTTCCACGAGTGTCATCGGCCGAGGATTGGCACAGAAGGTAGCGAGGATCAGTAGCCCTTTCTCGAGGGTTCCGAGATAAAGCCGTTCGTCAATGTCGGCCTTCGCGAATGGAGCGGGCGAATTGAGCCCAGCCCTGCTCTTTTTTCTTGATGTCGAGCATCATCATTATCAATCCTTACAGGGTTGGGATCCTGCACATTGCTTTCAATGCGAATGTAAAGTCCAATTCCCGATACAAGCAGATTCTGCGCCAGAGGTCCCATCCTTGACTGGCTCGAGAAGGGTTGACGGATTTGGGATTGAACGTACTTGCTCCTATACAAGCCCTCCATGCCAGCGCACGATCGAGGATATGACGGTCTACAGCTTGTCTCCTACGATGCTGGCGGGAAGCGATAGGCCGGCCGTTGGGCGGCGAATCCGCGCGTCTGACGCGCGGATGCTTGAGGACGCCCAGCGCTCCACTATCGAGCCCCCTTCCGCCCTCGCGGCATCGATTGCTAGCATCGTCTAAGCACCGAAGGACAACCCGATTACCGACGCCCGTCAACTACCGAAACAAGTAGGTGGCTCGGATGGCGGGCGTATGCCAATGAGTTCCGGTTGATAGAGAAGCAAGTTAGCTGTCCCCTGTAGAATTCGGACATGAAAAATCGAGCGCGATGCGCAATCGCCAATCCCAAGTGGCCACGTTCGCGTTGATGCGACGCTCAAATATCCAACCGAGAGAGCGACGATGTATGTTGTCAATGCGAACGGCGCTTGTATTCCCGGCATCGGGATCGGCACTTGGAAGCTGCAGGGGCGCATCTGCGCGCGCATTGTCGAGCAAGCGCTCGAAATCGGGTATCGCCATATCGACACCGCCCAGTCGTATGAGAACGAGTCCGAAGTCGGCGAAGGCCTGCATGCTTCCGGCGTAAAGCGCGAGGAGGTGTTCCTGACTACCAAGGTCAACAGCATCTACTTCGCGTCGGGCGATTTGGAACGCTCGGCCGAAGAGAGCTTAGTGCGACTGCGGCAACCCTACGTCGATCTGTTGCTGTTGCATCGTCCCAACCCTTCCATTCCGCTCGCGGAAACGCTTGGTGCGCTCGCCCATGCCAAGCGGCGCGGACTGACCAGGCATATCGGGGTATCCAATTTTAATGTCGGTTTGGTCGAGGAGGCGGTCAAAATTTGTCCCGAGCCGCTCGTCTGCAATCAGGTGGAATATCACCCTTATCTCGATCAGCCGAATTTGAAAGTTGCCTGCAACCAAGCAGGCCTCGCGATCGTGGCCTACAGCCCCATTGCCATGGGCAAGATCAATAATGACGAAACGTTGGAGCAAATCGGGCGCTTGTATCGCAAGACTCCCGCTCAGATCTCCCTGCGCTGGTTGGTGCAACAGGGCGCCGTTGTGATCCCGCGGACCTCTCGTCCCGAGCGGCTATCGGAGAACATCAATATTTTGGATTTCCAGCTCACCGTTGCTGAAATGGACCGGATCTATCAGCTCGGCAGCCCTGAAGGTCGTATTCACCTGGGGTCGTTCGTCTGAAGTCGAAATCATCGCGATTAGCCAGCTTCCAATCGGTCCAATGCGGAATCAACGACAGACTGCTATCCGGCAAAACGGTGTAGAGCCAGTGGTTGGTGCGACGCTTAATGGTGCCCGATCACGCCCAACATACGACCTTCGAATGCGCGACACTTGCGCGTGATCACCACCGAAACCCACAATATTATGGCGATGGGCAGTATGTGGCCGCTTCCTTCGACAGCATCGACCGGGACCGTTGCTCAAGCTGTCGTAAACATACTGATCCTAGGTGTTGCACCATATTGGGCGCTGGTTGAAGGCGCTGCGATGCGGCACGACGGCGTTCCCGGGGAGTGGAAAGAGGGTATGCCACAAGGAGGGCTATCAACCCTCTCCCGGCGACCTATTCCTGCACTACGCATTCGATCCAGTACCTCCTCATGCAGCTACGAAGATAAATCCGACCGTCACTTGACCGCCAGCGCTCTGAAACGAGGAAGCCATCTGACGCGAACGTCGATTGCGAGCATTAGCCTCTCAAATAGCGTAGGTGCGACGGCAAGCCGAAAAACGCAACGATAGCCGACTGAAGAGGAGCCGACATGAACCAAGGCGCAACTGTCGATCAGCAATCAGCGAGAGCAGCCGACCTTGATAACCGATCGAAGGCGATACGTCGGAGAATACTCGAGGTGCTCGCCGCGCGGCAAGTTGCCGGGCATGTCGGTCCATCATTCTCAATAGTTGAGATTCTTCTTGTGCTGTACGACGAATTTGTCCGACTTCCACAAGATCCGGCGGAAATGGATGACCGCGACCGCTTCATTCTTAGCAAAGGGCACGGCTGCCTCGCGCTCTACGCCGTGCTTGAGGACAAGGGTCTAATATCACCGCAGAAACTAAATCAGTTTTGTTCGGTTGGCTGCGAACTTGGCCTTCTTCCGGAGCAAAATGCCCCCTACGGCATCGAGGCCACCACAGGGGCGCTGGGTCATGGGCTGCCGATAGCCGTCGGTATGGCGCTAGCGGCGCGAATCACCGAGAGGCACTTTCACGTCTATGTTCTGGTCGGCGATGGAGAGTTAAATGAGGGTGCAAACTGGGAGGCGGCGTTCCACGCTGTGAAGCACCGACTGTCCAACCTTACCGTATTGGTTGATCGAAACGGCCAACAGTGCAATGGGCCAGCAGAGAACGTCCTGCCCATGCCATTCATGCCGGCACTGTGGCGTGAAATTGGTTTTGACGTTCGTCATGTCCCGGGGCACGACCGTCGCGCTATTCGGGAGGCACTGCGGTTTCCATTATCTGCTCAGCGTCCAAGAGTAGTCATCTGTGAGACGCTAAAAGGAAAAGGACTGGGAGAGTTCGAAGGAAGTGGCGAATGGCATTATAGACGAGTACCGTCGATCAGCGCAGTCGCGTCTCTATTGTGAATGTCGTTTTTCTGATCGACTTGAGAGGTAGATCATGCGTGGGACATACCGCAAAACGCTCCAGCAATTGGCGACAAGCGATATGCGGATTGTGGCGGTTGGGTGCGATCTAACCTACAATAGCATGAGCGAATTCAGGGCCGCTTTTCCGAATCGTTCTTTCATGGAGGGCATCGCAGAGCAATATGTGGTTGGTATGGCAGCCGGACTTGCAGGAGGCGGTTTGATTCCCTACGTCGAGCTTGTTGCGGCGTTCGGTACGAGAAGAGCGTTCGAGCAACTCTTCGTCGACATAGGTCTGCAGCGACTTCCGGTGCGAATCGTCGGAACTGGAGGGGGCTTAAGCTGTACTGAGTTTGGTCCGACCCACACGGCTCTTGATGATCTCGCTCTCCTACGTCAAGTTCCGAATATGGCAATACTCGCACCGCGATCCAATCGCGAGTTACGGCATCTGCTATCATCCACGATCGAGTGGGATGGGCCACTATATATTCGTCTGGGTGGTGACACTGCTGATAGTGACCGAGGCCCATTGGGAGAGTTAGGACGTGCATGTCGGCTGCGAGATGGCAAAGGAGCTTTGATTGCATCGACCGGAATTGTGAGTTCGACCATATTCGACATCGAAGAAATGTTGGCTAAAGGTGGACTTGATCCCGAGGTGCTTCATTTTCCGACGCTCAGTCCATTTGATTCCGAGGCTCTTTGCGAGGCCGCCAGACAGGCCTCCTGTGTCGTCGTTGTCGAGGAGCATAATCGGGATGGCGGACTAGGGAGTATAGTCCTCGAGACTCTGGCCGATGCGAGGATCTTACGGTTCACGACCAGGATCGGTACCAGGTTTGACCCGAAGTTGAACTATGGCACTTATCATGAAGCCACCGTCAACTTTGGCCTTCGTGGGCCGGCTCTAGCTGACGCAATCTTGGCGGCTTGCAGTTAGGTCGCCGGCGCGCGTTGAGATTCATGGTATGCCGATCGATCCTATCGATGAGCAACTGTCACACTCCCGCTGCGCAGCAATAGGATTCTAGCAAAGTTCATTGATTCGGCGTCCACATGTGACTACGTTGATTGCGCGCTATGACACGTTACATTGTAAGCCGCCGGTGCAGGCAAATGACCAAACGTTGCTGTTATCGCCCCGCCATAGGCGAGGACTCAGCAGGTTTGGTTAGCGACGAATACGCCGGCTGCGCGCGACGCCTTGAGCGGCGAAAGCAGAAGCCTCAAAATCGAGGTCAATTTTGAACGCCTATCGGAAAGCCCGGCCCGCACGAACCGCGACTGCTACTTCCCTCGTCGATGAGTGCGCCCCGCTATCCCTGCAGCAAAGATCGGCTTGTCTCGATTAACAAGCAATCGACGTGAACGGGGACTTGGTCATTTGGAACAGCTGTCGCAACGAACCGATGATGAATAGCTTCAGATGATCGTGCTCTTTCCAGGCCAGAACGCTCCGAGCTTTGCGAAAATCAAATCAGGCCGGCGCGATCATGACCGCAGACTTACCGGACAACACACAGAAATAATGCCCCTTGCACCCCGCGGTACATCGGCCATTAGGCTTGCGCGCGTGGTCGAGGCGCTCAGGATTTATTTGTAGTTCGCCAAATGAACGAAACCAAAACGCCTTCGCTGCTTCAACGATAGAGCCATGAACGCAGCGTGACGATCCGTGGATGTTGGTACTCCTGTTTGACACAGATCGGATCGCTAACCCAAAAGTGTGGCATCGCGCGTTAGCGTTCGAACGGCAGAACAATGGACGCGACTACCAAAATAGGTCGGTGCGTATTGCGTAGTGTCGCGCTAGGCCACGGCATGTAGGAACAAGCCGTCACGATTCATCAAGTTTCTCGAGTTGGACCGAAGATGGGGCATGAAGGATTCTCACCTATTCGCGCTGGCTGTATGGCCCAAGTCGCGCATAGTTACATAGGCAGAGCAAGATATGTGCGGCATCTGTGGATGGGTTGATTTCCATCGCGATCTAGGAGCTCCCGACGCGCGACGGGAGCTTGCCGACATGACGGCCTCAATGGCTTACCGCGGTCCCGACGACGAGGGCACGTGGATAGACGGAGTTGTAGCGCTTGGACACAGGCGTCTGGCGATCATCGACGTCGACGGCGGTGGCCAGCCGATGACGCTCCAGGAGGACGGCCGGCCCGCGTTGGTTCTGGTTTATACCGGAGAGACTTACAATTACCGCGAGCTGCGCGGACGGCTCGCCGCCCTGGGCCATCGATTTGATACGAGCAGTGACACTGAGGTGGTGCTGCACGCCCACCGTGAGTGGGGTCGCCGAGACCCCCGCGCCGCCGTGAACGAACTCAACGGGATGTTCGCCTACGCACTTTGGGACACCGCCAACCGTGAACTGCTTCTCGTGCGAGACCGGCTCGGCGTCAAGCCGCTTTACTACTACCCCACTAAGCACGGCGTGTTGTTCGGCTCCGAGCCGAAGGCGATCCTCGCCAATGGTCTTGCGGAACGAGCCATGGATGCCGACGGGCTTCGTCGCACCCTATGCACGGTTGCCGAGCCGGGCAACACCGTATTCTGCGGCATGCGTGAGGTACGGCCCGGCCACATCGCCCGAGTGACCCGCGACGGCATCCAGCAGATAGCCTATTGGCAGCTCACCGACAGCGGGCACACAGACGACGTGCCTACCACCGTTCGTCGCGTCCGCGAGCTGCTCGAGGACACGATCCAGCGGCAGCTCATCGCCGACGTGCCGCTGTGCACGCTCTTGTCGGGCGGGCTTGACTCTTCCGCGCTAACGGCACTGGCCGCGCGTTTCAATGATAAACCGATCCGGTCCTTCGCCCTCGACTTCGTCGGCTATACCAACAACTTTATCCCCGGCCCGATGTGCGGCACACCCGACGGCCCGTATGTACAGGAGGTCGCAAAGTTCGTTGGTACAGACCACACGGACATCACTCTGTCTGCGGACGAACTCATGGACCAGAGCGTACGGGCCGCCACCCTCCGAGCCCGCGACCTGCCCTTGACCAGCGGCGACCTCGATAGCTCGCAATATCTGCTGTTTCGGGCGATCCGGCAGCACTCGACGGTTGCCCTATCCGGAGAGTCGGCCGACGAGATTTTCGGCGGTTACCCGGAGTTCCACGATTCCGCGAACGTTCAGGCCGACACATTTCCTTGGTACGGCAGCGGTCCGTACGTCAACGATACCAGCCGGCAGTACCTAGACCCCGGGCTCCTCGAGAAGCTCGACCTCCCCGGCTACGTCGACGGGCAGTACCGCACGGCACTTGCAGAAGTTCCTCCCTTGATCGGACCGGCCTCGGCCGATCCGCACGAGCGACGCATGCGCGAGGTCTGCTACCTTTATCTCACGCGCCACCTGCCAACGTTGCTCGACCGCAAGGACCGGATGAGCATGGCGTCGGGTCTTGAGGTCCGCGTCCCATACTGCGACCACCGCGTCGTTGAATACGTGTTCGGCACCCCATGGGCCCACAAGACTTTCGATGGGCGCGAGAAGAGTCTGCTGCGGGCCGCCACCGCAGACCTGCTGCCGGAGTCGGTGGTGCGGCGAGTTAAGAGCGCGTATCCGACCATCCAGGATCCGAGCTATGACCGCAGATTATCCACCTGGTTCGCTACGCTGCTGAACGACCGCAATGCGGCAGTGGCACCGCTGCTGTCGGTCGAAAACTCCCGCGCGCTACTCAACGCGCGCAAGAACGTCAGGGGGGTGGAGCGTATCCTGGCTCTCCAGGACTTCCTGACCAACTACAACGTGAGCCTTAGGATCTGAGGCGGAACGCCCGACTTTACAAAGACGTGATGACGTAAATCTCCAGATCAGGTCTCCTGCATTTCTGTTAGTTGCGAAGTAGCGGCAAGCCGCAGTTTCTTGTCCCCCGTGGCGGGACGGTCGCAATCACACCGTCGGAGCTGATCGGATTGCGGAGCCGGAATGATCGCGGGTGACGAGGATCGTCAACCGGGACTTCGGCCGTTGCTGATCGGTTGTTGGCGCATGAGCAATGATGCGCAATGACCCCCATCAAAGATTGCTTAGGCTATCGTAGGCAGGAGTCTCAACTGGAACAGCAAAGCCAGCTTTGACCCGATCCAATACGACCATCGTCTTAAAGCATTTGATGTCCGGGTTCTTATAGAAGAAGCGTCTAGTGAACTGCTCATAATCCTCCATGGTACGTGCGGTAACGTATAGAATAAAGTCAGCATCGCCAGTCACGTAGAATCCGTTGACGACTTCAGCCGAAGATTTGATGTCCTTCTTAAACCGGTCAATTATATCCGAGCGCTCCCGCTCCATTGTAACCAACACAAGCATTTGGATTGGTCTGCCAACAGCCCTTGGCGAAACGATTGAGACATCGGCTTCGATGAAGCCGTCCGAGCGGAGCCTCTTGAGTCGCCGCTGACATGCTGTGGCAGAAAGCCCCGCCAGTTCACTCATCACATCGGAAGTTAGGCGGTTGTTCTTTTGCACGATCTCGAGGATTCGCGCGTCTACCCGATCGTATCGCATAGTCGGCTCCAGCCTTGAGGTGAACTTCACCGCCACTGCATCGGCTTGCACGGCGGCGGTCGCTCACGGGTAGCAGATGAGTCCAGCGCCCTCACTCGTGCCCGGCGCGAAACCTGGCCGTGAAGGTAGAATTGACAACTCATCCCTCACGTCGTCTCGGTCGTCTGACGCGGCTTGAGGGAGACAGACGCGCTTACAATTCGACGCCCACTGAAAGCATAAATCCGCAGGTACGCACGTGGGGACTGCAGCGCGGCAGCGCAGCCCTTCAACGAACTGGTCGAACTGGAGCATGCTCGCTCTCCCGATTTCGACAATGAACGCCTGAAGCCGAATGGCGATCAGTTTTCGTAGGCCGGCAATCGACCGTCGTCCGACCCAGACAGCTTGAACCACATCAATTGAAAGCGACCGCCGCCATCAGGTAACCTACTCGATGTAGTGGGCGGTTGCCCCAATTCCGCGCGGCCTCCGAATCCCGCGGAGCACAGCGAAATGGCAGCGAGACAGGCTACGCATGGTGCGGCGGCATCTTGGACTTCCACGGGCGCGCTTGCTCAAGCTGCCCAGCAAGCCGCAGCAGAGTAGCCTCGTCGCCAAAACGGCCCGAGAACATCATCCCCATTGGTAGCCCTGACTTGTGCCAAGCGAGCGGCACAGACATAGATGGCTGGCCGGACATATTGAATACGAGCGGCATTGGCCATACGCGCCGACGTGCTGCCTGGATATGTGAGAGATCAGCGCTCATTGAATCAAGCTCTCCAATGCGGATCGGTGACCCGCAAAGCGTGGGACACAAGAACACTTCACACGTAGCAAAGAACTCGACAAGGCACCGGCAAATCTCAAATACGGACTGCTCAGCGGTGACGTAATCGATTGCGGTTCCAGTCTGGGCATTGTGTGCGCGTAGGAACGTTAGAACCTCCAAGTCGCTTTCGGTCATCGGGCGACCAAGTCGGCCCTCGGCCGAGCGCACCGCGGATGCTACCAAGTTGGCCCCGTTTATGACTTCTCCCACTTCGATCGGATCGAAAGGTAGAGTAGGCGCTCGTTCCTCAACATCATGACCGAGCCGCTCCAACAGCGAGGCCACCTCGCGAACTGCATTCGTAATCTCAGGGTCGAGATCGTCACCGTAAGGAGATTTGCTTGAAAATGCGATGCGCAAGCGGCCGGGATTTCTACCTACTTCATTCAAAAACGCTCCTTCCGCGGGAGGCGCGTAATAAGGACTAGTAAGTTCCGGCCCAGACAATGCGTCAAGCATGGCAGCGCTGTCGCGCACACTCACGCTGATGACGTGTGGACAATCAACTAGGCTGGTCCACCCTAGTCCCTTATTCGGACCGATCGGCGTGCGTGCTCTGGTAGGTTTGAGCCCGACTAGCCCGCAGACAGAGGCGGGTATTCGCGTGGACCCACCGCTGTCACTTGCGTGCGCCACGGGCACGATGCGCGCAGCAACTGCCGCAGCAGCCCCACCCGAGGAGCCGCCGGCAGAGTACGCTAGATTCCATGGATTGCGCGTTGGGCCGTGCAAGCGGGACTCCGTGGTGCCCAGCGCGCCGAATTCTGGAACCGCCGTCTTTCCAAAGATTGTGACGCCCGTCTTCAGCAGGCGCTCGACGATCGTGCTGCTATGGTCCGCCACGTAATCATTATAAACGCTCGATCCATATGTGGTTCGCGTTCCCGCCAGCGTCGTAATGTCTTTCAGCAAAAAAGGAACGCCGGTAAAGGGACCTTCGGGCAGCCCCTCCGAGATCTGCCTTTTGGCAAAGTCATAGTGCTTGATAACTACGGCATTGATTTCCGGATCAATCTTTTCAGTTCTGCTTATCGCCTCATCAAGCAATTCTTCTGGTGTCACGTCCTTCCTGCGAATGAGATCTGCAAGACCGAGGCCGTCGTAGTTCGAATACTCTTCGATGATCACGAGACCCTCCACATATCGGCAACCAAGAACGGTGCTGCAGCCTTCTTGGCCTTACTTATAAGTCGGGCAAAGCCTGCCGCCCGGCGGAGCCAATGTTAGGGTTTGCACAGATATCCGCCATCAACGGCAAGGACCTGACCGGTGATATACTTCGCTTCGTCCGAAACCAAGAACAGAGCAGCATTTGCGACATCCCAAGCTTCTCCCATGCGCTTCATTGGGGCGCGTTCATTTCGAAGCTGGCGCATTTTTTCGCGATCGCCGCCATAAAACTCTTTGTGCCTCTCGACCATAGGCGTATCCATGAGCCCCGGCATGATTGCATTAACGCGAATGCCTTTATCCGCGTAATCGAGTGCCATCGCTTTGGTAAGCGTATTCACCCCGGCTTTGGAAACGCAATATAGGAACAATCCTGGCGAGAGCCTCTCCGCCGATACTGACGAGATGTTCAGAATCGCTCCACTGCCACGCTCCAACATTGATGGCAGGACAGCGACGGACGTAATGAACATGCTCTTCAGGTTGACGTTGATGACGCGATCCCATTCATCATCGTCGGTGTTGAGCACTCCGCCGAATGTTTTCGGCTCGACGCCAACGTTATTGTGAAGAATGTCTACCTTTCCATATTCCCGGAGACACTTTTGGACCATCGCCTCACAATCCGAGCGCTGGCTGACATTGGCCTGAAACGCAAAGCAGGTGCCCCCTTCCTGCTCGATCATCTGGCGAGTCTTCTCTGCAGCCTCCAGATTAAGGTCAACAAGCATCACAGAGGCGCCCTCGCGGGCATAAACAACCGCAGACGCCTTTCCATTGCCAAGGCCGTCGACGCCGGTTGATCCGGCTCCGGCGACGATCGCGACTTTGCCCTTTAGACGTTTCTGCATATTTCACCCTGCATTGCGACTCGATGTTGATCGGAAACCATTGGTGCGGCTGCCAACGACATTAAGCTTGGCGTTAGAGTGCACCCTGAACGCTGGCGCTCATCCGCTGACGTTCAGTCCAGCTTGATCCACCGATCAATCCGCCGTCCACAACAAGGTCGTGGCCATTCACGAAGCTGGATTCATCGCTTGCAAGATACAACGCTGCGAAAGCGATATCTTCTGGCATGCCGGAGCGTGGTATCGGCTGGCGGGTCTTGTTTAATTCACGAAGGACAGCGGCCTTCTCAACAGCGTCCGGCCCCGTCCTTCCCATGCCGGTCGCGATCTGGCCAGGAGAGAGCGAATTCACACGGATGCCGAATTCGCCAAGCTCCATGGCAACACACTTGGTCAGGTGAATGACAGCCGCTTTCGCTGCGCTGTAATCCATGTACGCCGAGACGGCCTGGATGCCTGAAATACTGCCAGTGTTGATAATGCTGCCGAACCCCTGCTTTTTCATCTGCGGGGCGACGTGCTGCATTCCAAGCATGACGCTACGCGCGTGTGAGGCCATCACGCGATCAAACCGATCCACTTGCATCGATTCTATGCCGCCGGTTTGGCCGAGCATTCCAGCATTATTGAAAAGGCAATCGATACGGCTAAACCGCTTTACGGCAAATTCAATCAAATTCTGGACCTGATCCTCAACCGTCACATCCGTCTTGCAAAACGCGCAATCGGGTCCGAGGCGGTCGCATAAAGCTTCCCCTTCCGAGGCGAGAAGATCGGCGACAACCACTTTTGCACCTTCTGCGATGAATAGCTCAACAGTCGCGCGCCCAATGCCTTGGCTGCCACCCGTAATGACAGCGGTTTTCCTATCTAGACGTCCCATATCTCAATCCCGTCTCGGTATTCGCTCAATCGACGTAAGTCAGCTCGTCGATGTAAGTGAGCTCGGCCATTAACTTGGATATGTCAGGCAGGCGCTCCAAAGACAGAAGACTATCTTCGATTTGCTCTTCGCGGCCTCGCGAGACAATTCCTGCGACGCATCTGCGGTACTTGTCGCGGATTTCCTCATCGCTGACGTCGATATGCTCCGTAATTTTGCGCGTCGACGCGTGAAGCTGCGAACCATCGGCCATCGTGACAGTGATCGGCAACGCCGCGCCAGCAAGATCCGATCGATAAACGATCTCAATCTTGTCTCGAAAGCTTGCGACATCCAGACCATTAGCGCCTTCGGTCGTATACCTGTCCAACCATGGCTTCTTGTCCAAGAAGCTACATGCGATGCTGTGAGCTAGGCTAAACTTCGCCTCGTCAGCGTTCTTGGGGTGATGATAAAGCGCTGCAGCTAACTTGAATGAAGGCGGAGCCTCTAGCCGGACAGCCTTCACCTCGTGCGCGGAAATCTGGTGTTCCTCAATCAGCTTTACAAAAGCATCAATGGGATGCATTTGGGACAGGCAGCATGGATATTTTTTGATTTCGATAGCCTGTGCCCTGAAGGGCGCTCCAAGCTTTAAAACAGGATCTGTGATCCCCGAGACCGCCTGAAGGTATCCCATCGGACACTCCAAAACGGCGGGTTGCCCGGTTAAGCCATGTTTCGCTAGAATAGCCGACGCCAAGCCGTTTCGCCCAGCCATGCCCGACTCATAAAGGTGTGCGCCCGATCCAACCTGTTTAAAAAGTCCCGCGGCATGGGAGGTGGCTATGCTAACCGCCATAGCGATCTGGTGATCATTGAGTTTGAGCAACCTCGCGGCGCCCGCAGCGACACCGATAGTGGCGCCCGCTGACCAAGGTGCCAGGCCCCGGCCCATCATATCTTGAGACGCCATGGCCAGCTTCGAGGCAACGTCCCAAGCTATCACAAAAGCTTCGATCAGCTCTTTACCGGAGATTTGGAGCTTTTCACCTAGCGCAAGCATCGCGGGGAAGACGCCAACGCTGTACATGTTCTCAGCGCGAGTGTCGTCTTCCAGCTCAGTCGTATGGGAGGTCGTCCCGTTCGCCAGCGCCGCGTATTCCACAGAAGTGCGGAAGTTTGCGCCAATCACACCAACTTCCGGTTGAGCCCCGCATTCCCTGACATAGCTCAGGACGGCCTTACTTGTTTCGCTGTTGACGCCAGCTAGGGTCATTCCCACGCCGCTAAGAAGTACGTTCTTCACGTGCTGAACGAGCTTCGCATCAAACTCGTCAAAGGTAGTCTCTCGAACAAACTGCGCAATGTCGGCCGTCGTACCCATGGTGAATCCCGCGATAGAATTAGCCTGCGTCTGTCTTAGGCATCAACGTCACAACCAACGCTCGTGGCTTGGGCGTCCATTACGACGCCCAAGCTTTGCATCCAGATCAGGAGATGACCCATTCCTTAAACCGCCGCGACACCGGCTCGAGATTGTCGGTCCAATAAGCCCCGTCAACGAACATACTCTTGGGGTTGGTGATATCCGGGGTCCACTTGCGGAGCTCGGGATCGAGAAGCGAAATTGCTTTCTTCGAATTCGGTGCGATGAAGGCCGCGTTGCATAGGCGTGCCACAACGTCAGGCCGTAAGAAGTATTCGATGTACTTCATTCCGCCTTCTTTGTTCGGCGCCCCCTTCGGTATAATCAGCTTTTCGGTGCCCAGCAGGTTCTGCTCGAACGAGAACGCGAGTGGTTTGCCGCCTCCTGGCGCGTTTGTGGCCTTAACTCGATTGGCATAGCTGTAGCTGAAGTCGACCTCCTGGGTCTGCAAGAGCGAGATCGTCTGGGGAGTGGCAGTCACCCAAGCAGCGATGCTCGACTTCACACGATCCAGGACTTTGAACGCGCGATCCACATCCAGCGGGTACATGTCTTTGGGCAAAACCCCATCAGCAAGGAGAGCGGCTTCAAGAGTTTCATTTGGTCGATTGGGGAGGGTCCGACGACCGGGGAATTTTCGCACGTCAAAGTATTCTGCGAAGGTCTTGGGATGCGCCGTTGACCCATACTTTTCAGGGTCCCATGCGATGCCCCCCACGAAGGAACTTGACGTCACATACTCCTTCTGAGGAGGCAGGGCCATATCGGCTACGTCTAACACCCCCAAGTCGACCTTATCCCAAAGTCCCAGCTTGGATCCGAGCGCCGCATCTTCGTCGACGGTCATGAGAACGTCGATATCCACTCGTCCAGTGAGAGCTTGGGCTTTCAGTTTTGCAATATCCGGACGCGGGACGATATTGACCTTGATACCCGTCTCCTCGGTAAAAGGTGTGACTACAGTTTTGACCAGCATTTCCTGAAACGTGCCGCCGTAACTGGTGATCGTGATCGACTTGGCCTGCGCGTGCGCTCGGGTGATCACTGCGGGCGCCAGCACGGCAGCCGAGGACGCCGCAAGAAACGTACGCCGAGATAATTTCTTCGAAATCGACATAGTCCACTCCCTTTACTGTTACGTTGATGATAACGGTGCCGTCTAGGGACGGCTCAAATTCCATGTCAGAACTGAACGCCTAACCGTTCAACACGACTGACTCAGTAGGCGACCAGGAAAGCTTGGCTGCAGATCCAAGCTCGGGGCGAGTGCAAGCGGGACCGGAGATGATCTTCGCCGTAACGGAAACGCCATGCGCTGTTTTCACGGTAATCCGGGTCATGCCGCCGATGAAGGAGATCGCCTCGACCACTCCGCGCAGAACGTTGTGACCGGCAGGAGTGTCGGCGTCAGAAGCGAAGATGTGCATTTTCTCCGGTCGAACCATGATCAGAACGTCGGAGCCGAGGCCCCGCTCTGAGCTTGGGACGAGAACTGCTCCGGCCCCGTCGATCGCCACGCTATTTGCAGCAACGCTCTTGCCGCAGAGCAAATTAGATTCTCCGATGAACTCTGCCACGAAGCGACTGTTAGGCCTGAAGTACAACTCATCTGGAGTGCCTAACTGAGCGATCTCGCCGGTCTTCATGAGGCAGATGCGATCAGACATATTGAGCGCCTCTTCCTGATCATGCGTTACATAAATGATCGTCGTGCCCAACTCTTGGTGCAGGCGCTTGATTTCGGTCTGCATTTGCTCCCGAAGATTCTTGTCGAGCGCTCCGAGGGGCTCGTCCATCATGATGATGGCCGGGGAGTACACGATGCAGCGAGCGATGCCGACGCGCTGCTGCTGGCCACCTGAAAGTTGGCGAGGCTTTCGATCATCAAACCCTTTGAGACCAACTCGGTCCAACGCATCCAAGACTTTTCTGCGAATAGCTTCGGATGGCTCGCGCCTTGCACGAAGCGGATAGGCAACGTTTTCGAAGACCGTCATATGAGGCATAAGCGCATAGTTTTGAAACACCATGCCGATGCCTCGGTCGCGCGGCGGCATATGCGTGATATCCCTGCCGGCGAGGAGTATTTCACCGGAACTAGGCGTGATAGCCCCCGAGATCAGATTCAGAAGGGTCGTCTTTCCGGAGCCGGAGGGCCCGAGTAGAGTAAGAAACTCAGATTTATGAACAGCCAATTCGGTGGCCTTAAGGACCGTAACCGAACCGAAGGCCTTGGAGATCCCTCTCAAAGCTATGGCTTCACCATTGGAGGCATTGCGGCCGTGCATTCTTCTACTCCCAGAATCCATGCTGCCCAGGTGAATGGTCTGAGCTCAGGTCCGCCGCAGAGCGAACTGCGATTTTGTGTTCTTTGCTCAAGAGACTTCCTCGCCCGAAGATTTCCTCAGGCTAATAGTCACGATGCATCCGAGTAGGGACAACGCTGTGAGCAAGGCCGACACGGCCGCGATGACCGGAGAGACCTCCCATTCAAGAGCGCTATACATCCTTACTGGCAGCGTCACGGTATCGCTGCCTGCGAGGAACCAAGAGATGATCACCTCGTCAAACGAAAGCAGAAACGCAAAGAACGCGGCGCTTATCAGAGATGGAACGAGCTGAGGGATCACGACCGTAAAAAACATGCGAATGGGATTTGCACCCATCAGCTCAGCACCAAACTCCAAGTTTCGGTCTAGCTTCTGCACACCCGCAGTAATCATGACGATGACATACGGTAGCGTCACCATCACATGGCCCAGAACCAGCGACAGTGTGGTCCCGCCAATGCGGATATAGGCGAAGTACAAGTAAATACCCAACCCCGAGACGATCGTGGGAATGACCAATGGGCTAAATAACACTCCAGAAATCAAGAGTTTGCCCAAGAACTCGTAGCGCGCGATCCAATATGCCGAAGGCACGCCAGCAAAAAGAGCCGCACATGTCGAGAAAATCGCAACCTTCAGGCTCGTATATAGCGGCAATAGCCAACTATCGGAGGTGAAGACAATTCTGAACAGATCTAGCGAGTATGTCGAGGGCGGAAATTCGAGCGCGTTCGTTGGTCCAAATGCCATAGGAATTGTAACAACAACTGGCGCAAGCAGAAAAATGTAGACAGCTGCTGCGATGCTGGAGCCAACGAAGCGGTACCTCTGCGACAAGGGATCGTGCACTGAGTTCACCATAACAAGCTCTTAGATCTTATGCCGACGCCAGAGCGCCATCGGAACGATGAAGATTGAAGCTAGTGCGAGCAAGATCAGGCTTATTGCCGACGCTTTCGGCCAGTCGAGAACTTGACGATTGTAAAAATCGACTAGGTTGGAAAGCATTTGATCTTTAGGACCGCCGAGGAGCGCGGGGATGACAAACGCACCCAAAGACATAACAAAAACACTCAGAAAACCTGCAACGGCTCCCGGGACACTTAGAGGGACGGTAACAGTCCAAAACATCCTCGCGGGTTTCGCGCCCATCACGGATGCAGCTCTGTAGAGGGTACTGTCGATCGCGAGTAGACTTGCGAGCACCGGAAGGACGACGAGCGGAACCAGAAAATTGGTCATCCCGACGAACAATCCGACGCGATTCAGAACAAGCGGCAGCTGCACGTCGAGCCCTGAGGCCCAGCTCAGGAGATTGTTTATGATGCCGTGTCGACCCAAGATGATGGTGAAGGCGAAGCACTTGACCAAAATGCTAGTCCAGAAAGGCAGGAGAATGAGGACCATCAGCACGGTCCGTCGATTCGGGCGCTGCCTCGCCAAGTGAAGGGCGACTATGTATCCTAGTATCAGGCTGAGAACGGATGAAATTGACGCAACGACAAGGGTCGTGGCTAGTGTTTGCCTAAACAAGCTGCTTTCGACAATGACTTTGTACGCAGAGAGTGGACCGGTATCGCCCTGAAAACTTGTGATAAGGACGTAGCAAAGCGGTGGCAGTATTATGCCGGCCGCAACCAAAGCCGCCGGCGACATGAACAGTGATTGCACCTTGAGATCGATCGAGCGATTCATTTGAGCATGAGCAGAAGTTCGTGAGGGACGTGGTTTCGAGCTATTGGCTTGCAGATTGCGCGAATGATATTGCGGATGCCTTGCCTTCGACTCGGACGAGCCAATGGTGTCGTCCACTCTCGCGTGTCGGTATCGCGAATGGTCAGGAAGTGGTCTCGGCTCGCCTCCAATAGCTGCGACCATGTCGCACTGGGCATCGCCTCCCGCACCTTGTTCACGAGCGCAGCCAAGGGATGCGCAGTTACTGAACGAGTCATAGGACGAACCGGCGTTTTCATGTTTTGAACTTTGGATCTCGGCAGCGCTTCCGATCGAAACTGCTATGCAGATTGACATCATCACTCACGCCTTCGCGTGCGTTGATGAACTAACAGTTGCCGGCAGCCCCCCGTACTGCGCACTTGAATGAGATGTTGTGATGAGCTGGTCGGATATCCGCCCCAGGCGCCTTCGGTTTTCATGAGCGAGATATCTCTCATTCAACGAAGCGCGCTCTCCTAGAAATCCTCCTGAATGGTGAAGCTTTCTTTCGTATTGTTATCCAATATTATATATTGATATTTGACTCGTCAAGTGGAAAATTACGTGAGCCGCTGTCCACGGCAGGTTGTTGGCAAAGAAATTGGCGGGTCGGCGCCGGTCTTTACACGCGCATTGAATAGCAATATGCAGAACCGCATTGCGAGAAGGATGAAGACGATGCTCGAGAAGAGGAGCAAGAGCCGGACAGGTCTCAATTCGCCTGCTCCGTTTGCTAAGGGAGACATTGACGAACGGCTCTATCTCGGAACGATCGAGAAGGGGCTGCTTATCCTTGACACCTTTTGTGCGAATCCACGACCAATGACTCTTGCGGAAGTCTCAGAGGCATCCGGGTTAAATAAAAGCGCAACCCAACGGGTGCTCTACACGCTGCGGGCGCTGAGATACCTAACCCACAGTGAGACAACCCGGGAGTATTCGCTTTCGGCGCGGGCCATGGACATCGGAAACGCATATTTGCGGAGCAATCCGATAGTCGAAGCGACTTTTCCGTACTTGCTCGAGGCCAACAAACGATCGCAGGAAACCGTCAACCTGACCGAGCTCGACGGAGCCGATATCATATTTATCTCGCGTGTCCCCAGCAGGAACGTGATGAGCTCGTACGTAACGGTAGGGGCGCGCCTTCCCGCTTTCGCGACGGCGCCAGGGCGGGCGATCCTGGCGAACCTCGATGCCGACTCCACCAACGCCATTTTAAAAGGCTCAAGCCTTGCCGCGATTACCCCACACACCATGACCAGTCGGCAAAAGCTTCTCAAGGAATTGGAAAAGGTGCGCCAAGAAGGCTTTGCCATCGCCAATCAAGAGGCGATGCTTGGGGACATCTCGGCGGCTGCGCCGGTGTTTGGCTACGACAATAAAGTTGTAGCTGCGGTTAACATCGCAGCTTCGACGGCCAATTGGACTCCCGAGAGAGTGGAAGCGGAACTTAGCCCGATCACGGTCGAGATCGCTCGGCAAATGTCCAAAGTTGTTTCCCAATACAGGCGAACATAAGCTGCACTACCCCTTAACCTAACTTCGGCATACGAATTGATGTCAGCTAGACTCAATTGAGCCACCAGATTGCGGCTGCGGCGATGAAGGTGCCAGCGAGGAAGTTTCTTGCGAGCTTGTCGTAGTGGGTCGCGATGTGGCGAAGGTCCCTGAGACGGGCGAACATCGCTCGATCAAGTTGCGCTGGCGATAGAGCTTTTTGCTGTAGGGGATCGGCTGGCTGCGGCTGGTCGTGGACGGAATGACCGCCTGGGCGCCCTGCTCGGCGAGAAGCGTTCGCAGACTGTTGGCATCGTAGGGCAATCAGCCACTGGATTGGCCCGGCCGCCGTGCTATCGACCACCGCGTGGATTTTACTCGTCAAGCCGCCGCGTGACCTTCCCATCGATTGGCGCCGATTCCTAGTGATGCAGGCTCCACGCTGATGCACGCGGACAATCGAGGTGTCGATCATTTGGACAGCGGCATCGTGGGCAGCAGCAAGTGCGTCTATGATGCGGCCCCAGACACCAGCTCGCCGCCAACGGACGAAGCGGTTCTAGCATGTGGTGTATGGACCCAACATCTCGGCAGATCACGCCAAGGTGCTCCGGAGCGCAAGACCCAGAAGATGCAATTGAGGACACGACGGTCGTTAACTCCGAGGAACACCAGGCGGCTTGTTCGGCAGGATGGGCTTGATGGCAATCGTTCATGATCGGCGAGTTCGTAGCGCATGATTCGAGCCCCAGATTGGAAGCATGAATCACAGGGCTCGCCAGACGCAATGCTTCCGGGCAGGCCCCGGTTGGACGCTTACGGGGGTAGAAGCGGACATCAGCCAGCCGACAATCGCCGCTGAAACCGTCGAAAATGCCCCCTAGCGGACACATTCCTACGGGCACCTTTGCAGGATCTTGCACTAGCCACACGCAAATCTTTGGTTGCGCTTCGCCCGAATATCCAGTGTAGTTTGCAAACCAAGGCCCTGAGGATTGGCCTAAGGGCCGAAACGCCCAAAGGGAACAGCGATGACAAAGATCGATAGAAGATCAGCGCTATCACTCGGGTTTGCAACGGCTGCCGCGTTCGCGGCGGGAACACCAGCTTCCGCACAAACTCCACCCGAAGGCGTCAGCATCCAACCCTGGGGTAAACGCGAGTCGATGATCCCAGGCTATAAAACCGTCTCAATGCGCGATGTGGTTTACCGGCCAGGCGCAAAGACTTCCAACCCTTCCATGCCCAATGACATGGTTTGCCACGTACCGGAGGGCGAACTCCGGGTGAAGCAAACCGGTGGCATGGAATTTGTTGCGAAGAAAGGTGATGTTTGGACGTGCAAAAAAGGCATTGGCGAAGACCTAGAAAATGTCGGCTCAACGGTCGCCATCATGCGTATCATCGACTTAATACCGGCATGAATAATCATCGCACCCCGAGTCAGGGGGATTAGGTTTGCGCGATACGCAGAAGGATTGCGGCAAGCCGGGTTGCCCGAATGATCATCGCAGCCAGTGTTCGCCGACGGCGACGAGGTGATCGAGTAGGTGCGCCAGCCGCAAGCTGGTGCGATCCAGCCGGTGAAAGTCCGGTCCAATTAAGGAGTAGCGTCCGCTTGGTAGCGAGTGTTGCGTGGCCACTGGCGACAGTGTCTGCGAAGCGTACACAGCAATTGTATGGGGTGTGGGATTGAGCCGCGAAAGATCAGATATCGCAGGGGCCGAGAGTTTCTATTCGCTCGAAGGCAACATGTGCGGCACCGTTATGCGAGGTGCTGACGCCCTGCCGGGGTCTAAGGCCACATCACGTGCAAAGGGATCGCATCGGAAGCTGGGAGATCTCGGGTCTGACCGGAACGGCATAGCCGTTGCCGGCCCGCATCGGGAAGGTGAGGAACCGTAGCCGATGATGAACGGACACGAGAAGTCTGACTCTGTCATAGTAGCTGGGAAGCCGACGAACAAAGCGGAGCGATCCGCAGCGGAGTTGGTGGAGCGAAGGGCAGGGACCAAGGGGAATGCGGATCAGCAAAGCACGCGCCGGACTCAGAGCTGGATCAGCGTGTCACAGGCGCTGGCTCGCATACGGCAACCTATTGCCGTTGATACCCGAGGTGGGAGCCGTATGCGGGAAAGCCGCACGTACGGATCTGGGCGGGGGGGCGCGAGGTAACTCGCGTCCCTACCGCGAAAGCGGCGACTTCCGCTCATGGCTCATCGCGACATACTGCGCTGCCGCACGAACTTGGTCGCTATAGGAGCAAAGCGGACGTAGTCACCAGTCACATGACGCTGCCTGGTTTATAGGTACACGGCCTTCTGTAATGGGCCCGATGATGTCAAGCCTCCCGAGTGAACGTCACGCCGCCGAGCTCATGCTTCTGTCCGTGGTCAACGCCTGGCCGCCACATCATGCTGTCAGAGGGAGCGGTGAGCCTATCTAGATACGCGTGGTTCGTCAGATGACGACCACTGGCCGTGTAACGGCTTCACCGGATCCACCGTCCCGGCGACGGGACTTCGGGCACTGGGCTTCAGTTTAGCCCGGTTGCGTTCTTGATCTCCTCCACGTCTTCTATGTTGCGATCGTCGCCGCTTCTGCCCATCGATAAGTTGTGCCGTCGACCCAGATGCGATGCAGGATCACTGCGAGCTTGCGTGCCAGGGCGACTTTTGCGCGTTTCGAGCCTCGCCGCTTGGCGACGTCAATCCCCCAGCGTTTGAGTTTTGAGAACCGCGTGATACGCGATAGCAGAACGTTGGCGGCTTCATACAACACCGTGCGCACCATCTCATCGCCAGCCAGCGTGACCCCGCCTGTGACGTCCTTTTCTCCGGATTGGTACTTCTTTGGCGTGAGCCCGAACAGCGCGCCTGCTGCCTTCGATTTTGCGATGCGATGAGGGTCATCAATCGCCGATTTGTAGGTAACAGCCACCAGGGGACCAACGCCCGGCACTGTCATAAGCCGGCGACAGACTGCATCGTCGCGCACAATTGTCAGCACAGCCTTGTGTAGCCTTCCGTACTCTGCCTTCAAGGCCGATCGTGCCGAAAGCATCGCCCTAGCAATGCTCTCCAATGTCGGCTGACCCGCAATCAACTCTCGGATCCGCGCTTCGAAATTCTTCCGCGTCACCGGACCAACCTTCAGCCCAAAGCCACGCAAAATCCCGCGGATACTTAATTCCACATCGATAAGTCGTCCGGAAGCTGTTTGCGTGCGATCAAAAGTGCGCGGATCTCTTGCGCACCGACCGACTTTGCGTGTACCGGCCGGAACCATCCCATCCGGATCAACTGGGCGATCCCGCGCGCGTCCTTGCGATCCGTCTTGACCGTCATCGCAGATAGTGCGGCCTTTACGTGCCGCGTTTCCAGCAGGACCGTTTCGAATCCTGCTCCTTTCAGTCCCGCATGCAACCATTGCGACAGCGGCCCAGCCTCCAGTCCGATCCGCTTCACTGCAAAGCCGAGCGTCTCAAAAAATTCAACTAAGGCGTCGGGTTCGCTCGCGACCTTCGCCTCCTTCAGGATTTTACCCTGGGCATCCACAACGCACACGCTCGACAGTTCCAATGACACGTCGATTCCGGCATAGTTCTCTACGGCTGTCCTCCGTCTCCAGATGCTTGGGGCCGACTCAAGTCGTGACCCCGCTTGATCATCTATCGGGGGACAGCCACCATCATGCCCCCTTGCGCGGAGCAGGGCCTCTAGCATTGCCGCCCGCCGCCGTAGTGTTGATTGACGTCGAGACCTCTTCCAGCAGCCAGTTCAGGCAATAGATCTCATGATCATGCGCCAACTCGTCAGTGGTTGCCGTCTGCACCAAGACTAGCGGCCCGTTGAGGCCTTCGATTTTCTGGTTGGTTTCGACAAGTGTTTGATTCGAGCAATAATGAAAGATGGCCTGTCGCTCGCGATTGAACTCTTACGGCAGTGTTCATTGCTTCTCCCCTTTCCCCCCTGGCACTGGCGCGGTCCCAGACGCCTTTTCAGTCAAACCCGCTGCCCGAAAAGAAAGTGGCTGTCGCCGGAATATTCACGACGCCAGCCAAGTTACCGGGGAGGACTGATTGCGCGCGTATTTACGCGTTCACCGCAAGGGATCTTGATCTATCGAAAGCCGCTTTCGTCGCGCGGCGAATGAGAGACAAGAATTCGTCTCGTGCCGTTAGCAGCGAAAGCGCCGCTTCTGTCGTCCCTTTGGGGCTTGTCACTTGTCGCCGGAGTTGGGCCGGCTCGTTTTCGGTGTGCAAGGCCAGGGCGCCAGCGCCGTAAACAGTCTCCTTAACGAGCTTCATGGCGAGCTCTCTTGGAAGGCCAAGTTCGTGAGCGGCTGTCGTAAGGCACTCCATCAAGTAAAAGATATAGGCTGGGCCGGAACCACTGATAGCTGTGGCAGCGTCCAACAAAATCTCACTATCCACCTTGTGTACAGGGCCGCCGGCAGCAAACAGGGACGCCACCGTGTTTAGCTCTAGCTCCTGAATGCCGTTGCCTGGGAAGACAACCGTCGACCCCTTCCCGATTGCGGTTGGAGTATTGGGCATCGCCCGTATCAAACGCGCTTTTCCAAGGAGTGCCCCCAACTCCCCGATGGTCACACCCGCAGCAATACTAATGAAAACAGCTTGTTCGCAAAAACGACTATATGCCGGGGCTTCTGCTGTTATTGCGTGAGCTTTTAAAGCGAAGACAACCAGATCGGCTTGGTCTGGTAGGCTCTCCGGCGTCTTATGTACGTTGGCCCCCAATCGTGCCGCTCGCTCGCGAAGGCCGACAACCGGCTCAACGACGTGCACATTCTTCGGATCGCGTGCTTTTGAGCCTAGCCAGCCGCTCAAAAGCGCATAACCCATATTGCCGCAGCCGACGAGTATCAAACGATCGGCCACTGTCGATAGTGACTTGCCAACCATTTAGCCCTTCCCTTCGCAGTCGCCGCTCTCATTTCGAAACATAAGGTCTGGCGCCATTTTTCAGACTTCGCGGGGGCCGCTGAGCACGCCTATAGCCGAGCTGATTGTTGCGCCACCACCCGATCCCAACAATTGTGCAAGTCTTTCGGAAGCAAATGCTTCATGATCCTTTGACTTGGTGTGCGCTCGAACTCACTGACGATTTCGATGTAGCGCGGGTTCTGATAGGTCGCGAGACGTTCGGAGAGCCAGCCAGATAGACGTTCCGGTTCGATTGACTTGCCTTTCTTGGCTTTCACGAACAGCTTGATGTCCTGCTCGCCGACGTCCGCGGTGACACCGATCATTGCGCAATCTTCGACGGCGGGATGACTGGCCGCTACGTGCTCAACCTCCCAAGCCGACACGTTCTCGCCCTTGCATCTGACGCTGTCTGTGATGCGCCCGTGGAACCAGAGATTTCCGTCGGTATCCAAGGCGCCCGAGTCGCCGGTTCGCAGAGCTCCGCCTACAAGGGCTTTGTCGGTCGCATCTTGATTGTCGAGGTACCCTTTGAAAAGCGCACCATCCAACGAGGATCGAACAATAATCTCACCTCTGCTGCCAGCAGCTGCGGGATTTCCCTCCTCGTCTACAATGTCAATGGTGTACCAAGGCATCGGCTTGCCAACCGACCCGACCACGCCCTCGATATTGCAAGTTGTAATGCTTGAGGCTTCGGTCATGCCGTAGCATTCCCGTATCTCAACGCCGAAGCGATCCCTAAACTTTGGCCAAACGTCCTTGGGGCAGCCACCACCCCAAGCGATGCGCACGGAATGTTGCAGGTCGAGATCGCTTGCTGGCTGCTTGAGCAGAATCTGCAAAATGCCGCCTAGATAGTGAATGTGCGTCGCGCCAGCGCTTCGTACCTGACTCCAGAAAGAGCTCGCGCTGAAACGATCGATCATGGCTAAAGTGACGTCTTCGATTATCGGCAAAGTGATTAATTGCGCGCCGCCGATGTGGAAGAGCGGCTCCCAAACGAAGAATACATCTCCAGAATTCATCGCCGTCAGGATGCGAGCAGCCTCACCAGCAAGCCGCAACATGCCATGCGTGACGAGAACACCCTTCGGTCTTCCGGTGGTGCCGGACGTATACATTATTGCGAATAAATCTTCGGCTTCGAGTCGAGCGTCGGCGAATACTAATTCTTTCTGCAAAACCCTCTCGAGTGAGCGTTCATCATGCGGCTCACCGATCGTGATAACCGCATCAGATGAAATCTTGGCGCGGCAATCCACAATCGTGGAAAGAAACTCCCGATCGCAGACCACCAGGGTCGGCTCGCTGTGGTCGAGAATGTAGCGGAGCCCCTCGCCTTTCTGCTGAGCATTCACTGGGACCCAGACGGCGCCTGCGCGGGCAATTCCGAAAAGTACAGCTAGCGACAGTCGCGAATTCCGCATCATCACAGCAACACGGTCACCCGGCTGCAGGCCTCTAAAACGCAAGTCTGCCGCAAATGTCGCAGAGTGTTTCTTCAACGTAGCGAAAGTGATCGCCTGACCGTTGAATTTGGCAAAGATTCGGTCCGGATTTTGCTCAGCCTTCTCGTTGAAGTCAGCAATAAAGCCTTTAAGGGACTCGACCATGGAATGTCAGGCCTTCCTGGCTGCACGTTCGGCCAGAAATTTCTCCATCATCCGAGCTGTCTCGCCTGACGCGTAGGCCTCTCGATGGATCCGCACCGCCGCATCGAGACACTCGCGGAATCGAACCTCCGTCATCTCGCGAAGCCATTGTTTGTCTAGGCGCACGGCGAGAGGGGGTTTCTCCGCCAGCTCGCGCGCTAGCGAGAGAGAAGCATCAAGGACGTTTTCCGCTGGAACAATCTTGTTGATGATTCCGATCGAGTGGCATTCCGCTGCATCCATCAATCGGCCGGTGAGGGTCAAATCTGTGGTGCGAGCGAGCCCAAGGATTTCCCGCATGATCCACGGCCCGGTGACACTGGCAATGCCTGAATTGATTTCGGGCTGACCCATCCGCACTCCAGCGTGGCCAATGCGGAAATCGCAGAGCAGCGCAACCTGGAACGCCGAACCAGCGGCAACGCCATTCAAAGCCGCGATCAGTGGCTTAGGAAGCGACCGAATGACATCGTACAGACGTTCCCACTCTGCGATCCATTTGGAACCGCTGTCGCCGTCGAACGTCCTCGCCTCGTTGAAATCCTGACCTGCACAGAATGCGCGGTCCCCCGCCCCGGTCAGAACAATCGCACGGACTGTCTTGTCGCGCTGAAGATCTAGGAGAGCATCAACGAGCTCGCACCGCATTGGAGCATGCCAGGCATTGAGGATTTCCGGCCTGTTCAGCGTGATGACAGCAACCCCATCTTGCCTGTCGACGAGAATATACCGATTCACGGCCCAGCCCTTGGTTATTGGAATGCAATATTGCATATCGTATAGTGGATTGATCACGCCGGCAAGTCAAGCGCCTTTTCCTGGTTGCATTTGAAAAACTATCCATCCAAGGAGAACCGCTTACGCTTGCCCTGTTTTGCCGCGAAGATTCGCCGCTAAACGAATCCATTTAAGTGGAGACGACTACGCCGGAAGCTACTTAGCTACCAAAGCCGCCACGCGGACCGCGAAAGCGTTTGAGATAAGATCGCATCGGAGCGGTCGGTTGCGAGCGTGCAGACGAGGTCGTATCTTTGAACAGGAGATCATCCCTATCTCGAAACCCGCCATAGAGTTTCAATCGCGCTCATGGAATTTCGCGATCTCCGTTGAGATCGCCGCGTGCCGGCATTGTAGGCTCCGCCAAGCGTCGGAGACACTCAGAATCAAGCGTCGACACTTTGGTCGCTGCCTGCGAAATCTCGAACACACATTGGGCAGCACACTCTTGGAACGCACAGACGATTGCGCTTCCGCGCCGACGCGCGGGCTGATGCATCGCGCGATCACCGAGCTGGTCGGGCTTGCCAGGCGAAACGGTGTGCCGCTGCGCCAGAACTTTCTGCACTGGCCAAGCGCGCCCCTATCATGATCGGCCACCATAGGGCCGCACCTTCCGGGCAATATCGGGCTTCGCGTTTTGTGGCAGCCTTGCCCAGATGCGGACGCATCATATGCGCTGGCTGCGCGGCGGCGATCAGGGTGAGACTCCAGCGACAATCAAGGTGAGACTGCGCCGATGGGGACGGACCGAAGGGAGGGCGTAGCCCGACCGGAGGAC
>NZ_BSOW01000034.1 GCF_030160715.1 Bradyrhizobium iriomotense
CCGTCCTCCGCAGCTGCCAGGCCGTCCTTGACGGCCGCGAGCACGGTGTCACGCTAGACCAGTACGGGCGATCACACGTTCTTATGGTTGCTACGAGCTGGCCTCCCTCGCCTTGGCGATCGACTCCAAATCCATCCAGTTCACGCCCCAGAGATGGCCATCGAGATCCTCGAAACTGCGACCATACATGAAGTCGTAGTCATCCAGAGGCGACGGATCGATCACGCCGCCCGCGCTTCCGGCCTTGCTGACGAGATCGTCGACCTCGGCGCGGCTGTCGGCCGATATGCAAAGCAAAACCTGGCTGGTGGTCTTGGCGTCGGCAATTGTCTTGGTCGTGAACTGCCGATATTTGTCGTGGGTCGTAAGCATCGCGTGGATCGTGTCGGAAAATACCATGCATGATGCCGTGTCGTCGGAAAGCTGCGCCTTCTTGACGGCACCGATCGCCTGATAAAAAGCGGTCGCGCGCGCAAGGTCGTTGACAGGCAGGTTGATGAAGATCAGCTTGGCCATGTGGCGGTGAGCTCCTGTTGCGTCCGTCCCAAGGACGAACTGGCCACAACGGTCCCGACACAGCCTGCGAAATTTCTTTTCAGGAGTTGAGCTATCCCGCCTTACCCGGGAGCGAGGGTCCGGCTTCCGCGAATAGCCGGCAAGCCTACCTTCCGGACCGGCGAAGGTCGTCCGCGATGTCGTCGAATGGGTTCTGGATGGCGACGGCCCCTAGGCCGCCCTGCTGCGTATCTGGGGTTGAGGACCGTCCACGCGCGCCGGCCGCGAAGATGTCGTGCACCAGTCCGAGCTTCCCGAGCCCCAGAATGATCAGGCCATTGATGTCGATCTCGTACCAGGCGTGCGAAATGTAGGCGTCCCGCGGAAACCGATGATGGTTGTTGTGCAGCCCTTCACCGAAGGTGAGGATCGTGGTCACGAACTCGTTGGTCGTGCCGTCATTGGTCTCGAAGCGGCGGTAGCCGTAGCGACCGTCGCTATGGCAGACCGAGTTGACCAGCGAGGTCGCCATGGTCATGACGTAGCTGCGGAACAGGCCGGAGAACAACACGCAGCCGATCATCGTGTGCACGCCGCCAAGCGCGTAGCCGATGGCACCCGGAATGATCACCGCTGAGATCGCGTACCAGTACCAGCGCGTCCTGGTGAAGAACATGGCGATCGGGTCGGCCAGAATATCCTTGGCGTAGTATTCGCCATCGGTGGTGGCCTGGTCCCACACCCAGCCGCCCTGCGCATGCGACATCCCCTTGAGGAAGCTGGCATAGCGGTTGCCGTCGCCGTCATAGTAAGGGCTGTGGACGTCACCGGGCTTGTCGGAGTGAAGATGGTGCCGGCGATGATTGCTCACCCACTTCAGGATCGAGCCCTGCACCGCCAGCGTGGCGATCGCGGCGAGGATCGTCCGCATCACCGGACCACACCGAAAACTCCGGTGCACGAAGTAGCGATGCATGAAGCCGATCCCGACCGTGGTCAGCAGGAACATGCCGACGAAGACCGAAATCTCCACCCAGCCGATGCCTTGCCAGAATGCCCAGACCAATGCTGCGATCGAACCTCCGATCATGAAGCCGAACGCGATATAGGAATCGAGAAACTTGGCGTCGACCACCGGGCCTTCAAGCAGCACACCCGGCGGCATTTTCCGGTCCGCACCTTCGTCCGACGCCACGCCCTGAACTGCGGTCATTCCAACTGGTCCATTCACCAAAAATTAACCCTTCTGCGATGCAACGTACAGATGTGGGCTATTTCTCGCAAGGACTCGATCGGCCGCGGGAGTACGGAGCCGGAACCCAAGAAGACGGTGTCTGAGGGCCGTTGAAGCCGGATTTCACGGCAATACCATCAACTCCACCAGATGATGGGCTTCGCAGAGGGCTCAACGCGTTTACCCTGTTCTCACAAAACCGATGCCGAGAAACAGCAAGAACCTCCTCCGCCGCCTTCGCAGCGTCCGGCGAAGCGCTCGATGGGTGCGAAAGACTTTCGCGCGCGCACCGCGGATGGTTCGGATCGTGTGTGGCGTGGCGATCCTGCTTGCGGCCATCGCGCTTCTGAACATCGTCTATCACGTGGTCCGCAAGCCGACCGAGCTGTTCGTCTTTGTCGGCAATTCCCTCGACAAGGAGCCGGCCGAGAACTGGCGGCAATACGGGCCGCTGTTCCGCAAGCTTTCCACCGCGACGATCACGCCCGAATTGCTGGCCGCGCTGGCGCAGGTCGAGAGTTCAGGCAACCCGGTGGCGCGCACCTACTGGCGCTGGCGATTGAGCCTCAATCCCCTCGCGATTTACAAGCCCGCCTCCAGCGCCGTCGGCCTCTACCAGATGACCGATCCGGCCTACACTGAAGCAGCGCGGTTCTGTATCCGCGGCAACGCGGTCACGGAGACCGGCTGCGGGTCTACCTTCCTCTACAGCCGCGCGATCCCGAGCCACGCCATCGAGCTGGCATCGGTGTATCTGGACCGCAACGTGGCTGACGTTCTCACCCGCGTGGGCGATGTGAAGGCCAGCGCGCAGCAGAAGCAGGATCTGGCCGCCTTCATCCATCTCTGCGGCGCAGGTCCCGCCACAGCCTACGCACGCCGCCACTTTCAGATGATGGCCGGCGAGCGCTGCGGCGATCATCTCGTCGCAAGCTATGTCTCCAGGGTCAACGCGATGAAGCGGCAATTTCAGCGCCTTGCTGCGGATGACGGCAATTAGCGAGCGTAGTAACCGTAGGGTGGATTAGCCGAGGGCGTAATCCACCGTTCGCGAGGTAGAGCCGGCGGCGGATTACGCTTCGCTAATCCGCCCTACGCACTTGGGTGTAGATAGGTAAGATGACGATCACGATCGCAACGGTTCAAAGTCACATCAGCGCCGACACCCGTATGAACGGCCGCGATATCCGGCGTTTGATGGCCGAGGTCAGGGCCGCGGGTGCGAGGTTGGTGCATTTCCCCGAAGGTGCGCTGTCCGGCTATGTGAAGTCAGAAATCAATGACTGGGCTGCAGTAGACTGGGCCGCGCTCCGCGATGAGATCGAAGCAACGGCGGCGTGCGCGTCCGAACTCGGGATTTGGGTCGTTTTCGGCGCGAACCACCCGCAGGAGCCCCCTACCTGGCCCAATAATTCCCTGTATGTCATTTCGGACAAGGGCTCCCAAGCCGGACGCTACGACAAGCGGCTGATCTCCCATGCCGAAGCCACGAGTTGGTACGCGCCAGGAACCACCCCCTTCGTGTTCGAGGTCGACGGCTATCGTTTCGGCTGCGCCTTGTGCATCGAAATCCATTTCCCCGAAATCTTCACCGAATACGAGCGGCTCGGCGTCGACTGCGTATTATTCTCCGCCTATGCGGACGACCCTATGTTCGGGATCGAGGCGCAGGCACACGCGGCGATGAACAATATCTGGTTGAGCCTTTCGACGCCGGCCACCAGCACCTCGCTGCCATGCGCCCTGATCGGACCAGATGGCAACCCGTATGGACAGCTATTTGATCAGGGAAGTGGACGTTTCGTCTGCGGAAAACTGGATCGCCACGATCCGCAATATGACATTCCGCTCAACAAAGCACGGCCATGGCGTGCAACTGTCCGCAACAGAACTCTTTAGCAACCGAAGCCCGGATGAGCGCAGCGATATCCGGGTCTTCCCTGCCATCTCCCGGATTTCGAATCGCTCATTTACGTGCTTCCCGCCGCTTGCTTCCGCCCTACCTGATCTTGGCCAGGCACTCCTTCAGGCGCTCCAGCTCCGTGCGAATTTGGGCCTCCATAGCGTCTTGCAATGCGAGCGTGCCCCTGCTGGCCAATTCTGCGGAGGCCTTTCGGTCCAGGTTCTGCTTCCAATCCCGGATGGCTTGCTTGGTGGCCCTTTGGGCCTCCGTCGTCGCCTTGAGGTACTCCTTCATGCAGGCGTCGGCCATTGAGCATGTCTGGCAGTCCTGAGCGGCGGCCGGACTTAAAAGAAGCAGGGCGAGTATCGCGGTAAGGACCCTCATTGCACTTCCTCCCCGCCCCCATCATAGCACATCGCAGGGTTGCCAAGGGGAGCAGCACGCCGTGTGCAGAGATCGCCATAAATTCTCCCTCGCGCTCGCGTTGTCTTGATCGCGACGGCGGCGGGACCTATGCTTTCCAGATTCCTCCGCACTCATTCCGTCGACGCAAGACAGAACGGAGAGCGCATCGGTGTCTGAAACGAACGACCCCAAGCCGGACGACCCTAAGCCGGACGATTCCAAGCCGGACGATCCGCAAGGCCCAGAGCGCGCCGATGCCGGGCTGGCGCGGGCCCATGAGCGGATCAAGAGCGCCAATGAGGAACTTGCACGGCTGGACCAGCTGGTCTCCGGAATGGAGCGCGGCAGCGACAGCCCGCCGATCCGCCAGGAAAAGGCCGCCACGGAACCAAGCGATGCGGTCGTGGACAAGACACCACCGCCGGAGAGCAAGGTTCGTCCTCGGGGCCTGATAGGGGACAGACCCATGCTGCGAGCCTTCGTCGGCCTGTTCCTGGCGATAGGCATCCTTGGCGCTGCGTTCGCTTCTCAGTATCGCCATGAGGCCAGGGCGATCATGGCGCGATGGGCGGCTCCGCCAGTCGCGACCGCGCCCCCGGAGGCTTCCGGTCTTCGCGCCCCGGCGAAATCGCCGGCTGTCCAGCTGGCAGCGGCCGATGAACAGCCCTCCCCGCCGGCACCTGCGAGCCGCAAGGACGCGGACGATGTTCCGTCGACCGGCGCCACCACAGCCCCCAGCTCGACGCCCGCCAATCCGGCATCCGCCGGTTCGACGCCCACCGGCTCGACATCCGCCGGTTCGACATCCACCGACTTGGCGCAATCGCTCAAGACTATCGCGCAGGGCCTTGCGAGCATCAACGACAAGCTCGAGCAACTGAAAAGCAGTCACGAGCAAACGCTTCGCGACCATGCCGAGGCCATTCAACAGCTCAAGGCGGCGCAGGAGCAAAGCGCAGGGGATAACGCGCGCATCGCCGAGCAGGTCCAGGCGCTGCAAACGCAGCTTGCCGTATTGCCCGCGAAACCGGCCGCACCGAGCTTGATGAAGCAGGTTGAGGCGGCTCCGCGCCACTACGTCCCCGCAGCCGCGCCCCGGCGGCCCAAGCCGCCGCGCCGGCCCTGGATGCCCCCGCGGTATATGGCCGAACCCTGGGACTATCCTCCGGATTGGTGAGGTGCAGGAGCCTGCGAAAGCGCGACGGGATTAGGCTTGATTGTTGCCACGAAGGAAGTGCGCCCCCTCTCCCGCTTGCGGGAGAGGGTTGGGGAGAGGGTGCTTCCGCAATCGAGATTCCCGATGTGGAGAGAGCCCCCACCCGGCGCTGCGCCATAGCCGAGGCTTCGCCTCGGCGTCTCTTAAGAGGGCGGCCGCCGAAGGCGCCTGTGCCTCCCCCGCAAGCGGGAGAGGTGAACCGCGTCCTCGGCCTGCACCGATTCAATCAATACTCATCGCGCTTTAGGCGGTTTTCTTGCTCCGCAGCGCTTCGTGCGGGTGTCGACGATCGCCACGACGGTTCGACTTGCGAACGTAGGTGACGAGCGCCTCGGGGTTCTCGAGCTTGATCTTGAGCGCCGCGACCAGCGCGTCCTCGGCATCGATCGTGAGCGCCTTGGCGCGCGCCCCGAGCTTCAGCCCGACCGTATACGACGTCATGGCAGGTCCCTCGATTCAGGCACTAAGCCTACCGCAACCGGCGCTTCTCCGAAACGTGCAAGCTCCCGGCATCACCAGATCACGCCTGTTCTATCAGGATCGGTGAACCCAGTTCTTCGAAACGAAAGAGCGTAAAGACCCGCTGGCCGTTGAAGTCGAGCACTCTCAAATCATCGGTCTCGTGCAGATTGCTTTCGACCGCCTGAAAGTGCCCGCCGTAGCGCGCTCTCGCGAGCGACAGGGGAACCTCAAATCCGACGAACTTGCCGATCCCTTTTTGCCTGAGCACTCCAAGCAGCTTCTGGTCGGTCAGGGACTCGTGCGACGTGAGAATGAGCAGCGGACCGCTCGCCGTAAGCAGCAAAAGCGATTTCATCGGACACTCCTATGCATCTAGGACTGAACGACGCAGTCAGATCCAGTTTAGCGCTTTGGATGCCTGGGGCGAAGCCTCGCGTTACGGAACCATCACCTTCTTTGTTCTGAAGCAGCGTCCGCTATGGGTGGCTGCAGGCGTAGCCCGGATGAGCCGCCCTACGCACCGGCGTCGTGCTATGATCCGCCTGTCATGCGCACGGCCGACGATTTCAATCGCTACTATGCAACGCCTGATCCGTGGGGCTACGCGCGCGCGACGTTCAGGGACAAGGTGCTGCGCCGGCGTCTGACGCGGTCCATTCGCAAGAAGTCGGTTCTCGAACTCGGTTGCGGCGAAGGCCACCTCACCCAGGTGATTTTTCACAGGGCACGATCGGTGACGGCGGTCGACATCAGCGATGTCGCGATTGCCCGCGCGAGGGCGTTGAACCTGCGAAATGCGAGGTACGAAAACACTGATCTCCTGGACACGTCGTTTGGCGGTTACGACGTCATCACAGCCATCGAATGTATCTATTATTTATCCCATGAAGAACAGGGAGCATTTCTGGCGAAGGTCGCCAGGGAACATTCCGGCAAGCTGCTTTGGCTTTCGGGTCCCATCATCGATTATCAGAGATATTTCGGCCACAGACGATTGATGCTCGAATTCAAGACGCTCGGATTCACCGTCATCAAGTTCTATAATCTGTCGGTCTATTGGCATCCGCTTTCAGCTCGTATCGTCGGCAAGCTCCTCAAGCTGCCGCTTGGCTACAGGCTGCTGGACCGGCTCCCCGAGCGGATGATCTACCAAAGACTGTATGCGCTACGAGCACCGTGAGAGCACTCACGGCTCTCGCTTCCGTTTCAAGCAGGCGTAGGGTGGATTAGCCTTGCTGCGTCAAAAGACCCTCATGGTGAGGAGCGCGAAGCGCGTCTCGAACCATGAGGCCCCGCCGTCGGCCCACATCCTTCGAGACGCCCGCTTCGCGGGCTCCTCAGGATGAGGGGTTAGAGCACTTGTGACGCAGTAAGACCAACCCGCCCTACGCAATGTGCACATCACTTCGATTGCGTCACGCCGCCTTTGCGGCATTCTCCGGCTGCGCCGTTTCCATCGCGCGCATGTAGAGATCAAGCAGGGTTTCGCGCTCGTCGCGCTCGTCCTGGTCCTGCTTCCTCAACTTGATGATCTCCTTGAGGATCTTCACATCGAAGCCGTCGTTCTTGGCTTCCGAGAAGACCTCCTTCTTCTGCTCGTTCAACTCCTGCAATTCGGTATCCAGGTTCTCGATCCGCTCGACGAAGGAACGAATTTTTCCGCCGGGAATGGTGATGTCAGTCATGGTGCCTCTTTGCTGAATGAGGTCGTGAAAATGACCGCAAAGGAATGACCAATGTGTTAACCGACGGGTCCCGCGGAGCACGCGGGAACCCGGCGCAACCCACCCTCCGCAACTTTCGTTCAGAAGAACCCCGGGCTGAGATCGAGCCCGTACGTCAAGCTCAGCAAGAACACGAACAGCGCGGCTGCGGCGAACAGCGCCATCTGCCTGAGAATGAACGCACGCGG
Organism: Bradyrhizobium iriomotense; assembly: GCF_030160715.1. Classification (GTDB taxonomy): domain Bacteria; phylum Pseudomonadota; class Alphaproteobacteria; order Rhizobiales; family Xanthobacteraceae; genus Bradyrhizobium; species Bradyrhizobium iriomotense. Next base: position 7,628 of record NZ_BSOW01000034.1, read on the forward strand.
TGACGGGGTGGCAATGACGGTTTTCTGCGCAACGGGCATGACAGACTCCAGTATGATTTGAGAAATGACCGCTCACGATGCGGCGGCCGCATCAAGCAGCGCGATCGGCAAAGCAACGATTAAAGAGATCGCGTCCGTTTTGAACGGCCGTACATCACGAGCCGCCGATAACGCGATGATGGCATTATGCAGGTGATTTGCCCGACGCGTCAAATGATTTCGTAAAACACGAAGTCACCAAATCGCGCTGCCGGCTCCTTTGCATGGGGTTGTTTTCGATATTTTGCCGGACCGGCACGCAAACGCCTCGACGATGGCGGTCAACCCGATCGCGCGTTGACCGCTCACCGCTCCTCCTTCGCCGATGTGTTGCGAGCCGCGCCCCTTCCGGCGCGCCAGCGCGCGCGAAGCTGCTTCACGGCACGCAGCATCCTCGGGGCGACGACCTGAAACGCCAACGAGGCGCATCCGGCCACCAGCCCCTTGACCAGGTCGAAAGCGAAATCGGACCCCAAATACTCCCACATGGTCCCTGCGTCCTTTGTCGCAGGGCCACCGCCGGGCAGGCATGGGCTGAGATTAGAAAACAAGAAGCCCCGTCCGTCACCGGCGGGGCCCCGAAAATCCCTGTGCGCCTCGTTCAGCGCACGCGAAACATCCTTGGTTCACCCGCTCAAGGTGGACTGAATGGCAAAGCTGCAAAGCATGGCCGTGCGATTGAAGACGCGCATGTCGATGCTCCCAAGGTGACCGGATGCCGACCGCCCCAGGCACGCTCCTGATCGAGCACGCGGGGCAGTTGTTCACTTGAAGACAAACAGACGGACAGGGTTCCGTCTGTGTGCCAATTCACAGATGCGGATAGATTCTTGAATCAACAGGCGAGCGAAGCCGTCACGAGCGCAAGCGAGGTCAATTTGTTCTGCATCTGACTCGGCTTCGTTCTCAAGGAACGAATCGGAATCGCGAAAATCAGTCGGCGGCAAGTCTTAACGTTTCATTCCTCTTGAAGGCGCCTGCCCGCCTCAGGGGATCTCGTACACCGACATTTTGTCCGCGATGCCGCTCAGCGCCACGCTGCGGCGCGTCGGTGTCAACCCGCCCGCCTCGAGCAGCGTCCGCGTGTCGGAATGCTCCACCACCTGCTCCGTCACCACGATCGCGCGCGAGGCGGCAAGGCCCTGGACGCGCGAGGCGATGTTGACGGTCTGGCCAAAATAGTCCTGCTGGCCGTTGAGCGTGACCGCCAGGCACGAGCCCTCGTGGATGCCCATCTTGAGCAGCAGGCCCTGATACTGGCGCTCGGCGCCGAGCTCGCTCATCGCCTCGCGCATGCGGATGGCGGCGGCGATGGCACGGTCGGGCGTCTCGAAGGTCGCCATCACGGCATCGCCAATCGTCTTCACGATGGCGCCCCGCTCGGAGGCGATGATCTCCTGCAACAGGCGGAAATGCTCATTGACGAGATCGAAGGCGACGAGGTCGCCGACATGCTGGTAGAGCCCGGTGGAGTCCCGCAAATCTGAGAACAGGAAGGTCAGACTGAGGATCTTCAGGCGTTGGCCGATGGCGAGCGTCTCGGTGCGGTAGAGATCGCGAAACGTCTGGTTGGTGAGGAGGCGCTTTGCGGTCAGCGCCGGCTTGCGCCGCGTCAGGAGCGCGTCGAGCGCGGGGTTCGCGACCCAGACCGCCGGCAGCACACGGCCATCGGTGCGGTTGTCCAGCGCCAGCCGCAGCGGCCCGGGGCGCAACGTGATCGCCTCGGTGGGCGTCTCGGCCTTGTTGAAGATCATCGAGAGGTTTTGCCGCTCGCTGGTCTCCTCGCCCTTGATCTCGAGGAACTGGGCTGTATGCGTCACCGGATCGAACACGATCAACGTGCCTTCCGGAACGTGCAGGGACAGGATGGCGCGCTCGCCCGGCGGCAGATCGAAGGTCTCGAGCGTGACTTCGCGCAGCAGCGTCTCCAGATCGGGCGGAAGCTCGATCGCCGAGCTCCAGAAGATCTGGCGATAGTAATCGGCCAGCGGCAATTCGTCGGGATTGTGGGCCGCGATCTTGCGCACGCGCGGGCTGATCGTGAAGGTCACCTCGACCAGGTTGTCGAGCGTCGTCTCATAACCCGCGGCGCAGAAGGCGCAATGATAATGCGGGCTGTTGAGGGTCTTCAGGCTCTTGTTGGCGGACAGGACGCCGGCGCAGCTCGGGCAGATCACGCTCCAGGTCATCTCCGCCATGCCGAGCTGCACCGCATGCAGCAGGCCTGCGACGACGCGCTCCTCATCGAGGCCGGCGTTCGCAGCGAGGTCCAGCGCGTTCATGCGGTTCAAGGCATGGTCCGGCGCCTCCCGCACCATGCGCTCGAGCATATCGACGACGCCCTCGTCGGCCGACTGACGCAACACGCCAAACAGGGTTTCGATTTCGCTCATGCGATGATGTGACCTCAGGGAATGCCGGGCAGAGCGCCGCCTCCCATCAGGTATGCCGGGAGCGGCAAGGCACAAGCGGTATCATGTGATTGCTGCGTCGCGATGTCAGCACATTTCCGTGCCCGGCCGGGGCGGAGCGACTTGATTTACCCGGATACGAACCTACGGTGCGCCTCGCCCGCACGGGCTCAAGAGGATGAATGATGACTGACGCCACGAAATGCCCCGCCTGCAACTCCGAGCACGCCTATCAGGATCGCGATCTCTGGGTCTGCCCGGAATGCGGCCACGAATGGAGCACTGCTGCAGATGCAGTCGCGGACGCCGCGACCGAGGCGGGCGTGCGCGATGCCAACGGCAATGCGCTTGCCGACGGCGACAGCGTCATCGTGATCAAGGATCTCAAGATCAAGGGATCGTCAGCGGTCGTCAAAGGCGGCACCAAGGTCAGGAACATCCGCCTCCAGGACGCGACCGACGGGCACAACATCGCCTGCAAGATCGACGGCATCGGCGCGATGAATTTGAAGTCGGAGTTCGTGCGAAAGGCGTAAAGCCGGCCAAGGACCAGCGAAGCGAGGACGATCATGAACGGCAATCGCTACTATGGAGTTCGGGTCGAGGGCGCGAAATATGGCGTGGGCTTCGGTTCGGCCCTCGCCATCGCGATCTCCTACACCAAGAACCATTCGATCCTGTGGGCGATCATCCACGGCATCCTGGGCTGGCTCTACGTGATCTACGCCGCGCTGTTCGGCTGATCGGCCCCTTCGGCCGAAGGATCCCTGTTTACAATACTTCGGATTTACGGTATTTCTACTATCTGGACCGAGAAGCAATCGGTAGCCCGGATGAGCGAAGCGACATCCGGGGAGGTTCGTTGCAATAGTCCCGGATATCGCGGAGCCTGTCATCAGGCGGCGCTTCGCGCCGACCCGTTGGCTCATCCGGGCTACACGCCGCTCTTGCTACTTCAAAGCGGTCGCAAGCGCGGTGAGCTTCTCAATCAGATTGGTGCCGAGCGCATAGATGACCTCGATGATGGCCAGCGCGATGCCGGCGGCGATCAAGCCATACTCGATCGCGGTTGCCCCGGACTCGTCAGCAATGAATTTCTTGAAAATGCGCTTCAACGTCGTTTCCTTTCCGGTTGTGCGAGGCATTGCCTGCTCGTAACCGGATAGGGCATGCAATCTGCGATTGAGTTAAGTCGGTTCCGTCAATTTGATGAAAGCCCGTGTTGCTCCATTGCAACAATGCAGATTTCGCAGACGGCGCGTCCTGAACGCGGATCCCTGCCCGGCGTTCATCCTGCCCAATCTCATCACACGGCCGCCACGCCAGCGACAAGCCGCAATCGCGATTTCAGCGCAAACACGGCGGAGGTTGGCTGCTTCATCGATTTGGGGAGTCATTTTGTAATGTTGAGTGCGGACCAGACCAAGCCGACCGGAAAATCCGGCCAGCGCAACCGGAAGAAAAAGACCAAGCAGACCAAGGCCGACGAGCAGCATGCAGCCACGGCGGATCAGTTGCAGGATGATCCCGCGCCGGAGCTCAGCCAGGCGGCCGAGCTGGAGACGGGCGGAGACCTCGATCCGCAGCTCCCGTCGACGGAAGTTTCTGCCATCGAGACAGCAAACGCGCCGGCCGCCTCGATGGAACTCGTCCCGGTCAATGTTCAGGCGATTGCAGAGGCCTATGGCGACTACACAAGGAAGTCGCTTGAACACGCATGGTCCTTCATCGGGAAGCTCGCGAGCGCGCGCTCACCCGCGGAGGCGCTGGAGCTTCAGATGGAATTCGCCAGGCAGGCGTGTGAAACCTTCATCGCAGAAACGCAGAAGATCGCCGACCTGCAAAGCCAATTGGTCAAACAGAGGGTCGGCAATTTTGAGGGCTTCGTGGCCAGGATCACCCAGACCACGCTGGAAGTCCGTGCAACACGCCACTAGCTGGTAGTCCAGTATCGGACAGCGCATGGCCGTGAGGCTCGCGCCAAAAAGAGAGACCGCCCGAAAGCGGTCTCTCATCCCCGGGATCAAGGGGACCGGATCCTGGGGGACTTAAGTTAAGCGCTTTCTGCTATCTGCTCCTGCTCCGCCAGCTCGTCTTCCTCCGTGGAGGAAACACTGCCCGCGGCTTCCATTCTGCGCTTCACCTGCTCGCACGTCTTGCGGACGTCCTCGGTGAACAGGGCGCATTCTTCGATCCTTTTGAAGATCTTGCGTCCTTCTTCACGGTAACCCGCAGCCGTTTCGCGCATATACGCGATCGCATCGTGCACCTGGGCCGTCAGCTCCTCGCATTTTCGCGCGGCGCCGATCAACTCGGCTCCCATCGCCTCAATTTCCTTCGCGGCCGATTCATAGTCGCGAATGACCGCCTCTGCGCTGAGGGCACCTACGCGCGTGACCCCCTCCGTGTGCTCAACATAATCAGGCAATGCAATTGAAGCTAATGAACTCCCCTGACGAACCGTCGCAATGTCCGCCTCAAGTTGAACGAGATTCACCGAGTCCTTTCTTCGCAATTGTTCGACACCTGCCATAGGTAGGTTCTCCCCGATACGCGCCCCGGCCAACCCCAACGCACCCAGTGTATTACGGGGGCAACTCGCGTTCTAACTGTATATGCGCTTGACTGCCTCAAGCTTGCCGTATTCTCGCGACGTCCAGCGAAACACCCGCAGATCATGACGCCTGCAACCGCTCAACCTGTCGGGGCAACGAGGCAAAGCTCCTCCGATCCCGTTTGATGCGTGCGCGCGAGCACCGTAAACACATGATCGACCGCCAGCCGAACCGCCGCCTCGACCGTTGTTCCCTTCGCAAGCCCCGCCGCCACGAGCCCCGACAAGAGATCCCCCGTCCCGCACGGCCGGATAGGCAGCCGCGCCGTCGCAAAGCGCGACAGTTTTTCACCCTGGCAGAGGATCGTCTCCACCTGCCCCGCTTGCGTGTCGGCAAGCGTGCAACCGGTCGCGATGACGCCTCGCGGGCCCTGCGCCGCGATGGCAGCGCTCGCGGCGAGCAAGCCCGATGCGTCCTTGATTGCGATCCCTGATAGAAGTTCCAGTTCGAACTGGTTCGGCGTGATGAAGGTCGCGGCCGGCACCAGCCGCTCGCGGATCACATCCAAAATGCCGTCGGCGACGTAGACCTTGCCGTCGTCCCCGATCACGGGGTCGCAGAGGTAGATAAGCTTTGGATTTCGTCGCAGCGCGCGCTCGACGAAATCGGCGATGACCTCCGCGTTCGCAGGCGAGCCGAGATAACCGGTGAGAAGGACGCTTCCCCGCTCGATGAGGCCACGCTCCTCGACGCCGAGCAGAAGATCGGCCACCAGGTCCACGTCCAGCACGCGTCCGCGCAACGTCGGATAGCGCGGATGGTTCGACAGCAATGTCGTCGGCACCGCCGCGACATTCACGCCCTCCGCCTGCATGGGATAGACGGCGGCCGAGTTGCCGACATGGCCATGAACGACCTGGCTTTGAATGGAGACGACGAGCATGTGCGCGCAGGGGGTCCGTCAGTTCGGGATGGAACGATATCAGGTCGATTGCGCCATGACGATGATACCTTTCGCGAGCGTTCCGCGCGTTAAGCTTTCGTATTAAGCGAAACCACAGGTTCCGGCGCGGGAACTCTTTTTTTCGTCACACGTCCGCACAAAATTGGCGTAAGATGAGGGCGACCGGGCAGGACTTTGCATCTCGAGCGGATTTTCAAATCCCGGGGCTGGCTCTTTGCGATACCAACTTTGATTGGCTCTGCGCGTTCAGACTCAAAAGGCCGCTCCTCGGGCGGCCTTTTTTGATCCGCACCCCGCGAACATCATCTCCTGCGTGCGTCCTCATCGCAAACTAACTTGCGATCCTGCGCGAGACTGCCCTTAGCAGAACGCCGGCAGGAGCCTCATGGAACCCGCGCGTGTCCGCCGGGTCACACTCGCCGCGAAAAGCACTGCACTCGCCTTTTGCGCCATTGCGCCGCCATATCCTCGCCCGAACAATTGCTGCGTCGCATGCTTGGCTGTTGCATCGGGTTCCGGCTGGAGCCTTTGGAGGCTGGGATGGTGAACGATCAGCGATCTCTCATCGTGGCGGTGTCGTGCCCTGCGGCGGTTCTCGCGGGCTCCTTCGCACTCTGGCTTGCCACGGTCGCCCCGTCGGCGATCCAGAACAGCAGCGCCAACGTCGCTGCGGACTCTCCCGCATCAGCTCTCGCCGCGCACAGCGAACTTGCCGACGTGCCGCGCGCTGCGATCGTGAGCGAGCCCGTCGCCGTCATCGAGGTGCCGACGATCGGACTTCCGGCAGTGAACACGACGACCGACGTGACACCAGCCACGGCCACACCCGAACCAATCATCAAGCTTGCATCGGCCGATCCCGTGCAAATGCTGCCGGCGGAAGCGTCGCCGCCGCTCGCAAGCTCAAGCACGCCGGAGCCCGTCACCACCTCGGAGACGCACGAGCCGGCCGTCAAGCTCGCTTCCGCCGATCCGACCGACGTGCTGCCTGCGGAGACGCCGCCGCTCGCCGCAGCGAGCGCGAGCATGCCGGAGCCCGTCGTGACCGAAGCGAAGGCGATCACGAGCGAAAGTCCGGATCCGCTCGAAGCCGTCGATGAATGCCTCGTCGTCGACGTCTGCATCGACCGCTATCTCTGGACGCTCTATCAGCGCACGCCCAAGGAGGACTCGATCAAGGTGCAGGACCGCCGCAGCGTCACGATCAAGCGGCGCGGCAGGATGGTGTCGGTCATGCGGAGCTTCACCAAGCTCGTCGACGAGGATTTTGCCTGGAAGGATCCGAAGGCCGCGGACAAGGCCGGCATGTCGCTGATGGATTACGTGATCGGCGGCATGGATCGCAGCTTCAAGCTGAAACTCTATCACACGCTGCACGCGGCGGAGGCCGCAGGTCTGTCGCCCGGCATCACCAGTGCCTTCCGCGACGACTACCGCCAGGCGATCGCAAGCGGCCTGAAGGCCGCCTCCAACCGGTCGTATCATGGCGGCAGCTCTCGCGGCGGCTACGGCCATGGGCTCGCCGCCGACATCGTGAGTGTCAAGGGCGAGAACCGCGCGCAACGCTGGGTCTCCACCGAAGTGCTGTGGAAGTGGGTCGATGCCAACGGCAAGGCGCTCGGCATCGGACGGCCCTATCTCGACCACGATCCGCCGCATGTCGGCCCAATCGACGGCCAGGAATACGTCTCCCGCCGCGGTGGCGCGACGTCCAAGCAGGCCGCAGCCGAGGCAAGGCCGCATAAGAAAGTGGCTGCAAGAAAGCTTGCGGCCTCACGCGCGGCCAAGCGGACAGCCGCGCGTGAGACGCGCGGCGCTGCGAAACAGCCGCAAGCAGCCCGAGCCTCGAAGGTGGGTACGAGCTGAGCGGGTAACTGGGTAGTCCCGCTATCTCTGCGGCACCGGCGCCGGCGGCCGCAGCGACGACCGAGGTGCACCGGCGGGCTTCGATGATTTCGCCGCCGCGCGCGGCTTGCCGGCAGGCGGGCTGTCGACGCTCTCCAGATATGCGGCGAGCGCCTTCGCCGAGTCCGCGCTGCTCGCATAATGGTCCTTCAGGAACCAGTAGAGCGTGAAGCTGAAGCGCCCCTTGGCAAGCCCGCGCGGGCTGCGGTGGCAGCTCGCACAACCATCGGCAAACAGTTTTTGCGGTGGCTTGCCCTCGTCGAGATTCTGCGCGCGTGCAATTGTCGCCGTCAGCAGGATCGCTGCGGCCACGCCAAACAGGGGCGCGATGAACCCGCGCCCCGATCGATCAGATGACGTCAAAATTGTTCCCTACCCCCATCAAGCGCCCGATCAGGCCGCCAGCAGCGCCTCGAACTCGGCTGGCGCGTAGGCCTTGCCATCCTGGTCGGTGATCACGACCTGCCAGCCTTCGCTCGCCCACACCCGCGCTTTCGCCACGATCACGAGCCGGCTCTCACGCTCGAACCTATACGTCTCATTGTCGCGTTCTGCGACCATCTTGTAAGCCACGATCGTCCCCATCGCACGTCCCCGCACCCGCCTCTCAGGTGCCAGCGGGCTTTGGCGGCAATTCGCCGGGAGCATGGCAATTTGGTGCCGTCCAAAACATCGTGCAGCCTCGCGACCGCCGCCGCGGCACGCGAAACCGTCACGTAATGGATGTTTGGCGCGCTGGGCGGCGGTCAATGCACGCGAATGACGTGCGGCCGGCCGAGGTCGATCAATCCTTGCACCGCCGAGAGGCGGTCTTCCAATGCAGCAATCGTCACAAGCAAATTATTGCGCCGCTCGTCCAGGATGCCTTTTTCGGCGTCGGACAATTTCGTCCGCGTCCTCTGCTGGTCGAGATCGAGAAGCGAGCCGCGATAGCCTGCGATTACGCGCGCAAGCTGCTTTGCCTCCTTCGACATCGACTTCATCGCGACATTTTGCCGGCGCGTCTCCGAATGGCCTTGCTGTCTCATCGTCACATCCTCCCGTAAGCCCCTTGCCCCGAGTGGACGGAGGAATCATCCGGTGAAGTTGTTACGTTCGATGAAATCTACCTCTGCGTAATTGCCTCAAATTGTGCGGGCTGGAACGAAAAAGCCCGGCTCATGGCCGGGCTTTCGCTTTTCTTAGTGCCGCTCGCGGCCCGGAGGCCCGCTGGCCGGCGCACCGCCGCCATGCGGCGCGGCGTTGATATGCGGAGCACCGCCACCACCACCGCCGACATGGGGCGCTGCCGGCGCTGCCGCACGCGGAGCCGGCGCCTGCGCACGCGCATTCATCGGCGAGCCGTGACTGACATTGGGCTGCGCGACGTGCGGCGCCGCGGGCGCGGCCGAGACGCGCGGCGCTTCGTGGCCTCGCGCGATGTTGGGTTGCGGGCGTGCCATCGGTTGCACGCGGGCAGCGGCGCGGGCGTTCTCATGGGCTGCGGCGCGCGCATTCTCATGCGTTGCACGCACCGCGTTCGCACGCGTCATCCGCGCCTGTGCATCCGCAGGGCGACCGCGGATCTCGCGGGCCTGCGATTGCTCACGGGTCATACGGGCTTGCGGCTGCTCGCGCGTCGCACGATTGGTCTCGCCGGCGCGGGTCCCGCCTCCAACCGCGATCGCACCTTCACGCGTCGCAGCGCGGCCGATGCGTGCGGCCCGCGGATCGATCGTCATCCGCGTCGCATTGCGCTCGTGCGATGTCCAGTAGTTCGCCCAGTAGTCGCGGCGGTGATACCATGGCCGGCCCGCATAATAGCTCGACCAGTACGAGCTCAGCACGAACGGCACCACCGGCACGTCGACCTCGTCGACATAGTCGGGCAGATAGACATAGTGGTTGCGGTAGAGATATTCGAGATATTGCGACGACACCCAACCGCGGTCATCCGACCAGCTCACGTCGCACCAGGCATTGCCTCGCAGGCAGCCGTGAATGTTGACGCGTGAGCCTCCGGGAATGCGATCGACCATCGGAAAGCCGGGACCCGGCCCTGCCCTCAATCCGACGGACGCAGTGACGATGCCGGGCGCAGCAAGCGCGGCAGTCGGCGCGAGCAGCATGGCTGCGGCAAAAACAAGTCTAAGCTTCATGGCGTGATCCTCCTCATGCGAGCAGGAACGTTCGAGCGGAACGAGCGTTCCGCGCCATCGCGTCGAAGTTGCCGAAAGATCGAGACGCGTCGGAGAGATGAGTTCAATATTCATCTGCCGTTCATCGAGCGCAAATCAACTCACCGCACCATGACGTCACGTAGCCCGGATGAGCGAAGCGATATCCGGGAACGTCCGTCCGTCGAACTCCCGGATCTCGCTTCGCTCATCCGGGCTACGATTTCTGCGCTCAGTTCACCTGCAACATGAATCCATCGAAAAACGCCGCCAGTTCTGCGTAGGCATCGAGCGGCAGCACATGTGCGACGTATTGGTCCGGCCGCACCACGACCATGCATCCCGCATTGCGATCGATCCCGCGCATCGCAAAGATGTCGTGACCGTTCTTGAGATCGGGGCAGAACATCTTTTCGTAGTCGCGAAGTCCGTACCGTCCCTTCGCTGGCAGAAGCAGTGACGGCATCGCCCCGATGGCGAGCTCGCGATGATCCTGCTGGAATACTGCACGCACGTCGATCACCGAGTCGATATCGGCATCGCCAGACGTATAGCGCCGCACCGGAGACTCGCGCCCCTGACTCAGGAAATTGCAGAGCGCGGCAATTGGGCCATCGCCCGCAGCGGGGTTGCCCGAGCCGGCAAAGGCAAAGATGCGCCAGCGTCCGTCCGCCCTGGCGACGTGGCCGAGGTGAACGGGCTTTGCATCGGCAAGTCGGATCACCGGCGCCGAATGAAAGCGCTTGCCGATCACGAGCCCGTTGGCCAGATGCTGATGTGTGGAGTTGCCGGTGAGGAGGCCCGGCCGATAATGCGTCGCGGTGCCCGCGGTGTAGCGCCCGTGGCGGACAAAATAGTCCTGGGTCTTGGCCGCGTCCGCGGCCTTGCCGTCGCCCTTGGCCGAGGCCAGGATGGTCGCCCATTCGCGATCGAACTCGATCAGCTCTTTTGCCACCGCCTGCCGTTCGGCCGAATAGCCGTGCAGCAGCTGCGGCGCGCATTGCTTGCGCAGCACAGAGGCAAGCTTCCAGCCCAGATTGAAGGCGTCCTGCATCGAGACGTTCATGCCCTGCCCCGCCTTCGGACTGTGGGTATGGCAGGCATCGCCAGCGATGAAGACGCGCGGCAGCCGCGTCGCGGTCTCCGCCTCGGGCACATCGTCGAACTTGTCCGTCAAACGCTGTCCGATCTCGTAGACCGACCACCAGGCGATCTCCTTCACCTCGAGCGTGTAGGGATTGAGAATGCGGCGTGCCTTCGCGATCAAATCGTCGGAGGTGATGTTGCGGCTCGCAACACGCTCGCCGATGTCGAGCGTCGTGAGCTCGACATAGAGGCGGACGAGATAGCCGCCCTCGCGCGGGATGACGATGATGCTGCCGTCATTGGCCGACTGGATCAATGCCTTGAAGCGGATGTCGGGAAAGTCGGTCACCGCGAGCACGTCCATCACGCCCCAGGCGTGGTTGGCGGAATCGCCGTGCAGCTCGCGGCCGATGGATTTGCGCACGGTCGAGCGCGCGCCATCGCAGCCGACGACATAGCGCGCCTTCACGGTTTCGATCTCGCCCTGATGGCCGGGATCGACGCGCTCCAGCCGCACTGTCACCGCGTGATCTTCGGAGCGCGCCGCGGGATCGACATGGAGATCGACGAGACGCCGCGCGTAATGCGGCTCGAGCTTGGCCGGCGACTTGCGCATCACGTCGAGGAAGCCGTCATGCACGCGCGCCTGGTTCAGGATGACATGCGGAAATTCGGATAGCCCGTCCTTGACATCCTGCACGCGGCCGCTGCGCACGATCTTGGCGCTGCGCTTGTCGTCGGGTTTCCAGAACGTCGTCTCGTTGACCCAGCAGGCCTCCCTCAGCACGCGCTCGGCGAAGCCGTAGGCTTGGAACATCTCCATGGTGCGGCAGGCGACGCCGTCGGCCTGGCCGACCAGAAGCCGGCCGGGCTTCTGCTCGACGATGCAGGTCTTGATGTCGGGAAACGCTGCGAGCTGTGCCGCGAGCGTGAGGCCTGCCGGGCCGCAACCGACGATCAAAACGTCGACCTCGTCCGGAACGGCTCCGGTCGTGCCAGAGGGCTGAATGCGCGCTGCGGGGTCGGCGATGTCGGGGTCGCCCGGCAAAAATCCGTTGAGATGGAACTGCATGAACCTGCTCCTCCCCGTCTTGCTTTAGGCCTTGCGAACCCGCGTTAGGCCCTTCTTCAATATTGCTCAGTATACTGACTATCAGTATACTCGTCAACACCCGCCATCCAAGGAGCGTCCGGTGAAAGACAACAACGACATGCCCGGCCATCTGGCCCGTCGCTTTCAGCAGATTGCAGTGGCGGTGTTCCTCGCCGAGGTGGAGGACGCAGGCTTCGATCTCACGCCCGTGCAATATGCGGCGCTCGCGACCATCAAGGCCAATCCGGGGCTCGACCAGGTGACGCTGGCAGGCCTGATCGCCTACGACCGCACGACCATCACGGGCGTGATCGATCGCCTCGTGCAGAAGGGCCTCACAGAGCGTCGCGCCAGCAGCCGCGACCGGCGCGCGCGCGAGCTCGAAATCACCGACGAGGGACGCAAGACGCTGCGCGCCATCACGCCGGCAGTCGAGGCGGCGCAGCGGATCATGCTGCGCGGCCTGACCGACAAGGAGGCCAACGATCTGATGCGGCTCTTGCGCAAGGCGATCGCCGCCGGCAACGAGCTCAGCCGCGCGCCGCTGCGCGAGGGCTCGACCTGAGCGCGCTCACGTCTTCAGCGTCAGCCGGCCCATGAAGTCGCGCTTGCCTAGCGGCGCACCCTTGTGGCGGAGGATGGCGTAGGTCGTGGTCGCATGGAAAAAGAAGTTCGGCAGCGAAAACGACATCAGAAAACCCTCCGCGGTGAACGGCAGCGTGCGCTCACCCACCTTGAAGGTGACGTCGCGGCCGATCAGAGCATTGACGGCGTCCGGCGTCAGAGCGGAGATTTCGTTGCGTGCCTCGGTCACCAGTGCCTGAAGCGCGGCGTAGTCGAGATCGGGCTTGATGCTCGGCGGGACGAACACCCCGTCCCTCGCCGCTGCGAGCGCGCCGCGCGAATGATGCGCGACCGAGACCACTTGGGCGCGCAGCGGCCACATGTCAGGCGCAAGGCGCGTCTCGACGACCTCGGCGGGATCGATGCCCTTCTCCTTGAAATGGACAAGGCCCTTGTCGAGAAAGCCGCCGACCGCGCCAAGGATCTGAAGATAGTTGGCAACCGTTGCGTCGTAGAGCGAAAAAGCCATGGCGTAACTCCCCCGTTTTGGATGTCGTTCGGGAGGTAGAGTTCCTGCAAATTCGCGGCGATTGCAACCGGTGCCCAAATTTATCGCAGCGCGGCGAAACCTGGAACTAACTTTCGGCTGCTACCGTCGCGCCATTCTGCGCTTAACGCGTGATTAACTTTGCGATCGGGAGCCTTGGATGTTCAGGTTCGTCATGGTGGCCGCAGCCGCACTGCTCTTTTCCGAGCAGGCGCTAGCGAACGGACATGGCTCGGATGCCCCGCCGCCGCCAAAACCCGACGCCACCACCGCGCCGGCTCGCGTGATCCTGACCAAGCAAGGCCCAAAGCTCGTCGATCTCAAGGGCATGACGCTGTACTATTACGAGCGTGACACCAGCGGCAAGACATCGAACTGCGACGGCAAATGCACCCAGAGCTGGACCCCGCTGTCGGCACCGACCGACGCCAAGGCGGTCGGCGACTTCACCGTGATCACCCGCAACGACGGCAGCAAGATGTGGGCCTACCGCTATCGCCCGCTCTATACGTCTCCCGCCGACAAGGCACCCGGCGACACCAATGGCAACGCCACGACCCTGCAATGGCGGATTGCCAGGCCCGACGAATAGCGCGACTGCTCGGAGCTCAGTGCCTCGAGCTGCTCGCGACCGTTGCATGAGGCGCCGAATCGGCGGAAGCGTAATTCACTTCCGGATTCCAATGCACCGCCGCGTAAAGGATCATTCCTGCCAGGATTGAACCGTAAAAGCCGACACTCGCCCACCGCCATTTTCGCGCAATGCGGCGGTCGCTCTCATTCAATTGATAAAAGAATTTCTGCATGGTGCCTCCGTTGGCAACGAGCCATCGAGGCATAGCGCACGCGCACCAAACCCGCTGTGAGGCAGTTCACGTTTTTGCGGTTCCATAGCGCAGCGCGGAGGTGATTCCATCCTCCGCAGCTACTCGCTTACCCGCGGAAGCCATCTCCCGTACCGGTTTGCGCCGTCCGTCCGGGTGGCAGCACCACCACGGTCGAACCGAGCTTCACCCGGTCGTAGAGGTCGATCACATCCTCGTTGCGCATCCGGATGCACCCGGACGAGATCGCCTGGCCGATGTACTCCGGCTGGTTGGTGCCGTGGATGCGATACAGCGTGTCCTTGTTGCCGGCGTAGAGATAGAGCGCGCGCGCACCAAGTGGATTGGCAGCACCGCCGGCCACACGTGACGGATAGGGCCCAAGCCGCGCCTGGATCTCCGCCGTCGGAATCCAGTCCGGCCATTCGGCCATCTTGCCAACCCGCGCTACGCCGGAGAACGCCATCGCTTCCTCGCCGACGGCGACGCCGTAGCGGATCGCCTTGCCCTGCGGCAGGACATAGTAGAGATAGCGCGCGTCGGTATCGACCAGGATCGTGCCTGGCTGCTCCTTGCGCGGATAGTCGACCATATGGCGGAGATATTGTTCGGGCACGTTCGCCTTCGCGTAAGGCGTATGCGCCAGCAACTGACGGTCGCGTGGCGTCATGCTTGCATCGTTGGATGGCGACAGTGTCGCCTGCATGCAACCGCCCAGTGGCAGCAACGCGGCTACCAATATTGCGATAGAGGATTTTTGCACAGCCTGCCCCAGGTTGCGCCCCCAACCATCTATATCTGCTGCCCAAATCGTGCTGAAAAAATGGCAGCACGGCGGGAACACTGACATGTGTTCGACAGCCAAGGGTTCCACCGGCACGTCCGGGAAGGGGCCGGCCCCACACTCTCCTTCCCGCCGCCTTGCTTTGGTCAAACCCGGCTGGACTCGTGCGTACCGGGGGCGGAAGACCGACTGATCCCTTTCAATCGGCTCGCGCGAATGCGGACGACCAAGGTTTAAGGAGCTTCGATGCTCGCGTCGCTGAATAGCAAGCAAATCGTCGATGAAATCGTCAAGGACACGGTGAAGGACAACGATCCGCACGACGTGCTCGACATCGCGCCCGAGATCGTCCTCGCCTCGCGCCCGGACAAGGGCGCTCCCACACTCGTGCCTGACAGCGCAGCACGTCCGGAGCCGAAGATCAATCTGGTGACCGAGGCTCCCGCTGCGGCGCCGTCGGTCGACACCGCGGTTCGCGCAGCGGCCGGCGATCTCCACATCAGGCGCAAGCGCTCGTCGGTCGGCAGATGGTTCAGCGGTGCGTTCGTCACCCTGCTGTTCGCCGGAGGCAGCGCCGCCGCGACCATCGCCTGGCAGACTCATGGCGATACGGCGAAAGCGATCGTCGCTGCATGGATGCCAACCCTGGTTGCTGCGCCGTCGCAGGCGACGCCGCCGGTGACGGAGCAGGCTTCGCCGTCAACCGAGCAGCAAGGGACTGCGGCCGATCAACCCGCCGAGCAACCGGCAATTCCGACTCAGGCACAGGACAACAGCAACACGAGCCCACCGACGGCGCCCGACTCGGCACAGTCGCTCCAGTCGATGACACGTGATCTCGCCGCGATGACGCAGCAGATCGCGCAGCTCAAGGCAAACATCGCCGAACTGAAAGCGAGCCAGGAGCAGATGGCACGCGAGATCGCGAAGGCCGCAACGCCAAAGCCGGCTGAGGCCAGGATTGCCGATCCACGCGTGAAGCTCTCGGCTCTGCCGCCGCGGCCGCCGGCGCCGCCTGTCCGCAAACCCAGGCCAGTGGCCGCGACCCCGGCCTATTCACCGACTTACGCGCCGGCGCCGATCGCGCCTCCGCCGCAAGCTGCTGTCGTTCCACCGCCGCCGCCGCCTGCTTCCACTTCGCAGCTCGCCGATGACGACGGACCGGTGGTACGCCCGCCGATGCCGGTGCACTAGCCTCGAGCTCATGAACCCTTCGACAGCATAGCGAGACCAAGGCAGGGGACCGGTTCGCTCACCGACCGGACATCCGCCGCGGGCCGACAACCATGCTGACGATCAGACGCTTCGTTTCGACTCGCTTCGTTTCGACTCTATGGCTCGCGGTAACGCCGCTTGTCATTCTGTCCGCGATCGTCGGAGTGTTCGCGCTGATCGGACCAGCAAGCTGGATCATTTCAACGCTCGCGGGTCCGCAGGCCGCGGACAACTTCGTCGCCAACGTCATGACGCTGTTCGGTATGCTGGTGTTGTTCGCGCCGCTTGCGATGATGATCTACGCGCTCGTCTCGCTCGTGCGCTGGCTCGTGCCGAAGCAGAGGTGACGCTGTCCGAGTCGTTACGAGGCGTTGAGTCCGGGCGACTACGGTAGCGAGGATTCGCGCTCTGCTCGCAAAGAGAAAAGGCCGTCGGGATCTATGCCGCCGGCCTTCTCTTGCAACTGCCGGTTCCCGGAGCCCGGTTCTGTTGCAATTCCATGCCGCAAGCATGACGCGCGCATATTTAATAAAACCTTAATGACCTCGCGGGCTGCACATGATTTTTGCGCCATACGCACAGAGATTGCACGGACGCTTTGTTCGGGAAAGTTCGACTCAGTGGTACCATCTCCTGCATGAGACTTGTCGTCGGACTTGAGTACGCAAGACTTTGTAGTCAAGACTTGGGGACCTCGAATGCCTTACTACTCCTTCGATCTCGTGGTTGGTGAAGAGTTCAAGAACCAGGGCGGCATTATCCTCGAAGACATCGAGGTCGCCTCTGATCGGGCTGAACAACTCGCCAACGAGCTGTCGCAAG
This sequence comes from Bradyrhizobium iriomotense, assembly GCF_030160715.1. Lineage (GTDB taxonomy): Bacteria > Pseudomonadota > Alphaproteobacteria > Rhizobiales > Xanthobacteraceae > Bradyrhizobium > Bradyrhizobium iriomotense. The sequence goes on from NZ_BSOW01000034.1 coordinate 24,593, forward strand.
TGAACCCTGATCTTCAGCACAGGGGCTGCGCCGTGCGCGTCACTGACCGTGATCACAAAGAGGTCTATCGGACGCCGCTCGATCCCGTTCCGAGCTGGCAACGGTTCGGTTAGCTCGTCACGCATCGCCATCCCGTGTTCGCCATCGCGTGACGGGGCGATAGTTCTCGTGCGAGGCGTCCCGATCTGACGGCCCGCACGAGCGCGCGATCTTACACCCCCATTGCGCAGCGGGGCCCCTGGCGCTAGCCTCCCAAAAAAACGGGAGGACATTGGAATGCGCTATGGTTGGTTGATCGCCGGCTCGATGCTGATTGCTGCACCCGCCCACGCCGAGCCGCGGTCGGTCTATGTGACGATGGTCCTGCAGGCCTTCGCCGCGAAGGTCGAATGCCCCGGCACCGATCTCGTCTATCAGGACCTGGTGAAGAGAGCGCAGGACATGCAGCTACCCGACGGCACGACCGAAAAAGTGCGCAAGGCCATCGCCTTCATGCACACCGGCGGCAAGATGGGCGAGAAGCAGGACGACGACCTCATGGCCGAGGTTGCGGTCGCAACCCAATCGACCGATTTCGACCAGCGGCGGCTCGGGATGAGCAACTGGTGCGAAGCCCAGAAGACCAACCTCGCCGGACTCATTCACACCAAATAGCGGTCCCGCAGCGCAGCCTGCGCCCCCGGTGAATCTCGAGCCCGCCCGAACGTAAGGCGTTCGCGCAAGCGTTGGCCATGCCCCGAAGGAACCTGCGACCTTGGCCAACAATCGTCACAATCCTCACAAGCATGCGGGCGGCTTCGTCAAGGAGACCCCCGATGCGGATTGCCCACATCCTCGTTACAGGCGTGCTGGCAGGCGCGTTGACCGCGCCCGCGCTCGCCAGGAATTCCAACAGCCAGCAAACCGACGAGAAATCGGCCGCGTCAACGTGCAGCGCCTATCAGCAGGCGCCCGACGGTTCGTGGACCCAGCTTCCCTGCAAGGAGACCGGCGAGCGCGGCAGCCAAGTGCAGACGCAGCACAAGCCGCCACCGGGGACTGAACCGGCAGCGCACTGAGGCGGCCGCAGCGCCAGCTCAGCTCTGGTGCGGCCCCTTCATGATCTTCATGGCGTCCGCGATGTGGCGCCATTCCTTCGCTTCCTCGGCTTCGCCGCGGCTCTCACAGGCCTGCGCCTCCTGGGCGGCCTGAGCAATCGCAGCAAAGCCGTGCTTCTCAAGCATCTGACGCGCGATGGTATGAACCTGGATCTCGGACATCATGGGCGCTCTCCCGGTTGACGCCTCGCAGCCGCGGCATTGAGGCCGCGGGGGTGTCTCCCAAACGGCTGAGCGGGAGCCGGGTTCCCTCCAGGCGGCGAACGCAACAAAGGCAGCCCGCTGTCGCCAGCGGACCGCCGTCTCATCCACCCCAAGTTGGAAGAACCGGCCGGGCCCTACCCGACCGCCACCCGTTTGCGCTCGATGTCGTTGGGCACCTCGATGTCGACCTCGAGCGTCGAGACTTCGTCGCCGCGCTCCAGCCGCACGATCACCTTGGTCGGGTCGAGCGTGACGTGTTTCGAGACGACGGCGAGGATTTCCTCGCGCAGCAGGCTCAGGAGATCGGGCTGGCCGCGGTGTCCGCGTTCATGTGCAAGCAGGATCTGCAACCGCTCGCGCGCGACCGGAGCAGTGGCGGCCTTGTTGCCGCGGAGAAGTCGGAGCAGGCCCATGCTCATGCTGCCCTCCGTCGCAGGAGGCGATCCATGAAGCCTTTTTTCTCCGAAGGCACGGACATCCGGATGTTTTCGCCACACAACCGCTTCGCCGCGTCCATGTAGGCCCGCGCCGGCGCACCGTCCGCGTTGGACAGCGTCACGGGCGTACCGACGTTGGAGGCCTTCAACACGTCCTGGCTTTCGGGGATGATGCCCAGCAAGGGGGTCGCCAGGATCTCGAGGATGTCGTCGATGTTCAGCATCTCGCCGCGCGACGCCCGCGAGGCGTCGTAGCGCGTGATCAGGACGTGCTTTTCGACGCGCTCGCCCTTCTCGGCCCGCACCGTCTTGGAGTCGAGCATGCCGATGATGCGGTCGGAGTCGCGGACCGAGGAGACCTCGGGGTTGGTGACGATCACGGCCTCGTCGGCAAAGCGCATCGCCATGGAGGCGCCGCGTTCGATGCCGGCGGGGCTGTCGCAGATCACCCAGTCGAACCGGCTGCGCAAATCGGCGATGACGGCGCGAACGCCCTCCTCTGTGAGCGCGTCCTTGTCGCGGGTTTGGGAGGCCGGCAGCAGCCAGAGGTTCTCCAGCCGCTTGTCGCGGATCAGGGCCTGCGGGAGCTTTGCAACCCCTTGCACGACGTTGATGAGGTCGAACACGACGCGCCGCTCGGCGCCCATCACGAGGTCAAGGTTGCGCAGGCCGACGTCGAAATCGACGACCACGACCTTGTCGCCGCGCTGCGCGAGTGCCGCGCCCAAAGCTGCGGTCGTCGTGGTCTTGCCGACCCCGCCCTTGCCTGATGTCACGACCAGTACCTTACTCATCTGAAATATCTCCTTTCCTGGTCAGTTCAGTGCTGTAATTCGCATGGTATTGCCCTGTAGCCAGGCCTGGGCCGGCTTGCCGCGCAAGGCGGCGTCGATGTCGTCCGCGGTCTGGTAAAATCCATCAATTGCAAGCAGTTCAGCCTCGATCTTCTGACAGTAGATGCGCGCGGAGGAGTGTCCGTTGACACCCGCCATGGCGCGCCCGCGCAGCGCGCCATAGACGTGGATTGAACCGCCGGCGACAACCTCGGCACCGGAGCCGACCGAGCCCAGGATCGTCACGTCGCCGTCGGGGAAGATCACGGTCTGGCCCGACCGCACGGGGGTTTCGAGCAGCAGCGAGCTCGGCTGCTTCGTGACCTCGACCTTCTTCGGCGCGCTCGGCTCGAGCCCGCAAGACCGCCCCCCCGTGAGCAGCGGGGGCATGTTCGGCGTCAGCCGCCCTTCCTCCACCCCCTCGATGCCGAGCACGCGGATGCTGCGCTCCTGGAGGCTTCCGAGCAGATGTGTGATGCCGGACTGGCTGAGATCGACCGAGGACAGGTCGACCACCACGGGACGGCCGGAAAAGAATCCCGGCGAGCGCGCGATCGTGGCGTCTATCTCCTGGAGCCAGTCGACGATCGGGACCGTCGGCACGAACACGAAGGCGACGTAGGATCGGCCGCGCAGGCGCACCAATTGGCGTTGAGGTCTTGCTGCTGCCTCCATGGCGGCCGACTCGTCCTTGTTATTGAATGGTTAACGATGCGGCGGATTTGGTTAATGGCCGGTTAATTCTTCGTGGCGATACCGGGGCCTGTGGGCGGCGGGCGCTGGAAGTCCGGCAATGTCGGCGGTGCAAATCCTCGTCCCGAGGGGCGCGGAACGCGCGGAGGATGAAGGCCCCGCTGGTGCCCCTCGCCCTTCGAGGCGCCGCGCAAACGCGGCTCCTCCGGGCGAGGGTTAGACGTGGGCGCTCGCGATTCTCGCCGTATCGTCATTGCGAGCGAAGCGAAGCAATCCAGACTTCCGCCCGGGAATGCCATCAACTCCGCGATTTCAAAGCTTTCAGTGTCAGTCGTGGACCACGACCATCTTTCCGCGGGCCTCGTTCGCCTCCATGACGCGATGTGCCTCACGGATCTCGTCAAAACGGAAGACGCGCGCAGGCTTGACGTCGAGCCGGCCGGCCGCGGCATCCCCCGCAATCTGCTGCAACGGCACGTCGGAAAGCGGAAGCCCGGCGTGCCGAACACAAAGCTGCCAAAGAAGGTGAGGTAGACACCGCTCGCCATCTGCAGCAGCGGGTTGAAGTCGGGGATCAGATCGAGCCCGCCGAGCCAGCCGGCAAGGCACGAGCGACCGCCACGCCTCAGCATCGCAAGCGAGTCAAGCACGACGCTGTTGCCGACGAGGTCGAGCACCGCATCGATCTCTTTGGCTTCCGGAATGTGCTGTGACAGATCAGGCCGCTCGACTTCGCAGCGCTCGGCGCCGAGTTTCTCCAGGACCGCGAAGCGATCGCGGCTGCGCGTGGTCGCGATCACCCGAACCCCGGCATTGACGGCCATCTTCAGTGCCGCCTGGCCGAAGGATGACGTGGCACCGCGAATGACGAGCAACTGCCCCTTCTTGATTTCCAGATTGCGGAACAGGCAGGTCCAGGCGGTCGCGTAGGTTTCGGGAATTGCCGCAAGCTCGGCCCACGGCAGGTCGGCCTCGATCAAGGCGACATTCGACACTGGCGCGCGCGTGTACTGGGCGTAGCTGCCGTTGATGGTGCGGCCGAGTCCGCCCATGAGCGCGGCGACCTTCGCGCCGACTGGAAACTCGCCGCCGGGGCATGACTTGACGATGCCCACGCATTCGATGCCGCTGACCGGCGCCGCCTCGGCCCACTCGCCGCGCCGCATGTGCAACTCGGCATGGTTGAGCCCGAACGCCTTGATTTCGATCACAACGTGACCGGCCTTGGGCTCAGGCTCCGGAATGCTCTTGTAGACCAGGCTGTCCAGTCCGCCGAATTTCTCCAGAACGATGGCACGCATGTTGAACTCTCCTTGGGTTGGACGCTCCGCTGCTCGCGGGGCCGTGTGCGATCCTGCGAAAGTCAGTGCGGAAGGAAGTCGCGGATCGCCGCGGCGATCTCGGCGGCGTGGGTTTCCAGCGCGAAATGGCCGGCGTCGAAGAAACGCACCGTCGCGTTCGGGATGTCGCGCATGAACGCTTCGGCGCCCGGCGGCAGGAAGAACGGGTCGTTCCGGCCCCACACCGCGAGAAACGGCGGCTTGTGGGTTCGGAAATAGCTCTGGAAGGTCGGATACAGCGCGACGTTGCTCTTGTAGTCGCCGAACAGATCGAGCTGAATCTCGTCGGCGCCGGGCCGCGACAGATAGTAATTGTCGAGCGAGTAGCCGTCCGGGGAAACCATCGTCGCGTCGGCGACGCCGTGCGTATATTGCCAGACCGTCGTTTCCGGCTTGAGGAAGGCGCGCAGCGCCTCGCGGTTTTTCTGCGATGCATCCTCCCAATAGGCCCGGATCGGAGTCCAGCCTTCGCTCAACCCTACTTCGTAGGCATTGCCGTTCTGGGAGATGATCGCGGTGATGCGCTCCGGATGTTTGGCTGCGATCCGGAAACCCGTCGGCGCACCGTAGTCAAACACATAGATCGCAAAACGCTTCAGGCCGATCACCTCGGTGAAGCGGTCGATGACACCGGCAATGTGATCGAACGTGTAGGCGAATTTTTCGCGCGCCGGCATGTCCGATTGTCCGAAGCCGGGCAGATCGGGGGCCACGAGGTGAAAGCGATCGGCGAGACGCGGGATCAGGTCCCGGAACATGTGGCCCGCGCTCGGGAAGCCATGAAGCAGCAGCAGCGTCGGCGCGTCTTTTGGCCCCGCCTCCCGATAGAAGATCTTGAAGCCGTCGACATCGGCGGTGCGATAGGTGCTGGCAGCCATGGCTTTCTCCCTCTGATACGTAACTTCTTACGATGATGAAATGCGGTTATGGTCTGAACTGGCAGTCCATCTGCCTGTCGTGGCCTTTTTCGCCATGAAGCGCTTCCGCAGAGCCCATGAGCTTTGCTCGGCTCCATCGCCGGACCCGCGCACCATAGGCACTCATGACGCTCACATCATTCAGGGACATCGGCGCTCTCCTACGAAGGGAATTGGAGAAGAAGTAACCTTATTGATCGCATTTGAAGGGTTACGTTAGCGTCGCATAACTTGTCAACGAGGAACAAAGGGGTTATCTATGGAACCTGTTCACGGATGGGTGATGGCACCACCGCCAAGCGTCTGGAAAAGGAGTTGTGATGGACCAACGTCTTCCTGCGATTTTTGTTGGCGACGCGCCCGGGCTCGATTTCCTGAATTCAATCGCGACGCCGATCGATACGGCTATCGACTGGATCGATGACGGCGACGGATTGCTGAACTGGCTCGAACAAGCGCAGCTCGTGCCCGCAGATGCGCTGAAAAACATTCAGACACAGGCCCTCCCCGGCGAGCTCGACAAGGTCGCCGATCAGGCGCGAAGCCTGCGCGAGTGGTTCAGAGGCTTCGTGCGCAAGCACAAGGGGCGTCCACTGGCTGCGAAGAGTCTCGCTGAGCTCGAGCCGCTGAATCGCCTGCTCGCGCGCGAGGACTCCTTCAGCCGAATCGTTGCCGCTCCGAAAGGCGAAAAGGCGCCGCTCCAGCTTGAGATGGTCCGCAGATGGCGCACGCCGGAAGCTTTGCTCTCTCCAATCGGAGAGACACTGGCACAGCTTGTCTGCACCGAGGAGTTTTCAAACGTGAAGGCCTGCGAAGGACCAGCCTGCACGCTCCTTTTCGCCGACCACACGCGAGGTCATAGGCGACGCTGGTGCAGCATGGCGATCTGCGGCAATCGCGCCAAGCAGGCCGCGCACCGACATCGGCTCAAGGCGCAGCACTAAAGGGCGATGCGGATGTCGGGCGATCGTGCGCCTCGCCGCCGTCGCGCGATCAGGGGTCCTGCAGAAAGACCGACAGCGCCCGCTGCAATTCGCTGAACGCGCGTGGTCCGATTTTCGCGGCGAGGGTCTTTTCGCTTTCGGCGATCGCGGGCCTCAAACGGGCCAGGAGCGCCGTGCCCGCCTCGGTCAAATACAGCACGTAGTAGCGGCGGTTGATCGCAGAGGCCGAGCGCTGCACGAGGCCGCGCCGCTCCAGATGATCCACCAGCCTGCCCAGCCCTGCCCGCTCGATGGATAGCGATTGCGCGATGGCGAGCTGATTGACGCCCGGGTTGGCCTCGATCAGCGACAGGACGGAGAACTGCGCCGGGCTGATGTCAAAGGCGGCGAGCCGCCGGCTGACGTCCTTGAACACCCAAAGCTGGGCCCGCCGGATGCGATAGCCGAGCGAATGGGACAGATCGCCCGAGCTCAGCTTCGGCCGCGCAGCTTTTGCGGCTGGCGTTGTGCGCTTCGCAGATCGCGACGGTTTTGCCACGCGCGCCGCTCGCCGCGAACCTTTGGCGATCCGCTTCCCGACGCCTGCCTTCCCTGGCTCCATCGACGACCATCTTTCACAAGCCGGCGCAGGAGCACCCGACCCGACGTTTGAGGATTCGGCAGGCTAACTCTATCGCAGTGCACAGGGATCGAGAAGCGGAGCCGGATCACGCTTTGCAGGCGCAGCTTCTACGACAGGTTGCGTGATGACCTCGCGCGATGAGCCATGTTGACACGGCAACATGGCTCACTTAAGGATCGAGAAAACCTGCCTTCACGCGAGCAGGTCCAAGGGGAGATGACGTCCGTGCCTCCATCAAGGATGGGCGCCGAGCCGCATGCCATGCATTGCGGCGCGATGGTCTTGTGGGCGGCCGCAAGCGCGTCGCGGTTCACGCGCCATCATCGGCACGGCGTGCCTGCGACGCTTCGCGATCGCGAGGCCATGTCCCCCAGCAGCAACATCGCCCGTGAGTTTGACCACGCACGCCGCGCCGGCGTCGCGTCGGAGCGCTTTCGCTCAATCATCCATGATGAAATTGGGAGGGACTGACATGAAAAGACGATTGCTTGCGTCGACGATCGTGGCCGGCTGGGCGGCCTTGGGCACACAGGTAACGGCACACGGGCTGCCGCCGAGCGGCGTTGCGCCACGTTCGTCCTGCGCGGGCCTCACCGGACTCACACTGCCGAACACGCAGATCCTGAGCGCGACGCAGAAGTCGGGCTATTGCAACGTGATCGGCATCATCAACAAGCGAACCAGCACGCAGGACCCCGATCATTTCACCTACGGGATCGGCTTCGCGCTCAACCTGCCCAACACCTGGCATGGCCGTTTCGAGATGATGGGTGGCGGCGGCACCGACGGCAGTCTGCAAGCCGATCCGCAAGGCGCGGCCGGCGTCGAGCTCGGGCAAGGCTGGGCGGTCGCCGCCGATGACGGCGGCCATGAAGACAGCGCCAACAATATGGTCGGCGGCTATCAGGACGACGATGCCAATGCCGGCGGCTCGGCGCATTTCGCGATCGACGCGCAAGCGCGCAGGGATTACGGCTACAACGGCATCGAAAAGACCGCGACGATCTCGAAGCAGATCATCGCCTATTTCTACGGCTTCGAGACCGTCTATTCCTACATCATGGGATGCTCGAACGGCGGACGTGACGCGATGGTCGCCTCGCAGCGATCGCCCTGGCTGTTCGACGGCGTGATCTCGCAAAACCCCGGCTTCAACCTGCCGCAGGCTGCGCTCGCGGAAGCCTGGAACGAGCAGGTGCTCGGCAAGCTCGCGACCAGCACCGACATCAACGGGCAACCGTTCATTCCCGACACGTTTCCGCAGCAGGACCTCCAGGTGGCCTCTGCCGCAATCCTGAGCGCCTGCGACGCCCTAGACGGGCTGGTCGACGGCATCATCGACAACTATCACGCCTGCACGGCCAGGAAGGTGTTTCCGGCGCTCGCGAGCTACACCTGCGGCACCGGCTCGCACGGCAGCACGCCGCATGGCGGCAGCTGCCTGACCAGCGCGCAAGTCGACGCGCTGAAGACAATCTATGCCGGACCGGTCAACTCAAAGGGCCAGCGGCTCTATTCGAACTGGTTCTGGGATGCCGGCATCTGGACGCCGCCCACCGCCCCCGGAGCAGGCTGGGGATTCTGGAACGTCGTCACCGCGCCGGTGCCGGGGGTCAACACCGCGATCAACCTGACGCTCGGCGCGGGCGCGATCCCGATGATCTTCCAGACGCCGCCTGTGGTCACGCCGGTCAACGGGGCGAACGGCCAGGAGGCCTTCGTGTTCCGCTTCAACTTCGACACCGATGCGCCGAAGATCTTCACCAAGACCCAGGCCTATCCGGAAAGCGCAATGGACTTCATGGCGGCGGTGTCGACCGACCTGCGTCCGTTCAGGGCGCGCGGCGGCAAGCTAATCGTGTCCTCATCGGTCAACGACGGCATCTTCTCCGGAGCCTCGATCGCGCGGTGGTACCGCAAGATGAATCAGAGCATGGACGGCCGCGCGACCGATTTCGCCCGGTTGTTCATGGTGCCGAACATGGCCCATTGCGGCGGCGGCGCGGCCACCACGAGCTTCGCCACCAACGAGCTTTCGGCGATCACCGACTGGGTCGAGAAGGGCATCGCGCCGGAACGCATCGTCGCGGCGAATACCAACACCACCTCGCCCTACCCGACCGGCGGCGTTTTTGATCCGCGGATTGCGATGAACTTCCCGGCCGGAGGCACAAGGCCGCTATGCGTCTATCCGAAGATTCCCGCTTACAAGGGCAGCGGCATGACCAACGACGCGGCGAACTTTGCGTGTGTCGATCCCGGATTCAAGCCGGGCGGCGACCACGACTTCCACGACGATGACGACGACGGTCGCGGCCAAAACGCGCAGTAATCGTCTCAGTCGCTGACACTACGACAAGGATGCCGCGCCCCGTCCCACGCGGCGCGGCATCCCTGTTTTCGAGGCTCCGCCTTCCCTCGCTGAAGAGCCCGCATTAGGATCGCCGCCGATCCGCACTTGAGCTTCAGTCTTGGTCGATTTCGAGCCCATCTTCACGATATCCCCAGCAGAGGCGGTCGCGCGCTTCCTCGCCGAGCGTTACGCGCTGGCGGCGCCCCTTCAGTGCCGGATGGTCAGGCGCGGCTTCAACGACACCTACCGCATCGTTACGGCCCGCGACGAACGCTACATCTTCCGTCTGTCGCATCATCGCGCACGCGGGGCTGCCGACGTGGGCACGGAAACGGATTTCCTGGTTCACCTCGCCCGATCCGGCGTGCCGGTCGCCGCGGCCGTCCGAACGCCCGATGGCGCTCTCTTCGTTCGGGCACAAGCACGCGAGGGTCAGCGCGAAGGCGTGCTCTTCCATGAACTCCAGGGGCGCGCGCCTGAAGCAACATCCCTTGCCGATGCGGGCGCCAATGGCGTGACGCTGGCCAAGCTGCACAACGCCGCGGACTCCTACAGCGCGCCTGCTCCACTCTACAGACTCGATCTCGATCATTTGTTGCGCCGGCCGCTTGCGAGAATCCGCAAGAGCGGACTCTTGGAGGACGCGAGCGCCGAAGCCGCCGATCTCGAGGCCATCGCGACGCGAACAACTGAGCGGATCGAAGCCCATAACGAGTTGACCTGGACCCATTGTCACGGCGACTGCCACGGCTCCAATGCATGCATCACCGAAGCGGGCGAAGCGGCCTTCTTCGATTTCGACGATGGCGGCCCGGGCTATCTTGCGTACGACCTCTCGGTCTTCCTGTGGGCAAAGGTGTCCTTTGGCCGCAAGCTTCACGCGGTGTGGCACGCCTTCGTCGATGGCTATCGAAGCGTTCGTCCCGTCACGCAAAGCGATTTCGAGGCCGCGCATGCGTTCGTCATCGTCAGACACTTCTGGCTAATGGGCGAGTATGCAAGCCGCACGCGGGAATGGGGCACCGAGCTAACCAAGTGGGTCGCCCGCGAGGGTGAATTCCTGAGGGCATGGGAGCGAGAGCAGCTCGACGGTCGACTGCTCTTGTAGATCCGCGCTACAACAGCTTTGCGCTCACGAACAGCGCGCGCACGGCGTTCGTCGCCTGGACCGCAAGCATCCCGTTGTCCGCGGCGCCTTCAAGCGCGGCAATGGCCTCCTCGTGCAGCGAACGGAATTCCATCCACCCCGTCGAATTGTAGTTGGTGAGGAATTGATAGGCCTGGCCGACGGTCGCGATCGCCAGCGTATTGCCATTCAGGCGGATCTTGAATGTCGTGCGCAGCGGGGTGTCGGAACTGGTTGGATCGCTCATGGGCTGCTTCTGCACGAGAACGGCTTAACGAAGGGAAAACGGCAGCCCCCGCCGTTTGTTCACCTTAACTCAGGAGTCCGAGGCCGATGCGCGCTGCGACACGGACGTGGCGCCCTTCAGGCTCGGCACCACGACCAGGCGGGCGATCTCGCCATCGTCATAGGCCTTCCGGAAGCGGTCGTAGAACTTGATCGAAACGCAGCCGTTGGAGTCGCCGCGCGGTCCGAGCATGTAGCTGTGCGTCAGCAGGCCGACGCGGCCAAGGGCGCTGGTCCCATCGACCGGGGTCATGCGCAAGGCGGGCACGCCATGGAACAATTTTTCGCGCGGCTTCAGCTCGTAGGTCGCCGGCGGGGTCGCGCCGACCATGCGCTGGTCGACATGGCTGGGATCGTCCATCATGGCGCCCATGCCGGAATGCGCCTCGAGCGCGACGCCGCTCGGCAGGTACACCGCCTTCGCCGAGATGTCGTAGACTGCGGTCTGCGAATCGTAGCCGAGCGCGGCGAGGTCAGGCCCCTGACGGAACAGGCCGCTGTCGGGCGTCAGCGAGGCCAGCCTGATCTTGCCCGGCAGGATGTCGGAGAATTTTTGCAGCAGGCTGCGGTTGTCACCCTTCGGCAGGGAATCGGCGAAGGCTTGGCTGGAGGCGACCTGGGAGGCGAGGTCGGCCTGGACCGGGCGCGACCGGGGCATCGGGACATCGGGCTTCTGCGATGGCAGCGGCACCTCGGCCACCTGCTTGTCGTCCTCGGTCAGGGTCGAGCGCCAGTCGTTAGTGACGAGCTGCTGGGCGAGCAGCGCCTTGGCGTCGCGGAGCTTGAGCTGGAGCATGCTCACCGTCGACCGCTCGACGCGGCGCAAACCGGTCTCGCCCGGCGGCGAAATGGGCTGGAATCGGTCGTCAAAAGAGGTCGTTGGGCCGCTGGGCGGCAGCGCGGCGGAGGCAAGCGAGGCAGTCTCGTTGCCATAGGCTATCCAGGCAGCCGCCCCGACGGACAGCGCCATCGCGGCCGCCGCCAGCATAAACGTTTCCGCCCGCCCAATACGGCGGCGCGACAAGAGCTTCTTGGCCCGTGCTGCGTCGGAAACCATCAGATCCCCAAATCGACCCGCTCAACCCCGTCTCGAACCCCGGGGGTGCCCAACCCCCATCGAGACTCTATACCAGCTATCACATCAGGAGCCAAAAGTTAGGCATAATCGCGGCCGGGGCGGCAGCCGGAGGCGGTTTAATGAGCGATCCTTTTGACCTCAAGCGCTTCGTCCAGGCTCAGAACGACGTTTATCCGGGGGTGGTCGGGGAGCTTTCGGCAGGGCGGAAGCGCAGCCACTGGATGTGGTTCATCTTCCCGCAACTGGCGGGGCTCGGCTTTAGCGCCATGTCGCAGCGCTATGCCATCGCCTCCCGGGCAGAGGCCGAGGCCTACCTCGCCCACCCCGTGCTCGGGCCGCGCCTCGTCGAATGTACCGGCCTCGTGCTCGCGGTCAGGGGGCGCAGCATCAACGCGATCCTCGGCGCGCCCGACGACGTCAAGTTCCACTCGTCGATGACGCTGTTCGACGCCGTGTCGGATGAGGCGATCTTCGGCGAGGCGCTCGCGAGATATTTTGCCGGCGAGCGCGACGGCGCGACGCTCGAGATCCTCGCAAGGCTCGATCGCTAGCGCGCGGGCTCAGCGCCCCTGGAAAACCGCGGCGCGACGCTCGATGAAGGACTGGATGCCCTCCTTCGCATCAGCGCTGTTCAGCACGCGATCGCGGATTTTCGGGATGTAGGCGATGGCCGCCGCCTCGCCGCCTTCGATGTATTTTGCGGCGGCTTCCTTGGTCACCTGGATGCCCAGCGGCGCGTTGCGCGCAATGGTCTCCGCGAGCGCCATGGCGCGGTCGACGTGCTGCCCTGCCGGCACGACCTCCTGCACCAGGCCGATCTCGCGGGCGCGCTGCGCCGAGAACTCGTCGCACAGGAACAGATGATACATCGCGTTGCCCCAGCCGGCGCGCGACAGGAAACGGAAATGCGCGCCGCCGAGCGGCGCGATGCCGCGTTTGGATTCCATCTGGCAGAAACGCGCATCGTCGGCGGCGACCACGATGTCGCCGGCGAGCATCAGCTCAATGCCGATGGTGAACACGATGCCTTGCACAGCCGTGACGATCGGCTTCTTGCAGCGCTTTCTGAGCCCAAAGGGATCGACGTTTCCTTCCTTGATGTTGCGCTTCTCAGCGGCCGGGCCAAAGAATTTCGGCATGTCGAGACCAGTGGTAAAATCCCTGCCCTCCGCGCAGATCACGCCGACCCAGTGATCCTCGTTGTTGTGCAGTTCGGTGAGCGCGTCCGAGAGCTGCTCCATCATCGCAGGCGAGAACGCGTTCTTCTTCGACGGGTTGTCGATGATGATCTTGAAGATATGGCCGTGCACCTCGCTGCGGACCTGTCCCTCGGCTGTCATGCGCTGCTCCCTCGCTTGGTTTGCTTGAAAATTTCCGTCGTCAGTTGGCGGGCGCGCTTGCGTCGCGGATCGCCTTGATCCGCGCGGGCGTGAACACGCCGCTGTCCAGGAGATCGAGGATCGACAGCACGCCGCCGCGCGAACCCCAGCTTCCCTCCTCGATGATCTCGAAATTGACCCACCAGGTCGACGACGGCTTCTGCATCCCGCAGGCCTCGGCAAGCCGCGCGAGCACGTTGCGGATCACTTGCGCGCGCACCTCGGCAGGCCAGGCCGCGTTCATCACGGCGATGTTGACCGTCATGACGTCGCGCGGCGTCTCCTGGTCGGACAGAAGCTTGCCGCCGATCGCCATGCAGTCGGCTGCCAGGCTTCGGAAATGGACCTGAAAGCCCTGCCGCGCCGCGGGCGCGAGCTGGCCGACTTCCGGCTCCAGCACGGCATCGGTGAGGCTTTCCGCAAGCAAGCGGCGCTGCGCGAGGCTCAGCCGACCCTCCAGGGCAGTCACGGTGATGATGGTCACGGTAACCTCTTGTTCGATATGACGAGCGTCATATTCAACACAAGACTGGCTATGTCAAGCGTCATAGAATACACCTTCACTGACATTCTGGACCTGCCCGATGACATCAACCACCCGCGACAAGATGATCGCCGGCGCCGCCGACTTGATGAGCCGGCGCGGCGTCAACGCCACCAGCATGCGCGACGTCGTCCGCCACACGGCAACGCCGCGCGGCTCGATCGGTCACCACTTTCCGGACGGCAAGCCGCAACTCCTTGCCGAGGCCGTTCGCTTCGCCGGGCAGCGGGTCTCCGTGCGGCTGGACAAGGTGCTGAGCGAGCTCGGCGTCATCGCCGGCTTTCGCGCCTTCGTCACATCCCGGCGGCGGCGGCTGGAGACGACGCAGTTCGAGGCCGGCTGTCCGGTGCTGGCGGTCGCCGTCGACCACTATGTCGGCGAGACATCGGACAAGGGCGAGACGCGCGACGAGGCCACGCAGCAGCATCTGCTCGACCTTGCCCATGACGTCTTCACCGACTGGCAGCAGGTCATGCTCTTGGCGCTCAAGCGAGAGGGCCTTGAGGCGGCGCGCGCAACCCGACTCGCCACCCTGGTGGTCGCCGTCATCGAGGGTACGGTCGCGCTGTGCCGCGCCGCGCGTAGCACGCAGCCGCTCAATCACGCCCAGCAGGAACTCGAATTGATCCTGTCCGAAGCCTTGGCCCGGAAGGCCGAATAAACGCGTTCCGCTTTTGTCGCGGGATCATGCCCCTTAGTACGGCGGCGGCTTGCGCGCGCGCTGTGCCTTGGCAGCCTCAACCCACCAGCTGAGATCGTCGGCAAAGCGCGGGAACGAGCGTTCCAGAGCCTTGCCGCCCTCGCCCGTCGGCTCGCCCTCGGCCGACAGCGTCTGCGCGATCGGACCGACCGCGATCGTGCTCGAGATCACCACCATCCCCATTTCCGACAGCGTGCCGTGCCAGGCGGTTGCGGCGCGTGCGCCGGAGAAGCGACCGGCCGAGTAGCTGACGATTGCGGCCGGGCGCCAGAACCATTCCTCGAGAAAATGGTCGGTGAGGTTCTTCAATCCCGGCTGAACACCCCAATTGTATTCGCCGGTGACGAACACGAAACCGTCGGCATCGCGGATCTGCGCGGCCAACGTCTCCAGGACCTCTGGCGCCTGGCCTTTGGGATGTTCCTTGTACATGCGGTCGAGCATGGGAAGGCCAACCGCCTTGGCGTCAATGAAAGTCACGTCGTCGCCGCGGCTCCGCAGGCCGTTAACGACGAAATGCGCCAGGCGAATGCCCATGCGGTCGGAGCGGTAGGAGCCGTAGAGGACGAGGATGCGATTGCCCATGATGCGCGCACCCTAGCATGAAGGGTCATGCCGACCTATTCACGAAAGTCGCGACGAAAGGTCAGGCCTTTCGGGCGCGCTCCAGCGTCTGCGACGGCGTTTCGCCGAACTGATGCCGATAACTTTTCGAGAAGTCGCTGAGGTGCCAGAAGCCGAAGGCAAGCGCCGCCGCCTTGACGCTCTCGGGCCCGGCCAGCAATCGCTTGCGAACGAGCCACAGCCGCCGCAGGCGCAGATAGCGATGCAGGCTCATGCCGCGATAGCGCTGGACCGCGTCATGCATGCTGCGCACGGACAGGCCGAGCTTCCTGGCCAACTCCTCGCTGTAGATGGGCTGCGCGAGATCGTCCATGAGCAGCGCGCGGATGTCCTGGAACGTCCTGAAATGCTGCTCGTTGTTGGCTCGCGCGGTCCAGCGCGCAGGCAATATGCCTTCGAACGCCGCGTCGATCCCGGCAAGGAGGGATTCTCTCATCGCCGATGCCTTCATCGGCCATTCGACGGCATCGACGGGTTCCGAGGCAGCCGTTATCACCTCACTGATCAGCCTGCGCAGCCAGCTCAGCGCCAGCGCGCTCGTTTCATAAATCCGGAAATTCGCTCTCGTCTCCGGCCAGCCGCGCCCGCTCACCTCCGGCGTGAACATCACCGAGGCGAATTGCCGCTCCACCTCCTCGACGGTGTTGTAGGCAGCGCCACCGCCGCCGATGACGATGGCCGTCCGATCCCGCTGCGCCCCGTTGAAACGGATGGGAACCTCGTGGTCGTCCATTGTGAAGCCGACCGCAGTGCAGTTCTTCACGAGCTGCGCATCCACGATACGTGGAAAGGACTTCGTGAAATTGACGTCGCAGCCCGGCAGATTCAGGATGGTCTGCTCGGCCGCGATCTTCCGCACGAGCGGCGTGAATTCCAAGTCCAGTGTTCGTATCGAACTGCGGAACTCATCAACGTCGCTGAATCGAAATATCTTTGGCCCCAACGTCGGCGCCCCAAATGTCATTCATCGCGAATCAAGAAAGCAATTCCACAACCGTCACCCGATTTGGTCACGCGCTCAATCGTATCTTGGGTTCTGCCTGGCGCGCTTGCCTGCGCGCAAAAAAACCCACACCGAGAGACAATCTCGCGGGCGAGTTTGCCGAATTTCGATATCGATTCAAATTGAAATAACGGTGCGATAGCACCGTCGCGTCCCTTCACTATAACGCATGTTTAACAACTTTGGCGCGCAATTGAGCCCGTAGAAACACTGTCGTTTTTTAGCGGACCAGGCCCGCCATGAATGCCATTTTGCCTGCGGATATTGTTGCCGAGCTCGAGAGCGCCATTGCAGGTTGCGCCTACGAGCGTCGTGTCCGCATGCTCCGTCAAACAACCGACCTGCTCGTTGCAGGTCGCGATCGTCTTCAGGAGCCGGAGATCAGTGCGCTGGACGAGGTCCTGCTTCGCATTGCGGAACGCATCGAGCCGAAGGCGCTCACGCAGCTCAGCACTGCGCTGGTCGAACTAAGCTTGGCCCCGAGGGAAACGTCGCGCCGTCTTGCCTTCCATGATGACCCCATGGTTGCGGGCCCGCTCCTTCTCAAATCGCGCACCATTTCGGCGAGCGACCTGGAGGCGATCGCGACATCACGCGGCGAGCAGCATCTGCTGGCGATCGCCGGAAGGAGCCCGCTTGATCCGGCCCTGACGGGGATCCTGCTCAAGCGTGGCGGCAAGAATGTCGGTCGCGCACTCGTGAGCAATCCGGGCGCCACGTTTTCCGAGGCGGGCTATGCCATGCTGATCGCCAGGGCCGAACATGACGGCGAGATCGCAAGGGCGCTGGCATTCCGGCCCGACACGCCCGACAAGGTTGTTCGCGGGCTCTTCCCCAGGCTGAAACCCGATGCCAGAGCCTCCATACTTGATGCCGCCGCCCCCGCCTTGCGCGAGCGGATCGAGACCGTGCTGTCTCCGACGCCAGCTGCGGCACGGCCGAAGCTGCCGTCATCCATCGACTATTCGGAAGCGCGGCTCTCCGTCGTTGCGCTCAACCGCGTCGGCAAGCTCAACGATTCAACCATCAACCGTTTCGCCGTTCGCGGCGAGGCGGCCAATCTGATCGCCTCACTCTCGGTGCTGTCGGGTGCGCCGATCGACGTGATTGAAAAAATCATCGCAGACGAGGATTGCGAAGCACTGGTCATGGCTTGCCGCGCCTCCCGCCTGAACTGGCAGACCACGCTCGCCATTCTCTGCAATCGCGGCGGCCCGCGCCTTTCCTACCAACAGCGCGAGCGCGCCCAAAAGCTGTTCGACGAGCTCTATCTTTCGACAAGCCAATGGACGGTGCGCTGGGGCGAAATGGCCGCGAGCGCCGGCGCCGCTACCGCGGACAATAACAACAACCGTGTGAAATCGGGAGCCAACCGATGAAATTCGATGGTCGCAAAGCACACCGCGTTCGGATGGATCACAAGCAGCCCGTCAATCTGATGGGGGCCGACGGCACCTGGCGCCGCTCCTGCGTGCTGCTTGATGTTTCGGACAGCGGCGCCAAGATCGAGGTCGAAGGCACCCTCGACGTGCTGCAAGCGAGGGAATTCTTCATGCTGCTGTCCTCGACGGGCCTCGCCTACCGCCGCTGCGAACTGGTCTGGATCGACGGAACCATGGCGGGGATCCACTTCATCAAGACGGGAAGCAAGAAAGGACCAGCGAAGGCCGACAACGAACAGGCGACGCAGAAGACCACGGGCAAGTAGCCGTCGCCGAAAGTCACAGTCGTGCCAGGTACCCGCCTCGTCGTGCCAGTCAAAGCGGAAAGCAGCGCCCCGGAGCCCCGGGCGGCTTCCTCATTCGTGCATGTGCTGGCCGACAGTTCCGACAAGCTGTCCGGGGTTTGCTCGATCGTCGAACGGAAATTCGCCGTGGCGGGCGAACGGCTCGATGCCGAGGCACGGCTGCCGCACTCGCCGCTTGCGGTCGTCGTGCGGGCGGACCTTCGCGACGTCGACAACATCGCTGCGCTGAAGAAACGGGCTGCGCGGCTGGCCAAGGCGAGCAAACGCATCTTCCTGGTCGAGCCGCCTACGCACGTTTGCATCTCGCAGGCATACGCCCTCGGCGCCACGCACGTCCTGCCGGGCGTGCCCAATCAGACCAAGCTCCTGGCGGCTCTATTCGGGTCGCCAAACCCGGATGCCACATCCGCCGATGGCCAATCGCAACCGGACGATGCCGTCGAGGCGGCCGCGACCGCCATCGGCGCGATGTTCAGCTCGGTCATGCTCGGCGAGACCATCGACGTCGATGGAACGAAGGAGGCCGGCAGCAAGATCGCCAACCGCATCGCCGAGCACGGCCTGTCGGAATGGCTCACGACTGTGCGGCGCCATCACGAGGGAACCTACCAGCATTGCCTGCTCGTCACCGGCATCGCCATTGATTTCGGGCTGAGTCTTGGCGTCCGGAAAGATGACCTCGAACGGCTGTACTCCGCGGCCATGTTTCACGACATTGGCAAGGCGAAGATTCCGCTGACGATCCTCGACAAGCCGGGGCGCCTCGACGCCAATGAGCGCACGCTGATCGAGACCCATCCGGTCGCCGGATACGAGGTTCTGAAGGATTATGCCAACATCTCGCCCGAGATCCTCGATGCGGTACGTCATCACCACGAATATCTCGACGGCAGCGGATATCCGGACGCGCTTTGCGCCGACAGCATCACGGATGTCGTTCGAATTCTCACCATCTCCGACATCTTCGCGGCGCTGATCGAGCACCGGTCGTACAGACCGACCATGCCGCGCGAAGAGGCCTACGGCATTCTCCTGGGAATGCAGGGCAAGCTGGAAAAGGCGCTGGTCGCCTCATTCAAGCAGGTCGCGCTGACCCGCTGATCGCGCATCGGCGCTTTCAACGCGCCGACCTCAAAGCGTCGGCCTTAGTGCGTCGCGCGGTATTTGGCGCGGCGCGGGATCGACGGGCACGCCAATCCCTCTGCCAACCGTTTCATGTCATCGCGCTTGCCGCTGCTGATCAGCCGGCCAAATTCCTCGGGGGTGAAGGGGAGACTTGGATCATCATCAACCGGATACCGCACTCGCGGCCCGAACAACCATCGCACCAGGCTAGCCAGCCGCCGCATGTCGATTCCCTCGCGCCAGCAACAAACCTTTCACCGCGCTTATTGTTCCTCCTGACGAGTCGAGATTGCAAGAGCCGGTTGGGAGTCCGCACCAAATATTTCGGCAGAAGATTTTTCTCCGAGCAAGCGGCAATGCGCGTCCGGAGTGCACGAGCTTCAGTCGGCAAATCCGACGAAGCGTACGAACTCGCTGTTCTCCTCCCGATCGGACCGCACGGCATTGGCGGCAAACGTGTCATCCGGATATCCCATCGCGACGCAGGTCATGATGACCTCGTCGTCGGGGATGTCGGCTACCTCGCGCACGATGTCGGAGCGCATGATGCCCTGCCCGTTGATGACAGAACCGAGACCGCGATCCCATGCCGCAAGCACGATGCCGTAGCAGAGCGCGCCGAGATCGAAATGGCAGACTGCGCCGGGATCGAGCACGCGGTCATAGGTGAGCACCAGCGAGACCGGCGCATCGAACTGGCGGAAGCCGCGCAGCACCCAATCCTGCCGCATCGGCTTGTCGTCGCGCGCGATCCCCATCGCGCCGAATAATTTCTTGGCGATGTCGACCTGCCGCGTGCGATGAATGCCCTGATACTCGCCATGGCTGACGATGTCGCGCTTGACCTTGGCGCCGGCGACCATCTCTTGCATGTTGCGTCGGCGTACCTGTTCGAGCGGCGCGCCGGTGAGCACATGAACGTGCCAGGGCTGGGTGTTCATCGAGGACGGCGCGCGCTTGGCCACATCGATGATCGCCTCGATCACTGCACGCGGCACCGGGTCCTGCTTGAAACCGCGCACGCTGCGACGGGACTGCACCAGCGTTTCGAAATCCACCTGTTCCCCCTGCCTCTCCTGCTTTCCGCGCCACGCAATTCGGCATGACGCGGCCGCATGTTGCCCACGCGGCGGTCGAAACCTATGCTAGCGCGCAAGCAAAACCAAGAACCCTCGCAAGAACCCTCGAAAGACCCGCCGATGGCCGCACCGCTCGATCCCGTCATTGCCCAGATCATCCCGACGCTGCCGCTGCGCGATCCCGCGACGATGACACCGCAAAGCGCCCGCGAGTCCCTGCGTGCACTCGCTGCCGCGCGCGCCGCCGTGCCGCCGCCGCCCGTGGACGAGGTCCGTGATATCGAGGTGAAGGGCGGCGCCGGAGCGCTCGCTGCGCGCGTTTATCGCGTCGGCTCGGCCCCATCGCCGACGGTCATCTTCTTCCACGGCGGCGGCTGGGTTGCAGGCGATCTCGACACTCACGACCGGCAGGCGCGATTCCTCGCGATCGAGACCGGCGCGGTCGTGATCTCCATCGATTATCGACGCCCCCCGGAGACGCGCTTTCCCGGCGCATTCGAGGATGCGTTTGCCTCAGCACGTGACGTGTTTGACCGCATCGCGGAATTTGGCTGCGACTTGAAGCGCGTCGGCGTCGCCGGTGATAGCGCCGGCGGCAATCTCGCAGCAGCCACCGCAATTGCCTGCCGCGACGCAGGCATCGGACTCGCCGGACAGTTGTTGGTCTATCCCGCGACCGACGCGGTCGGCAATTATGCTGATACGACCGAGAACGCGCGCTTTCCCTCGCGCGCCGAAAACGCGGAGGGCTATTTCCTGTCGCGCGCAGTGATGGAATGGTTCGCCGCCCATTATCTCGCCGAGCCCGGCCACGCGCAGGACTGGCGCGTCTCGCCGCTGCGAGCCAAATCACTCGCCGGTGTCGCGCCGGCCGTGGTTACGACCGCCTGGTTCGATCCGCTGCGCGACGAGGGCGCGGCCTATGCGCGGGCCCTCGAAGCCGCCGGCGTGCCCGTCAGGCACCACGAGGGCGCCGGCCTGATCCACGGCTATTTCAGCATGGGGGAAGCCTCCGAGACCGCGCGCCTCGAGGCACAGCGCGCGCGTGCCGATTTCAAGGCATTGCTCGCTCGCGGTGCGTGAAGCGCGGCTAGCTGCGCCGCGCCCGCTGCGCAGCCGTGTGGCCCCAGGCCTCGTCCCAGTCCTGGCCGCTGGCATCGACCACCCGGCCGTCGGCTTCGAAGAACCTGTTGGGCACCTGGAATATCGCAAGGATCAGCGCGCCCTCCGGGCACCAGGCGGCGTGACGGCTGCCGGCTTCGCGCCAGATAAACTCGCCGGCCCCGCACGCGATGCCCTTGGCGGGCCCCTCCTTGTCGACGAGCGCGCCTTCGATCACGTAGCTCTGCTCGATGCCGACATGCTCGTGATCGGGCAGCACCGCCCCCGGCGCAAACCGCATCAGGGCCGTCATCAGTCCCGTGCTGCGATCGAACAGCAATGTCTTGGCCTCGCAGCCCGGAAAGCGCGTTTTCTGCCAGTCCATGATCTCGGGTTGAACCAGGTGGGAATGCCGGTCGGCGGTTTGCGGGCCTGTCGGGGCGTCCATCGCAATGCTCCGTTCCTGCTGGATTATGAACGAGGCTAACAGGTTTGCGGCAACCGGTCAGCGCGCGGTGCAACAAGCGGAGTTGCATCTTCGTCTCCGCGGGTGTCTTCTGCCGGCAGACCAGCGCTTCCGACGAGCATGCCAGCCCATTTCACCCGTATTGTCTTGGCCGCGATCACCTCGATATGGCTGATCTCCGATGCGGCAGCCGCAGCAGAGACGGTCTATTTCCGCAGCGCCGACGGCCGCACGCAGCTCGTCGGCTATTTGTTCCGGCCGCCGAAGGCGGGTCCCGCTCCCGCCATCGTGCTGCTGCACGGCCGCGGCGGGCCCTATTCCAGCAACGTCAACGCGGACTGCACCGTCGTGGGCCCCAAGGTCTCCTCGCCCTGCAACGCCACGACCCTGTCGAAACGGCACGCGATGTGGGGCGAGTACTGGGCAGCGCGCGGCTATCTCGCGCTATTGCCGGACAGTTTTGGGCCGCGCGGCAAGGCGTACGGTTTCGGCCGCTTCACCCATGACGATCCCGACCGCGACGACGTCAATGAGAAGACCGTGCGCCCGCTCGATGCCGAGGGGGCGCTTGCCTATTTGCGCAGCCGCGGCGATGTGATCGGCAACCAGATATTCCTCCAGGGCTGGTCGAACGGCGGCAGCACCGCGCTAAACGTGATGATCCGCCAAGGCGCAAACCTGGCAACCGGCTTTCGCGGCGCACTCGCGTTCTATCCGGGGTGCGGGCCGAAGGCGCTGTTGCAGCCGACGATCTCGACGACCGCGCCGATCGCCATGTTCCTGGGCGCCAATGATGAGGAGGTGTCGCCCGCATTCTGCCAGCAGGCCGCCGACCGGGCGCGCCAGGCCGGCACCAAGGTCGACGTCACGGTCTATCCCGGCGCGACCCATGATTTCGACGATCCCCTGCCGCGACATCAGTCGGTCGCCGCGAACCAGGCGGCGTTGAACGACGTGCAGGCCAAGGCGATTGCTACGGTTGCCCGCTGGAAAAATTGAAGCGATTGCCAGGCCGCGCGCTGATCCTGCTTGATTGCGCCACGATTCGGAGTTCCAATTCCCGAACCATTGTTTAGGGAGACACCCATGATGAAGCGGATTTTCCTGGCTGCCGTCGTCGCCACCTTCGCAGCCGGTTCGGCCTTCGCGGAAGACACGTGCGCAACCAAAGCGGTCGGCTCGGACGGCAAGCCTCTAGCGGGTGCCGCCAAGACATCGTTCATGAAGAAGTGCAAGGTGGACACCTGCTCGGCCAAGGCCGTTGGCTCGGACGGCAAGCCGCTCGCCGGTGCCGCCAAGAACAGCTTCATGAAGAAGTGCGAGACCAGCGCTTAAAGCGCGGCGCAACTAAAGCGCGATGAGATTAGGATGAATCATCATCGCGCTTTAGGTTGTTGTTTGCGCATGATCTTTTCGGAAAACCGTTTCACACTTTTCCGGATCATGCTTTAGCTTTCGATCCCGATACGCCCGCTCGCGCGGGCGTATCTTGCTTTGGAGCGGCTACTCCTTGAAACGTCGTCGAAGGCTCTCACGCCGCGCCGGCGTCGATGCAGCCTTCCATGATCCGATCGATCTCCGCACGCGAGAGGACGCCGATCTCGGCAACGAAGACGATCCGCGTGCGCGGTGTCCCCTCGGCCATCGTCCCGCCCGCGGCCAGCGTCGCCCGGCCGCCAGCGAGTTGAAACACCGTCACCCGTCCGGGCTGCTCGACAGTCTCGAACAGCCCCTTTGCCCGCGCCAGTTTTGGCGCGAGCTGGCCGATCGCCGCCTGCAACCGCGGCAGCGACACCGGCCTGTCCGCCGCCCAGCTCATGGTCTCGAACCGCTCGGCGGCCGGCCGTTTCGGTCCCGGCTCGCGCGGCGCGGCGACGCGATCGACGTCGGGCGCAAACAGCAACGCCGCGGGCACTTCGCCCTGGACAGCATCGACCAGGACGGCTGAGGGGCGAATCGCGCGGATGGCATCGCGCATCTGCGTTGCGCCGGCCGCATCGGCCAGATCCACCTTGCTGAGCGCGATCAAATCGGCTGTCCGCATTTGAGATCGCAGCAAAGCGTCGTCCAGCATGGCCACCTGCATGGTTGCGTCCACCACGCACAGCACGGTTTCCAGCGGCGCTTCGCGAAAGATCAGCGGATCCATCAAATTGCGCACGACGTCCGCCGGATCGGCCACGCCGCTGGTTTCGATCACGATGACGTCCGGGCGCGGATCACGCCGCAGCAGCGCGGCAAGCGTGCGCAGGAGATCGCCTTCCAGCGAGCAGCAGATGCAGCCATTGGCGAGGCTCACCACGCCGTCGGCGGCGCCGGTGATCAGCTCGGCATCGATGTTGATCGCGCCGAAATCATTGACGACGGCGGCGATCCGCCGCCCGTCGGCGTGCGCCAGCAAATGGTTCACGACCGTGGTCTTGCCCGCCCCGAGGAAGCCGGCGACGAGCAGAACCGGGACGGGCATGCTTCAGCCCTCGGCAACGGGCCGGCGAACCGGCCGTCCGGGCCGTGCCGTCACATCCAGCACACCATCGGTGATCAGCGGATGACCGCTCACCACGAGATGGCGGACGCCCTCCGCCGCACGATTCATCGCCGAGAATTCCGCCCGGTCGGTCAGCGTCTCGTAGTCGAACACCACGATGTCGGCGTCAGTGCCGGCTGCGAGCCGTCCCTTGGCACGCATCGCGGGCGTGCTGTGCTCGAGAATCTGCGCCGGGATCAGCGCGCATTTGCGGATGCCTTCCAGCAGCGACACGGCGCGGCGCTCCCGCACCCACTCGCGGATGAAGCGCGTGAAGCAGCCGGCCGAGCGCGGATGCGACGTGGCGTCCTTGGGCAGCGGCCAGGCATCGCCGGTGTAGGTGCGGCCATCGGAGAGCGTCCAGGGCATGGCGTCGGACGCGATCGCGCCGCCGGGATACAGCACCGACATGTCCAGGAGATCGCGGTGGTGCGCGTTGTTCTCGATATCGAGGATGTGCCAGAGCACCAGCGTGGAGGGCTCCGCAGCCTGCGCCGCAAGCAGCTCCTCCCGGTCGCGGAAGCGCCGGCCGTCGGCGACCCGCTGCACGGAGTCGTAGCCCGTGCCGTTGCGCGCCACGAATTCGGGGTCACTGAAAAACGCGGCCGCGAGCACTGTCGAGCCAGTGCCGTAAGGGTAGGCCTCGACCGTGATCGGAAGTCCCTGCGACTGTGCCTTGGCGACCAGCTTCACGCAACGCTCAATGTCGGTCTTGCTGGAGGAGTTGAAGTGGCAGATGTGCATATGCGCGCCGGTGGCGCCGGCATAGCCGATCAGGCGGATATAGGCCTCGGCCGCGCTTTCCGGATCGACGCGCGACATGAAGGCGACGTGGGTGAAGGTCGGCACGTCATGGGTGGCCGCCAGCTGGCAAACCGCTGTGAGCTCCTGCACGCCGGCGCCCGGGGCGTAGGCGTTGAGGATGCCGATGCCGATGCCGCCTTCATTGAGCCCACCCGCGAGGCGATCGAGGATGCCGCCCACCTCGGTGTCGCTCGCCACGTTGTCGATCCAGCGGCGATCGCGCATGGCATTGCCGAACGCCTCCAGCGAGCTTTCCGAGTTGGAGCCCGTCATCGCGCCGATGCGCGCGAAGGCCCAGTTGGTGGAGGCGCCGTAATTGAGCACGCGTCCCTTCGCCGCCTGCCTGCGATACCAGGCAGCGACAGGGAGCACACCAGCCTCGAGGTCCAGCGTCGTCGTCACGCCGTCGAACGCCTGCATGCGATCGGCGGGGATCGACTGGCCATGCGCATGCAGGTCGATGAAGCCGGGCGCCACCACGAGGCCGGTCGCATCGATCGTCCGCTCGGCGCCGCCAAGGGAAGTGCCGACCGCGGCGATCCGGCCGTCCATGACCGCCACATCGCCAACGGCGTCCATCCCGCTGGCCGGATCGACCACCCGCCCGCCCGTGATCACCAAGCCGCCCATCTCTTAAACTCCCGCATTCCAAAAGCGGGAGCGAACGTAGCGAGCGCTCCGTGGACGTTCAAGCTGCGAGACCGCATGGCATCTCAAACGCCCACGCATCCTCGGTCGTCACGCCGTTCGCTATCGATGCACTTAGTCCCTGCTTGTTCGCCGTGACGATCGAAGATCGTCTACGTTGGCCGATCACGCACTTCTTCTTGAGCGCGGCCAAGTGCACCTTGCGCGGGTCGGCGGTGTCCTGTTCTATGGCGCCGGCTGGAACGAGATTGCGATGCGCATGCTTCGCCGGATAGTCCTGGCATTCACGGCGATCCTGGCTGTCGCCCCGGCCACGGCCCAACGCTACGATTCCCAATATCCGGTTTGCCTACAGAAGTGGGGGGAGGCCGGCGCCACCGCCATAGACTGCAGCTATACATCCTTGGAACAGTGCAGGGCGACGGCGTCGGGACTCTCAGCGACGTGCTTCGCCAACCCATATTCGCCGCAGCCGCGTCAGGTGCCGCCGGGGCGTGTCCACGGGCGATAAGGCCGCATCCAATAGGCCGCGAGATTGCGCTCTCCTACGACCGCAATCCCGGCGCTTCCTGCCCCGTGCGCGCGACGTATTCAGTGTAGCCGCCACCATATTGGTGGATGCCCTCCGGCGTCAGCTCCAGCACGCGGTTGGAGAGAACACTGAGGAAGTGCCGGTCGTGCGAGACGAACAGCATGGTGCCCTCGAAATCCGACAGCGCCGTGATCAGCATCTCCTTGGTGGCGAGATCGAGATGGTTGGTCGGCTCGTCCAGCACCAGGAAGTTCGGCGGGTCGAACAGCATCTTTGCCATCACAAGGCGTGCCTTCTCGCCACCCGAGAGCACGCGGCAGCGCTTCTCGACGTCGTCGCCGGAGAAACCGAAGCAGCCGGCGAGCGCGCGCAGCGACCCCTGCCCCGCGGTCGGGAACGCGTCCTCCAGCGACTGGAACACGGTGCGGTCGCCGTCGAGCAGGTCCATCGCGTGCTGCGCGAAATACCCCATCTTGACGCTGCCCCCCAGCGCCACGGTGCCCTGATCGGGATCGCTCGCACCGGCCACGAGCTTGAGCAAGGTCGACTTGCCGGCGCCGTTGACGCCCATCACGCACCAGCGCTCGCGGCGGCGGATCATGAAATCGAGCCCGTCGTAGATACGCTTGCTGCCGTAACCCTTGTGGACGTTCTTCAGCGCCACGACGTCCTCGCCCGAGCGCGGGGCCGGCAGAAAGTCGAACGCAACCGTCTGGCGGCGCCGCGGCGGCTCGACCCGCTCGATCTTGTCGAGCTTCTTCACCCGGCTCTGAACCTGCGCGGCATGAGACGCACGCGCCTTGAAGCGCTCGATGAACTTGATCTCCTTGGCCAGCATCGCCTGCTGG
Organism: Bradyrhizobium iriomotense; assembly: GCF_030160715.1. Classification (GTDB taxonomy): domain Bacteria; phylum Pseudomonadota; class Alphaproteobacteria; order Rhizobiales; family Xanthobacteraceae; genus Bradyrhizobium; species Bradyrhizobium iriomotense. The sequence continues at coordinate 51,649 of NZ_BSOW01000034.1, forward strand.
CGCTCGAACTGGGCCTGCTGCTGCTTCTCGTTCAGCGCGCGCTGCTGCTCGTAGAATTCGTAATCGCCGGTGTAGGTCGTGAGCGAGCCGCTATCGATCTCGATCACCTTGGAGATCACGCGGTTGATGAACTCGCGGTCATGCGAGGTCATCAGCAGCGTGCCTTCATAGTCGTGCAGGAATTTCTCCAGCCAGATCAGGCTTTCGAGATCCAGATGGTTGCTCGGCTCGTCGAGCAGCATGACGTCGGGACGCATCAGGAGAATACGCGCCAGCGCCACGCGCATTTTCCAGCCACCCGAGAGCTTGCCGACGTCACCGTCCATCATCTCCTGGCTGAAACCGAGACCGGACAATGCTTCACGCGCCCGGCCATCGAGCGCGTAGCCGTCGAGCTCTTCGAAGGCGTGCTGGACCTCGCCGTAACGCGCGATGATCTCGTCCATCTGGTCGGCCTTGTCAGGGTCGGCCATCGCAGCCTCGAGCTCACGCAGCTCGGCCGCGACTTCGCTGACGGGGCCTGCGCCGTTCATCACCTCGGCCACGGCGCTGCGGCCGCTCATCTCGCCGACGTCCTGGTTGAAATAGCCGATAGTGATGCCGCGATCGGTCGAGACCTGTCCCTCGTCGGGCAGTTCCTCGCCGGAGATCATCCGAAACAGGGTGGTCTTGCCCGCACCGTTCGGGCCGACAAGGCCGATCTTTTCGCCCTTGTTGAGGGCGGCGGAGGCTTCGATGAACAGGATCTGGTGGCCGGCTTGCTTGCTGACGTTGTCGAGGCGGATCATGAGGTCTTCGAGGGAATTTTGCGTTGCAGCGTAAATAGGCCATGCCGGCCCCCAGGGGAAGCCCGGCCGCACCCGGATTCTGCCCGCAGAGGCCGAATTCCCGCAATTCGCCCCGAGATTTAGGGCTTATAGACCTCGACAGTCTGCATCATGCCCATCTCCTCATGGTTCATCATGTGGCAGTGGAGCATGAAGACGCCGGTGAAATCGAGGAAACGGGAGCGGAACACGACTTGGCCGCCCTTGCGCTCCACGATCACGGAATCCCGCCATTCCGGCGTGGCCAGCGCCTTGCCATTGACCGAGACCACCTGGAACGGATTGGTGTGGATGTGGAAGACGTGGTCGTCATGCTCATGCGTGTTGACGATGGTCCACTCCTCGACCGCCCCCAGCTTGACGCGATGATCGATCCGGCCGGGATCGAACTTCTTGCCGTCGATGAAGAAGCCGAACTCCTGCCAATGGCCGGCGGCATCCGCCTCCGGTGCGGTCGCCGACAGCACCACCTTGCGGCGGTTGGTGATCTCCGTGTCCTTGATGGTCGCGAGCGGCGCCGGCGGCAGAGCGCGCGGCAGCTTCATGTCCATCGGCGCGCCCGACACCACGATCCGCGCGAGGGGCCCGACCGGCGACGGATGGCCCTGATCGTAGGGAGCGGCGTTGAAGGCATAGGTGCCGGGGCTGCCGGCCTTCACCAGAATGTCCGCGCGCTGGCCCGGCGCGATCAGGAGCTGCTTGAGAGGCTGCACCGCGCCGAGCTGGATGCCATCATATGCAATCGCGTGCAGGTCGTGCTTCTCGAGGTCGAGCAGCATGTCGTCCTGATAGGCCGCGTTGAGGATGCGCCAGCGCTGCATCTCGCCTGGTCGCATCTCGATTACTGGCCGCCGCTGCCCGTTGATCGCGAGGAACCGCGTTGCCGTCTCCGGGAACAGCGTCTCGAAATTCTCGATCATGCCGTTGGCATCAAACACCACCTGGGTCAGCACCAGAAGGCGCTCGCGCGCCGCCGTGATTTCCGGAACCTCCGCAAAATCGCCCTCGATGATGGCGGCGCCCACCATGCCGCTGGACATCTGGATGTCGGCGCTGCCGTGGTGGTGAGGGTGATACCAATAGGTGCCGCTTGTGTGATCGGCCGGCAGCGTGATCTCGATGTTGTAGCTATGGCCGGGCGCCATCGAGCGCATGACATTGTCGGCGATGCCGCTTGGGCTGACATGCGCACCGTGGAAATGGAAATTGGTGTTGTTGAACTGGTGCGGATGGCTGATGTCGGCGGGCAGCCCGTCGCGGTTCGGCGGCATGTCGTTGACCATCTGGATTCGCAGCGTGTCGCCTGGCTTCATGCGCAGGGTTGGTCCCGGACTGCCGCCTTCATAAGACCTGACATAGAGCCTGACGCCGCCGATCTGGCGATAGGCGTAGCTGCAGCGCAAGGTCGTGCTCAGCACACCATTGACGGAGCGCCGCACCTCGGGCTCGACCAGCGGCTGGTCCGTCGCCGGCACAGGCGTTTCCGGCACCATACCCATCGTCGGCGACATGTCGGCGGTGTGCGAGGCGCCTGCATGGTTATGCATCGCATGCTGGGCATTCGCGGCACCCGCGAACAATGTCAGTGCGCCCGCCTTGAGACCGCAATCGAGCAGTTGGCGCCTCGTCATGCCGGCCGTCGTGCCGACCGGAGAGAGATCGTTCGAATCCTGCTGCATGTGAGTTCCCGCCCCCTCGTGATCCCTTCCCTCAATCAATTTGATTCGACTGCAAAGCAAGGGAGAAAATGGGAATTTCGTCGCAAGCGCGCGGCGTCTTCATTCGTTGTAAACGCCCTACCCGTTTCTATCCTCACATGACGAATCATGACAGCTTCACGCGAGCGTTGGCGCGTACCAATTGGGCAGCGATGCCGTCAGCATCGCGGCGCTCTTAAACCTTGTACAAGGATCAGAACATGCGGCCTTCGCGACGCGAGTTCGTGAAGTGGTTATCGGCGGGCGGCATCTCGGTCAGCCTGTCGCACTTGGCTTCGGCGGCAAACGCTCCCTTTGCGACCCATGAAACCCTGCCCGGGCGTGGCAACTTCAATCCTGCGACAAAAGGCGCGGGCCGCGTCGACGGCGTTGCCAAGGTGACCGGCGCAAAGCTCTATGCCTCCGATTTCCGCGCCAGCGATCTGCCGGGTTGGCCACCGGCCACCTCGCGCGCGATCCTCGTGCGCGCCAACGACGCCACGCATGTCTACACCGGCATGGATCTCGCGCGCCTTTCCGGCGCGCTGAAGCCGTCCGTCGTCGTCACCGCTGCCGATCTCGATCGCATCGGAACGCAAGTGCCGGAGTTCTACGCCGGCGACCTGTTCTGCCCGCCCGGCAAGACGCCGCTCTATCTCGGGCAGCCGGTCGCGCTTCTCATCTTCGAAAAGTTCGACGCCTTCGACCAGGCACGCCTGGTGCTGCGCGATGGCACTTTCGTCAAATTCGGCGAGGAAACCGGGCCGGTGATGGCGCCCGATTACGGCTCCTTCCGCTTCACACGCGTGGCAGGTAGCACACCTGAGAAGCCGGATATCTATTCGCCGATCCAGGCCGGCTGGGTTTCGCCCAAGAAGGTCCAGAGCGCCGCGCTGCCGGTGTGGTCACCGCTCGCCAAGGAGATGCCGGCCGACTACACCAAGGCGGCCAAGCATGGCGAGCAGATCCGGGCTGCGCTTGCAGCGGGCGATTCCTCGCTGCTGGTGCTCGACCGCGAATTCGAGACGCAATCGGTCGACCCGATGTTCCTCGAGCCCGAATGCGGGCTCGCCTGGTACAATGGCAAGGGTGGCAATCTCGAGCTGGTGCTCGGCGTGCAGTCGCCCTATGAGGCGGCCGAGTCGATCGCGCATCTGCTGGCCAAGGCCCGCGCGCCCTACAAGCCCGCGCACATCAATGCGCAGTTCGCCCATGTCGGCGGCGGCTTCGGCGGCCGCGATCACACGCCGTTCATTCTTTATGTCGCGCTCGCGGCGATCTGCTTTCCGGGCAAGCCGGTGCGGCTCGCCCATGACCGCTACCAGCAATTCCAGGGCGGCATCAAGCGCCACCCGATCAAGATGCGCTCGCGCATCGGCATCGATCGTGCGAGCGGGACGATCAAGGCATTTGCGGCCGACCACGTGCTCGACGGGGGCGGTCTCGCCAATTTCTCGGCCAACGTCGCCGTGGTCGCCGCCACCGGTGCGATCGGCATCTACGATATTCCAAAGGTCGATGTCACGACCGTGGCGCTGCATTCGCGCGGCGTCACCGCAGGCTCGATGCGCGGCTATGGCACGCTGCAAACCATGACCGCGCTCGAAGTGCTGATCGACGAGGCGGCTGGCGAGCTCAAACTCGATCCGATCGAATTCCGCCGTCGCAATGCGCTGAAGCAAAACGGCCGGACCATGACCGGCAATCCCTACATCGTCTCGGTGCGCACGCCGGAAATCCTCGACAAGCTGGAAACGCATCCGATCTGGCAACAGCGCGCGCAGTTCAAGCAGGCGTCATCGGACCGGCTGGTCGGCACCGGGGTTGCCTGCGTGACCAAGGACTACGGCTCCGGCGCGGATTGCTCGCTCGGGCGCGTCGAGCTCGGCGCCGACGGCAAGATCGCGATCTTCTGCGATCACGTCGAGATGGGCAACGGCATCGGGACGGCGCTAGCGAACCGGGTGGCGAGCCATCTCGGCACGATTGCCGACGAGGTCTCGGTCGCCCGCGTCGACAGCTACGACGCCCTCGGACTCGTCACCTCCGGCGATCCCTACACGATCGATCAGAAGACGCAGGATGCGGCCGAGAGGAATCCGCGCTGGGTGCCGTCGATCAGCTCGGCAACCAGCGCCTCGATCGGCGCGCATGTCGGCACGCATTCTTCGGCCGAAGCCGCCCGCGTCATCTTCCGCTTCGGCCTGTGGCCCGCGGCGCTGGAGCTCTGGCACATCCCGAAGACCGATCCGCGCGCACGGCAATGGGCCAGCGCGCGCTGGGAGAACGGCCAGCTCGTCATGCCCGGGCTGGAGCCGCTGGCACTGCCCGCGCTCGCCGCAACCGCCCATGCCCGCGGCTTCGTCACCGGTGCGGTCGCGCACAGCTTTTCCCGCTGGGCCTGGTCGCGCGCCCGCTTCCCGCTGTTCGGCGAGCAATACCGCGCCGACATCGACGCCCTCGCAATCCGCCGCGGTAACGGCAAGTTCGAGCGCATCAACCGCACCAGCGTCAAGTTCCCGCCGACCGACAACAACCGTATCGGCACCGCCTACACCTCGATGTGCGGCACGGTCGTCCGTGTCGAGATCGAGCGCGCGACAGGCGCTTTGCGCATCGCGAAGGCCTACAGCGTGTTCGAATGCGGCACAGCTCTCGTGCCCGAGGTCGTCATGGGCCAGGCCCATGGCGGCTTCGCGATGGGCGTCGGCTATGCGCTGCTCGAGACGCTGCCGCCCTTCGAAGGTGGCCCGGGCAACGGCGAATGGAATCTCGGGCGCTACCTCGTCGCGCGCGGCTCGGACCTGCCCTTGCGCGATCTCGAGATCGAGATGCTGAAGCCACTGACACCGGACGAAGAGCCGAAGGGCATGGCGGAGGTCGTCATGATCCCAATCGTGCCCGCACTCATCAACGCCATCCATGATGCCACCGGCCACCGCTTCCGCGCCCTGCCGGTCACATCAAGCCTTCTGAAGGGAGTGCTCGCGTGACGACACTTAGCCTCACCATCAACGGCCAGAAGCATGGTCCGGTGGAGGTGCGCGACGACCTCTCGATGAACGATTTCCTGCGCGAAATGCTCGGCATGACCGGCACGAAATTCGGCTGCGGCGCCGCGCAGTGCCTGAGCTGCGCCATCATCGTCGACGAGCCCGACGGCACCAGCTACACCAGCCCGACCTGCATCGCGCCCGCCGTGAATTTCGACGGCAAGTCGATCCGCACCGTCGAGGGCCACGCCAGGGACGGCGCGCTCTCGGCCCTGCAAAAGGCCTTCATCGACCATTTCGCCTTTCAGTGCGGCTACTGCACCGCCGGCTTTCTCAACGAGGGCCAGGTGCTGCTCGAGCACCTGGCGCGCAAGCCCGTGCCACGCGAAAAGCTGGAGCAGACGATCGCCGACGCGCTCGACGGCCATCTCTGCCGCTGCACCGGCTACATCAAATATCACGAGGCGGTGCGCGACGTGATCCTGGCCGATTCAAACCGCTACCTCATCGCGACCAAGTGACACGAGCCATGATCTCCGACGCGCGCTTCAAGACGATGGCCGTGATCGCGGCGCTCGCCAGCAGCCTTTGCGCAGGCTATGCGGCCTCGGAAACGGCAAGCCATGCGCTGGCCTCGCCCGAGAGCTTTGCCAACATTGCCGACACCGAGAAACGCTCGGCCGCGATCTTCACCGAGCTCGGCAAGGTGCTGACGCATCCGCGCTGCACCAATTGTCATCCGGCCGGCGACAGCCCGCGGCAAGGCGACAATCCGCATCTCCACCAGCCGCCGGTCACGCGCGGCGCCGATGGTCATGGTCTGGAGTCGATGCGCTGCCATACCTGCCACCAGAAGGCCAATTTCGAGCCCGGCCGTGTCCCCGGCCATCCCGAATGGCATCTTGCCCCACGCGAAATGGCTTGGGAGGGCAAGACGATCGGGGAGATCTGCGAGCAGATCAGGGATCCCGCGCGCAACGGCGGCCGCAAGGTGGAGGCGCTGATCGACCACATCGGCAAGGACACGCTGGTCGGCTGGGCCTGGAAGCCGGGCTTCGGCCGCTCGCCGGCGCCGGGCACGCAAGCGCAGGCCGGCGCACTGGTTGAAGCCTGGGTGAAGACCGGCGCGGCATGCCCCGCGCCGTGAAGCCGATTAAGGTGATGCCGGTCGCTGGGTGGGGTCCGGCCACGGCGATGGGCCTGCTGTCTCGGTCTCCGCCGTTTCCAGCAGGATCACGCGTGGTACCGGCTTGAGGCCGGCCGAAATGCTTTTGGCCAGCTCCGCGGCGCTGGTCTTGATGGCAGGTTGGAGGAAATCATCCAGTCTCTGAAGGTTGACGGCTGCATCTTGCCGTCCGAGCTCTTTCGCAACCGTGTAGTAAGCGTAGGCCTTGGTGTAGTCTCGCGCTGTTCCGGCACCTTCGTGGTAGGCACGAGCAAGCCAATAGTGGCAATAGGCATTTCTGTAGGGCGCGCAAAGCTGGAGTAATTCGAACGAGCGCTTGGTGTCGAACCACGGGGCCTCCCGCGCGAATCTGTAGACGTAAGCGAGCTCCCCGAGGGCGAAGACCGAGTGCCCTTGGCGATAGGACCGCTCAAACCACTTGATCGATTCCGGCAGATCATCGCTTTCTCGAAAGCCATACCGGTCCCTGAACCACCGCGCGAGCGTGAGCTGTGCCCCTTCGAAGCCCGCATCCGCCGCGCGTCGCAAATAGTCGATCGTCTTCGCAGTGTCGCGGGTGAGCCCGCCCCGCCCGGTATTGATGCAGTATGCAAGTTGCGCCATGGCGATGAGTTCGCCGCTGTCCGCCGCCCTGCGCAAGAGATCGACTGCCTTCACGGTATCGTACGTGCCGCCAAATTCGCCGCTGACGTATCCGGCAGCAGCAAGCCGCATCGCATACGGCTCGCCAGCCGCCACCCCGTCATCGATCAACTTCCGTCCCGCCGTCTCATCCTTCGGCACGCCGCCCGCGCCCGAGAAGAGGATGCGCCCGAGAACGCTGCCAGCCTGACGATGTCCTCCGGCGGCGGCCTCGCGCAGCAACGCTTCCGCGTCGCGCGTTTGGTCGGTCGAATTTGGTACCAGCAGGGCGAGCGCCGTGACGAACTGAACGTTCGGGTCGCTTGCGGTCGCCGATCTCAGGATATCGATCGCCTTCGCCCAATCATAGCGATAGTAGGCGCCGAGCGCTGCCGTGAGTTTCGGCTGGTCGTCTGCGGCTGAGTTTCGAAAGGTCGACCGGTCGACGTTGACCGTGATCTGATTGGCGATACTGGGTCGGCCGACCTCATCGTCCCAGAAAAACGTGGCGCGCCGCGTTGCTGCGCAGCCCGGGGTCGACGCGTTGGTGCAATCGGCTGGCTTTGCCCAGCTGCCCAGCGGAATTGCTGCTTCAGGCCCCCCTAGACCCAACAGAAGCCAGCCCGCGAGCAAGATTGCTGTCACCTGCGGCCAGACAAGCCACGCGCGACGGTACCAGGCATCGTACTGCCAGAAGGCGATATGCAAGGCCGCTGCTCGGCCAATCGCTGTCATCGGTTTTGTCCGTTCCAATTCCATCGCGGGGACCGATTGCTTCGTTTGCGGCTATGCCACGTCCTGATTGACCAGCTCAACGGCGAGGAACTTGAGCGCATCGGCGATGGGAATGAAGAAATTGATGCTCACGCTCACCCCCGAGATGGTTAGTCCGGCAACGCTAGCAGCGACGACATTGCCGAACCCGTCCACCATCGGTCCCCCGCTGTTGCCGGGATGAATGGCAACGTCGCTTTGCATCAGCGAAAGATCGTTTTCCGTGCGATAGGCACTGACGATGCCTTTGGTGATCGTCGTCGAATATTTCTCGTCTCGCGGCGTCCCTACCGCATAAACCTCGGAGGCGACTTCGGGAGCGTCGAGCCGCAGTGGCAGCGCCGGCATTCCCGATTCATTCACTTTGACCAGAGCGATGTCTCTCGTCTTGTTCGTTCGCAAGACTTCGCCGGGCAGCTGACGGCCGGTCGTCAGCTTGACCGCCACGAATTTGTTCTCCGCTACCACGTGGTGGTTGGTCAGGAGATATCCATCCTTCGAGATGAAAAAGCCGCTACCGTGACCACCTTCAATCTGGATGGTGACAACCGCGGCCTGCAGGGCGGACGTCCCCTCCGACAGCGGGGTAACCGAGCGAGGGAGCGCGGGAATCCCGACGATGGTATCGCTGATCTTCTCCCGCACCGTCTCGCGATATCCGGAAATCTGAATGGCCGCGTCAATATCCGCCATGGCAAGCTGACGCACGTCCCCCGAGGGGTCGTGCGCAATGCGCGTGGCCTGGGCCTCGCGCGCGCGCTCGAGCAGCGTTCGCATCTCGCGCGCTTGACCCCAGGATTTGTTGCGCATGCCCACCTTGATCCACGGACCAAGGCTGGACTCGAGATCATCCGGCAATACGAAGTTTTGTCGTTTGGCCATCACCCGCAGGATGGCGGCGAGCTCGTTTGCGGCATAGGGCGGAAACGCGATCGTCTTGGTAAAGCGGCTGGAGAGGCCCGGATTGCTGTTGATGAAGCGCTGCATCTCATTCGGGTAGCCCGCGACGATGACGACGATGCGATCGCGGTTGTCCTCCATGAATTTGAGCAACGTATCGATTGCCTCCTGGCCGAAATCGTTGCCCGGTCGCGACAGAGAATACGCTTCGTCGATGAACAGGATGCCGTCAAGCGCTTCCCTGCATTTGTCGAGCGTCTTGGGAGCGGTCTGGCCGATATAGCCCGCAACGAGACCCGAGCGGTCAGTCTCGACCAGATGACCTTTTCGCAGCACGTTGAGCGAACGATAGATCTCGCCGAGTGCGCGCGCGACCTCGGTCTTCCCCACGCCGGGCGGGCCGGTAAATACCATGTGCCGGCTGATGGGCGCGACGACAAGGCCCTGCTCGCGGCGCAAGCGCTCGACTTCAAGCGCCGACATGATCCTGTTCACCTCTGCCTTGACCGGCTCCAGCCCGACCATCTCTTCGAGGCGGTCCAGCGCCTGATCGAGCGTGCGTTCGGGGGGGATGGTGGCCTCAACCTTCAGCCTTCGCCCGGCGCGTGGCGCCGAATGGTCAGGCGAAGAAGGCACCAACGCGTGCTCAACGACGATCGGAGCCGGAGTTGGTGTAGTCGGCACGGGCGGAGGCGCCGGCGGCGGGACGTTCGTTCGCACCAAAGGCACGCCTACACTTTCGAAGTCGACCAACTCGACCTTGCTGATGTCGGCGGTCGGGTCGGCGGCCACGCGCAGGGACTGGGCTTCGCACGCTTTATCAAGGAGGTTGCGCATCTCGCGAGCGTTGCCCCAGCCCTCGCTTCTCCACTGGGTTTCGATCCAGGGGACGAGGCTCTGCTCGAGTACGTCGGGCAACTCCGCGTGTTGTCGCTTGGCCATCAATCGCAGGATCGCAGCCAGCTCCTTCGGCTCATAGGCCGGGAATTCGATGGTCCTGTTGAAGCGGCTCGCCAGACCCGGATTCGTGGCGATGAAACGCCGCATCTCATTGGGATACCCGGCGGCGATCACCATGATGCGGTCGCGGTTGTCTTCCATGAACTTGATTAGCGTCGCGATTGCCTCGTGGCCAAAATCCTTGCCTTCGCCCGCGAGCGAGTAGGCTTCGTCGACGAAAAGGATGCCGTCGAGTGCCTCCTTGCACTTGTCCAGCGTCTTCATGGCCGTCTGCCCGATATAACCTGCGACCAGATCGGCGCGCTGCACTTCGACCACATGTCCTTTGCGCAGCACTTTGAGAGAGCGATAGATCTCCCCCAGGGCGCGCGCGATCTCGGTCTTGCCGACGCCGGGCGGCCCGGTGAACACCATGTGCCTGCTCACCTTCGCCACGGGCAAGCCCTGTTCACGGCGCTTGCGCTCGACTTCGATGCCGGCCAGCAGCTTGTTGACCTCCTCCTTGACGGAGCTGAGCCCTATCATCTGGTCGAGCTCGTCGAGCACCTCGTCGGCGCTGCGGACAGACACGGAAGGAGACTCCACGTTCAGCCGACGCCCGACCGTATAGCCCTCCCCGACAGGGACCAATCCGAATCCGGTGGGGTCGCTTGCAAGCCGCATCGCCACATAGGTCAGTGCGACGCCGGCCACCATGATCAGAAGCACGGCACCGACCGTGAGCGAATTCGCCCATGTCAATGCGCTGAATGGACCGGATTTCGGATTAAGGATCCAATTAGTAGCGACCGCGGCCACGATCATGGCAACGCACATGGCGACCATCGGACTGTTGCGGAAGAAGTTTTTCAAGACCGGCAATTCCCCATCACAGCGTCGCGTTCATCCATTTGCGCATTCATTGGCAAGGGTTGCGCACCTGCCACCTCACGTTAACGGAATACGCCCCGTTCACGTCCTGAACGCCCCCGGGCCTCAGGTAGAACCCCACCTGGTCCGCCTCGCCGACCAATGTAAGAACTCCACGGCCCACGGGATAAGGCGCGGGATAGGGAATGGCGATGCGCTGAGGTGTCGTGGTGAGCTTGATCGGCGGCGACAGATATTGTCCCGAGCGGACGCGCACCATGCCACCATGCCCACTCGGTCGTTGCGTCAACGTCACCCATGCCAGCGGCGCCTTGCAGTTCCTCGCGTCATCCACCGCTGCTTTCGAACTTCCCGGATCGAGGGTGGGAAGGGCTGCATTGATGTCGGCTGGTACCAGCACTTCGAGAGTGGATTCCTCACCAACGGCAGCCGGTTTGTCGCGCGTGAGGCTGGGCAATACCACGACGGCGGCTATTCCGGCGGTCACGAGCGCGCCGGCAATTCCAATCAGTGTGCCCCGAGAGGAGCCAGGCTTCTTGTCACGAGGCGGCGGCTCCTGACGTGAGGGCCGGTCTTGCCCGCTGGGCGCGCCCTCGGAAATCGCCTGTTGTGCATCTGGGTCACTCATGTTCGAGCGTTCGTTCATTGCAGGGGCCAGGAGATTATGGTCGACGGCTGACGTGCCGACAACCCTGATTCGGGAAGTCAGGATCGAAACGGTTACTGAACGATGTCACGCGCGCTTCGTCCCACCATCGTGTTTCGTGCCAGTCTTCGTTCCCGACAGAGGGGCGCTCGTGGTTAAGCTTTTGTCACAAACCTGCGGCGCGGAACGTGCGTTAGGTCACTCATCCGTTTCGCCGGGAGCGGTTTCCCCAGTTGTCATCCGAGTGCGTCGCAGTTCACCTGCGCGCTCGCAGCGCCAAGAGAACTCGCTGGCAAGATTGCGACAACACTCGCGCCCAATATGTCATGCCGCTTCCAAACGCATGCAAGGGATGCGAGGAACGCTATTTGATCGTCGCGTTCACGGTGATGACCGACGTGCCAGAAGCCGTCGGCCCCCGCCCCGTTGCTTTGATGGCAAACGCATCGCTCCCCTTATATTTGGCCTTCGCTTTGTATTCGAACGTAGACGGGTTGACCTTTTTCAGCTTGCCGTGTGACGGCTTTTGAGAGATCTCCGAACCAACGACCGTCCCGCGCATCTTGATTGGAAATTGGCAACTTGCCCCGGATGTGAGATCGATGTCTGCCGTCGAATTCTCACCCCAATCCGCTAGTGTCCCTGAAATCGAGCATTCAGAAACGGCCCACGCCCGAGACGCAAACAGTAGGCTTGGGCAGCTGGCGATGAGCGCCAACGCGGCGACCTTTGACAACTGCATGATAGGCTTCTCCGCATCGTTGTCAGTTTACGGACATCACTCCACCCTCACCTATTGACGGTCGGCGGAGTGCCAAACGCGCTGCCTCACCCAGCCATCATGCCGGTCCGTCGGCTCAGGGTCAAAACGATAGTGGTTCCCAAATCGCAATTTTTCGCTCGCCGGTCATGTCTGACGAAGCAACCTGTTGATGTAGAAAATCAAGTGGGCCCCTTACGTCCGTATTCCGAGGGCGAGCTCGGCTAGGTAGCCCAGGGTCGAGGGGCCCGCTGTTGGACCCAAAGCGGGCCTTGGTTCGGCGCACCTGTCGTTGGGAGGTGCGGTGAGGTTCCCAGCGTGTCGATCGGAAAGGCCGTTCTTCAGTCGAAGTTGGAAGCATTTTTGTCCGGGACATTCGCCAGTGATTTCGGCAAACTTTGTCCGTTGCGAAAGCTTCGAGCTCACTGAGCAGCCGTGGACCGAAAACCTGACGACGATCGACATGTCGCAAACGAACGTCGCAGCCTGTTGGGCCTCGCGGCGATGGCCCTCGTCATAGGGGCAGCCACCGGGTGTGTTGGGGCGATCTTCCGGCTTGTGCTCGCGCATGCCGATCGTCAGCGCGACGCGTTGATCGTTTGGGCCCACGGCCACGCAGTCTGGGGATTCTTGATGGTCGTCGGCGCGTGCGCAGTCGCAACCCTGGTTGCCGCGTGGATGGTGTGGCAGTTCTCGCCACACGCTTCGGGAAGCGGCATTCCGCATGTCGAAGCTGTCCTGCGTGAAGAGATTCCACCGGCTCAGTTTGGTCTGGTGCCGGTGAAATTCTTCGGCGGGATACTGGCGATCGGCTGCGGGCTGGCGCTGGGCCGCGAGGGGCCGACCGTCCAGATGGGCGCCGGTATCGCGGTTTTCGCTGCGCGCATCTGCCGGCTCTCATGGGCGGACTGCCGAGTGCTGCTGGCGGCCGGTGCCGGGGCCGGCCTTGCAACGGCCTTCAATGCGCCAATTGCCGGGCTCGTGTTTGTGCTGGAGGAGCTGGTGCAGAGGTTCGAGCACCGTGTTGCCGTCGCCGCCCTTGCGGCGCTGGCAGCGGCGATCCCGGTCGCACGGCTGTTTCTCGGTGACGCGCCCGACTTCCAGATCGGGCCGCTGAGCTATCCCGGCGCAGAGTCAGCTCCGTTGTTCTTTGCTCTGGGCGGCATCGCGGGCCTGCTTGCCGTCGCATACAATCGCACCCTGCTCGCGACCATTGCAATTCGCGACCGATTTGGACGGCTACCGATGGAGCTCCGCGCCGGATTGATCGGCGCAAGCGTCGGCATATTGGCCTGGTTCGCGCCCGAACTGGTCGGTGGCGGAGATCAGATCACGCAGCGCGCGCTGATCGGCCACGAGAGCGTGGCGATCGTGGGGTTCGCCTTCCTGATCCGGTTCGGGCTCGGCGGTCTCTCATACGCGGCCGGCACGCCCGGCGGACTGTTCGCGCCCTTGCTCGTGCTGGGAGCCCAGTCCGGGCTGCTGTTCGGGACGGCTTGCCGTCATGCATTCCCGGCGCTCGCTGTCCAGCCGGAAGCATTTGCGTTGGTAGGCATGGCCGCTTTCTTCACCGGCGTGGTGCGTGCGCCGGTGACCGGCATCGTTCTCGTCGCCGAAATGACCGGTAACGTGACAATGCTGCTGCCGATGCTGGGCGCCTGCTTCATGGCGATGCTGCTACCCATGCTGCTCGGCAATGCACCGATCTACGATTCTCTGCGCGAGCATACGCTGCGCCTGGAGCGACAAATCAGACAGAGATGAGATCGGCGTCATCCACCGCAACTGCGCCAGTTTGCGTGGAGCGGTCGTTCATGGCGTGAACAGCTCCAAATGTCCCTGCTGCGGTGCATGTGCTCGCAATTGGCCCGTCGCTTCAGTTGGCACCGAGCAGCGGCATGTCTGAAGTTGCAGGGTAACCGGACGCGGCTGGCCAACTGCAGGAATGTCGACGTTGACCCGAAGCGGCCCTTGCCTATTGGACTGCTTCTGGGCAAGTTTACGGAGTTGGTAGACACCAACCAATCCGGTGAATCCAAAGCACATCTGCGGTACCCTGATTAGAGGTGATCGTGCCGGATGAAGAGCCCCCTACAGATCAAGGTGCTCGGCGAACTGGCGGTCGTGCGCGACGCCCAGGAAATTGTCCTGCCTGCGTCAAAGAAGACGCGCGCTTTGCTCGCCTATCTGGCTTTGGCCAACAGGCGACAACGTCGCGACTATCTATGCCAAATGCTCTGGAACGCGCCGGACGATCCCAGAGCTTCGCTCAGGTGGAGCCTCACGAAGCTTAGGCATGTGCTCAACGAGGACGGTGATGAGTCCTGCCTCAGGACCGATGGAAGCGGCGTGTTTCTCGACACCAACAAGCTTGATGTCGATTTACTCCACGTCGTCCACATTACAACAGAAAACGTGCGCTCTCTTGCCACCTCAGACCTGGAAACTTGGGCCGCGCTGTTCCGAGGGCGCTTCCTCGAAGGTCTTGAACTTCCTCGGTGCCCCGTTTTCGAGGCTTGGCGCACCTTTCATGCCGACGCACTGGATCGCACCAGATCTCTGATCCTCCAGATGCTTGTAGAACGGCTGCGCAGTGAACCTAACCGGGCTCTTTTCTATGCCCAAGCCCTGCAGTCCATGAATCCGACCGATAAGCAAGTGGCATTGGAGTTGCGATCGCTTGACACGTCGGCTCGAGAGAGCGCGATGCGATCGGCGAGCACGCGCTTGAGTCGAGCACCTGGCGGCCTGCTCGATGCATCGATCGCGCTAGATGAACACCAGCGTTCCCAACAAATACGGTATTGCAGGAGCCCGGACGGGGTCCAAATTGCTTACGCCATCTCCGGCAAGGGACCACCAATTCTTCGCGCGGCGCATTGGATGTCGCATCTTCAGTATGAGTGGGAAAGCCCAGTGTGGCGACACTGGATCGATTCACTCTCGAAAGCTAATACGCTCATCCGATACGATGAACGCGGCAACGGCCTGTCCGATTGGAATGCTGATGATCTGTCCTTCGCCGCCATGGTTTGCGATCTGGAGAGCGTTGCTGACGCAAACGGTTTGAGCGGGTTCCCACTGCTGGGTGTCTCGCAAAGCTGTGCGGTATCGGTCGCCTACGCCGTCCGGCACCCCGAGCGCGTATCTCACCTGGTCCTGTATGGCGGATACGCAAAAGGCTGGCGAAAGCGCGGGGACCGCCACGAGATTGATACCCATGAAGCCATGACCACATTGATCCGCGAGGGATGGGGAAAAGATAATCCCGCGTTTCGGCAGTTGTTCACCGAAACCTTCATTCCAGGCGCGAGCCGCGAGCAGATGGCGTGGTTTAATGACCTTCAGAGGGAGACTGCTTCGCCTGACAATGCCAGTCGACTTCATTATTCGTTTGGGGAGATGGACGTTTCGGGCATCTTGGGAGACGTGAGCGTTCCGACTTTGGTGCTGCACGCCAGGAATGATGCAGCAGTCCCATTCGAGCAAGGCAAGGCGCTAGCGGCTGGCATACCCGGAGCGCGCTTTGTGGATCTCAACAGCGCAAATCATATACTTCTTAGCGAGGAGTCGGCCTTCGCCGATTTCGTGCGAGAGGTCAGATCCTTCATTTCCGCGGCCGATTCCAGGTGACCCACTGGCTCGGGCGCATACCGACCGGTCATTGCCGTTAAGGCTGTCCGGCTCCCCAAATTCAACGCTTCTGCCGCTCTTTTTCAACGCCCGCGACAACACCTGCTCCAACGTGGGCCGCCGATCATCCAAGCCGGGATCAGCGAATGGAGGAGCAAATGAAAATTCATTCCGTAGTCGGCGGAGGTGGCGTGAAGCTGCATGTGCGTGACTGGGGCAAGGCCGATGCTCCGCCGATCCTGTTCATCCATGGATGGTCACAGAATCATCTTTGCTGGCACAAGCAGTACGAGAGCCAGCTTGCGGATGCATTTCACCTCGTGGCCTTCGATCTTCGCGGCCACGGCATGTCGGACGCGCCCGAGGCGCGGGAGCACTACACGGAACCGCGGCGCTGGGCGGATGACATTGCCGCCATCATCGATGAACTCGGCCTGAAACATCCCACACTCGTCGGATGGTCCTATGCCGGTTTTGTCATCTGTGACTATGTTCGTGCGTACGGTCAGGATGCCATCGCGGGGATCAACTTCGTGGGTGCGGCCGTAACGCTCAACAGCGCCGCGTTCGGCAGCCTGATCGGGCCCGGCTTCCTCGATCACGTTCCAGGCGCGACCGCTGACGATTTCCCCTCAAATATCCAGGCAATGCGTGCATTCCTGCATGGGTGCACAGCACGCCCCCTGCCGCCCGACGATTACGCCATGGCCTTGTGCTGGAACATCGTGGTACCCGCAAAGATACGCGCCGCCCTTGTCACGCGCGTGATCGATTCCGAGGACGTGCTGAGCGCACTGGATCGACCCGTCCTAATGACTCAGGGTCTGTGCGACACGGTGATCCTCCCGGCCATGGGTGAACAGATCCTTGAAAAATGCCGGACCAGTACCGCATCCTGGTACCCCGAAGCCGGACACGCACCCTTTCTCGAGGATCCACTGCGATTCAACCGCGAACTTGCCGAGTTCGTGAGCAAAGCAAGGATTATATAGAGAGAAAGAAACAGCTACACGCCCGTTCGCAATGCCGCCTACGGGCGACGACAAAACGGCGTTGCCGCAGCTACGTGCGTATCTGAACGACAATATTTTCCCAAGCGGCAGCGCGAAGCCCTTCTGGCTCACCGAATGGGGTTTCGGCAGCGACGGCTCCACGCCGGCCGACAGCCAGCGTGGACGGTCGGTCGCCGCAACGCGCGCCGATCTCGGCGATCTCTGCCGGCAAGGGCGCCTGAAGGGGGCGTTTTGGTATGTATGGAACGCACCTGACAAAGACTCTATCTATCGTGATGGCAGGCTCATGCCCTCAGGCAAGCTCGTCGTGGCACCGATGAAGTGAGGCGCATGAAGCGCCCGTTGGCTGCCGCACAAACTTCGCTGCTATGGGTGCAAAGCATGCGCAGGCTTTGTCGTTTCATCCCACCGGGTTTATGGGTACACGGCGTAGTATTAGAGGTAACGCTCGGCGTTCGTAACATTTGTTCGCAATTCCGCTCATGATGGCACCGGGGCCGGGCACCTCCACACTGACCAACATCCGAAATTGACTGTCGGAGCGCTCGGGCCTCAGTTAACATCTGCCGAGATAGCCCGCGCGGAAGCAATGTCACTGCGATCTGTTACCGACAAAATCGATAGCCTCATCCAAGGCATTGCCTTGTTGCTGACCCTTGTCATTTGGGCAGCTTTCGGGTTTCCCCTAATCCCGGAAGTCATTGGGTTCGGATGCTTGTTCATGGTCAGCCTAATTGTCCACTGGCGGATGACCTCCCGATACTCAAAGGAAAAGTAGCGCAAGCATGTCGCGCTTCCGTCGCCGCTCTTGAGGCTTATTTCTAACCGAGCCAGGATTTAGCGCGGCGGACAGCTCCTTTGGCCCCTGCAACTCCACCCAGTCCAAAGCACACCAGGATTCCGAAGAGCACGACGATGGTCCAATCACTATGAATACCTCCCTGTACGTGACCAAGAAACGAGATCCCGATCAACAGAGCCGCGTATCCAAGCATGGCTGCTCCAACCGCGAAGCCGACCAGGCCTGCGAGCAGGACAACCAACGACGTTCGCTTCACTTCCACCATCCGAAAACCCCTCTGATGGCGTCCTAGTTTGTGCCCGGCTCCAGGATGATGCCCATTTCGCTGAGCATTCCCTTCCATCCGCAGTTCGGACACTGAACCGCAGCTCTTTCATCATCGTGAGGATTTGCGCCTTCCTGATAATCAAAACCAGGGCTTCGACATTTCGGGCAACACCCCACGCCAATTCGTTTGACGACTTTTCCCAAGCCATTTCGCTCATTCCAACCTCAAGGCGGCTCTTTCCTATCAGGCTAAGCCCGCCATGTCCCCCTCTGGCCCAAGGCCGCGCTGCGGACGTATCGGCTTCAACGTCGCCTTCCAACAGCACAACGGACGCGACGAGTTTATGGGTAGACGCTCTACGCCCGTCGCATCAGTTTCAGCGAAGCCGCAAGACGCAGGCTACGCTTGCCTGCTAGCGCAACGCCTTCGAGCTCACCGCTGTCCGCGGTGCAGCTCCCCGAAAAACCGATCCCGACCTCATAGCCGCCGAAGACGGGATTCTCGCCCTTTGCCGGCGTATGCTCCTGGTTGAGCATTTCGCATTTCCATCGGCCATCCGCCGAGGCGTAGGAGCCGAGATAGTAGAAGAACGCATCGCCGCCGAGAATGCGGCCATCCATCAGCAGCATCACGCCGGAGAGGCCGCCATCGACGCCGTCGAGCGCGCGCAGATGGATCGAATAGAGCCCGTTCGCGATGCCGCCTGCTCCGACAATGCCACGTGGCGGCAAAGCATCGTCCTCGAGCCGCGTGAGATCGGCCCAAAACATCGCCCCGGGAAGCGGGTCTGCCTCGCCCTCGAAGCGAATTCCATTGGCGTTGGTCCGACCGCGCACGCTGATAGACATCGAATCGGCGCCCAACAGCGACTTGTAGTAGGGATCGTGGTTGTGACGCTGGGTGACCACCTCGCCGATGATCTCACCGCCACGCTCCTCATAGGTGCCGAGATGCGCAAAGGCGGAATTGCCGCCCAGCAGCTTGCCGTTGTGCATGCACATGATGCTGCGGCCGAACGCATCGTTGACGCCGTATTCGACCTTGTAGAGCCCGTTCAGCAACGAAGGAATCCTGGAAAGCCGTTTCTGCTCGCGGGCTACCTAGCACCGCCGCCGGAGCGAGGCCATCCGGCTTTTCCGCGCAGGGCGCACCGCTGGACGGGCGCTTTCCGCTCCGATCATGCCATTCTGCCACTGATTTGCCCGACGCGTCAACGAATTTCGCTAAATCCGCAGTCCGTCACCACCGGCCCCCGACTCCTTTGCATGGGGTTGTTTTCGATATTTTGTTGCGAGGTCCGAAAAAGGCCCTCTAGTGCCGCTTGAAATACTGCACCTCGCGCTCGTGCTTCGCGGCCGCTGCGCGGCTCTTGAACGTCCCGAGGTTGCGGCGCTTGCCGGTGCGCGGATTCACCTTGCGTGAATAGAGCCGGTATTCGCCGGATCGCAATTTGCGGATCATGTTGCGACTCCTGTTCGTTCCGGTCTCAACGACCGGGGCACGAACGAGGTTCCGTCACGGCCTGCCACGTGGGGAGAGATGCTGATGTCCGAAGCAGCTCAGAAGCAAAGCGTGGTGACGAGCTGGCCTTGCTTGTTCTTGATCGCATAGGGACAGCGGATGCGTTCCAGCGCCTTCTTGGCGTCTTCATCGCCGAGCGCCGCGGCGCGCTCGTAATAGGCCTTCGCCGCGGCCGCATCCTTCGGGCCGCCGCGACCTTCCTGTGCGAACGCGCCCATCCGCTCCAGCGCGCCCGGGTGGTTTTGCGCGGCCGCCTTCTCGAACAGCGCGCGCGCCGCAACGTCGTCCTTTTGACCGCCATCGCCGCTCGCGAGCATCAGGCCGAGCTGATACTGCGCTTCTGCATTGGTCTCGGCGGCCTTGCCGAGCAGCTCGCGCGCCCGCGCCGGGTCGGCCGGAGCTGCCCCGCCCGCACCACCAAGCGCGGCAAGATTGCTGACGCCGCGCGGATTGCCAGCCTGCGCCGCCTTCTCGAACAGCTTTCGCGCCTGCGCCTCATCCCTGGCGACGCCTGAGCCGGTGCCATAGAGCACGCCAAGCTCGACCATTGCCGCGCTCGAGCCCTTATCGGCCGCCTTGCGCCAGGCTGCCATCGCTTCCGCCGTCTGACGATTGGCAGCGTAGGCGCGCCCGAGCTCGAACATCGCACGCCGCGAGGCGCCTGCCGCCGTCTTGCAGAACTTGATCGCGGTCGCGACGTCGGCGCTCGCGATCTCGGCCACCCCCTTCACGTCAGCAGGCTTGTCGGGATCGCTGGGATCGGCCGCCAGGCGATCGCACAGCACGAGATCGGCCGACTGCGCATGTGCGGCGAGCGGTGCCGCGAAGGTCAGGAGAATGGCGCAGAGAGCTTTCCGCATGGCCGGCAGGTTGCGTCCGGGCATTGGCGAATTCAAGGCTCGAGGCCCGACTGCCGCAGCGCGGGCACAACGTCGGGCGAGGCCAGGTAGCGCAACAGCCGATCGGCGGCTTCAGCATTTTTCGCCGTCGCCATGCAGCCGGCCGAGAACAGCGCCGGTGTCTGCAAGTCCTGCGGGATCGGTCCGACCACTTCGATGCCTTCGACCTGCTTCAACTCGCTGATCTGCTGCACGGCGAGATCGGCCTCGCCGCTCACCAGCCGTTCCGCGGTAAAGCCCTGCTGCACGATGGTCGCCCTGGCGTTGATCTCGGTCGCAATGCCCATCCGAACGATCAGCCCGGCAAAGTAGATCCCGCTCGCGCCCAGCCGCGAATAAGCGACGGATCGTGCTGCAAGCAGCGTCTTGCGCGGGGCGCTTTCGCTGGAGATGTCGGGATGCGGCTGACCTGCGGCCACGGCGATGCCGACATAGGAGCGCGCGAGGTCGGCAGCGCTTTCCGCCACCACGCGGCCCTCGGCGATGACCTCGTCGAGGCCTTCGCGCGTCAGGATCACGAGATCGGCGGCCTCGCCGTCCCGCAAACGCCTCAGCAACGCCTGCGTCGGCGCGAAGTCGGCGTCGATGTGCACACCCGTCGCGGCTTGGTAAGCGGAGGACAGGCTGCGCATTGCTCCCATCAGGCCGAGCGTGGAGAGCATGCGGACGGTGTTTTCCATGGTCACTCGAAACATCCAATCAGGCGCGATGCATCAGCTTCAGCGTCGCGGTCAGCCGCAGGCTGCGTTTGCCGGCGAGCGCGGTGGCTTCCAGCACCGCCTGCTCGTCGTCATAGGTGCCGGAGAAGCCGATGCCGACCTCATGGCCGCCGAACACTGGATTTTCATCGCGGGCCGGCGTGTGCTCCTGGTTCAGGATCTGGCCCTTCCAGCGGCCATTCGCAGCCGTGTAGCTGCCGAGATAGTAGAACGAGGCATCGCCGCCGAGGATGCGCCCACGGTTGAGCAGCATGACGCCGGTGAGGCCCCCTTCAATGCCGTCCAGCATCCGCAAATGGATCGAGTAGAGACCGTCGGCGATGCCGCGCTCGCCGACGCCGCCGGCGATCGGAACCTCGTCCTCCCTGATCGGCATCATCACCGACTGGAAGGGCACGCCGGGCAATTCCTTCAGCTCGCCCTTGAAACGATAGAGATCGCCATCCGGCCAGCCCTTGGCGATCAGGGTCGCATCATCAGTGCCGGCCATCGCGCGATAATTCGGATCGGGATTATGGCGCACGGTCTTGATGACGATGGCGACCTCCTCGCCCGTCTTCTCGTAAGTGCCGATATGGGCAAAGGCCGAGTTGCCGCCCAGCATCCTGCCGTCGCCGACATGCATGACGCTGCGGCCAACAGCGTCGCCGAGCTGAAATCGTACCTTGTAGAAACCTTCCAACACCAGCCGTGTCCCCGGCCTGCGCGCATCCGAGGCGCCAGTCTATCCCGCTTTCAGCCGTGAGAGACAAGTTTCGTGCGCGCAGACCCAACGCTCGATATCGCCAAATGTCATCAAAATGCAAAAATCCGCCGACGCCTCGCGGCCTCGGCGGATTTGAGAGCCAGCCCGGACCAAGCCCCCAAGGTCCGGGCCGGAAGGATCTTAGGCCACTGACTTCTTGTCGGTCGGCACGGACGAGATCGTCTTCAGGATCTGCGAAGCGATCTGGTATGGGTCGCCCTGCGAGTTCGGACGACGGTCTTCCAGATAGCCCTTGTAGCCGTTGTTGACGAAGGAGTGCGGAACGCGGATCGAAGCACCGCGGTCGGCCACGCCATAGCTGAACTTGTTCCAGGGCGCGGTCTCGTGCTTGCCCGTCAGACGCTTGTCGTTGTCCGGGCCGTAGACGGCGATGTGGTCCATGAGGTTCTTGTCGAAGGCTGCCATCAGCGCCTCGAAATACTCCTTGCCGCCGACCGTGCGCATGTACTCGGTCGAGAAGTTGGCGTGCATGCCCGAGCCGTTCCAGTCGGTGTCGCCGAGCGGCTTGCAGTGGAACTCGATGTCGATGCCGTACTTCTCGGTGAGGCGCAGCATCAGGTAGCGGGCCATCCACATTTCGTCAGCGGCCTTCTTGGAGCCCTTGCCGAAAATCTGGAATTCCCACTGGCCCTTCGCGACTTCCGCGTTGATGCCTTCATGGTTGATGCCGGCAGCTAAGCAGAGGTCGAGATGCTCCTCGACGATCTTGCGGGCGACGTCTCCGACGTTCGAGAAACCGACGCCGGTGTAATACGGACCCTGCGGCGCCGGATAACCCGAGGCCGGGAAGCCGAGCGGACGGCCGTCCTTGTAGAAGAAGTACTCCTGCTCGAAGCCGAACCATGCGCCGGCGTCGTCGAGAATCGTGGCGCGCTTGTTGGACGCATGCGGGGTCTTGCCGTCGGGCATCATGACTTCGCACATCACGAGCACGCCGTTGGTACGGGCACCGTCCGGGAACACCGCGACCGGCTTCAGCACGCAATCGGAGCTGTGGCCTTCGGCCTGCTGGGTGGAGGAGCCATCGAAGCCCCAGAGCGGAAGCTGCTCGAGCGTCGGGAACGACGCGAATTCCTTGATCTGAGTTTTGCCGCGCAAATTCGGAGTCGGCGTATATCCGTCGAGCCAGATGTACTCGAGCTTGTACTTGGTCATTGAGCCTCTCTGTAGATGATGCGAAAGGTGGGGACCGGTGTCCCCCGCACGTTGTACCCGGCCATCATCGGCCGGGGCTTTCTAAGCATTTTGCGTGCCAAAACGCCGCACTGCGGGACGTTTTCCACCGCCAGAGCGTCGGGGCGGGGCACCGCCGGCAATCCACAGCCTCGTGCGTCAAAGCAGCGCACCTTTGCGTTACCTTGCACTGCAAAAACCCCGCGGAAAACGCCCGATTTGACAGCATGCGCCGCGTTGCACCCAAGCGCCGGCTAAAGCAGCGCCAATCGCTCGCAATTTTCGCGAAGTCGCAGGCCACCTCCCCGCAACCTTCGCAATGGCCCACGCGTTGGTCATTTGGAACCTGCCTTGCAGGGTGCAAATGGATGACTGCTCACAAATTAGGCCAACAATGATGCCGTTTTCAGCACTTTGCATTTCGACGAGCAGGGCCAATATGGGGTGACCCAGTAACCATAAGCGAACGAGTCGGGCGCACCATGGAGGTCAAGCGCTCCGGTTGAAGGAGATACCGCAATGATGAACAGTAACTTGGGCCCAGGGTCGGCCACGATCTACCAATTCCCTGTCGGGGGCCGCGCGGCTCTCGGCGGTCGCCGCTATGGCGAGGCCAGGCTGCCGGCCGATCACGTCTCCTCGCCCGTCGTCGAGACGATCTGCAGCGGCAGCTGGTATCACCAGGAGGCGATCGAGGAAGCCAAGCCGAAATGGGATCGCTGATGCCTGCCTTGGGTTCGGTACCGCCACGCGCTCGCAAGCGTCGGGTGGAAGTTTGAAAAAGGGTCGAAACGAGATCGTTTCGGCCCTTTTTTGATTTTCGGGGCTCAGCTCGATTCGCAGGCCGTGACGGGCCGTTTCAGATGCTTGACCGTGGTGCCGGTCTTGCCGATCTTGAGCGTGATCCCTGCGCCGGAGTAACGCGCGCCCGACAACGTCAGCCGCTTGGCGAGCGGAATAGCGCCGCCGTCGATCTGCATGAAGGCGCGCTTGTCGTCCTCGTAGAATGCCACGATGAACTGCGTGCCATCAGCACAACGATAGCCCTGAAACGTCTGCGCGTTCACGCCGGCCGCGCTCAAGGTTCCGCTTGCCGAGACGGCGACAGCCAAAATAATGGCCTTGTGCCGGTTCATGTTCGCCCCCTGTAATAGAGTTCAAGTAAATCGCGCGCGAGCCCCGCGGCCGATTCCGCCGGCACCATAGCCCAGGCTGATCTTATGTCAGACTCCCCTGCCCGCCACCTCGCCTTGCAAGGCGCCAGCAATTTTCGCGACCTCGGCGGTTACCCGACCGCCGACGGCCGGCAGACGCGCTGGCGGCACCTCTTCCGCTCCAATCATCTTGGCCTACTCACCGAAGCCGATGTCGAGATCGTCCGTGGCCTCGGCGTGAGAAGCGCGTTCGATTTCCGCGGCGTCGAAGAGCGCGCGGACGCGCTGTGCGGCGTGCGCGAGATCACCACGCATTCCCTGCCGATCGAGCCGACGGTGGTGGCCGCGCTCAGGGCGCAGATGGCCGAGGGTACGCTGACCGCGCCCGTTGCGCTCGAGCTCATGCGCGAGTCCTACCGCAACTATGTCCGCCACAACACGCACAGCTTTCGCGCGCTGTTCGGTCATCTCCTGGAGGACCGCGCGCCGCTCGTCATCCACTGCACCGCCGGCAAGGATCGCACCGGCTTTGCCTGCGCGCTGATCCTGCACGCGCTCGGCGTGCCCGAGGAGACCATCGCGGAGGACTATCTGCTGACGAACCGGTTATACCGCCGCGATCCGTCGGCCGCATCCGAACTGCCGCAGGACGTGCGCGACGCAATCGGCTCGGTAGAGTCCTCGTATCTCGCAGCCGGCTTCGAAGCCGTGCGCGCCGACTATGGCGACCTCGAAACCTATTTGCGCGATGGGCTCAAGCTCGGCACATTCGAGCGAACGGCACTCAAGGCGCGCTATCT
Organism: Bradyrhizobium iriomotense; assembly: GCF_030160715.1. Classification (GTDB taxonomy): domain Bacteria; phylum Pseudomonadota; class Alphaproteobacteria; order Rhizobiales; family Xanthobacteraceae; genus Bradyrhizobium; species Bradyrhizobium iriomotense. The sequence goes on from NZ_BSOW01000034.1 coordinate 76,631, forward strand.
GCAGGCCTAAAGCGCGATGAGATTGGGATGAATTATCATCGCGCTTTAGGTTATTGTTTGAGCATGATCTCCGCGCAAACGCGTTCCGCGTTTGTCGCGAGGGAAAACCGCTTCGCACTTTTCCGGATCATGCTCTAGCAGCCTCACCTCGCCGGGAGATCAAGACGATGCAAGGAAAAGTTCTCATCGTGACCGGTGCGCTCGGCGCGCTGGGCCAGGTGGTGGCGGAGACGGCGCTAGCGCGCGGTGCGCGCATCGGCGGCATCGATCACGCGCCCTCGCAGACGCCAGCCACTGCGCAGTGGATCGAGCTCGGCGGCGTCGATCTCTCGGACGAAGCACAGGCGAAGACGGCGATCTCGGCGGCGGCAAGACATTTCGGCCGCCTCGATGCGTTGATCAACATCGCCGGCGGCTTTGCCTTCGAGTCGGTCGGCGACGGTGACATCAAGACCTGGCAGCGCATGTATGCGCTGAACGTGCTGACCACGCTCAACACCTCGCGCGCCGCGCTGCCGCACCTTGCGGCCTCGAAGGCCGGCCGCATCGTCAATGTCGGCGCGATGGGCGCGCTCCAGGCCGGCTCCGGCATGGGCCCCTACGCAGCCTCGAAGGCCGGCGTGCACCGCCTCACCGAGGCGCTCGCCAACGAGTGGAAGGGCAAGGTCACGGTGAACGCGGTGCTGCCCTCGATCATCGACACCAAGGCCAATCGCGTCAGCATGCCGGATGCGGATTTCTCAAAATGGGTGACGCCGCAGGAGCTCGCCGAGGTGATCCTCTTCCTCGCAAGCGATGCAGCAAGCGCCGTGACGGGCGCGCTGATCCCGGTCAGCGGACGCGTCTAATCCGCCACCAGGAGCCGCAGATTGCCCTTGAAGCGGATACTCTGCTTGCCGGCGAGCGCGATGCCTTCGCCATAGGCGGTCTCGTCGGTGTAGGTGCCGCTGAAGCCGATTGTCACGACCTTCCGGCCCCACACCGGTCGCTCGTCGAACGAGGGCGAATGTTCCTCGTTGGTCAGCTCGCCCTTCCATTTGCTGTCGGCCGAGGTGTAGCTGCCGTAGGCGAAGAAAAATGAATCGCCGCCCCGCATGGTGCCGTCGCGCAGCACCATGATGCCTTGATTGCCGCCCTGCACGGCATCCAGCATCTCGATCCGGATGTGATAGAGCCCGTTCCTGATTGTCATCTTCGTAAGAGCGCCAGATTGTCCCGCTTGCAAGATAGCCGCACCATCCGCTCCCGATCAAATGGCGCGAGAGCTAAGTCCGATCCGGGCTAGACTGCCGCTATTGATTCTCCGACCGGAACAGCAAGACTCGGAAGCTTTCCTTGGAAACCGCGCTTTATCTGCCCGTCAAACGCTTCCTCGAAGAACTCGGCTTCACCGTGAAGGGCGAGATCGGCGGCTGCGATGTCGTGGGGCTCAGCGCCGGCGATCCGCCGGTCGTGGTGATCGGCGAGCTCAAGCTCGCCTTCAATCTCGAGCTGATCTTGCAGGCCGTCGATCGCGCCCCGGCCGCCGACGAGATCTGGATCGCCGCAAAAATGTCCTCGCGCGGCAAGGGGCGAGAGAGCGATGCGCGCTATCGCAATCTCTGCCGCCGTCTCGGCTTCGGCATGCTTGGGGTCACCGAGCGCGGCCAGGTCGAGGTGCTGGTGAAGCCACCGACCGCGGCGCCGCGACGCGAGCCCAAGAAGCGCTCGCGACTCGTTGCCGAGCACCAGCGCCGCCAGGGCGATCCGGTCCTCGGCGGCAGCACGCGCGCGCCGATCATGACGGCGTATCGCCAGCAGGCTCTGGCCTGTGCCTCGGCCCTCGCCGACGGCCCGCAGCGGGTGCGCGATCTGCGCGCGCTGTGTCCTGATGCCGGCAAGATTCTGCTGCACAATGTCTACGGCTGGTTCGCACGGGCCGACCGGGGAATCTACGGATTGACCGAGGCCGGGCATGCAGCACTAAAGCGCTGGCCGCAGCCAAGGATCGCGCTCGGTGCCGGTCAGCCGTCACCACCCTGACGTCAGATCAATGCAAGACGCGAATAACTGAGATGCCACAGCAAATTCATATTGCAATGCAACATAGGCGGCACTAGGTATCCCGGATCGAAACGAGGCCACCATGAGCGCAGACTGGAATACCAAATATGGCACGCGGCGCGTCCGCCACGATCCGCCGACCCTGGACGAGGCGATTTTCGCCGCGATCGGCATTACCGACGATCAGGAGCAGCAGGCCGAGATCGCCGCGTCCCTGATGGGCATGCCGCTCGACGTCGTGCAGGCCGAGGTGAAGAAGCAGGCCCGTACCAACAGCCGCATCACCGCCACGCGCGTGATCGCCGGCGAACAGGGCGCGCAGCGCTCGGTGGTGGTCGAACGCCGCGTGGTGCGCCGGTTCGGCAACGACAAGCGCACCGGCACCTGAAGCGCCTCGTCTCTGCTAACGGATACGAAAGCGGACCGGCGTTGCCGGTCCGCTTTTTGATTCTCTGTGTTTTGCGCACGATCTCCGCGCAAACTCGTTCCGCGTTTGTCGCGAGGCAAAACCGCTGCGCACTTTTGCGGATCGTGCTTAGGCGGCGCGATTGCCGTACATGCTGGAAAACAGCTTCCACCATGTGCTGTTGAAGCTCAGCAGCGCCCGGCCGGCCTTGAACGGCGCAGCCGCGAGATCCGCAAGCTCCGCCTCCGGCGTCTTGGTGAGATCGATCGTGCCGGTCGATTCACCGTGCCGGAACGCCAGATGTGCGCCGAACTTCTTTGCCAGCGCCCGCATCGCGTGATTCTCCGCGCCCGTCGTGATGCGCAGGCGCCCAAATCCCTTCCAGCGCGCTTCCGCAATCAGGCGGCGGAACAGCACGGTACCGACGCCCTTGCGGCGCGCGGAGGCTTCCACGCTGAACGCCACTTCGGGCAGCGAATCGCCTTCCGGCGGATGCAGCTCGGCCGCGCCGCGAACCACGCCATCGACGATGTAGGCAACGATCACGGTGCCGTCGTCCGCGCAGCGGGCGGCGTAACGCTCGATGAAGCTGTCGTCGAGAAAACCGTTGAAACGGTCGTGCCGGCTCTCGGGATCGAGTCTCAGCAGATGATCGCGCAGGAGCGGCAATTCCTCTTGCTGGATCAGGGTCCGCACATAGCCCTCGACGGACTCCGTGTGGATGATTTCTTCAAGTGCCACGTCAAAACTCCTCTTGGTGTCCCTCGAGGAGGCGTTCGAATCCCTAGGTCCCTTATGTTGTGCATCGCAGCATGATTTGCAAGACGGGAACCTGCCCAAGTTAGAGGCATGGCAAACGACCAATTCGTTAACAAAATCAAGACCCCGTAATCATACGAGGACCATTTGGGTCTGGATCACCAGCGCTACCAACTTACCGTCCCCGGTCTCGAGGCGGGTCTGCCAGACCTGGGTTCGCCGCCCCCGGTGGATCGGGGTCGCGGTGGCAATGACCGTGGTTCCCTCCTTCGCGCCGCCGATGAAATTGGTCTTGCTCTCCAGCGTCGTCGTCCCCTTGGCGTCCGCCGGCAGGTTGATCACGGTCGCGGCCGCTCCGACGGAATCGGCAAAGGCCATGATCGCGCCGCCATGTGCGATGTGGCCGAGCGTGCAGAGGTCGGGCCTGACCGTCATCTTCGCCACCACGCGATCCGGCTCGGCCGCGACGAACTCCACGCCCTTAAGCTCGGCGAACGGCATCTTCATCGCATGAAGTCTCTCGAGCGGTGACATCGGATCTCCTCCCAGTGCCTTGAATTCGCAACGTGAATTGTCTCGCGGCGCAAAGCAATGACGTCCGAGGTCATGGCCGCGATGATATCGACGCCTCTCCCACGCGCCAATTTTTGCCGGAGGACTACGGGTCGCCAAACCGGCTGCAACCGGACAGAATGACAGGTCTGACGAGCCCTGAGAATCATGACAGCGCCGCTGAAGACCGCTCCCTTTGCGCCGTTCGAATGGATGCTGTCTGCCCGCTATCTGCGCGCGCGACGTAAGGAAGGCTTCGTGTCGGTCATCGCCGGGTTTTCGTTTCTCGGCATCATGCTGGGCGTTGCGACCCTCATCATCGTGATGGCGGTCATGAACGGCTTCCGCAAAGAGCTCCTGGACAAGATCCTTGGCCTCAACGGGCATGTTCTGGTTCAGCCGCTGGAATCGCCTCTGACCGACTGGAAGGATGTGACCGAACGCATCAGCAAGTTGAAGGGTGTGCGACTCGCTGTGCCCGTCGTTGACGGGACGGCATTGGCATCATCCTCAAACGCCTCCGGCGTCCTGGTGCGCGGGATCCGCGCGGTCGATCTCGTCAAGCTGGCTTCGGTCGCAGGTAACATCAAGCAGGGATCGATCGAACATTTTGACGACGATCAGGGCGTTGCGATCGGCCAGGGCCTCGCCGATCAGCTTTCGGTGCACGCCGGTGACGCCATCACGCTCGTCGCGCAGCACGGCGCGGTGACGCCAATGGGCGTCATGCCGAGGATCAAGAAATACAAGGTCACGGCCGTGTTCGAAATCGGCATGTCGGAGTACGACGCGAGCATGGTTTTCATGCCGATCGCGGAAGCGCAGTCCTACTTCAACCGCAGCGGCGATGTCACGGCGATCGAGGTGTTCACGACCGACCCGGATCGCATCGACGTGTTCCGCAGGAGCGTGATGGAGGCCGCAGGCCGGCCGATCTTCCTGGTCGATTGGCGGCAGCGCAACTCGACCTTTTTCAGCGCGCTTCAGGTCCAGCGCAACGTGATGTTCCTGATCCTGACCCTGATCGTCCTCGTGGCTGCCTTGAACATCGTGTCGGGCCTCGTCATGCTGGTGAAAGACAAGAGCAGCGACATTGCGATCCTGCGAACCATGGGCGCTTCGCAGGGCTCGATCATGAGGATCTTCCTGATCACCGGCGCGTCGATCGGCGTCGCGGGTACGCTGATCGGCTTCGTCGTCGGGCTTGTGGCATGCTCCAATATCGAGTCGATCCGGCAGTTCATGTCCTGGCTGACCAGGACCGAATTGTTTCCGCCAAAGCTCTACTTTCTTTCGAAGCTGCCGGCCGACGTCGAAGTCGGAGAAACCTCCGCGGTCGTGATCATGGCGCTGACGCTTTCGTTTCTCGCAACGCTCTACCCATCCTGGCGCGCCGCGCGGCTCGATCCCATCGAAGTGCTGCGGCATGGAGGCTAGCGCGCAGCTAGCGGGCCAGCTTGACTAATCGATAACTCTACGGTTATACATAAATCCATAACCAGTGAGTTATCTATTTCCCATGCCCAACGCCCACGACGTGCTGTTCCGAACCCTTGCCGATCCGACCCGGCGGGCGATCTTCGAGCGGCTGTGCCGCCACGGCGAGCAGACCGTCGGTGCGCTCACGGCGCGGGCCGGTGTGTCGCAACCGGCCGTCTCGAAGCATCTGATGGCATTGAAGCAGGCGGGGCTCGTGCGCGACCGCCACGAAGGCCGTCAGACGCATTACAGCGCACAGCTTCGCGCCCTCGCCCCGCTGCTCGACTGGACCAGCAAGATGACCGGCTTCTGGCAAGGCCGGTTCGACGATCTCGAAGATCTCCTCAAGAGGATGGACCAATGAACACAACCGAGACCCGCTCCGTCGTCGTCGAGCGCGAGTTCGCGCATCCGCCCGGAAAGCTCTGGCGCGCGCTGACACAGCCGCATTTGATCTCGGAGTGGCTGATGAAGAACGATTTCCTGCCGGAGGTCGGCCATCGCTTCAAACTCACCGGCGAGTGGGGCGGCGTGCTCGACTGCGAGGTACTCACGGTCGAGCCGAACAAGGTGCTGTCCTACACCTGGAACTTTGCGCATCAGGATGCGGCTTACAATCTGGAGAGCGTGGTCACCTTCACCCTCACCCCGACGCGGGGCGGAACTCTGCTCCGGGTCGAGCAGGTGGGATTCCGCCCGGACCAGAAGCAGGCCTATGGCGGCGCTCACGCCGGATGGAAGCAGTTTTTGGAAAAGCTCGAGCAGGTTCTGCCGCAGGCAGACTGACGCCGCGGCATTGCTCTTGAAAATCAGGAGGTCTCGTTGAACTGGAACGTGTGGATTCGACAGGTTCACCGCTGGCTGTCGATCGGCTTTACGCTGGCCGTCATCATCAATGTCCTCGCCATGGGACTGGAGAAGCAGGCGATCTGGATCGGCCTCCTGGCGCTGTTCCCGCTCATCCTGCTTTTGCTCTCCGGCCTTTATCTGTTCGCCCTGCCCTATGCCGCCAAATGGCGCAGCAGCTGACGCGATCGCTTGCGCGGTGTAGAACGGGACCGGATTTCGGAGCACGGGACCTCAGATGACTCCATCGGAAAAACTCGACCAGCTCATCGCAGGGATCACCGACTGGCGTGGCAAGACGTTGGCGACCCTGCGCAAGACCATTCTCGAGGCCGACAGCGAGATCGTCGAGGAATGGAAATGGATGGGCAGCCCGGTGTGGGAGCGCGACGGCATCATCGCGGTCGCCAACGCCCACAAGGGCAAGGTGAAGCTGACCTTCATGTACGGCGCGCGTCTCGCCGATCCCGACAAACTCTTCAACGCCGGCCTCGAAGGCAACGAACGCCGCGCGATCGATTTCCTGGAGGGCGACAAGATCAATGTGCGGGCGTTGAAGCAGCTCGTGCGCGCTGCGATCGAATACAATCAGGGCAAGGCCAAAACGAAAGCGCCGACAACGCGCGCGAAAGCACGCAAGGCGGGTTGAAGCAAAACACCCGTCATGCCCCGCGAAGGCGGGGCATCCAGTACGCCGAGGCCTATCCGTATTCGTCGTCCTCTCTGGGATACTGGATCGCCCGATCAAGTCGAGCGATGACAGCTGAGATTGTGGAAGGCGCGTGCCTCAAGCAGCGTCCCTCACGTCACCGCGTTCACAACCTGGTATTCCGGTCGCCTCCATACTTCGCCAACGATCACCTCCTCGATGATCTCGGCCGCCTTCATCACCTCGTCCTCCCCGATATATAGCGGCGTGAGGCCGAAGCGCATGATATCAGGGGCGCGAAAGTCGCCGATGACCCCTCGCGCAATGAGCGCCTGCATGGCGGCGTAGCCGCCGGCGAAGGCGAACGACACCTGCGAGCCGCGCATTTCGTGCGCGCGCGGCGTGACCAGCCTGAGCTGCGGGCAGCGGCGCTCAACCTCGGCGATCAGGAGATCGCCGAGGTTGAGCGAACGGGCGCGCACTTCGCTGAGTTCGACACGGTCCCAGATGTCGAGCGAAGCTTCCAGCGCAGCCATCGCGAGCACCGGCGGCGTGCCGACGCGCATGCGCTCCACGCCGCCCGCGGGCACATAGCCGAGATCGAAGGCGAACGGCTTCGCGTGGCCCATCCAGCCCGAGAGCGCGGCGCGGGCGCGATTGGCGTGGCGCGGCGCGACGTAGAGGAAGGCCGGCGCGCCGGGACCGCCGTTGAGATATTTGTAGGTGCACCCCGCGGCGAAGTCGGCGCCGACGCCGGCGAGATCGACCGGCAGCGCGCCGGCGGAATGCGCGAGGTCCCAGACGGTCACGATATCAAGCGCATGCGCTTTCGCGGTGAGCTTCGCCATGTCGTGGCGGCGACCAGTGCGGTAGTCGACCTCGGTGAGGTAGAGCACCGCAATCTCGTCCGACAGCGCAGCCTCGACCGCCTCCGGCGCCAGGAGGCGCAGCTCGTGCCCTCGCCCGAGCGTCGCGATCAGGCCTTCGGCCATGTAGAGATCGGTCGGGAAATTGCCGGTGTCGGAGAGCACGACCTTGCGCTCGGGGTTGATATCGAGCGCGGCGGCGAGCGCCTGGTAAGCCTTGAGCGAGAGCGTATCGCCCATCATCACGGTATCAGCCTCCGCGCCGATCAGCCGCGCAATGCGATTGCCAACGTTGCGCGGCTGCACATACCAGCCCGCGGTGTTCCAGGCACGAATGAGCTCATCGCCCCATTCCCGCCGGATCACGCGGTCGACCTTTTCGGCAACGCCGAGCGGCAGCGCGCCGAGCGAATTGCCGTCGAGATAGATCACGCCCTCGGGCAGATGGAAGAGCGCCCTGGTGTCGTCGTAGACGCGAAGTCGGGTCTCGGTCATGGTTTGCTCAAAGGATGGTGCGGACGCGCCAGAGTTCGGGAAACAGCTCGACCTCCAGCATGCGCTTGAGATAGCTGACCCCACCGGTGCCGCCGGTGCCGCGCTTGAAGCCGATGACGCGCTCGACGGTGGTCACGTGGTTGAAGCGCCAGCGGCGGAAATAATCCTCGAAGTCGACGAGTTTTTCGGCGAGCTCGTAGAGCATCCAATGCGTCTCCGGCGCCTCGTAGACGCGCCGCCACGCCTGCAGCACGCCTTCGTTCAGGCTGTGCGTCTCACGGACGTCACGCGCCAGGACGGCAGACGGCATCGTGAGGCCCTTGCGGTCGGCGAGCCGCAGCACCTCGTCGTAGAGGCTCGGCGCCGCCAGCTCCGCCTCCAGCAGCCGCGTGACCTCGGCGTCGTGCGCGTGCGGCTTGAGCATCGCGTGATTGCGGTTGCCGAGGAGATATTCGATCAGGCGATACTGGCCTGACTGGAAGCCCGAGGATTGCCCGAGCTTGGAGCGGAAATGCGTGTACTCGCTCGGCGTCATCGTGCGCAGCACGTCCCAGGCGCTGTTGAGCTGCTCGAAGATGCGGGAAACGCGCGCCAGCATCTTCATCGCGGGCGAGACTTCATCTCGCGCGATGGCGCGGCGGGCAGCGCTGAGCTCGTGAATGGCGAGGCGCATCCAGAGCTCGGAGGTCTGGTGCTGGATGATGAACAGCATCTCGTCATGCGCATCCGACAGCGGGTGCTGCGCGCCGAGGATCGCATCGAGCTGGAGATAGTCGCCATAGGACATGCGCCGAGCGAAATCGGTCTCAGCGCCTTCGGCAGTGGGATCGTAGTCGTTGCTGGTCATGACATCCCCTGTTCCGTCCGGTCTCCCTCAGTCGAGACCGACCAGGCTGGCCGTGATTTTTGACGAGGGATCCCTGAGCCCGTCGACGACAGTGAAATGATTGTAGCCGGGCTCGATCACGAGGCGCGTCGCCACGTCGAAACCGGTCCAGACGTTTGCCATCAGCTCGGCCTGGCGGATGAATTCCGGACGCTCGGCGCCCCCGACCCAGGCCGTGACCGGCGCGTGCCCGCGCGGCAGATGCAGCGCGGCGCTCTCGAGCGTTGCCTCTTCCAGCGTCATACCGAGCGTGGCGTTCATTTTCGTCTTCAGCAGCGGGCGCAGATCGTGCAGGCCGCTGATCGACAGCGTCGCTGCGATGCGGTTGTAGATCGCGGGCGCGAGTCGGCTGTCGTCGCACAGCATGCGGGTGACGAGATGACCGCCGGCGGAATGGCCGGCAAGCCGGATCGGCCCGGAGACGTGCGCGGCGGCGGTGGCGACGGCGGCGGCGATCTCGGCCGTGATGTCGGAGATGCGCGCATCCGGCGTCAGCGTGTAGCTCGGCAGCGCGACGGCAAAACCGTGGTGGCGCCCGCCTTCGGCAAGGTCCGTCCAGAACGATTTGTCGAACCGCATCCAGTAGCCGCCATGCACGAACACGACGAGGCCCTTGCTGTCCCCATCCGGCAGGACCAGGTCGAGGCGCTGGCGCTCACCCGAGCCGTAGGCGATGTCGGGGCGGAAGTGCTTCAGCGCGGCGCGATAGGCGGCGGCACGCTCGGCCCACAGCGCCGGCAGTCTGTCCGAGCCCGGCACATGGGCCGAATTGGCGTAAGCATCATCCCAATCGCGCATCGTTACTCCCCAAAAGGACTCGGCCTGCGATCGGGCACCAGTCTGCCACCGGCGAGGCCGGCATTCTAGTCTTTATTTTAAGCTTAAAGCATTTGAAATGCGCCGGTGGATTGGGCACAGCCCCCGGGGGGGATGTCGCCCCTCACCCTGAGGAGCCGCGGTAGCGGCGTCTCGAAGGGCGAGGCCACCGACCAGGCCTTCATCCTTCGAGACGCTTGCTTTGCAAGCTCCTCAGGATGAGGAATTAGCAGCTCGTCATTGCGAGGAGCGAAGCGACGACGCAATCCAGAAATCGCGCCGCGGTGACAGTCTGGATTGCTTCGCTTCGCTCGCAATGACGGTGGAGCGAGAAGCCTACCCCTTCTCCACCCCACACCATTCCGCGATGAACAGCGCCATGGCCTTGGTCGACTGCTTCAGCGACTCCAGATCGACATATTCATTGAAGCCGTGGATCTCGCCGCCTTCAGGGCCGAAGCAGAGGCTGGGGATGCCCTCGTTGAGGCCGTAGAAGCGGGTGTCGGTGAGCGCGGTGAAGACGAGGTCTTCGACCGCGCCACCATAGACCGCATTGAACGCCTTGCCGAAGGCGGCTTCCGGCGCGGCCGAATTGGTGAGTTCATACCCCTCCGACAGGAAGCCGGACCACTCGACCTCTGGCGGATTGTTAGCGAGGAAACGGTGGTTTCGCGCCGCGGCCGCGACGCAGGCCAAAATCTCCTTCTGGTGATCGGCGATCGACCAACCCGGCAGCACCGCGATGCGGCAATCGACGTCGCACCAAGCCGGCACGCTGGAGGCCCAGTCACCGCCCCTGATGATGCCTGGGTTGAAGTTGATGGGATGGTTGAGCGTCTTGAAATGGCGATCGCTCTTGACGCGCTCGTTCCACTCGATCTCGAGCTTTTGCAGCGCCTGGATCAGATGATAGGCCGCCATGATCGCGTTCGCGCCGGAGCCTGCAAACGCCACATGGGTCGGATGGCCCTTCACACGCAGGCGGAACCAGATCACGCCGACCTGCGAGCGCACCATCTTGCCGCCGGTCGGCTCCGGAATGAAGCAGGCATCGGCGCGATAGCCGCGCTGGAGCGTCGAGAGCGCGCCGACGCCGGTGCTCTCCTCCTCGATCACTGACTGGACATGGATCCGCGCCGTGGGCCGTAGGCCTGCGGCCCTGATTGCATCGAGCGCATAGAGCGCGCCGATGGTGCCGGACTTCATGTCGCAGGCGCCGCGGCCATACATCTTGCCGTCCCTGATGACCGGCGCAAATGGCGGGGTGTCCCAGAGCTCCAGCGGCCCCGCCGGCACGACGTCGCAATGGCCTTGCAGGATCAGCGATTTGCCGCCGCTGGTTTGCGGGCGGTAGGTGCCGACCACCGTGCGCGCTTTGGAGAAGTCGTGCTCGATCGGACCGAAGCCGCGCAGATCCTTCAAGTCATCGATATTGATATGCCAGTCGTCGACCTCATAGCCGCGCGCACGCAGCAGGTCGCCCATCATGTCCTGACAGGGCCCCTCCGCGCCGCGGGTCGAGGGGATCGCGACGAAATCGCGTGTGGTCGCAAGCTGGGCCTCGAAGCCGGCATCGACGGCATCGAGAATCCTCTGCTGCGTATCGGCATTCATGCTGGCAACTCCATCGGCAGTCCAAGAGCGCCGCGAAGCTAGCCGATTTCAGCCCTCGGGGTACTCCTGAAAATAGGCATCCAGCAATGCATCATCGAGCAGTCGGCCTTCCGAATAGCCATTCAGCGTCGCTGGCCGCGTGACGCCGTCGAGGAGGCGCGTGCAGGGTTCCGGAGCACCGAGCACGGTACGCACGGGAATCCGCTCCGCATAGATCGGCAAGGCATAGTCCTCATCGTCGTCCGCCAGTCCCTTGGCGCGCACCTTCGCCGAGGCTTCCTCGATCTCCATCGCGATGAAAGACGTCGCCTTGATCTCCTGCGTGCTGCTCGGGCGCAGCCCCGCCGTGCGATTCGGGAAGAAGCGATCGACCATGGCGACGAGCGCGCGGCTCTTCTCCTCCGCGTCGGTCACGAGGTAGGCGGTGCCGAAGGCCATCACCGCGCGATAGTCCGCCGAATGATTGAAGCCGCAGCGCGCCAGCACCAGGCTGTCGAGATGCGCAACGGTGAGACAGACCCTCTGCCCGCGCGACTGGTTGCGCAGCATGCGGCTCGCGCTGGAGCCGTGCCAATAGAGCCTGGTCCCTTCCCGCCAGAAGAAGGTCGGCGTGCAATAGGGCTGGCCGTCGATCACATAGGAGACGTGGCACAGCATCGAGGAATCCAGGATGCGGTGAACAGTGGCGTGATCGTAAGAGCCGCGATCATGACGGCGCTTCACCTGGTTGCGGGACGAGACCGGATAGGACGTGGTGGCGATACCGTCGGACACGGCGGCTCCTGTCGTGGAATTTGAATCTGGAAAGAGTTGTAGCGGGCCATTTGGTCTGCGATAGTTCCAATTCCATGCGAAAAATTCCGACCAATTCCAAGCCGTCGCCGAAAGCGCCACCGCGCAAGGCCGAGCTGCCGCTCGATTTCGCCGGAACGCACGTCACGGCGAGCGCCTCCTCGGCGCACCGGCTCTACCAGGCGCTCTGCCACGCGATCGTGGAAGGCCTGGTCAGGCCGGGCGAGCCGCTGCCGCCGTCGCGGACGCTGGCCAAGCAGACCGGTTTCCGGCGCAACGCCGTCGTCACGGCCTACGAGCGGCTGATCGCCGACGGGTTCGCGGAGGCGACCGTCGGCTCCGGGACATTCGTCGCCGCCAAAATTCCCACGCGCGCGAGCGATGCGCGCAAGGCGAAGATCATCGTCGAGGCGCCGCGGCAGGGCACGCTGGCACTCGGCTGCACCCATATCGACGAGCGCTCGCTGCAACGCTTCCGCGGCTTCGTCGGCCGGCGCATGCGCGCCTTCGGCACCGGACATCTGCACTACGGTGATCCGCGCGGCAGCCGCGAACTGCGCATGGCGATTGCCGATCATTTGCTCTCGGCGCGGGGCCTGCGCTGCGATCCCGACCAGATCATGCTGACGTCAGGCACACTGCACGCGCTGCGCATCGTGCTCGGCGCGATCTTGAAAGCCGGCGACCCGGTCTGGTGCGAGGATCCCGGTTACCCCATCGCGCGCGCGACGATCCTCCATTGCGGCTATCGCGCCGTCTCCGTGCCGGTCGACGAGCACGGCCTGCGCGTCGCCAAGGGCCAGACGGCGGCACCAAGGGCGCGCGCGGCCTATGTCACGCCGTCGCATCAATTTCCGCTGGGCGTGCAGATGTCGATGCCGCGCCGGCTCGAGCTTCTGGACTGGGCGAAGGAGGCCGGCGCCTTCGTGCTGGAGGACGATTACGACAGCGAGTTCCGCTATGACGGCGCGCCCCTGATGTCGCTTGCCGGCATCGATCAGCTCGAGCGCGTGATCTACATGGGCACGTTTGCCAAGACGCTGTTTCCGGGCCTGCGCATCGGTTACTGCGCGCTGCCGGAGCGCTTGATCGGCGCGGTCGCGACCGCGCGGGCCGCGCTCGACCGATTTCCGGGCACGCTGATGGAAGGCGCGGTGGCCGACATGCTCAACTCCGGCGCCTTCGCGGCGAACCTGAAGCGCGTGCGAAAGCTCTATCGCGAGGCGCGCGATGCACTGGCTGCGACGCTCCAGGACGCGTCCGACGGCCGGCTGTCGGTTCCCGTACCCTCGCAAGGCCTGCATCTGGTCGCGCGGTTCCAGCCGTCGGTGGATCTTCGTATCGCCTCTGAGGCCAAGCAGGCGGCCGGCGCGGAAGGCTGGCTGCTCGCCGACACCTATGCGCGGGCTCGTCCCCTGCCCGGCTTCGTCCTCGGCTTTTCCGGCCATTCGGTTTTGGAACTGGTGGCGTCAGCCGAAAAGCTCGCGGCGCAATCGCTGGCCGCGCTTCGCGGCAGCGACAAGCCGGCGCGGCGCGCGTGACCAAGGTTCACTATGAGAATCGCGCGCGGCTTTCTAACATCGGTGGCAATCGAGGCCGGGATTTTCGTCATGACCCATATTCGTACGATGTTCGTGTGCGCGCTGTTCGTCGCAACATCAACGCTGGCGCACGCCGGCACGGTCGGGCGCGAGCAGGACGTCGTCGACTTGCGGCTTGGCCAGCGCGTGATGGTCGATGACGGCACCTGCCCGGCCGGGCAGATCAAGGAAGTGCGCGGTGCGAAGATGACCGATAGCGGCGTCACGCGGACACGCACCTGCGTGCCGCGGTTCGGACCGAAGTCGAAATAGCTTGCGGGCTATTTCGCCGGGTCGAACATGCACTGAAGGGTCGGCTTGGCGATCTTGGTGAAGGTCGGACCGATCTCGGCCTGCTTTGCGACCGGCACCCATTCGTTCTCGATGGTCGGCACGCCGGTCTCGCTGATGCCTCGAAGCAGCGCCTCGCGCAGGTCGCGGTCCTCGACGACGGCGGCGGCATGATCATGCAGGCAGCCGCAGACTTCCTCCGGATGCGCCCAGCGCCCGAGCATATGCGGCGCACATTGGCGCACGAAGTCGGTACGCGGATCCGGCAATCTGTTGGGAGAGCGCACCTGAGCCTGGGCAGCGGTGATCGTGAGGAGGGACGCGAGGAAAGCTGCGGCGCAGATACGAAGCATGATTGGCTTTTCTAGTTCTATTATTCTGGCTTGCGATCAGAGACGCGCGGCCATCACGATCGGCTGAGGCGCGTTGCCCCCCACCGGCGAGCCGCTATAGGCAAAGGTCCCGACGCCCGGCAATCCGCTGTCGCTCGTTCCGGCCAGCGAGGAGCCGGCGAGGACGAAGCCGAAAGCAAGGATGAAGCTGAGCGCCCGCATGTGAAGTCTCCAGTTCCCCGCGGCTGTGCGCCGCTACCGCCGGTGGGGTTGATAACCATGGGCGGTTTCGTCCGTGATGCGCCAAAAGGGGAAAATGGTTTCATCTTCGTGAGAATTGTTTCGTCGGAGCAGATGCGACGAAACATTAAGTCAAAAACCCCAATCATTTCAGTGAAGCCGCCACATGGCCGATGGTTGCTTCACGGCCCTCTCCGGCACTCCCACAGCCAGCATGCACGCCTGCGGTCACCGTCCCGAAGACGACGCTTCACACGCATTTTACGTTTCTCTGCTGAAAGGAAGGCAAAGAAGCGCGAAGTGCCGCTGAACCGGGGACGTTCCAGCGACGACGGAAGCCTTCGAACAGCAATAAGCCCGGCACCAAACCGAGGCTCAGGGTTGAGGGATGGCCATCATGTCAGATCGCGCAATGGCGCGCGAGGCGGACCAGGGTTCGGACCGCGCCAACGAGACATCTAGACAGCGCAGCGCCACCGGCGCGATGGCGCTGCAATCCGACCGCGGCTATGAGGCGGCACCGCAGGCGTTCGTGCGGCTAACCGGCTCGCATCTCGCGCAGCCGCGCTTCAGCCGCAATCTCATCACTGCGTGAAGAAGTCGCCGCACTTCGGAATGCTGGTGTCCGTCGGCCCCCACGGCATGATCGGCACGCTCGAGGTCGAGTTCTTCGGCGAGCCCTCGATCAGCTTGTCGGAATAGACCATGTAGACCAGCACGTTGCGCTTGGTATCGCAGCCGCGCACGATCTGCATCCTCTTGAAGAACAGCGAGCGGCGCCTGCGGAACATGTCGTCGCCCTGCTCCAGCTTATCCCTGAACTTGATCGGACCGACCTGGCGGCAGGCGAGCGAGATGTCAGAGACCTCCTCGGCCAGCCCCAGCCAGCCCTTGAAGCCGCCCTTTTCTGGTACTGTAAAATGACAGGCCACGCCCTCGACCTCGGGATCGTCGAGGCCATAGGTCGCGAGCTTGTCGTTTGGGCTCAGCCATTTGAACACGGTGGAGCGGCGGAAGATCAGATCGGGTTCGTCGGCGGCTTGGGCGAAGCTGGCCGGCATGGCCACGAGCAGGAGGAATAAAGCGAGGCCTTTCAAGCGCATGCCGGAAAGACCGGGAAAACGAGATGACATGAAGTTCTCCGGTAGCAAGTTCCCGCAATGTAGGGATGCAAGGGCTGATCAGGAAGGTGGCAGGCCGGGTCCGCGCGGCTGCCGTTTACCGCTCTGTGAGGCTTTTTTGCTACTGCATGCACAAAAGTTCCTGCCAGCAGAACCGCCGTGCTGGTGAACGCGTATCCCCTTTGCGAGACTAATTACTGATTTGGATGACGGATTCGAGGATGAATAGCGTGAACGGGGTCGGCTCTTCTGCCGCAAAGGCGCGGTTGTGGCGCGTCGCCATTTTGACGGCGGCGGGTGCGATTGGCACCACGACCCATGCGGAAGCCGCGATGTATTACTGGTCGGACTTTACCGACGGTTCCTACTACCACCAGCCGCAGCCGCGGATCGAGCGTGTGAAGCCGCGCAAGCGCAGCGCTGTCCCGGGCAAGAAGGATATTGCGGAGAAGGAGACCGGCGCCAAGCCGCAAGGGCCGCTGGTCATCGCCATCTCGATCGACCGGCAGAGGGTGACGGTCTACGATTCCAACGGCGTGTTCGCGGAATCGCCGGTGTCGACCGGCATGAAGGGCCATCCGACGCCCATGGGCGTGTTCAGCGTCATCCAGAAGCACAAATTCCACCATTCCAACATCTATAGCGGCGCGCCGATGCCGTACATGCAGCGCATCACCTGGTCGGGTGTCGCCATGCATGCCGGCGTCCTGCCCGGCTATCCCGCCTCCCACGGCTGCATCCGCATGCCAATGGCGTTCGCGGTGAAGATGTGGAATTGGACCAAGATGGGCGCGCGCGTGATCGTGGCGCCCGGCGAGATGACGCCGCACAGCTTCTCGCATCCCCTGCTCGCGAGCCTGCGCGTGCCGCCGCAGCCCGCGGCGAGCCTGGAGCAACCCGCGACGACCGTCGCCGACAAGGCGGACAAGGGCATGCCCGAGGCCAAGTCTTCCGAGGCCAAGTCTTCCGAGGCCAAGTCTCCCGAGAGCAAGGTCGAAGAGACCAAAGCCGCTGCCGAGGTCAAGAGCGCGAGCGCCGAGCCGGCGATGGAGCTGCGCTCGACCGTCGGCCACACCGTGATATCAGATGCAACCATCGGCAACGCGATGGCGCGCGAGGAAGCCCCTGCCGACAAGGCCGCTCCGAACGAAGATGCAAAGACGGATGGTGCGAAAACCGCTGACGCATCTACACCGGCCGCCAAGCCGGAGAGCGCCGCGGCCAAGCCCGCAGCGACCACTGAGGCTTCGCAGGCGGACGCCGCAAAGCCTGAAGCTGCCAAGCCCGAGGTCGCGAAGTCCGAACCCGCGAAGACCGAAGCGACCGAAGCCAAGAAGCCCGATGTCGCCGTGTCGGCACCGGCGCCTGTGCAGCCCGCCGCCGATGCGAAAAAGGATCAGACCCGCGTCACCGAACCGGCACCGGCAGCAAAGCCGGAGCCGCCGAAGCGCGCAGGCCAGATCGCGGTTTTCATCAGCCGGAAGGATTCCAAGGTCTATGTGCGGCAGAACTTTGCGCCGCTGTTCGAAGCGCCCGTGACGATCGCGGCCAGCGACCGTCCTCTGGGTACGCATGTCTTCACCGCGGAAGTCGACAAGAGCGATGCCAACGCACTGCATTGGTCGGTGGTGTCGCTGCCCGTCGCCGTCCGCTCCGTGGAGCGCGACGACGACAGCCGCATGACTCGCCGCCAGCGCATGGCCGGCATCATCCCGGTCGCCGCAAAGCCCGTGATCACGCCGGACAGCCCGGCCGAGGCGCTCGACCGCATCTCCATCCCCGCCGACACCATGGCGAAGGTCAACGAGATGCTGACCTCCGGCAGCTCGATCATCGTCTCCGACCAGGGCATCAACCAGGGCGAGACCGGCGAAGGCACCGACTTCATCGTCCGCTTGCGCTAGGCCGCGCGTAACGCGGTGTTGAGCGCGAACGGTCGCGCTCCCGGAGTATGATTCGTCCCCGGATCAACTTGGGGACATCGCCATGCTGAACCGCAGGACAGTGCTCACCACGGCGCTCGCCGCAATCGCCAGCCCCATCGCGACTCGCGCCATCGCGCAAGGCGCGATGAGCAAGATCTCGGCCTACGCTTTCTCCTTCCCCGCGCTCTCCGGCGACGATATCCGGCTTGCGGCCTTCACGGGCCGGCCGCTGATGATCGTCAACACTGCTTCGCTCTGCGGTTACACACCGCAATATGCTGGCCTTCAGGAGCTCTGGAGCGAGTTCCGCGAGCGCGGACTGACCATCATCGGCGTGCCCTCCAACGATTTCGGCGGCCAAGAGCCGGGCGGCGTGACGGAGATCTCTGAGACCGCGCATCACCAATACGGCGTTACCTTCCCGATCGCCGCAAAGGCCGTCGTGCTCGGGCCCAAGGCCCATCCGTTCTACAAATGGGCGGCGGAAGCCCGGCCCAAGGAGGTTCCGCGCTGGAACTTCCACAAATACCTCATCGGCCGCGACGGCTATATCGCCGAGGTTTTCGCCTCGGCTGTCGACCCGACCGATACGCGCATCAAGACGGCGATCGCCAAGGCACTGGCGGATAGCTGAGGCGACCCGTGTCACGGGCTTGGGCACAAATGGCACTCGGCGCCAAACAGCCGTTGCATTGGTGATGGCCCACCATCTAGGCTACGATCGTCTGGGGCGGACAGGTTCGGACAGGGGCAGAAAAGCTACGGCCGAACAACGGGATCAATCTATCGAGGACAACATCATGCGTGTTGCGGCAGGACTGATTTTGGCGAGCGCAATTTCTCTCGCGATGGCGAGCGCCGCATGGTCGCAGACCCCGGCCGCGAAGCCCGCGGCAGCCACGCAGGCCGCCCCGGCAGCAGCCCCTGCTCCCGCCGCAGCTCCCGCACCCGCTGCGGCCGC
>NZ_BSOW01000035.1 GCF_030160715.1 Bradyrhizobium iriomotense
CCTTGCGATCTTTCCTCGAAAGGCGGACTTCTCTTGCTTCGGGTATCATCCCGACCTTGAATCACGACTCACGATCTAAGAAAAGTGGGTACTAGTTTCTCTGTTTCGGCATCCACGCGAATCCAAGTGACGCGGTCAATCAACCATAACGCGGTATAGGTAAAGGCAAACGCCCAGGCCGCGGATGCAATAACGGCAATGCATTGCGAAAGAAAGAAACGAGTGCCACCCAACAACAGGCCTGCCGCTCCGTGCGGATTCCAGCTCCTCGCAGCAAATACTCCGAGCAAAATGGCGCCGAGGGCCCCGCCGACACCATGCACTCCCCACACGTCCAGCGCGTCATCCCACCCTGCAATCTTCCTAACTGCAACTGCGTAGTAGCAAACCAGTCCCGCCGAGACTCCGATTACCGCTGCGGCACCGAATGACACATACGCTGCAGCGGGGGTAATGGCCGCCAGACCTGCAACTGCACCGGTCAGCAGGCCGACAAAATTGGGGCGTCGGACGCTGGCCCATTCCAGAACAAGCCAAGTGAATCCAGCGAAGGCCGCTCCCAATTGCGTATTGACAAAGGATGAAACGGTCACCCAATCGACGCCAATTTCTGAACCCGCATTGAAGCCAAACCAACCAAACCACAGTAACCCCGCACCGAGTGCCATCAACGGAACATTGTGAGGCGCATCGGTGCTGTCGCATCTGCGCCCTATGAATATGACAGAGGCCAAAGCTCCAAACCCCGCTGTTGTGTGCACAACAATCCCGCCGGCAAAATCCAACACGCCCATCTTTAAAAACAAGCCGTCCGGGCTCCAGACCATGTGAACGAACGGAAAATAGACAAAAACCAGCCATGCGGTGAGGAAGAGCAAGTACGCTGCGAAATTCACCCGATTAGCAAATGCGCCGGTAATTAGGGCCGGGGCAATGATTGCGAACATCATTTGATATACGAAGTGCAGCGCGAGAGGGATCCCGGCGTCATTTCCGACGTAAATCGTGTTCAAACGTACGCCGTTCAAGAAGGCAAAATATGTCGGGTCACCGACTATGCCGTGCCAAGTCGGTCCAAAACACATCGAATAACCAACGGAGAACCAGAGTATTGTCGTCCAACACAGCGACGCGAAGCTCTCAATCATAATGGTCAGTACGTTCTTCTTTGTAACGAGACCACCGTAAAAAAACGCAAGGCCGGGTGTCATCAGCATCACCAATGCCGAACACACAAGCATGAAGGCGGTGTTTCCGATATTGAGATCGGGCGAGTCGGCTAGCATGATCTGCACCTCGCAGGAGGACGGTCGCAAGTGGCGACTTAGCGCTCGCCGCTCCTGATCCGAGCGCAATGGCGTTAAGGTGCCTAACCTGCGATCACAAAGTCGGTGAGATCCGCCGCCTCCTTCGCAGTGTGTTCTGTCCAAAGGACGAGTAGCTTGCACCCATTCTTGGTGGTGTGCGGGCCATGTTGCCCGCCTGCTTTGAAGTGCAACGAAGTGCCTGCTTGGTACTGCTTGCCCTCGTTGATGAGGTCGCCCTCAACGACATAGAGCGCCTCGGCCATGCCTTTGTGGAGATGCGCTGTAATGACCGCGCCGGGCTTCATGGTGATGTGCAGCATCACCGGCCCTAGCGTGTAGTTCGCATTGCGGACGGCCAACGTGATGTCGCCCTCACTCTGGAAGGGGAAACGATCCGTCTTGAGCTGACTGCCAATTACTTCGTGATCGACCATGGTCCTGTCTCCTGAAGTGAGCCGCACTATGCGTAATGCGATCTGTAATCTATCTCTCCGACCTTCAAGTCAGGTTCACTACAATCCAGCAAACTTGAAAAAGTCACCGCAAGCGAAGCGCTTCGATAGCGGTGGCCATGATCCAACCTCAAGCCTGCGGGCGCCCGTTCGAACTTGCCGTACCCGTTCAGTAAGCTATCCAATTGCAGCACGACCGAAACAATAGCAGCAAGCGCCCCGAAGCGGTTGCGATCACCATTTGATAGAAGCCAGGGCGAACGGAGGAGTTCTCGGCTTGAACCGTATCGCTCTCCATGACTCTTGCTATGTGGCGGTTGTTGCCTCTGCTGTCGTGCTGTCGACCTCTACAATTGCTTGCGCTCACGATCACGAGCGCCCTGAGTTGAACGGTTGGTATGAGAGCTCGCGTAGCGGAAAGGGGCCCTGCTGCGATAGCAGTGATGCGAAGCGCGTAGAGGACGCCGACTGGGAAAACCAGGGCGGTCACTACCGCGTGCGCATTGACGGCGAGTGGGTTGATGTTCCGATGGAAGCTGTAGTGGATGGGCCGAACCGCGCTGGTCGCACGATGGTTTGGCCCTACTACAAAGATGGTCATCCGAAAGCGCGCTGCTTTCTGCCGGGAAGCATGAACTGATGCGCCGGCCGTAGTCGATGTTCCAAAAATCAATCAGGCAAAAGATCATCGGCATCGCCGCCGGGTTGATCATCCTTGCGGTGATCACATCAGTTCTGTCGATCGTTCTGACCGGCAGAGTCGGTCATTTGCTGGATGAAGTTACAAATAGATACATCCCCGCCTATGGCCATTTGGTACGGGTAAATGTTCGATTGCTCGACCGTAGCCTCGCACTTCGGCGAATGATCATAGCGAAGATGGAGACTCCCCCAGACGAAGCTAGTTATACGGCGTCCTTGAAGAGTTTCGAAGAGACCGACTCCGATATCGACCATGAAGCGACAGCCGCACATCGGCTTATCGTCGCAATTATCGATGATGCAAGGACTCCCTCGGACAGAGCAGCCTTGGCACGTATCGATTATCGCATCGACACCGTGGTCAACGACCTTCGCAGCCGCTTGAACGAACAAATTGCGCTTCTGCGTCGCGAGCTTGATGCGCATGAGTTTGTCGAGGTAAGGCGCATTCTATCGAGTGTCGATGCGCTCCGTGACGAGTTAAACACCAAGATCAACGACGTTCGCGCCGACATGCTGGGGCAGGTGTGTGAGAGCGCCAAGACAGTTATTCGGAGTCAGCGCCGGGCAATACTGATCTCGGCAGTCGTAACGGCGGTCGCAGCTTTACTCGGATTTGCGTTCTCGATCCTCGTTGGCGGCGGGATCACGCGTCCGATCCTGCGACTGCTGGAAGGCACACGCGAGGTGGAAGCCGGCCGCCTCGATGGATCGATTAGCGTCACGACGCGGGACGAGATAGGGGAACTCTCAGCTGCGTTCAATCGCATGATCGAGACGTTGCGCCGCAATGCGCAGGTCAGAGAAACGTATGGAAGGTACATCGACCCACGGATTGCGGAAGGATTGCTTGAGCAGCCAGCACTCGCTGCCACCGAAGGCCAACGCCGCGTTATGACGGTCATGTTTTGCGATATGAGGGGGTTTACAACCCTGAGCGAAGGGGTCACGCCACAGGGATTGGTCAAAATCATGAATCTTTATTTTTCGACGATGTCCGAGCCGATCCACGCGCATCGAGGAATCATCGACAAATACATCGGCGACGCGATCATGGCGTATTGGGGACCTCCGTTTATCGCTGAGGCAGACCAGACCGATTTGGCATGCCTCGCGGCCATTGGCATGATCGGTCGCGTTCCGAAGCTGTGCAAGGAATTGCCCGAGCTCCTCGGCGTGCGCCGGATCTCAACGGAGTGCGATATTCGAATCGGCATCGCAACTGGCGAGGCGCTGGTTGGCAGCATCGGCTCGGAATTCAGGATGAGCTACACCGTGATGGGCGATACGGTGAATCTGGCGGCTCGCCTCGAACGAGCCAACAAGATCTATGGCAGTCGTTGTCTGATCTCGGAGGCAACGGCCGTAGCCTCTGGCGCGACGATCGAGGTTCGCGAGATTGATCGCGTTGTCGTGGTTGGTCAAACGAAGCCGCAGGTTGTCTTCGAAATCATGGGCCGGAAGGGGGAGCTTACGACCGAACAAATGCAGCTACAAACCCGCTATGCCGAGGGGCTGGCGGCTTATCGGGAAAGGCGTTGGGACGACGCCCAAAATGCGTTCACTGCTGCACTCGAAGCGATACCCGGGGATCACCCTTCGATGACATTCGCGAGGCGCATCAGCTGCCTGAAGCAAAAGCCGCCTCCAGCCGATTGGGACGGTTCATGGCATTTGGAGCACAAGTAGAAGGCGTCGCACTGCGCGTTCGTTCACCCGGCCCCTCGACTACAATGATGGATATGCCTTTCTCTGGCGGCCCTCGGCCTTGGTCAGATCGAGCTTGCCATTCTCGCCGTGTGAACTCGCCGGGCTCATCTGCGCTGGTCTGGCCGATCTCGATGCCGAGCTTGAGAAGGCGCTCCCCACAACGGGTTGGCGACGCTCCCTTCCTCGGTTTCAAACGGTTCTTTGGGCGTCTGTGACCGATGTCACCGCCGCCGAGGTCGGACGGTAGATCGGAGTGCTCGGCGAAGCGGCCGCTCGATCCCGCCGGGCGCTTGAGCACCACGCCAGGCTTGCACAAGGTCGCGGCGACCACGTCCGGGTCGGACAGCACGATCCTTTAGTCTGCAGCCCAGCTGCTAAGATCAAGCAATGGCTTGCCTTCGCGCGATGCTCCATCTGCGTCACGCAGGGCATCCGCAATGTTTTGTGGCCGATGAAGTTTCGCCGGCGGGAGGCGCAGCGCGCCGGACGCCAGACGGTCGAGGACCTTGGCAAAGATGGCAGCACAGTCATCGAGCGGGGTCACTTCGAGCCAATGGAGGAGGTACCATCCTTGCACAGCTGCCGCATTGTAAATCAGCCGCGGTGCGAAGACTGGCATCTCAAATGCCGAAGGATCGGTTTGCCTGTGTGACGACAATGCCCCATAGACCAGCATACGGCCACCAGGCGCGAGATGCCGCGCAACCGTCGCTCCGGTCCTGCCTGCCACGCAATCGATCGCCCGGGATAGCACCTTTCCCTCGCTTGCTGTCGCGAGTTGCATGCCCCAATCATCGTCTTCGCTGGTGATCACCACGTCACCACCAAGTGCCTTGATGTCTGGAACTTGTGCGCGACGGCGCACGATGTTGACCGTGCGGAAACGCTCCGAACGAGCGAGCTGCAGCACAAGCTGGCCCACCGTCGAACCGGCAGCGGTCTGGGCCAACCAGTCGCCTGGCTTAAGATCGTGCTCGACCATGGTCATCACCCAGGCTGTAACCGGATTCACTAAAGCCTGCGCGGCGTCCTCGTCCGAGAGATCGGCAGGTACAGGTATGACCCGTTCCGCCGGACTCAGAATGAGCTCACGCCACGACCCCCAAACGTTCAGAAGAACGACGCGCGTGCCAGGTGCGGGACCTGCAACGCCCGACCCAAGCGCCTCAACGACACCGACGCATTCGATGCCGGGAGTGGCTGGCAACATCGGCTGACGACCGAACCGGCCGCGCATGATGTGCAGGTCGCTGGGATGAACTGGCGAAAGTCGCACGCGGACGAGAATTTCACCGGTGCCGGGTTTCGGTTCGGGTAATTCTTGTACGGCCAGGACGTTGTTGGGGTCGCCGGTGCGTTCAAAAACAAATGCTTTCATAAGTGCAGTCCCTCTGTCGTCATGTCGTTGCGATGATCAAACCGCCCACCGACTTAGCAACCCAATTACGTTTCGTTTCCCCTCGGATAATCCCACATCCGAAACGGGGGCGGCATAGGTCTCGACCATTGGCTCCGCATACGCTGAAACCGCCGCGCGTGAGTAATAGTGTTGAGGTTGGATCAAACATGTTCGTGAATTGGGGGCTCAAGCGAGGCGTCGTCGAACGGGAGTTCAACAAGATCTCCGTCATGCGGCCTGCCAGCCTTACTCTGACACAACTGGCGCTCGGGTGGGTCTGGGCCTGATCAAAAGTAACGTCGGAATGAGGCCAACGAGGGTGATCGCCGCCATAACCCACCAGGCCACTCGGAAGGCCTGTACCCACTCCGCGACCTCGTGAGGTACGCCGACGATGGCGACCAGCAGAGCGACTCCGATTGCGATTCCAGTCTGGCGGATCATGTTGATTGCTCCGGAACCTGTCGCGAACGATGAGGGAGGCAGTGATGACGTACTAACTCCCATCAACGTCGGCAGCGCTAATCCGACACCGACACCGATTGGAAGCATGCCAAAAGTCGCAGCGAGAAAGCTCGCCTCGAGACCGGGCACAACCGACCACCAGACCTGTCCGAGAGCGAATGAAATGATCCCCGCGGCCGAAACCGCGGCGGCGCCGAATTGGGCTATGAGCCGGCGCGAGAAGAGAAGTGAGATGACGGGCACCAGCAGCGGACCCGGCGCCATCGCAAGACCGATCTTCAGTGCCGACCAACCCCAGATCATCTGATCCCACAATACGATCGACAGCAGAAGCGCGCCAAAGGCCGCCGAAAACGGAGCGATAGCCAGCGTGGCCCCCGTGAACGGGCGGATGCGGAACAGGTGCGGATCGATAAACGGGTCGGACGACCGAAGGCAATGCGCAACGAACCACCCGAGGAAAATGACCGTCGCAGCGCAGGCAGCACCGATGCCCGGAGAATGCCAACCCCAGTCGTTTACTTTGACGATCGCTAAAACCAAGGACGCCACGCCGGCGGTCACCAGTAGCGCTGCCCCGAAATCGGGGCGTGCACTGTTGTGACCAGGTACTCTCGGGAGTTTTCGCCAACCGACGACCAGGGTGATCAACCCGAGTGGGAGATTGACGAGGAAGATCCAGCGCCAGCTCGCTGTGACCAGAACCCCGCCGATCACCGGCCCGAGCGCCGCCGCGAGACCGCCGACAGCGGTCCACGTTCGCACGGCGCCGCTCCGGCCCTCAGGGGGGAAGGCGGACAACAATAGCCCAAGCGATGTCGGCGTCATGAGCGCGGCGGCGGCCGCCTGCACGACGCGAAAAACGATGAGCATCTCAGTACTGCTGGCAGCGGCGCAGGCGGCTGACGCTGCGGTAAAGGCCCCGATCCCGACGAGGAAGCTTACATTGCGTGGATAGTGCTCTGACAAGCGTCCAAAGAATACCAAAAGCGCCGCATACGTTATCGTGTACCCGTTGAGTATCCAGGAAAGCCTCTCCAGGCTAGGATTGGCGAGATCCAACGCAATGTTGGGTAGGCCGACATTCACTATGAAGAGATCGAGATTAGCCAGAATCATTCCGACGGAGACGATGGCCAGCACCTGATTCGGAGAGGTTGCTGGAGAGAGATCGCAGGATCGTCGCGCGCTCGGAGTGGCATCAAGTTCAACTGGCGAGGGAGAGCCGTCGACATGTTGGGTATGAGCCGCCTTGCTCTGCTTGAGAGTGGACTCCATCGTGTGATCTCCTTATCCTGCCCTGCTCGTATTTCCGTCAGCCGCGGAACCGACGATTTTCCAGCTCAGCCGCACGGAGGCAGACCGCAAAAACGTCACGGCCGACATTTTTTGAGGTTACGGGGGTTGGCGGCGATCCGTTCCCTGCCTGAGCGGGAACAGAACGGCCTCGATTCTCCGTAACGAGGCTCAGGCGCCCACGCCCGAAATGGCCGTGACCCCGCCGTCGATCAGGAAGTCTGCTCCGACGACGTACGCGGAATCATCCGACGCGAGGTAAACTGCCAGCTTCGCGATTTCCAACGGATCAGCCATCCGCTTGCTTGGATTGTTGATTCGGAGGATGTCCTTAACCCCCTCGCCCTGCTCTTCGCCTGCGAAGCGACCGAACATCGCCGTGTCCGTCGGGCCCGGGCTTAGGGTATTCACGCGAATCCCGCGGTCCACGAGTTCGGCGCTGAGGATTCGAGCGAGATGGACGACCGCGGCCTTGCAGGTCGAGACAGTCGAGGTTGTCGGCCACCCCTTGCGCGCGCCAACGGACGCATTGATGATGACAGACGAACCTCGCCTCAGCAGCGGCAAGGCCTTTTGAATGGTGAAGTAAGCGCCTTTGAAATTGGAGCCTATCACCATGTCGAAGCTTTCCTCCGTCACCTCTTCGAACGGCAGGAACTCGCTGTAACCTGCATTTACGAACACGCCGTCCAAGTGCCCGAACTCCCGCTTGATCGTAGCGAACATCGCATCGAGGTCGGCGAGTTTGCTGACGTCCGCGCGACCGGCGAGACTTCCGGCTCCCAGCGTCTCCTTAGCAGCCTGCAGCGTCCCCTCATTCAAGCCGCAGATGGCGACGCGCGCGCCCTCTCGGTCGAATTCCTGCGCAGCGGCCAGCCCGATCCCGCTGTTGCCGCCGGTGATAAGGATATTCTTGTCCGCTAGTCTACCCATTGTCGCCGCTCCTTCAGATTAAACATATCCGTATCTGTTACATTTTTGGGCAAATTTAGCGGACGCCGCGTACCAGTTCCGCCAGACTCGTTTTGCTGAGAGCCTGCTCAACGGCGTCGTTCGCAGCGCCGAAGATTGGGCCAAGCCTTCGTTTCATCGCGCAGGCCACCACGCATCCCTCGTGCACTTGGCTGCGCATCGCAAAAACTCCACTCTCGCTTTCAACCGCCTTGTAGATCTGACCGAGTGTAATGCGAGATGCCGGGCGTCGGAGACCGACGCCGCCTTGGCGGCCTTGGCGAAGAGCGACCAGTCCCTCTCGCTCGAGGAGCTTGAGGATCTTCCGCACCACGACCGGGTTGGTCTGGAGGCTTTTCGCGATTGCCTCCGAAGTCGTCCCCTCGTCGCCAGCGTAAGCGACGAAACTCATGATGTGGATGGCACTCGCCATACGACTATTCGTGGTCATAAACGAATCCGTATCAGTTACATTAAAGGGTGTCAAGCTCGGGCACGGGGGCAACTCTGTTCAGATGGAATTGTCTGAGCGAGAAGAAGTCGCTTTGGAGACCAGATCAGTCGGTGCCGAGGGTAGCAGCCCCATTGAGGACGCCTTCAATGCAGCTGCCGCTCGAGTCGAGCACTCAAGCTTGCGAAAAACGCTCTCGACATGGGTGCGCACCGTACTTGGGCTGAGGCCCAGGTCCCGTGCCACCTCCTTATTGCTAGCGCCAAGGCTGATGCGATAAAGTACTTCTGTTTCTCGCGAAGAAAGGCGGATCGCATTCGAACGCCTTCGCCGAGGTTGACGATCGGCAAGCGTCGCAGATCCGACGCACTCGACGATAGTGGGATCGAAACGCCCGATCTTCGCTTCCTTCATGAGTTGCGCCACGGTCTCTGAGGTTGATAGCGCCTTCCTCCAAGGCCGCTCCGATCGTAACTCGACCCAGGCAACAACAGTCCCAAGGATACGTGCCTCCGTGGGGATGGCCTTGCCGGTGGCGCCACGGAAATAACCGGAGCCATCAAGGCGCTCATGGACGAACGACGCGATTTCCGCTTCACGCTCGAGAGCGGCAATCTGCCGCCCCGCACGCAATGTCCAGTAGGGGGCGAGCCGAAATCTCTCCCACGCTGACGCTGATCTTGTCGAGGGATCGTCGTAGGCCGCGTTGGGAACCGCCGCGCCCCCAATTCCGTGGATGAGGCCGGCACGATAGACGCGGCTTTGGCTGGCTTTATCCAGACCCGCATTTTCGCAGCACGCCGCGCTTAATTGCGCGGCGGCGCGAGAAAATCCCGTCATCCAAGGCAGTTTGAGGTCAATGACGTCGGCGATCAGCTCGGGTGACGTTGCCTTCCGCATGTCCGCAGTCAGGAGTGCCGATACCATTTCCTCCGGTTCCGTTCGATCAAGGGCCCGGAGCCATTGCTCGCTCAGTGCCGCGACAGAGTGGACAAGGCTTTCAGGATATGAGGCGCCACCCTTCTTGGCGATGAGTGCCAAGGCGCGTTGGATGCCGTAAACCCGGGTGAATATCTCCAGATCACCAGCCACCGAAATGATGAACACAGGAAGCGGAACACGGTTGCCCGGCAGGCGGTGGAGTTTTCCACGGCCGTCGTAGGTCTCCAGAATATTCCACAATGTCGTTTGGGTCGCGTTGTCGAGCCCAAGCATACGCGCAACTTCCACCGAAACTTCGCAGCGGATCCGCGCTAGCGGCTCGATCGTGTCATCGATATTCCCTATCGCGTCCATAGCATCTGACCATCCCGGCCGCATGGCGACCATGGCTTCTCTACCGGCAATGTCGTCGCCGAGCAGTTCTGCAAATTCAGATGCATTGGCCGTGCATCCAGACCAGCGGAGCAGCGACGCTTCGCAGACGACATCACATTCATTCGGATTGAGGCCTTCAGCTATGGCCAGTTGTCGGGCGAGCCAGGCAGTGCGCAGCGAATGGTCTGTCGGCTGACCCATACTGAGGTCGCAGACGAACGCCAGTGCTCTCGCGACGTCAAAGGCTCGGAGGGTCGAACTCTCTTCCATCGTGCGGGGTAAGCTCCTCGTCGCGGTCTGACTGATCATCATATGATGTGTGACGTCGACGATGTCCATGGATCGGTCGTTCGACCGATACCGGTCGGTTGGTTTCTCGGTCATTCCTTGAGCTAGTCAACAACGAACCCTTGGAAGGAATGAAATATGCGGCTTACTGTCCCCAGTCTCAAAACGCTTCTGCTGACGATGACGATGCTGTCCGGCTCGGCTATGCCGACCTCGGCCCCGGCCGCACCACAGGATACGACCGTCGTGCTTGTGCACGGAGCATTCGTCGATGGTTCAGAGTGGAACAAGGTTGTCCCGCTGTTGCAAGCCAAAGGTTTGAAGGTGGTTTCGGTGCAAAACCCATTGACCTCTCTGGCCGAGGATGTCGCGGCGACTCAACGTGCTATTTCCCAACAGGCCGGCAAGGTTGTCCTGGTCGGTCATTCATGGGGGGGCATGGCAATCACTGAGGCAGGGGCAAGCGATAAGGTCAGTGCGCTTGTTTATATTTCGGCCTTTGCACCTTCCGAAGGTCAGGCGGCGGGCGACTTGGGCAAAGAATATGAACCTCCGGCCGGTATGAAGAGATTGCAGGCTGATCATAGCGGCTATTTGAGCTTGCCTGCCGAAGCGATGGTTCAGGATTTTGCTCCGGATGCGCCAAAAGAAGAAACCAGGCTGATGGCCGTTAGTCAGGTGCCAATCAATAGCAAGGCTTTCGGAGAAAAGGTCACTACGGCAGCATGGAAAACCAAGCCATCCTATTTCATCGTGGCAAGCAATGACCGTATGATGGCCACTGACTTACAGCTGTCTATGGCCAAAAAGATCGGTGCGAAGACGCTTGTTCTGAAGACCGGTCATGCGCCGATGTTGTCAAAGCCTCAAGAGGTAGCGGATGTTATCCTAGAGGCGGCGAATAGGTAATCGCCCATTGACGTCCACGGCCCACGGAAAGAGTGATGCAAACGTTTTTGTTTGCCAAGCTTATTCTGTGGGCCGTGGCGAATTGAGATCGCCGCGTCGATACGGGGTGGCGCCCACCTGTAGGTCCCTGGCGAAGCCCAAGCGACATAAGGACGTCTCCGCTCCGTCCCTGTTGCTTTCGCGCTTACGGCGGTAAGAGCCCTAAGATTTCGGTAGCGTAGCATCGTCACGGTGCAATCTCCCTATTAGGAAGGACAATCGCTCTCGAGGTGAAGGTTTCGAGCCGTGGCGTACCCGCTCTATTTGGCGCATGCGCTAATCAGATGATAATCGACATCCATCTCACAAGCGCGGCCGGACAAGCGAAAACGATCTCCACACAGCAAAGTGATACACGTCCATCTGAAGAGGAGGGATTGAATTAGATGTCAATCGACATATTAACAGGTTCTGGCGCAGCAAAGCCGAACTGATCGCGCGCCTTGCTGGATAGTTGTTCGCAATTTTGAACGGAGGTGTGCGTGAGCAAGCTTTTTTCGATTATCGGCGCAACGTTCGTCGTGCTTGGCGGAATTAACGCGAAGGCTGAAGAACGTCCGACTTTCGAAAGATCCGGATTTCCAATCACGCAGACCCAGGTTGCTGTGTTGGGTTCTGCTGGCGTCCGAGAGAGATCACCGACGCCGACGCTCATGCTCTACGGAATGCCGGCGTCCCCGCATCAGGTGGCGGTCCTGTCACCGCGGCCGCGCAGCGTGAAAGAATTGGCTCCGAGCACGTTAACTACTGGTTTGGCGCCCCTTCCAGCGATGCCCCGCTCAAGTACAAATTCGCGATAGGAATTCCCGCTGGCGTCGCTGCGCTCGTTGACGACTGAAGTTGTCAGTGCGTCTTTATGCGCGCCGTCTACGACCCCACGTACGTGTCGGAGATCCTCGAAGCATCGAGATCGGACCGTTGTGCCGGAGTACCCGGCGTATGCCTGTCAGACGGGGAGACCGGCACGTCGGGCCGGGTGATGCGGCATGCGCCGAAAACTGTCACTCCCAAGAGGACAACTTGGCGCGTGTGGCGGCTAAAATCTCGCTTGAGACCTTCGGATCAGCAACAATTCTGGAGATCGTCAGCGCGCCGAGCATCGTCGCGACGAATACGCTGGCGGACTTCTTTGCCCGGACAGTGTTCGGATCCTTCAACCGTTCGGCGACTATGGCAATCATCTTGAGGATTCCCTCGGTGGCCACGGACCGTGTCGACTTCTCCGACCTAGCGAATTCGCTCCCGAGCGCGGCTAGAGGACATCCATGAGCACGGTCCTTCCTGTGCTCAGGGGAAAGATAGGCATCGGCGATTGCCTCAAGCGCTTTTCGACCCTTGACCGTCGAGGCGGCAGCTTCCATTTCGGCGACATTGGCCGCGAACGCGTCCGCCGAAGCTTCCGAGATGAGTTGATCCTTTGAGGCGAAGTGCCGGTAGAACCCGCCGTGCGTCAGGCCGGCACTTTCCATCAGATCGGCCAGGCCCGTTTCGCAGATCCCGTTCTGACGGAAACGAATTCCGGCGGTCTTCACAATGTTCCGTCGCGTCTCCGCCGTTTCCGCTTTCGACCTTCTCATGAATAGCCTCCTGCAGGATGTCTGAACGCATCCCGCCCACGCATCTTGCGTCGGATCCACCAACTATCTCCGAGCGCAGTTTGGCCGCGTCACCCTCGCTGGACGCGTTCGAACTTTAGCGTATCAACGACATCTAAACTAGATTATTATCTGACGAGTCAAGGGCGATGTGGCTGTTCTTCCCGGAGGTCTCGGGGGCCGCGAGATGAAAAGACCAAGAACCCAAGCTGCCGAAGCCAGGCGGCGGTTAGTCAGAGCTGCCGCCGACCGGTTCCAATGAGAGGCAATCGACGCGGGGAGAGGGCCTATGAAGTGGAACGCATTGGCAGAGCAATCCTCGTCAATATGCAAAGCATTGTCGGTCATCGGGGACCGTTGGACCCTGCTGATACTGAATCAGTGTTTTCTCAGGCTTCGCAGATATGGGGAAATCCAGTCTTCGCTGGGTTTGTCGAAACCGCTGCTGGCCGCGAGGCTGAAGAGCCAGCTTTATCACGTTCTGCTGGCCCTCGTTCGATGGGGAAATGCCTTGGTCGTTGAGGAAGCTCAGCTCTTGATCCGCGAGCACGTTCCATGCGGCAGGAGACACGAGTGACTACCCACACCGCGCAGGCACATGTATTCCCTGCTCGGTTTTCGAGGATTGACGTCCTTACATCTTCCGCAACACCACACTCGCGTTGACGCCACCGAAACCGAAGTCGTCTGAAAGCACGTGATCGATTGAAGGTGTTTGCTTCGAGCCGGTTTCAGATCCTTACATTCACGACGACGAATGCCACTTCGCGCTGCGAATGCCGGTTTCAGACTTACGGGATTGTTGCGGTCGGCCGACAACGAGTTCGACGTTGGGCCGAGCTTCGCCACCTTCGGGTGATTGCGCACTAGGGCCGGATGCGGGAACCGTCCCTCCGCTATCGTTCCATTGCATCGACTGACACCCAAATTTCAGTTCGATTCTGATCAGCTTTGGGAGGCATCACTTTCGTGTGTGAGGGGATTGGCTCCGCTTGTCCGTCCGTTCTAGCTTGCGATATAGATGTCAAACATAATCTAATTAATGCAATCATCAAATACGGCGATTGCGTTATGGACTGTTCTTGCGCGATTCAAGTCCATTGTCCGCGCCAGGAAGCCGTTTTCCACTCAGCTTACGGGAGCGAACATGCGAACAGTAGAGACGCCATCTGCCGTCGGCACAGGATGGCGAAGGACCCTGAGGCAACTTTACCGAATGATCGAGGCTGTTGAGATGTCTCCTATGGAGATTCTCTATGATCGGGTCTTGCAACTGGAACAGGAAGTGTCTGAGCTCAAGCGCAATTTGCCGATCGGCTCCATAGACCACGAGTGAGTCGACTGGGGCCAGCTATATAACCGCAGCAGCGCGGTGCGACAGTGCTCGCGTAGGTGTGTCTTCATCGTGCGCCGGGCCATCGGCCTGGGACACCGCATCGACTTCGCTTCCACGCCTCCCGAGGTCCAGAATTTCCATTTTCGCGACCCGAACCGAATGAAGGTGCAGTAAGCGCCGCCTATCTCTCGAGCAGCGCGAAAGGTAATCGATGGTTGTGTGGATCAGATCGTTAGGCGTCTTTGCGGCCATGTTGTTGGCCCTCCAGCCAGCTCATGCCCGTGATCGCGACGGCAAATATGCCAATTCGCCACTTCACGAATGGTTTGAACAACTGGCTAGCAAAAAGGGCCGCTGTTGTTCCGACGCCGATGGTCGGGCGCTCTCGGACATCGATTGGGACTCACAGGATGGTCACTATCGCGCTCACATCGATGGGGAATGGGTCGACGTCCCCGAGGATGCCGTTGTAACAGAGCCAAATCGTGCTGGGCGGACGATGGTTTGGTGTTTCTGGTTGGACGGGCACCCTCAAGTTATTTGCTTCATGCCGGGGAGCATGACCTAGAGATTTCCATGGTTCAACGACGAGATCGAGATTGATAACGCGGGGGCACGGGTTGAATATGCAGTCGAACTCGGATGCACAATCTCTGGCATCTTCGATTTCCTCCGATTATGCGGCAATGGAATCGTCGATCGCCTTCTCGATCGGAATCGGACTGAACCGATCTCTTCGGAGCCGGTTGAGAGTGCTCGCCGGTGCGTCGGAGAGCCAACCGATCTTCGTGCGCCACATGTAGACGAGTGCATGGATCGAGATCGATCCTGAGGGATCGGTTGCCGCGCACCGCCAAAAGCCCGAAGGGTTGCCTTCGATCGACCTTGGGCAAGCTGTGACGCGCGAACCGGCGCTCGGCGATGCGGTTTACGCGGCATCGGCGGAAACGAGGGCCCTCAGAAGGGCGTGGAAGCTGATGGAGCCCTTCGTCCACGGATGGGGTTTGCCGTCGCGGCAGCAGTTCGGCCGTTTGATCGAATGGTCTCCCGTGCTCGAACATCTCGCCTATCGATGTGCGACTAGGATGAGTAGCCTAATGGACGCGATTAGGTACGACATACTCAAGTCCAAAATGAACGAGGCCAGACTTGCCCAATATTGGATGGCGATGCACGCCATGGGCAACGCGATACTTCTGTCGTCGGCGCCGGAGGCCAACCCTTGGCTGTCGGATATGGCGAAGCGCATACAGTGGGTCTCGTGGACGCCCACATTCCCTCTGTTGCGCGAACGGACACTGTGGCTGGCAGCCTGCGCCGCCCGTTCGGCGATAGCGTTTCGGAAGTGACGTCGTGGAAAAGTATCTGCGGGTGGCCTCCTACGCGACGCACCCGGTCAGAGTGTTCGACGCCTTATACGGACTATCCGCGATAGCCCTGGAGGACGCGGATGCAGCCAAAACCGTCCTTGCCGAACTCCATGCACTCAGGAACGCGTTGAAGCGCCGATATGTCGAACACCTGCCCTTGATCAAGGCCGCGTACCCTGTTTGCCGATCGCGCACCTCCACGCCGCCAAGGCGCTCCGCCGGATGTTGCTTCGTTCAATCGGCAAGCTGCGGCGCGCCCATCAGACATGACCGCATCGAGAGTTTTCCGCCAAATCCGAAGTGGCGACAGTCTGCTCGTAGCAGTTTGCAGGAGAGGACAAACTACGGAGCACGGCGATGATCACAATCACGACAGGCCCCCTCGCCCCGGCCGGTCGTGGCGAAGGCGGCCGGCACTTGGCCGCCCCGCATCTTGTCTTGCTGCGCGCCGAGAGGACCAACCGGCGGGAAGATATGGTCGTAGATCGCGCGCGCTTCTCGAATTAAGCGAGCGCGCTCGCGCTCGGCCTTCGAGACGAACGGGACGACCTCCTCGCTCGCTCCAGATAGATTCTGAACCGGGCGAATTCGCCTGGTGCGTCAAACTGAATGATCTCGCTCATGCTCAATCCACATTCGCGGCTCAACGATCGTCATGACTACCACTCGATCGGCGACGCCGCCGCCGTCTCGCGCGCCAATGCTCTGGCCGAATCAACGCGCGAGGCCTTCTCGGCTCGTCGTTCATAGTCGTCGGCAAGGGCCTTCAGTTGTCCGGCGATGGCCTCATCGGTCATGGTTTGGGCCGCCCGTATCAACGTCCTCGCCGTCTGCAAATACTGCTTGCCGCGCTGTGAAATCTGAATGGTCATGGCATCCTCGTCCGAGGCTCAAGCAGCCCATCGAGGCCATTGTGAAGCGCGCCCAGCCAGTTGCGGTCACTTTCCCGGCGAGATCTGAAGCGCTCTACGCATGCCTTCGTGCAAAGCGGCGCTCCCCACGAGTAATAGCGGACAAGGGCAAATCTGCCGTTACAGACTGCACATCGCATGGCTGCGCCGTGCCTCGGACATTCCAAGCAACTGGGCATTGCTGCCTCCTGTGGTTTGTCGCACGGGTTCGCCGAGCTTCCTTCCCTTACGTTCGCATGCAGCGAAGCCATGTGCTCTGATGCGCTTAAGCTAAGCCGATCGAGGCAAACCTCAATTGAACCTAGGTAAACAACGAGCATCCAAAGGCGTAGCTAACCCAGACGAAGGTGTGTGCCGGCTACCGTCCAAACATAACTTTCGGCGCTGGTGGTCGGGATATCTGGGCTCGAAAGAACGCCGTGGAAGAGGCGACTGTTGCACAGCGACGTGCGTCCCGAAGTCCGCGACATAGACCAGCTCAGCCTTCGTGGGATCGATGTCATGGTCTTCAAGAGCACTATTTTGGATCAGAGTTGGCGACAAAAAATGTGAGGCACTCGATCTGTGACGTGATGCCGCTTACGCCCCTCCGGGCAAATGCACGCGGCGCCTGGCTGAATAAAATTTCAGCGGCTCACTCCTCTGGCTTCCTGAACGGCAAAGGTCCAGCCAGATAACACAAACGCAAGCTCATTGCTTACGCACCCCCCCAGGCGTTTAATAACCAGCCTCGAGATATCGATGTTCTACGCGCGGATTCGAAAGCGCGGTCGCGCCTACCAACCGAGAGGTTGTGTCCCAATATTTTCGATCACTGTGTGCATTCAAGGTCACGGCCTGTCCCTTCAACGAACCTCACAATACCGCACGGGGAGGCCTCTGCAAAAGCTGATCATATATTGCGTAGACCGACAAACCCAGAGCGGCATTGACAGCGATTTACCTGCTTTTACGAGCCAATCAACGGAACGCCGGTTAAGTTACGGAGAAGATCGGCCTACCGCGCCACACATTCGGCTTCCGTCGGGAGGGTAAGCCATTCCGCAGGCGAGAGTTCGCAGATGCATGGCCTAGAACCAATAATTGACACGTACATGGTGAGTGAGACGCGACAGGCGCATCGTTGTCCGATCGAATTGCAGCTTCGCGACGCTCTCGAGCGCGAGGCAGCAACGGCTGAAATTCTGAGAGTGGTCGCTGGTTCGCCAGTGAGATTTGGCCCTATGTTCGCTGCGATCGCAGAGAGAGCCAATACCCGGCGGAGCGAGATCGCGGATACGGCGTTGGCCAATCTCTTTCCGGTCAAGCTTTCGGACGTCGATTGGTATGCGACAGTAGTCGGGGAGACACGGCCTGTTCAGATCGAAGATTGCGAACTGGGATTCGCCGACCACCCGGGCCTGCAGGGTATCTCGCGCAAGCGTGGTTTTCGAAGCGTCGCCCTGATCCCGCTGTTCGGCCATTCCGGAAGCATCGGCATCATCAGCGTGACGCGCGCAGGAACCGGCGATTTTTCAGATGAGCATATTCGCCTGCTGCAGACGTTTGCCGATCAAGCTGTCATTTCGCTCGAAAACGCGCGGCTGTTCAACGAAGTCCAGACCAGGACCACCGAACTTGCGCAATCGCTCGAGGAGTTACGCGACGCGCAGGACCGCCTTGTGCGGGCCGAAAAGCTCGCGTCTCTTGGACAACTCACCGCCGGCATCGCCCACGAGATCAAGAACCCGCTCAATTTCGTCAGCAACTTCGCCGCATTGTCGGTCGAGCTGACCGACGAACTCGACGACCTCCTGAGGCCGGGAGCCATTGCTGAAGAGATCTGTTCGAAAGTCAGCGAACTGACCCGCGTTCTCAGAGACAATCTGGAGAAGGTCGTCGCCTTATCATCACGGAAGCGACCAACATCTCGCGGCAAGGCCGGGGCTATGCGTTCACACCCGGGATCTATTCCGACGCTCAAGTCGAAGCGTGGCGCAGTGTGACCAATGCGGTTCACCGGGCCGCTGGCAAGATCGTGTGCCAGCTCTGGCATGTCGGCCGGATGTCGCATGTCGACCTCCAGGAAAATGGCGCGGCGCCGGTCGCGCCTTCGGCGATCCAGGCGGGTGAGCTGATCTTTCTCGAAACCCGCACCCAGGCCGCCCCCTCAATGCCGCGCGCTACCGCCGAGATTCCGGCATTGGTCAACGATTACAGGAACGCTGCGGGCAGGGCCAAGGACGCGGGATTTGACGCGTCGAGGTCCATTCGGCGAACAACTATCTGCTCGAGCAATTCGTCCGCGACAGCACCAACAAGCACTCCGATCGGTACGGCGGCTCGGTTGAGAATCGAACCCGTTTCCCGATCGACGTCGTGACCGCCGTTGCCGATGTCTGGGGGGCCGATCGCGTCGGCGTCCGTCTGTCGCCCCTCACCCGCGCGGTCGCCGACACGCCGCTGGATAGCGACCCGCAAGGGACTTACGGCTACTATGCTGAGCAGCTCGGCAAGCTTGGCCTCGCCTATTTGCATTGCATTGAAGGACAGACCCGCGGCCCGAACGCGGCCACGGCCTTCGACTTCAAGGCGCTGCACGCGGCGTTCGGTGGCAAGTACATCTCCAACAACGGCTACGATCGGCAGATGGCGCTCGATGCCGTTGCGTCGGGTTATGCAGACATGATCGCGTTTGGTCATCTTTATATCGCCAATCCGGATCTTGTTGATCGTTTGCGGCGGAATGCGCCGATTGCCGCGGCCGATCACGCCACCTATTACGCCGGCGGCGCCACGGGATACACGGACTACAAGGCTCTTGGCGAGACTACCACGGCATAGGCGATGATGCTGAGCCCGCGGCCGCGCTCGTCAGCTCGCCGAGCTTCGCTGCACGCCCACTAAATCGAATCTGAAGCGCCGACTGCCAGAGGGCAGTCGAACGAAGAATAGGAGAATTGCATGCCCAAGATGTTCGTTCATGCTCCCATTGGCGTTTTCACCGCCGAGTCTCGTGCGCGCGTGGCTGCCGAGCACTCGCCCCTTCGCCTCTATTCACCGAATTTCGTTCGGATAAACAGATATTCGACGGTTTATCCGCAGGGGTTCTAAGTTGTTGAATTCTGGCGCTCCCTAGGGGAATCGAACCCATGTTTCAGCCTTGAGAGAGCCGACAATTCTTTCTCGGCCCGTT
The DNA here is from genome assembly GCF_030160715.1 of Bradyrhizobium iriomotense. GTDB lineage: Bacteria > Pseudomonadota > Alphaproteobacteria > Rhizobiales > Xanthobacteraceae > Bradyrhizobium > Bradyrhizobium iriomotense. Next base: position 19,674 of record NZ_BSOW01000035.1, read on the forward strand.
CACATTCATTCGCCATAATTCAGTATTATCAAATACTTACGAGAATGGCGTTCGTTGTTGTTCGTCCTCGCTCGCCAGCGCTTATTCGACGGATATTCGACGACTCCGGGGCCGGACGCCATGACGCAGACACTCATCGAAGCTCAGATCACGACTGCCAAGGCGCGCTCCAGATTGGAGCTTGGCGTACATTGGCGCCGCCTCGATGCCGAAGCGCATCTTGGCTATCGCAAGGGCAAGCGGAGCGGCGTTTGGTTTGTACGCTGGCGCAATCACCACGACGGAGCCAACTACAAGCAGGCCTCGGTCGGCATCGCCAACGACATCAACGACAAATCTGCCGAAGGCACGCTGACTTTCGAGCAGGCGGTGACACAAGCGCGGGAACAAGTTACCCGGTCCAGAATTGAAGCGGCGGCTCATGCCGCCGGACCGCCTCCCACCGTGCGTACGGCTGTAGAGACATACATCAGGGAACGAAACGCCCGTGATAGCCGAAGGGCCGGTCGCGAGGTTCGATCCGATGCTGGTCACCGCCTGCGGCGTTACGTTCTTGGTCAAGAGAAGCGTGGTAGCCAGGAAGCCGTTCAGGCCGCCCCTCTCGCCGCAGTGCACCTGCACGCGCTACTGGAGGATGATCTTTTGACGTGGCGCGAGGACCTTCCTGTAGAATTGAAATCCACGACAAGACAGAGGCTCATAAGTGACCTGAAGGCTGGGCTGAATGCAGCCTGGCCTCGCCTGTCGGCGGAGCAAAAGAAGCTGAACCCAACATTCCCTTCAATTGTGAAAGACGGGTTTAAAGCTGAGCGCATCGATGATGATGACGAGATATCAGTGGCCCGAGACAACCAAGTCCTAGCGGATGCGCAAATAGGCACCCTACTTCGAGCCGCGCGCGAAATCGACGATGAGCAAGGATATGAAGGCGACCTTCATCGCATTGTTGTGTGCCTTGCAGCCACGGGAGCGCGATTCGCGCAGGTAAGACGGATGCGCGTAAGTGATGCACAGCGGGAAGAGCAGCGGTTGATGCTGCCCGGCTCCTACAAGGGGCGTGGTGGCAGCGGTGGCTCCGTTCCAGTTCCGGTAGGCGAAGATGTCATCGAAGTCCTGCTGCCAGCAATTTTGGGGCGCCCAAAAGACGCGCCGTTGTTCGAGCGATGGAGCTACAAGCAGGGGGCCGCCAGCATGATTTGGAGAAAGTCAGAACGCGGTCCGTGGAAGAAGGCAGAACTTACCCGTCCGTGGCATGCCATACGAGATCGCGCAGCGCTACCAGAAGCTATTCCCTATGCCTTACGACATTCCAGCATCGTTCGCGGCTTGCGAAACCGACTCCCCATCCAACACGTGGCTAAGCTGCACAACACTTCCGTGAAAATGATCGAGCGGCATTACGCGAAATTCATCTCAACGGCCTTGGAAGATCTCGCTCGGGCGGCAGTTGTGCCCCTAGTCCCGCGGCACGGCGAAAATCCGGTTGGGCACGGATGATCAATAAGACGTTTTTCCGGGCTGAGACGACAACCAAGTTAAGTGCCAATTCACGATCGATATAGTAGCCCTGCCATCGTCAGCGTCCGCACCTTCTCGCGTGACTGTCATCAGGAGACGCGAACCTATCCAGGGTTGGCTGGTATCGTATTGACACCAACCAGAGCCAACAGAGATTGCACAATGATTAGACGGCGGCGACCGACTGTCGTCGTCGTAACGCGACCATCCCCGATTAGTTCATAGATCTTGGTCCGCCCGAGACCTGTCGCTTCACAGGCCTCCGCGACGGTGCAGGTCAACCGCTGCGCGAACGGAAGGCGACGCAGATGACCGGGCAGCGGCATATCTTCAGCCGCACTACGTTCAACTTGGACACTGCTTTCGAGGTCCTGATTACGCCGTATCAAGATTGCGTCTCCTCAATAATCGAAGGAGCTACCCTGAGGCGCGCCGCATTCCACGTCAATGGAAGCAAAGGAGCAGAAGGGAGGGCTCTAGCGAACGTGAGGAAGTGTTAGAAAAGTCCCGGCTACGAAAGACAACGCAGAATTTTTCGTAACCGACGCGCCGGCGGCAGGCATCGATCGCTTGATCAAAGCATGACAACGATCTTTCCGATCTGCTCATTCGACTCCAGGAACCTCGTCGCGTCCTGAATTTGATCGAATGGGAACGTCCGCGAGATGAGCGGATTGAGCCTGCCCGACTCCAGTCCATCGGAGATGAAGGCCTTCGCGCGATCAAGCGCCGTGTCGTCGCCAATGACCTCGTTGTAGAGATACCCTTTCAGGGTCAGACTCTTGGCGAGCACGGCGAACTGTGGGAACGGGCCAGTGTCCGGGCTGAGCGCGCCATATTCCAGCAGGATGCCGCGGTTCGCCATTGCATTCGCCAGCTGTTCGATGGCGGGGCCGCCGATGGAATCGAACACGACACGTGCACCCTGGCCACCGGTTATCTCCATGACCCGCGCGACCAGATCTTCTTCGGCGGTGGCAATGACGTGGTCGGCGCCGGCATCCAGTAGCGCCTGGCGCTTCGCCGTCGTGCGAGTCGTCGCGATCACTTTCGCGCCGACGGAATGCGCGACCTGGAAGGCGGCAATGCCAACGCTGCTGGATGCGGCGGTCACGATGACAAAATCGCCGGCGGCGAGCTTGGCCTGCTCGATCAAGGCGCCCCATGCAGTGACGTATTTCATCCAGCTCGCCGCTGCCTGCTCGAATGAGAGGTTTCGAGGATGCTTGACGACATGGCGCTCGGGAATATTGGCGAGCTCGCCATAGGTGCCCCAGCGGGCCATATCTTCGGTCGGGATCACGCTGACTGCGTCACCGACAGCGAAGCTCTTCACAGCGGAACCAATGGCCCGGACGATGCCAGCCGCTTCATAGCCCAATCGGCTGGGGAATTGTGCCTGCTTCACATAGGCGTTCCGGCGGAACATGACTTCCGCACGATTCAGGCCGATGGCTCGGACCGAGATCTGCACCTCGTCGGCAGCCGGGGCCGGCAATTCAACATCCTCGATCTTTAGGACGTCTGCATCGCCAAATTCATGGAAACGAACGATGCGTGTCATGGCATCACCTCTTGGAGAAGCTGTTGATTGGCTCCAGGAGCCTTGGGGATCTTGCCGGCTACACTCACGCATCGAGCATCGACAGGCTGGTCATCGGCACCGGCACGATGTCCGTAAAATTCGGAACATCGTTCATGATGAACTCGACATGTGGGGCCATCGCCTGCTGAAACTCTTCCACGCTGTTGAAGAGCATCTGGGCCAGGACGACAAACGGGGCGGGGACATTCGGAGCGCCGTTGTCGACGCTGATGTGCTTCAGCGCCGGACCCAGCCGCTTGCCTGACCATCGGCAGGTGGTTGTTCTGATAGTAATCGAAATCGAACCGGGCTCCCTCGTGATGGGGGTACAGGAGAATTGTCTTGATCACGTTAGTATATCCTTGCTCTGCGCTCAGGCTGTCGTCCGAGATTCATGATTTGGGTTTCTCAGGCCTTTGAAGCGATCATCTGCAGGACGAGTTCCGTGTCCCATTCGATGCCGTCCAGCATTGCTTTCGTGCCGCCATGGACAGGTCTCCAGCCAAGCTTCGCGCCGTTGGTGCATCTCATCCGCACGTTGCTGCCCCAGAACCAGCCCGGGCGCAGGCCGGTCATCGCCTTCGGACTGTCGATCAACCCCTTCGTGTGGAGCACCTCGCCAACGCTTGTCGCGGCATCCAGCCACCTGAAATACTCGGTCGTCGGGTAGTAGAGTCCGGCAAGCCCCTCCGGCGCCGCGTCCTCCAGCGCCGCATCGAGGATCAGCAGATATAGCTCCGCCAGGTCCGCGACATGGACGTTGGTCCACTGGGCTTCGCCCGTGCCGACATAGAGGGCGCGGCGACTTGCCAGCGACGCATGGACAAGCCGCGGAAGCTGGATTGACATTCGATTTGCGGCGAACGGTCCCAGCCCCTTGCCGAATACGGTGGGCGGAACGACGAGATAGGTTTTCAGCAAGCCTTCTCTCGCCGCGGCGAAGACTTCCAGATCGACATTGCGATGCGGTGCATGGGGTGGAATGGCCGCATGCGCTGCGGCGTCGGTATCGTCCCAGATCTCCGCCGTCGGATCATCCGCCAACGAAACGCCGCGTCCGTTGGAGGTTTCCGACAGCACGCCGGCGCCGGACGTATGGATGAGGATCGGACGCGTGCCGGTCGCTCTGGCCCGCTCGGAGAGGCCGTGAATGAGTGCGCGGGCGCTCGGCTGATGATCGCAGTTCGCGGTGTCGAAAACCACATCCGCGCCGGCCGCCTCGCGGCGCAGCAATCCGGAATCGTCGATCGACCCGATCACCGGTTCTGCGCCCAGTTCGCGCATCGCCGCCGCGTCGGCCGGGCGCCGCAACAGCGCCCTTATCGTGAAATCATGCACGTAGCGGCGCGTGACCAGGAGGTGCAGAAAGGAGCCGCCGACATACCCTGTGCCCCCCGTGATAAAGATAACCGGCTTGTCGGATGTATCGGTCATGGGGGAGTCCGTCTTCTGGATTGTCCAAGGCTGGGGACAGGCGCGGGCCTTAGCCCAGCAGATGGAAACGACAGGTCATGCCTGCGTCGCGATCTTCAAGCGCCGCCTGATAGGCAGTGGAGTGATACCAGGCGCGCGCCCGGTCGCGGCTCTCGAAGCGGATGATCGCTCCATTCTTCAGGCCGGCCTCGCCTGCAAGCTGGGTCCACGCTCCGGTGGCGACAAACTCCCCGCCAAATTCCTTGATGGTCGGGACGGCGGCCCTGGAATAGCGATCCTTTGCGGCCGCATCCTTCACTTCCATTTCGACGACAACAAACGCGGCCATTGCGCTTTTCCCAAGATTGGCCCGGCGATCACCGGGCGATGCCACTGTTGCACCGCGATCTAACATATAAGAATTTACGTTGAACCCCGCCCCGCCTGATATGATACATCTGAAATTCTTATAAATGAGATCCCGATGGACCATTTCGCCGCACTGTCCTGCTTCGTTCGCGTCGCAGAGAGTGGCAGCTTCTCCGAGGCCGCGCGGGGCCTGGGCCGCAGCCAGTCCGCCATCAGCCAGCAGCTACGGATTCTGGAGACCCACCTCGGGGTTCGCCTGATTGATCGAACGACGAGGCGCTTTGCTCTGACGGACGCGGGTGCCCGCTATCTCGCGGATGTAAAGCTGGTTCTCGAGGCCCTGACGGAGGCAGATGCCAGAGTTGCCGAGCAAGAGAGCGCCATGTCCGGCAAGCTCATGATCAATGCTCCGGTCAATTTCGGCACGAGCCTGCTCGGAGGCTTTCTGTTCGAGTTCATGCAGACCTATCCGAAAATCCAGCTGGATGTTTCATTGTCAGACCGGTTCGTGGACATCGTGGCGGAAGGCTTCGATCTTGCGATCCGGCTCGGCGCGGTCGATGAGCCCAACATCATCGCGAGAAACGTCGGAACAATCGAACGCTGCCTTGCGGCAACGCCAGCCTATCTCGACAATACAGGAAGACCGGCCTCGCCCGCGGAGTTGGGTCAAATGAACTATATCGCCCATGCCGCTATCCCAGGCGGAGGCACTTTTGCGCTCACCCACACCGACGGCACGAAACAGACGGTGAAGGTCGAGCCTGTGCTGCGATCAGACAATTCGCACATGGTGAGCGAGGCGATATCCGCTGGCCGTGGTGTAGGGCTGGTCCATGCGGTATTGCTGAAACCCATGGTCGAATCCGGCGTGCTGGAGCGCGTGCTTCCGGAATGGCATTACGAGGCGCAATCGGTTCATGCGATTTATCCATCAAACCGCTATATTCCGCGCAGGGTCAGGGTGTTCGTGGAGGCATTCGCATCGCACCTGCAGAAGCTTGGCCAGGATGGATGACAAGGTACATCCGATCGATGATCGAGAACGTACATCGGAAGCCTTGTTGTCCTCGCTTCCCCGAACAATGCTGTAGCTGCGATTAGATGCTAAACGCATCCTTGGGCGAATGGCGGGTCCGGGCTAGCTGCTTCCATGAAACCGGCAACCGGAATGTGGACGTGGTGCGCTCGCTCCGTGCGCGCGATGCTGATGGATCACGCAAGGCCATTCAGGCAGACATCGCGTGGGGTGATCTCGTCGTCAAGTGGCTGGCCGAGGCCGAAGCTAAGAGCACATCCGAAATCACGAGCGGCCGTGACAGCAGAAGTCAAAGACGATCCGTTAGGTCAAAAAAGAAGCCCGCACTAGCGCGTCGGGCTTCAGTTATGGGACCTTATAGTCCCCGGGAGTCCGGCCAGGAGGCGGCCGGAATTCGAATCCCACATCATTGACACTTCTCCGTCCATGCGCTCGAAGCGATTAGGCGGGTGTGTTCGTTCACGCTACGGAGTAACCTCCGTCGACGGAAGAGCGCCATTAGTGTAAGAGGCACCTGGCGAGACCAGGAAGGCGATTACCGTCGCGACTTCTTTCGGCTGAGCCCATCTGCCAAGCGGAATGCGCGCGGCAATTTTTGGTGCACGATCGGGATCGTTTTTGGCGTTGGACGAAAGCCGAGTCTCAATCCATCCGGGCGCCACGGCATTCGCGCGGACTCCTTGAGGGCCCCACGCAACAGCCATCGACCGGGTAAGCGCTACAACACCGGCTTTACTCGAAGCATAGGCCAGCGTGGCTGCAGAACCGAAGTAACTCCACATCGAAGCGATGTTGACGACAGCGCCTTGAAAACCTCGACCCCGACGAATGGGATTTGCCGCCGAAGCCGAAATGGATGCGGTGGAAAACGTACGAGCGGCACGAACGAAAATTCGACCGGTACGAGGCCATCCTCGACTATGGCTGCGCTGAGGCGGCAGCGAAACTGGCGGGACTAAAGGTCTTTTGAAATCGCGAAACGGGAAGCACCTGTGAGCGCTCCTCATACTGAATTTCTTACCATTCAGGCCAGTCACTGGTAGGGCAGGTTGTGGTTCTTTCGGTACTCGACGAATCGGTTCTTCTCATTTGGAGGCAGCGTTGAGAGACCATAAACCCTCAACTTGGGCAAATCCTGCACCGGCGCCAGATCGGCCACCTGAGTGTTTTCCAAGTAGAGCGTTTCAAGCGCGATCAAGCCCCTCAGCGGTTCGAGGTTGCTGACCTTGGCATCAACTAGGAAAAGCTTTTGAAGCTTCGTTAAGTCTTTCAACGGCTCCAAATCGGCAACTCTGGTAATATTCAGGTTGAGTAATTTCAGCGAGCTCAGGCCCTTTAGATGCTCTAGATTGACGACCTGCGTTCCCGACAAATCGAGCTCTTGAAGCACGGATAAGCCCTTCAGCGGCTCCAGATCGATGACTTGCGTTCGCGACAGTCCGAGCCATTTGAGCGCGGTCATTCCCTTCAACGGCTGCAGATCGACAACCTGCGTTCCTGAAAGGAGTAACCGTTGAAGCTCGCTCATTCCCTTCAGCTCCTTCAAATCGACGACCTGCGTCCCCGACAGTTCGAGCGATTTGAGCGTGGTCATTCCCTTCAGCGGCTCCAGATCGACAACCTGCGTTCCTGAAAGGAATAGCCATTGAAGCTCGGTCATTCCCTTCAGCTCCTTCAAATCGATAACCTGCGTTCCAAATAGGCTTAGCCATTGAAGTCTGGTCAAACCCCTCAGCGGTTCCAGATTGGTGATTGGGGTATTCGCCAGGTTAAGCCCTTGAAGCGCGGTGAAGCCCTTCAGCCATTCCAGATTTGTTACTTGAGTGTTTGACAGGTCTACGCCTGTGAGCTGCTTTATCTGGGCCAAGACCAGGGCCGCCTTGGGCAAATTTGCCTCGGCAAAGTTTGAGGGAAATTTGACCTGTTCTCCCCGCGTCGCCGTGGAGGTGACACTTATACCGAGGTTAGCCAGTTCCGATTGAAGTCGCACCGCCCTCAATTGATTCCAAGCAGAAATACTGGTTATGGCCAGCAATGCGACAGCGAGCAGGGCGGGCGCAGCATAAGCGCCGCTGCGCCGTAACAGACCGCTCCGCCGCCTGCCAAGATGGCGAGCGACGGCGCGCGCGATAAAATCGTGCGACAACTCCCATATGCCCTGCGCCGGGTCGAGCGGGCGGGCAAGGGCGGCATCGCCGAGCCCCGTCAAGACCGCGCGCACCTCGCCGGGACGGCAGCCGGTTTCCCTAGCAAGATCCAGCTCCGAACGTGGCCGCTTCGTTCCTTGTTCGGTAATCAGCTGCTCCAGAATCGGCGGCGCGAAATCGCGGATGGTGGACTGGTTGATGGTCTGCTCGATGTAGTGGCGCACGAGCCGCCCAGCATCCAGAGACGGGGCAACCGCGCGGCCGGAAGCCAATACATATCCGATGATGTTCAAGGTGATCGGCCGGACTAGGCCGGGGGTTTCGTCCAATTCCGCTGTGCTGGTCAGCAAGTGATCGAGTGCGTCCGGCTGCAAGTCAAGTTGAGATTGCTTCATGAAATCGCAACCTGCCGACAGCGAAAAGCGCCCGACTTGGCAGAAATTTTCGCCCTGGCGAAGCGCCGGAAGCCCAAGATCCGCAAGCATGGTTTGATAGTCACTTCGCAATACGAGCAGCAAAGTAAGGCGCCTGACCTGACGTGACTGCAAGTCGGCAACCAGCGTCTTGAATGCCACCCGCTGTTCGTGCTCCGCCAGAATCAGGAATTCCTCAAACTGGTCGAGAACGAGCAATAAATGTGTTTTGGCCCGCCGGGCTGCGGCTGCGATCAGGTCGGCCAGCGCGGGATTTTCCCCTGTGCGTGGGCGCCGGGCAGCAGGCAACTTCGTCAAGGCACCCCGCAGCGCTTCCTCGGCATCCTGCCATGCGCGCGCCTCGACCACATCCCATCCCCGCTCCCTAAGCGCGGGTAGAACGAAGGCATTCATCAGCGAAGTTTTGCCAGACCCCGAATCTCCGGTTAGGTAGAGAGGAATAAGGTCGGAGCGTTCAATCCAAGTCAGCACCTTGTCCTGGGCCTTGTCCGCACGCGCTAACTTGGCCCGATCCTTCGCTGTGTTCTCATAAGGGCCGATGCGAAAATAGCCCGATTGTTCCACGCCAGTACGCACCGCTAGAGCCTGAAGTAATCGCCGATTGCGTTCAGCGCGAAACTCAACAATCACTTGGGCGACTACCGCCATTAGGGGGAGCCCGATGAGAAACACGTAGTACAGTGGTGAAGGAAGCGGGAGCTCGGTCCCGAGCAGTCGCCTGAGGCCGATATCGGCCAATGACACAAAGCCAAGCACAAGCAGCACTAGAGACAAAAATGCGGCAGTCCGGCCGAGGAGCTTCCCGGGCAAGAAGCTGCGCACGGCTTTAACTTCTTCTGGGTCAAGTTCCGGCAGTTTCGGAAAGTGAGCGCGCAGTGCTTCTGTGTCGCTCATTACCCACTCCAATCAGGAGATAAACAAAGTAAGAGCAGGCGGAGAGCTTACCACGGAATCGCAGGCCATGGCTGTGTCGACGGATCGCGGACCAAAGCTGGCTTAATCAGGGACAACGACCCGGACGAATTGGACTTGCCGCCGAAGCCGAAATGGATGCGCTAGAAAACGTACGAGCGGCACGAGAGTAAATTCGATCAGTACGAAGACGCTCTGAATTACGGTTGCGCTGAATTGGTCGCAAAATTGGCCGGGTTAAATGTCTTTTGAGATCAAAACGGCGCATTCAAGTTAGCCAAGAGATTTCGATTCTGCGAAGGAAGCACAGATGAATTGAGCGCGAGGTTTATTTCGATTTTGGGTCGTCGGCAGCCTGGATCGGGATTGTTGGGGCTATCGTTGGTTCTCGATCAACACATGCTCGAAGCGAACAAGATTTACGAAGTTGAAGGTCCCTCGAAGGAGAATGGTGTGCTCCCATCCTGAGTAACCCAAGTGCCAACCCCGAATCGGACCAAGGCTGTTGCTTCGTTTGGTCCGCACTGACGGTAACGCACTTCACGGTAATCTGAGACTCGTCATGGAGCCTGAGTGCTAGTTTGTGTTCGGGGCAAGTTCTTGTGCGGTCCAAGAGCATGCCAAGAAAGCTGCGCATGTTTACCGAGAGAGGCCCGCTGATTGCGCTAGCCATCGCGGCGGGAATGCTGCTCGGCATTGTCGGACCCACCTCGGCGCAGTTCTTCAATTTCGGCGGATTTCAGCAGCGGCCGCAGCCACAACGCGGTGGCGGCGGGTTCGGTGGCGGCTGGTTTGGTGGTGACACGTTTCAGCCGTTCCAGCCGCAGGCGCCCCAGCCTCGGCGGCAAACACTACCGCCCGTGCGCGAGGATTTTTCAAGGGCGCCGCCGCCCGAGAAACGCGACACTATACCGGAGCGCCACATTCTTGTGCTCGGTGACGCCATGGCGGACTGGCTAGGCTATGGTCTTGAAGACGCCTATGCCGAGCAGCCAGACATGGGCGTGATCCGAAAGGCGAAGAACCCCTCCGGCCTGATCAAATACCAGCCCAGGGGCGATCCGGCCGACTGGACCGCCGCTGCAAAAGGCTTTCTTGCCACCGAAAGCCCAGACGCCATTGTCGTCATGCTCGGGCTCGACGACCGTGTCGCGATCCGCGAGCCGCCGACTGAGAAATCCGACAGCCCGTCGTCGGACAAAAAGACCGACAAGAAGGATGCCAAAGCCAAGCCGGACGCCAAGCCTGCGGACGGAAAACCGAGCGCCAAACCGAATGGCGGTACAATCGCCACCGCAAAGCCGGATGACAAGCGGGTCGATATCGAATTGTCGCCGGATGACGTCACCGACAATGGCGCGCCGCCGGCCATCGCACCGGCGAAGAGCACACGCTCGCCGAACGGCATCTACGAATTTCGTGAGGAACGCTGGGTCGAACTCTACAAAAAAAAAATTGAAGAGATGATCGGCGTGCTGAAATCCAAAGGCGTGCCGGTGCTGTGGGTCGGTCTGCCGGTGGTACGTGGCCCCAAGGCGACCGCCGACACGCTGTTCCTGGATTCGCTCTATCGCGATGTGGCCGCCAAGGCCGGCATCACATATGTCGATGTCTGGGACGGATTTGTCGACGAAGCCGGCGGCTTCCTGCAGAAGGGTCCCGACTTCGAAGGCCAGATGCGCCAGTTGCGCTCCTATGACGGCGTCTATTTCACCAAACCGGGCGCACGCAAGCTCGCGCATTATGTCGAGCGCGAAATCACGCGGCTGCTCGCCGCGCGTTCGGCGCCGATCGCCCTGCCGACCGCGCCTGCGACGCCCGATGCCAATGCAGTGCCCGGTCAGCCCGCGCCGCGGCCCCTCGCAGGACCAATCCTGCCGCTGGTCGCCTCCTCCGTCAGCACCGATCAATTGCTCGGCGGGCCGGGAACGCGCCCGGCCGCGGTCGATGCGCTTGCCGCTCGCACGCTGATCAAGGGCGAAGCGCTGACGCCGCCCGCAGGCCGCGCCGATGAATTTTCCTGGCCGCGCCGCGAAGTCGGAAGCGAACCGGCCAAGGGTGAGGAAGCAATGGCATTGGCATCGCCCGATGGCATTGCCGTGGTAAGGGCGCCGGCGAAATCGCTAAAGTCGAAAAAGCATCGGCGCCAGAGTTGGGACCGGAGCTACCTTTTTACGGTTCCTAGAGGGATAGTCCGTGAGCCCGCTTTCGCGCGCAACAATGCTTGGTAAGCGGCCTAATGGCGGCGGAGCGGGAAACCATGTCAGTCGCCCGCGATGGCAAACGGCAGCTGCCGATGCAGGGTGGCCCCCTTCACCTGGAGCACCGGCAATAGCAATGCCTTTAAGCATGGCCGGTGCACGAAGGCTGCAATCGAGCAGCGACGCGAGATTGGCCTGCTGATCAGAGGAGCGCGCGAACTGGGCGTCCGGCACCAGAGATGAACGCGGGTAAGAGCAACGCGGGTACGAACCATCGAGCCTGTCCGCGAGGCTGGATAAGCCATTGTTGGCAATGTGGGTGGATGGGGACCAAATCGGAGAATCAACCCCATGCTCTTGGATATGGTGGGGCCGCGAAAAACAAAAGCCAGCTTCCACCAGCGGCCGCCGTGGCGTATTAGCCCTTCGGGGTGTCAATCGGCGTTCAAATTTTGGACGCCGATCCCCCGGCTTAGGGGGTCAATAATGCAGGCCGAATGACAGGCGTCACCATTTCTTTCCCAAGAGCTCCTTCAAGGCCGCATTGTCCAGCATGGCATCGGCCAAGAGCCGCTTCAGCCGTGTGTTCTCGTCCTCCAACGTCTTCAGCCGCTTGGCCTCCGACACCTCCATCCCGCCGAATTTGGCCTTCCATTTGTAGATGCTGGCGTCGCTGACGCCATGCTTGCGGCACAGATCGGCGACCGAAACGCCGGCTTCGTGCTCCTTCAAAATCCCGATGATCTGCTCTTCCGTAAAGCGACTGCGCTTCATGCTCTGGTCCTTATGTGGGCCAGAGCGAACTTCAAGCTGGATTAAGCCCGTGGGGCACGGTCATCCGCGACACAAGCTACACGCCGGAAGTAAAGCTAATGGCGGTGCCCAAACCGGGCACGATCAGCGGTCGGGCGCATGACTACGAACTAGTGGCGATTGATCAATCGTCCGCACCAAGCATTCTAGAACTTCGCGAACAAGCGTACGAAATGGCGGATATGTCACCGCCTCAAGCGCGGCGCGAAGTATGGCAAAGGACTCGAAGCGCAATCATCGCCCAATACGCGCTTTGTCGATCACGCGGCAATTGCGAAGCGTGTAAACCCCCAGCTCCATTCATGCGTCGTAACGACCAGCCGTATCTTGAAGTCCATCATGTTCGTGCGCTCGCAGACGGAGGCGCAGATCATCCTCCAAACGTGGCCGCTGTTTGCCCAAACTGCCACAGCCGGGTTACGCATGGGAAAGATGCGGAAGACTACAATGCCTTGATTGCGCAGAGCGTCAAGGAAATCGAGGCGAGACTTCAGAGTGCGGTCTAGCTCAGAATGGGAGCAGTGCTAGGAGTTCTACCGAAAGTCAGGGAATTTCTAGACCCCGCGCCCTGTCGGCTTGGATTGGCGAGGCGTTTTGCAACATCTTTCCGCGCTACTGCGTTTTCGATGGGGCATGGTCAACCGAGTCGAGGAGTTCATAGAAACGTTCGTGGACACCCCAGTTGTTCTTTCTTTTGCTTTCGTCCACGGGGCTTGCCTATCGCCGATGTCAGCTCGACCGGGTGAATGGCGGAGAGTTGGAGGTCAGCTTCCTGCGCCAAAAGAATAAGACGAAGCAGACCAAGAAATCCTCCGATCCGGTCTAGGACAGCAGCCAAAAAGTGCCAGACTTTCCCGGCTGCTCTGGAACTTTCCGCTTGTGTGCACTTTGTAACGTCTTGCCCACGAGTATCGGGGAGTTTGACGGAAATGCCACTAACAGTCCTTGTCATCGAAGACGACGAGGCGATCCAAGGCGTTGTCGAGGATGCATTGAGCGAGGGAGGCTTCGAGGCTGCCATGGCCAGGACCGGCGAGGAGGCCGTGACGCTCCTCAAGGGCCGCCTGCTTAGATACCGTGCCCTTGTTACTGACATCAAGCTGTTGGGGAAGTTCAACGGCTGGGAGGTCGCGCGCGCGGCGCGCGATGTCGATCCCAATTTTCCGGTAGTCTACATGTCGGGCGTCGCTGCTCGCGAATGGGCCACACAGGGTGTCCCCAACAGCATAATGCTTCAGAAACCGTTTGCCACCGCGCAGCTTACAACAGCGCTCTCTCAGCTACTTAATGAGCGCTTGGCGGCCGGTTCAAGCAAGGCTTGAGGCAAGAGAAATGAGACAGGCATCGATATTCCTTGTCGAAGACGAGGCGCTCATTCGGATGATGCTTGTCGAAATGGTCGAGGAGCTGGGGCACGAGGTCATCGCTGAAGCAGGCAACGTAGATGAGGCCCGGTCTCTTGCAGAAATCGAGCAATACGACCTCGCGATCCTCGACGTTAACTTGCATGGCATGAACGTGGAGCCTGTGGCGGAGGTCATCGCGGCTCGCGACCTGCCACTTTTCTTTCTAAGCGGCTATGGATCGGGAGGCATCCCGGATCAATTCAAGGGAGCCCCGGTGCTCTCCAAGCCGTGCGAGCTGGAAGCCCTCAAACGGACTATCGACGCCGTCCTGTCGAACGGCTGAGAATGCGCGAGGGGCTTGGTTGCGGCTCGCGGCTCAAGTCGCACCATCGGCACGAAACCCGGCAGTCTCACGCCGGGCTCCGTTCACTGCCGTTCGTCCGGCGGCTCTACAAGGGATCTCCGCTCGGGTTCACCTCGCGGCCACCACATGACACACGGCGAGCGTTTCGCGGTCGTACTGATGTGGGCGTTTAAGAACAGTTGCACAGCGACGCAATAGTCGCTGCTGTTCGGCGAGCTCCAGAGACGCAAAGGCTGTGCCAATATTGGCAGAGTTCAGGCCAGCCAAGCCAGTGCTGCTGTTTCCATTAGCAAGGCCCGCAATCCCTGCGCCGCCAGGACCGAAGCCACCCGTGCCGAGGCCGCTAGTACCGACGCTGCCACTACCGAGGCCGCCAGTCCCAATTCCAATGCCAGCGCCGCCAAGCCCGGCAACGCCCGCACCTGTGCCAGCTCCTATCGTATTTCCACCGATGCCTACGCCCACGGCGGCTCCAACTCCGCCAATTCCAGCGCCGGCACCAACGCCAGCCGAACCACCGCCAATGCCCGCGCCAGCGCCCGCACCCACGCCGCCGACGCCCGCACCGGCCCCAGCGCCCGCTCCGTCGCCGCCAACTCCTGCGCCCACTCCGCCGGCACCGGCTCCCACACGCCCGCGCCGGCACCTGCGCCGACGCCGCCAACTCCCGCGCCGACACCGGCGCCAATCTGCGCGTGTGCAAGTGGCGCTGCCGCGAGCAATGCAACGCACACCGCGGCCGAATAAAATAGCTTCATCCTCATATCCGCCTCCAGTTCGTTTCCTCATTCCCGAAAAGGGAAGGCTGGGAAGCAAGTGAGGATGCGCGCCCGCCGTTCCGGGCCAGACCCGAAGCAGGTTAACGTCGCAATAAGAGCGGTCGGGAAATTGTATTGATCAAGACCGCCTCCTTGCCCTTGCAGAACAGCATGGCGTTTGCGCGCCTGCTGGAGATCGTCAGCGGGCACAACGGTCGCAAAGACCGCTTCTCCGTTGTCATGGAGCCCCTTGCACGACCCTGGCTGGATGACGTGAGGCTATCGGCGACGGGCTAGCGGAATATTTAACTTGCGGGGCGGACAAGATCGGCGGACCGCCCCGAAATGGCAGTATTTCCCCGGGCTGTCGATTTTCGCTGAACCTTAATAATTCCGGGCGAATGAATACCTCTGTGGATCGAGAACCTGACCATCAAGCCGAAGCGGTGCTGGCGATGAAGAAGGCCGTCGCTGCAAGCTGTCCGGCCGAACGGCTGAGATGGTTGCAGGTCGCTTTGGCGTGGAAGGGCCTTGCACGCCTTGCCGAAGGCAGAGCCGCAAGCTGATGAAGTTCGCCGCCGAGCGGCCCGTTGCAGACCGGAAGCCACGGCCCCCGTAGATCGTAGAGATCGGCGCCGTCAACGCTGCGTTAGCCACACCACGATCTCCGCGGCGGACAGCTCGTCGCACCGCAAACGTAGCGCTCGGCAAGCCCCTCGCTGATCATGATCTGCGCCACGTCGCGCCCGCCAACTGATAGCACTCCGCATAGCCGCCCGTAGTTGCACAGCTTGGTACCCTTGTGCCCCGGCTTGCACGCGCATGCAACGCGGTTCAGTCGGGCGTCGCCTGTTGCGATAAGGGCTTTCAGCCGTCTGGTGGCGGCATCTGCCCGTTGACGCTCATCTTCGCAGCGAGCCAAATCGTCTTTTTCTGGCGTGTTGAAGCCGACAAGACGGTAGGTGATGCCGTCAAGCCTGACGGTGTCGCCGTCGATCACCTGGATCGCTTGAGATCCGCCTTGGTTGGGTGCTGTCGAGTGAGGTACATTTTGCCAAACCAAGAATGCTGACACGGCACCCAACGCAAAAGCGGCAGCGACTAGTGCGGCGAGAATGATGGGCCAGCCCGAAAACGTGCGACGGCGCCGAAATGGGATCACGGTCATGGCTGCTACCGTGCCGGTTCAGGTGGAGTGAGAAAAGGCAGTCTGTTGGGTTACCTCACAATAGCGGTCGCCCGATCTGTCGCTTGTTCGCGAGGATCGGCATCATGCGCACACGTCCTTGGAGCCGCGCTTAAAGGGAACGGACATGACCGAGAGAAAGCCCAACCACCCCGAGGCGCGACGAATTGCAAAACTTGCGTGCCCGGTCCGGGCGGCCGCTCTGGCGGGCACCATCACGTTAACTATTTCAACCATGGCTCGATCGTCGGAGGTTTCACTAGTAATTCAAAACGCGTGTAGAGCGGCCATCGCACAACAGGCCGGCTCAATGGCACAAACCGACACCGATAATATTTGCAAGTGCGTATCCGATACCGTTCTTGGTGCAATTTCTGCTGCGGACATTGAAAGCACTAAACCTGAGGTGATAACCCGTTCAACCCGCGACGCTTATAAATCTTGTCGCGTCAAAATGAGCGTCATGCCTCAAGAACCATCCAGAAAAAACGACATTCAGGGCATCAGGTTAGGAATGACCGAGAGAGAGGCGAATGTCGTAATCACACCGGGCAAACGGCCATCGCTCGTGTATACCAAATCCATGGAGCCTTCACGCATTTTCGAGATCGAGCATATATTTCAAAGCGGCACTTCGCCGCGCGAAATGATCTCAATCGTATCCGAGCAATTTAATATGACGCCAATCAAGGCAGACTGGTCCGCGGAAATTGCTCATGCGACAACTGCACGGCTCGAACCATTCACCACGCTGTGGGGCACCACTAAGCTCGTTGTGGCCGTTGGTGGCCTACTCGCGCAATGGCGTAGCGCTGGGCTTAAACTAGAACTCCGCTTGAACAGTCCGGCCACAGCGAATGCGCCAAACGAGTATATCTTGAAACTACTCGATGAGGATCTAAAAAAGAGAGATATCGACGCGGCAAACGCCAAGCGTGACGCCGGGCTCGAAGCTCAGCGCGCGATCAACCCGCAACCCAAATTCTAACTGGACACCTCTGCGATGACGCTCCTTATGCAGTCAACATGTGACGATCGCCACCATTCACCGCAATGTCCTCCGCTCGCTGATCCCGCCATCGCGCTTGCAGTTGCCGCAGTGGATCAAGAGCAATATCCGCCTGCCTGACGGCGTCAGCGCACTGCCCGCCGCGATCCCTCGACCGCGCGGAGGCGTCGTTGCGCGCAGCACCAGCTCTATCCGCATCAGCGCGAGATCAGCACAACAACAAGAGGCCACGACGATGTTGCACGTCGTGGCCCTTCAAGATCATGAGGCCGGTTACATCCGCCGTGCCCTCTGATCGACGATGTTGCCGATAAGGGCATCTAATCTTGCACAAGATATGGCAACCGCGAGGCATCTAAGTGATCGCATGCAGCGCGAAAGCGGCTCGCGGCCAGCTCGGGTTTACGCCAGTCGGCACGCCGCCGATGCTCGGCTGAAAGGCACTCAAACGGCCGCTAAGACTTCCCCTAAAAGCAAAGACCCCGACGCGGTCGCACGTCGGGGTCATTCAGATCATCCGGCACGGGTACGTCCGCCGCGCCTTCCGATCCTTGATACGGCCGATTATCCCTCCGATCTGTGGTAGCCGTCACACTGACGAGCGTCTACAAACCGAAAGTTAACTGCCTCGTAGTTCGCGGCCAGCTCGCCGTTCCCGACAAGCTGGCCGCTGTCCCGGGACTGACTCCGTTTGCCACGACGCCTCCTCCGTTGGGTCCACCGGGCACCTATCGCGTCAGCAGACCGAACCTCCGCCGAAACGCAATTCGAACCTTCTTCTTGCGTTCATAGGCCATTTGACGCGCCATCATGCGCGACCGAATGCGGTCGTTTTCGTTAAGGCCCGACAGGGGCAGCGCTGCCGCGATCTCGCGCGCGATCGAATTCGGGATTTCGTTTGGATTGCTTCCGAACCATCCGTCTACCCTGGTCAAGGTCCTGTACGGTTCGGCGCCCGGCGGCGCGAATTTCATGTGATCACCTCCGGTTTGCGAGTGTGGGCCAATGTGCTCATTGCGCCATAGCCTTAATCGGCTGGTACTTGAAGTGCGGCTCTTTCGGCGGCTGAGCAGCCGCGGGCGCCGACGCCTTGTCCGGACGCGGCAGCTTGGCCGGTGCCCGACCGTCAAGCACCGCATCGGCATGCGCACGCAACAGCTTGCTGACCAATTCGAGCGTCGCAGGCACGTCCGCACGACAGATCGCCATGAAATTGTCGAGGCCGAGCGCGTCATAGACGATCGGAACGGCGTGGCGCGTGTGCTCGGACAGGCGCGCCGTCGTGCTGTTGAATACCGCGCCGACTTCGGTCAGCTTGCGAGCAAGCAGCTCGATCTCGGCGGCAGTCTCAGTACGCACTTTGCGGTCCAGCATCTCGGCCTTGTTACGCTCAAGGCCCGCCAACTGCTCATCAACTTCCGAGAGTGCCGCCTTCAAGGTGGCGCTACGATCCTGTGCCGCGCGCAATGCAGCTTCCGCGCGATCAAGGTCGGCGTCATCGCCGGTCAGCGCAGCTTGCTTCGCGGCAGCAGCGTGACGCGTGATCGCTTGCTCGAACTCGACGATCTGAGCCGACAAGCGCTCGCGGGTCTTGGTGGCGGCGTCGATGTCGCGCTGCACCGTCTTTTCAGGGTTAGATGATTTGAATAGTGCCATTGCTTGCCAACTCCTGTTGTCAGGAGAAGTCTAGGCAAGCCTTAAGTGCGTCGCACGAGCTGAAATTCCAATCAAAACCAATGGGCACAGCAACTCTGGGGTGAGCTGCTTCGTGATTCCGATCTCGTTAGCCGCATGTCCGATGTACAGCAGAGAGCGGACCAATGCGGCGACTGGGCGAAGGTCCGAGATGGGCCAATAGGCCACAATTCTTCGCCTATTCAATCACCTCGTCGGCGCGGGCGAGTAACGCAAGCGGTAACGTCATGTTCAGGTCTCTAGCGGTTCTTGCGTTCAGCACAAATTCGACCTTCGTGACCTGCTGTACCGGCAAGTTTGCCGGCTTGTCGCCGCTAAGGATCCGGCCCGCATAAGTGCCGAGCAGACGATAGGCCTCGCCGTAGTTTGGCCCGTAGCTCGCGAGGCCCCCAGCCGCCGCATAGTCGCGTTCTGCATAGATCGCAGGAATTCGATGCTGCGCGGCGAGTTCAATGACGACAGCCCGATTGTTGGTGAAGACCGCGTCGCCTCCGACCATAAGCGCTTCACAACCGGCGCGGCCGACGGCCTCAAAGGCGGCCTCAAATTCACTAGGCAAGTCGGTCTCTTGGATAAGCAACTGCACCCCCAGAGACTTCGCCGCCGCATTCAAATCTTCTCTCAGGTTTGCAAAGCGTAACGACGACGCGCTCAACAGAACGGCCAGCGACTGGGCAGCCGGGACAAGTTCTCGCAAGATCTCCAGACGTTTCGGGCCAAGTGGTGCGGTCAGGATGAAGACACCCGTCAGATTGCTCCCGGGACGATTTAGACCCTCAACGAAACCGTTCGCAATCGGATCGAACCCTGTCAGAAACACTATGGGAATCGACTTGGTCGCTGCCTGAGCCACCGGCAGCGCGGGACTGGCGAGCGTGACGGTCACGGCTACGTCGCGGACGATCAATTCCGCCGCGAGGCCACGCAGTGCATCTGGCTGATAGTCGGCGGCGCGATACTCGACCTCGTAGTCGCTACCCTCGACGAAGCCAGTTTCGGCCAGACCACGCCGAACGCTGCCGAAATTGGTGCGCACATCCTTGAGCGATCCTAGACCCAGACAACCGACAACGGGACGTTTCGCGCCCTGCGTCGGGGCCGGCGCCGCACTCGTCGCAAGAGCGGCAGACAATCCGAAACAAAACTCACGCCGCCTCATTCGATCACCTCGTCGGCGAGTGCTAGCAAGTGGGAGGGCACGGTAATGCCGAGCGCTTTGGCGGTCTTAAGATTGATGACAAGGGTGAACTTGCTCCCCTGCTCGATCGGAAGATCGCCGGGCTTCACGCCATGCAATATTTTTCCGGCATAGATGCCCGCATGTCGCACACCTTCGCGTGGGTCGTTCGAATAGCTCATCAGAAGTCCGGCTTGTCCCCAGTACGGATAAGGTCCGACACTCGGCTTACCGGAGGCCGTAACGGAACTTACGACGCGTGAAACATCAGCGCCCATCAGAGGCTCGCCGGAGATGTAGAACGCGCTCACGTTATCACGAAGACCCGCTGCAACGGCGCTTTCCAGATCGTCAAGGGTGTTGAGTTCGTAGTGAACGACCTCAAAGCCCAACTGGGCCGACACCTTCTGCAGGGCATCTTTCTCCTGCATCGCGAGCAGCCCGTTGGCGGGCGCTATCATGCCGATGCGCACCAGATTTGGAACAAGCTCCTTGAAGAACCCGATTCGCTTTTGGGTCATCGTTTCTTCGCCACCGGCTGCGTTCATCACGTTTCCGGTGAGGATCCCGCCCGGGTGCGTGTAGCTTTGGACTATGCCTAGCGCGACGACGTCGGCAGCAACGTTGCAAAAAACAAGCGGCAGCTCTGGAAAGGATCGACGAAACTCGTGAAATACTTCGCACTGACGCGCGATATTCGCTGGGGTCGCTTGTCCGCGATACGATCCGGCCGTGCACAACACTGAGTCTACCAACCCATAGAGAGAGCCATACACGACGATCAAGCGTGCATTGAGCGTGCCCAATTCCCTAGCAAGCTGAGGATAACGGTCTAAGTCTCCTTCGGCGGACCGCACGGCAAGGGAATAGTTCGTCCCTTCGATGAAACCCTCCTCCTGAAGGCCTTTCCGCAGCCCGCTAATTCTATCTTTAGCGACTGAGGTCTCCAGGTTTTGAAACAGCAAGAACCCGACCAACGGCATGTCCGTCTTTTTCTGGGCATAGCCCGGTCGAGAAATACTCAACGCGGTTGCGCCTATCAGTCCGAGGAAATCACGCCGCTGCATGCCCGCCTCCAAGGATCAGAACGCGGCAGTTACCTGTCGGAGCTTATCATCGGGAAGTCGTCCAAAGACCATTCGGACTGAAATATTCTCCGGGTCGAATGTCCGACATGGGCATCTGCGTCGATCGGGCATGACCGCGACCACGTCCGGTCTACCCCAAGGAACCGACACTATGGCGAGGGTTGAGGTGCGACGCTAAGGGCCAACATCCGACATCGAAGCGGCACCCGGCGAACAAAAGATCATCTACCCACCCACAACGCGATAGACGCACGCGCTTCCCGCGACACCCCGGAGCGGCGCGTCGAACGCAATGATCTTGTGACTGTCGAGAAGCTGGCTTACGCCGGGGGCCGAATAGAGTGCTTCGGAAAGGCAGATTTCCCCGGCGTCGGCCAGCGCCTGTACACGCGCCGCAACATTCACGGTCTGTCCGAAGTAATCAAGGTTTTCGTTCAACGTTACGGCGATGGACGGACCGCAATGGGCGCCGAGCTTTAGGATGATGCTGGGATCGCCATGCTCTGCATTGTACCGCTCGATGCTTCCCAAAATGTGCAACGCGGCCGAGACTGCGTCCGTCGGGCGCGAGAAGACGGCCATCACGGCGTCGCCGATCGTTTTGACAATGGCGCCCGAGTGCTCCTGTACAGTTGCTGCCAGCAAGGCAAAATGCTCGCGGACCAGCGCATAGGCATTGAGATCGCCAAGCCGCTCGTACATGGCAGTTGACCCTTTCAGGTCTGTGAACAGCAACGTCACCTGCCGGATGCCAAGACCTTCCTTCTCATCAACACGCTCCGACCGGAACAGTCGCCGGAAAGTCTGTCGGGCGAGCAACATACCACCCGACAAATAGGGATCGAAGTCGAGGGCTGGCTTGACCGTCTGCGCCACGATTTCGGGCGGCCAGTTGATCAGAAGTAACGAGCCACGTGTAGCGGATGAACTCTCTACCTCGACGACGATCGGACCAGGCGGCACTGCGGATAGCGAAGGAGAAAAAAGCCTGCCGTCGTATTTTATAGGCAAGCGCGTTGGCGCTGTCGCAGGCTGACCGACAACGTGCACAGCGAAGCTGGCCTGCGTCTCCACGTTAACTCCCGCGAGCACGCCAGGACCGAGTTCGGACCGCAGTGCCATGGTTGAGCCCGACGGCAGGAAGGAAATGCCACGAACCAGACCTTGTAGAACATCAAGAAAGCGGACCTGGCCCGGCAATCGCCCGTCGCTCAGAAAGCGGGCCTTCCAGTGAAAATCCTCGACCGAAAGCGAGCCGGGATCGTGGAAAGGAAGCCGACGAAGTTGCGGCGACACGGTGAAACTGACTTCGATGAAGTCATCGAGGTCGGTGTCGCCGGTGACATCGCACAGGCCGCAAACGTAATGGGTTTTCAGCGTTCGCAAGGCGCCGAAACTGTCGAGCACCATGCCGGACTGGGGACACACGACGTCCCAGCTCATGTCGAACAGACCGCTCCGCGTAGCATAGAGAAACAAGTCTATGCTCTCTGCCTCGCTTATGGCGCGATCTCGCGCAAAGGTAAGCGGATTGACACGGTAAAGGGAAAGATCATCACCGCTGCGGATCAGGGTTTCGAACTTGGAGATGACGCGGGGGCTCCAAGCCCGGGCCTGCTCGACCTCGGTCATCTTGCTTTCGAGGAGCCGTTCCTGAACGTGATGCATTTTCTCCACCCCTAGTCATCAAATGAGAGGTTGAACGGAAGTTCACGCTTAGAAAATGCTGTCCGCTTGTTAACGCAACTAAGCTAACACAAAACCGAGGATAAATGCCCGCTCTGGGTCAATCGCGTCGTTTGACCTAGCGCCAAACATTTCTGGTCTACCCCAACTTCCGACATTCTACCCCCAACTCCCAAGATATCGCTGGACAGCACCAAGTGAAGCGAAGGGCCAGAAACGGAAGTTGGTAAGCGCTATTCGATCACCTCATCGGCGCGGGTGAGAACAGTCTCGGGGATACTCAACCCGAGAGCCTTGGCTGCTTTGAGATTGATGATGAGATCGAACTTTACCGGCTGCTGCACGGGCAAGTCAGCCGGTTTTGCTCCTCGCAAGATTTTATCGGTAAATTCTGCAGCACGTACAAAAAGATCGACGAAGTTCGGCCCGTACGAAATCAGGCCGCCTGCGTCCACGAACTCTCTAAAACCGAAGATTGTTGGGATCTTTGCGACAGTGGCCGCTTTAATAATTTTGTCCTTATTGGCATTTGTTAGGGGCTCGCTGAACACATAAAGAGCATCTGTTTGGCCCGCCAGTGTTGCCATCGCGGCTTCAATTTCCTTGGCGGTTTGGACGTCGAGTACACTGGCATCTATGTTCAATTTGACAGATGCCGTCCGGATGGCGACCACTTCTTGCTGACCTACGATATGGGTGTTTACCAGTGCAGTGAGACGGCGAACATTCGGAATGATGTCCCTCAACAATTCAAGACGCTTGCTGCTGAGTTCAACAGGCTGGATCGAAAGCCCGGTCACATTCCCACCTGGCCGGGCCAAACTTTTGGCGAGCCCCTTGGCGACCATATCGCCGAAGGCGGCGGATACAATTGGAATGGTTGACGTTGCCTCCTTTGCGGCATCAACACCGAATGCTGACGTAACGATTACGTCTACCTTTTGCTGAACGAACTCAGCCGCAAAGTTCGTCGTTTGTGGAACATCTCCAGCTGCCCAGCGATATTCGATCTTGATATTGCGCCCATTCGTCCAGCCAAGCTCCGACAGTCGCTGCGTGAATGCCGCTACCCATGCCCCATGAGAAGCCGGTGTACCCGCCACCAGGAAACCGACGGTTCGTGGCATCGCCGATTGTTGGCCGTAGGCCGCTGCCGAGGCGTCAAGGGCAACGCTGGCCATCAACAGAATGAAATCCCGTCGCCTCATTTGTTCACCCGGCGAGCACCTCACGCTCGTTGATCAAATCACAGAGAAAGCTATTCAGCCAGTGTGGTTCTTGAGGATCGGCCACCACTCTGGGATTTCCGGAATGGGTCACGAGCGTCGGTTTGGTCCTCCCTCGCTGACTTCTGGTCGGGCCTGGTGAGCGGACATCTTCAGCACCAGCCAGAATGTCTCAAACGGGCCATATCCGGACTCATGCAGCGCAGCAACGCGGAAGCCACGACCTTGGTCTGTCACTGCGCGGTTGGTGCAGCTACCTCGCGGGTCTATCCTAGGGGAAAGACTTGCCCTACCTTCTCCGCTGCAGGCGGGGAGGCAACCGTGGAGGAAACCGATGCAAGAGGCACTCGTCGTCCGCCGCGAGACGCACATCCCGGCGCCGCGCGCCACGGTTTTCGCGTTCCTGACTGATCCGGAGAAGATCCTTCGGTGGATGGGAACGGAGGCGCAGGTCGAGCCTCAGCCCGGCGGGCTTTATCTCGTCAATGTCACCGGCGCTCGCATTGCTCGCGGGTCCTTCCGTGAGGTGGTGCCCGTGCATCGCCTCGCCTATAGCTTCGGGTGGGACGGTAGCGAGGTGGTGCCGCCGGCATCAAGCCTGGTCGAGATCGACCTGATGGAGCAGCCGGACGGAACGCTGCTGCGCCTGACCCATACGGGCCTGCCCAGTGCCGAGCAATGCGCCGGCCACGCAGAAGGCTGGGCCCACTACCTCGACCGGCTGGCCGAGCTTGCAGCGGGACGCGACCCGGGCCCGGACCCCTGGCACGGCCGTACTGGCAACGAGTGAACGCCGTCGCACTTCAGCCGATGCACGCGATCGTCGCCGCCTGCGCCGGCATGGCCCCTCCCGATGATTAGCGGCTAGCGCTGAAGTTGCTGCCTCTGCCTTCGGACTTCGGGCGGGGTTGCATCCGGGCGATACCGTAGGGCAAAAATCGGCGCGGTCGGCCCTCTGAAGCTTTTTTGGCGAAGCGATGGGCCATGTGTGGACGGCTCCGGGTTAGCAAGAAGAATCTTCACTTACAGCATTGGTCGGAGCAGCCATGTGTTCGGCCTGTTAGCGCGGTACCCATGACCGCTGGCCATAATGCCCTCCGCGGATCAGGTCCCGGTCAAAAACACGCACTCGATGGTGCCATGGCCCAAGTGGGTTGTCCTGATCGCCAGATCGACCGGCGCTGCATTAAGTGCTGTTCGTCCTCCCAACCGTTACGTCACACCAGATGTCCGGCGCGATAGGTTACGCCGCGAGCGCGACGGGCTCCCTGTAGCGCTCACCCCTGGCCATCATGGCCCATGCCATCCGAGCAATCTTGTTGGCGAGCGCGATCGCAGCAACCTTGGTGGGTCGGCGCGTCAGCAGTCCCGTGAGCCAAGGCCGATGCCCCGTGCCATGGATCTTGGCATAGCGGATCACGGCGAGTGCGCGTGCCGTGAACAGGCTGCGCAAATAGAGATCGCCTTGCTTGCTGATACTGCCAAGCTTGTCCTTGCCCCCGCTCGAGTTCTGCTTCGGCACGAGCCCCACCCAGGCCGAGAAATCCCGTCCCGATCGGAAAGCCTTGGGATCCGCAATGCTGGCGACCAAAGCTGTTGCCAACGCCGGCCCGACGCCGGGGATCGCGTCCAGCCGTTTGCTCGTCGCATTTGATCGATGCCAGGCGATGATGCGTCGGTCGAACCCCAGGATTTGGGCTTTCAGTGCGCGCAATTGACTGCCGAGAGCAGCAAGACACGCACGGGCCACCTCCGGGAGCCGGCCGTCGGCTGTATCGGCGACGACTTCCAGCAGTTGCTCGACAACCCCTGCGCCCGACAGGGGCGACAATCCCGAACTCGGCGAGATAGGCGCGGATTTAGTTGATCACGGCAGTCTGCTGGCGGATGAACAGATGGCGCGCCCGGTGAAGCATCAGACAGCTCTGTTGCTCGACCGTCTTGGTCGGCACGAACTGCATGCTGGGTCTCGTGACCGCCTCGCAAATTGCCTCCGCGTCCGTGGTGTCGTTCTTCTGTCGCAGCGGCGCGCAAGGCTGGAGGATACCGACCGACTCGCGCGGCTGTTGACGAAGGCATTTCTCAACGACCCCGTTATGGATTGGTTGGCTCGATCAGGCCCAGAACGCCCCCGGGACTGGAGGCATTCTTCTTTTGGCTCTTGTATGAGCGCGCGATACCCGCCGGCGAAGTATGGATGAGCGATGACGGCGCGGCATGTGCAATATGGCTGCCGCCTGGGATACCGGCATGGCCTCCTGGAATCTTCGAGCAGTTGAAGCTGTTGCCTCTATTCCTGCAGATGTGTGGATTTGGGCGGATAGTGCGCGGGGCTGCGATATCCGGCGAATTGGAAAGGGCTCATCCGCGCGAAATGCATTTCTATTTGAATTTTATGGCTGTAGATCCCCCTTTTCAGGGGATGGGGCTGGGAGCGGCGATTCTTGGCGCGACGCTCAGGCGTATCGACGAGGTTGGCATGCCCGCCTATCTCGAGAACTCGAATCCGAGAAATACGCCGCTGTATGAGCGCGGCGGCTTTGTGGCTCAGAAAAACATTTTACCCGAAGATGCACCGCCTCTGATTTCAATGTTGAGAAAGGCGAGGTAGCAAGGGGTGGGAACGCAAACTTGACAGTAGAAAAATTTGTCGCGTTAACGGCCGGGCGGAAGCTCACGGTTGACGTCCTCGAAGGGTAGTACTTCAAGCGCATCGATAGTCGCGGGAATTTGAATAGGACGGTACCGTCACCATAGTGTCACAAACGCTACATTGATCCGGAGTAGTAGCCGAGCTAAGATACTACTGCTATCTCATGTTAAGAAGCGGCGTCAGCTAGGTGTAGGCGCCGTTCTCTGAGAAGCTGGCGAATTCGTTCTGACGAACTGATTGTGTGTAACCGTTACGTGTAACAGCGCACTTTTGTGCCTCGAAGGAGGCCTAAATGCCCTGGAGTAGAGTTCTTACATTTACAGATCCGTTGCTATGCCAGGCGGCGATCCTATCTGCCGACGTCGAGATACTCCCAACGACGAAGGAAGATTTTGAGGTCGAGATCACGCAGGTCGGCGCCGACCGAGTCTGGCTGCAAGGTCTCCATGCATCCGCGCCGACAGTCTGCACCGTCGCCTGCAAACCCGAGCGGCAGTCGATCGGCTTTCTGACCGAATCCAATTCGTCACCCCTCCAGCACTGTGGCCTCGAGGTCTTGCCCGGCGACATCATCGTCAACAGGTCTGACGTCATCCATCGCCGATCAGGCCATGATCTCGACTACGGCTCGATCTCTCTCCCAACCGACGAGCTGGATAACGCAGTCGAAGCGATCATCGGCTGCGAGTTCGTGGAAAAATCAGATCGGCGCATTGTTCATCCACATCCTCAGTTGATGGCGCGGCTGTTGAAGCTGCACAGAGCGATCGGACAGCTCGCCCACGACACTCCCGATATACTGCAAATGCCGGAGGTGCTTCGCGCACTGGAGAATGAGCTCATCCACGTCATGGTCCGATGTCTCGCCGACGGCGTCGGCGTAGAACCCACAACGGGTGACTGCCGCCACGATGCGATCCTCGCGCAGTTCGAGGAGTTTTTGGAGGCAAATCCCGACCGGCCGCTTTATCTCACCGAAATCTGCGCCGCCATCGGCGTCGCGGAGCGAACGCTTCGCGCCTCCTGCGAAGAGCATCTAGGCATGGGGCCGATCCGTTTTCTCACTCTGCGCCGCATGCACCTCGCGCATGGCTCGTTGCTGCGGGCGGATCCGTTGAAGTCAACCGTCACCCGCATTGTCACCGATCATGGTTTTTGGGAGCTTGGCCGTTTTTCGGTCGCCTATCGGGCGCTGTTCGGGGAATCGCCATCGGAGACATTGCGGCGCCCCGCGGATCGGATTGCAATTCACCTCAATCGGCCATCATCCCTTGTAGTCACCGAACCTGGATACGCGTGAACACCCGATTAGACAATCATCCGCACGTACACCGAAAGTTCCGGTGGCTGAAACTGCATGGCGCTGACTGTGACAAAAGCGCGACGCCGAGCGCGAAAATTTGCGCGCTCCGGAAAAACCTCCGGATAAGTCGCCCAGTTCTGTTGTCATGGGCCCAATTTGGTTCTCCCCTGCGACCGAGGCAGGGGGCTCAGCAATGCATCGGCGCATTGGTCGTTGGCTGTTTATTCTTGTCGTTCTGCTTGCAGACACACAAGTTATCGAAGCAGCGTGCGTCGATCCCACCCAGCTCGCGCACCTGACCGTCAGCATCACGCGGTATTTCGATGACGCGGAGCGCGATGCGCATCGCGGCCTCATCGGTGTGCGGGGAACCGGTTGGTTCCTCTCGCCAACAATGATCGTCACGGCCGAGCACGTCACTGCGGGTATGATGCTTTCGGCCCGGGACTGGAAGCCGCTCGAGATTGTTGACGGAGATAGCAGCCAGCTCATCGCCGCGCGAATCCAGCGCCTGGCCGGAACCCAGGCGGAAAAGCTGGCCGTCATCGAACTCCAGCGCGCCGTTTCCGCCGCGCGAAGCGTTACGATCCGGAGGGAGCCGCTTGCGCCGGAAGAGCAGGTCATGGCGCTCGCCTATCCGGCTGGCCGCCCCCAGCTCGTGAGCGGACGGTTTGTTCGGTTCGGAGATGACGGAAAGCTCGCCGGCATGGCGCTTCTGGAGCTGTACGAAGGCGATAACCGCCTTGTCATCGATCACGGCGCCTCGGGAGCACCCGTGGTCGATTGCAACGGCCGGGTCGCCGCGGTCGTCAGCAACGTATTCACCCAGAGCATCCACTGGGCACAGCGCGAGATACGGATCTCGACCGCATGGGGGACGCCCAACGTCGTGTCGGTCCCCGTCCAGGCGCTGGATGAGTTTTCCCAAGCCGACTGAGGCCCGAGGCTTTGCAGCAGACACTTCTGGTCCTTTGGCATCACCGACTTCGTAATTGCCCGGTTGAGATGGTTGCCCGATTGTCGACCGTTCGGTCCAGCGATCTCGTGATCCTTGCCGAAAAGGCATAGCGGACTCTGTCCTGTCGATCGCTGTCAGCTTCGCTACCGGCACAACGAGGGCGATCTTTCAATTGATCGCTCCTGATCGAAATCGTCCCTCCTGCCGGAATCGCATAGTCGCCGGACCTCGCAATTCACCTTCGAAGTTCCGAAACCGCATAGCCGGAAGTGCCAAGTTATTTGATGCTGTCGAAACTCGGTGAGGCGTAGAACCTTCAACAGGTCGCGAGAACCGTCCGCCGATCCGACGGAACGGGCCAATGGCAGAAGCCGGTACCCTCACATTTAGCGATCCTGATGCCTACGCCGCGGCATTCAGCGATGCGCGCGTCAAACTCACGATAACGGGTGCCGGAGATTTCAAGGCTCGGCTGACACGGCTGAAATTGGAGCATCTGGAAATTCATCAGTATTGCGAAAGCCTTCCCCGCATTGCCTATATTTCGCTACTCCCCGAACGGATTTTCCTTTCCTTTCCAGCCGGCACTGCATCTCTTACATGCGGCGGATTTGCTTTGCGAAATCGCGACATGGTTTTTCACAGCCGCGGCGAGTGCATGCATCAACATTCCGAAGGTGAGTGTCAGTGGGGTTTGATATCGTTGGCGCCTGGACAACTCGGCTGCACCAGCAAGGCATTGACCGGGCAACCGATCGCGCCACCGCCGGCGAGCAGGATACTCCGTCCTTCGCGCACGGAAGCATCAAGATTCCAGGATCTGTTCAGACAAGCCTGCCATCTCGCGGAAGCCCGGAAGAAATTGATCGAGAGCCCCGAGGTCGCAAGAGCGCTGGAGCAGGAAATGCTCTACGCCATCATCCATTGCCTAACCGCCAAGGAGGCTGACGACCATCCCAGGGCGAGGCACCATCACGCCGCCATCATGGCTCGCTTCGAAGAGACGTTGAGCAAGCGCATTGATCAGAAACTCAACATGCCCAAGCTTTGTGCGGAGGTGGGCGTGGCAGAGCGAACGTTGCGAATGTGTTGCGCCAAGTTTCTTCGCGTGAGCCCCGCGCGATATCTCTTGTTGCAACGCTTGAACAAGGCTCGCGCTGCGCTGCGGCGTGCCGATCCTGCAAAGGCGAGCGTCGCGGAGGTTGCTCGAAATCATCAGTTCCTAGAGCTTGGGCGGTTTGCAGTGACGTATCGCACCACCTTCGGTGAATCCCCCTCCGTCACACTGCAACGTGCTCCGCACACATAAACGCGACTTGCCGAAGCCGCATAGCGCGAGAGGCCCTTTGCTGGTTGGACTCCGCACCAATCCGCACCCGGAAAACTCACAACGCGGTGTGGACTGATGCAGAGATTTGAAACGCCGTTCTTCTTATCGGCGTTGGTGTCAGAAGGTGGCGGAAGGTCGGAGTGATTGGCCAAGTTGCAACGGACGCCGAACACCTACTCCGATGCACAGGCCGGCTCCCATCATGCGACTGTCAGGAAAGGAGAATGTCCAATGTTGTGTAAGACGCTGATTGGCTTTGCAGCCGCCGTCCTTGTGGGCGCAGCCTTTGTCCCTGACGACGTGCTCGCTCGCGGCTTCCGTGGTGGAGGGTTTCACGGCGGCGGGTTTCACGCTGCAGGTTTCCGAGGGCACGCTGTAGGCGTTGGAGGGCGCGGCGTGGCCTATCGTGGCGGGGCTTACCGTGGGGCGGCTTACCGTGGGGCCGCTTGGCGCGGAGGGTACTATCCCTATCGTGGAGCGGCGGTTGGCGCAGCAGCAGTTGGCGCAGCAGCGGCAGGTGCGGCGGCCGGTTACTACGGCGCCTACGGCTACAACAACGGCTGTTATCGTAACGCCTACGGCGCTTGGGTCTGCTCAAATCAGTATTGACTCGGTCACGCAGCGCTTCGGACGGCGGCACGCCATCGCGATTTTACCGCCGCCCATTTCAATGCTCGGATTTGGACCTGGCAGGTGATTCAACCAAATCCCATTCGCGCTCTGGAAGGATTGTGCTTCCGCGATCCGCTCGCCACCTGCGCTGCCGACCCAACAATCACCACTCCGGCGGCCGAACCGTCGGTCCAATATCTCCGGGCGAGGGAAGACCCGGAGCCGGCGGTTGCGGCCGGCCGGCCGACGGCAGCAACTCTCCCCAGTTGGTCCGCGCCCGCATTTGGTCGCGCGTCGCAGCGGTCACGAAGTAACCGTCTTCGCGTATCTGTTGCTTTCGGCCTGAAACCGATTCTGCTCGGCAGTCAGCACGGTCGTGAAATCCGCAGCCCTT
This sequence comes from Bradyrhizobium iriomotense, assembly GCF_030160715.1. Taxonomy (GTDB): domain Bacteria; phylum Pseudomonadota; class Alphaproteobacteria; order Rhizobiales; family Xanthobacteraceae; genus Bradyrhizobium; species Bradyrhizobium iriomotense. The sequence continues at coordinate 50,890 of NZ_BSOW01000035.1, forward strand.
GCTCATATTGCTCCGTCCCAATTCTCAAGGCGCCGCGCGCAGCTTCGGCACTCCTGCGCAGGTATCCGACCTGGAGGCTCGACTGCTGGAAGGTGGAAATACCGTCGTCCACCTGCTGCTGCGCGCGAGCGAAATCCACTCGCTTGGACATTCTTGAAGGCTCGAAAGATATTCGTGGAAGGCTCCGTTCCTGATCACGTCCGGAGTTCGAGCTCTAAAACAGGACCGCGTCTTTGGCGCACCCTTGTCAATTCGGCGAGAACCTCGAATATTGATCGGTTGTGGCGAGCCTAGGCTTTGGAGCCATTGGTGATGCCGGCAATAAAGATATGAGAAGCGCTGGTCTTATCCGCGTCGGTCCCAGAAACGGCGGCGGGTCCCTTGCTTGATCCTGAGCCGTGCATTTCATCCCGCGGCGACGCTATCCGCAAATATTGCAACGTGCCGAAATCGCATAGCCCATCCAGGGCGCCTCGACCAATCTCCTCGTCCGCGAGGCGTCCGACCGGTTGCCCGAAACGTGATCCTGCATGGGTCGGCAAGGGGAAAGACGGTCGGTGGGTGGAACTGGGCGAAGGCTGCGGCCCGGGTTTCGGCAGCCGACATCGAGGGAAACGACCATGAGCTGGTTCAGAACGATCTGGGGCGCACTTGTCGTGCTATGTACCGCCACGACAATGACGAGCATTCCTGCCTCCGCCCAGCAGGGACAGAAACCCAACATCCTTGTGATCATGGGTGACGACGTTGGCTGGTTCAACGTCGGCGCTTACCACCGCGGAATGATGTCCGGCAAGACGCCAAACCTCGACAAGCTGGCGTCCGAAGGCATGATGTTCACCGACTATTACGCTGAAGCAAGCTGCACGGCGGGGCGCGCCAACTTCATCACCGGCGAGTTGCCGATCCGTACCGGGTTGACAACTGTCGGTCAGGCTGGTGCCGATGTCGGCATACCCGACCAGGCCGTGACACTCGCCACTGTGCTCAAATCGCTCGGTTACGCAACGGGACAGTTCGGCAAGAACCACCTCGGCGATCTCAACAAATATCTGCCGACGGTGCACGGCTTCGACGAATTCTTCGGCTACTTATACCACCTGGACGCGATGTCTGATCCGTACTGGTACTCGTTCCCGATCAACCAGGACTACTACAACAAGTACGGCCCGCGCAGCCTGGTCCACAGCTATGCGACAGACAAGGACGACTCCACCGATATGCCGCGCTGGGGCAAGATTGGCAAGCAACGGATCGTCGACGAGGGCCCGTTGCCACCGTTTCCCGACATGCTGAATGTGCCAAACATGCATGATCTGCCGTTCCTGAAGGCGAAATACGATATGACCACCTTCGATGAGGTCTTGGTCAAAGCGTCCAGCGACTTCATGGATAAGGCCAAGCGCGACGGAAAACCCTTCTTCGTCTGGCACAACACGACGCGCATGCACGTCTGGACGTTCCTGTCGAAGAAGTACAGCGGCATGCAAAACAACGAGACGAACTACGGTCTCGAGGAAGCCGGCATGGCGCAGCTGGACGACAGCGTCGGCGCCCTGCTCAAACATATCGACGACATGGGTGAAACCAACAACACGATTGTCATCTTCACAACGGACAACGGCGCCGAGGTGTTCACTTGGCCGGATGGCGGCATGACTCCGTTCAAGGCCACCAAAGGGACCAGCTATGAAGGCGGGTTCCGCGTGCCTGCCATTATTCGCTGGCCTGGCCGCATCAAGCCGGGCTCCGTCGAGAACGGAATCTTTTCAGGGCTCGACTGGTTCCCCACACTGACCGCTGCTGCCGGAAACCCGAACATTACCGACCAGCTTCTCAAGGGCGTGTCGCTGGAAGGTCGTACGTACAAGAACCACCTCGACGGTTACAACCAGATGGATCTTCTGACCGGCAAGGGACCCTCAGCTCGCCATGAGATCTTCTATTTCGCCGGCCCGCATCTGGGTGCCCTTCGCCACGATGACTTCAAGTTCCAGTTCTTCCAGCAGCCCTACGGGTGGCCGGGCGAAAAGGACACGACCGATATGCCCACCATGGTCAACATCCGCCAGGACCCGTTTGAGCGGACACCGTCAATCCGCGGTCAGAGCCTCAACGATATGGGCGGAGGTTACATGAATGACTTCATGGCCCGCGAATTCTGGCGGTTCGTGCTTACTCAGCAGGACGTCGCCGCATTGGCGCAAACGGCCGTCGAGTTTCCGCCAATGCAAGCGCCGGCGAGCTTCAACCTTGAAGCCGTAAAAAGGGAAATTGAGCAAGCCATCAGGGCACATCACGGACAGTAGTCGGCCCTCTTTCAACAAGCGGGCGTTCTCCAGAGAGCGCCCGCAACTCACGGGACGCTTTCCGGCTCAGACTCGGAAATTCCAATTCTGCATAGTCGACCCTGGGAACAGGACCTAGCATGGCTCGATCCGTCGAGAGGCCAGGCAGTCCGACGAGGAGTATCGCCAACCAGAGAACTGGCCGGAGTTGCGAGCGAGCTCGCGCTGGAAGCTTCCGGTCCGTGATTCAGTGTAGCTGGAAGGAGTCCCCATGAACGTCGCGCTTTTATCAATCGCACTTGCCAGTCAACTTGGAAATCCATTGGTGATACCCGTCGGAGATGTGGTACCTGTTATCAACATAGAAAAGACCTGCAAAGAAACGGCGGCCACGGACAAGGCCGTGAACCTCGCTCTTCCTCAATCGGTCGAGAATTGCATGCGCGACGAGAATGCCGCGCAACAGCAGCTTGCCGCTATCTGGTCAAATTATGCCGCGTCTATTCGTGACCGCTGCGCGGCCGAAGCGACGATTGCCGGAATGGGCAGCTATGTTGATCTGTTGACCTGCATGCAGATGACAGATCCGGCGACGTTGTCACCAGCGCCGGCCTTGAGGGGCGCGAGCAGGAATCGAAACAAGAACTAAGGTTAAGCTCCGCGCAGCATCGGCGCCCGGAGAGAGCCGCCGGCTATATTCGTTGATCAAGATCGCCCCACGCTGGCTTCTACCTGCGTCGGCGCGGCGGCAGCAAGTCTCGCTGCCAGATCGTCCCGTTGTCGAACTGAATCAGCATGCCATCCGGTGAATAAACCGCGCTCTCGTTAAATGCATCAATCCAAATCCGGTTTGCCGGCGAGAACCAATCCGGCCATGCCCGTGAAGGCACGCCTGCTTCGGTCAAAAGATTGAGTTCAGGCCCGTTCTGCGTGACATGGGCAGGCAGACTTCCCCGACACATTTGGGTACACTTATACATGCCGGTCAGGTTCATCGATTGGGCGGATGCACCTGTGGCCGCAAGCGCGGCCAGCATACCGATAGCCAGCGATAGGCGTCCCATAAGGATCTCCCTTCGTTCGAATAGAAAGCCGGCCCCGACCAGTCTCCGCATTCAACGCGCGGCCAAATGCGGTAAATCGCAAGGCTCTTTAGAACTGGGCCGGTTGAGCGGGTGGACCAGGCCAATCTGATCTCAGGTTGTTCGGGTTGTTGCGATCGAACAAGTCTTGCGTGCAGGTAAACGCAACCCTGCAGCCATCCACGACCGGCGTGATTGGCCTAACACCATGAGTGGCCACAACTTTTGTACGAGCGGTCTTCGCGAAAGCAGTCGACGGCGCTGCTAAACTGCTCGCCATCGTCACCGTGGCAAGTAGGCCGAGACAGAAGGTCCTGGTCATGCTCATTGTTCACTCCACTAAATTGGCAGAGCAGGCAACCTAACGCCGGCAGCACCTGACCCGCTATGCAGCTTCGGCGGGCGCGGGGCCACCGACCGGATGAAGCGGAATCCGGGCTGGACCAGAACCGCGCGAAGCCGGCAATTGATGGTTGCTTGTTGCGCGTCTGCCGAATCTGCATAGCCCGGGGACGATCCCTGTTAGACTTTAACGTCGGCGAGGTACCCGTGGCGCGCAACAAGAACAAAACCGGCAAGATCGACAAACTGTCGAAGCGCACCGCCAAATCGAGGCCGAGTGAACTCTCGGTAGACGCCGGGAGCGGCGGTGCCCGCAGCACCCCACCCCTCCTCTCGTGGAAATCAAAGCCCCGGCTGGCCGCCTTGACGGCAATCGCAGCCGTCGCGGCAGGTGGTCTGGCGTTCTTGTTTGTCGCCGAGAGTGAACTCGTCTTGCCCAACGTTCTTCGTAGCCAAAGCGCGACCCCTGCCCTCGCCTTCGTCGGCAGCGAATCCTGCGTTGAGTGCCACCAGACCGAAGCTGCGTTGTGGAAGGAATCCCAGCACAAGCATGCCATGCAGCACGCTACCGCGGCTTCAGTGCTCGGCGATTTCGATGATGCCGGTTTCGATCACTTCGGCATCCGTTCCCGCTTCTTCAAGAAGGACCACAAATTCTTCGTCGAGACCGACGGTCCTGACGGCAAGCTTGCGACCTTCGAGGTGAAATACACGTTCGGCATCGATCCCTTGCAGCAATATCTGATCGAATTCCCGGACGGCCGGATACAGGCGCTTTCAATCGCGTGGGACAGCCGGCCGCAGGACCAGGGTGGCCAACGCTGGTTTCATCTCTATCCCAATGAGGAGATCAAGCACGACGACGTGCTGCACTGGACCAAGCTCAATCAGAACTGGAATTTCATGTGCGCAGAGTGCCACTCGACCGGCGTGCAGAAGAACTACGACGCGGCGACTAACGCTTACCATACGACATGGGCGGAGATCAGCGTCGGCTGCGAGGCGTGCCACGGCAAAGGCTCGCGGCATGTCGGCTGGGCGTACAGTCAGAGGAGCTGGTGGCCGTTCGGGAAGGATCATGACCCTCGGAAGGGACTCGCTGTTTTCCTGAACGAGCGGGATCGCGTCACCTGGCAACCCGATCCGAAGACCGGCAATCCGCAGCGCAGTATCGCTCCCGCAACGACACGCCGAGAAGTCGAGACGTGCGGCCTGTGCCACGCGCGACGCGGACAATTTTCCGAGGACTGGATACCTGGACCACCCTTGTCCGATACCCACGTAGTTTCCACGCTCGCCCGCGGCCTCTATCACGCCGACGGGCAAATGCTGGACGAAGTCTACAACTACGGCTCGTTCAAGCAGAGCAAGATGTTTGCGGCAGGTGTCACCTGCAGCGATTGCCACGAGCCGCACGCCGCCAAACTACGGGCTGAAGGCGACGGCGTGTGCCTGCAATGCCACGCCTCCGATAAATATGAGCTCGCCTCCCATGCCCACCACGGCGACGTCACGCCGAAGGTCACCTGCGCGTCGTGCCACATGCCTGTCAGCACCTACATGGTGATCGACAAACGGCACGATCACAGCTTTCGCATTCCCAGGCCGGATCTTTCCGTGAAGCTTGGCACCCCCAACGCCTGCAACAATTGTCATGCCGACAAATCCGCACAATGGGCGGCCGACGCCATAGAGCGCTGGCACGGGCCGACCCGGAAAGGGTTCCAGAATTACGCTGAGGCATTCCAGGCTTCCTGGACCGACCGCGCCGATGCGGCCGCGCTTCTGGCAGTGGTGGCGGCCAGCCCCACTACGCCGGCGATCGCGCGTGCCAGCGCGCTTAGCGAGCTGCACTCGCGGGTCTCGCCCACCAATATCGAGCTCGCCCGCAAGGGGTTGGCCGACCCCGATCCGATGGTACGGATCGGTGCACTTGATATGCTCGATGGCTTGCCGGGCAACCGGACCTGGCCCCTTGTCTACCCGCTGCTCTCCGATTCAAGCCTTGGTGTTCGTATCCGGGCGGTATCGGTGCTGGCTGCGGTCCCGACCGCCATCCAGCCGGGCTCCGACCGCCCCGCCTTTGAGCGGGCGGCAGCTGAGTTCATTGCCGCGCAGCATCTAAACGCGGATCGGCCTGAAGCCCGCTCGACGCTTGGCAATTTCTACGCCCGTCGCGGGCTACGTGCTGACGCAGAGAACGAATACAAGGCCGCGCTGCGTCTCAGCCCCCAATATGCGCCTGCAGCGATCAATCTCGCGGATTTGTATCGGCAGCTTGGCCGCGATGGCGATGGAGACAGCGTGCTAAGGACGGCTATCGCGTCTTCACCTCACGACGCTGGCCTGCACCACGCGCTCGGGCTCACACTGACCCGAGAGAGACGGCCCGATGATGCACTTGCCGAATTCCGCACCGCGACCGAATTGGAACCCGACAGGTCGCGCTATGCCTATGTCTACGCCGTCGCGCTACATTCGGCAGGGCGCGTCGATGAATCGATGAAGGTCCTGAAAGAGAACCTGGCGCGGCATCCGGACGATCGCGACACCCTGCTGGCCCTCGTGACGTTCAACCGCGAGGCCGGAGACATCGAGGCTGCCCGCCAATATGCCGGACAGCTCTCTCGCATTGCCCCGAACGACCCTGATTTGACCCGTCTCACCGACGATCTTCGCACCCGCTTGAAGCAATAGAGGTCGACCAATATCGCGACGGCTATTGGCTGATTGCGTTGCGGACGCTGTGCCAGACTGCATCCTTCACGGCGATCAGATCGTCGCCGCTTTCGTCAGCGAAGTGGGGACCAAGGGCAGGTAGATGGAGTCCATAATGGATGTGGAATCCTGGCTGCGCAGCCTCGGACTCGAACGCTACGAGGCTGACTTTCGCTAAAATGAAATCGACGCCTCTGTGCTGTTCAGCTTGACTGCCGAGGATCTGAAAGGCCTCGGCGTCACCTTGGTCAGGCACCGCCGCAAGATACTTGACGCCATCGCGGCTTTGAAGGCCGACGCACAGTCTCATGAGACCACCTCCAAATTCGTGGCAACCGCCGATACGCGGCCTGCGGAGGCGGCGGAACGTCGTCAAGTGACCGTTCTCTTCTCCGATCTAGTCGGGTCGACCGCCTTGTCTAAGGGCGTGGACTTATTAGCACGCAGCCAAATGCGGATGGATGCGAGCTTGACGAAGGCTAATAGTTGGCAGCGAGCTTGTCATATCGGGTCGCGACACGACGGCACTGCTTGATCGATCTTGTTGAAGAACCGTTCGATCAAGCTGCGCGCGCGATACAGATACGGGCTGAAGCTGATCGGGTCTTTGCGATTGCGTTTCGGCGGAATGTTTGCCCATACCCCATTTACTTCCGCTTTCGGCGGAATGACGGACATGGCCGGACTTGCGGCTGGCTCGACCCGGTCGCGAATGACCCGAAGCGGCCAATCTGCACTCTTAATGTTGGAGGAGGAACCAGACCCTCGACCCGGGCAGTTTCGGGTTTGAATAGCAGGAAACACTTGGCAGCCTTCCAGCGATCGACGATGGCCGGATCACGCTGCGTACTGGCAAGGGCTTATTCGCCGACCGCCTTGTCCGCGCTGATTGTTGCCGAGTGCACGGCGCTTTGGACAGAAACCTCAAGCATCGACTTTGCAACCGCATCGTTTGGAAATTCTTCCAGAATCTTCTGATAGCGGCGGGCCGCCTCGCTGAAATGTCCTCTCTCGAAACACTCTGATGCTCCCCATGTCATCTGGCTCAGCTTTATGTCACGGGGGCGAGCTTCGATTTCCGCGTCGTCGCTGCCTGCCATCCCGAGCAACTCATAGACCAGGAAAGCCTGCTTACGGCCTTTGACCTGGACGTGACGCAAAGGCCGCGCCACCACTTTGGATGCAACGAAGTCGAACACACTGTCGCTGATGCAGATCGTGGTGCCGAACACCTTGTTTAGGCCTTCGAGGCGCGCTGCGACGTTCACTCCGTCACCCATGACGGTATAGCTGAAGCGATCCGAGGAGCCGACGTTGCCTACCAATACCTCGCCGCCATTAAGGCCGATCCGGATCCGCAACGTCGGTTTTCCTTCCGCGCGCCAGGTATCGTTGACCTGCTCCATTCGCCTGACAGCGCGGAGAGCGCCCGCGCAGGCGTGCAGTGCGTGGTCTTCCAAGGCAACTGGTGCGCCCCAGAATGCCATGACGCCGTCACCAATGAACTTGTCGATTGTTCCCTTCTCCTCTGAAATCGCTCTGCAGATCTGCTCGAAATAGATCGACATCTGGGCCAGCAGGTCATCTGCGGAAGATTGTTCGGCGTGGGTCGAAAAGTTCTCAAGGTCGGTAAACAGAATAGTCAGGTATCGCTTCTCTACTCCGAGAGCCAGGGGAATACCCGATTTGATCAGACCTCTGACCAGGTCCACAGGCGCAAATGAAGAAAATGATTTCAGCGAATTGCGGAGAAGCGCGATCGCGGACTGAAGCTGGGCAATTTCCCGGACATTGGAGGGGCGGTTCGGGGGCGCATCGAAAGAGAGATTTTCGACCGCTTTAAGGTCCTGCGAGATGCTTTCGATCGGGTGCGAAAGCCTGCGCGACATAAGGTAAATCAGGAAGAGTTCGACGGCCGAAAGGGCGATGATGAGGAGGAGAATCTGCTTGTTCGTCGCCTTGAGATCGCCGATAAAATCATTAGTGGGCGTGACTGTCACCGCTTCCCATGGGCGTCCGAAGCTTTCCGGGAACCGGGCGAAGGATGCACTTAACTCCTGTCCGTCGCGGGGAGAGCGAAACAGGAAGTTGTCCTCGCCCGTTTGCGTCTGCAATCGATAGGCTTCGCGCATATCATCGTCGGCGAAGTCCTGCAACCTCGCCACTTGGAGCTTGCCGTCCGACATCTGAACAGCTTTTTCCTTCTCGGAGGCTGCAATGATCTTGCCATCGGTCGGATCTGCGATGACGGTCGTGCTGTGCGTGCTGGCCCGATGGCTCGCAAGAAATCGCGACATGACACTTGGGGTGACTGTGGCCCCAGCGCTACCGATGAAAGCGCCGTCACGGAAAATGGGAACTCTGATGTTAATGATCGGATATCCTGTGTCGAGGTTAATCTCAGGCTCAGAAACAACCATGGCGCCTGACGCTTTTACTGCCGGATATCCCGAGCTAGTTCGATAGTCGGTCGTGGTCGGAACGCTGTATTCGCCGACCACATGCCCCCACGTGTCGAAGAAAGTTCGATGGCGACTACGGCTTGGACCAACCGAGAAATCGTCGATGAAATTCGAATGCCAGTTGGCGGTCCGCGGAATCCTGGGATCGGAACGCCGGCGGTCATCGTCGATCCGCGTTACTGCCCGATGATATCCATCCTCAAAGCTGACGAATGCGGCATCCATCTCCTCGGCAGTCGTTAAGGCGCGAAAGAGCACCTCTCTGCTCTGTTCGGTGCGGAAGAAATCCGGTTTGGCTGCGGCCACCTCAGCGAGCAAACGTATTGTTCCCGCCACACCATGTATCATGGCCTCCAAATTTTCGATGCTGGCCTGGCGGGCTTTCGCGACGTCATTATGCAGCGTCGCGATGATCGTTGCGGAGTTTCGATGGTAGTTGTAAGCGAGGATGAAAATCAGGATTGGAATGCTGAGGCAGACGAACAGGCCTGCCATGATCGTACTCAGCTTTGGCTTTTTTGCCGCCAGATCGATCCGACGCTTGAACCAGTGGTACGACAGCCGGACCGGAAGAGACACGGCTGTCAGTATCATTAGACCCAGGAGAACCCGCCAAAGCCAGGCGACGACACGATCGCGTTCTGCCCGATATAGCAGCCCGTCAGGCAACCGTGCGTCGAAAAGCATCCCGAGATCTCGATAGGAATTGGCAATGTTTTGCCAGCGTTGCTCGGACTGACTACCGAGCTGGATCAACCGAGGTTGGATCAGCGCCTCCGTCTGTATCGCCTCAAATTGCAGAGCATCCCTCGTCTTCTTTGTCGAATACCGGTCCAGGATCAGTTGGACCGTTTCCTCCTTGTGGGCCAGCGCATATTCCCAGCCCTTAAGCGAGGCTGCGAGGAAAGCAGCCGTCCGTTCGGGATGGGCCTTTGCCTGTTCAGCCGACGTGCACAGGTTATCGCCATAAAAATCGAGCCCGAACATCCGTGGCGAGAAGGTCCTATAGGGAATGCGGAGTTGGTCCAGAATGAACGGCTCGTTGGTGCTGTAGGCAACCATGGCGTCCGCCCTGCCGTCGATCAGATCGCGCGGATCGCCGTTGTGCTGGACACGCGGCAAGCTGGCATAGTCGATACCCTCGTGCTTTAGCATCGCGGCCAGATCATCGCTGCCGGGAGTGTCCATGAGCCGGCGCCCTCGCAATTCGGATAGCGTACCGATGCGGGCGCGGCTGGGCACCAGGATGATGGCAGGGGAATGCTGGAAGATCGCGCCGAGGCTCACGACCGTGGGCGTCTCAGGCTTCTCGAGCAATATACTCGTGGTGCAGACTCCGAAGTCAGCCTTGCCTTCCTCGACCGCCTTCATCGCGTCAATATTGGGACCGCCCTCGCGAATGTCGACGTCAAACCCTGCGTTCCTGTAGAAGCCGCGATCGAGCGCCGCGTAATATCCTGCGAACTGGAATTGATGCAGCCACTTCAGCTGCAGCGAGACCTTGTCCGCAGCCGCGCATGGGTTTGCGATCAAGAGTGCTAGCAGCGCCAAAACCAGCCGTCCCCCTCGAACGGGAGGATGCGACAGAACGCTTCTATCGGTCGCATTTTCGCGGAACGCCGTCTCAAAGCATTCGAGACCAAGGCTCCGCATCCAATTTCCGAGGTGCATCATTGCGTCCCTCGAGCGTTAAAACCCACCGGCAGGATGACTGAATCGAACCTGGGTCGTCGCGGTGTTTCATAATCAAGCAACGCGACAGGGCTCCTCTGCGCATTCGGCAGGTGAGGCCCATATTGCCCGCGTGATGAGAGGCCGCCTATGCGAAATCGGAATCTCAGGTCTACGCCATCGTGCCAATTAGGTTGCCATTTCGCCCCCGTAAGCCACGGAGGTGCCGCCGGAAAATAGATTTGTGTCTAATTTCCGTTGTAAAAGGGCAGGTAGCGTTATTCATTGTGTCCGTAGAGGTGTCCCATGCCTCAAAGTGCGGTGTCCACGTACGACGATCCGATGCCATATCAGACTGCCATTCGGGGCGGAGAAGTTGAGATTTAGGTCACCGCCCGGGGCGACTTCCGAGGCAACCTAACAAAAATTGACGTTCACAATTTGTGGATGCAATCAGGTTGGGAAAATCTGGTCAGCGCCCGCTCAACTGGCCGCCTGCTCCGCGTTCCGAAGAGAATCTAAGTCCGTCCCGGTCGTTAGACCGGGACGGTGAGCGAGTTATAATGAAAGTGGTTGCCGGGATAGGATTTGAACCTATGACCTTCAGGTTATGACCCTGACGATTGCCGAACGGCTATTCGACACGCTGACCCGCGCGCCAGCCCATCTCCCAGAAATCTGCCTCGAGTCGGGTGGCTTCCTTGAAGATCGCAATCAGCTCTGCCTCGCGGGCCGGCGTGGCGTAGAAATCGGCGAGATGCTCCAAGTGTGCTCGCGCTTTCGCCGCGACCTCCTGGTATGGCGCGCCGGCGTACTCGGCGATCCAAACGCGATAGGGGTTCGTCGCAGCGTCCGCATCGGGTCGTGAGGCGAGCCGCGTGGCGATCTCCGCGTACCCGATCACGCAGGGGGCAAGCGCCACCTTGAGTGCCAGCAGATCGCCGCGCATTCCAGCGTCGAGCACGTAGCGTGTGTAGGCCAGCGTCTCGACCGCCGGAGGGGTTTGTTCAAGGTCGCTCGGAGATAGACCCCAACCGGCACAGAGCTTCACATGAAGGTTCATCTCAACATCAAGGATGGCCGAGAGGCCGGCCGCTGCTTCACGCATGTCGGCAAGCTTGGGCGACTTGTAGACCGAGAGCGCGTAGGCGCGCGCGAACTCGATGAGGAACAGGTAGTCCTGCGCGAGGTAGTGACGAAACGCCGCTTCGGCGAGCGAGCCGTCTGCCAATCCGTTCGTGAAGGGATGCTCGGTGTAGGCCCGCCACTCAGCGGATGCTTCTGTCTTTAGACGCTCGAAGAAACTCACGATCTATTTCGCCTGGCTTGCTTTCCCATGAACCTCTTTTGCTCGCTACCGATAGCGCGCGAACCGGGACGCTGACCTTGACAGGCCACGGCGATCAGCCGGCAGCGATGGTGCACGGAATTCGCTTGCCGTCGATCGCCGGGACTGACTTGCGTTCTCACGTTATCACCAACAGAACGCAATGCCCTAAGTCCAAGTTTCGATTGAACGAGCCGCACCAGTTTCGCACCAGAAACAACCCGCACGAAGCGCGGCGAACGTGGTCGAATTCTAGGAAAAACGCAAGAAAATCAACGGCGGCGGCCATTATCCCGCCGCTCATAACGGTCTGGCTGCAGCTTTGATTCAGGCCAAACTCAAAAGCTGGTCGCAGTCTGTTGGTGACGGTGCCGGATTCTCGCCCCAGTATCTGCCACGTGCCAAAGAACTGGATATAACCCTTCCTAGCAGCGCACACTTCGGCGGCCGAAGGCCTTCCGAGCTCCATCCCCTTTTTCTTCGCCGCGGCATCCAATTACACGACGAGTTCATAGCGGCCGTTCCGCTTAGGCGCCGCCCGAGCATGATGCTCTGGATGATCACCAACGCCGACATTTTGTGGAATGGCGCCAGCGCAGGTGCGTGCACCTCGTTGAGTTGCGCGATGACCTAGAGGTTCGATCGTGCAGGACACACATCGCAAATTGTCCTTGCAGACGAATCCAGACAAGGCGATCTTGCGCCTTGCACGCGTACTTGCTCGTCTGGCTGCGAGGGAAGATCATGAAAGAGAGCTCGGCGATCGAAGAGACAAGGAAGAGAGCGACTATCTATGCTCGATTCTCGACCGATCTTCAAAACGAGCGTTCGATTGAAGATCAGCTTTCACTTTGTCAAAGCTATGCAGAGCGCGAAGGCTTAACGGTTATCAGCACCCATGAAGATCGGGCTCGTTCAGGTGGCTCGGTCATGGGACGCGAAGGCCTTCTGCGGATGTTGGACCAAGCGCGGGAGAGATCTTTTGACGTAGTGATCGTCGAAGCGCTCGATCGCCTCTCTCGCGACATGGAAGATCTCGCAGGTATCCATAAGCGATTATCTTTTCTCGGCATCGAGATCCGGGCGGTCCACGAAGGCGTCGTTAACACCGTGCTGGTCGGTCTTCGCGGCCTGGTCGGACAACTCTATCGTGAGGACAACGCGCACAAGGTGCGGCGTGGCCAAGCAGGCCGGGTCAAGCAAGGTTTAGCTGGAGGTGGCCTAACATACGGATACGCCGCGGTCGCCGGAAAGAGCGGCGAACGAGTCATCGTCGGGGCCGAGGCAGAGGTAATCCGGCGCATCTTCCAGGAATACGTGGACGGTCGCACGCCTCGCGAAATCGCGCACGATCTCAACAAGGAGAGGGTATCACCTCCGCGAGGTCGGGCATGGAATGCATCAACCATCAATGGCAATTTCGAGAGGGGTGCCGGCATTCTGCAGAACGAGCTTTATGTCGGGCGTCTCGTCTGGAACAAAGTCAGGATGGTGAAAGATCCCGACTCGGGAAAGCGCCTGTCGCGACCAAATCCTAAGAGTGACTGGCAGGTGGCTGAAGTGCCGCATCTTGCAATTGTCAATCCAGAGCTATTCACAGCCGCTCAGCACCGCAAAGAGGAGCGAAGTCACACCCACCCCAGCCATCAACGCCGGCCTCGTCGGATGCTATCTGGCTTGCTCCGTTGCGGCTCGTGCGGCTCGGGCATGGCAACCAATGGGCGAGACAAATCAGGGCGCGTTCGCATTCGCTGCTCGGCGGCGACGGAGAGCGGCACGTGTCCGGACGCCAAGACCTTTTATTTAGACACTGTCGAGAGCGCGGTACTCAACGGCCTAAAGGCGGAATTGCGCGCGCCGAAGGTTATCTCAGAATACGTACGCACGTATCTCGATGAGCGGAAGCGCCTCGCAGCCACATCACATGCAAAACGGCAGCGGCTTGAGCAGCAGCTTGGGCAATTAAACCGGGAAATCGAACGATTGGTGGACGCGATTGCAAAAGGGCATGGCGATCCATCCGTTCTCGGACCGAGATCGACTGCCTTAGATGCCGAACGAAAGCGGATAACTGAGGAGTTGCAGAGCGAACCGCCGAGCCTAAAGGAAGTCGCGCTGCATCCGACCATCCTCAAACGATATGAGGAGCAACTCGGTCGGCTTGAAGAAGCACTAGCGAAAGGTGCCCGTGCGGGCGACGGAGAGGCCGCGGAAGCCATCAGAGACCTGGTCGAGACGGTCACTGTGTTCCGCGATTGGGAGCGCCCAGGTGGGGTATCCGTTGAGATAGCAGGCCGGCTAAACGCCCTGCTCGGGGAAAACGCCTATCCAAACCAGGTCAAAGGAGTGTGGGGAAAGGTGGTAGCGGGGGAGGGACTCGAACCCCCGACCCCAGGATTATGATTCCCGTGCTCTAACCAGCTGAGCTACCCCGCCACAGGGCTCGCGGGGCCGAAACGGCCGATCTCGCGAACGCGCGGCATATAAGGAAGGGGGCGGCGGGCTGTCAAGCAAAGTGGGCCGCCCTGCCGGCCCTTTTCGCGTGGAGAATCCCCTCGCCCGAGATCCGCGCTGCCGCGCGGATTTCCTCTCCCGCGCGAGCGGGAGAGCTCGGAAAGCAGCCTATTTCGGCCGCACAGTGGGGTCGCCGCCAGGGCTGCCGGGGGGCGGAATGACCGGGGTCTTGCCGACATCCGGCGCAGGCGCGCGCATTTCGGGGTCGACGCCTGTGGGCGGGCAGAGCACGCCGTCGGATTGTGCCAGCTTGTCGCCCAATGGTTCCCTCGCCCGGCCGGTGGTCGAGCCATTGGGCGTCACCGTGCCGCGCGGGCGATCCATCTGGGTCGGCGCGCAGTCACTGGCGCGCTGCGCGGGCGGCGGCGGCGCGGTCGCCTGCGGCGGCGTCGCCGCGCTGGGCGGAGCCTGCGCGATCGCAGGCGCGGTGGCCGCTATCAGCAGGCTTGCGAGGATGAGATTTGATATCGTGCGCATGGCAAGGAAACGCGCAGCGACATGCGCATGTTCCAGCTTGCGGCACTCACGATTTGCGGTAGCGGATCAGCGAAAAGTGGCCCATCGGCGGCATCGGCCGCCGCTCGGCGAGCGTGATGCCACCATGCCGCGCCGCCCAGTTGACCAGTCGTTCCCAGGGAAATTCGGGACGCCAGCCGAGCCGGCGTGCGAGCGGCGCGAAGGCGAGCTCGAACAGCTTGCGCGGTCCGCTCTCGGCGCCGATGTGATTGACGAGGATGAGCTCGCCGCCGGGCTTGAGCACACGCACGAACTCGTCGAGCGTACCTTCGGGATCGGGCACCGCGGTGATGACATATTGCGCGACCACCGCATCGAAGAAGCTGTCGGGGAATGCGAGGTTCTTCGCATCCATCACGCTGAGCACTTCGACATTGCCAAGGTTTTCCGCGCGCACGCGCGCTTGCGCCTTGCGCAGCATCGGCTCGGAGATGTCGACGCCGCAGATTCTCGTCGAGCGCGAATAATCCGACAGCGACAGCCCGGTGCCGACGCCGACGTCGAGGATGCGGCCGCCGATCTTGTCGGCCTCCGCGATGGTCGACTGCCGGCCCGCATCGAACACCTTGCCGAATACGAGATCGTAGACTGGCGCCCAGCGGCCATAGGCCTTCTCGACCCCGGCGCGCGAGATATCTGCTGCCATGCCCCCTGCCCTGGAAAATTAGCCGCGCACGGCTTCCGCGAGCGGCCGCGCCGCGTCGCTTGCGACCTTCGCGGCCGCGCTCTGAATAAAGCCGCCGCCGAGCACGCGCGCCTGCCCCGAAGGCGCGTCGTAGAACACGCAGGCTTGTCCGGGCGAAACGCCCTCTTCGCCCGCGACCAGCTCGACCTCGTAGTGGCCGCCTCCGCCGCGCAGCCAGGCCGGCTGCGGCGCGCGGGTCGAGCGCACGCGCACGAACATCTCGAGGCCATTGCCGATGGCGCGATCGATATCGCCGTCGCCGATCCAGTTGACGTCGCGCAGCACGATGCGGTGCATCTTCAGCGCATCGCGCGGGCCGACTACGACGCGGCGGGTCGCGGCCTCGAGCCGCACCACGTAGAGCGGCGAGCCGGAGGCGATGCCGAGGCCCCGACGCTGGCCGACGGTGAAATTGGCGATGCCATGATGCTGGCCGATGACGCGGCCGTCGAGATCGACGATATCGCCTGGGTCCATCGCGTTGGGACGCAGTCGGGTGATGATGTCGGTGTAGCGCCCGGTCGGCACGAAGCAGATGTCCTGGCTGTCGTGCTTGTCGGCGACGCTGAGGCCAAAGCGGCGCGCAAGCTCGCGCGTCTCGGTCTTGGTCATGTCGCCGAGCGGAAAGCGCAAGTAGTCAAGCTGCTCGCGGGTAGTCGCGAACAGGAAATAGCTCTGGTCGCGCTCGGCGTCGGCGGCGCAGACCAGCGCGCGGGAGCCGTCGGCGAGGCCGCGCGAGGCGACATAGTGACCGGTGGCAAGCGCGACTGCACCGAGCTCGCGCGCGGTCTTCAGGAGATCGCGGAATTTGACCGAGCGGTTGCACTCGATGCACGGCACCGGCGTCTCGCCGAGCGCATAGCTGTCGGCAAAATTGTCGATGACGGACTCGCGAAAACGGTCCTCGTAGTCGAGCACGTAATGGGGAATGCCGAGCTTTGCGGCGACGTCGCGCGCGTCGTGAATGTCCTGGCCGGCGCAGCAGGCGCCCTTGCGATGGGTCGCCGCGCCATGGTCATAGAGCTGGAGCGTGATGCCGACGACGTCGTAGCCTTCGGCCTTCAGCAGCGCAGCCGTCGTCGAGGAGTCGACGCCACCCGACATGGCGACGACGACCCTGGTGTCCTGCGGACGGCCTTCGAGATCCAGACTGTTGCGCATGGTTCCGGCTGTTGACTGCGACTGGGCGGACCAACGTTCCGCTGTCCTCGCCTTATCGGTCGGGAAAAGGGCGGTCTCGGGGAACGGGAAAGAGTTCCACGAGGTCGGCTTGCCCGGTCGAAAGCGGCTGAGAGCTACCCTTTAATATAGGCCGTACTCCCGTGAAGCAATCGCAGGGGAGGCTTTCGCCACGCGCTTAGGGCAATTCTTGCCGGGAGGCAGAAATGAGCCGTATTTCCGAGGCCTTCCCGGCGCCACCGCCATCATATCAAGTATTTGATTTTATTACGTAAATAACCTCGAAGCCGAGCTGGCCCGCTCCTTGCTAACCTCTTGTCCCGAGTTCATTGCAAGGGGCGTGTCCGTGGTCAGCGTGACGTCAGATGTAGCCGCAAGCGTGTCGGTCCAGACCGCGCCGCCGAAACCTGCCCGCTCGCAGGGGGCGACGGCAAACGACCCGTTCGGCGCGCTCGTCGACAGCAACACGGCGGCCGCCAGCAGCACGCCCACCGCGACCTCGGACCCGGCCCCGCGCCGCAGCGACAGCACGTCATCGTCCTCTTCCGACAAGAGCGCGCGCGACACCTCCTCGACCGATCCATCGTCGCAGAGCAAGTCCACGGATGCGACGGACAATTCGACGTCTGCCGCCACCGACACGCCGGCCGACCCCACCCAGACGACCGACAAGAGCAAAGGCAAGTCGGACGCCTCCGGCACGAAATCGACCGAAAAATCCGACGACAGCAAGGGCGACAAGACCGAGGACACCGATGGTCTCGGCGCCGCCATTCAGGCCGGTGCCACGCAGACGGCCGCAGCGCCCACTGTAACGCCCGATCCGAACGCCGTCGTCGTCGCGGCTCCGGTCGTGCCGGTCGATCCGAATGCGGCTGCAAGCAATTCCAATTCGCCGCTGACGATCGCGGCCGCCGGCATCGCCGCGAGTGCCTCGACCGCAGCCCAGATCACTGCACCCGCGGTCAAGACGGATGCAACCGGCGGCAAGACCGCAGGGACCACCGATGCCGGCACGGCCGCAAAGGCCGCGCTGACGGATGCGGCCGCATCAGCTGCGACCGATGCTTCCCCGACCGATCCGCAAACCCAGGGCGCGCTGACCGCCGCCGTCGCCCAGGCGACGCCCAAGACCTCGTTCAAGGCTGTGGCGACGACACAGCAGAACACCGACGTTTCCGATCTCGGGCAGGATACAAGCAAGACGAGCGCGACGCCCAACCCGGCGACGACGGCCACGACCCCGAACGCGGCCGCGCATCCGCAGGCCGCCAAGCCACAGGTCGAGGGCAACACGACCGAGGCCAAGGCCGATGCAACCGACAAGACCGCTCCGGCCGCACCCGCCCCGGCATCGACGCACGACCACACGGCCAGCACTCAGGCGCTGACCAGCACGACGGACACCAGCTCCCAGGCCGCCGCGGCGGTGCAGGCGCCGCTGACCACGACCACCTCGACGGCCAGCGCGTCGACGGCGACCCTGACTGCCACCGCCGCGACGGCCACCGCCGTGCCGATCAGCGGTGTGCCGGTCGAGATCGCCGCGGCCGCGCGCGCCGGAAAGACCCGGTTCGACATCAGCCTCGATCCCGCCGAGCTCGGCCGCATCGACGTGCGCATCAACGTCGACCGCAACGGCCAGGTCACCTCGCATCTCACCGTCGAGAAGCCAGAGACGCTCTCGATGCTGCGCCAGGACGCCCCGCAATTGCAGCGCGCGCTCGACGATGCGGGCCTCAAGACCGGCAGCAACGGCCTGTCGTTCAGCCTGCGCGACCAGAATTCATCCGGACAGAACAACAGCAACAACAACGACAACGGCAGCAATGCCCGCCGGCTCATCATCAGCGATGAGGACGCAGTTCCGGCCGCGCCCGTCGGACGCGGCTACGGTCGCATGCTCGGATCGAGCAGCGGCGTTGACATCAGAGTGTGAGGAGTATTCGACATGACCACCACGAATGCCGCCACCGCCCCTTCAGTCATTTCCGGCACGACCCAGACCTCATCGTCGTCCTCGTCGAGCTCCAGCCTGAGCTCGACCACCGGCTCGACGCTGGCAGGCAACTTCCAGACCTTCCTGACGCTGCTCACCACGCAGCTTCAGAACCAGAACCCGCTCGATCCGCTCGACACCAACCAGTTCACCCAGCAGCTCGTGCAGTTTGCCGGCGTCGAGCAGCAGCTCAAGACCAACACTGAGCTCTCGACGCTGGTGTCACTGCAGCAGACCACACAAGCGACCCAGGCGCTGAATTTCGTCGGCAAGACCGCGGTGGTCGACGGCACGACCGCGACGATGACCAATTCGTCGGCGACCTGGCACCTCAACGTCCCCTCCAGTGCGACCGTCGACATCTCGATCGCCAACTCCAGCGGCCAGACCGTCTTCACCGGCAAGTACACCGCCGGCGCCGGCTCCGACATCCCGTTTACCTGGAACGGCCAGGGCAATGACGGCACGCAGTGGCCCGACGGAAAGTACACGATCAGCGCGACCGGCAAGGACGCCTCGGGGAATTCGGTCGGCGTCGCCGCGCAGGTGCAGGGCACGGTATCTTCGGTCGATCTGACGCAGTCGCCGCCGCTGCTGACGATCGACGGCAGCACCTACACGGTCAGCCAGGTCAAGAGCATCGTCAATTAGGACGACGCTGCCCCACGTGCAGTGTCGTCCTGGCGAAGGCCCAGGGGACCCATAATCGACAGTCCGAGCGCCTTGCAACCTTACGCACGGGCCATTTCCGTTAGTAAAGTATTTACCTTCTACCCCGCTTGGCCGGTTGGAGACCCCCGTCTCACCCGCCGGGCCGCTCGCGTTCCAGCCATTTTCAACGAGAATTGTATTGAACCCTTAGGCTTAGCCAATTTTTAAGTCGACCGGCGTAGGGTTACGGCGTGAGTTCAGTGGTTGAGAGTTTGTGAGTACGCCATGACAGAACCCCATCGCCCGAGGGTGAAATACGTCATCGGGCCGGACGGCAGCCCTTTGACGATCGCGGATCTGCCTGCACCGGGGACCAAACGCTGGGTCATCCGACGCAAGGCTGAAGTCGTTGCCGCGGTCAGAGGAGGCCTCCTTTCCCTCGAGGAAGCCTGCAGCCGTTACACCCTGACGGTCGACGAATTCCTCTCCTGGCAGTTTTCCATCGACCAGCATGGTCTGGCCGGACTGCGCACCACGCGCATCCAGCAGTATCGCCAGTAAGCGATCTGGAAATTCGCCAAGTTTGACGCAAATCGGCCTCGCTCTGCGAGGCCGATTTTTTTCATGTCGCGACTTTTGTCCCACCTCTTAATCTCTGTTAACCATATCGAAACCATCACCTAGGCAATAATTGCCCAGTCGGCTTGCCGGTTGCAGGCCGAATCTGGCGGGGCGATTGCTTGCAAGGTCTGTTGGACTTCCTGAAAGGTATCGGCGCCGCCCGGTTCGGGGCGATGATCGCGGTCACCGCCGCGCTCATCGGCTTCTTTGCCTTCGTCATCATGCGCGTGACCACGCCGCAGATGACGACACTGTTCACCGACCTCAGCGTCGAAGATTCCTCCAGCATTATCAAGGATCTGGAGCGCCAGGGCATCCAGTTCGAGCTGCGCAATGAAGGCACCATCATCATGGTGCCCAAGGACAAGGTCACGCGGCTGCGCATGAAGCTTGCCGAAGGCGGCCTGCCCAAGGGCGGCGGCGTCGGCTACGAGGTGTTCGATAAGTCGGACGCGCTCGGCACCACCAGCTTCGTCCAGAACATCAATCATCTGCGCGCGCTGGAGGGCGAGCTCGCGCGCACCATCCGCGCCATCGACCGCATCCAGGCCGCGCGCGTCCACCTCGTCCTGCCCGAGCGTCCGCTGTTCTCGCGCGAGGCGCCGGAGCCGTCGGCTTCGATCGTGGTGCGGGTCCGCGGCTCGCTGGAAGCGCAGCAGATCCGCGCTATCCGCCATCTCGTCGCCTCCGCCGTCAACGGCTTGAAGCCGCAGCGCGTCTCGATCGTCGACGAATCCGGTCAATTGCTCGCTGACGGCGCGGCAACCGATCCCGAGCAGGCGCTCGGCGACGAACGCCGCACCGCGTTCGAGAAGCGGATGCGCAAGCAGGTCGAGGACATCGTCTCCTCGGTGGTCGGCTCGGGCCGCGCCCGGGTGCAGCTCTCCGCCGATTTCGACTTCAACAAGATCACCCAGACCTCCGACAAGTTCGATCCCGAAGGCCGCGTGCTGCGCTCGAGCCAGACCCGGGAAGAGAGCAGCCTCACCGCCGACAATAACGGCCAGGTCACGGTCAACAACGAGCTGCCGGGCAACCAGCAGAACAGCGGAGTGCTGGCCAAGGACCAGAGCAAGAAGACCGAAGAAACCAACAATTACGAGATCTCCCGCACCACCAAGACCGAGGTGACCGAGGCCGGCCGCGTCAACCGCATCTCGGTCGCGGTGCTGGTCGACGGCATTTATTCCAAGAGCGACAAGGGCGATCTGGTCTATCAGGACCGCACCAAGGAGCAGCTCGACCGCATCGCCACGCTGGTACGCTCGGCGATCGGCTTCGACCAGAAGCGCGGCGACCAGGTCGAGGTCGTCAACCTGCGTTTTGCCGACGCGCCGTCGACCGCCCCGATCGCCGAGCCATCGGGCTTCCTCGGCATGCTCCAGTTCACCAAGGACGACGTGATGTACTTCGTCGAGCTCGGCGTGATGATGCTGCTCGGCCTCGTCGTGATGTTCATGGTGATCCGGCCGCTGGTGAAGCGGATCCTCGCCTCCGAC
Organism: Bradyrhizobium iriomotense; assembly: GCF_030160715.1. Lineage (GTDB taxonomy): Bacteria > Pseudomonadota > Alphaproteobacteria > Rhizobiales > Xanthobacteraceae > Bradyrhizobium > Bradyrhizobium iriomotense. The sequence continues at coordinate 72,444 of NZ_BSOW01000035.1, forward strand.
GAAGTCGCAGCCCTGACCAGCGCGCTGAGCGCCCCAGCGCTCACCGACGAATCCGGCTCCGCCTCGGGCGGCCACGCGCTGGTCCCGAGCGGCAACGCCACAGCAAGCGCGATCGACGTCGCCACCATCCAGGGCCAGGTCCACGCCCAGTCCGTTCACCGCGTCGGCGAACTCGCCGAGCGCAACCCCAACGAAACCGTCGCCATCATCCGCCAATGGCTGAGCGAACCCGCGAAATGATCCGAGAAGTGAACTGACATGGCCGGCTCCCTACAGAACGCCAACTCGCAAGACATCACCAGCGTGATCTCGACGCTCGGGCAGCGCGCCGGCAACCGGGCCAAGGACGGCAAGTCCGAGCCGCTGGCGGGACCGAAGCGCGCCGCAATCCTGATGCTGGCGCTCGGCGAGCAATATGGCGGCAAGATCTGGTCGATGCTCGACGACGACGAGGTGCGCCAGCTCTCGCTGGAGATGTCCACCCTCGGCACGGTCGAGGTCGACACGGTCGAGGACATGCTGCTCGAATTCGTCTCGCGCATGTCGGCCTCCGGCGCGCTGATGGGCAATTTCGACGCCACCGAGCGACTGCTGCAGCAATACCTGGCGCCGGAGCGCGTCAACGGCATCATGGACGAGATCCGCGGCCCTGCGGGCCGCAACATGTGGGAGAAGCTCTCCAACGTGCAGGAAGAGGTGCTCGCCAACTACCTGAAGAACGAATACCCGCAGACCATCGCGGTGGTGCTGTCCAAGCTCAAGCCGGAGCACGCCGCGCGCGTCCTCGGCATCCTGCCCGAGGAGCTGGCGCTCGATGTCGTCAACCGCATGCTGAAGATGGAGGCGGTGCAGAAGGAGGTCATCGAGAGCGTGGAGAAGACGCTTCGGGTCGAATTCATGTCGAACCTGTCGCAGACCCGCCGCCGCGACGCCCACGAGGTGATGGCCGAAATCTTCAACAATTTCGACCGCCAGACCGAAACCCGCTTCATCACCTCGCTGGAAGAGGAGAACCGGGAATCGGCCGAGCGCATCAAGGCCCTGATGTTCACCTTCGACGACCTCGTCAAGCTGGACTCCGGCTCCGCGCAGACGTTGATGCGCAACGTCGACAAGGACAAGCTCGCCGTCGCGCTGAAGAGCGCCAACGAGGACGTCCGCAACTTCTTCTTCGGCAACATGTCCTCGCGCGCCGCCAAGATGCTCCAGGACGACATGGCGGCAATGGGACCGGTCCGCCTGCGCGATGTCGACGAGGCGCAGGCACTGCTGGTCAATCTCGCCAAGGACCTCGCCGCCAAGGGCGAGATCATGCTGACCAAGAACCGCGCTGACGACGAATTGGTGTACTGATGGCGGCGCCCGCGAAATTCCTGTTCGACAACGACTTCTCCGCGCCCGACCGGACGCGCGAGAAGGCCGCGAGCGCAGCCGAGATCGCACAGAAGATCGCGGCGGCCGAGGCGCGCGCCTACCAGGCTGGCTTCGACGCCGGACAGCGCGAGGCCAAGGCCGAGAGCGACCGCCGCGTCGCGCTCGCCATGGAGGAGATCAACATCTCGGTCAGGGGCATCGCGTCGGGCATCGGCAATATCGAGGTCAGGATGGAGACCGAGGCAGTCGACGTCGCGGTCGCGGTGGCGCGCAAGCTGTGCGCCGATTTGATCGCCGCCGAACCGCTCGGCGAGATCGTCGCGCTGGTCAAGGACTGCTTCTCGCACCTGGTCGCGACGCCGCATCTGGTCGTCCGCATCAACGACGCGCTCTACGAGAGCGCGCGCGAACGGATCGAGCGGCTCGCTAAGCAAAGCGGCTTCGAGGGCCGGCTGGTGATCCTGGCCGAGCCGGAGATTGCGACCGGCGACTGCCGGATCGAATGGGCCGATGGCGGCGTCGTGCTCGAGCGCGGCGCCATTCTCGGCAAGATCGACGAACTCGTCGGACGCTATATCGCGTCCCGCAAGGGGAACTAAGCCATGAGCGACACCGACGGGCAGGTCCCGCTTCCCGATCTCAACGGCCCGATGGCGCCGACCGGCACCGATGTCGGCTACAACGAGGACGAATACGCGGCCCGCGTCGCCGCCGACCTCGAGGCCGTGTTCGACGTGCCGGTGCAGGTTTCCGCCGTGCTCGGCCGCTCCAAGATGGACGTCGGCGAGCTGTTGAAGCTCGGGCCCGGCACCGTGCTCGAGCTCGACCGGCGCGTCGGCGAGGCCATCGACATCTACGTCAACAACCGCCTCGTCGCTCGCGGTGAGGTGGTGCTGGTCGAGGACAAGCTCGGCGTGACCATGACCGAAATCATCAGGACCGAACGCAGCTAATTGGTTTGAGCATGATCGTCTCGGAAAACCGCTACGCACTTTGCGCTAGCGCGGCCCTTCGGGTCCGGATCATGCAGTCGCAGGGAATGACGCGCAGCCGCGCAAACAGACGGACAGGAGACTGACATGCGGCTTCTCATCGTTGGCACATTGAAGGGCCAGCTCACCACCGCCACCAAGATCGCGATGGAGAACGGCGCTACCGTGACCCACGCCGAGGACCACGAGCAGGCGATGCGCGTGCTGCGCGGCGGCAAGGGCGCCGACCTGCTGCTGGTCGACGTCGCCCTCGACATCCGCGATCTCGTGATGCGGTTGGAAGCCGAGCACATCCACGCTCCCATCGTCGCCTGCGGCATCACCAACGACGCCCGCGCCGCGGTCGCCGCGATCCACGCCGGCGCCAAGGAATACATCCCGCTGCCGCCGGAGCCGGAGCTGATCGCCGCCGTGCTCGCCGCGGTCGCCAACGATTCCCGCGAGCTCATCTATCGCGACGACGCCATGGCGCGCGTGATCAAGCTCGCCCAGCAGATCGCGGGCTCCGACGCCTCGGTGATGATCACCGGCGAATCCGGCACCGGCAAGGAGGTACTGGCGCGCTACGTCCATACGCGCTCGGCCCGCGCCAAACGCCCCTTCATCTCCATCAATTGCGCCGCGATCCCCGAGCATCTCCTGGAATCCGAGCTGTTCGGTCACGAGAAGGGCGCCTTCACCGGTGCGATCGCCCGCCGCATCGGCAAGTTCGAGGAGGCTACCGGCGGCACGCTGCTGCTGGACGAAATCTCCGAGATGGACGTCCGCCTGCAGTCAAAACTGCTCCGCGCGATTCAGGAGCGCGTGATCGACCGCGTCGGCGGCACCAAGCCAGTCCCCGTCGACATCCGCATCATCGCGACCTCGAACCGCAACCTCGCCGAAGCCGTGCGCGAAGGCACGTTCCGCGAGGACCTGCTGTTCCGCCTCAACGTCGTGAACCTGAAGATCCCGCCGCTGCGCGAGCGTCCCGCCGACATCCTCGAACTCGCCCAGCATTTCGTGAAGAAGTATGCCGAGGCCAACGGCGTGCCGCTGCGCCCCATCTCGGCCGAGGCGCGCCGGGTGCTCTCGACCAACCGCTGGCAGGGCAACGTCCGCGAGCTCGAAAACACCATGCACCGCGCGGTGCTGATGGCGCAGGGCGACGAGATCGGGGCTGACGCCATCATCACGCCGGACGGCGACCGCCTCGACGTCGCGAGGACCGCTCCGGCGGTGGCGCACGCCACGATGGCGGCCGAACAGGTGACGCGGGCGCTGGTGGGACGCACAGTCGCCGACGTCGAGCGCGATTTGATCCTGGAGACGCTGAAGCATTGCCTCGGCAACCGGACCCATGCCGCCAACATCCTGGGCATCTCGATCCGCACGCTGCGCAACAAGCTCAACGAATATGCCGATGGCGGCATCCCGATCCCCCCCGCCGGCACACCAGGCGAATACCCGCGCATGCCGGCGATGGGGTGAGCGCTTATCTTCAAACGCAACGTCTGAAAAAAGGCCCGGAGCGCGGGGGCGCTCCGGGCCTTTTCATGTCGCGATCTGTCCGAACTACTTGCCCGGCGGGACGTAGGAACTCGCGAGCTTGGCAGCCTTTTCCGCGATGCTCTTGAATTCACCCATCCTCCAGGCGCGCACGGTTTCGATCTTGGAGATGGCGCCACTGGCGGCGGCAACCATTCCAATCGCAATGGCATCGGAGCCATCGGGAAACTCCGTGACGAGCACTGCATCGTGTTGGCCAGTGGTCATGAAAGCTCCCTGGAGCTTTCCGCCGGCCTTTTCGACCAGTGCACCGATGACTGACGAGCGATCGATCGGCTTGTCGACCATTCCCTTGATGCCCGCGTTTGAGTATGAGACGTACGAGATGAACAGCGGCATGTTTCTCTCCGTCGAAGGTTACGACAACAGCAATGAGGTTCTGAAAAAAGCGCTCTGATTGGGAGCGAGGCATGGCCTGCCGACGGCATGCGAGCTGCCTTGAAAACAGAGAGAATGGACTTCGGCACGTCCAACTGGCAGCTGGGCACGAACTATAGCGGCTTTTCGCGGCTACACAATGCAGCCATGCACGAGCGCTCGGCGACTAGGTCGTCGACGAGACAGGACTTATAGGTACGTCAGTATTGATACACGAGGTGACGATGCTGGAAGCTCAAATCACGGACTGGCTGGCGTCGCAGAAGCAGGCGATGATCGACCTGTTGCGCGATGTCGTGAACATCGATTCCGGATCCTACGACAAGGCCGGCGTGGATGCGGTCGGCGCGCGCTTCGAGCGGCATTTTGCCGAACACGGCATTTCGAGCTGGCGCGAGCCGAGCGGCACCTATGGCGACGCGCTTCATGCGACCGTGGCCAAGCCCGGCAGCAACGAGAAGCCGATCCTGCTGATGGGGCATCGCGACACGGTGTTCGGCAAAGGCGAGGCCGAACGCCGCCCCTTTACGATTCTGGACGGCCGCGCCTATGGCCCTGGGGTCGCGGATATGAAGGCCGGCCTCGTCATGAACGTGTTCGTGGCCACGGCCTTCCATAAATTCGGCGGCAGCCCGCATCCGATCAAGGTGCTGATCACTTCGGACGAGGAGATCGCCTCGCCGTCCTCACGCCCGGTGATCGAGCGCGAGGGACGGTCCGCGCGCGCCGTCTACAATTCCGAGCCGGGGCGGCCGACCGGCAACGTGGTCACGAGCCGCAAGGGCGGCATCTTCATGCACCTTGCCGTCACCGGCAAGGCCGCGCATTCCGGCGCGAATTTTGCAGCCGGCGTGAGTGCGATCGGCGAGCTCGCCCACAAGATCGTCCATATCCACGCGCTGACCGATGTCTCCAAGGGGATCACCCTGAACGTTGGACTGATCTCGGGCGGACAGTCTGTGAACACGACCGCGCCTTATGCCGAGGGCCAGATCGATCTGCGTTATGTGGAGCCGAGCGATCGCGAGGCCGTGATGGCGGCGATCGAGAAGATCGTCGCCACCGCTTACGTGCCGGGCACGAGCGCCACGCTGACGATCAAGGGCGAGTTCGTGCCGGCGGTTCAGAGCGAGGCGTCGAAGACGCTGTTCGAAGGTTACCAGGGCGCCGCACACGACGTCGGGCTGAGCACGCTCACCGGCGAGTTCTCCGGCGGCTGCGCCGATTCAGGCTTCACCGCAGCCGTCGGCACGCCGACGATCTGTGGCGTCGGCCCCGTCGGCGGGCTTGCACACACGGCGGAGGAATATCTCGAGATCGACAGCATCGTCCCCCGCGCGCAGGCGCTGGCGCTGGCGATCTTGCGGAGCTAGCGGTTGCGTAGGGTGGGTTAGCGAAGCGTAACCCACTACTTCCGTCGACGCGGAATCCAAAGCGGTGGGTTACGCCTTCGGCTAACCCACCCTACATCCCTCATCTCACGAATAGCTCGGCGCGTCCGGATTGCGGAAGATGTGAATGGGGTCGCCGGGCACGATTTGCCGGCCGGTGAACATCGCATAGGCGTAGAGTGCGAGATAGGCGATCGCGAGCGCGCCGACGGCGTAGAAGGCCCAGGTCGCAACGCGTTTCATGCCGGCTCCATCGCCTCCTCCGGGAGGCTCTGGCAGGGCTTCTAGATCGAGGGAAACGAAAAGGCCAGCCCGGAAGGCCACCCGGCGGTCAAATGACGCGCCGTCCCCGCGCGGGAACACTGACCTCGGCGAGCCTCACCGCGTCCTCATCCTGATCGACCGCGACGTACTGTCCATGCCAATAGGCAAGCGCCGCGCTGCGGGTCGAGCTCCGGATGTCGCGCACGCGGCCGATGACGATACCGTGCGAGTGACGCTCGATGATCTCCTCGACCTCGCAATCGAGCGCGGCGAGCGCGCCGGCGAGCAGCGGAACACCGGAGACGGCGGTCACCCAGTCGCTGCCGGCGAAGCGGTCGGCGCCCTTCAGCCCGCCCTTGCCGGCAAAGCGCTCGGCGATGTCGAGCTGGTCGGCGTTGAGGATGTTCACGCCGAAGGCACCGTGGCGCTTGATCAGCGGGAACGACGAGGCGTCGCGGTTGATGCTGACGAGCAGCGTCGGCGGATCGACCGACAGCGACGTCACCGAAGTCACCGTCATGCCGGTGATGTCCCTGCCGCGGCCGGCCGTGATGACGCTGACGCCACCGGTGAGGTGGCGCATGGCACCGCGGAAATCTGCCGAGGAAATCGTGGTGTCGGTCATGATATGGCGGGCAATCACGTTCATGGCATGCTCCCCGAAAGCAGGGCCCCTGTTATCTAGGTACGATCGTCCGCCGAGAGAAGATGGCGCAGAATGGAGCCCTCGAGGCTCGCGAGCTCCACCGAACCGCGCTCGCGCGGCCGCGGCGCGTGAACCGTGACATCATGGGCGATGCGGCCCTCCTCGATCACGAGCACGCGATCGGCGAGCGCAACGGCCTCCGCGACGTCATGCGTCACCAGGATCGCGGTAAAACCCTGGTCGCGCCAGACGCGCTCCAGGAGCCGCTGCATCGAGATGCGGGTCAAGGCATCGAGCGCGCCGAGCGGCTCGTCGAAGGCGAGCACGCGGGGCTGGCTGACCAGCGCACGCGCCAGCGCCACGCGCTGCTTCTGGCCACCCGACAAGACCGAGGGCCACTGGTCGCGCTTGTCGGCGAGCCCAACCTCGGTCAACGCGTGCTCGGCGCGCGGGTGGGCATCAAGAGAGGCGCGATCGCGCCCGAGGCCAACCTCGACATTCGACAACACCCGCGCCCAGGGCAACAGCCGCGGCTCCTGGAACATCACCCTGATATCCTCGGGCCGCGCCGCCTCGCCGAAGCTGATGGCGCCGGCATCGATCTTGTCGAGGCCGGCGATCAGCCGCAGCAGCGTGCTCTTGCCGCAACCGCTTTTGCCGACGATCGCGACGAACTGACCGGCGGGGATGTGCAGGTCGATGCCGCGCAGCACCTCGTTGTCGCCGAAGGATTTGCGCAAGTTCCGGATCGTAAGCGGCAGGCCGAGAGCCGGCCGGTCCTCTCGCACGCGCCGGGCCTGCGGCGCGATACGGGTGCGCTGGCGCTGGTCGCGTTCGGTCTCGGGAAGGAGAAGAGCTGTCTGCATGTCACTCTCAACGTTTCTGGAAGGCGGGGTGCCAGGCGAGCGTCAGGCGCTCGAGCAGGCGCGAGGCGCTGTCGGCGAGCTTGCCGAGCAGGGCGTAGATCAGGATCGACAGCACGACGACGTCGATCAGCATGAACTCGCGCGCCTGCATCGCCATGTAGCCGAGGCCGGAGGACGCCGCGATCGTCTCGGCGACGATCAGCGTCAGCCACATGATGCCGAGCGCGAAGCGGATGCCGACGAAGATCGAGGGCAGCGCGCCCGGAAAGATCACCCGGCGGAACAATTCGCCGTCGCTCATGCCGTAGATGCGGCCCATCTCGATGAGCTGCGGATCGACGGTGCGAATGCCATGCAGCGTGTTGAGATAGATCGGAAAGAAGACGCCGAGTGCCACCAGGAACAGTTTTGCGCTCTCGTCGATGCCGAACCACAGGATGACGAGCGGGATCAGCGCCAGATGCGGCACGTTGCGCACCATCTGAAGCGTCGTGTCGGTCAGCTTTGCCGAGAGCTGCGAAAGGCCATTTGCAAGCCCGAATGCAAAGCCGATGCTGCCGCCGATCAGAAAGCCGATCGAGGCACGCCAGAAGCTGACCCAGATGTTGCGCACTAGTTCGCCGGAGAGCAGCAGCTTCCAGCCCGCGAGCGCGACGTCGCTCGGCGCCGGCAGCACCCGTGTCGGCACGAGACCGGTGACGCAGGCGATTTGCCAGATCACGATGATGGCGAGCGGCACGATCCACTGGATCAGGCCGTCGGCGCGCGGCAAACGCAGGGGTCGCGCAACGCGCGGAAGACTGTCGATGAGGCTCATGATTGCGATGCCTGCCTGGAGGGACGGTAGTCGTTGCCGACGGTCTCGCCGAACGGGCCGTTGTTGGGATGCAGCCGCATGACATTGCTGCCGTGCTCGAGCGAGAGCAGCGGGAAGACCAGCTCGGCGAACCGATAGGCTTCCTCCAGGTGCGGATAGCCGGACAGGATGAACGTATCGATGCCGAGATCCTGATACTCCCTGATGCGCGCGGCGACCGTCGGGGGATCGCCGACCAGCGCGGTGCCGGCGCCGCCGCGCACGAGACCTACGCCGGCCCACAGGTTGGGGCTGATCTCGAGCTTGTCGCGGCGACCGCCATGAAGCTGCGCCATGCGCTGCTGGCCAACCGAATCCATGCGCGCAAAATTCTTCTGCGCGAGCGCGATGGTCTCGTCGTTGACATGCTTGATCAGCTCGTCGGCGGCCTTCCAGGCTTCCTGATTGGTCTCGCGCACGATGACGTGCAGGCGAATGCCGAAGGACAGCTTTCGACCGCGCCGCTCCGCGACGTCCCTCACCTTCGCGATCTTCTCGCCGACCTGCGCCGGCGGCTCGCCCCAGGTGAGATATTTGTCGACGGCGTCAACGGCGACGTCTATGCCGGCATCCGACGAGCCGCCGAAATAGAGCGGCGGGCGCGGCGACTGCACGGGATGAAAGAGCAATCGGCCGTCCTCGACACGGATGTGCTTGCCCTCGACATTGACGGTCTTGCCGGCGAGCAGGTTGCTATAGACGTTGAGGAACTCGCGGGTCACCTCGTAGCGCTCGTCATGGGCGAGGAAGATGCCGTCACCCTTGTTCTCGACGGGATCGCCTCCGGTGACGACGTTGATCAGCAGCCGGCCGTTCGTGACGCGGTCGAGCGTCGCGGTCATGCGCGCCGCAACGCTCGGCGATTGCAGGCCGGGCCTGACGGCTACGAGATAGCGCAGCCGCTCGGTGAAGGGCGCGACGCTCGAGGCAACGATCCAGGAATCCTCGCAGCTTCGCCCGGTCGGCAGCAGCACGCCGTAATAGCCGAGCTGGTCGGCAGCCTGCGCGACCTGGCGCAGATAATTGAAATTCACCTCGCGGCCACCCTGCGACGTGCCGAGATAGCGGCCATCGCCATGGGTCGGCAGGAACCAGAGGATGTTGCTCTTCTGAGATTGACTCATGGATCTCTCACGCTTGGATGCTTAGCCGTAGGTCGTCCCGACAGCGGCCGCCACGATCCCTATCGACATGACGATGGCCGCGATCACACGCTGAATGAGACGCCTCATGTTCAAACCCTTTGAAATCGGAAGACCGGTGGGCACGATCAGGTCGCGGTGCTGCGCCAGACGATGTCACGAATGACGATCGGCTTCGGGATCAAGCCGAGCTTGTGGAAGCGGTCGGCAACGCCCTGCTGGGTCGCGATGATGTCCTCGGTGACGGGACCGACGACGAAGGCCGAGCGGTTGGCCGCAATGGTCTGGATGTCGAGGGGAATGCCGGTCACCGCAGCCAGCGATTTCGCGACCTCGTCGCGGTGCTGCTCGGCCCAGCGCGCCGTCGCCGTCGTCACGTCGACGATCTGCTGAAGGATCTCGCCATGGTTCTTCGCGAAATCGCGGTTGGCGATATAGAAGGAGTTGCTCTTGGTGACCTCGCGCGCATCGATCAGGATGCGGCCGTTCTGCTTGGTCTCGCCGATCGCGAAATAGGGATCCCAGATCGCCCAGGCATCGATGCTGCCATTGGCAAAGGCGGGGCCGGCGTCCGGGGGCGTCAGATAGACCGGCGTGATGTCGGCATAGGTCAGGCCGGCCTTCTCCAGCGCCTGCACCACAATGTTGTGCGCGCTGGACCCCTTGGTGAAGCCGATGCGCTTGCCTTTGAGCTCGGCGATCGAGCGGATCGGCGAATCCTTCGGCACCAGGATGCCCTGGCCGTTGGTGATCGGCTGGCCTGCCGCATAGACGATCGCCGCGCCTGCGGCCTGGGCAAACACCGGCGGGGAATCGCCGACCGCACCATAGTCGACGCTGCCGACATTCATCGCCTCCATCATCGGCGGGCCGGAGGAGAACTCGACCCATTTCACCTCGATGCCTTGCGGGACGAAATGTTTTTCCAACGCGGCCTGCTGGCGCGTGACGACCAGCACGCCGTTCTTCTGGTAGCCGATTCGAATTTCCTTCACGGCACTTTGCGCGCTTGCGCGCGAGGGCAACGCAGCCAGCGCCGCTGTTCCAAGAGAGAATTTCAGGAAGTCCCGACGCTGCATTCCCAACTCCCGACCGCGTGCGGCCGTGCATTCCATTGCGATGCGGGAATGATGGTGCGCCTTGCGAAGGCTGTCGAGACGCCCGGAAAAATAGCGACACGCGCACTGCATCTGCGGCAATGCGCGTGATTAATCTTTCAATTGCCGAAGCGAATGCAGAGAGAAATTTTCCGCACGCGAATGTGAGCGCCACGCGTCGTTGACGTGAGGGTTAGCGACCGGACGACTAAAATCTCGAAAACAACCCCATGCAAAGGAGTCGTACAGAGGAGTGACGGGCCGCCGTGAGGCATTGCTGATTTTACGAAAACAAATTGACACGTCGGGCAAAACAGGGGCAAGATGTCATCATGGCCGCGCTTGGGATCGCAGAGCCCTAGTGGGTTCATTCGCCCATCTCACGGGCAGATTCAGCAGCCCACGGAAAGCCCAGCCGCCGATCCGAACCGGCTCGTCGTCGGCAAGTTCCAGATTGCTCGCCTTGGCGAACACCGTCGGCAGCGCGACGTCGGCGATCATGGCGCGCGAGGCCCAGGCGCCGGCGCAGAAATGCGGCCCCGCACCGAAAGCGACGCTCTTCGACACATCGCGCCGCACGTCGAATTCATCGGCGCGCTCAAAATGCTTCTCGTCGCGATTGGCCGAGCCGAACATCAGGAACACGCGCTCATTAGCTTCGAACGAGACGTCACGGATGGTCCACGGCTTTGCGATCCGGCGCGGCGACATGCCGATCGGCGAAATCCAGCGGGCATATTCCTCGAAGGCCTGGAGCCAGGACACTTCACCGCGCCGGACGAACTCGAGCTGATCAGGATGGGTGAGGAGCGCCCAGACAGTGCCGGCGATGGCCTTGCGCGGCTCGTTCTGGCCACCGGAGATCGCGAGCTTGACGTTAGCGCGCACACTCTGCATCGGCATGGCGGACGCCAGCATCACACCCAACAAGCTCTGGTCCGGATTTTTCTGCATCACCGGCAGCATGTCGTCGATCGCCGCGTCGATGCCGGCGGTGGCCGCATGGCAGCGTGCCTCCACGGCGGGATCGCCGGCATAGTTCGCGATGCCGTCGATCATCCCTTGTGACCACGCATCCATCTCCGCAAAGCCGATGTTGGTGAGGCCGGTGATCGACTTCAGGCATTCGCCCGAAAACGGCAGCGCGAAGTCGCGCATGAAATCGATCCGGCTGCCCGGCTCGATTTGATCGATGATGCGGTCGGCATGGGCCTGGAACTGCGCGGTCCAGTGCGCCTTCACCGTTTTCGGCGAGACCGCGGGAAACAGGACTCGGCGCTCGACCTGGTGCGCCTCGCCGTCCTTGCGCATCATGTTGTGGCCCATCAGCTTGTTCATGAGCCCCTCTGGCTGGTGCGAGGAGAACACGTCGATCTGCTTCTCGGAGATCGAGATGTCGTCGCGGCTCACAAGCAGCGTCGAGCCGAGCTGCGGCACGAAGGCGATCGGCGCCTCCTTCCGCATCGTCGCAAGCATCGGATAGGGATCCTGCCAAAACGAAGCCGGGTCGATGTCGATGCGCGGCGCGGTGCTCAAGACGTTCCCCTGATGCTCGTGTGCTTCAGGCGAGACTAGCGAACTCCGCTGCCGGTGTCTGTCCCTAGCGCGGACCGACGGAGGACCAAGTTACCGGGCCTCGGCGATCCTCGGCCCAGATGGCGGCATCTGCGCGTTGGCTGCCAAGGGCCGGCTCATCGGCGATGCCGGGTCCGGCAACCGGAAAGCCGCGTCGGACGGCGCGCCCTGGGATGGTCGACGGGCAACGGTTGCCGGAAGCACAATCACCTTCGTCCCAACCTTCACCCGGTCGTAGAGGTCCACAACGTCCTCATTGGTCAGCCGGATACAGCCGGACGACACCCGCTTCCCGATCGTATCGGGCTTGTTGGTGCCGTGAATTCGATATTCGGTCTCACCGAGATACATCGCCCGGGCGCCGAGCGGGTTGGTGGGACCGCCCGCCATGAACCGCGGCAGGTAAGGCTGACGCACGACCATCTCCGCAGGCGGACGCCAGTCCGGCCATTCCGTCTTGCGGGCCACGGTCTGTTCGCCGGACCATGTGAAACCCTCGCGGCCGACACCGATGCCGTAGCGCATCGCTTGCGTGTCGTTCAGGACGAAATAGAGGAATGTGTTCTTGGTATCGATGATCACGGTGCCCGGCGCCTGGTGGCTGGCGTAGTCGACCACCTGCCGGACAAGTGCTCCGGGACCGTCAGCGGCTTTTGGTGGTTCGACCAGAGGAGCCGGGGCCGGAATCGGAGCTGGAGGCGGAGTCTGCGCTGCCGCTGCTGCACGAAGTGGAGGTGCCACGTAAACCGGCGTTGACGACGCCTGGGCCTGGGGTGCGGACGGCTTCCGTGCCGGTTGCACGCTCGCCGGGTGATACAGCAAACCGTACCCCGCTGCGGCGACAGCCACGACGCCAACGGCAACGCGCGCGGCCATTGGCAGTGCGAACGTCTCCGCCTTTCCACACTTGGCCCGCTTACCCATACTCTTTCCCCAGGTCACAATGCCTGAAGAGGTAACCCAGCAAAATTTAAGGAACTTCGAAGCGATGTCGCTTGGAGCGGAACCGTCAGCGATGGTTAACGCCGAACTGTTGATCGGCTTGCTGGACCGAGTCGTTCAAGCCTGGATCGCAGCCCAATAGCGTTCGCGGTACCCAATCATCGGACTCGCCGACTAGATATGCCGCGATCCATGCTGACAGGAATTCCATGCTCTGCCGTGACACCCGGTCCTTCGCAGGCACTTAAGAACTCGCTTCAATACTGATCAAGCCTGCTGCGGGTCAAAAGGCGACGATCCCGGCGGCAGGGTGCATGTCCGCTTGCCCCGGAAGCGGGACCTGGAATCCCCTCAGTTCAGTCCATGCGGCCCCGCGACTTTAGCCCCGGTCGTGCGGCCAAGTGCCCGGGCGGGATCATTGATTCAGATCAAAGCGATCTGCCGCCGGATACCTAATGGTGCATCAGAGGTAACGGCCCGGAAGCCGTCCGATTCCCAAATTTCAGAGAGACCGAACATGTCGGCCGCTGACGACACGACTGGGCGCGTGCGCCGTAAGCGCATGGAGATCTTTGCGTTCCTGTTCCTGACCGCGGTCGTGATGCCCGCCCTCGCGGTCGGAACGGTCGGCTCTTACGGGCTCGCCGTGTGGATCTACCAGATGTTCGCAGGCCCTCCCGGCCCGCCTCCCCCACATTGATTTCCGAGAGCGAAAGGCAGGCATCATGGCCCAAGCCACATTCAACCGCCGCGCATTGATCACCGGCCGGGTCCTCACCGCCGACCGCATCGTGCCCCCGCCCGGAGGCGAGATCGCCAGCATTCTGGTGCAGGCGCGCCCCGAGCGCCTCGCCGAGGTCGAAGCCGACATCACGGCTCTGCCCGGCTGCGAAATTCACGGCCGCGATGCGCGCGGCAAGCTTGTCGTCGTGGTCGAGGCGCCTGATGCCGGCAGCCTCGGCACCATGCTCAACGACATCCAGTCGATGCCGCACGTCTATTCCGCGACGCTCGTCTTTCACGCCATCGAAACTGCCTGAGACCGCGTCGTTGACGCCGGGAGAACCGTTATGACCATACCGAAGATCGACCGCCGCCAGATGCTGAAGCTGGAGGCCGCTGCGATCGCAGCTGCCGCCGCGGGCATGCCGGCACCGGCGCTCGCCGCCAACCTCGTCACCGAGCGTGACGATAGCGAATTGAAATGGGACAAGGCCGCTTGCCGCTTCTGCGGCACCGGCTGCTCCGTGATGGTTGCGACCAAGGACAACCGCGTGGTTGCGACCCATGGCGACATCAAGGCCGAGGTCAATCGCGGCCTCAACTGCGTCAAGGGCTACTTCCTCTCCAAGATCATGTACGGCCATGATCGCCTGACCCAGCCGATGCTGCGCAAGACGAACGGCAAGTACGACAAGAACGGCGAGTTCACGCCCGTGTCGTGGGACGAAGCCTTCGACATCATGGCGGAGAAGTGGAAGGACGCGCTGAAGAAGCGTGGGCCCAGCGGCGTCGGCATGTTCGGCTCCGGCCAGTGGACGATCTGGGAAGGCTATGCGGCCTCGAAGCTGTTCAAGGCCGGCTTCCGCACCAACAACATCGATCCCAATGCGCGCCACTGCATGGCCTCTGCGGTTGCCGGCATGATGCGCACCTTCGGCATCGACGAGCCGGCCGGCTGCTATGACGACATCGAGGCGACCGACGCCTTCGTGCTGTGGGGCTCCAACATGGCGGAGATGCACCCCATCCTGTGGACGCGGCTGACCGACCGCCGCCTCTCCGCGCCGCATGTCCGCGTCGCCGTGCTCTCGACCTTCGAGCACCGCTCGTTCGACCTTGCCGATATCGGCATGGTGTTCGTGCCGCAGACCGACCTCTACATTCTCAACGCGATCGCCAACCACATCATCAAGACCGGCCGCGTCAACAAGGATTTCGTCGCCGCGCACACCGTGTTCAAGCGCGGGCAAACCGATATCGGCTATGGCCTCAGACCCGAACACCCGCTTCAGAAGAAGGCAACCGGCGCGGCCAAGGCGAACGACTCCACCGACATGACCTATGACGAATTCGCCAAATTCGTCTCGGATTACACGCTGGAGAAGGCCGCAAAAATGTCCGGCGTGCCGCTCAACCGGCTGGAGGCGCTCGCCGAGCTCTACGCCGATCCCAAGACCAAGGTGGTCTCGTTCTGGACCATGGGCTTCAACCAGCACACCCGCGGCGTCTGGTGCAACAACCTCGTCTACAACATCCATCTTCTGACCGGAAAGATCGCCTCGCCCGGCAACAGCCCATTCTCGCTGACCGGCCAGCCCTCGGCCTGCGGCACCGCGCGCGAGGTCGGTACCTTCTCGCATCGCCTGCCGGCCGACATGGTCGTCACCAACAAGGAGCATCGCGACAAGACCGAGCACATCTGGCTGTTGCCCGAGGGCACCATCCCCGACAAGCCCGGCTATCACGCCGTGCTGCAAAGCCGGATGCTGAAGGACGGCCTGCTCAATGCCTATTGGGTTCAGGTCAACAACAACCTTCAGGCAGGTCCCAACGTCAACGAGGAGACCTATCCGGGCTTCCGCAACCCCGACAATTTCATCGTCGTCTCCGATGCCTATCCGACGGTGACGGCGCTCGCCGCCGACCTCATCCTGCCGACGGCCATGTGGGTGGAGAAGGAAGGCGCCTACGGAAATGCCGAGCGGCGCACGCAGTTCTGGCACCAGCTCGTGACCGCGCCGGGCGAAGCGCGGTCCGACCTCTGGCAGCTCATGGAATTCTCCAAGCGCTTCAAGATCGAGGAGGTGTGGCCCGAGGAGTTGCTCGCCAAGAAACCGGAATATCGCGGCAAGACGCTGTTCGACGTGCTTTACAAGAACGGTCAGGTCGACAAGTTTCCGACCTCGGAGATCGAGGCTGGTTACGCCAATGAGGAATCGAAGGCGTTCGGCTTCTATGTCCAGAAGGGCCTGTTCGAGGAATATGCACAGTTCGGCCGCGGCCATGGCCACGACCTCGCGCCGTTCGAGAGCTATCACCGCGAGCGCGGCCTGCGCTGGCCCGTCGTCAACGGCCAGGAAACCAAGTGGCGTTTCCGCGAGGGCAGCGATCCCTATGTGAAGCAGGGCACGGACGTGCAGTTCTACGGCTATCCCGACGGCAAGGCGCGCATCTTTGCGCTGCCTTTCGAGCCGGCGGCGGAATCGCCCGACAACGACTACCCCCTCTGGCTCTCGACCGGCCGCGTGCTGGAGCACTGGCACTCCGGCACCATGACGCGCCGCGTGCCCGAGCTCTACAAGGCCTTCCCCGAAGCCGTCTGCTTCATGCATCCCGACGACGCGCAGGACGCAAAGCTGCGCCGTGGCGACGAGGTGAAGGTCGTGTCCCGCCGCGGCTACATCCGCGCCCGCGTCGAGACGCGCGGTCGCGACCGGCCGCCGCGCGGCCTCGTCTTCGTGCCCTGGTTCGACGAGTCCAAGCTGATCAACAAGGTGACGCTGGACGCCACCGATCCGATCTCGCTGCAAACCGACTTCAAGAAATGCGCCGTGCGCATCGAGCGGGTGTGACCATGATGAAACGATCCGGAGTAGTCCTTCTGGCGCTCGCCATTGCCGCGGGCGCGAGCTCGCTCACCGCGCAGACAGTGACCTCGGGCCTGCGCGGGCCGACCCCGCTCAACGACGAAGGGCCGGCGCCGCCGATGCTGCCGAACCGCAACACCTCCGAGAAGGAGTCGCGCAACTATCCGGAGCAGCCGCCGGTGATCCCGCATTCGATCGACGGCTACCAGATCGACCTCAACAGCAACAAATGCCTGTCCTGCCATGCACGCTCGCGTACGGCGGAATCGCAGGCGCCGATGGTCTCCATCACGCATTTCATGGACCGTGACGGCCAGTTCCTGGCCTCGATCTCGCCGCGGCGCTTCTTCTGCACGGAATGCCACGTGCCGCAGAACACTGCCACTCCGCCTGTCAGCAACGACTTCACCGACATCGACACGCTGCTCTCGCGTTCAAGCCCCGGTGGCCGCCGATGACGACGACCGCCGATGACCCCAACGTAGGCCCCAAGGCCAAGCGCGGCTTTCTCGCGCGAAGCTGGGATTTCGCGCTCGAGCTCTGGGGCGTGCTGACGCGGCCGAGCACGGTGTTCGCATTGGGCACGCTGGTGCTCGCGGGCTTCGCGGCCGGCGTGATCTTCTGGGGCGGCTTCAACACCGCGCTGGAATTGACCAACACCGAAAAATTCTGCACCGGCTGCCACGAGATGAAGGACAACGTCTACGCCGAGCTGAAGTCGACCATTCACTTCACCAACCGCTCCGGCGTACGCGCGACCTGCCCGGACTGCCACGTCCCGCACAACTGGACCGACAAGATCGCGCGCAAGATGCAGGCCTCCAAGGAAGTCTGGGGCAAGATCTTTGGCACCATCGACACACGCGAGAAATTCCTCGATCACAGGCTCGAGCTCGCGGCGCATGAATGGGCCCGCTTCAAGGCCAATGACTCCCTGGAATGCCGCAACTGCCACAGCGCCGATTCCATGGACATCACCAAGCAGTCGCCGCGGGCTTCCGTCGCGCATCAGCGCTTCCTGTTCACGGGCGAGAAGACCTGCATCGACTGCCACAAGGGCATCGCCCACCACCTGCCCGACATGCGCGGCGTTCCCGGCTGGCAATAGGGCAAAGCGCGATGTCATCGCGCTTTAGTTGTTGTTTGAGCATGATCTTTTCGGAAAACCGCTGCGCACTTTTCCGGATCATGCGCCGCCGCTTGAACCCGCGGGGGGAATGGTTAGTTTTGGGGGCTGGCGAATCGATTATTTTCGCCTTCCTCAAGACGAAAATGCCGACATTTACCCCGCATCAGGATGCCGCCCTCAAGGCCGTCGCCGACTGGCTCAAGGCAAAGCCAGGCCGAGGCGGCACGCCGCCGATCTTCCGCCTGTTCGGCTTTGCCGGAACCGGCAAGACCACGCTGGCGCGGCACATCGCGGACGGCGTCGACGGCGAGGTCAAGTTTGCCGCCTTCACCGGCAAGGCGGCGCTCGTCATGCGCAACAAGGGTTGCGACAACGCCTCCACCATCCATTCCCTGATCTACCGCGCCCGCGAATCCGGCGAGGAGCAGCCGAGCTTCGAGCTGTGGGATGATGCGCCGGCGTCGAAAGCAAAGCTGATCGTGATCGACGAATGCTCGATGGTCGACGCCGAACTCGGCCGCGACCTGATGTCGTTCGATTGTCCCCTGCTGGTGCTAGGTGATCCCGCGCAGTTGCCGCCGATCCAGGGCGGCGGCTTCTTCACCAATACCGAGCCCGACGCGATGCTGACCGAGGTGCACCGCCAGGCGCAGGACGATCCGATCGTGCGGATGTCGATGGACATCCGCGAGGGCCGCGAGCTCGAAATCGGCCGCTATGGCGAGAGCGAGGTGGTCTCGCGCAAGGAGCTCGATCCGGACCGCGTCATGAGCGCCGACCAGATCCTGGTCGGCCGCAACAACACCCGCCGCGCCTACAACATGCGCGTGCGCCAGCGCCAGAACATCGAGGACCAGTTTCCGGTCGCCGGCGACAAGCTGGTGTGCCTGCGCAACAATCGCAAGAAAGGCCTGTTCAACGGCGGCCTGTGGCGCGTGAAGTCACGCAACACCTCGCGCGCCAAATCGCGCATCCTCAGCATGCGGCTGTCGCCGGACGAGGACTTCGGTCACAAGGTGACGAAGGTCTCCGTGCGCGCCGATTGCTTCGAGGGCGGCATCGAGCAGATCGCCTGGGAGCAGCGCAAGCCCTATGACGAGTTCGACTACGGCTACGTTCTGACCGTGCACAAGTCGCAGGGCTCGCAATGGGACGACGTCGTGCTGTTCGACGAGAGCTTTGCGTTCCAGGACAGCCGCGCACGGTGGCTCTACACGGGGATCACGCGCGCGGCGAAGAGGCTGAGCGTGGTGGTGTAGTCGCCCCGCATGTCGCTTCGCTCATCCGGGCTACGATTTCTGAGTGTCAACCTCCGCTCGTCGTCCCGGACAAGCGAGCGGAGCGAGCGCCGATCCGGGATCCATAACCACAGGATTTGGTTTGGCGAAGACTCGTGGTTGCCAACTCGCACCACCACTCCTCCCTTGGGTTATGGGTCCCGGCCCCCCGTGCGCAATTGCGCACTAAAGCGTGATGGCATTAAGTTCGATAACCTGAATTTTTGAGGTAGTTGGCGCATTCCTCGGATGTGAAGGCATCGAGTGCGTGGCCGATTGC
>NZ_BSOW01000036.1 GCF_030160715.1 Bradyrhizobium iriomotense
CATCCATGCTGGCCTCCTTCCAGCCAGCATGGTGAATCAGAAACGGGCTGATTTGGGAATCCCAAATCGATTCAACTTAACCCCATCCCGCTTTAGTACCCGCTCCGCCCTGAAGCTTTGCCGTACGTGCCCGCCTAGCGGTGCTGCCTATCCACTTTAGGAGACCTGCTCACACTGGTTGCCACCGGTGCACACGACCCGCTCTAACCAATTGAAAGACCTAAACTCTCGCTCCAATCCATCATCGGGGCCGTGGAAAATTCTCGATCTAAGTCATTCATTTCACTGAGATATTTCGGCCCCGATCTGTCCTTTATGTAATTGGGCCGATTGAGAAATCAGGTTTGAGCATGCTTCCGCTGTTTGGCTCTTCTAGGACCATATGTGTATAATTGGAGCCGGAAATCGCGTTTTCGGATTATCAGTGCACACGTCACGCACACGCGAGCCAGAGTGCACAGGCCACGCGCGCAGCGAGTATCAGAGACTATCGCGAGTATCGGTCGGGGAAATTGCCACAGGTTTATACTCAATCTGCAAAGTGAGTATAAGTCGCATGCCGATGTTGAGCTTATGGATCTCTGCTGAAATCACCGCCCAAGCATTTTTTTGATGCCGGCCAAACCGATCCGCAGGAACGGGTCTGAATGGATATAGAAATATTTGACGCCCCGTTCGAGCCAGAACGGTAGTTCGTCAGATGTCACGAGCGTCCCAGCGATCTTGCCCGCGGCGCGGATCTTCTTGACCGCAAGTTCGACCCGCTCCATCACGGCCTGCGGCCGCGGCTGTCCAAACGGCGGTGCCGGCGGATAGCCCATGTTCTGCGAGAGGTCGCCGGGCCCGATGAAGAAGACGTCAATGCCTTCGACCGCGAGCAGTGCGTCGATATCGTCGATCGCCTTGGGCGTCTCGATCATCGCAATGACAAGTCGCTTCTCGTGGTCGGCCGGACACGCATAGCGCACCGCATCGACGATGGCACGCGCCTGCTCGGCGGTATCGACCATCGGCACCATCAGGCCGTCCGCGCCGGCGTTGAGATAGCGGATCAGGACCGGCCGTTCATGGGAATGCGGGCGAACGATCGCGGCGCCACCGGCACCGCGGATGGCCTGCGCGGTCACGCGCACGTCCTCGAAGCTCCAGGTGCCATGCTCGCAATCGACGAAGATGGCGTCCGCACCGAGCTCGACCAGCCTGACCGCCAGTCCCGATGAGGCGTGATGCGGCGTGAGCATGGTGACCGCCTCGCCCCCGGCAAGGCGCTCGCGCAACTTGGCTCCGTTCATGGGATCCTCTTCTCTAACTCTTAGGCTTGTCGACAAGACCCGCAGGCGCGCCGACCCAGCGGGCCGTCTCGATGTCCGCGGACGTATCGCGCATGTAGGTCGGGCAGATGTGCAGCTCGGGAATCATGGCGCCCTTCTGCAGGCTCGCGCAGAGCAGCACCGCGCGTGCGACGTCGTGCGGATTGAGCATCACGGCGCGTTCGCTGTCCAACGGCGGGCGGGCGCGGTTGTCCATGATCGGCGTGTCCGTCTCGCCCGGCAGGATCGTCGTCGCGCGGATGCCCTGATTGCGGAACGTGTTGTGCAAGAAGGTCATGAAGTTCTTCACCCCGGCCTTGGCTGCGCCGTAGGCGGCGCCGCCGAGCAGGTTCGGGTTGACGACCGCGAGCGAGGACACCGTGATGATCGTGCCTTCCTTCCTGGCGATCATGTCCTCGAGCACGGCCTGGGTCAGGTTGAAGACGGCCGTGAGATTGACGTTGACCGTGGCGTTCCACTCCGCTTCGCTGATGAAGCGCGCGTTCAGCACCTTGCTGGCGCTGCCGGCGTTGTTGACGAGGATGTCGATCGATCCGACGTTGCCCTTGACCCAGGCAACCGTCTCGATGATCGCCTCGCGCGAGGCTACGTCGAGCGCGCGAGCCACGGCCTTGCCGCCTGCCTTCTCGATGACGGACACGACGGCCTCGAGCGGCGCGATGCGTCGCCCGGTCAGGACAACGGTCGCTCCCTCCTGGGCCAGCAGGATCGCGGTCTCTCGCCCGATCCCCGTGCCGGCCCCCGTGACGAGCGCAATCTTTCCGTCGAGCAGCCCCATGATTCCCCTATTCGGCAGCGGTCGCCGCCAGGCTTGAGCGTCGATATCCGTAGAACTGCCGCGCAGCCTGCGGTGTAATCAACCCCTCCGCAAGATCGAGTTCGATGGATGCCGCCGAGCGTTCGGACGTCTTGCCCCAGCCGCCGCCACCGGGCGTCTCGACTTCCAGGCGATCCCCGGTCTTCAAGACCACCTTGCCCTTAGGAAATTGCGGTTCGCCGTTCTTGTACACCTTGCCCGCGCTGCCGGACTGACCGCCGACCACACCGAAGCAGGGATGACGCACTCGCTCGGAAGCAAGGTAGATGTTCATCGGATTGCGGCCGAGGTTGCGCAGCACGACGTGCTGGCCGAGACCGCCCCGGCTCTTGCCCGCGCCCCCGGAATCCGGGATGAGCTCCTTGCATTCGACCAGCGCCGGCACGGCGAGCTCGAACATCTCGATGGCCGTGACCCTGCAATTGGATGGGAAGCTCAGCGTGTCGAGGCCATCGAACTCGGCGCGGGCGCCCAGCCCGCCGTGAAAATTCTGCACCGAGCCGTATTGCGTGCCGTCGTCGCGCCGGCCGACGCAATTGGCGGCCCAGATCGGCGCACCGCCGCTGTCACCCATCACTTTGCCCGGCACCACGCCCTGCAACGCCTTGAAGATCAGCGACGGAATGACGTGCCCGATCAGGTTGCGCGAGTTGCCGGCTGTCCATTGCTGCGGATTGAGGATGGAGCCCAGCGGCGCCTCGTCGGTGATCGGGGTGATGCAGCCCTCGTTGTTCGGCGTGTCCGGATCGAGCAGGCATTTCAGCGCATAGACCGAATGGGCGTAGCGATAATTGGTCCGGCAGTTGATCGAGTGAAGCACCTGGTCGGAAGTGCCGGCATAGTCGACGTGGATGGAATCGTCGCGGACGATGACGGAGGCCTTCAGCATCACGTCGGTGTCGTAGCCGTCGAGCAGCACCTCGGCGCTATAGATGCCGTTCGGCCATTGCCGGATCGCCCGCCGGGTCTGCGCTTCGGAGCGCGTATGGATCGCATCGGCGAGCCCGTCGATGCTGTCGAAATCGTACTCGTCGAGAAACTTCAGGAGTTCGCGACCCATGACGTTGTTGGCCGCGACCATGGATTCAAGATCGCCCATGACCTCGGTCGGGAGGCGAACGGAGGCGGCGATGACATCCAGCACGTCCTGGTTGGGAACGCCGGCCTTGTGCAGCTTCACGATTGGGAAGCGGATGCCCTCCTCGAAGATGTCACTGGCTTCGGAATGCAGGGGCGCGCCGCCGATGTCGGGCAGATGCGCGATCGAGCCGGCGTAAGCGACGACCTTCCCGTTCTTGAAGATCGGCGTGATCATCGTGACGTCGGGCAGATGCCCGGTGCCGATCTCGGGATCATTGGTGGCGAGCACGTCGCCTTCCTCCAGGGTCTCGACCGGAAACTTCGGCAGGAAGTATTTCTGCGCGGCGACCGGCAGCGAGGTGATGAACACCGGGATCGACCACGTGCACTGCGCGAGCGCGCGGCCGCGGCTGTCGAGCAGCACGGTCACATAATCGTGGTTCTCGCGCACGATCGGCGAGAACGCGGTGCGGCCGAGCACGATGTCGGCCTGGTCGGCGATGAAGATCAGGCGATTCCACATCACCTGGAGATTGATGGGATCGTTGAAGTCGGCAGCGTTCACGGACATGGATACCTCGTACTCAGGCGATGTTGATCACGAGATTGCCGTTGATGTCGACGTGAGCCGTGCCACTCGGTCCAACGACCGCGGTGGACTCCCGCTGCTCGACAATCGCCGGTCCCTTGATCTCCTCGCCGACCGGCAATTTGTAGTGATCATAGACCGGCGTTTCGACGAAGCCATTACGCTCGCTGAAATAGACCGCGCGCGCACCTTTCCTCGCCTCGGCGGCGTGCCGCGTGTGCGGGCGGGTGACCTGACCCTTTTGCCCGCTGGAGCGCAGACGCCAGGTGATCACCTCGACGGACGAGCCTGCAACGATTCGGCCGAACAGCTCGCGATACAGCTTGTAGAAGTTGGCGAGCAGCTCTTCGTGGAACTGCTTCGGCGGGAGCTTGCGATCCGGCAGGGCGACTGTGATCTCGTGGCCCTGGCCGACGTGGCGCATGTCAACGGTGTAGGTGTTGGTGATCGTCTCCAACGCAACGCCGGCGGCGCGGACGACCTCGGCGCCCTCGGCCGCGAGATCGCCGAGCAGGCGATCCATCGCAGCGAAATCCCAATTGTCGACCTGCATGGGGAAACTCGCGGAGAGATCGACCGCCACCGGCGCGATCAAGAGGCCGATCGCCGAGGTGACGCCGGCGCCGGTCGGGCAGATGATGCGCTTGATGCCGAGCTTGCGCGCGATGCCATAGGCATGCACCGGGCCCGCGCCGCCGAAAGCGACCATCGGCAAGCTGCGCGGATCGACGCCAAGGTCGGTCGCGTGCACCGCTGCCGCCTTGCTCATGGATTCATTGACGAGATCGTGGATTCCCCAGGCACAGCGGGGAACACTGACGTCGAGCGAGGATGCAAGCTTCGTCATCGCCGCGAGCGCGGCATCCTTCGACACCTTGAACGAGCCGCCGACGAAGGATTCCGTGCCCATGTAGCCGAGCAGGATATCCGCATCGGTCACGGTCGGCTCGGTGCCGCCGCGCTGATACGCGGCCGGCCCCGGCATCGCGCCCGCCGAGCGCGGCCCGACGTCGAGCAGGCCGAGCGGGTTCTTCGCTGCAATCGAGCCGCCACCGGCGCCGATCTCGAGCATGCGGATCGACTGGATTTTTAGCGGAAAGCCCGAGCCCTTGCGGAAGCGATGGTAGTGCGCGACCTCGAGATCGGTGCCGACGGTCGGCTCGCCGTTCGGGATCAGGCATAGTTTTGCGGTGGTGCCGCCCATGTCGAAGGACAGCACGCTGCCCTCGCCGGCGATGCGGCCGAACTCGGCGGCGGCGACGGCGCCTGCGGCCGGTCCCGATTCAATCAGGCGCACCGGCAGCTCGGCGGCGCGGCTGCTCGGCACGAGGCCGCCCGACGAGGTCATCCAGAGCACCTGGCGATCGATGCCCCTGGCGGCGAATTCGCGCTCGAGATGGGCGACGTGGCCCGACATCTGCGGCCGGGTATAGGCGTTGACGACGGTGGTCGACGCGCGGTCGAACTCGCGCACCTCCGGGCACACCTCGGAAGACAGCGACACGAAGATGTCAGGGTCCTCCTCGCGCAGCAGCGCCGCGATGCGCTGCTCATGATCGGGATATTTGTAGGCGTGCAGCAGGCAGACGGCGACGGATTTGATGCCCTCCTCGCGCAACCGGCCGGCGATCTCGCGGACCGTGCCCTCCTCCAGCGCCGTGATCACCTCGCCATCGGCGGCGATGCGCTCGACGGCGCCGAAGCTGTTGGCGCGCGTCACCAGCGGGTCCGGATATTTGAGGTCCAGATCGTAGAGATCGTAGCGCCCTTCGTTACGGATGCGCAGCATGTCTTGGAAGCCGGCGGTCGAGATGAAGCCGGTCTTGATGCCCTTGCGCTCCAGCACGGCATTGGTGACGACCGTGGTGGCGCCCAGCACCTGGAGCGCATCGAGATCGACGACATCACCGAATTGCCCGAGCAGCTCGGAGACACCGCGAACCACGGCCTCGGCCGGGTTGGCCGGCGTGCTCAGCACCTTGTGAAGATGCAGCTCGCCCTTGTCGTCGAGCAGCGCGAAATCGGTAAAAGTTCCCCCGGTATCGAATGCGAGCTTGGCCATCTTTGTCCTCGAAGCGATTGTCTTCGAGCGTAGGAAATGCGGTTGGGGCCGACCACCACAACTCCCGTCTGCCGCCATAGGTTTTGTTTATGGCCTGACGAAATCGGCGCGACGCAGTTGCCGCGCAAGCCGGGCTTTAACGTCCAGCAGTGTTAGCTAGATCGCTTTAATGCCCTGCGGATGGCTACGCATCAGCTTCTCGACCACGGTCAGAAGCACCGAGCGCGTGGCGAGTGCAGGCTCCGACAGCGGTAGGTGATCGGAGACGCACAGCGAGACGGTCGCCTCGATGGCCGGCCGCACCAGGCGCCGCACCTCGACACCGCCAAAGCTCGACGCGGTCGCCGCGACCGAGGCCGGCAGGATGGTCGAGCCGAGCCCTTCCGTTACGGCGGCGCCGAGCGCGGAGACGGATTCGATCTCGGAGGCGACGTTCGGCGTCACCCGTGCCCGCGCCAGCGATTCATCGATCAGGCGGCGCAGGAAATGCCCTTGGCTCGGCAGCAACAGCTTGACGTCGGCCAGCGCCGACAGCGGCAGCGGCTCGTCCGTCGGCTTCTTCGCCGAAGGCTCCGCACGGGAGACCAGATACAGCTCCTCGCGGAACAGCGGCTGGAGCTTGACGCCCTTGATCGGACCGGAGCCGTAGATCATGGCCATGTCCATCTTGCCGGTCATGATCAGCTCGCTCAGCACATGGCCGAAGCTGTCATTGATATGGACGACGATCTGCGGATGCAGCGCCGACATCTCCTTCAAGATCGGCAGCGACAACGTGCTCGACGCCGAATAGGTCGCGAGCCCGATCGACACCCGCCCGGCCAGCGCCTTGGTCGACTGATCGATGTCGATCTGCGCCTGCTCAATCTGCTTCAGCAGCAATTGCGCATGACGGTAGAGGATGAGACCGGCCTCAGTCGGGACGATGCCGTGATTGCTGCGCAGCAGCAGCTTGTGCTTGAAGTGGCTCTCGAGCGCCGCGATCTGCTGGGACAGCGCCGGCTGCGCGGTGCGCAGCAGGCCGGCGGCGCGCGAGACGCTGCCGGCATCGACGACCTTGACGAAGCTCTTGAGCTTCCTGAAATCGACGCTCATCTGTGTCGGACGCTGGTCCTGAACCAACGGGGGCGCCCATTCGGTTCATTCATGAAAACGCGGTCTGGACCGGCACTATCCTTTATCTAGCCCCTTGATTTCAATCGGTTTCTTCGCCTTCGCGCCGATTTGGCAGGCAACGCCGGCTCCGCCCTCAGCGGAGCGCCCTGCAAGCCTTCTCGATGCGGTCACAGGCCTGCTTGATCGCCTCCATCGAGGTCGCAATCGAGAGGCGGAAATACGGGGAGAGCCCGTAGGCCGCGCCTTGCACCGCGGCGACACCGAAATCATCGAGCAGATAGAGCACGAAATCGAGATCGTTCTCGATGACCTTGCCATCAGGGGTGGTCTTGCCGATCACGCCGGCGCAGCCGGGATAAAGATAGAAGGCCCCGTCGGGCACCAGGCAGGACAGGCCGGGGATCGCGTTCAACCGCGCGCAGGCATAGTCGCGGCGCTCCTTGTAAAGCTTGACGCTGTCGCGAACGAACGACTGGTCGCTGGCCAGCGCATGGGCGGCGGCGGCCTGGCTGATCGACGACGGGCAGGACGAGATCTGCGATTGCAGCTTGTTGATGGCGGCAACCAGCGGCGCGGGACCCGCGGCATAACCGATCCGCCATCCGGTCATGGCATAGGTCTTGGACACACCATTGGTGAGCAGGATGCGGTCCTTGAGCGCGGGCGCCGCGGCGGCAAGCGTCGTTGCAGGCTCGTCGCGGTACCAGATCTGGTCATAGATGTCGTCGGACAGCACGAGCACGTGGGGATGGCGCAACAGCACGTCGCCGATCGCCTTGAGATCCGCGCGGGAATAGGCCGCACCGGTCGGGTTCGAGGGCGCATTCAGGATCAGCCAGCGCGTTCGCGGCGTGATCGCAGCTTCCAGCGCATCCGCTGTGAGCTTGAAACCCTGGTTCTCCGAGCAGCGGACGATGACCGGCTTGCCGTCATTGGCGATGACCATATCTGGATAGGAGACCCAATAGGGCGCAGGAATGATAACTTCCGCCCCCTCCTCCACGCTCGCCATCAGCGCGAGAAACAGGATCTGCTTGGCGCCGCCGCCGACGCAGATCTCGTTGTCGGCATAGTCAAGGCCAAGGCGCCGCTTGTAGTCGGCGATAACGGCCTTGCGCAGGGCGACGGTGCCGTTGACGGCGGTATATTTGGTCTCGCCGCGATCGATCGCCTCATGCGCCGCCACCTTGACGTGATCCGGCGTGTCGAAATCGGGCTCGCCGATCGCCATGTCGACTATGTCGCGACCGGCCGCCTTCAGCTCGCGCACGCGCGCGGAGGCTGCCGTGGTCGGAGATATCTTGATGCGCGAGACGCGCGCGGCCGGCACGAAGATCGTCACTGTGGTCGTCCTTTGGTTGCGAATGTGTCAGCGCCCGCCCAGCGAGCGCGGTGTCAGTGTTCGACCTCGGTCTCACCGCGCATGCGGCCGGTGAGGAAGAGCTCGCCGAGCTCGTCATGGGTGATGTCGGCGGGACGGCCGTCCCAGATCACCTTGCCGAGCCGCAGGATGACGGCGCGCTGCGCAACCGCCATCGCCTTCTTGGTATTCTGCTCCACCAGCAGAATGGTCTGGCCGGCAGCATTGATGCGCAGCAGCTCGTCGAAGACGATTCCGATCGCGGTCGGCGACAGGCCGACCGACGGTTCATCGACCAGCAGGATCTTTGGCCGCTGCAACACCGCCATCGCGACCTCGAGCAGCTGCTGCTCGCCGCCGGACATGTTGCCCGCAAGAGTGTTGCGACGCGTCTTCAGGATCGGAAAAAGATCGTAGACATAGTCGCGCTCGGCCTTCACCTGGCCGTCGCGCAGCGTATAGGCGGCCATCTGCAAATTCTCGTCGACCGTCATGACCGGAAAGTTGCAGCGGCCCTGCGGCACCCAGGAGATGCCTTCGGCTAGGATCGCGCGCGACTTCAGAGCCGTGATGTCCTTGCCCTGCCAGTTGATGTTACCGCCCTTGATCGTGGTCATGCCGTAGAGCGTCTTCAGCAGCGTCGACTTGCCGGCGCCGTTCGGGCCCATCAGCGCGACGAACTGCCCCTGCGGCACGTCGAGATCGACGCCGTTGAGGATGTCGAGCGAGCCGTAGCCCGCGCGCAGGCCCTTGATCGAGAGAGAGGGTTCAGCCACCGAGATAGGCCTCCCGCACAGCCTGGTTCTGGACAATCTCGCCGGGCATTCCTTCCGCGAGCTTGCGCCCCTGGTCGAGCACGACCACGCGCTGGCACAGGCTCGTGACCACGTCGATATTGTGCTCGATGATCAGGAAGCTGACACCGAAGGAGGTGTTGGCGAGGCGGATGCTCTCGACCACACGCTCGATCAGTTTCGGATTGATGCCGGCCATGGGCTCATCGAGCAAAATGAGTTTTGGCTCGGGCATCAGCATCGAGGCGAACTGGATCAGCTTCTGCTGGCCGCCGGAGAGCTTGCCGGCCGGCTGGAAGCGCACGTCCCAGAGGCCCGCGATCTTGATCAGCTCGCGCGCCCGGTCCCTGAGCGCTGCGACGCGATTGCGGGCAGCGGCCCCGATCCCGAAGGTCGACAGGATCCCGGGAAAGGTGAACATCTGCCCGGCGATGACAAGGTTCTCCTCGATGTCGAGCGCAGAGAACACCACGGTCTTCTGGAACGAGCGCAGCATGCGCCCCTCCCGCGCGATGTCGTTCAGCGACCACCCGGTGATGTCCTGGCCGTCGAGCTTCACGGCGCCCGCGCTCGGCCGGGCGAGCCCGGTTACGCAGTCGAAGAAGGTGGACTTGCCGGAGCCGTTCGGACCGATCAGCCCGCAGATCTCGCCGCGATCGACATGGAGGTCGACACCGTCGACGGCGCGCACGGCGCCGTAGGATTTGCAGAGGCCGGAGATATCGAGGATCGGCAATCCGTTCATTTGCGCTTCTCCAGGAAAGACGAGAAGCGGCCGATCAGCGGTGCGAACCCGTTCGGGAACCAGAACACCAGCCCGAGCAGGAAGAAACCGTAGGCGATCATGCGCAATTCAGGCGCGACGCGCAGCGCTTCGGTGAGGCCGACGAACAGCAGGCTGCCGAAGATCACGCCCGAGATGGTCCCTGCGCCACCGCCGAGCACGATGATCAGCATCGTCGTCGAATAGTACATCTGGAAGGTCAGCGGGCTGACCACGGTCAGATAGTGCGCATAGAGGCTGCCGCCGAAACCCGCAAAGGCCGCGCTGATCATGAAGACGACCAGCTTGTAGTGCCAGGTCGGAATGCCCACGGATTCAGCCAGCGTCTCGTTCTCGCGAATGGCGATCATGTTGCGGCCCGCCGGCGAGCGCACGATCAGATAGACGACGAGGGTCGCGAGCGCAGCGATGACGAGCACCAGATAATAGAAGCCAACGGTTCCGGAGACCGTGAATGAGGCCGGCCCCAGCGCGAAGTGAGGCTTTGGCACCCCCGCGAGCCCCATGTCGCCACGCGTCAGGCTGATCCAGTTCTTGGCGATCGCCTGCCCGATGATGACGAAGCCGAGCGTGCACATCACGAACGACGTGGCCCGCAATCTCAGCGCGGGGATTCCGAGCGGCAGCGCGATGATGCCGGTCACAACGCCGGCGGCGAGGAAGTTGACGTAGAACGGCGTGCCGAAATGCACCGCCAGTAGCGCCGAGGTATAGGCACCGATGCCGAAGAACGCTGCCTGCGCCAGCGACAATAGCCCGGTATAGCCGAGCAGCAGGTTGAGCCCATGCGCCGGCAGCAGGAAGATTAGCGCAATGATGATGGCGTGCAGCGGATAATTGCCGAGGAACAGCGGCGCGATGCAGGCGAGCGCAATGAGTGCGACGCCGAAGGGACCACGAAGATCCCGCCCCGCTGCGACCGTGCGTTCGGCTGGTGTCACGGTCACTTCTCTGACGATCTCGGTCAAATGCCAAATCCCATCGCGATCAGAAGCGCGCCTGCGCGGAGAACAGCCCGTGCGGGCGCCACATCAACACCAGCATCAACGTCGCAAAGCCAACGGTGTCGCGGAACTGCAGGCCGATATAGGTGGCCACCAGGCTCTCCGCGATGCCGAGGATCATCGCCGCGACGAACGTGCCGCGGACATTGCCGAGTCCGCCCATGATGATGATGGGCAACGTCTTGAAAGTGATGAGCTCGCCCATGCCGCCATAGACACTGACATTCACCGGCGCCGTCAGCACGCCCGAGAGCGCCGCAAGACCGGCGCCGAGGATGAAGGTCCAGAGCGCGATATGACGGACGTCGATACCGACCACCGCGCAGCACTCGATGTTCTGCGAGACCGCGCGCATCGCCTTGCCCATCCGGCTGTAGGTGACCATCAGCTCGAGGCCGACGAACACGATCATGCCGACGATGATGATCAGGATGCGCTGCTCGGCCAGCGTGAAGCCGAACAGCGTTACCGGCTCGATGTAGCCGCCGGAAAAGAACTTGTAGCTGCCGCCGAACACCAGGATGATCGTGTTCTGCAGGATCAGCGCGGCGCCAAGGGTCGCGAGCACGCCGGCCTCGGCCGGCGCGCCCACGATCCGCTGCATCACGAAATTGCCGACGATGACCGCGATCAGCGCCGTTGTCACCACACCGATCACCACCGCGACCGGATAGGGCAGATCGAAATACTCGATCGCGAACCAGGCCCCGAAAGTGCCGAGCATGTAGTATTCGCCGTGGGCGAAATTGATGGCGCGCAGTACGCCGAAGATCATCGTCATGCCGACGGCTACGATCGCATAGACCGATCCGGAAACGATGCCGTTAACGACCTGCTCGATGACCGTGAAGAACATGTGATTACCGCTGCCCTATTTGGGATAGTCGATCTCGGCCGAATAGGCTCCCTTGATAGCAGGCTTGCCGTTCTCGATCTCGAGAAGGATCATCGGCAAGCGCGCCTGATTGTGGTCGTCGAAGGTCACTTCGCCGACCGCGCTCGTATAGTGAATGTTGGAGAGCGCGGACCGCACCTTCTCGCGATCGATGCTCTGGGCCTCCTCGATCGCCCTGGCCAGCAAATGCACCGTCTCCCAGTGCACATAGGCGTGGTTGTTGGGCGCTTCACGATACTCGGCGGTGAATTTTTCGACGAACGCCTTACTCTTCTCGGACTCGTAGGCCGGAAGCCAGGCCGCCGCCTCGATCGCGCCTTCGAGCGCCTTGGGCGCGGCCTTGATGGTGCTTGCCGTGTTGAACTCGGCATTCCCGATCAGCGGGATCTTGCCGGCAATCCCGACCTCCATCATCTGACGCCCGACGATGGGCGTGGAATCGGCGTTGCCGTACATGATGATGGCCTGGGCGCCGGAATCGCGGATCTTGGACAGCACGCTACGGAAATCCACCTCGCCTTCCTTGTAATAGTCTTCCGTCAGGATCTGGCTCTTGAAGCGCGGCAGGTACTTCTTGGTGAACTCGATGGCCGCCCGCCCGTAGTCGGTGTCGACCGAGAGCACGGCGTATTTGGTAAAGCCCTTCTTTTCAGCGGCGTATTGCAGCACGATGAGAGCGCGGTTCTCGTCAGTCGGATAGTTGCGATAGGTCCATTTGAACCCGCCGACGCCCGCCTTGTAGGTGATCTTCGGATTCGACGAGGCGGCATTGAGGAGGAGCACGCCGGCGTCCTCGGCCACCGGCTGCATCGCAAGCGTCACGGAACTCGAGACATCGCCGATGATGAAGTCGACGTGATCCTGGTCGATCAAGCGCCGGGTTGCGGAAACGCCCTCGACTGGGGTGCCCTGGCTGTCACCGGGCAGGATATTGATCTTGCGTCCGCCGACGCCCCCAACGCTGTTGATTTCCTTGGCCGCCATCTGCGCACCGCGCATCGAGAAGGAGCCATACCGGGCATTCGGTCCGCTCATCGGAGCGACGAGACCCAGCCTGACGGTCCCATCTTCGCTTCGAGCCGCAAAGGCGCTGGAGGAAACGGTCTGAAGTCCAATCAGGGCGGTCCCGATGCAAAATCCCCGTCGGCTCAACTCGATCGTCATTTGCCCGCTCCATTGCTGCTACAAAATGATGCGGCCCGCAAACTCTGCCACTTCAGTGGTCTTGCCCTTGGAACTTTTTGCTGCGGCCGACGGTAAAAAATAGATTTACGTTCGATGACAGGGGAAGCACGACTGCGGTCTGCCGCCATAGCGAATTCTTATGGCGCCCCTGTCGCGCTCGATGCAGCTAGCGCTGCGCGCGCGAGAGCGACTGGCAACAAATGCCCGCTTGAATCACGTTCGCCCTGCGCTCAGTTCCGAACGGCCTCCTTCGGCCCCCGCGCGCGAACCGGCGCGGACGGCGCATCTGCTACCCCGCGCCTCGACCTAAACTGTCGAACAGTGCAGGCGGGCGAGCAGTCGAGTGGACCGATGCGGGCGCCATCCACATCGGAAGGCCTGATCACGTTAGCTGTGAATAGATTTTTCTTGATCTCCCGGTGCACACGTCGCGCACACGACGCGCTCTAACCAATTGAAAGACCTAAACTCTCGGTCCAATCCGTTTCGGTTCGCGCCCTCGACCACCGAGAATCTTCACCAGCGCGGCCAAGAAGCTTTCCGCGGCCGGTGACATGCCGACGGCCGGCGTCATGTAGGTAACCTCACATGCAGCCTCAACACGATGGCCTGCAGCAGCGAGGGCCCATCGACCGACTGCCTCATGGACGCGTCGGCAGTCACGTCATCCGAATCCAGGCGCCTTTGCATGTCGCGGATTTCACGGCAGCATCGATGAACTTCACGCCTGCGAGGCCATCCTCAACGGTTGGGAAGATCACCTCAGGATCCGGCTTTTGGCCGGCCTCTGCCGCGCGGATGGCGCGCGCTGCCTCAGCATAGATGGTCGCGAAACCTTCAAGGTAGCCCTCCGGGTGGCCAGAGGGGACGCGGGTGACCCGTCCCGCCTCGCCCAAGGTGCCGGCGCCGCCCCTGGTCAGGAGCTGCTTCGGCCGGCCGTAGGGCGTGAACCAGAGCTGGTTCGGGTTTTCCTGCGCCCATTCGAGGCCGCCTTTGCTGCCGTAGACGCGCAACCTGAGGCCGTTCTCATTGCCGACGGCGACCTGACTCGCCCACAGCATGCCCTTGGCGCCGCCTTTCCACCTAAGGAGGATCTGGACATCGTCATCGAGGCGCCGCCCCTCAACGAAGGTCGACAGTTGTGCGAGCATTTCGTCGAGCTCGAGCCCGGTGACGAAGCAGGCGAGATTGTAGGCGTGGGTGCCGATGTCGCCGATGCACCCGCCAGCGCCGGACCGCGCCGGGTCCGTGCGCCACGCCGCCTGCTTGTGGCTGCTTGCCTCCAACCGCTCGGTCAGCCAATCCTGGAGATATTCGGCATGTACCAGCCGGATCTCGCCGAGGTCGCCATTCGCGACCATGGCACGGGCCTGGCGGACCATGGGATAGCCCGTATAGTTGTGCGTCACCACGAACACCTTGCCGCTCTTCCTGACGAGCGCCGCGAGTTCCTCGGCCTCTGCGACGGTTGTCGTCAGCGGCTTGTCGCAGATGACGTGGATGCCGGCTTCAAGGAAGGTCTTCGCGACCGGGCTGTGCATGTGGTTTGGAGTTACGATCGAGACCGCCTCAATGCCGTCCGCGCGCGCGGCTTCGACCTTCGCCATCTCTTCGAAAGAGCCATAGGCGCGATCGTCGGCAATGCCGAGCTCCTTTGCCGAAGCCTTGGCCCGAACCGGATCGGACGCGAGCGCACCAGCAACAAGCTCGAACTGGTCGTCGATACGGGCCGCGATCCGGTGTACGGCGCCGATAAAGGCTCCTTGGCCGCCACCGACCATGCCGAGCCGGATACGACGATGACCGCCAGCTTCATTGCTTGCTTCGATAGCCATATTGTCCCCTCGCTCAGCAGATGCCCAGCATCTTGCGGTTCGCCTGCTGGTCCGTACCGGAACCTGCGAAATCGTCGAAAGCTTTTTCGGTGACGCGGATGATATGGTTTTTGATGAACTCCGCGCCCTCGCGCGCACCCTGCTCAGGATGCTTCAGCGCGCATTCCCATTCGAGCACCGCCCAGCTCGCGTAATCGTACTGCGTCAACTTCGTGAAAATGGCGCCGAAATCGACTTGGCCATCGCCCAGCGAGCGGAAGCGGCCGGCACGGTCGACCCAGCTTTGGAACCCGCCGTAGACACCCTGGCGGCCGGTCGGATTGAACTCGGCGTCCTTGACATGGAAGGCTTTGATGCGCGCCTGGTAGATGTCGATGTAGTCGAGGTAGTCGAGCTGCTGCAGCACGAAGTGCGATGGGTCGTAGAGCAGGTTCGCGCGTTTATGGTTATTCACCCGCTCGAGGAACATCTCGTAGGAGACACCGTCGTGCAAATCTTCGCCCGGATGGATCTCGTAGGCGAGATCAACGCCCTGCTCGTCCGCATGGTCAAGGATCGGCCGCCAACGCTTCGCGAGTTCGTCGAAGGCGGCCTCGATGAGGCCAGCCGGACGCTGCGGCCACGGATAGATGTAGGGCCAGGCAAGTGCGCCCGAGAAGGTTGCATGCACCGTGAGCCCGAGGCGCTTAGAGGCTAAGATCGCGCGCTTGACCTGGTCGACGGCCCATTCGGTGCGCGCGTTCGGATTGCCGCGAACCTCAGGTGCGGCGAAGCCGTCAAACGCCATATCATAGGCCGGATGAACGGCGACGAGCTGGCCCTGGAGATGGGTCGAGAGCTCGGTGATGGAAAGGCCGTGACGGGCTGCGATACCTTTCACCTCGTCGGCATAGGTCTGCGACTCCGAGGCCTTCTTCAGGTCGAAGAGCCGCTCATCCCAGCTGGGAATCTGAACCCCCTTGTAGCCAAGCGAGGCGGCCCATCCGCAGATCGAGTCGAAGGAATTGAACGGCGCCGCGTCGGCAGCAAACTGAGCGAGGAATATCGCTGGTCCCTTGATCATCTTCATCAAATGCTTCCTTCTAACCTGGACGCTCCGCCAATACGCGCCCGCTGAGTTCGATACCCCACCAAAACCTGCCTCCCATTGCTGGTTTCAGGAGACGGAACGGTAGACCGGGCGATCGCATCTGGGAGCATGTCCCGCTTCAGAACGTCTCCCCGGTCCACAACGCCGTCGCATCGACGTCGGACAGCGGCGCTGGTCGCTCGACGCGCGAGTGCACTGCGATCTCTCCGCCTTCGACGCTGGCCTTGAGGATCGCGTGCTTCACTTCTAGCGCGTGGCTCGCCAGCGCGCCGGAGGATCGGTGTGGCGTGCCGTGCAGGACCGCGCTTGCAAGTTCGGCGACGCCCAGGCAACGATAGTTGGCTTGGTTGGGCATGTGATCAGCCCAATTCGGCGAGCGCCAGTTGGGCTTGCCGAACGGCCGGTCGTCGGCGGGGACCGAGATCCAGTCGCCACCCCTCTCTGTGTATTGCACCGCGCCGCCAAAGAAGTTGGGATCCGGCACGCGCAGCGAGCCCTCGGTGCCGTAGAGTTCGATCGGCGGATGTCCGTGTTTCCAGACGTCCCAGCTCATCGCAAAGATGATGTCGGCGCCTGACTCGAAATGCAGCAGCGACATGACTGTCGTCGGGGTTTCAACTGCGATGGTCTTGCCGTTCATCGGCCCCTTCGAGGTGACGAATCGCGAGGCGAAGCCGGCGCTCGCGCGCCCCTGCACCAGCGCGACGGGACCCAACAGGTTGATCAGCGTCGCAAGGTAATAGGGCCCCATGTCGAGGATCGGCCCGCCGCCCGGCTTGAAGAAGAACGTTGGATCGGGGTGCCAGTGCTCCATGCCATGCGACATCAGAAAGCAGGTGCCGTATAGCACTTTGCCGATCCGACCCGTATCGACGAACTCGCGCGCCATCCGCCCGCCGCCGCCAAGGAAAGTATCCGGCGCGCAGCCGAGCTTCAGGCCGCGACGCGCCGCCTCCGCGACCAGTGCCGCGGCGTCGTTGGCTTCCACCGTGATCGGCTTTTCGCCGAACACGTGCTTGCCGGCGTTAAACGCCGCCTGGCTTACGCCGTAGTGCGCGTTCGGCGTGGTGAGATTGACGACGATCTGGATATCGGGGCGCGCCAGCAGCGCTTCGATCGACAACGCCTCGATGCTGAACTGCGCCGCCTGGGCTTGCGCGGCCTCAGGCCGCAGGTCGGCACAGGCGATTAGCTTGAGATCGCGGAATTTTGGCATGTTGTGCATGTAGATCGTCGAGATGTTACCGCATCCGACGATGCCGACTCCCAGCTTGCTCATGATCAACTCCCCGTCACGTCCATGACGACACGGTCTCGCGCGCCCTGCGCGCGAAGCGGGCGACGTCGTTCGGCTTGTCGTGTTCAGCGACAAACAGGGAGACCCCGGCCTCCTTCATCGCCGCGCGCAGCGCCGACCAATTCATGGTGCCGTGGCCGGGATCTGCCCAGCCGTCCTCGTCGGCGCACTGTCCAGATGGTGCGAGATCCTTGATGTGGCAAGCGACCAGGCGCTGCGCATGCTTCTTGATCTCGGCGACCGGATCGCCGCTACCTCGCACGATCCAGGCGAGATCAGCCTCCCAGACGAGGTCGGGGGCCTCCTCGAACAAGCATTCGAGATAGGTCTTGCCGCTCGCGCTACGGCCGTATTCCCAATGATGGTTGTGCCAGCCGAATTTGAGCCCCTCGCCGCTCATCATCTTTCCGATCTCAGCAAGCTCGCGCCCAATACCGCGCCATTCCTCTTCTCCACCCTCGCGCTCGTCCAATGGTGGGGCCGGCGCAAAGATGGTCTCGATGCCGATTCCCTTGCACATCCTCGCTGTGCCGACCGCGTCCCCGCGCAGCCGGTCGAGGCCGACATGGGCGCTCGGCGCTGTCATCCCGTGGACCTCGAGGAGCTTCTTCAGCGTCTCGGGATCGTTGAACAGTGCGCCCCAGGGCTCCACCATCGTGTAGCCGAGACTGGCCAGCAGCGCGAATTGCGCCTCGAGTGGGGTGATGGAGCGCGCAGAATAGAGCTGGATGGAGAATCGGTCGATCGGCTTGGTCATGTCTCGCTTTCTGCTGGGTGGAGGATCTAGAGACGCTGTCCGCTTGTCTCATCGAACAGCGACAGGGCGTCGGCGGGGAAGCAGACGGTGAGCGTGTCCCCCACGCGCACTTGCGCGTCGGCATCATGACGGAAGGAGAAGGCGGTGCCGTCGGCGAGGCGGCACCAGATCAGCGTGTCGGCGCCCATCGGCTCGACCATCTCGATGCGCGCGGACACGGAGGATGGATCGTTGGCCGCGGTCAACTCGATATGCTCGGGCCGGATGCCGAGAACAGCCGGCGCATCGGTCGGCTGGCTGCGGAAGGCATAACCGTTTAAGCTAACACGGTTTACACCGGCGATGAATGCGATCTCGCTGCCGCGAGCGAGCCGACCGGGAATGAAGTTCATCGCGGGCGAGCCGACGAAAGAAGCGACGAAGCGGTTGACGGGCTCGCGATAGATCTTCTTCGGCGTGTCGAGCTGCTGGATCACGCCACCCTGCATCACCGCGATCCGGTCCGCGAGCGTCAGCGCCTCGATCTGATCGTGCGTCACGTAGATCATCGTGGCGCCCAGCCGCGCATGCAGCCGCTTGATCTCGACCCTGAGCTCGGCGCGCAGTTGGGCGTCCAGATTGGAGAGCGGTTCGTCGAACAAATAGACGCCGGCATGGCGCACCAGCGCTCGTCCGATCGCGACACGCTGGCGCTGGCCGCCGGAGAGTTCGCTGGGACGGCGGTCGAGCAGGCTCGTGAGCCGCAGCATCTGCGCGGCCTCCCCGACGCGGCGCTCGATCTCGTCTCGCGGCGTGCCCGCGACCGTCAACCCGAACGACATATTCCGGCGCACGCTCATGCGCGGATACAGCGCGTAGCTCTGGAACACCATCGCGATGCCGCGATCCTTCGGTTCTGCCCAGGTGACATCGCGGCCGCCAATCTGGATCTCGCCACCCCTGACCTCGATCAGCCCCGCGATCGCGTTGAGCAATGTCGACTTGCCGCAGCCGGACGGCCCAAGCAGCACGAGAAACTCGGACGTCTCGACGTGGAGATTGAGGTTCTCCAGCACCTTCAGGCCGCCAAAGCCGATCTGCAAACTCCTGATGTCGACATTCGATTTCTGCATGCTGGGTCAGCCTTTCACCGCGCCGGCGGCGATGCCGCGCACGAACCAGCGGCCGGAGCCGAAATAGACGACGAGCGGCAACAGCGCGGTCAACAGTGTTGCCGCCATGTCGACATTGTAGGCGCGCTCGCCTTGCGTCGAATTGACGATGTTGTTGAGTTGCACCGTCATCGGCAGATTGTCGCGGCCGGCGAAGACGAGCCCCAGGATGAAATCGTTCCAGATGCCGGTTGTCTGCAGGATCACCGCGACCACGATCATGGGGGTGGCCATCGGCATCATGATCCGCGCATAGATCTGGTAGAAGCCGGCGCCGTCGACGCGGGCGGCCTTGAACAACTCGACCGGCAGCGACGCGAAATAGTTGCGAAACAGCAGCGTCATCGTGGGAAGGCCGAAGATCGTGTGGATGATCACGATGGTTGAGAGCGACTGCCCGAGCCCGGTGAAGGAGAACACGCGCACCAAGGGATAGATGAACACCTGATAGGGAATGAACGCGACCACCATCATCGCTCCGAACAGGATGTTGGCGCCGCGCACACGCCACAGCGACAGCGCATAGCCGGTGAGCGAGCCGACCAGGATGGAGATGACCACCGACGGCACCAGGATGCGCAGCGAGTTGAGAAAACCGATCTTGATGCCCTGGCAGGTCAGTCCGGTACAGGCCGACGTCCAGGCCTTGATCCACGCGTCGATGCTGGGCGCTGCCGGCAAGGCCAACAGATTCCCCTGCCGGATCTCCGCCATCGGCTTCAGCGAGGTGACGACCATTACATAGAGCGGCAGCAGGAAGTAGAGCGCGGTAACGAAGATGAAGGCATAGAGGCCCCAGCGCGCCGCGGTCATGCGCTTCGGCCGGCGAGCGGCGGGCAAGGGCTGCGCTACCGCGGTCATCGCACCTCTCCCTTGCGCGCGCGCCAGTAGAGATAAGGCGCGACCACCGCGATCACCGTGATGAGCATGGTGGTGGCCGCCGCCGTCGCAAGCCCGATATTGGCGCGTTCGAACAAATGATCCATGACGAATTTGGCAGGCACCTCCGACGCGATGCCGGGCCCGCCATTGGTCATCGCGACCGACAGGTCGTAGAGGCGTACCACTGCGGTCGATAGCAGCACCGCGGCGGTCGCAAAGCTTGCACCCATCATCGGAATGATGATGGAGACATAGACCCGCCATTTCGGCAGGCCGTCGACCCGCGCCGCCTTCCAGATCTCCTCGTCGACGCCGCGCAGACCAGCGAGCATGATCGCCATCACGAGGCCGGATGCCTGCCAGACACCCGCGATGACCAGGCAGTAGATTGCGGTCTCCGGCCGCACGATCCAGTCGAAGGTCGCGCCTTCGAAGCCCCAGCTGCGCAGCACATGCTGGATGCCCAGCGTCGGGTTGAGCAACCACTGCCAGACCAGGCCCGTGACGACGAAGGACATCGAGTAGGGATAGAGATAGATCGAGCGGATCGTGTCTTCGGCGCGCACCCGCTGATCGATCGCAACCGCAAGCAGGAAGCCGACCAGAAGCGCGAGTGAAACGAACAGCACGCCGTAGATGACGATGTTGTGGACCGAGGTGATCCAGCGGTCGTTTCCGAGCAACAACTCATACTGCCGCAGCCCGACGAAATTGTTGTTCGGCAGCATGCGCGAATTGGTCAGCGACATCCACACGGTCCAACTGGTGGCACCGATATAGACGACGAGCATCACCAGCAGCGCCGGTAAGAGCGCGGAGATCGTGGAAAGTCGCGAGTTCAGCGAAAGACGCATCGCATCGCCGGATTGAAGAGAGGTCCACGGGCAGGAAAGGCGGCCGACAGTTCGTCAGCCGCCATTTGTGATGCATCACTCCTGGGACTTCAGCACCGCAGCGACCTTGACGGAGAATTCATCGGCGCTCATATTGGTGTTCCAATACTGCGAGATGGCATCCTGCAGCGCACCGATCAGCGCCGGCGGTGCCAGCATGTCGCCGGACGGCATTTGCTGGGCCTTGTCTGCGACATAGCGCATGCCCTTTTGGGCGCAAGCGTCGAGTGCGGACGTATCGACATCGCTACGCACCGGGATCGAGCCCTTCTTCAGCGCGAACTGGATCTGGGTCTCGGGCGTCAGCATCAGTCTCGCCAACGTCATCTGCGCCTTGGTGGCGGATGAGTCCTTCGCCTTCGGGAATACGAACACGTCGCCGCCCATCACATAACCGCCGCTGCCATTGGACAGCACCGTGCAGCCATAGTCCTTATCGGCGACCTTGCCCGCCGCGATGAATTCGCCCTTGGCCCAGTCGCCCATGATCTGCATTCCGGCCTTGCCCTGGATGACGAGGTTGGTCGCGTCGTTCCAGTTGCGGCCGGGCGCGCCGGCATCGACATAGTCCTTGAGCTTCTTGTAGGTGACGGCGACCGCCTTGAATTCGGCGCTCCGCGCCAGCGACACGTCGCGCTTGCCGAGGATGCCGGTCCACATCTGGGCGCCGCCGACGCCGATCATGACCGAGTTGAACAGGTTTTGCTCCCAGTTCTTCTGGCCCGAGAATGCCAACGGGATCACTTTGCCGTCGGCCTTAAGCTTGTCGAGAATGGTGAGAGCGTCATTCCAGGTCTTCGGCTCGGCGGCGCCGACGGAGGCGAGCACAGCCTTGTTGTACCAGAGCCAATTCTGACCGTGGATGTTGATCGGCACCGCATACATCTTGCCGTTGCGGGTCGCCGCGGCAATGATCGCGGCGGGCATCACGCCTTTCCAGTTGCCTTCGGTTGCGATCGCATCGACGTCTGCGAGCAGACCGCCTTCCACCAACTCGTCGAACTGCTTGCCGGTGTTGAGCTGCATGGCGGTCGGCGGGTTGCCGGCGACGGTGCGGCTGATCGCGGCGTTTCGCGCATTCGCAGCGCCGGCGACCGCGCTGTCGATCCAGGTGCCGCCGGCCTTGGTGAACTGGTCGGCAAACACCTTCACAGCGGCCGCCTCGCCGCCGGAGGTCCACCAGTGGATGACTTCGGCCTTCATCTCTTCCGCGGAAACTGGCGCCGAGGCCCAGGCCATGGCGACAATCGCTACCGATGCGAACAAGGTGCGCTTCATCATTCCCTCCCGGATTTGCCTTTGCAGGCCTGTGTAATTCGTCTTACGGCCCTTAT
This sequence comes from Bradyrhizobium iriomotense, assembly GCF_030160715.1. Taxonomy (GTDB): domain Bacteria; phylum Pseudomonadota; class Alphaproteobacteria; order Rhizobiales; family Xanthobacteraceae; genus Bradyrhizobium; species Bradyrhizobium iriomotense. The sequence goes on from NZ_BSOW01000036.1 coordinate 22,257, forward strand.
GGACTCGCTGTGGCTTTACATGCCGCATGTAATCGATTACATTTTCATGCTAGCAGAACTTCAAGATTTTGCAAGTCCCGTCATGACGCCGAGATGGCGAACCTCGATATGGCCAAGCGAACCAGAGTGACTCGCCAAAAGGCAGCCACGATCGCCGACGTTGCGCGGCTGGCAGGAGTATCGGTTGCGACCGTCAGCCGGACGCTGGCCCGCCCCGAGGTCGTGATTGAGGAAACCCGCATACGCGTGCTCGCTGCCGTGCGTGATACCGGCTACATGCCGAACATTTCCGCAAGGAACCTGCGCGTCCGAAAGACCATGGTCGTGCTGGTGGCGGTGCCGGACATCGCCAACCCGTTCTTCGCCGAGGTTCTACAGGGCATCGACGACACGCTGTCGGTCGCCGGCTACGGACTCATCATTGCCAATCTGGCCGGCCCGCCCGAGAAGGAGGCGCGTTACGTCGACCTGGTCTGCGCGGGCCAGGCCGACGGCGTTTTGCTCTTGTGCGGCCACGTGATCCGTAGCCCCGACCGCGACTTGCGCGAAGCGCGCGTGCCGTTGGTTGCCGCTTGCGAATACATCCCCCGCGAAAACTTCCCGCAGGTCACAATCGACAATGTCGGCACTGCGCGCGAGGCGGTGGGACACCTCATCGAACTGGGCCACGCAAGTATCGCCTATCTGTCCGGGCCCAAATCCAACATCCTCGAGCAGCAGCGTCTCGAAGGCTATCTGCAGGCCCTGCGCGAGGCGGGAATTGCGGCCGATGCGGGGTTGATTCTGCCCGGCGATTTCACCTTCCGCGCCGGTGTCGAGGCCGGCCGGGCGCTGCTTGCGCTCGAGCCCGTAGCGCGTCCGACCGCACTGTTTGCGGCCAATGACGAAATGGCGATCGGCCTGATCAAGACCGTGCACGCAGCCGGCCTCCAGATCCCGGATGATCTCTCCGTCGTCGGCTTCGACGGCATTGCCTATGCCGACTATTGCGAGCCGACCTTGACGACCATTGTCCAGCCGCGCCGGGACCTTGGGGCCACCGCCGCGGCCGAACTGATCGCTCTGATGACGACCGGCAAAGCGGGGCTGCGGAAGGATATTAATCTTCCCGCCACTCTAGCGCTCCGCGACAGTACGCGCCCGCCACGGAAGCGCCCCGGCCATCTACGCTCATAGGGCAAGGGCCGGGCCGTCGGCGTCCTTGCCGTCGCACCCACGACAACGATTTTGGTCACACTGCGATTTCCGCCTATTCGCGATCAGGCCAGTACAGAGCTCTAATACTGAGGAGCGCGACCAACTCCTCAGTCGTAGCATGAGGTCCCTGCCCTAACGACCCAACCCTTTAGGCAGCTCACTCCTCCGCGGGTATGTGCGCGGCCGCTCCCCCAAAAAGGGCGAATGACTAGCTCGCGGTGGACCATCGCATCGCGGCTCTGTTGTTGACGTAAAGCGCTTTGAAGGCCACGTGATCGGCGTCGTAGCGAATACGGTTGGCCTCATTCGGCACGATTTTGGACGCGATCGGGTTAATGCGGTCGATATCTTCCGGCGCGAAGATCCCACAGCCTATACCTGCGAGAAAGGCAGATCCGAGCGCAGCACCTACCGTCTCCCGGCGTATATTCTGACGGATGCCCGCAATGTCGCTGACGCACTGTGTCCAGAGTCGATTCTGCACTCCGCCTCCAGCCGCATAAATGCTTCGGGCCGGCTGAATTTCGGCAAAGCCATCGAGATTATGCCGGGTCGCGTGTCCGATCCCTTCGATCAGCGCACGATAGATATCGCCACGCCGGTGCGCGAGCGTCAACCCGAAGATCAGGCCCTTGGCTTGCGGATCATTGATCGGCGTTCGCTCACCACTGAAATAGGGGAGCATCAAAATGCCGTTCGCGCCGGGCGGGCTTTTGAATGCCTCTTCCATCAGCGCTTGGAAGGATGAATCATCGTCGGAAAGTCCGGTCATTTCCTTGCGAAACCACTGGGTGAGACCGCCTCCAGTCGCAAGCCCGCCCATGACGCTCCAGGTGTTCTCGAACAGAAACGGCGCAGCCCAGAAGCGGGAATCGACGACGAGATCGGCATTGACCTGGATGAAGAAGGCCGTAGTGCCATACATTATCATCAAGTCACCCGGCTTTTGTACGCCGACGCTGATCGCTTCACTCGCCGCATCGATGGTGCCAGCAATAACGGGCGTGCTGGCGGCAAGCCCGGTTTCTGCTGCGGCCTCAGTGCTCACGTGGCCGACAACCTCCGTGGTCCAGGCGATTTGAGGTAGCCAGTCGACAGGGCAAATCCGTTCGGTCGTCTCCCGATGCCAGGCCTTGGCGGCGAGGTCATAGAATGGCGAATAGCAGGACGCGCCGTAGTGATCGACGACCCACCGTCCCGTCAATCGGTGGACGATAAAGGTAGGGCAACCGACGATCCGCGCCGTTCTGCGGAAGGTGTCAGGCTCGTGCTTGGCAAGCCATCGCACTTTCGGGCCGACAGATTGTGTCGTCAGCGGATTGCCGGTTCGGGCCAGTACTGCCTGCGCGCCGAGGTCAGCATTGAGCTCATCGATTTCGGCTTCGGCGCGTGTATCCACCCCATATAGGATCGCCGGGCGTAGGGGCTCGCCCCTTTCCGTCACAGGCAGTGCACAGGGGCCAATCCCGCTGCACCCGACCGCAGCGATCGCGGCCGGGTTGATCCCACTGTCCGCGATCAGCCGCTGGCTCAGCGTACGAAAGCCCTCCCACCAATCCTGCACCGCATCATGTTCAGCGAGTCCTGGCCCTGGCACGCTCATATCGTGCTTGCGCTGCGCCGTTGCCCGAATAGTACCGGACTCATCGAGGAGGACGCCTTTGCTGGAATAACTGCCGATATCGATGCCTAGGAGGTGGCGCATGAATATCTCCTCCGTTTGAAGGAGAAACCTGCTTTCATATCGCGCAGAGCCAGGGCAAGCAGCGCCGCTATCTGTTCAAGATCGGCCAGATCGCAGGTTTCGATCGGCGCATGCGTGTAGCGTGTCGGGTAGCCGATATCGATGGAGGGAATTCCTTCGCCCACGAGCTGAACATAGGAGGAATCCGTGAGGCAGCCGGTATGAGCGCTGCGCTGGATGGGCATGCCGACACGACTTGCTGTCTCCACAAGATGATTGAGGAGTGCGGGATGGGCAAGCGTACCATTGAGCGTGCCGCGTCCGTGGAAGCTGTAGAGGCCGAGCGCTGGGCCGCCGCCGAGCTGCAGTTCGCCGCGCTCCGCGAGATCCGGTGTATCGGAAGCGACCATGATGTCGATCGAAATGGCAGCATCTGGCCTCAGACGGTTGGCCGCAAGCATGGCGCCCCGCAGGTTGAACTCCTCCTGAACCGAAAACACCGCATGCAGCGTTGTGGGAACGGGTTCATCCAAAACTCTCTGCACAAGGTCCATCAGCGCGGCGCAGCCAGCGCGGTCGTCGACCGCCGTTCCGGACACACGCGTACCGGCCAGCCGTTCGAAAGCGGGGCAGTAAGTGACGGGCGCACCGATTTCGACGCCGAGGGCCCGCACCTCTTCCGCCGACTTGGCGCCAAGATCGAGGAAGAGCTTGTCATAGCCGAGCACTTGGCTCTTTTCATCCTGCGACGTGGCATGGTGCGCCTTGATACCGATGACGCAAGGAACCTGCTTGCCGTATTTGTTCATGATCACCATACGCAGGCCCGGCAGCACACGTTCGGGCACGCCCCCGAGCCGTTCCACCCGAACGAAGCCGTTCGCTTCAATCCGCCGTACCAACAGGCCAAGCTGATCGGTATGAGCGAAGACCATCACCGATGGAGCTGCGGCGTCGGTCCCCTTCACCGTGAGAGTCAGATTTCCGAACGCATCGAGGTGATTCTCGACGCGGCGGTCGGAAAAGGCGGCCCGGATGTAGTCGCTCACCGGATCTTCGTAACCGGAAAGACCGGATATCAGGCAGAGCTCCTTGGTCCATGTCTCGATGCGGGCGAGGCTGTGCTGGTCAATCGTCACTTGGGTCCAATCCGGTCCGGCAAAGGACCTTTGCTGTTCATCAAATCTGGATCGAACCGGCGCCGGGGAGTGCCGGATCAAGCTGAGCGTTTTTTAAACGACCGCGCGCGAGGCAGAGCGGATCACCTTAACTTTTTCCATGAAGGCTTTGACCCGCGTCGGATCGACCGGGTTTTCGAAGAGGCCGTCGACCTTGAAAGTCGATCCCACGACTGCCCCGTCCGAAACAGCGAGCTGCCGTTCGATATTGTCGAGCCGACAACCCGTGTTGCAAAGCACGGCTGTACCCGGCACGGCCTTTTTGACCGTGGAAAGGACGTGGGTGTCGGTTTCGGCACCAGCAGTAAGGCCCGATACGCAGATGGCGTCAGGCCGGTTGTTGAACGCAGTCGAGCGGGCGATATCTGCAATCGAGCGGTCACCCAGATAGGCGGCGGCTTCGGGCACGATGTTGAATAGAAGCCTAAGCTTCGGGGCGAGCCTTGCCTTGTGGCGCGCCGTTTCACCGACATTGGTATTCCAGAGCCCGAAATCGCTGGCGTACACCCCGCTCATGATCTCGCGGATGAAGCTTGCTCCGGTGGCGGCGGCAAGATCGATCGAAGCAATGGGATCCCACAGGACGTTGACGCCAAACGGCACCTTGATGAAGCGCATGAGTTCACCGATGACGCGTGCCATGGCCACGGTGGTTTCGGGACGTACCTTGGTCAGGTAAGGCAGGCTGAACTCGTTGGAAAACATTACGGCGTCGACACCGCCGTTCTGAAGATGGTCGAGATCGGCAAAGGCCATTTCGATCACCTTCCTCATGCCGCCGGCCGCATCGTATCCGGGATCGCCCGGCAATGCCTGCAAGTGGCACATGGCGATGATCGGCTTGCTGACATGAAAGGTTTCCTCAAGCCACTGCATGAGCGCGTCCTCTTTCGATTTTTATTCGGCTAAGACATCTCGTTTTCGGGATAGCAGGGCGAAAGTTGGCCCCACCATAATCTGCTGTAGATGGAAGTCGGCCACGGCCATCCTACCATATACGGCAGGCGCTCAGTGCTCCCTCCGTTCGCCTGGCCGAGACACCGGAATGCGTTCGTTCCTTTTGCCTCATTCTAATCGGTAATGGCCAAGAGTTCGTCGAGAGGGGAGATCCACCCTACTTTTTGATCCTGTTCCTACTAGCTGCGCCCCAACGGCCGGTCGGTCGCGAAACAACCGTGCCCCGACACTCTGCTTCGATAGTCCGCTTTTGCGAAGGGCGTATGGCGCATTGCATTAAAGGCTCGCATGTCGACATTTGCTGCGCTTGTAAGCTAGAGCCATCTCTTCGGAAAAGTCTCGTCGATCATGGCGCTTATTGACAGCGCCATCAGCAGGACCTAGCGTATGCTGGTATACTAGGTATACCAATGTCCCGTCAGCTCAAACGATCGCGTCTCTTTGAGCAGGTCGTCGATATCCTCGAGCAGAGGATACGCGGTCGGGAATTGGTGGCTGGTGCCGAGTTGCCATCAGAACGTCAGCTCATGGCGGAGTTTGGCGTCGGCCGGACAGCTATCCGCGAGGCACTGTTTCATCTGCAGCGCGCGGGCCTTGTTGATCTCCGGGCGGGTTCGCGGGCACGGGTCACAGCCCCGAATGCTGAAGTCGTTATGACGTCGCTGTCGAGCAGCGCCAAATATCTGCTCTCCGATGACAACGGCATCCGTCATTTCCAAGATGCGCGTGCCCTCTTTGAGACCGGCCTGGCACGTGATGCTGCACGCAATGCCACCGCCAAGGATATCCGCTACCTGAGCGATGCGCTTGATGCGAACTACAAGTCCATTGGCGACGTCGGACGCTTTGAGGACTCCGATATAACGTTTCACTACGCGATCGCTACGATTCCCAAGAACCCCATTTATCTGGTCATGCACCGGGCCATTATCGATTGGCTCGTCGACCAGAGACGTGTGACGCTAAGCTATCCCGGCCAGAACCGGGTCGCTTTCGATGCGCATGTCGCGATCTTCGAAGCGATCAAGGCACACGATCCGGAACTTGCCGATGCCCGCATGCGCTCGCACCTCGATCAAGTTGGTAAGCTCTACTGGAAAGTCCGGAGGGCGGCCAAGTGAACGGTTCATGGTCTCCACCGAGTTCAAGCCAAAGCCGACTGCGATGGCGCAAGCTCATCGATTGCGCGAGCGCGAGCCGGGTTGCCGCGTCTGCGCTTCGCCGTCGTATCGGTAGGTCGACGAACGCGCCCAGCCTTATGAACTCTACAATCGTCGCGCGGCGTTCGACACGCACTATCAACCACCGTGCCTAGCGCATTCAACAGGACCGACGCCGACCTGATCGTGAACAAGAACGCTGACTGGGTTTGATCCCAAATTCGAGGGATCGAACAACAGACGCCAAACGGGAGGATGAACAATGGCTCGTGCCGGACTCAAGCAGATGACCCGCACGCCAGAGGCCAAGCTTGGTCATTTCATCGTCGAGTTTGCCACTCCGGGAATCGGTCATATCCTCAAACAAGCGGATTGCGATTTCGCACTTTTCGACCTGGAGCATTCCGGCTTCGGCTTCGAAACCGTCAAAAGTGCTGCACGCTATTTTGAAGCCGCAGGGTTACCGGCCATCGTACGCGTGCCATCAAAGGAATATCATCACATCGCGCGCGCGTGCGATACGGGTGCGGAAGGGATCATGATCCCGATGGTTAGCACTGCCGCAGAAGCAGAGGCTGTCGTTGATTGCATGAAATATTATCCGGACGGGCGACGTGGCGTTGCCTTGAGTATTGCGCATGATGCCTATGGGCAGGGCCCCGTGCCCGAGAAGCTTGCGGCTGCCAACGAGCGGACAACGCTGTTCTGCCAAATCGAGACTGCTGAAGGCGCCGAGAATGCCGACGGGATTGCCGCCGTCGATGGCGTCGACTGCCTTTGGGTCGGCCATTTTGACTTGTCAGTATCGCTAGGCATCCCCGGCCAGTTCGACCATCCGAATTTTCTGAGGGCGGTTGAGCAGACAATTGCGGCGGCCAAGAAGCACAAGAAGGCACTGGGCCGCCTTGTACCGACCACCGAAGTCGGCATAGCGCTTTACAAGCAGGGCTTCGATTTTTGCTGCTATTCGGGTGACGTGTGGGTGCTTCGGGATGCATTGGCCGCCGCAATCACCACCTTGCGGAAGGGATGCATGACATGAACGCGCCTTTCCGTGTTGCCCTTTCAGGCGATTTCAAGAAGGCCGATGGCTCGGCCGTCTATGCTGATTTCGATCTGACGCCTCTGCTGGAGGCCCCCGGCGTGGAAATAGCCTATTTGGATAACGCCAACCCTCTTCGCAGCAGCGATCTTGAAGACTTCGACGCACTTATCCTGCTGGCTCACCGCTTCGCGCCCGAAAGCGCGCCGAAAAACGGCAGGCTCAGCATCATCGCCCGCTTTGGCGTCGGTTATGACACGGTGGATGTGCCGACCTGTACCGCTGCGGACATCGCTTTAGCGATCACGCCGGACGGCGTGCGCCGCCCAGTCGCGGTGTCGATTATGACCTTCATTCTGGCCCTCGCCGGAAAGCTGATGGTGAAGGATAAGCTCACCCGGCAAGGTCCAGAGGGCTTTGCGGCCCGCGGCGAGCATATGGGCTTTGGTCTGGTCGGCAAGGTGTTGGGGTCGATCGGTATCGGTAATATCGGCGCTGAGCTGTTCCGGCTCGCCAAGCCGTTCGACATGAGATTCATCGCTCATGATCCATTTGCGGATACCGGGCTGGCGGCCGCGGTCGGAGTCGAACTCGTTGGTCTCGACGACGTGTTCGCCCGAGCCGACGTCGTTACGGTGAACTGTCCACTGACGACCGAGACGCGCCACCTCGTGAACGCCGACCGCCTCGCCCTGATGAAGAAAACCGCCTTCTTCATCAATACCGCGCGCGGACCAATCGTCGATCAAAAGGCGCTCACAGACGTTCTAGCAAAAGGGCGGATCGCTGGCGCGGCCCTCGACGTGTTCGAGCTGGAACCGACCGATCCGTCCGATCCTCTTTTCGCGCTCGACAACGTCATCGTGACGCCTCACGCACTTTGCTGGACCGATCAGTGCTTCGCCGGAAATGGTGCAGCCGATATCAGGGCTGTGCTCGACATTCAGCACGGGCGAATCCCGCGCGGTATCGTGAATCGCGCGGTACTCGAGAAACCGAACTTCCAACGCAAACTAGAGGAGTACCGCCGCCAATTTGCCAATTGAGAATTCCTCGCCGCAAACGAGCGAGGGACATTTGAAATGTCAATCAAGGAACGGGAGGACACGATGATCAATAGACGTGATTTCGGAAAGATCAGTCTTAGTGCCGGCCTCGTCGCGACAATGGGACGGCCGGCATGGGCCGCGTCGGCTGCCGACACCGCCGTCAAGGCCGCCCAGCAATACAAGGGACGCACGATCACGATTGTCTGGGAGGCAGGACTTCAGTCGCTCGATCCCACTCACTTCTCCGGTCCAAAGTGGAAGGAGTTGACCGGGATGGACGTGAAGGTGGTCGAGGTCGCTACTGCCGAGATGTTCACCAAGATCATGCAAGACTACAAGTCGGGAGCCGGCGCCTATGACGCTCTCAACGTGATTCCAGCCTGGATGCCCGATCTTGCCCAGGCCGGCGCGCTTGAGGCGCTTGACCCCTATGTCGAGAAATACGGTTACGCCTCCGAGCTACAGACAATTGCGCCGACCTACCGCGACAACCAGATGAAAGTGGGCGGCAAGATCTACGGCTTCCCCGACGATGGCGACGTTTTCCTGATGTACTATCGGCGCGACCTCTTCGAGGATCCAGCCGTACAGAAGGCCTTCAAGGACAAGACAGGCAAGGACCTCGCAGTGCCGAAGACATGGGCGGATTTCGATGTCGTCGGAGCTGGTCTTACGGACGTCCTAAAGGACAAGGGAATCTACGGCGCCTCCTTCTTCCGGCAGCCCCCCTACGCGATGTACATGTTCGAGGAACGCTTCCGTAATGAAGGCGGCAAGTTCTTCGATCCTGACACCATGAAGGCCACGATCAACTCCGATATCGGCGTCAAAGTCTTCACCGCCATGCGCAACGAGAACAGATTCATGCCGCCAGGCGTGGAGCAGTTCGGCTTTGTCGAGAATCTCGCGACTTTTCTGCAAGGCCAATCGGCCATGACCATCTCCTGGCCACCCTATGGGCGCTGGGCCGAGGGTTATGGTACGGACCAGGAGGCACTGAACTGGGTCCCGAAGACAACCATCGCAGGCAAGGTGGGTTACGCCCTACCGCCCGGGGGACATCCCGAGCTCGCTGCAGGCTTTGCGTTGTCGGTTTCGTCCACCTCGAAAAACAAAGATGCCGCCTATCTGTTCATCCAGTGGCTCAACAGCGAAGATGTGAGCCGCCAGCGCGTTCAACTTCCCTATACGCTACGCGATCCGTTCCGCGACTCGCACTATTCGGATCCTGGCTATCTCGCTCTTTGGCCAAACGCCAAGGACTATCTGGCAGCCTTGAAGCAGGCCTCGCAGACGGGCCTTCTCGATCTGTCGCTCCTACAGACCGACAAATACGAGGAGGTCATGCGCCAGGCGATTTCAAAGCTCTGGGCGGGCGACGATCCGAAAACGATCCTCGATGCGGCGGCCGCCCAATGGAACGACATTACGCAGAAAATCGGTGTCGATAAGCAGAAGATGGTCTATGCGGCCTGGGCCGCTGAGTCCGGCGCTTATCCAAAAACATAAGCACGCCCCTGCCCTCTCCCGCCTTCCAGCGGGAGAGGCTCCGCCCGCAGTCGACGACAGCACGAGGCCAAGCGGAACGCATCCCGACTTCAGCCATGACCGCCATCGCCCATCCCGACCGCAACTTCAAATACTGGCTGATCTCGCCGGCCATCTTCCTGCTCTTGCTGGTCGGCCTGTTCCCGCTGATCTTCTCGCTGGTGGTGAGCTTCATGCGCGTCACCATGCTGGAGACCGACACATCCTTTGCCGGATTGGCGAATTATGCCCAGCTCTTTCATGACGCGAGACTATGGCAGTCGCTCCTCCACACGGTGCTCATTATGGTCATAGCGCTGCCGGTCGAGCTGCTCCTCGGCCTCGCCATGGCCTATCTGTTCCTCGACCGCTTACCCGGTCGCCAGCTTCTGGTTTCGCTGCTGGTGCTGCCAACAATCATCTCACCGATCGTCGCCGGCGCCACATGGCGGCTCTTGTTCGATAACCGATATGGGCCGATCAACCAGATCATTGGCTGGTTCGCTGGCCACCCTGTGCCCGCACTGTGGACAGTCAATCCCGGACTCGTCTATCCCGCCATCATCTTCTGTGAGATCTGGCAGTGGACGCCGTTCATGTTCCTGATCTTGCTCGCCGCCCTTTCCAATGTCGACCGCTCGTTGACCGAGGCCGCTGAGATTGACGGAGCGCGGTTCTGGCGCAGCTTCCGCTACGTTGTCCTCCCCGCAATCTTTCCGGTCATGTCGATCGCCATTCTGATCCGCGGCCTCGACCTCTTCCGCATCTTCGACATCATCTGGGCACTCACGGCGGGCGGTCCCGGCACGATGACCGAGACCATTTCGGTCTATACCTATGTCCAGGGCTTCAGGCAGTTCGAAACGAGCTACACGGCGGCGATCGCCTTCCTTGTCATCGCGCTTCTCACCGTCATCGTGACCTGGGCCATTCGGCGCATGGGGCTGGCAAAATGAAAGGCGTACCGTTTCATCGTCGAAAGGAAACGAAGCTCGTCTTGCGCTATCTCATCGCGGCGTTCCTCGTCGTCATCTTTGTCTTTCCGATCTACTGGCTGTTTGCCATTTCGTTCAAGACGCCAGCCGAGATCTTCGCTTTTCCGCCGGTGTGGTATCCGAAGAGCATCCAGTTCAATAATTATGCGGTGCTGTTCAAGGATGGCGATGCCAAAACGGTCGGCAACAGCCTGGTACTTGCTTCGGTATCCACCTTGTTCGCCATGATCTTCGGCACCATCGCCGCCTACTCGCTGGTGCGTTTCAAGACAGGCGGCGAAAACCTCGCCGTATGGATCATATCGCAGCGCATGATGCCTCCCGTGGCCATCGCATTCCCGATCTTCCTCTTCTATGTCTGGCTCGGCTGGGTCGATACCTACATCGGGCTCATCATCCTCTATACGGCGTTCAGCCTGCCCTATGTGATCTGGATGATGCGCGGCTATATCGAGGAGATCCCGCTAGAGCTCGAAGAGAGCGCTCTCATCGATGGCTGCAATCGTTGGGAGGTCCTGTGGAAGGTGGTGCTTCCGATGGCGCGCTCCGGGCTGTTCGCCACCGCCGTCTTCACTTTCGTCTTTTCCTGGAACGACTTTCTGTTTGCACTGATCCTCACGCGCACCGAGGTCATGACCTACACGGTACAGGTCACGCATTACTTTGGCGGCCAATCGAACTTCTGGTCCAAGATCGCCGCGATGTCGGTGCTCGGGACCATTCCCGTGTTCATCACCGTCGCAACGCTGCAGCGCTATCTCGTCCGCGGCATATCCATGGGCGCAGTCAAGGGTTAACTCGTGTCAGACCTGAAGCTTACCGGGCTCCACAAGCACTACGGCACATACCATGCCGTCAAGGGAATCGATCTTGAGGTGCCCTCGGGCGAATTCACGGTACTGGTTGGTCCATCGGGATGCGGCAAATCAACTCTGCTCCGCACCATAGCAGGACTCGAGGAAGCGAGCGCTGGCACCGTTGAAATTGGCGGAAAGAACGTCACGTGGGCACGCCCGCGCGATCGCGACATCGCAATGGTGTTCCAGAACTATGCGCTCTATCCCTATCTCAACGTTTACGAGAACATAGCATTTGGCTTGCGGGCGAGGAGAGTTGCATCCACCCAAATAGACAAACGCGTGAAGCGTGCCGCCGACATGCTCGGCATCGCGCAGCTTCTCGACCGATTTCCACGTGAGCTTTCTGGTGGCCAGCGCCAGCGCGTCGCGATCGGCCGCGCGATCGTTCGCGACGCGCTGCTATTTCTATTCGATGAACCGCTGAGCAATCTCGATGCCCAGCTTCGCGACGACATGCGGGTTGAAATCAAACGGCTCCACCACGAGCTCGGCCGCACCATCATCTACGTCACTCACGACCAGATCGAGGCGATGACGCTCGCTGACCGCATCGCGCTGCTGCGCGACGGCAGGATTGAACAGCTCGGCACGCCGCTCGATTTGTTCGAGCGGCCAGCAACGCGCTTCGTGGCCGGCTTCCTCGGCAGCCCGAAGATGAACTTCCTTTCTGCCACCATCGAAGCCGGCGAAGTGATCCTTCGCGACGGAACGAGGCTCCCCCTGCCCGCCGCGCGCAACGCGATTAACGGCCAGGCCGTCGTTTTGGGGCTCAGGCCTCAGCACATTGCCAAGGCGGGTGCGAGCGCTGCGCCGGGTCACGCGCAACTGGCCGCCACCGTTGAGCTCGTCCAACCGACCGGCTCGCGGGTGCAGGTCAACATCCCGCTCGGCGGAATCAGCATCACCGCGGAATTCGCAGCCCACGAGGTCACCACTCCGGGCGAACAGGTCCGCATCGACATCGACATGACCCGCGCCGTTCTGATCGATCCGCAAACTGACAAGGTCATTTGAGGAAGCCGCCATGGCCCAGAAGAAGCCGACCCGTGCTGTTAAGCTCTTCGGAACCGAAGCCCCTGACGGTAAACGCCGCGAATTGAGAGCGGGACCAATCTCGGCAGTCTTCGACAGCGGCGCCTTGCGCTACATCCGCTATCACGGCGAAGAAGTCTTGCGCGGAATTGCCTATCTCGTGCGCGACAAGGACTGGGGTACCTATACTCCGGCAATCGAGAACCTGAAGATCCGCCAAAGCAAGAACGGCTTTGCCATCGCTTATCACGCCACCTGCAGGGACCAGAACCAGGCGATCCGTTATTCCGCGCAGATCGACGCAAGCGGTGATGGGACACTGAAGTTCTCGGCAGAAGCAACACCGCTTTCCGACTTCCTCACCAATAGGACGGGCTTTGTCGTGCTGCATCCGCTAGCAGGAACGGTGGGACGACCGGTTGAAGTCGTGCACACGGATGGCAAGAGAGAAAAACGTAAGTTTCCGAAATTCATCAGCCCAGGTCAGCCTATCTTCGAAATCCGCTCACTTAAGCACGAGCCATTGTCCGGAGTTGCGGTGACCGTCCTTATGGAGGGAAACAAGTTCGAGATGGAGGACCATCGAAACTGGATGGATGCCTCCTACAAGACCTATGTGTGCTCTCTGCTCGATCCCTGGCCGTACACGCTCGAGCGAGGCAAGAGCTTCAGCCAGTCAATCACACTCACAGTCTCGGGCAAACCGCCCAAATCTAGGCCAAGGACCTCCGATGCCGGCACGACCATAACCCTTGGGGGCACGAAAGGCCGCATCCCGCAAATCGGCGTCGGCGTGCCGATGGCGGAAGCCGCAGCGGCACTCGAGGCTGTGGACTTCATCGCCGCGGCGAAGCCTCAGGCGCTCGTTTGTCAGATCGACGGACGCGAGCAAGGACAGGAAGAGGCCGCCGCAAGCTTCCGCGATCTGTCAAGCCAGACAGGAGCTCCGGTCACACTTGAGATCATTTTGCCGGCCAGGGAGCCTGCCGATAAGGAAGTGGCAGCGATCGCGAGCGAAGTGAATGCTGCGGGGCTCACACCCGCGTCCGTTGTCATCACCCAGATGCACGATCTCAAATCGTTTCAGCCCAACACACCGAGACCCTGGGGGCCCACCTACGAGGAAATGGCGACGGCGACCCGAGCCTCTTTCCCGAATGCACTGCTTGGTGGTGGCATGCTCTCCTATTTCACCGAACTGAACCGCAAGCCGGTGCCAAGGGGCGTGTTTGACTTCATCACGCACACCGGCTGCCCAATTGTGCATGCGCCAGACGACATCTCGGTCATGGAGACGCTTGAGACCCTTCCGTGGATATTCGCTTCAGCACGCGCTATGATCGGCAAGGTACCCTATCACATCGGGCCGACCAGTATTCCATGTCGTGACAACCCTTATGGCGCTGCTGTTGCGCCCAACCCCGACAACAGGCGGGTCTGTCTCTCCGATTTAGATCCTCGACAGCGCGGCCTGTTCGCCGCCGCATGGAACCTCGGCTATGTGTCGGCAGCGGCAAGAGCCGGTGTCGACGCCGTGGCCCTCGGCTCTGCCACCGGATCCCAAGGGATGATCTATCGCAAATTGGCCCATGCGCAGCCGTGGTTCGACGGCCGCGACGCCAGACTCTTCCCAATCTATCATGTGATTGCAGGTCTTGCCGCTGCCAGCGGAGCAAGACGCATCGATACGGATTCGTCTGCACCCTCAAAGCTTGCCGCTCTTGCCCATCGCAACAAGGCTGGTGACGTGCTTTGGCTTGCCAACCTGTCAGGGGAACCTCAACGCCTGAAGGTCAAGGGCTTCGATGGCCGTGCCAGACTGGACGTTCTCGACGAAAAAAGCTTTGAAGCGGCGGTGCACGATCCCGCCTGGCTCAACAGCGACAGCGCGTTTATCCGCAAGGTGGGAACCTTTGAGCTTCCGTCCTATGGGATTGTCCGAATAAAGAGCGCCTGATCTTTCATTAGCACTAGACTGCGCGCCGATCATCTCAGAGGGGTTTGCGCGACAGTCGACGCGATCTTGACGCGATATTCGTGGGCGATGTTCGCCCGCACGCTCGACAGCGACCGCTACTCGCAAATGATCATCGGCGCATTGCCTTGCCACGGGTCGAGCCTGATGCCGTCGAGCGTCGAGAATACGCCCGCCTCGACTGTGTCATAGCCGGTGTGGTCATTGATCGATCCCTCGGGCGGGGATGCGGTGAAGGCGATGCTCAATGGATGAGGCACGCCTCCCCCCCTTACGCTCGCACGCTAGCGGCGATGGCCAAGGCTGATCCCGAGTTTGAGCGCCTTCTGGCGCAACGATCCTACACTGCGTTTCGTCAATTTTGCGATTTTAGCTACGGGGGTCTTAGCTTTCGAATGCGCTCGCAGCTCTTTGATGTCTGCCCTGGTATACTCACGGCGCACCACCTTCTTTTTGGTCTTCTTGGCCATCATCACTCCGATTGGTTGGGAGCGGCCTTCTAACACGAGTGGCTCGTTCTGCAACTCGCCCTCCCCCTTGCGCTCGTTCTCTGGTTGCGAAAGGATAAGCGATCATCGGTGCGAGCATCTAAATGCGTGGTCTGGCACCAAGCGTCATAGCCGGTGCAATGACTTGCGTGACGGGCGTTAATGCACAGCAGGAAGCTCTCACCGCAAGGGTGTCGGCAATCAGAGTGCGCCGGCAGCCTCCCCTTGATCGATACTAGCGTGAGCAAGCACACCTTTAGGCCCGTCATCAAACCTAGAGGAGACACTAGATGGACGACCCAACGAGAGCACTGCTGAAGTCTACCGGCATGAATGTGGGGTGGCTGCTTTCTAGTGGGTTCTTTTATTGGCTCGTGACTCCATCGCCTGCGACCACCTTACTTTCATTTGTTGCGGCTATCGGCTCGGGTCTGCTGGTTTGGCTGGCCATCCGGATTTTCTTGCTGTGGTTCGAAAATATAAAGAAACACCCGCCCGCCAATTTCGCGGTGCCCGCTATAGCCCTCGCCGTCTATTTCTTCCTTCTGATCGCTATGTGGTCCTACTTCTACGTCTTTCTTGCGCGGACCGCAGAGGACGCACACTTTCCCTTCTGCTCTGGCGCGGATCCGATCGATCCGAAACAATTCGGCATTATCGATTCCATCTATTTCACCGTTATCTCCTTTGCCACGGTCGGTTACGGAGATATCTACGCGTGCACAAGCCGATCGCGCTGGGCGCTCGTGGCGGAACTTTCGAATGTCGTGACGATCGGTTTCATCGGGCTTCCTGCCCTAGTGAACTTGGTGATCGAACTTGCGCAGCGGAAGTTTGAAAGCAGCAAATCCACCAATAGTGGCAGGGATTTACCCTTTGCCACGGGCACGTTGGTCATCGGTATGGCAATTATCGCGCTCGCTGTGCCGGTGACGTACGAAATTCTAATCGCGCGAAATACGGCCGACGGCAAGATTATGCAGATATACGCTGGGATCAGCGCTGTCATGCTCATCTCAATCGCGTTCGGCGCGCTCACGGTGGCGACTAACCAGATGCTGGGCGGGCGCGACGCGCGGTCGATATTGCTCAAGCGCGCGATCCAGCTTGTCCTGTTGGCCTACGCGCTTTTTGTCGAGGGCTTCGCCTATCTTTACCTTCTTATTGATCGGCCCGACGCGAACGCCTTCACCTTCGCAAGAAGCGCCGAGCATCGACTCGATTTCGGGAGCGCGAGTTACCTCAGCCTGACGACGCTCACGACGACGGGATTTGGCGACATCGCGCCACTATCGCCGACAGCGCGCATCGCAACGATCGGGGAAATTATGGTCGGGATAGTGTTTACCATGCTCGCTTTCGGGCTCGTCATTTCTGGCATCGTGAGCCAGCGAATGCAAAGGCGCGTATGATCCAGACACGTCGTTGATTTGCCGGTCGGTGCTCTACGGATAGGCCCCGCTGAGCCGCGAAAAGTCGACGGCTCAAATGGTAGCGGACTGAATAACGAGTGTCACACGATGCTGCGACTCGGTTCGGAGCGAATTGTATTCCGCGAGAAGAACTGCAACTCGGTCTCTATTCGGCAACTTGTCTTCTGTGCTTTCGATACTCACCATAGGCTCCTCGATGGCACTACTTTGTAACACGCCAGCCGCTTGGAACCGGACACGAAGTCCTTTCTTACACGAAGCATTCGCCAGAGAATCTCTGCTGGTCATGGCGATCTTTTGGGGTCGCACTGAACGCCCCTTGCGCTCGACTTCCGATCAGGCTGGGGAAATCTAGCTTTAGGTCAGCGCCTCTGCATTTTCCGAATCGGCAATCCGTGCTCGCTCTTGCCTAAAGGCTTTACATTTCTGGGTGTACCCGCGTGAGCCAGCTTGTCTCAGTGCTTTTGCTTGCCACCGCGCTGACCCTGACCTTATTCGTCGGAGTGGCAGCCTGGCGACTTTCGGCCGACGCGGACGCCGACATCACCGCCACGATTCCACACCAAGAATACGGCTGGAGGCTGAGGCGGTGAAGCATCCCCCCTGCGGTCGCTCGGATCGCGACGCGCTACGGTCTTGTAGTAGCGCCATCCTAGACTTTGTCTCGGACTTCACTCAGACCCTCATCTGCATCATGTTGCCACCTCACCGGACGGTCAAAACTATCCAGGATACGGTTGCGGCAAAGAGTGCTTGCGAGCTGATGCCGAGCGGCCACCTAAGCCTCCGCTTCGTGTGGGCCCATCTATGAAATCGTTGCAATGTCGTCAGGGGCTGCTTCGGAAGCAACCTGTGCACGACCTGTAGGGGGTCTGGCGTCATCCCAGCGAGGGCGCCGAGCGCGATCACTCCAATCGTTGCCGGCGTCGCGAAAAGCCAAATTGCTATTAATAGACCCGCGCAAGCATCGCAGCCGATAAGAGCTAAATCGAGGAAAAGCTTCGGGTCGGCTAGCAGACGGCGATTGTTGGCGCCGGGCTTTGATCTGATCGCTCGAAGTGGATAATCCCAATGCGGGATCGCATCGATCGCAAAGTGGCTTGCGAAGGCCGCAACCGCAACGAGGACTGGGTGCGACGGGAACAGACTAGCGATGGCGCCGCCGACAATTGCGTGAGTGCTTAGGATCATATCGCCTCGGCCCGTATGGCCACCACGTTGCTTTTTCTTTCTGCTAGCAGGCTGGCACAATAGGCTGCCCAATCGGCCATTATCCGCTCCGGTTCTCGCCTATGTCGCCGCGGCGACGGAGCCCGAACGTAAGCCCCATGAACCACATTTCTCTCACAAATGCGGCCAATGCTGCAAACCGTCTCATGGCATTGAATTTGCTAACGCTTTTCATTCAAACTCTGTGAATATTTCTGGGGTAGGCGCAGGTAAGCGAATGCGCCTTGTATTGTGCGCTTGGAGAGCGCCCCTGCGAGCGGTTCCAAAGTTCGGCCAACTCCCGGGCTGGAACTCGACGTGCACCGAAACCACGACGGATAGGTCCATGTCGAGAAGCTGAGCGCTCGGCGTGCCGATGATCCTGCGGGAGGTTGGCAAGAAGTCCAAAAAGGAGAAGCGCAACGAGGGGGTGGCCGTCCCGTGGATCTACAGCTCTCTTAACCATGCCGTGGCGCGGCTTAGTAAGAAGATCGACGGTGTGCCGCCGCACTTCACGTTAAGGCATGATCCGGAAGAGTGTGAAGCGGTTTTCCGAAAAGATCATGCGCAAACAACAACCTGAAGCGCGATGACGATTCATCCTAATCTCATCGCGCTTTAGACGCCTGCCGGCATGGTGGGATGACAGAGCTGGAGGAGGCAGAGCTAACGGATGGTCAAGGCCGCGCCCTGTCCGCTCACTAGCCCCAGAAGGCCTACGAAGGCTACGCCAAGAAAACGACCAAGTGCATGCAATCGGCGACCAGGAAGCGTTACGCGCATCGCCTTGCGAACGAAACGGCGACATCTATCCAGAATGCGGCATCTGACGGCGTTCAGAATGAGAACCGGGAGGCTGCCAAAAGTGCTTGGGCATCAGTCTGATAACTGGCGCGCTCGGAGAGATTCGAACTCCCGACCCTCGGAATCGAAATCCGATGCTCTATCCAGCTGAGCTACGAGCGCATCCTGCCCGGGACCGGGCCAGTTCCGAGTTTCGTCAGGCTGGGGCGCCCGGCTGTTCGGATGCAATGGGATTAGCAGAGAGGTTTAACGAGCAAAAGCCCTACCTGCCCGATCCGGGCAGGTACAGGGACGCTCACCACGTCGTGTTGAAGAGGCCGAAATGGGGCTGCTGAGCCATCCGCACCGGCCCACCGAACGTCGGCTGGCCAAAATAGGTCGGTTGCCCGTAATAGTACGGTGGCGGAGACCGCCTGGCGACCTTGCGCTTTGGCTGGACCGGCTTCTTGACCGACGCCGCATCGCCCTTCGGTTCCGTTGGGGTGAACTGGGCGAAGCTTTCGCGGACCCGCGCCTTGGCCGACATATCACCGAGTGCCGGGGACGCGTTCGGCTGCGCAGGCGGTTGCGTGGCAACGCCCGCCGTCTTTGCCGGTGCGGGCGGCGCAATCGTCGCCTGGCTGGTATCGAGCACCACACGTTCCGGCAGCTTGCGATCCGAACGAATCCGGATCAGCGGCGCTTCATTGCTCGATGTCACGATGTTCTGGGCGACCGGCGCTTCGGGCAGCCCAAGGTTCACAGCGAACAGCAGCGCGAGCAGCGCGCCGCCGACATACATGAAATACCGAAGGATGGGCATCTGGCAGCGCTCCACCCGCACAGCAGCGCACGGGCCCTTCGCCTCAACTGGCGATCCTTTAATTGGTTCCTGTGGAGCCCGCCCGGTTCAACGTCAACGCGAACTTTTTTCGTGATCGGCGGCATGACGGTAACTTTTCCGCCAGCGCGACAATGGTCCTTTAGACACGTCGCGCTGCGGCGAGCGAGCACTTGGCCTGACTGGCGTTTACGTTAACGAAGCCGATTGGCACATGCGCAAACGTCTTGCGGCTTTTCATGCTCACGGCTTCGGCAAGCACGCGCCTGCGATCGGTTAGGTGGCTGCCGTCACGGCGGGCGAAGGCGCAGAGGATCTCGACGTCCTTCACGGCATAGTCGTTGTCATTTCGCACAGTGAAGGTGACCAGCGCCCGCGATCCTAGCCCGCCACGGCGCCAGGATTGCGACGAAATGTGCAAGCGATCGAGTTCGGCTGGCACGGATGCCTGGGTCGCTGCGGCTTCGGGTGGCACAGACTGCGCAGGCTCAGGCTGGACGGTTGCCAACTCGATCCCGTCGCTCTCATTGCCTTCGGAAGCGGACATCAGCCCCCAGGCGCTGGCGCCGACCAGGACCACTGCCGCAAGCCACAATGGGCTTCTTCGCTTGACTGAGAAAGCCGGTCTCAGCAACGTACCGAGCTTGACGAGACTATTGAGATCGACGCGATAGAGCCCTGCGAGCATGGATGCGTCACCCAAAATGCGACGACGCGCGTCTCGCGCGTACCGTCTTCCGCCCTAACGCGCCGATACGGCCGTTCTGCGGCGCTGCGCCGGGCCGCCCCTTCAACCCGCGAGGCAGATTTGGGTTCCCGTAGGCAGCCGAATCTCGGGTAACAGGAATACGCAAGTGGCGATCGACCGAGGGGATCGCTAACATGACCGCAACGCCGCAAAGCTCGACGGGAGGAATGAAATGCCGGTAGTCACCTGGGACCATGTCCATCTGCGCAGCCCCGACCCGGAGGCGACGGCGGCTTGGCTGCGGGACGTGCTGGGTGGCGAAATCGTGCGCGGCCCGGCACGCATCGACGTCAAGCTCGGCGGCGCCAACATCTTCATCGCACCGCTTGAGCCCGGCAAGCCCATGAACCCGCCCCCGCCTCATCCCCATCAGGGCCTCGACCATTTCGGCGTCACGGTGAAGGACATCGACGCCGTCGCCGCCGAGATGAAGGCGAAAGGCGTTGAGTTCACGCGCGAACCAACCACGATCCGGCCCGGTGTTCGCGTCTGCTTCATCCGCGGCCCGGAAGGTATTTCGGTCGAGCTGCTCGAGCGCGACAAGAAATACGCCTGAGGCTGCGACGTGCCGCATCGTCCGATCCATCCGGCGCGGCACCACCGAGCTACGCCGGATTGGACATTCTCATGTCATGCTGCCCGGCATGAAGCAGCGGATCGTGACACCCATGTAGCCGTAGATCGGCCATACCATGGTGCGCCCGACCCGGTTCGGTTCCGAAATCACGGCCTCTTCCGGGACATCGACCCACACCAGCTCCTGCTGCTGGCCGTTGATCATGAAGCCATAGCGCGGCACGCGGACACGGTAGTGCCCGTCCTTGCTTTCCCAATCGGAATCCGAGATCGCCGACCCGTCGGCATCGGAGCAACACGGCCCCTTGCCGCTGCGCAAGCCGTCAAACCACGCCTTCAATTCGGCATTGGTGTTGACGAATTGGCCGCGGTCGCGTGCGTGCCCGAAGGGGACCGCAAGCACCACCAGGAGTATGGCACAACCGAGTTTCGCCGCGCGTCTCCAGCGCGTCGAACGGCCGATCTGCCCATGACTTGTCTTACAAAGGCTTGCTTCACAACTGACATTGTCTACACGCGCACTGCATAGACGCGGCTCATCGCCGCCGGAATTGATCCAGTTGGTCACGTTCGTCTTGCTCCAGCACCCCGCGGCCGGTGCAACTAGGGTTTATGCATTTCGCGGGCCAACTTGATTCGCTTCACAGGGCCTCGCTGCATTATGAGGCCGTCATACCCTTGTCATGCGCAAGCCAGGACAACTACGGCTCGCCGCGCGGCCAGCGGGTGAACTGCCGCGTTGCACGAGCGATGGCGCTTTGGCATAAACACAACATCGGCGTGCTGAGGGCGAAGGCAGCCGGCCACGGGACGTCATGAAGAACGGTCTTTATTCGATCCACGTGACGCTGCTCGATGGACGCGTCGGCAAAGGCAGCGGCGTGATCCTGTTTCGCGACGGCCAGATTCTCGGCGGCGATGCCTACCTCTTTTACACTGGCAGCTACACGGTGAAGGACAACGCCTTCAAGGGCGAGGTGCTGGTGCAGCGGCACACTTCCCCACGCGGCGACGACAATCCCCTGTTCGGCGGTCCGGCACCCGTCGGCGTCGGCGTCAGCGGCACCTTCACCGATACGCGCGCGGAGATGACGGGAACCGCGCTCGTCGGCAAGGCGAGCCAGATCTTTGGCGCCACCCTGCGCAAGCTCGCAGACATTGATTAGAGCATGATCCGGAAAAGTGCGAAGCGGTTTTCCCTCGCGACAAACGCGGAACGCGTTTGCGCGGAGATCATGCTCAAACAACAAGCTAAAGCGCGATGACGATTCATCCCAATCTCATCGTGCTTTAGATGCGCGCTATTCCGCGGCCTGTTCCAGCGGCGCAACGCGCGGCAGGATCATCTGGATGCGTGTGCCGCCGCCGGGCTCGGAGTCGAGATCGAGCCGCCCGCCCAGCCGGTTGGTGACGATGCTGTAGACGATGTGCAGGCCAAGCCCGGTGCCGCCCTGGTCGCGCCGCGTCGTGAAGAACGGATCGAAGGCGCGGCGGCGGACGTCGAGCGACATGCCACAGCCGTTGTCGGAGAAGATGATCTCGACATTGTCCTTGCCGGATTCGCGCACCTGGATATCGATCAGCCCGGGCCGCCCGTCCGGGAAGGCGTGCGCGACGGAGTTGAGGAACAGGTTGGTCAGCACCTGCCCGTACGGGCCGGGATAGCTGTTCATGATCAGGTTGGGCTGACACTCGACGTTGAGCGTCAGGTTGTGCTTGCGCAGGCCGGGCCGCAAGCTCAGCACCACCTGCTCGGTGAGATCGGCGAGATCAAAGGTGCGCTGGTCCGAATAGTTGCGGTCGGCCGCGACCTGCTTGAACGACTGGATCAGCTCGGCCGCACGATTGAGATTGGCGACGAGCTGAGAAGATGCATCGCGGCTGGTGTTGAGGTAGTCGTTGAGCTTCGAGCGGCGCAGCTCGCCGCGCTCGACATCGGCCGAGAACACCGCCGTCTTGCGCTCCAGCGCGGACGCCACCGTCAGGCTGATGCCGACGGGATTGTTGACCTCGTGCGCGACGCCGGCAACCAGCCGCCCGAGCGCCGCCAGCTTCTCCGCCTCGATCAGCGAGGCCTGGGTCTCGCGCAGATTGCGCAGCGCAGTTTCGGCGGCCTCCTTCGCTTTGCGCATCTCCTGTTCGCCGCGCTTGCGCTCGCCGATGTCGAGCGCCACGGTGACGATCCGCTCGATCTCGCCATCGGCATCGAGCAGCGGTAGCTTGTTGACCAGCCACTGCCGCATGTTGCCGGAGGCGTCCTGGTACTCCTCCTCGTAGAATCCGAGACCCTTGCGGAACTTCAGCACCCGCTTGTCGTTCTCGTCGGTCTTGGCCGCGCCATAGCGCGACATCAGGTCGGCCGTGGTGCGACCAAGCGCGTCACCGGGCTCGATGTCGAAGATGCCGGCCATATAGCGGTTCATCAGCACGTAGCGGAGGTCGCGGTCCTTCACGTTGATGACGGCCGGCACGGTGTCGATGACCTGCTGCAACAGCCGCCGGCCTTCGGCGATGGCGTCTTCCGCGCGCTTCTGGTCGGTGATGTCGCGCAGCGTGCCTTCGTAGCGGATGATCTTGCCGTCTTCACCCCGCACCCCGGTTGCGCTGTCGGAGAGCCACAGGATATCGCCGCTGCGCTGGCGCACCTGGTACTCGAACTCGCGCACGATGCCGTCTCGCTCCATCAGCCGCTGATACTCCGCGCGCGCCTCGGGATGGACGTAGATGGTATGGGCGATGTCGTTGATGCTGTCGATGAGGTGTTGCGGGCTGTCATAGCCCATCATCCGCGCCAGCGCCGGATTGGCGTTGAGGAGATCGCCGGCCGGCGTGGTGACGTAAATGCCGTCGACCGAGCCCTCGAACAGCTTGCGATAGCTTTCTTCCGCGAGGCGCTGCTCGGTGAGCGCGCGGACCGCCGCTTCGCGCGCGGTGTCGGCCTCCTCGAGGGCGCGGCGGAACACCTCCGCTGCGCGCGCGATGTCGCCGATCTCGTTGTCGAGATCGGCGGACGGGATGGACGTGTTCTTCTCGCCCGCCGCAAGAGCGCGAATGGATCGCGCAATCTGGGCCAGCGGACGCACCGTCCGTCGCACCACGAACCCGGCAGCGATGATGCCGATCAGCACGCCCATGGTGCCGAGCACGATGCTCTGCCACCTCGCTTCCGCCAGCGTCCGGGCGAAATCGCGCGACAGCACATGCCCGCGCCGCGCGCTGACCTCGCGCAGCAGCTCGGTGACGCGCCCGATCAGGCGTCCCTCGGTGCCCAGCACCTCGCGATCGATATCGGCGATCTGACGCTCACGGACCGCGACCGCGATGATGGCTTCGGCATAATCGTCGACCGCCGATTTCAGCCTGGCATCGGCGATGGTCAGCGTCCGCATGCTCTGCGCCGCCTGCTCGGCAGCGGACGGATTGCGCGCGAGCAGCCCCAGCGCGATATGGCTCTGGGCTTCGGACAGGCGCGAGGCGAGTTCCCGGTCCGCGGTTGCGGCGACGGCGGCGTCGAACTGGTCGCGCAGCGGCGGCAGGCCGGCCAGCAGCTGGGCGCGACGGTCAATTATGGTCGAGATCCGGTCGAGGCCACTGCGATAGGTCGCAAGCCGCTCGGTGACCCCGTCGATCATGTCCTGCTGCTCGGGCGCAAGCTCGATGCGGGTCTTCTTCAGGATGTCGCTCAGCGTCGAGGCGGCTTCGCCAACCTGCTTGAACTGGATGCCGGCGCCGGGATCGGTGACGAAGTCGCGCGCGGTGAGCCGCAAGTCGTTCATGCGACGGTCGATATCCTCGGCGAGGTCGCCCACGCTTTGCAGGCGCTGCAGCTCGGCGAAGGTCGAACCGATGTGGCGGATCGCGATCACGCTCGCAGTCGAGGTGACGATGATCACGGCCAGCACCAGGATGAAGCTGCCGAACGTCAGTTGACCGATAGAAAGCGAAAACGCTCGCTTCGGGTGCGAATTCGGCGTCAGTTCGGCAGGCATTTGGTCAGGACCGGACTCCATACGGCCCCAATATACGACGTATTCCACCCCCGGGGGAACATGCCTCGACCGGCCGGGCGGCCTGGTCTTTACTATACTTTAGCCATCCGCGCGGCGCTTCCCGGGATGGTCATGGCGGCGACGCCGATGACGACCGAGACGAGCCCGATCCATGCCGTCCGGCTCAGGCTCTCGCCGAGGAACGCCACGCTGATAGCGACGCCGATCGGCACGCGCAGATAGGCCTGTGCGGTGGTGCCGACCGAGCCGAGGGTCTGGATCAGGCGGAAATAGATCACGAAGGCCGCCGCGGTCGAGAACACGGCGAGCGCCAGCAGTGCCAGGACGGAACTGGCCGAGGGCGACAGCGTCCAGGGCTGCTCGATGGCAAGCGAGGCCGGGATCAGGACCGCGGCGCCCGCGAGCAGCGAGCCCGCTGCGGGCGCCATCGGATCGAGCCCCCTGAAGCCGCGGCTGAAGATCGCCGCGCAGGCATAGCAGAGCGTCGCCGCGACGATCGCAGCTTCGGCGGCGAGGCCGCGGCCGATGTCATGGAATGCATCGGCGCCGACAATCAGGCAGATCCCGGCCATGCCGGCGATGACGCCGAGCAGTTTTCGCGCCGTGGTGGCTTCGTGCCGGGTCACCAGGGCCGTGAACAGGAAGGTGAAGATCGGTGCGGCCGAGTTAAGGATGGTGGCGAGCGCCGCATCGACATATCGCTCGCCCCAGGCGATCAGGGTCCAGGGGACCACGCTGTTGAGGCAGGCCTGAAACGCGAAGCGGCGCCAGGTCGCAAGATCAGCCGGCATGGCGATGCCGCGCAGGCGCATCACCATCAACAGCAGCGTGCCCGCGATCGCCGTGCGCGCCGCGATCAGCGTGATCGGCGCAATGGTGGCGACGCCGAGCTTGATGAAGGTGTAGGAGCCGCCCCAGAGCGTCGCAAGCAGGAGCAGCAATGCGAGCTCGAAGGTGATCGACGATTCCCGATGTGAGCCGTCCATGGCGCGCGTTCCGTCTCGCTATGAGCAAGACGCAACCTACCGCGCACGCAGCCGATAATACTTCGCTCCGTATCGAAGTGTGTCAGCCGAGGGCGCCGACCTCGAACACCTCGCCGTCATAGCCGGCCTCGCGGGGGATGCGGAGCTGGCGACCCGTTTCAGTCTTGCTCATCACCGGCATCACCGTGACGATGGACATGCCGCGGGCATGGTCGAGAGCGGACGTCACGGTCGGCTGCTTGGCAAGCCGGATCAGGTTGCGCGTGGTCGGAAACGGCAGCTTGAAGCGGCCGCTTTCACCACCCGCCACGGCTTCGCGCGGGGAGATCCAGATCGAGTCCGTCGACTCCCTTCCGTCATGGGCGCCGAGTTGGTCGGGCGGCGCCGCGGCGAGGAAGAACCAGGTGTCGAAGCGCTTCGGCATGCCCTCCGGCGTGATCCAGTGTGCATAGGGTACCAGCGCGTTGAGCGCGAGCTGGAGGCCGTTGTCGGAGAGGATGCTGAGGAAGCTGATCTTGTGCTCGTTGAGCGCGATGCGATGGGCATCCGCGATCGCGCCGGCACGTTTGGCGTCGACCGGCGCGGAAGAGCCCTTCTCGCGCGCCAGCAAGATGCCGCTCTCCTCGAACGTCTCGCGGATCGCCGCGATCCTGAAGCCGAGATCGGATTCGGAGAGCCCCTCGCCGCCCGCGTAAAGCGCAGGCCGCGCGATGATTTCCTTGTCGCCGGCATCGACGCTGCCCCCGGGAAACACCAGCGCGCCCGAGTTGAACTCGATCTGATGGTGACGCACCATCATGAAGACCTCGATCTCCTTCGCTGCTGCGCTGTCGCGCAGCAGGAGGATGGTCGAAGCGGGACGCGTGGCGGCGATCTCGGCCATCGCGTTAACCCGCCGCGCTCGATTGCGGCTGGAGATTGGCGCGCTTGTCGACGCGGGCCACGCGCGACAGCAGATACTCGACCTCGGCCTTCGCTGCCGGCGTGATGGTCGCGCCGGGCTTGCGCTGCGCGCTGGAGGCGATGATGCCACGCTTCTGGAGCACGTATTTGCGCACCGTGAGGCCGACGCCGGGCTGCTGCTCGTAGCGCATGAGAGGCAGATGGGCATCGAACAGATCGTGCGCGGCATCGCGCTTGCCGTCCTTCGACAGGCGAACGACATCGATCAACAGCTCGGGGAAGGCATAGCCGGTCATCGCGCCGTCGGCGCCGCGCTCCATTTCGAAGTCGAGGAACATGCCGCCATTGCCGCAGAGGATCGAGAGCGGGCGCAGCGAGCCGTCCTTCTGGAAATTGCGCAGGGTCGAGATCTTTTCGAGTCCCGGCCAGTCCTCGTGCTTGAGCATCACACAGTTCGGATTGTCCATGACGATCTTGCGGATCACCGCGGGCGTGAACACCACGGAGAGCGTGAGCGGATAATCCTGAAGCACCCACGGCACGTCGGGGCCGATCGCTTCGGCCGCCTGCTTGAAATAGCCGATGATTTGATCATCGGTGCGCAAGCTTGGCGGCGGCGCGATCATCACGCCGGCGGCGCCTGCGTCCATCGAGGCACGCGCCAGCGAACGCATCGTGGCAAAACCCGGCGCGGAGACGCCGACGATCACCTGCATTGTCTTCGCGCGCTTGACGAAGCGGACCGCCACCTGCTCGGCTTCCGCGGCATCGAGCTTCGGCGCCTCGCCGAGGATGCCGAGTACCGTCACGCCCTCGCAGCCGACCTCCGCGTAGAAATCGGTCAGGCGGTCGATCGAGCGCTCGTCGATCCGGCCGTCATCATGGAACGGCGTCGGCGCGATCGCGAAGGTGCCCTTGGCTTCGGCGGTGAGTTTCATTCGTCCTTTATCCTCTCATCAGTCATTCCGGGGCGGTCCGCAGGACCGAACCCGGAGTCTCGAGGTTCCAGGTTCATGCTTGGCATGCCCTGGAACGACTCTCCAAAAATCAAAACCGCCGCGCCGACTTCCTGATCTCCTCCTCGGAGAAGAAGATCTCCTTGGCATGATCTGCGATGTCCTCGGCCTTCCAGCCCGTGTGCGGCGGTTTCCAGCCTTCCATCTCCATCATCCGCATTTCGCGCACGCCGCGGGGCCCGGACACGCCCAGCACCTTGCCGGTCTGGTCGCCCGACAAATCGCTGACCATGTATAGCACGGCCGGCGCGATGCCGTCCGGCCCGAGCGCCGCACCTGGGTTCTCCTTATAGCGGGGCAGGTCTGCGGTCATGCGGGTCAGCGCGCCCGGCGCCAGCGTCCAGATCCGGATGTTGTATTTGCGGCCCTCGATCGCCAGCACGTTGGACAGGCCCCAGATGCCGCCCTTGGCCGCGCCGTAATTGGTCTGGCCGAAATTTCCGATCAGGCCCGAGGTCGAGGAGGTGTTGACGATGACGCCGCCGCCATTTTCCCGCATCCAGCGAAACACCGGCAAGGTACAACAGAAGGTGCCCTTCAGATGCACCTTGATGACCTGGTCCCAATCGGCTTCCGCGGCCTTGGCAAAAGTCTGGTCGCGCAAAATGCCGGCATTGTTGACGAGAATGTCGGCGCGGCCAAAGTGCTTGATGGCGTCGTCGAACACGGACTGGCCGCCTTCCATGGTGGAGATGTCGGCACCGTTGGCGACCGCGCGGCCGCCTTCGGCCTTGATCGCGTCGACCACCTGCTCGGCCATCGACTTGTCAGCGCCTGAGCCATCGCGAGGGCCACCGAGGTCGTTGACGACGACCGCCGCCCCTTCCCGCGCGAACAGTTTTGCGTAGGCCTCACCGAGCCCGCCGCCCGCGCCGGTGATCAGCGCAACCTTGCCGTCGAGTAGTCCCATGATGGCTTCTCCCTGTTCTCGTTTTTCTCGGGTCCCGGCTCAGAGGCGCATTTCTTACGTGCTGCGCCGCGTCCGGGGCACGAGACCTTCCTAACCCAGCACCGTCTTGCCGTTCTTGATCACGGTGACGCCGCGCGATTTCACCTTCGCCTCGAACGAGATCACGTTGCCGTCCTTCCAGAGCTCCATGGTTACGGTCTCGCCGGGATAGACGGGCGATGAGAACCGCGCGATGTGCTGGCGGAAGGCGCTTGGATCGTAGTCGGCATAGGTCTGGAGCACGCCGCGGCAGGTGATGCCGTAGGTGCACATGCCGTGCAGGATCGGTCGCGGAAAGCCGGCTTTCTTGGCGAACTCGGGATCACTGTGCAGAGGGTTGCGGTCGCCGCAGAGGCGATAGACCAGCGCCTGGTCGGGACGCGTGGAGATGTCGATCGTCCTGTCGGGCTCGCGCGACGGAATCTTGTGGGGATCGGGCTGCGTCAGGTTCGGCCCGCCGAAGCCGCCGTCGCCGCGGGCAAAGCGCGAGGCGACGAGGGTAGCGAGCTTCTCGCCCTTCTCGTTCTTGAGAACCGTCTGGTGGCTGATCACGACGCCCTTGTCCTTGCCCTTGTCGTAGACCTCGAGCACCGAGGAGTCGGCGGTGATGTGAGCCGCGGCCGGCAATGGCTGGTGGAAAGTGATGTCGCGCTCTCCGTCGACCACCATGACGCGATTCAGATTCATCTCGCCCGGCCCCGAACCCCAGGCCGCGACGGAGGCGAACGTCGGCACCACCTTGAGCGGCCGCGGCGTCAGCGTGCCCTCGTTGACGAAGGCGAGTTCCTTCTCGTCCATGGGATCGCCGCCGAGCCCGATGCCATAGGCATAGAGCATCACCTCGCGATCGCTGTAGGCGTATTTCTGCCCGAGGTTTTTCAGGCCTTTGAGTTCTTCATATCTGGCCGACATTATCGCATTCCTCCAGAGATCCTTTCCGCGAGCGACGTCGCCAGTTGTTGTGCCCTCTCCCCTTGTGGGAGAGGGCTGCGCTCTCGTCGCAACAAACTCATTGGGGTGAGGGGTTCGCTCCGCAGCGAAAGTCTCTCCATGGAGAGAACCCCTCATCCGGCGCTTCGCGCCACCTTCTCCCACGAGGGGAGAAGGAACAAAGACCTACACCGGCGTAAAGAACGGCAGCGGCGCGCCGTCGGTGGACTTCCACACCACCTTCACCCTCTGGCCGATCTTCAGCGTCGTCAGATCGCAATCGACGAAGTTGGTCTGGAGCGACGGACCTTCCTTCAGCGTGACGTAGCCGATCGCATAAGGTCCGGTCGGCGACTTCCGCATCAGGCTGTAGGTGTAGATCGTGCCCTCACCCGAAGACTCCTCCCACACCGTCTTGTCGGAGAAGCAGAACGGACAGATCGCGCGCGGAAAGTAATGTGCTTCGCCACACGCCGTGCAGCGCTTGATCATGAACTTGCCCTGCTTCGCGGCGTCCCAGAACGGCGCCGTCTCCGCGCTCGTCACCGGTGCCGGATATTTCTTTGCATCACCCATCACACGCGCTCCAGAATGGCCGTCGAGGCGGCATGGCGGACGCCCAACAATCCGCCGGTGCCGTGGGCGATGGCGAGATCGCAATTCCTGACCTGCACCTTCGGATGCGCCTCGCCTCGCAACTGCCTGACGGCTTCGATGATCTTGGTCATACCACCGCGGTTGACGGGATGGTTGCTGCACAGGCCGCCGCCATCGGTGTTGAAAGGCAGCTTGCCGACGCCCGAGATCAGATTGCCGTCGGCGACGAATTTTCCGCCCTCGCCCTTCTTGCAGAAGCCGAGGTCCTCGAGCTGCATCAGCACCGTGATGGTGAAGCTGTCGTAGATCGAGGCATACTTGATATCCTTCGGCGTGATGCCCGCTTCTTCGAAGGCACGAGGGCCGGACCACACGCCTGCGGAGTAGGTGAGGTCGAGATCCTTGCCGCCGCGCGGCCCCTTCATCGCCTCGCCATGGCCGATCAGGCGCACCTGCGGCTTCTTCAGGCTCTTGGCAATCTCCGGCGTCGTCACGATCAGCGCGCCGCCGCCGTCGGAGACGACGCAGCAGTCCATCCGATGCAGGGGATCGGAGATCATCGGCGAATTCAGGACGTCCTCGACGGTGACGACGTCCTTCAGCATCGCGTGCGGATTGTATTGCGCGTGATGGGAGGCCGCGACCTTGATCCAGGCGAGCTGCTCGCTCGTGGTGCCATAGTCGTGCATGTGGCGCATGGCACACATGCCATAGGCATTGTGGGTGGTCGCGCCGTATGCGGCCTCGAAATCGAGCTCGGCACCGGCCGCCCGTGGCGGCATCACCCCGGTGCGCGGCTTGCCCGCGAGCGTGATCAGCGCGATCGAGCATTTGCCCGCGGCGATCGCTTCTGCCGCATGGCCGAGATGGATGATGTAGGAACAGCCGCCGGTCTCGGTGGAATCGACGTGGCTCAGCTTCTTCGTATTTAGGCCGAGATAATCGACCATCGGCCAGGCGCCGCCCGGCGCATCGCCCGCGCAGAAATAGCCGTCGACGTCGTCCTTGCTCAGCCCGGCATCCTCGATCGCCCCCTTGGCGACCTCGGCGTGGAGCTGCGCGGTGGATTTGTCCGGCGCATGCCGGGTCGGGTGCTCATAAATCCCGGCAATGTAGGCCTTGCCCTTGATGGTCAAGTGGAGTCTCCGCTGACGTTTCTTCTGTCGGTTTTTCTGACGCGCCGGGCCAGTATTGGCAAGCGCGGAAATATTCCGTCGGGCGAGCGGGCAGCGGCTTGGCGCAAGTGGGCAGATGTCTCGTGTCCCGGACGCGCTGCAACGCTCTAGCGTTGCTGCGCAGAGCCGGGACCCATGCCGCCGCGCGCATCGTTGCGAAATCGGCCCCGGCTCTGCAGCGCACCGCTAAGAGGCGCTGCGCTGCGTCCGGGGCAAGAGAGATTAGCCAAGATCATAAAGGTGATTTGCCCGACGGCACAAGCTATTTTCTATTTTTTCGAAATCAACCCCATGCAAAGGAGCAGCGCGGGGCGCACAAGGCATCCGAGAAATGCGCCCAGCAGGCAAAGGGCGGCAATTTCGTTGTTCCACCTGAATCCGGCATGGGCCACCGCGCGAACCATCAGGAAGTAGATCGCGAGGACAAGCCCGCCTGCGAACAAGACTCTTTCCCAAAAAAGCTTGGTCGGCGAGCAGATCACTCCGCACACGAAACCGAGCGACACTTCGCCCCAGTGGAGCCCCAGCCACTCGCTCATCAAGCGACCACCCTATTCCGCCGCGATCTGCCTTGGCGCGGGCGGCGGGCTTGCGAGGTCGGCGGCGAGCTGGGCATAGCGGGCTTTCGCGGCCTGCACCGCCTTGTCCTTGACCGGGCCGTAGCCGCGGATGCGGTCGGGCAGCGACAACAGCTCCACTGCGGTGTCATGGGTGACCGGCGACAACAGGCCGAGCACGGTGGCGACGTCCTTTTCGTAGCCGTTGATCAGGTCGCGCTCGAGCTTGCGGTCGGCCGAGTAGCCAAAAATGTCCAGCGGGGTGCCGCGCAGGAAGCGGAATCTTGCGAGCCAGCGGAAGACGCCGAGCATCCACGGGCCGAAGGCGCGCTTCTTGGGGCGGCCCTGTGCATCGACGCCACTGCTGAGGATCGGCGGCGCGAGGTTGAAGCTGAACTTGAAGTCGCCTTCGAACTGGTCGCGGAGCTGCTGCTCGAACTGGCCGTCGGTAAAGAGCCGCGCGACCTCGTACTCGTCCTTGTAGGCCAGCAGCTTGGCGTAGTTGATCGCCACAGCGCGCGGGAGCGCATCGCCATGGCCGCCCTTCACCGCGGCGTCGCGGACCCGGTCGACCAGCTTGCGATAGCGCTTGGCAAGGCGGCCGTTCTGGTAGGCGGTGAGATGCTTGGAGCGATGCTCGATGATCTCATCCAGCGTCATTGCCTCAAGGCTCTTCGGCGCGACCACATCGTCCTGGCCCTTCAGCATGTCGGCGAGCCGCTTGGGATCGGCGACCGCAAGACGGCCGAGGCGGAAGGCTTCCTTGTTCATCTTGATCGAGACGCCGTTGACCTCGATCGCCTGCTCGATCGCCTCGGCGCCAACCGGCAAGAGGCCCTTCTGATAGGCATAGCCCATCATCATCATGTTGGTGGCGATCGCATCGCCAAGGAGCTGCTCGGCTGGCTTGGTGAAGTCGAAGAAGGTGGAGTCCTCGTGCAGAGCGGTTTCCAGCACCGCGTTCAGCTTGCGGGTCTGGAAGTTGAAGTCGCGGTTGAGGATGAAATCGGCGGTGGGAATGACGTGGCTGTTGATGATGCCGCGGGTGCGGCTGGAATCGCAGAGCGAGATCGTGTCCTTGGCGACCGCGACGACCTCGTCCGCGGCGAGCACGAGATCGGCCGTGCCCGTGACGATGCGCGAGCACGTCACCTCCGCCGGATGATCCGACAGGCGGACGTGGCTCAGCACCGCCCCGCCCTTTTGCGCGAGGCCCGACATGTCGAGGATCATCGAGGCCTTGCCCTCGATATGGGCGGCCATGCCAAGCAGCGCGCCGATCGTGAGCACACCGGTGCCGCCGACGCCACCGACGGCGATGTTGTAGGGCTTGTCCAGCGAGGGCTTCGACGCGGGCTCCGGCAGCTCGCCGATATCAGCAAGCTCCGCCGGCGCACGATGGCGCGGCGCGCCGCCGTCGATGGTGACGAAGGACGGACAGAAGCCCTTCAAGCAGGAATAGTCCTTGTTGCAGGAGGACTGGTTGATGGTGCGCTTGCGACCGAACTCGGTCTCCAGCGGCTCGACCGAGATGCAGTTCGACTGCACCGAGCAGTCGCCGCAGCCCTCGCAGACCGCCGGGTTGATCATCACGCGGCGCGCCGGATCCTCCATCAGGCCGCGCTTGCGGCGGCGACGCTTTTCGGCGGCGCAGGTCTGCACGAAGACGATCGCGGACGTGCCCTTGTACTCGCGGCACATCTTCATGACGTTCTCGAGCTCGTCGCGATGATACTTCTTCACGCCGGGCGCAATGGTATCTGCGGGATAGGCGTCGGGATTTTCCGAGACGAGATAGAGCTCGCGGATGCCTTCGGCATGGAGCTGGAAGGTGATCTGCTGCGGCGAGAGGTCGCCGTCATGGCGCTGGCCACCGGTCATCGCCACCGCGTCGTTGTAGAGGATCTTGTAGGTGATGTTGGCCTTGGAGGCGATCGCCTGCCGGATCGCCAGAATGCCGGAATGGAAATAGGTGCCGTCGCCGAGGTTCGCGAAAATGTGGTTCTCGTTGGTGAAAGGCGCGATGCCGACCCACGGCACGCCCTCGCCGCCCATATGCGTAAAAGTCTCGGTCGAGCGATCCATCCACAGCGCCATGAAGTGGCAGCCGATGCCGGCAAGCGCGCGGCTGCCTTCGGGGACCTTCGTGGATGTGTTGTGGGGGCAGCCGGAGCAGAAGTACGGGGTGCGGGAGACGGGCGCGGTCGCCTGCATCTGGGTGGCCTGACGGCCGTTGAACCAGTCGGCCTTGGCGCGGAGCATCTCGGCGATTTCAGGGTTGAGATTAAGTCGAAGGAGTCGTTCGGTGATCGAGCTTGCAAGCGAGGCGACACTGAGCTCGGCGGCGAAGGTGAGGAAGCGCTTGTCGTGGTCGTCCATCTTGCCGATGATGCGCGGGCGGACGTCGTCGCGCCAGTTGAACAGCTCCTGCTTGACCTGGTTCTCGACGATCTCGCGGCGTTCCTCGATGATGAAGATCTCCTCGAGGCCGACCGCGAACTGTCGCACGCCCTCCGGCTCCAGCGGCCAGGGCATGCCGATCTTGTAGAGGCGAAGCCCGATCTTGGCCGCGACCTCCTCGGTGATGCCGAGCTCGCGCAGCGCTTGCCGCACGTCCTCGTAGCTCTTGCCCGACGCCATGATGCCGTAGCGGGCGTTCGGCGAATCCATCGTGACGCGGTTGACCTTGTTGGCGCGGGCGAAAGCGATCGCCGCATAGCCCTTGTAGTCCTGGAGGCGCCGGTCCTGCTCGAAGCGATCGTCGGGCCAGCGCAGGTTGAGGCCGCCGGGCGGCAGCTCGAAATCGGCGGGAATGATGAAGGGCTTCATCTCGTCGGTGAGATCGATCTCGGCGGTGGTCTCCACCGTCTCCGTAATCACCTTCATGCCGACCCAGCAGCCCGAGTAGCGCGACATCGCGATACCCAGGAGACCCATCTCGATCATCTCGTGGATGCTGGATGGATAGAGGTAAGGCATCAGCGCCGAGATGAAGGCGTGGTCGGACTGATGCGGGACGGTCGAGGACTTTGCGCCGTGGTCGTCGCCGGCAAGACAGAGCACGCCGCCGTTCTTGGCCGAGCCCGCGGCATTGCCGTGCCGGAAGACGTCGCCGCAGCGGTCGACGCCGGGGCCCTTGCCGTACCAGATGCCGACCACGCCGTCGTACTTGGCGCCGGGCGAGAGATTGAGCTGCTGCGAGCCCCAGATCGCGGTGGCGGCGAGATCCTCGTTCACACCGGGCTGGAACTTGATGTTGTACTGTTCGAGGTGCTTGCGGGCGGCGAAAAGCTGCTGGTCGTAGCCGCCGAGCGGCGAGCCGCGGTAGCCGGAGATGAAGCCTGCGGTGTTCAGCCCTGCGGCGCGGTCGCGCCGGATCTGGGCCATGGGCAGGCGGACCAGCGCCTGGATGCCGGTGGTGAACACGTGTCCGGTGGATTGGGTGTATTTCTGATCGAGACTGATCGGACCCTGGTTGATACCCATTTTTGTCCTCTTCGCCCTCTTAAGTCGTTGGCGTGCCCGTTGTTTTTAGCTAGGGCGCCCCGGGTGCCCGCGCCACTCTATGTCGGAATTTTAAGCCTCCGCATCACAAATCTGGTCCAGAGCGGGGCACCGGCGAAAATCGCAATTTCGTGGCGGCAAATCGGCCCGCCCTTTTCAATTTGTGTCAGCATACCCGGGGCGTCGCGAAACGACGTAACGCGTCTATAATGCGCCCCATGGCGATTGGTCGCAGGGGGAGGCTGGGAATGCGGACGATTCTGGCATCTCTGGTGTCGGGGCTCGCGTTGTGCAGTGCAGTTGCAGCAACCGCCAGCGAGCCGTCGCCGGAGGCGATCGCCCACGGCAAGGCGCTGGTGGAAGCCGGCGACTGCGCAAGCTGCCACACCGCCGATCCCGCAAAGCCGTTCGCGGGCGGCAAACGCATCGATACGCCCTTTGGAGGCATCTATGCGCCGAACCTGACGCCGGACCGCGACACTGGCATCGGCGGCTGGACGGACGCCGATTTCACCCGCGCGCTGCGCTTCGGCGTGGCGCCGGATGGCTCCTATTATTATCCGGCGTTCCCCTACCCCTACTTCACCAAAATGACCAAGGACGACACCCTGGCGATCCGCGCGTATCTTGCGACGCAGACACCGGTTGCGAACCGCGTCAAGCCGCCAGAGCTGCGCTGGCCATTTCGCTATCGATCCCTGATGCGCGCTTGGAACTGGCTGTTCTTCAAGCCCGGCCTGTTCGAGCCCGACCAGTTCAAGACGACGGCCTGGAATCGCGGGGGCTATCTCGTCACGGGGCTTGGCCATTGCGGGGCCTGCCATTCGCCGAAGAACTATTTTGGCGCCGACAAGCGCGAGCTGGCATTCTCCGGCAACGAGGTCGGCGGCTGGTTCGCACCAAGGCTCGATAGCGCCGCGCGCAGCGGGCTGAAATCTTGGAGCGTGGACGACATCGCCGAATATCTGCAAAGCGGCCGCAATGCCAAGAGCCACGCCGACGGGCTGATGGCCGAGGTCATCGTCAACTCGACCTCGAAGATGAGCGATGCCGACGTGCGCGCCATCGCAGTCTATCTGAAGGGGCTGCCGCCGGGACCGAACGAGGCCGCGACGACGCCGCCATCGGAAAGCGAGATGAAGGCGGGCCAGGCCGTCTATGCGCGCTTCTGCATCGCCTGCCATGAAGCCGACGGCTCCGGTGCGCCGCGCATCTATCCGCCACTGCCGGGCAATGCGCTGCTGCAATCGGACAATCCGTCCTCCACGCTCCGCGTCATCCTCGACGGCGCGCACACCGTGACGACGCCGCGCGCACCGAACACCGGCGAGATGCCGGCCTATGCCAAGCAATTGTCGGACGAGCAGATCGCAGCGGTGACGAACTACATCCGCAACTCCTGGGGCAATGCCGCGTCGCTGGTCACGGCCGCGCAGGTCGGGAAGGCACGGAGCCAGGGGCCGTAGTCAATCCTCGTCGCCCGTGAACACGAACTTCGGCATCTCCCATTTGTAGCGGACGGCGAGCAGGCGGAAGCTGATGCCGAGCACGAAGGTGAGAATGGTCCAGAGCTCGTCGTTGATCTTCAGCCCGAACGCGGTGGCATAGAACAGGCCCGTCACTACCGAGACGCTGGCGTAGAGCTCGGAGCGAAACAGCAGCGGCACGTCGTTGCAGAGGACATCGCGCAACACGCCGCCGGCGCAGCCCGTCACCATGCCGGAGACGATCACGATGGGAAGCGATGCATTCATCTGCCAGGCGACGTCGCAGCCGGCCATGGTGAAGACCACGAGCCCGATCGCGTCGAGCACGATGAAGGCGAGCTTGAGCCGATGCACGAGGCGCGCGATCAGAATCGTGATGAAGGCGGCACCGCCGCTCAGCACGAGATAAACGGGGTGCTGCACCCAGGCGAGCGGATAATGGCCGAGGAAGAGATCGCGCAGCGTGCCGCCGCCGAGCGCCGTGATGCAGCCGAGAAAGCAGACGCCGAGCCAGTCCATGCTGCGCCGGCCCGCGGCCAGCGCCGCCGTCATTCCCTGCGCCGCGACCGCGACGAGGGAAAGGAAATTCAGCACGCTGTCGCTTGGTGGCAGGCTCCACATCGCTTGTCATCCCGTTTCGAGAGCGGAACTTACGTCGCAAGTTCCAGGATGAACAAGGTTTCATCCGACGTGAACAGGTTCCCGATTCCCGCGCGCGCGGCAACATCCGACGAAAGCATGAGATCCCCCGGAACCGAACTTCGCATGCCCGGGTTGTCTCGTCAGTCCATTCGAGGAGATCAAGCGATGGCCGACGAGCGTTTTCCGAATGACCCCTATCGCCCCATCGGCGAGGATGAGTATCTGCGCGCGGCGCGGCGGGATGCCGACCTTCAGGCAGACCCCGAGCTCGGCGAAGGCCCCGCCTCCAGCGGCAAGATCGCGCTGTTTGCGGTCGCGATCGCGCTGGTGCTCGGCGCAGTGTTCTACGGCTTGAACAATACCAGCGTGAACCAGGCCACGACCGAGCCGCCAGCAAAGACCGCGCAGACGACGCCTGCCAATCCGGCCGCGCCTCCGGGCATGCGCGACGTGACGCCGCGCAACAACGCCTCCCCGGGCGTGACCACGGGTGCGGCGCCAAGCCAGCCGGCTTCGCCAGCTCCGGCTGCGCCGTCTGACGGCGGCAAGGCGCAGTAACGCTCCTGAAATACGAAAGCGGCGGGACGATAGTGTCCCGCCGCTTTTGTCATGCGTCAGCTGAACATCTTGTTCAGCTCGCCGCCGGGATAGCCGCTCCCAAGCTCGGCGAAAGTGCCCTTCTCCGCCATCTCTTTCGCCGCGCGCATGAAACCGCCCCAGGCGGCGCGGGCGAGCGAGCCGCCGACGCTGATCCGGCGCACGCCGAGATCGGCAGCCTCTTGCAGGGACAGGCCGGGTGCGCCGATCAGGAGATTGAACGGCTTTGGATGCACCGCCTTCACGACGGCTGCGATGTCCTCGCGCGTCTTCAGGCCCGGCGCGTAAAGGCAATCGGCACCGGCATCGGCGTAAGCCGCGAGCCGGTCGATGACAAGCTTGAGGTCGCTCACGCCCCATAAGTAGGCCTCGCAGCGACCGACCAGCAGCGTGCCACTATCACCGATCGCCTTGCGCGCCGCCTTGATGCGCTCGACCGCGAGCGCGCGATCATAGAGCGGCTTGTCCTTGTCGCCGGTGGAATCCTCGATCGACAGCCCGGCAACGCCGGTCCGCACACCGCGTTCGACATTTTCCGCGACCTTGTCCGGCTCGACCGCGAAGCCGCCCTCGAAATCCGCATTCACGGGGATGTCGACCGCCGAGCACAATGCTGCCAGATGCTGACAGACATCGTCGACGGTGACGCGGTTGTCGGCGCGCCCGATGGTCCAGGCAAAGCCGGCGCTCGATGAGGCGATCGCCTTGAAGCCGAGATGCTGCAAGGCCTTGGCACTGCCGACGTCGAACGGATTGGGCAGGATGAAGCAGCCGCTTTCGTGCATCTTGCGAAATGTCGCGCGCTTGTCCGCGGTCGTGACGTGCATGTTTCTTCTCCCTTGTTGGTCGCGCAGACATGGGGATGCGAGCAGGTTCGCGCTAGTGCGCGTCGTGCACGGCGCGGCTGTCCTTCGGCGCCTCGTCGCGATCGGTCATGCCGTAGTCGCGGACGACGCTGGCGATGCGCAGGCGATAATCGGCAAAGAAGTTTCCGCGGCCTTTGGCCTGCGCGCGGCGATGCTCCATCGTCTTGCGCCAGGCCTCCACGGCGGCCTCATCCCGCCAGAACGACACCGACAGGATCTTGCCCGTCTCGGTCAGGCTCTCGAATCGCTCGACCGAGATGAAGCCATCGATGGTTTGCAGGATCGGCTTCAGATCGGCCGCGAGATCGAAATAGTGCTGCCGGTGCTCCGGCTTCGGCCAGACCTCGAAGATCACGGCGATCATGGGCGCCTCCCTTGTTGTT
Source organism: Bradyrhizobium iriomotense (assembly GCF_030160715.1). Classification (GTDB taxonomy): domain Bacteria; phylum Pseudomonadota; class Alphaproteobacteria; order Rhizobiales; family Xanthobacteraceae; genus Bradyrhizobium; species Bradyrhizobium iriomotense. The sequence continues at coordinate 61,593 of NZ_BSOW01000036.1, forward strand.
GTTTGCGCCTACAATACCACCTTGCGCAGGAACGTCCGCTCCTCGGCGAGAATAAACCTGTTCTCCTCGGCGGAGTGGAAGTTCGCCATCCCCTCGGCGTCCTGGCGCAGCCGCGTGCGATAGGCCTCGTACGCCGCCAGGCTTTCGAAGGAGATCAGCGCAAACGCAATGTTGTTGGTTCCCTCGTGCGGCATGAAGTAGCCGATCAGATCGCCACCGCATTTCGGGATGATGGTGAGCCAGCGCTTCGAATATTCCTCGAACTGCGCGCGCTTGAAGGGATCGAGCTGGTAGCGGATGAAGACGGTGATGGACATGGTTTGCTCCGGTGTTTCCCGTCATTGCGAGGAGCGAAGCGACGAAGCAATCCAGACCGTCGCCGCGGAAGCAGTTTGGATTGCTTCGCTTCGCTCGCAATGACGTGTTTGCGGCTGCAAGCCTACGCCCTTGCTCGACCACAATGCTTCGGCTATCATCGAAGCATGAAAGCAGGACCTGACATCGCCATGGTCGCTTCGCTCGTCGGCGACCCCGCCCGCGCCAATATGCTGACAGCGCTGATGAACGGCCGCGCGCTCACCGCGAGCGAGCTTGCGCAGGAGGCCGGGATCACGCCGCAGACCGCGAGCTCGCATCTTTCAAAGCTCGAGGCCGGCGGGCTGATCGAGCCGGAGAAGCAGGGCCGCCATCGCTACTACCGCCTCACCGATCCCGATGTCGCGGGCGTGCTCGAAGGCCTCGCAGGGCTTGCCGCCCGCGCCGGCCACATGCGCGTGCGCACCGGGCCGAAGGATCCGGCGCTGCGGCGGGCGCGGATCTGCTACGACCATCTCGCCGGCGATCTCGGCGTGCAGATGCTCGACAGCCTGCGCGAGCGGCGCCTGGTGAAGCAGAAGAAGCAGGACATCGAGCTCACGGTCGAGGGCGAACGCTTCCTCGCAAGGCATTTGCAGATCTCGCCCGACATGCTCACCCATCCGCGCCGACCGGTCTGCAAAGCGTGCCTCGACTGGAGCGAGCGGCGGCATCACCTCGCCGGCACGCTGGGCGCGGCCATGATGAAGCGCTTCACCGAATTGAAATGGGCGGCGCGCGATGCTACGCCCGGCAGCCGCGTGGTGAATTTCACCCGCGCCGGCGAGAAGCAGTTTGCCGCGCTGTTCGGCAGCGGGCACGAGTAGTTACACAATCGCGTGTGAACGAAGGCTTCCGTCATGGCCGGGCTTGACCCGGCCATCCGCGCGTTTATTGCGGCTCGCACTGTGGATGCCCGGAACATCTGTGCGAAGAGCTGCTTCGTGCTTGCGCCAGGGCATAACGGAGACTGTGTCTCGCAGCTTCAGTTCCAATCAGAGCCTTCAATGACCCGCATCCTCCCGGCCGCGCTCGCGGCCGCCCTCCTCGCCTTTCCGCTCACCTCCGCTAGCGCCACCGAGCCCGCACCGCGCGAGCCCTACGGCATCGGCCTCGAGGGCCTTGCCTATCCTTACCCCGTGAGCCTGCTGCCGCTGGTCAACGACGGCGAAGAGCTTCGCATGGCCCATATGGACGTCGCGCCTCAGCAGCCGAACGGCCGCACCGTCGTGCTGCTCCACGGCAGGAATTTTCCGTCGAGCTATTGGGCGCCCGTGATCAAGATGCTGAGCGAGGCCGGCTTCCGCGTCGTGGTGCCCGATCAGATCGGCTTCGGCAAATCGTCCAAGCCGCTCGGAGAGCTGCATTTCGATACGCTGGCGCGCAACACCATCGCGCTGCTCGATCATCTCAAGATCGACAAGGCCGAGATCGTCGCCCATTCCATGGGCGGCATGTTAGGGGTACGCATCGCGCGGGCCTATCCGGAACGCGTGTCGCATCTGGTGCTGACCGTGCCGATCGGGCTTGAAGACTACCGCCTTTATGTGCCGCCGGTGCCGACCGAAAAGATCATCGAGACCGAGGACAGGCTCACGGCCGAGGGCTATCGCAAGCAGCTCCAGACCAACTACGCGATCAAGCTGCCGCCTGAAGCGATCACGCCGTTCATCGACGCACGTTTCAACCTCAAGGGCAGCCCCGACTATCCGCGCTGGTTGCGCGCCTTCGTCAGCTCGGGCCAGATGATCTATCGCGAGCCGGTGGCGCACGAGATCCCGCTCATTACGCAACCAACGTTGTTCATCATGGGGGCCGACGACCACAACGCGCCGGGCCGACCGAATGCGCCGGAGGCGCTGCGGCCGAAGATGGGGCAGAATGCCGATCTCGCCAAAGCGCTCGCTGCAAAGATGCCGAATGCGCGGGCAGAGATCATTCCCGACACTGGCCACCTCGTCTTTCTCGAGGCGCCCGAGAGATATCGCGACCTGGTGCTCGACTTTCTCGGCCGCTAAAAGCCTTTATGTCGCTTCAAACAGCATGAACAGCGGTGTTCATGCCGTATTCAGGTCACGATTGCCAATTTGGATCGCGCCGCTTCGGCATGTCGCCAAAATTTAACACGCCGAATCGTACCTTTTGATTCATTGTGCGCCGCAAGGGCGTGACCCAAGGACCAGAGAGGGAGCTCATATGAAATATCTTCTTGCCGCCGTCTTGCTCGCCGGCGCTGTTGCAGGTTTCAGCGAGGCAGCCAGCGCTGCCGGCGGTTGCGGACCGGGGTGGTATCGCGGCCCCTATGGCGGCTGCCGTCCGATGGGCGGTCCGGTCGTGGTCGCCCCCGCCGCGCCGGTCGTGGTCGTCGCTCCCCGTCCGCGCGTCTGTCCGTGGGGCTTCCGCTGGTGGGCTGGCCGCTGCCGCCCGGTCTGATCTGATTTTGCACAGCAGCGTGGCCGCGCACTCCAGTGCGCGGCCATCTTCTTTTTTGAGCGCCCGCCGTTTTCACGGGCAAGAAAGGGGATCGCCACCGCGATCCCCTTTCTTGATTCGACTTGTTGCTTGCAGCACACCCTACCAATGACGCCAGTGCCGGCGGTGCCAGCGGTGCCGCCAGCCCCAGTGGCGATGGCGGTGATGCCAACCCCAATGCCGGCGGCGCCAGCCCCAATGACGGTGGTGGTGCCAGCCCCAGTGATGACCGCCGCCGTGCCAGCGAACCTGCTCGGGCTTGAGCTGCCCGGCCTCCTCGCTGCTGGTGACTGCGGGATGGACCTCGGGATTGCCGCGCGGCAGGTTGGCCGGGCCTTCGATGGGTTGTGGCGCCAGCGGCGCGGCCTGCGCGGCCGCCGTCAATGCAGCGGCACCAGCTGCAGCACCGAATGCGAGTTTCAAAAAGTCCCGGCGCTCCATGATGTCTTCCTCTTCAATCAGCGTTGAATGATGCGAAGGAAGTGTCGCGCCGAGGAAATGAACTCAGGCTGAACCTTGCATTCAGGTAGATTGCGCAAAACTGACAAGCATGCACGCGGTCAGAATGACACAACGGCCGTCATACTTTGTCCAAAGAAGGGATCGAACATTTCGAACAAGATGGGGGCGCGCGGGGTCGTCCAGCATGGATCAAACCCAGCAGACCAGAGGAGACAGCCATGGCAACACAGGTAAAGCCGGTTCCCGAGGGCTACCACACCATCACGCCCTATCTCGTCGTCGACGGCGCGGAGAAGATCATCCGCTTCATGAAAGAGGCTTTCGGTGCCCAACCGGTCTTCGAGCCGCTGATGCGCCCCGACGGCAAGGTCGGACATGCGGAGTTCAAAATCGGAAACTCAATCGTGATGATTTCGGACGCCTCGGAGCGCGCACAAGCCACCTCCACGATGCTGTATCTCTACGTGCCCAATGTCGATGCGGTCTATCAGAAGGCGATCAAGGCTGGCGGCACGTCATTGATGGAGCCATCGGATCAGTTCTATGGCGACCGCAGCGGCGGCGTGACGGATCCGGCCGGCAACCGCTGGCACATCGGCACCCACATCGAGGACGTATCGCCGGCTGAGCTGAAGAAGCGCGCGGCCGCGGCCATGAAGCAGCAAAACAAGGCGGCGTAGGCCTCGAAGGGCGGATTGGCGCTAGCGTCAATCGCCAATCGGTCAGTCGCAGAAGCGGCGGGTTACGGCTTCGCCTAACCCGCCTGATACGCCGGGTCGTTGCCGGCCTTCAGTTCTGTGAACGCGTAAACGGGACAAAGCGCACCAGGGCGACGGCGCGCGTCGTCGTCTTGCCAGGAGCGATTTTTTCGACGACCGTGAGCTGCTGGGTGCTGTAACCGGGTCCCACCGGCATGACGAGTCGGCCACCTACTTTAAGCTGCTCAATCAGCGGCGGCGGTAACTCCCCGAGCGCGGCAGTCACGACGACTGCGTCAAAAGGACCACATTCGGGCCAGCCATCGTAGCCATCGCCAAGCCTGACGCTCACGTTGTCATACGCAAGGTCTCTTAAGGTTTTCGCGGCGGTCTCGGCCAATTGCGGAATGATCTCGATGGTGCAGACCTTTCGAGCCAGGCGCGCAAGGATGGCGGCCTGGTAGCCGGAACCCGTACCCACTTCGAGCACGGTGTGATCGGGCGCGACCTCGGCCAACTGGGTCATCAAGGCCACGATGTACGGCTGCGATATGGTCTGGCCGAGGCCGATCGGTACCGGTGTATCCGCGTATGCGACGGAGCAAGTTCGCTCAGGGATGAACAGATGGCGTTTCGTTTGCGCCATGACCTCAAGGACCCCCTCCGACACGCCCTGCTGTCCCAAAACACCGGCGGCGGACCGGGCGTAGGCCCGGATGGTCTCGACCATGGCGGCGCGTTCGCGGACGCATTGTGCGTCCTGTGCCGTCGCCTCCCACGCGACGACACCCATGGCGAACACGAGCAGCGGCAAGACCTTCATGATCGTGCGCTCTCCAGGAGGGACACAATTCACGTCGACCGCTTGAGCGCTACCCTGCGCGTCAGATCCGACCTCGCCCCGCAAGCGAGGCGAGGTTTGCTTAAGCTCAGGTGCCCTCGAACTTGAACGACACGTTGAGTTTGGCGCGATAGGCCTCTACTTTTCCCTTGGCATCCAGCTGCATATCGAGCTTGACGATCTCTGCGACGCGAAGGTCCCGAAGAGATCTCGCGGCTTGCTCGACCGCGTTGGCAGCGGCCTTTTCCCAGGAGTCGCTGCTGGTACCGACCAGTTCTATGACCTTGTAGACGCTCTCAGGCATGTCGTCCTCCCGTTCGTTATGAAGCAGGAAGCAGGTGCTCCCTGCTGCGCACGAACCTAGCACGATATCGCGGCTGAAAGGACGTGCATGTCGCAGGGCTGGCAACCCAAGCCATTTGGCGGCGCTATCGCTGCCCGCTATCGAAATAGCGCCGCAGCGGCGCCACCGTGAGCCGCTAGCCCGTATTCCTGACCGCTTCAGCCAGCATGGCGTAAAGCTGGCGCTTGCTGAATTCCTTGGGCTGCTTGTCTGTTGTCTTCCGCGAGACCTTCTTTGCCACCGGCTGGGCACAGGCCACCAACAACGCCGGCTCTTGCTTCCGGACCGGCCTTATCTTGGGTTTTGCCGTTGGCGGTTTGTGGCCACGCTTCAGGCCCAAGCGGGTCAGCATGCCGCAGACGGCGTTACGGCTACACCCGAGACGGCGCGCGATCTGTGCGGCACTCTGTCCCTGGACCCAGAGCTTCTTGAGCAGCGCTACGTCTTTCGCATCCCAACTCATGGGAGACATTGTACGCCAACTGCCATCCACTTTTCTAGTCTTCGTCCGGCTCGCGTACGACCGCCGGTTCGTCGTCGTCCTCCTCTTCTTCCTCATCGTCATCGTCATCGTCATCGTCTTCGTCATCAGGATCCCGGGGCGGCATCGCGCTGACCGTGATCACAAAGCGGCTCCGATCCATCAAGCCGGTGGAAACTTCTTCGGGGATGTTCTGCTTCATGCTGTTGCTCCTCGGGTCTGGAGCTTGAGAGCGCCGGTGGTTAACGTGCCGGGCGTCTCACGATCGTGGGTTCGACGAGAGTGTCGATGCAGGCCCGTCACTTCGGCTGCATCCAGCCACTACAGCTTATAGCCGATCTTTCGCAGCAGGTCTTTCCGCCACGCAATGTCTGCGTCAGTCTCGACGCCGAGCGGCGAGGCGCCATCGACCACGCCGAGGACACCGCGGCCCTGCTCCGTTTGCGCGACGATCACCTCGGTCGGGTTGGCTGTCGCACAGTAGATGCGGCAGACCTCCGGCACGGCGCGCACCGCGGCCAGCACGTTGACGGGGAAAAAGCCGTCGCCGAGGAAGATCAGGAAGGTGTGGCCGGCGCCGATGGCCAATGCGTTGTCGCGCGCCAGCGCAAGTGAGGCTTCGTCGTTGCCCGACCAGCGCACCAGCCGCTTGCCGGAGGCCTCGCAGAAGGCCAGCCCGAAGCGGATACCCGGGACGGCGCCCACCAGCGCTTCGTGGAGGTCTTCCACGGTCTTGATGAAATGCGACTGGCCGAAGATGAAGTTGGCGGCGTCCGGCTTGATGATGGGCACCACGGTGAGTTCCATGGCTGCGCTCCCTCAAGGTAGACACGCAAATCATGGTAGGCCAATGGACGACGATTGCAAGCCGCCAAAGGCGGCCGGCTCCGCGCTGGCGAAGCCGGGACAGTGACGAGCGAGTTGCCATGGGGCTAGACCCACCCTCCCCGCGCCATGATGGCCGCGCACAGCACGATGATGACGATGGCGGCAAGCTCGCCATGGATGATCGCCGTCACCAGCCTTTTCCGCTTCGCGTCGATCACCGGCACCTGCCCCGCCTTCAGCGCCGCATTCCACGACAGGAACTCGCGCGTCGGGACGATCGACAGCAGCCCGATGATGATGAAGAGCGCGAATTTGGTCAGGAAGGCATGGCTGTGAAAATAGTAATCCCAGCCTTTCTCGAAGAAGAATACGCGGAGCAGCCCGATGATGAATAGCGCGCCTGCGGCAATGCCGAGCACCAGATCGGTGACCTGGAGCCGCCGCGCGATGGCGGCCGTGATCTCCTGCCGGATCAGCGTGAACTCGATCGCGACGGCCGAAACCAGCGTGAAGGCGCAGAGGTGATGGAGGAAGGCGAAAAGCGTGGACATGGCAGGATTTCCCGGAGAGAGCTCGTAGGGCAGATCAGCGAAGCGTAATCCACCAACGCATGCATCAAACGAAATGGTGGGTTACGCTACGCTAACCCACCCTGCGAAGCGCATCACATCAGCTTCATTGGCGCATCAGCAACCATGCGAAGGTCGATCCTGCTGATCAGTTGGGATCGAAGCGCCTCCGCGGCGCTGATGGCGGCATCGGTCTGTCGCAACGTGCTGACATTCGATCCAAGCGAGACGATTCCGCCCAGCACCAAGGCGATCGATCCAAGCGCTGTGATCTGACCGGATCCCAGCAGGCCGAGGATCGTGAGAAGCAGCAACGCAACGCCGCCAGCGATCGCGATCTTCGAAGCCAGAATGAACTTCCGGCATCGCTCGGCGATCTCGGCCAGCGCCTCGATCCGCGCTTCGATGTCTGAGATCTCGTCGGTCGGATCGTCTTCGGTCATTGCAATCAAGATCAAACCGTAGGGTGGGTTAGCGTAGCGTAACCCACCAAAGCTTTGACACGCGGTTGGTTTGCAGGTGGGTTACGGCTTCGCCTAACCCACCCTACGCTTTCCCCTACAACGGCAAATTGTCGTGCTTCTTCGCCGGCATCTCGACCTTCTTGTCCCTGAGCATCGCCAGCGCCCGCGCGATCCGCCGCCGCGTCGAGTGCGGCATGATCACGTCGTCAATGTAGCCGCGCTCCGCTGCGATGAACGGCGACAGGAAGCGGTCCTCGTATTCCTTCGTGCGCGCAGCGATCTTGTCGGGGTCGCCGATGTCACTGCGGAAAATGATCTCGACCGCGCCCTTGGCGCCCATCACGGCGATCTGGGCGGTCGGCCAGGCGTAGTTCATGTCGGCGCCGATCTCCTTGGACGCCATGACGTCGAAGGCGCCGCCATAGGCCTTGCGGGTGATGATCGTCACCAGCGGCACTGTGCACTGCGAGTATGCGAACAGCAGTTTTGCGCCGTGCTTGATCAGGCCGCCATATTCCTGCGCGGTGCCCGGCAGGAAGCCCGGCACGTCGACGAAGGTGACGATCGGGATGTTGAAGGCGTCGCAGAAGCGGACGAAGCGCGCGGCTTTCCGTGACGCGTCGCTGTCGAGCACACCGGCCAGCACCATCGGCTGGTTGGCGACGAAGCCGACGGTGCGGCCCGCGATGCGGCCGAAACCGGTGATGATGTTCCTGGCAAAGGCCTCCGAGATCTCGAAGAAGTCGCCCTCGTCCACGACCTTCAGCACCAGCTCCTTCATGTCGTAGGGCTTGTTCGGATTGTCGGGGATCAGCGTGTCCAGGGACATGTCGATGCGCTCGATGGAATCGAAGCTCGGCCATTCCGGCACGCCGTCGGCGTTGTTCGACGGCAGGAAGTCGATCAGGCGGCGCATCTGCAAGATCGCCTCGACGTCGTTCTCGAACGCGCCGTCGGAGATCGAGGAGCGCGTGGTGTGCACGGAGGCGCCGCCGAGCTCTTCGGCGGTGACGACCTCGTTGGTGACGGTCTTCACCACGTCGGGGCCGGTGACGAACATGTAGCTGGTGTTCCTCACCATGAAGATGAAGTCGGTCATGGCAGGTGAATAGACGTCGCCGCCGGCGCAGGGGCCCATGATGACGGAGATCTGCGGGATCACGCCGGAGGCGATGACGTTGCGGCGGAAGACGTAGGAATAGCCCGCGAGCGCCGCAACGCCCTCCTGGATGCGCGCCCCGCCGGCGTCATAGAGGCCAATGATCGGCGCCCTCGCCTTCATCGCCATGTCCTGGAGCTTCGTGATCTTCAGCGCGTGCGTTTCCGACAGCGAGCCGCCGAACACGGTGAAATCCTTGGCGAACACGAAGGTCTTGCGGCCATTGACGGTGCCCCAGCCGGTCACAACGCCATCGCCCGGCACCTTGTTTTTCTCCATGCCGAACTCGATGGAGCGGTGCTCGACGAACATGTCGAACTCCTCGAACGATCCCTTGTCGAGCAAGAGCTCGATACGCTCACGCGCGGTCAGCTTGCCGCGGGCGTGCTGCGCTTCGATGCGCTTTTCCCCGCCGCCGAGCTTGGCGCCGGCGCGACGTTCTTCGAGGGCGTCCAGGATGTGTTTCATTTGCTCCCGCCAGTTCTTAAGGTGCGATTGGCGGCGGTTCTAACACGGCATTTTGCGGACCGGGAAGCGGCTTTGCGCATGCCCGCCGCGCCCAAGGCGGCTAAAAGCCCGAGGAATTACAGGGGCCTATCGGAGGCGATAAAGATGCATGATGCAGTCACGGCGACCGGCGAGGTGACCGGCGGCGTCAAGGTCCTGCTCCGGCTGGAGGGGCTGACGCTGTTTGCGGGCATGGTGCTGCTCTATGCGGTCTGGGGCGGGTCTTGGGCAGTCTTCGCCCTGCTCTTCCTGGCCCCCGATCTGAGCTTCCTGGCATACCTCGCCGACAGCCGGTCGGGCGCGATCGTCTACAATGCCGCGCACAGCTACATGGTCCCGGTGGCGCTGCTCACCGTGGGTTTTGCGCTGGAATGGCCGCTCCTGCTCTCCATCGCCATGATCTGGCTCGCCCATATCGGCCTCGACCGGGCGCTGGGCTACGGGCTGAAATATCAGGCCGGCTTCGGCTTCACCCATCTCGGGCGGATCGGACGAGCCAAGGATCCCTTGGGGAAAGCGTGAATGGCTGGCTCGGCCGTGCCTTTCCGGTCGATTGGGCCTCGGGGCGGATTGACCGATCCCGCCGATTCAGGCTTGTTTCGATCAACGATCAGCGCCGATGGGTTCGCGTGAGCTTTCAGTCGGTACGGCGGCGATCAGTACGCTCGATTGTTTTCTTCGGCTATTTTTTGACCCCGCTCCCAGGCATCACGGATGTCCGCCACGGTCGTATCCCTGCCACCCCAAACCGGTGACGAAACCGTCGATTTCCTGCGGCGGATGGCCAGCATGGTCTCGGGCCGCAACGGCGAGATGCTGATGCGCGCCGCCGCAACGATCGAAGCGCTGTCGCAGCGGGCGACATCGGCCGAGCAGCTCTATCACCGTCAGCTGGAGCAGAGCACGCGCAATGCCGAACTGCGCGAGATCGCCGAGGTCACCTCCGACGGGCTGCTGCGGGAGGTCGAGGGGCTGCGCGCGCAGCTTGCGGAGATCACCGCGACCGGCGCGACCGAGCGTGCACACTTCGGAGCGGAGCGCGGGCGGATGCTGAAGCTGATGCAGGACGCCGAAGCCCATGTCGCCGATGTGACCGCCGAGTTCGACGCGCTCCGCAAGTCCGTCGACGCGTTCAACGAGACCGCGGTGGCGGTGCCGATCGTAATGCTACGCCTCGCCCGTACGCAGTTCGATATCCTGTCGGACGGCTTTGCCAAGAACGGCGACGTGATCTCGCACGCGATCAGCGAGATCGGCGGCTGCGCGATCGACCAGGCGCTGGCGGCGAAGAAGGCCGCTGATTCCTAAAGCATGATCCGGAAAAGTGTGAAGCGGTTTTCCGAAAAGATCATGCGCAAACAACAACCTAAAGCGCGATGACGATTCATCCTAATCTCATCGCGCTTTAGGGCGGAATGGCTTTAGGTTGAATCGATTGGGCCGCGAGTTCGCTCAACCTATCCGGCTTGCGGGAGAGGTCGGCGCGCAGCGCCGGGTGAGGGCTTTTTCCGCAACGGGACAATCCCAATGCGGAAGCACCCTCACCCCACCCCTCTCCCGCAAGCGGGAGAGGGAGGGCACCACCTTCGTCGCAGCAATCAAGCCTAACCTCCGCCGCGTTCTAAGGCATCCGCCGCCCGCGCATGTCCTTGCCGTTCTGGTGCAGCGTCAGCATCGGCGCGGCGCCGTCCCCGGGCCTCGCGAAGGTGAGCTGGGCATCGACGACGCGATAGAAGAAATCCGTCTCGCTCTCGGCGAACACCTCGTATTCGGCCTGCCCCGTCGCCTGCACGAACAGATGACTGCCGTCGGCACGCACCGTCAGCACGAAGGTCGGCACGATCTGGTAGCGGCCCACATAGGCCGCGAGCAGCGCGGGATCGACGGGGACCTCGCGCCTGATCTTCGGCGGCGGATAGGCCGGGTTGATCATGTTCACCGCGAGCGAGGTGTTGGCGGCATAGTCGTTCGCATTCGACAGCAGAATGGATGCCTTCCCCGTCCTGGTCGAATAGCCGATGAAGGTCGCGTAACCACCGGTGCCTCCGTCCTTCCATATCACCTCGTCGTCGAACCGCAGGCTGGTGAACCAGCCCATGGCGACGTCGCGCTGCGACTCTCTTGGACGCCGCACCGACAGCGTCATCTTCATGGCGGCTGCGAGGGGTGTGTCGCGCGTGCCCTGATAGGCCTCGACGAATTTGAAGAGATCGTTCAGCGTCGAGCGCAGCGCGCCGGCGCCTGCGAGCGCATCGAGGTCCCAATTCGCGACGGGCGCCAACGCCGTATCGTGGCCCTGCGCCAGGCGTTCGCGCATCGCCGCGGAAAGCGTGATGCGCGTGTCGTCCATGCCGAGCGGCGCGCAGATGCGCGAGGTGACGAGTTCCTCATAGCTCTTGCCGGCGCGCAAGCTCAGCACGTGCCCGAGCAGGCCGAAGCCGAGATTGGCGTATTCGTAGTGCTTGCCCGGCGTAAAGCCGAGCTTGTGGCTCGACAGGAAATCGTAGAGCCGATCGGCGGTGTAGTCGGCATAGGGATTGGCGGGATCCTTTGGCGCAAAATTGTCGGGCATGCGCGGCAGGCCGGAGGTGTAGGTCGCAAGATCCAGCAACGTGATCGGCACGCCCTGGTACTCCGGCATCCTCACCCGCTCGGGCAGGAATTTGGCAGCGGGATCATCCAGCGCCACCTCGCCCCGCCCGACCATCTCGGCCAGCAGCAGAGCAGTGAAGACTTTCGTGATCGAGCCGATCTCGAAGACGGTGTCGGCGTCGAGCGGGCGATTATTGGCAGCGCCAGAGCGCCCATAAGTCGCGACGATGCGGCGGCCATCATCGATGCGGCCCGCCACGAGCCCCATCGTCTCGTGGCCGGCCTCGATGTGCTCCCTGAGTAGCGCAACCAGCTCCTGCTCAGGCGCCGACTGCGCATGCAGCCGCGCCCCGCCGAGAAGAAGTGCGGAGCTCCCGAGCAGAACCGAGCGACGATGCAGCATCATACAAGGTCTCGTACGCAGCGATTGCGCCGCACGGCCCATTGGCGGCGGAGCGATGCTAGTCGAGCGGCGCGACAGAGGCCAGAGTTGCTACGTCAAATTGCGCCAATATCGGCAAGACAGGCTTGCGTCAACGTCATGCGGTCGGCGATGTGGCGCGGCTCGCGGCAATCCATGTTGAGCGCGAACACCGTGCGGGCGTCGTCCTTCTCGGCCCAACCGACCATCCATCCGAGCGAGCCCTGCTCTTTCCCGGTCAACCCCGACTTGGCACGGATGATGGAGGCGCCGACCTTCGTCACCGGCAGGATATCGCAGACGAGATCCTGGCTGCGTCCGGAAATCGGCAGCGCGCGGCGACGCAGCCGGTCGACGAAGTCGATCTGGTCCATCGGATCGATGCGCAGGTTTCCGGTCAGCCAGAACTGGTCGATGCCGCCACCGATGTCGCGATTGCCGTATTCGAAGAGATCGACATAGTGCTGCATCCGCTCTTGCCCGATGCGGCGCGCGATCTCCTGATAGACCGGCACCGCGCTCGCCGCGATGGCGCTGCGCAGCGTGTGATCCCTGTTCCAGGCCTCGATGTCGCGCTTCACGCCGTCCCATGGGAAGACGTCCTTGTCGGGGTCCTGCACCACGCCGGTTTCGAGCGCGATCAACGAATTCGGGATCTTGAAGGTCGAGGCCGGCAGCCGCGGCTCGGCGGAGCGTTCCTTGTCGCTCAGGATGATCATGTAGTCGTCGACCTTGTAGCCGACGAAGGTCCCGGCCGTGCCGGCATCTGCAAAGCGCTTCGCAAGGCTATCGCGAACTTCGCTGAGCGGCGGCGCGACATTGGCGAGCGCGCGCGACGGCAAGATGGCGGCCGCAGTGAGAAGGCCGAGCGTGGAGCGACGGGTCAGCAAGGGCGATATCCATTCGATGAGGCGGCGAGAGTGCAGCCGACTTCGTGGTGAAACAATGACAGCTGTTTAACGCACCCGGCCCGACAGCCGCAGCACGAACACCAGCACCTCGGCGACGGCCTTATACAGGTCCGGCGGGATCTCGTCGCCGAGCTCGACCTTGGACAACGCGCCGGCCAGCACCTCGTTCTCCTCGATCGGGATGTCGTGGGCCTTGGCCAGTTCCACGATCTTGGCGCCGATCGTGCCCTTGCCCTTGGCGACGACCCGCGGCGCACCGCTGCCCTTCTCGTAATGCAGCGCGATGGCGAGCTTGCTCTCCTCGCTCATGTCGCGCGATCCAGAAAGTGCCCGGCGCGGGCCGGTTGAGGCTGCGGCGGCGTGCCGTCGCGGATGACGATATCGCCGGGCTTGAGGTCGGCCTTGGCCAGCGCCTGGCTGAGCTCGCCGGCGCCGTCGCGCAATTGCTGCGCGGTGGTGGGGCGTTCCGCCCACATCCGCACAAAGGTCTTGTCGCCATTGAGCGTGATCAGCGCATGCACGGGACCGGCCGGCTCGACGTTGAGCGAGAAGCGCGCCCGCCAGGCCTTCTTCGCAGGATCGGCCTCGCTGCCGCCACTGTCGCGCGAGATCTCGAACTGCGCCATCGCGGTGCCCTGCGGCGTCGTGAAGGGAATTTCGAAACTCCACTGCGGCGCCGAGGGATCGACACGATGGCCGCCGGCGTCGACGCGGTCCGGAAGCGATGCGACCTGCAACAGCGTCTGCCGGGCGATCGCCGCGTCGGTGTCGTCGAGCAGGCGATGCACGGTCTGACTGAGCGGCGCATCTGATGCGAGCGAGGGTGCCGCGACCGCCTGCGGCGACGGCAGTGCGCCGCGGAATGGCGGCGGCGCTGTGGCGGCGCGCGGTGTGAGGTCGAGGCTGTGAGCGTCCGGCGCCGCGGCTTTGGGCGCGGTGAAAGCGGCGCCCATCGCATGCGGCAGCTCCTGCACCGCCTCCTGGAGCAGGCTCAGCGCAACGCCGGGCGACATCGCGCGCGGCAGCACGGCTTCGGTCACGGCTTCGGCGAGCACGGCTGCTGCGATATTGGCGCCACGCGGCACCGGCAGCGTCTGGCTCGGGCCCGCTTCAGGTGACAGCGGCGCCGCCTGGAGCGCTTCGCCTGCGATCTGCTCGAACGACGTCACGGCCTGCGCGACGGCCGCAGGCGCCGCGGGAAGCGCGGTCGCCGGTGCCGCCACTTGCGGCACGGTGGCTTCATGCGCGCCCGACGTTGCCGCCAGCGTTTGGCGCAGCACCAGCAGCGCTGCCTTCAGATCGGGAACGCTGCCGCTTGCAGGCGCCAGCCCTGACGCCAGCGAGGCCTCGAGGAACAGCCCGGACTTCTGGAACGCGGACTCGATGTCGCCACCGTCGAGCTGCGGACTGAGCGGTGTCTGCTGCGCCAGCACATCCAGCACGGCCTGCTTCAGCCCGGCCGGCAGGTCACTGCTGGTGACGACCGAGGCGAGATTGGCAAACAGCGGCCCCTGGCTGCCCTGCCTGGTCACGGCCCCAGTGGAGGCCACCGAAACGGCAATCTGCTCGAGCGGCGTCAGGAGATTGCGGGCGGCGGTCGCGGACGGCACGAGCGACGGCGCGTCGGTAAGCGCGACCGCGGCAGGTGTCAGCGTGACCTGATCGGTCGCCGCCCCGCCCGCCCCGTTGACGATCGCAAGCCGCACCGTGCCATCGTTCTGCGACACCGCGAGCTGGAGATTTTGGCCCGGCGACAGCGCCACCTCCGACATCACGTCGATCGAAAGATTGGCGATCGCGATCCGCACGAGATTGTCGGCCATCACGCTGACGACCTTGGCGTCGACGACGGAGCCTGCCTGGAGCACGAGCTCGGGCGTTGCCGCATCGGCCACGGAGGTGGCGGCACTGACGGGAACGATCGAGCTTATCGGCGTCGGCATGTTCTAAGGGCCCGCGGAACGCGAGCAACCCTAGCCGTCCGTCGTAAACCTCTCGTTAAGGACCTTGCGTCGGGAGCCCGTTCACGGCCTCGAGGACCGTCACCGCCGCGGCAAAATCCTTCAACCGGGCGGCGCGGCGGCCGGCCGCCTCCTCGTCCACGCCCCACTGATCGATGTTCCAGTCCTCGTCGACATGGGCGGCGGCCCAGACCTGGTCGGCATCGCGCGCCCCGTGCGCCAGGGCGAGCGCCAGCAGCGCCGAGCCCGTCAATGTCGTGATCACATGCAGCGCCGCGACCGACCAGGGATCGCTGGGCAGGGCCGCCCGCGCGGCCGCGATTGCCTGCTCCGGCTGGGCGACATGCACGATGCCCTCGGACAGGATGAAATGCGCGCCAAGCGTTTCCGCCGCCCAGAACAGCACGGGGTCCCAATGCGCGGCCTCGCGCGCCACCAGGCCCTCGGGATGGCCGGCACGATAGAACAACAGGTCGGACTGGAGGTATTTTGCGAGGTCATCGCTGACGAGGTCGACGCGGTCGACCACGCCCTCGACCACGCTGTTGGCGAGCCGGGTCAGCGGCATGGTCATGGGATCGATCGTCTCCGCCTGGCCGGCCCATTCCGCGGCGACCGCGTCGGCGAGAAGCTTCGCGGGGATGACGACCTGGCGGCCGGAGGGCGTCTTGATCGGCTTGCCGTCGAGCGTGATGGCGAAGCCGCCCTCGGCCTCCACGACGCCCGCCTCCGCATAAAAGCGCTTGCGCAGGGGCGCACGGGAGGCAGCCCGCACCGCCTCCTGCGGATCGAGCCGGGACTGGCCCGCGACCCCGTCAAACAATTCACGCATTCGGTTTTCGACCCTAATCCCACCAAAACGCGATATGGCAGCGCGCTTTGGGCTATTGTTTGGGCATGATCTTGTTCGGAAAACCGCTACACACTTTTTCCGGATCATGCCCTAGGCTTCTAAAGTAAGTCCGGCAGCCGATAAAGCGAGCGGCAGGCATGAAGGAAATCACGGGCATTCTGGCCCTGTTCGCCGGGTTCTGGCCGGCCATCGCCGAGGCTGGTTTCCGCTCGCCGGAATCGCTGGTGCGTAACGTCTATGCCTATTACGGCCGGGGTGCGCCGGAGCTCTCGAAGGGCCTGCCGCGGGATGCCGCGACAACGCGCCAGTTCTTCGATCCCAGTTTGCGCAAGGCCTGGAGCGGCCCTCGAAGCGAGCCCTACGATTTCCTGGTGCAGAGCCCGACCTGGACGCTCGGCCCGGTCGCGATCTCGGTCGTTCGCAAGCAATACGACAAGACCTATGTCGCAGCGCTGTTCGACAATAACGGCCGCCGCGTGACGCTGAACTTCATCCTGGTCAACGGTCCGGAAGGCTGGCTGATCACCGACGTCGAGAGCCCGCACGACAGCCTACGGATGTTCCTGGAGCAATTTCGGAATTAGGGCGTCGCGATCCCAACCACACTCACCGCTGTCATGCCCCGGCTTGATGTTTAGTCCGGAGACATGGCTGACACCTGTTCGGACACATCACTGACAGGTTGGTCGTTGGTCAAGCCGGGCGATGACGGCTGAGAGTGTGGCGAGATACCTACTGGTTCGCGCACATGCGTGAATACGTGCCACGATCGGCGGGGGTCAGGCCTGCGCCAGCCGCGTCATCGAGGCATTTGCTGATGCGGTCGCTGAATGAGGGCCGTTGCGGCGGCTTGTAATTGTAGCTCGGCCGTGCATCGAGCTTCGGGACTTTCGGTATCTCGATCTTCGGCGGTGGCGGCGGAGGCGGCGGCGGCGGCAGCAACAGCGGCGAGCTGCCCGGCACCAGCGTTTGCGCGAAGCTACCCTGCCCCGCCGAGAGCGCGGCTAGAACCAAAAGGATGGGCAGCGTGGCCTTCATGGAGGACATGTCGTGCGCCTCCGATAGTCTCGCAACCAGATTACTCCTCCGGCGCGTTCTCGATCGGATCAAATCTTGTTGCGTCAAGGCCGAGCAGGTTCCACGACTGCTGCATATGCGGCGGCAGCGGGGCGCTGGCGTCGATGACCCCGCCGCGCGGGTGCGGGATCACGATGCGGCGCGCGAGCAGATGCAGCCGGTTTTGCAGGCCGCCCGGCAATTCCCAGTTCTCGATGTTGAAATATTTGGGATCGCCGATGATGGGATGACCGATATGGGCCATGTGGGCGCGAAGCTGGTGGGTGCGCCCCGTTACCGGCTTCAACGACACCCAGGTCAGCTTGTTGCCGGCGGTCTCGACCACCGCATAGTAGGTCACCGCGTGGCTCGCGCCCTCATCGCCATGTTGGGCGATGCGCATGATGGTGTCGTCCTCGCTCTCCTCTTTCGCGAGGAAGGTCGAGATGCGGCCCTGTTTCGGCTTCGGCAGACCCGGCACCAGCGCCCAATAGATCTTGCGCGCCGAACGTGAGCGGAAGGCGCCCGTGAGATGGGTTGCGGCAAAGCGCGTCTTGGCGATCAACAGGCAGCCCGACGTGTCCTTGTCGATACGATGCACCAGGCGCGGCTTCTGCCCCTTGGCGTCGCGCATCACCTCCAGCATCTGGTCGATGTGCCGCGTGGTGCCGGAGCCGCCCTGCACGGCGAGCCCCGCCGGCTTGTTGAGGACGAGGACGTCATCGTCCTCGTAGAGCGTCATCTCCTTCAGCGCCTGAAGCGTCTTTTGCGCCGCTTCGGAGAGCGCTCCGGGCAGCTTCGGCGCATCCAGCTTCAACGGCGGAATACGGACGCTCTGGCCCTCTTCCAGCCGGTCCTTGCTGTCGACGCGCTTGCCGTCGACGCGTAGCTCGCCTTTGCGTACGACACGCTGGATGTGGGAGAACGACAGTCCCGGGAAACGCGCCTCCAGAAAACGGTCGACGCGCATGTTGTTCTCGTCGGCCGTCACGGTGACCGTCTGCACCTTGGTCGGCAGCAACGCCTCGACGGGCTTGCTCGGCGCGGCTTCAGACGTGCGCCGCTCGGCGCGTTCGGACGCGAAGCGCTGCGGTTTTGCGCCCGGCTTGCCGCCGGGCCGCGGTCCCGCCTTGTGCGCGCTGCGCGCCTTGAACGGGCGCGCCTCCTTGCGCTCGTCGCGCGAGCGGGGCTTTGGGTTCATTCTCTTGATGCGGCGGCTCATGATCGCCTGCCTAGCCTAAAAGCGGCCTCCCGTCACGACGAAATGGCCGATTTCAACGCGAGCCGCCCCGCTCCTTCCGCAGCTTGGCCCAATACTCCAGGCGCTTCCTGATCTCCCGCTCGAAGCCGCGCTCGGGCGGGTCGTAGAAGGTCTGGCGTCCCAGGGCTTCGGGGAAATAGTCCTGGCCCGAAAAGGCGTCGGGCGCGTCGTGGTCGTATTCGTAAGCCGCGCCGTATCCTTCCGACTTCATCAAACCGGTCGGAGCATTGAGGATGTGCTTCGGCGGCAGCAGCGAGCCGGCCTGTCTTGCGGTCTGCATCGCCGCGCCGAAGGCGGTGTAGACCGCGTTCGATTTCGGCGCGGTGGCGAGATAGACGACAGCCTGCGCGATTGCGAGCTCGCCTTCGGGATGGCCGAGGAAATCGAAGGCGTCTTTGGCTGCATTGGCGATGACGAGAGCCTGCGGATCGGCAAGGCCGATGTCCTCGACCGCCATGCGTACTACGCGCCGCGCCAGGAACAGCGGGTCCTCGCCGGCGTCCAGCATGCGCGCCAGATAATAGAGCGCGGCATCGGGATCTGAGCCGCGCACGGATTTGTGCAAGGCCGAGATCAGGTTGTAGTGGCCGTCGGCGGACTTGTCGTAGATCGGCGCGCGGCGCTGCAAAATGTCCTGCAACTGCGCGGCGTTGAAGATCTCGCCCGCGCGCGCGGAGCGCCAGACTTCCTCGACCAGCGTCAGCGCGGCGCGACCATCGCCATCGGCCATGCGCGCGAGCGCGGCACGCGCCTCCGCATCCAGCGGCAGCTTCTTGCCCTCGACCGCCTCGGCATGCGTGAACAGCTTTTCGATCGCGGCGGCGTCGAGCGAATGGAACACCAGCACGCGCGCGCGCGAGAGCAACGCCGCGTTGAGCTCGAAGGACGGGTTTTCGGTGGTGGCGCCGACCATCACCACCGTGCCGTCCTCCATCACGGGCAGGAAGGAATCCTGCTGCGCGCGGTTGAAGCGGTGCACCTCGTCGACGAACAGCAGCGTACCCTTGCCCATCTCACGGCGGGCGCGCGCGGCGTCAAAGGCCTTCTTCAGGTCCGCGACGCCCGAGAACACCGCGGAGATCTGCTCGAAATGCAGGTCGGTGGCATCCGCGAGCAGCCGCGCCACGGTGGTCTTGCCGGTGCCCGGTGGGCCCCAGAACACCAGCGAGCCGAGCGTACGCGTCTCCAGCATGCGCGTCAGCGCGCCATCGGGGCCGAGGATGTGGTCCTGGCCGACGACCTCAGACAGCGCGCGCGGGCGCAGGCGATCAGGCAGCGGATGCGGGGCATCGTGATCGAGCCCCGCCGCGGCAAAGAGCGTTGGCGTCTCCTGTGGTCGCTTCGCGCTCATCCGCCAAGCGTGACGTTGATCTGCTGGCCGCCGCGTACGAGCGTGATGCGCCAGAGCCGCGACGACGTCCCCGCCACCTTCTCCAGGTCGGCAGTCTTGCCGATCTTCTGGTTGTTGACGGAGAGGACGATGTCGCCTTTCTGGAAGCCGACGCCCGCAGCCGTCGTATCGTCGCCGATCTCGGTGATCACCACGCCTTCCGTGTCGGCATCGAGGTGCAGTTCGTCGGCGACCGCCGGCGTGATGGTCGAGATCTTCGCGCCCTGGAACGGCGAGCGCGCGGTGATCACGATCTCATTGCGGCCGGTGTCAGGCGCGGTCTCGAGCTGCACTGTGAGCTTGACCGGCTTGCCGGCGCGCTGCACGTCGAGCTGCGCGGTGCCGCCGAGCGGGCGGGTGGCGAGACGGTAGTCGAAGGCATTGAGATCGTCGATCGCCTGCCCGTCGATCGCGACGATCAGATCGGAGGATTTCAGGCCGGCCTTCGCCGCAGGCCCGTTCGGCACGACGCTTGCGACCAGCGCGCCGGACGGCGAGCGCAGGCCGAGGCTCTCCGCGATGTCGGGCGTCACCGTCTGAAGCCGCGCGCCGAGCCACGGCCGCTTCACCGCCTTGCCGCCGCTCTTGGCGGTGGCAACGACGACGCGCACCATGTTGGAAGGGATCGCAAAGCCGATGCCCTGCGAGCCGCCGGAGCGCGAATAGATCGCGGTGTTGATGCCGGCGAGCTTGCCGTTCATGTCGACCAGCGCACCGCCGGAATTGCCGGGATTGATCGCCGCATCGGTCTGGATGAAGAACTGATAATCAGTGATGCCGACCTGCGTGCGCGCGAGTGCCGAAATGATTCCGTGGGTCACGGTCTGGCCGACGCCGAAGGGGTTGCCGATCGCGAGCACGACGTCGCCGACCATCAGCTCATCGGAATTGGTAAAATCGAGGGTGGGGAATTTCTCCTTGGTGTCCTTCAGGCGCAGTACCGCTAGATCGGTGCGGGAATCCTTGAGCAGGATCTCGGCCTCGAACTCCCGCTTGTCCGAGAGCGACACCTTCACCTGGTCGGCGCCCTCGATGACGTGGACGTTGGTGACGACGAGGCCGGAGGGATCGACGATGACGCCGGAGCCGAGCGAGCGCTGCATCTGCTCGGGCTGCTGGCCCGGCACGCCGAAGAAGCGGCGGAAGATCGGGTCATCCAGCAGCGGATTGCGGTTCTGCACCACCTTGGCGGCATAGACGTTGACCACCGCCGGCTGCACCCGCTGCACGATCGGCGCATAGGACAGCTTGAGCTCCGCCGGAGACGACGGGACGCGACGGTCCTGCGCGACGGCGGGATCGAGACTGCCCAGGAAGGTCACACAACTTGCGGCAATAAGGGTGGCACGGATCAATCGAAACATTCCTACCTCTCGGAAAAGACGCCGGAATATAGGCATGTTCGCTCCCCAATAGAAGGGCGGCAGCCGCCAATATTGGCCCCCCTTTGCCCGCCCCCTGCAGGCAAATTCGGGGCGCAGGACGGCCATTTTACCGGTCCTGCGGGATTGGCATGACGCCCGTCATCCTCCAATGTGAATGGAGGCACGATTCGGCTGCGGCGAATTTGCATCAGTGGGAACCGGCATCGTGCGCGGCGTTCGTCGCGGAGTGGTCATCTGCCGATCGTACGACTCTCCGTGGTGAGTGGGGATGTTGATCAGCAAGGGAGTGGATGACGTGAGCAGGAAACGATTCACAACCGCAGCGCTCGGACTTGCAGGCGCGCTCGCGGCTTCACAGGCACATGCCCAATCGGCGAACAGCAGCGAACAGGAGATCGCACTCCTGAAGCAGCAATTGAAGCTGCTCGAGCAGAAGCTCGATAAACTGCAAAGTCAGACCGCGGCGAACACGGCGGCCGCAGCGAAGACCAAGGCCGAAGCAAAGGCCGAGGCCAAAGCCGAAGCGAGGTCCGAGGCAAAGGCGGTGGTCGCAAACGCCAACGCCGCCATTCCGGTCAAGGGTCCGGTGGCGCCGTCCGGCGTCGTCGTGACCATGCCGAATAACCGGCCGACGATCTGCACCGCGGACGAACAGAACTGTGTCGCGATCACGAGCCGGGTGCACTGGGACGTCGGCGGCTACGAGTATCGTCCGAACACGGCAGCGACGGTACCGCAGAAACTGGATAGCGGAGAGAACGTCCGCCGCGCGCGGATCGGCGTGATCGGCAAATTGTTCAGCGACTGGAATTTCGCCCTGATCTACGACTTCGGCGGCACCGCGGACGGTTTTGGCGGCGCCGCGCCGGGATCGCTGCCGGGCGGCGCTGTGTCCGGCATCGAGAACGCCTATATCAGCTACACGGGCCTCAAGCCGTTCGGTGGCAAAATGGCCGTCGAAGGCGGCATCATGGACATCCCCTACACGCTCGATGAAGCCACGAGCTCCAACGACATCCTGTTCATGGAGCGGGCCTCGTCCGGCATCATCGCGCAGAATATCGCGGCCGGCGACTTCCGTTCGACCGTCGGCACGCGCTGGTGGAACGACGTGTTCTGGGCTGGCGCCTATGTCACCGGCCCGACCACGGGCGCAATCCACTCCGCATCAGGCGTAGCGCCGGCGGCAGTCGGCACGAGCGAGCAATACGGCGCCGTCGCCCGCGTCGCGGGCCAGGTCGTCAGCGGCAAGGACTACTCGGTGCATCTCGGCGCCGATGCACAATGGCTGATCCAGCCGCCGCGCAATCAGGTGACGGGCGCGCAGACGTTGACGCTCAGCGACCGGCCGGAGTTGCGGATCGATCCGACCACCCTGATATCGACCGGCGCGATTGCCAATGTCTCGGGTGCGCAGGTCTACAGCGTCGAAGCGGCGGCGACCTATGGACCACTGATCCTGCAGGGCGAATACTTCTGGTTCAACGTCGATCGCAGCGCCAATACCGGTCTGCCGCCGATTGGCGCGCCGAGCCTGCATTTCCAGGGCGGCTATGCGCAGGCCGGCTACGTCCTGACCGGCGAGAACCATGCCTACAATCCATCGAGCGCCTCCTATAGCGGCATCAAGCCGGCGCATCCGTTCTCGCTCGACGGCGGCGGCTGGGGTGCGTGGGAGATCGCGGGCCGCTTCTCGACGATGGACCTCAACAATCAGCTTGCGACCGCAACCGGCATCGCTGGCGGACGGCAGAACGTCTACACGCTGGCACTCAACTGGTACGTCAATAACAACATCCGCTTCATGCTCGACTACCTGCATGGCACGGTGTCCAGACAGGCCTCTCCGGTCTCGACGGCGGACGTCGGCTCGAAGTTCGACGCGGTCGCCATGCGTACGCAGTGGGCGTTCTGATTATCGCTCGTCGTCCCGGGGCGCGCGAAAGCGCGAGCCCGGGACCCGTAACCACAGGCAGATGTGGTTGCGATGACTCGGAGATACGGGTTCGCGAAATGACAACCCCTGGGGTTGGGTCCCGGCCTTCGCCGGGACGACACTAAGTGTTTGGCGACCGCTTCGCTAAAAACATCTATGCCGCGCGCTTCGGCTTCTTCACGACGTCCGGCGGCGGCGCGCAGGACAGCCGCTCTTGGTGGCTCTCGCCCCAGGCCTTCAGGATGTCGATCACCGGCCGCAGGCTCTCACCGAGCTCGGAGAGACAATATTCCACCCGCGGCGGCACTTCCGCGTAGACCTTGCGAATGATGAGCTTGTCCTCCTCCAGCGCACGAAGCTGTTTGGTCAGCATGCGCTGGGTGATGCCGGGCATCAGGCGGCGCAATTCGCCGAAGCGCTGCGTGCCACTCTGGAGGTGATAGAGGATCACGCCCTTCCATTTGCCGTCGATCAGGTCCAGCGTGGCCTCCACCGAGCAGCCCGGACGCTGGGCAAAATTGCGCCGTTTCATGCGAGGTTTCCCCAATAGTATCCAAGCGGGGACTATATCCCCATTTTTACAGTACTTGCCAAATCGGAGCTACCCGGACACTTAACCCGGCAGGCGATCTCACCATCTGATGGAGACTTGAGACATGAAGGCCGTCGGCTACAAAAAATCGCTTCCGATCGAGGATCAGGAGTCCCTGATCGATTTCGAAACCGCAAAGCCTGAGCCGAAGGGACGTGACATCCGCGTCGCGGTGAAGGCGATCTCGGCCAATCCGGTCGATTACAAGGTGCGCAAGCGTGCCGCCCCGCCCGAGGGCGAGGTCAAGATTTTGGGCTATGACGCGGCCGGCGTGATCGATGCGGTCGGACCTGATGTCACGCTGTTCAAGCCGGGTGACGAGGTGTTTTACGCCGGCTCGATCCTGCGCCAGGGCACCAATGCAGAATTCCATCTGGTCGACGAGCGAATCGTCGGCCGCAAGCCAAAATCGCTCTCATTCGCGCAAGGCGCCGCGCTCCCCCTCACCTCCATCACCGCCTGGGAATTGCTGTTCGATCGGCTGGGCGCCGTGCCCGGCAAGAGCGTCGATCCGCGCACGCTCCTGATCACAGGCGGCGCAGGCGGCGTCGGCTCGATCCTGATCCAGCTTGCGCGCCGCCTCACCGGGCTCACGGTACTGGCGACCGCGACGCGCCCGGAGTCGCAGACATGGTGCCTCGATCTCGGCGCACACGCGGTGATCGATCACGGCAAGCCGATGAAGGAGCAGATCGAGAAGCTCAAGCTGCCGCCGGTCGCGCTGGTGGCAAGCCTCACCTTCACCGACCAGCACTACAAGGCGATCGCCGATATCATGGCGCCGCAGGGCAGGTTCGGCCTGATCGACGATCCCCCGGAATTCACCATGAGCGTGTTCAAGGGCAAGGCGATCTCGGTGCACTGGGAATCGATGTTCACGCGCTCCTCGTTCCAGACGCCCGACATGATCGCGCAGCATCACCTGCTCAACGACGTCGCCGATCTCATCGACAGGGGTGTGCTTCGCACCACGCTCGATCAGACCTTCGGCACGATCAACGCGACCAACCTCAAGCGCGCGCATGCGTTGCTCGAAAGCGGCAAGTCACGCGGCAAGATCGTGCTGGAGGGGTGGTAGTAGCGGTCGTGTAGCTGCGTAGGGTGGGTTAGCCGAAGGCGTAACCCACCGATTTCTGTCAACGCGCAGATGGAGAAGCGGTGGGTTACGCTACGCTAACCCACCCTTGTATTAGCGCGATCGCGTATGATGGTGCCGTTCCGTGAGGAATGGCCCAGCCCGGGTGACGGCCCGAGCTGGGTCGCCGTTCGATCGGATCGGTACCCACCGAAGCCTTGAGGG
>NZ_BSOW01000037.1 GCF_030160715.1 Bradyrhizobium iriomotense
GGCGGTGAAGCCGGCCAGCGGATCGCTGCGGCGCTCGGCGAGCGCAGGCGCGGGCCGGCGCACTTCGTCGGCGAAGGAGGGGCGCGCAGGCCGCGGCGGCGGCTCGGGCATTTGCGGCTCGGGGATGTCGAGCAATTCGGGGCGCGGCGAGGGTTCATCCCAAGCGGAGGGTTCGGGCATCGGCGCAAGGCGCGGCGGCTCGGCGTTCCCGGAACGTTGCGGCAACTGATCGCGACTCGCGGCCGCACGCACGATGTTGGGCTCGACGACGATGTCGGTCGGGCCGCCGATCATCAGGAGATGTTCGACATTGTCGCGCCGGACCAGCACCAGGCGGCGGCGGCCATCCACGGCGGCAGCGTCGATCACGGCGAGCCGGGGCATCCTGCCGCGCTGCGTATTGGCACCCAGCCGGTTCGTCGCGAATCGGCGAACCAGCCACGCGGCCAAGCCGATCAGCGCCAGAACGACGATGAATGCTAGAATAAAGGTCAAAGGGCCTTGCATGCTTGTCCCCGGCAAATGGCGCTTGTCTCACGCGGCCAACGGTCGAAATCCATACCGACCGCCAGCCCGCGACGCCCCAGAAGTTCGATCCCTTAACACCTCACGGCAAGTTCTGCCGTCCCCAGTTCTTAATAACCCATGAATCGTCCGATCCAAAACGACTTTCTGGGGAATTGTTCCGGAGCCAAGCGATTGGGTTAACGAGTGTTTTGGACGCGTAGAATCACGGGGGCGAAACCGGCGCGTCTCGAGGAGGGACATCTGCCGCCGGCATCTTAACCAGCCGTTAACCATACACGCGGCAAATTCTGCCTAGCGCCGGGCCTGATCCGGGGCAAGGAGCCGCAAGCCATGTCCATCAACGATCTCCCGGTGCTCTCGGCGCTTCGCACCAAGATGCAGTGGCACCAGGAACGCCAGCGCGTCCTGTCCGAGAACGTCTCCAATTCCGACACGCCCAACTTCCGGCCGCGCGACCTGGTCGAGCCCAAGTTCGACAAGACCGGCGCGGTCACCGGCTCGATGGGGCCGCTCGCAATGGCCCGCACCAGCGCCACGCACATGACGCCGTCCGGCGCGCCGTCGAGCTTCGACCAGAACAAGAATGCGGGCTTCGAGACACGCCCTGCGGGCAATGCCGTCAATCTCGAGGAGGAGATGATGAAGTCCGCCTCGAACCAGATGGACTACGCGGCCGCGACCTCGCTCTACTCCAAGAGCCTGCATCTCCTGAAGACCGCGATCGGCAAGGGCTGAGAATTGAGGGAGGCGCATCATGGCGAATGACAGTAGCGACTTTGCCCGCTCGATGGCGATTGCGACCTCCGGCCTGCGGGCGCAGGCCGGGCGAATGCGGGTGATCTCGGAGAACATCGCGAACGCGGACTCCACCGCCCAGAGCGCCGGCGGCGATCCCTACCGCCGCAAGGTGCCGACCTTCTCCTCCGCGCTCGATCGCACGCTGGACGCGCAGGTCGTCACCCTCGGCAGGATCAAACCCGACCAGTCCAACTTCCGCGTCAAATACGAGCCGAACAATCCGGCCGCCGACGCGAGCGGCAACGTCAAATATCCGAACGTGAACTCGGTGGTTGAAATGACCGACATGCGCGATGCGCAGCGGTCCTATGAAGCCAATCTCAACATCATCAGTGCAACGCGCCGGATGATCCAGCGCACGCTCGACATCCTCAAGACCTGAACAGGGGGCTGAACGCCATGGCTTCACCGACGATTGCCGCCAACGCCTATGCCAACCTCGCGCGCGTGCTCGAAAACAGCGCCACCGGCAAGGGATCGGAGACGAACGGCCCGTCCTTCGCCGCGCTGCTCAAGGATTCCATCGGCAGCGTCATGGAATCCGGTCGCAAATCCGATGCGCAGACCGTGGCCATGGCGAGCGGCAAGGCCAATGTGATGGACGTGGTGACGGCGGTGGCCGAAACCGACGTCGCCGTCTCGACCCTGGTGTCGGTGCGCGACCGGGTGATCCAGTCCTACGAAGACATCATGAAGATGGCGATCTGACTCCTCCCACTCGTCATTGCGAGCCACCGGGTCCGCGCGTAGCGCGGCCCGATGACAGGCTCCGCGAAGCAATCCAGAAGCTTTCCGCGGGCGCCAGTCTGGATTGCTTCGCTTCGCTCGCAATGACGGGGAGAGGGCGTCGCGCGGCTTGCCAGAGCGGTAGGGATACGACTTTGAATGAAGGAAGTGCGCGATGACCGGACCTGAAACGCTTGACGTGGCGCGGGATGCGATCTGGACGATCGTGATCGTGTCGTCGCCGCTGATGGTGGTGGGGCTCGTGGTTGGTGTCGTGGTGTCGCTGTTCCAGGCGCTGACGCAGATCCAGGAGCAGACCCTGATCTACGTGCCGAAGATCCTCGCGATCTTCGCGACCATGCTGCTGGCATTACCCTTCATGGCCGACGCGCTCCATTCCCACATGCTGCGGATCTCGTCGCGAATCATCGGCGGCTGAGGCAGTATGCGTAGACCATGCGCATCGACGTCTCGCTGCTGCCGGCGCTCGCCGCGGCCTTCATGCTTGCCTTCGCCCGGGTCGGCGCGATGGTGATGCTGCTGCCGGGCCTCGGCGAGACCAATATTCCGACGCGCATCAAGCTGTCGATCGCGCTGCTGCTCACGCTGATCATCCTGCCGCTGCATCGGAGCGCCTATCACGTCGACATGGGCTCGATCGCCTCGCTTTTGGTGCTGATGCTGCATGAAATCGCGATCGGCATCGTGCTGGGCGCGACCGCGCGCGTGACGCTCGCCGCGCTCCAGGTCGCCGGCGCCGTGATCGCGCAGCAGATGGGGCTCGGCTTCGTCACATCAGTCGATCCGACGCAGGGCCAGCAGGGCGTGCTGGTCGGCAACTTCCTCACCATGCTGGGCGTGACGCTGCTGTTCGCGACCGACAGCCATCACCTCGTGATATCAGCGCTCAACGACAGCTATGCGATCTTTGCGCCGGGCGAGACGATGGCAAGCGGCGATGTCGCTTCCCTTGCAACGCGCGCCTTCGCCGCCGCGTTCCGCCTGGGCTTGCAGCTCTCCGGGCCGTTCCTGGTGTTCGGGCTCGTCTTCAATATCGGGCTTGGCGTGCTGGCGCGGCTGATGCCGCAGATGCAGGTCTACTTCGTCGGTGTGCCGCTCTCGATCTTCGCCGGCTTCCTCGTGCTCGCCGTGGTGCTCGCGGCGATGATGGGTACCTTCCTCGATTATTTCATCGGTGTGATGCACCAGATGATGCCGCTGAAGTGACGGGCGCAACATGGCGGACGACAACGATCCCGAGAGTCAAACAGAAGACCCGACGCAAAAACGTCTCGAGGAGGCGCTCGAGCGTGGCGACGTCGCCAAGAGTCAGGAGATCAACACCTGGTTCATGATCGCAGGCGGCACGCTCGTGGTCTCGACCTTTTCCGGCTCGGTCGGCAGCGGGCTGGTGACGCCGATGCGCAACCTGCTCGCCAACTCCTGGATGATCAAGACCGACGGCGGGAACCTGCTTGCGCTGATGCAGCAGATCGAATTCGCGGTGCTCGCGGCGGTCGGCGTGCCCCTGCTGATGCTGGTGTTGGCGGCCATTGCCGGCAACATGCTCCAGCACCGGCTGGTATGGTCGGCCGAATCCCTCAAGCCTAAATTCAGCAAGCTCTCGCCCGCCGCCGGCTTCAAGCGCATCTTCGGCAAGCAGGCAGCGGCGAACTTCCTCAAAGGCATCGGCAAGCTGATCGCGCTCGGCGTCGTCATGACCATGATCCTGTGGCCCGAGCGGCACCGCATGGAGGCGATGGTCAAGCTCGATCCGTCCGCCATGCTGGGCGCCACCACCAGCATGACCATCCATCTGCTCGGCGCGGTGGTCGCCGCGCTCGCGATCGTCGCCATCGCCGACTATTTCTTCCAGTACCGCAGCTGGTTCCAGCGCCAGAAGATGTCGCTCCAGGAGATCAAGGAGGAGTTCAAGCAGTCCGAAGGCGACCCGCACATCAAGGGCAAGATCAGGCAGTTGCGGCAGCAGCGCGCCAAAAAGCGCATGATGGCGGCGGTTCCCAAGGCCTCCGTGATCATCACCAACCCGACCCACTATTCGGTGGCGCTGTCCTACGAGCGCGGCATGCAGGCACCGATCTGCGTCGCCAAGGGCGTCGACAATCTCGCCTTCAAGATCAGGGAGATCGCCAGCAAGCACGACATTCCGATCGTCGAGAACGTGCCGCTGGCACGCGCGCTCTACGCTACCGTCGAAATCGACCAGGAAATCCCCACGGAGCACTACCATGCTGTTGCCGAGGTCATCGGCTACGTCATGCGGCTGAAGCGCGGATTCGGCGCCGGACGGCAATAAAGCACCCGAAAAGTACCGGAAATGGCTGTAAACTGGGAATCAGCGTACGTTTCGCCCCTGCCGCCCTTGCGCCTGCGGGTCCGATTCAGGCAGGGAGGGCCCGTTGCGCGCGGTTCGCGCGTTCTTTTCCTGCCGACAGGCTGTGCTGACCTGGGATGACCGCCGAGACCGACCACAACCTGTCACGAGAGCCTGTTGCGGTGCATGAGCCGCCGCAGCGCTCGGGCAGCATTGCGCTGGTGTTTCTGGTCGCGGCGATGCTCGTGGCGGTCGCCGTCGGGCTGATGACGCTCGGCCGGACGCAGGCGCAGCCCTATATCCTGGGCATCCTCGCCGTGCTGGCGATGGTCGGTCTGTTCAACCTGTTCGCCTTCGCCGCCGGCATCGTGCGTTTCGCCGACCGCAATCTCGACGATCCCATCATCGCTCGCATCTCCGATCATGCCTTTGACGGGCTCGCGGTGACCGATCCGCGCGGCCATGTCGTCTATTCCAACGCGGCCTACCTGACCATGACAGGCGCCTCCGGCCCGCAGGACGTGCGGCCCGTCGAGCGCGTCTTCATCGGCAACCCTGATGTGTCGGAGGCCGTGTTCCGCCTGTTGAAAGCCGCCCGCGAAGGCAAGCGGCAGCAGGAGGAGGTGCGCATCTCCGGCCATGATGGCAGCCAGGGGCGCTGGCTGCGCATGCGGGTGCGCCCGCTCGGCACGGGCAAGCGCGAGGCCAGATATGCGGTGTGGTCGATCGCCGACATCACCCGCGACCGCGAGCGCCAGGAGGACGTGTTCCAGGAACTCCAGCACGCGATCGAATATCTCGATCACGCGCCGTGCGGCTTCTTCTCGGTCAATCCGGCCGGCGAGCTCGCTTACGTCAACGCGACGCTCGCCAACTGGCTCGACTATGATCTCGCCGAGATCGGCTCGGGCGGTCTCAAGCTCACCGACATCGTCTCCGGCGATGGCGCCTCGCTGCTGACCTCGATCGTGGCGGTGCCGGGCGAAGTGAAGACGGAAGTCTTCGACATCGATCTGCGCATGCGCACCGGCAAGACTATGCCGGTGCGGCTCTATCACAAGCTGGCCTTCGGAGCCGACGGCACGCCGGGCCCGTCGCGTACCCTCGTGATCAGCCGCGCCCGCGACGAGCGCAGCGATCCCGACCGCGCCGCCGAAGTGCGCTTCATGCGCTTTTTCGACCACACGCCGATGGCCATCGCCACGGTCGACCGCGGCGGCAATGTGGTGCGGGCGAATGCGCGTTACGCCAAGCTGGCGCAGGGCCTTGGCCTCGACAGCGCCAGCAAGTCGATCTTCCGCGCGATCAATTCGCGCGACCGGCAGTTCCTGATCGCGGCGATCAACCAGGCCGCCGAAGGGAAGGCCGACATCGCGCCGGTCGAGGTGGCGCTGGAGGGGCCGAAGGAGCGCTGGGGACAGTTCTTCGTCACGCCGGTCGACGAGGGCGAGAACGACGCCGAGGCCGCGATCGTGCACATGCTCGAGACCACCGAGCGGCGCGCGCTGGAGAACCAGATCAACCAGTCGCAGAAGATGGAGACGGTCGGCCAGCTCGCCGGCGGTATCGCCCACGACTTCAACAACGTGCTGTCCGCCATCATGATGGCGAACGACTTCCTGTTGAACGCGCACAAGCCGACCGATCCGTCGTTCCAGGACATCATGCAGATCAAGCAGAACGCGACGCGGGCTGCGACCCTGGTGCGCCAGCTCCTCGCATTCTCGCGCCGCCAGACGCTGCGGCCGCAGGTGCTCGATCTCGGCGATGCGCTCTCCGATCTCACCATGCTGCTCCGCCGGCTGATCGGCGAGAAGGTGAAGCTCGATCTCGTCCACGGCCGCGACCTCTGGCCAGTCAAGGTCGACGTCTCCCAGTTCGAGCAGGTGATCGTCAATCTCGCCGTGAACGCGCGCGATGCGATGCCCGACGGCGGCAAGCTGATCATCCGCACCGCCAACGTCGCCACGGAGGAAGCGGGCAAGCTCGCCTATAAGGGCATGCCGGCGGCGGACTATGTGCGGATCGAGGTCGCCGACACCGGCACCGGCATCCCCGCCGACATCCGCGACAAGATCTTTGAGCCGTTCTTCTCGACCAAGGAGGTCGGCAAGGGCACGGGGCTCGGACTCTCCACCGTCTACGGCATCGTCAAGCAGACCGGCGGCTTCATCTACGTCGATTCCGAGCCGGGCAAGGGCACCTCGTTCCACATCTTCCTGCCGCGGCATCATGCCGAACCCGAAGCGCAGGTCGAGACGCCGGTGACCGGCACCGCCGCTGTCGCCACGACCAACGGTGCGGCCAAGGAAGCGCCCGCGGCCGAGGCCAAGCCGCGCACCGATCTCACGGGGCAGGGCACCATCCTGCTCGTCGAGGACGAGGAGGGCTTGCGCGCCCTCAACGCGCGCGGCCTGCGCTCGCGAGGCTACACCGTGGTCGAGGCCGAGAACGGCGTCGAGGCCATGGAGGTGCTGGACGAGCAGAGCGGTGCGATCGATCTCGTCGTCTCCGACGTCGTGATGCCGGAGATGGACGGCCCGACGCTTCTGAAGGCGATGCGGGAGAAGAACCCCGACATCAAATTCATCTTCGTCTCCGGCTATGCCGAGGATGCCTTCGAGAAGAGCCTGCCCGAAGGCCAGCAGTTCGACTTCCTGCCAAAACCGTTCACGCTGAGCCAGCTCGTTGCTGCCGTGAAGGAGACGATGAAGGCGGGGTGAGGCTGGACAGGACAGGACCACGCGCAGCAAACTCCGAAGTCGTCCTGGCGAAAGCCAGGACCAATTACCCCGACAGTATGTTGCTCAATGAAGCTGTCGACACAGCCCACCAAACCAATGTGAGCCGGTGATAATTGGTCCTGGCTTTCGCCAGGACGACCGTGGGAGGCATCGCGACAACAATCCTACAGCAGGGGTAATTCCGCACCACCCCGCGACTGAGGGCCGCAGCCGCAGGTTCCGAAACCGGCTTCACTTTTGCGTTCCACAGCCCATCTTAGTGGCACTTCCCCATGCCGGGGATTTGGGAAACGCACATGAATTTCTCGTTACGCGGCCGCAGTCTCGTGAAGGCGATGGCCGTCATGCTGGCGCTAGCGCTGCCGACCGCGCTCGCGATCACTTCCGCCGACGCTCGTGTCGGTGGCGGCTTCTCGTCGGGCTCGCGCGGTTCGCGGACCTTCTCGGCGCCGCCGTCGACCTCGACCGCGCCGGGCACGACCACACCCTTCAACCGCACCTATAGCCAGCCCGGCTCGACCGCGCCGACGGGCGGCGGCCTATTCAACCGTCCGGGTGGCAGCATGCTGCGCGGGCTCGCGGCGGGCTTCATCGGCGCCGGCCTGTTCGGCCTGTTGTTCGGCGGCGGCCTGTTCGGTGGCCTCGGCGGCCTGTCGTCGATCCTCGGCCTGATCCTCCAGATCGTGCTGGTGGTGTTCCTGGTGCGGATGGCGATGTCCTGGTGGCAGCGCCGCCATACGCCGCAGGCGGCCTATGCCGGGGCGGGCGCAGGCAGCGGACCGCAGCCAAGCTATCGCAGCGGACTTGGTTTCGGGCTCGGCGCCAACAACGCGCCGCTGGAGATCCAGCCGGCCGATTACGAAAGCTTCGAGCGCCTGCTCGGCGATATCCAGGCCGCCTGGTCGAATGAGGATGTTGCAAAGCTGCATACGCTCGCGACGCCGGAAATGGTCGCTTATTTCGAGAAGGACCTGGCCGAGAACCGCGCCCGCAACGTCGTCAACAAGACTTCCAACGTGAAACTGTTGCAGGGCGATCTGGCGGAAGCTTGGCGCGAGGACGTGACCGACTATGCGACCGTCGCGATGCGCTTTGCGCTGACCGACAAGACGGTCGATCGCAACACCGGCGCGATCGTCGCCGGCGGCGAGCAGCCGAGCGAAGGCACTGAGGTCTGGACCTTCGCACGACGGCCCGGCAGCAACTGGGAACTGTCGGCGATCCAGCAGACCAACTGATCGCCCTAGTTCAGGGAACAAGGGCGTCGTGCTCCGGCACGGCGCCTTTTTGTTTGGGTACTTCACGTTACGGCGGCGGAATAATGCGGCGCGCCTCGGGTTCGAGTCAGGCGGCGGCCGAAATAAAATCACAACCGGAGGAAGCGATGACCCGTTTCGAGAAACCGACGACATCCCCAAGCCTCGCGCTCGCCGTGGCTGCGCTTGCCTTGCTCGCAGCGCCGTCTGCGCAGGCGCAATCCGCCGACATGACCTTCTTCGTCACCTCCAGCGGGCCCGGCAAGGGCGCCGATCTCGGCGGTCTCGATGGCGCCGACGCGCAGTGCCAGAAGCTCGCGCAGTCCGCCGGCGCCGGCACCAAGACCTGGCGCGCGTATCTCTCGACACAGGCTGCCGACGGCAAGCCGGCCGTCAATGCGCGCGACCGTATCGGCAAGGGGCCGTGGCAGAATGCGAAGGGCGCCGTGATCGCCAAGGACGTTGCCGACCTGCACGGCGCTGCCAACAATCTCACCAAGCAGACCGCGCTGAGCGAGAAGGGCGAGGGGATCAATGGTGTCGGCGACTCGCCGAACCGGCATGACGTTCTCACGGGATCGCAGGCAGATGGCACCGCATTTGCCGGTCCGGACGATCGCACTTGCAAGAACTGGACGTCGAGCACGCAGGGCGCCGCGATGGTCGGTCATCTCGATCGCCGGGGCCTGCGCGACGACGAGCCCTCGAAGTCCTGGAACAGCTCGCATCCGTCGCGTGGGTCCGAAGGCGGCTGCTCGCAGGCCGACCTAAAGAGCACCGGCGGCGACGGGCTGTTCTACTGCTTCGCGGCGAATTGAGCAGCGCCCAGCTCTCAATTCATCGTCATTGCGAGGAGCGAAGCGACGAAGCAATCCAGGCTGTCGCAGAGGAGCGATTCTGGATTGCTTCGCGGAGCCTGTCATCGGGCCGCGCTACGCGCGGACCCGGTGGCTCGCAATGACAAGCCGGTGGGGGACAGCATTTCCTCCCGCCAGCGACGGAACTTGCATCGCGTGCTATACTTGTCCTGGAATTGTCCGGGACCTCCCCCCATGAAATACGAGCTCTACTACTGGCCCGAGATCCAGGGCCGCGGCGAATATGTGCGGCTGGCGCTGGAGGAGGCGAAGGCGGCCTATGTCGACGTGGCGCGCGGGCCGCGCGGCACGGGCGCGATGATGAAGATGATGGATGCGCAGGGCTCTGCGCCGCCCTTTGCGCCGCCGTTCCTGAAAGCCGGCAAGCTCGTCATCGGCCAGACCGCCAACATCCTGCTTTATCTAGGCGCGCGCCACGGCCTCGCGCCAAAGACCGAAGCCGGCAAATTGTGGGTGCACCAGCTCCAGCTCACGATCGCCGATTTCGTGCTGGAGGTCCACGACACCCATCATCCGCTCGGGCCGTCGCTCTACTACGAGGACGCGCGGCCGGCCGCGAAGAAGCGCACGGCGGAGTTCTGGAAGGAGCGCGTGCCAAAATATCTCGGCTATTTCGAACAGCTTCTCGATGCCAATGGCGGCGTCTACGTCACCGGCCGCAGGCTGACCTACGCCGATCTCTCGCTGTTCCAGATCGTCGACGGCCTGCGCTATGCGTTTCCAAAGCGCATGCGCGCCTTCGAGAAGGAGGTCCCCGGCCTCGTCGCGTTG
This sequence comes from Bradyrhizobium iriomotense, assembly GCF_030160715.1. Classification (GTDB taxonomy): domain Bacteria; phylum Pseudomonadota; class Alphaproteobacteria; order Rhizobiales; family Xanthobacteraceae; genus Bradyrhizobium; species Bradyrhizobium iriomotense. Next base: position 10,037 of record NZ_BSOW01000037.1, read on the forward strand.
CGCGACCGTGTTGCGTCGCGGCCGAACATCAAGGCCTATCTCGCAAGCGAGCGCCGCATTCCCTTCAACGAGCAGGGCATCTTCCGCCGCTACAAGGAGCTCGACGCGTAACTTACCAGACGCCCGGCAGCAGCAGATGGCGCACGCGCGCGGCATAGTCGGCATAGCCGGGCAGGCCCTGGATCAGGGTGCGCTCTTCGATGCGGATGCGGATCGCAAACAGGACGAGGAACAGCGGCACCATCGCGACGCCCCACCATGAGCCGAGCAGCAGCGGCACGCCGAGGAAGAACAGCACCATGCCGCTGTACATGGGGTGCCGTACATGGGCGTAGGGTCCGGTCGAGACCACGTGCTGCGCGCGCTCGGTTTGCAGCTTCACCACGGGTGCGGCGAACGAATTCTCGCGAAACACCCATAGGATGAACGCCGTCGAGGTGAGGTACAGCACGAAGCCGAGCACCTGCAAGGCAAGCGGCATGTCGGAGGAGCGATGGCGTCGATCCAGACCCATCGCCACCAGCCAGATCAGTATCGCCACGATGAACGCGGCCATGAAGACCTTGTCGGCGGCCGGCTGCTCCTTCTGGATGACGGGTCGGAGGCGTTCGGCGAGCAGCGCCGGATCGAGCCGGTACAGCCACCAGCCGCAGAGCGGGCCGAGCAGGGCGGCGGTGATCAGTATCACCCATGCACCCGGCCAATCGAGCGTGCCGGCGCCCGCAAACAGCAGCGCGCCCATGCCGACGACGACGATCGAGTTCTGCAAGAGCAGTCTTGCGATCATGCGCGTTTCCCTGCAATTTGCACATGATGCTAGAGCCGCTATCTGGCAAAGATGCGGCCCGAAGGCGGGCGAGAAGCGGAGGTTAGGCGTACTGATCGATCCGCGTGCCCTGGCCCGGCGGCAGCGGCGGAGCCGGCGGCGCCTGATAGCTGGAGTCGGAATCGTTGGCCTTGGTCTGGTCGTCCTGCTGCTTGGTCGTGTCGTAGTTCGGCACCACGATCGCGATCGGGGGCGGCGCAACGGTGGAAACACTCATCCGCAAATCCTCACAGATTGAAACACGCGACCATGACCCGCGGGAGCCGAAGCTTCCGTGAAGCAGATCGTTAAAATGCGAGGGATTTTTGGGCGGATTCCTGGGCGCGCTTGCGCTTCCGGCTCACTCGTCCTTCGGTCGCGTTATCGCGATCGCGGCGTCGGTCTTGCTGCGCGTGCACTCCATGTTCAGCCGCTTGTAGCGCATCGACACCTTGTCGCCGCGCAGGATGCCCATGCGCTTCAAGCAGCGCGTCGTGCCCGTCGTGGTGTCGTCCTTGGGCAGCGTGAAGATGATCGCCGCCGCCGAGGCCACCAGATCGTAGAACTGCGGCGTCGGCCGCCGGTCGCCCTTGGCATAGAGCTCGTTGGAATAGGTCTGCCCCTGCGCGCGACAGCCGAGCGACAGCTCCTTCGCCGCCGGGTGGGTGAGATAGATGATGTTGGCGGCCTTGAAGTTGACCTTCAGCCCGTCGATGCCATTGCCGAGCTGCTTTGCGATGTCGTCGCACTGGTCCGCACGGGCGGGGGAGGCGAGGACGGCAAGGCCGGTAATTGCGGCGGCAAGCAGGATCGCGCCGCGGACGTTCAAGTTCAATGTCATGATGAAAAGCCCCTTCGGGCGGGCATTCAACAGTCGGCGGGACCGAAGTGCAAGGGGTGCAACCCGGCATGGTTGTGCAGGGGGCAGTGAACCGTGACCGCCGCACGACAGCGACCGGAACGACCGACCAGGGCAGCGAATCGAGATGGCCGGACGGCACAGAGCTCCCTTCCTTTTGCGCCAAAAATGCGCTTAGAACGCTTCTATGCCAGGGGCCTGCAAGAGGGCTCCAGAACCCGAGATCCACCCCATGAACGCTCCCACCGCCTTTCCCGACCAGTCCCAGCCCGTTCCGCCCTACAAGCACACCCCGCTGTTTCCGTTGGGCAAGGACGAGACGCCCTACAAGAAGATTTCCAGCGAGGGTGTGCGGGTCGAGAAGGTCCTGGGCAAGGACATGCTGGTGGTCTCACGCGAGGCGATGCGGGCGCTGTCGGAGGCGGCCTTCGGCGAGATCAACCACTATCTGCGGCCGGGGCATCTGAAGCAGCTCCGTGCGATCCTGGAAGACGGCGAGGCCAGCCCGAACGACAAGTTCGTCGCGCTCGACTTCCTGAAGAACGCCAATATCGCGGCCGGCGGCGTCCTGCCGATGTGCCAGGACACCGGCACCGCGATCATCATGGGCAAGAAGGGCTGCAACGTCATCACCGACGGCGAGGACGAGGCGGCTCTGTCGGAAGGCGCGCGTGATGCTTACTTGCGCCGCAACCTGCGCTACTCGCAGGTCGCTCCCCTGTCGATGTATGAGGAGAAGAACACCGCCAACAACATGCCGGCGCAGTGCGAGATCTACGCCGAGGGTGACGACGCCTACAAGTTCATGTTCATGGCGAAGGGCGGCGGAAGCGCCAACAAGAGCTTCCTGTTCCAGGCAACGCCCTCGGTGCTGACCAAGGACCGGCTGCTCGCCTTCCTCAAGGAGAAGGTGCTGACGCTGGGCACCGCGGCGTGCCCGCCCTATCACCTCGCGATCGTGATCGGCGGCACCTCGGCCGAGCTCTGCATGAAGACGGTGAAGCTCGCCTCCGCCCGTTATCTCGACGCGCTGCCGACCCACGGCTCGCCCGACGGCAATGCCTTCCGCGACGTCGAGATGGAGCAGGAAATCCACAAGATGACGCAGTCGCTCGGCGTCGGCGCGCAGTTCGGCGGCAAGTATTTCTGCCATGACGTGCGCGTGATCCGCATGCCGCGCCATGGCGCTTCGCTGCCGATCGGGTTAGGGGTGTCCTGCTCGGCCGACCGCCAGGTGCTCGGCAAGATCACCAGGGACGGCATCTATCTCGAGGAGCTCGAGCACAACCCGGCGCAGTATCTGCCGCGGGTCGAGCAGACGCTCGGCGGCGAGGTCGTCAAGATCGACCTCAACCAGCCGATGAAGGACATTCTCGCGACGTTCTCGAAGCATCCGATCAAGACGCGGGTGTCGATGACCGGCACCATGATCGTCGCGCGCGACTCCGCACATGCCAAGCTGCGCGCGCGGCTGGAGAAGGGCGAGCCGCTGCCGGACTACTTCAAGAACCATCCGGTCTACTACGCGGGTCCCGCGAAAACGCCCGAGGGCTACGCCTCCGGCGCTTTCGGTCCGACCACGGCAGGCCGCATGGATTCTTTCGTCGACCAGTTCCAGGCCGCGGGCGGCTCGATGGTGATGGTGGCCAAGGGTAACCGCGCGCCGGCCGTGCGCGAGGCCTGCAAGAAATACGGCGGCTTCTATCTCGGCTCGATCGGCGGCGCCGCGGCGAACCTCGCCGAGCACTGCATCAAGAAGGTCGAGGTGCTCGAATATCCCGAGCTCGGCATGGAAGCGATCTGGCGCATCGAAGTGGTCGATTTCCCGGCGTTCATCATCATCGACGACAAGGGCAACGACTTCTTCAAGGAGTTGAACCTGGGCTAGGCCGCGGCCTCGCAAGAGGTCGCGAAGCATCCTGATCAAGTCGCCACGCGTTCGGCCGTGCCGCTGGCCGGCGCGCGGCCTCGTTTCGTTCGGCCGGGCCATCTCTGCCTGAACCAACCAAGGCTATTCATCTCGTGTCATTCCCGACCACAAGTCCGCCGCTCGCTCGCGCTCTCGCCGAGCGCAACTACGACCGGCCGACCCCCGTTCAGATCGCCGTACTTGCGGACGAAGCTGTTGACCGCGACCTTCTCGTTTCGGCCCAGACCGGCTCGGGCAAGACCATCGCTTACGGGCTCGCCATCGCAAAGAATCTGCTCGGCAGCTCGGAGCGCTTCGAGCGGGCCGCCGCACCGCTTGCCCTGATCGTCGCGCCCACCCGTGAGCTCGCCTTGCAGGTCCATCGCGAGCTCGCATGGCTCTATCAACATGCGGATGGGCGCGTCGTCTCTTGCGTCGGCGGCATGGACCCGCGCCGCGAACAGCGCGAGCTTGCCGCCGGCGCTCACATCGTGGTCGGGACGCCCGGCCGATTGAGCGATCACTTGCGGCGCGGCCATCTCGACATCTCGGAATTGAAGACCGTCGTTCTCGACGAGGCCGACGAGATGCTCAATCTCGGTTTTCGCGAGGATATGGAATTCATCCTCGAGACCACGCCGGACACGCGTCGCACGTTGTTGTTCTCGGCGACGTTTCCGCGCGGCATCGTTGCCCTGGCAAAGCAGTATCAGCAACATGCCTTTCGGATCGAGGTTGCGGGCGACGAAGGCGGTCATGCCGACATCGAATACCGCGCCATCCGGATCGCTCCAGGTGACGTCGAGCACGCGGTCGTCAATGTCCTGCGTTTCTGGGAGTCACCGAGCGCACTGGTGTTTTGCAACACGAGAGATGCCGTCAGGCATTTGCAGGCGGCGCTGCTCGAGCGCGGTTTCTCCGTGGTCGCGCTCTCCGGCGAGTTGACGCAGAACGAGCGAACCCAGGCTCTGCAGGCGTTGCGGGATGGACGTTCCCGCGTTTGCGTGGCGACCGACGTGGCGGCGCGTGGCATCGATCTGCCGAGTCTCGACCTCGTCGTTCATGCCGATCTGCCGAATGACGCGGAGGTCATGCAGCATCGCTCGGGTCGCACCGGCCGTGCGGGCCGGAAGGGCGTCAGCGTCCTGCTGGTGCCGCCGGCGCGACGACGGCGTGCCGAACTGCTGTTGAACCTGTCCGGCACCGACGCCGTCTGGGGCACGGCGCCGCAGGCGGATGAGATCCGCAAGCTCGATCATGAACGCATGTTGAAGGATGCGGTGTTCACCGAGGAGACGACCTCCGACGATCTGGTGCTGGCGCGGGCCTTGCTCGCCGAGCGGTCGCCTGAGGATATCGCCGCCGCGCTCGCGCGTCTCTATCGCGCGCGGCTTCCTTCGCCCGAGGACATTCTCGATCCCGGTGAGGGGAGCGGCCGGCCACGCGACGGGCGCGGTCGAGAAAACGCGAGAACCTTGCGCGGCGATGACCGTCCCGCCGGGCCCCGATCGAAGACGGGAAAATCATCGTCCCGTCACGGCATGGCGGAGGCCAGCGTATGGTTTCGCGCCGCCATCGGACGAAGAAAGAATGCGGAGGCGCGCTGGCTGTTGCCGATGATTTGCCGTCGCGGCGGCATCGACAAGCGCGACATCGGCGCCATCAGGATTATGGACACCACCACCGAGTTCGAGATTTCGGAGCGGGTCGCGGAATCCTTCGCCGTCAAGATCCGGCGTCCGGACAAGGAAGACAGCATACGCATCGAGCCGATGGCAGACGCTCCCCAGGGACAGGTGCCTTCGGACAAGCGCACGCACGCGCCTCGGCGCGAGGCCGGCGACACCGATCACAGCGCGCGTCGCGGCGACGAGGCTCGTGACCCGACAACACGGAAGCAACGCGGCAAGCCGCACACCGACGGCGGGTCGAAATTCGGCAGCGATCCGGAGTTCGGAAAGAAGAAGCACAGGAGCAAGCCCGGCCACACCGGCCAACCGCACCAGGCAAGCGCATGGCCCGCGCAGGGCGCTCGCGGAAAGAAGGCAAAGAAGAAGCGTCGCGGCTGATCTGTCGAGAAGTAGCCAATCGGCGAGACGGACGGCTGAACTCAGCTACAGTTCGTGACCTGATTGGAGCAGAGCGAGCGCCACCAGCCGCGCACACCGTCGTGGCTCTCGACGAGGCCCCAATGCCCGCTACAGGCGAGAAGTCGCCTCGGTCCGCCATCCGTATCGAGTGCGCCGCCGAGCTCGCGCTTCGCCGGCGTCCATTTGGCGTCGACGAACGGGGCCTGGAATAATCCGCCCATGCGTGTGCCGCCGTTGGCGAAGGCTGCACCAACCTTGTTGGCCGCGACCCAGCCGCGTCCGGCATAGGGCTTGGGCGCGTTACGCGGATATTTCCTGTCGTCTTCATAGTCCTTGCCGGGCGGCTTCGCGCCCTCGATCAGAAACCAGCCGTCCCTGAAGCCGATAATGCGGAACTCGTTCAGCCAGCCGCCCTCGGGCGTGTTCTCGCTGCCGCCCATCTTGAGCCGATAGGGTGGGGGCAGCGTGCCGAGCACGCGCGCCTTCACCGACGGCTCGGCGCGCACGTTGAGGCCGTTCGGGTCCTTGTCCTCGGACCATGCACCGAGATCGCAGGGCTCGGTGCCATCGGGGAGCGCGTCGCGTCTTGTCGCAAGCTCGGCCTGGAGCTTGTCATACTCGCTCTCTTCGCTATCGGGATCGCTCATCGTGGTGTCGCGGTTGCCGCGCGCCGGATCGGTGCGCGGCTTCAACTCCGCCGACACCGCGCGCGTCGCATCCGGCGAGAGCTTGACGACAAGCACCTGACGCGGCGCGAACACGCTCGCGGGTGCCCTCGGATCGTTTGAATTGGAGCGATCGACCGCGAGGTAGCCGGTCATGCCGGCAGGATCGGTGCGATAGGCCTCGCCTGCGACATATCCCGCAGGCACCAGGGCGAGCGCGCTTGCGCGCCACGCCGGTTCATTGTCACTTGCACGGCTCCCCGTTGCAGTTGCGACGGACAGGACCGTCGCAGCGATGAGACGAAGAGCGCGCATGGGTGAAGAGGGCGGCTAGGCGCGCGTGCCGGTGAAGGGGAAGCTGCCCATCGGGCCGATGCCCATCTCACCGCTCATGCTGTCGCCGGAAACCGTTCCGATGAATTCGAGCGTCAGCGGCATCGGATTGGTGATCGAGACCTTCCAGTTGACGGCGTCGCCGCTGACCGCACCGTCGAAGATCTCGGCGGTGTTGCCTTCCGCGCCCTGCGTGCCCGTGAGCGTGCCGCCCGAGCTCGTCAGGCTCAGCGTCGCCTGGCGCTCACCCATCGGCGTCGTCATGGTCAGATTCCAGTTGCCGTCCACAGCCATTCCCGTCTCCCTAAACTGTCGTGGTGAGCCCGCGTTGCGCGGTCCGACCGGAGTTGAGCGTATAGCCCAACTCAAAGCCGCTGCCTAACGCTCTCTTCGCCGCAGTCAGGCGCGGGCGGCGGCGCGCAGGCGGCTGGTGATGATGATGCGGAAGATCACGTACTGGATGGCGAAGGCCACGATCTTGGCACCGACGGCGACGACCGAGACGTAGAACGCCCACAATTTGAGATCGCCGGTCCAGGCGACCGCGATGGTGCCGGCACCGAGCACGAACATCAGCACGGCCCAGGCATAGCCTGCGGCGGTGACGTATTCCGGAATGACGTCGGTCACGCGTGCCGGCATGTAGCGCAGCATCCAGCCGGGCTTGAGCATGATCGCGCCGATCGCGAAATGCGCGATCGAGGGCTTTGCCAGCACGAAGCGCGGATCCTGGGTGAGAATGGTGGCGGTCCCGAGCACGATGACGAGCGCGAGCGAGGCATAGGTCATGTAGCCGAGCGCCTTGCCCTTGACGCGGGCATAGATCACCTGCGCGATTGCCCCTGCAACGGCCAACGATGTCGCCAGGATGATGTTGTCGGTTACGAGATAGATGACCAGGAAGACGATGGTCGAGAGGAAATCGGAGGCGAGGCGGGCGAATACGTCCTTCATCGTCGGTCCTGTCGGTTAGGCGTTGGGCAGCGCGGCGGGCGAGCCGTACTTGATCCTGCGGTACTCAGGATACCACTTCGTGAAATAAAGTGCGCTGTTGCGGGCGGCGATCGCGACGGCAAGGCTCGACCAGATCGGCAGGCCGGGGACGTAGAGCAGCACGATGTTGGAAGCCATCATCAACAGCGCGGCCGCGGTCCAGGCGGCGGTGATCGTGTAGTTGGCGCGCAGGAAGCCCGGCATTGCCGCCGTCTCGGCGGGGACTTCTTCGAGGGCATATTGCAGCGTGAAGGGGCGGCGGGCCAGCATCGAGCCGAGCGAGATGATGAAGATGCCGGCATCGACCGACACTTTCACTGCGAGCGCGTTCAGCGCGGGATCGACGATTGCGAGGTAGACGCCAATGCCGGCGAACAGGATCGCCGATCCGGCGGCGAGGATCTTCACGGAGCGGCGGCGCAGGACGTCGATCGTGATGGTGGCAAGGCAGATCGCGGACGCCGTGAACACGCTGACCTTTGCCGAGACCAGGAACATCAGGAAGCCAAAGGCGCCATAGGGGGCAAGGATCAGGAAGATTGTCATGAGCCGCCTCGATCAAGCCGATCTTTACAGTGTAAAGATCAATAATTCAGGCCGAAGGCGTGGTCAAGCAAAATCTTTACAGTGTCAAAATGATGTGAATGACCTGTAAAAAATGAATTACGGCAATGGCTTGCGACGATATTTCGTCGGCGAAATCGCCCAGCGGCAGCCGCGACAGGATTGTCAGGGCGCACGTGATCAACAGGCAAATGGTGACGGTAATGCCGCCGACGCGGCCGATCTGAAACCGCAGCGAGTTCGGCGCGGCGGAGATGCCAAAGGGGTGCAGCAGCCGCGACAGCACGAGTGCGCCCATCAGGAGGTGAATGCGCAGTGCGGATGCGCCCGACATCTCGATCATGGCCACCATCAGCGTGATGATCGGCACATATTCCATGAAGTTGCCATGGGCGCGGATCGCGTTGCGCAAGCTCGTGTTGCCACCATCGCTGAAGGCGGCCTTGTTGCTCCGCCGCAGCCTGATCACCTGGAGTGCCAGCGCGGCGTAGATCAGGGCGAGGACCGCGAGATAGAAGGCGGTGATGGCCGGCATGTGCATGAGGCTTCCTCGTGACGCATCCGCAGTGTCATTCCTGGGCGCGCCGCTTCGCTCCGCCCCGGAATGACCGAAGGGGAGGGCTTACGCCGCTCCGACCCAGTTGCCGTGAAAGCCGTCGGGCACGCGGTGGCCGAGCTGCACGAGCGCGACAGGGCCGTCCTCGACATCGGTGGCGTTGAACACGGCGAGATCGCTGCGGTTCTCGCGGGCGCGCCAGACCACCGCGAGCAGCCAGCCGTCGCCTTCCGCGGCATCCTTGCTTCGCTCGACGAATACCGGCTCCGAAATGCTGTCGCCGGCCGGCAGCAGATAATGGCCGAGGCGGTTTCCCGCACCATTGACGTGCACGATGCCGGACAGTGCGGTGAACATCGGCAGTTTTGGATTGGCGCAGGCGTACCAGCCGTGGCTGGTCTTCGATCCTGCACGCCGGTCATCGACGCGCGGGAATTCGCCGGTGAGATCGTCCAGATAAGTCTGCTGGAAGCGGTCGGTATTCCCGGCGAGATCGAAGGTCCAGCGGCAATGCCGCGCGAACGATTTCTCGGGATTGGTCGGCCTGCCGTCGGGATGCGGAAACAGCGGTGCCTCCTCGAACTGCATGACGTCGGCGACGATGCGGTTACCGTCCTCCCAGGCGTTCATGACGTGGAAGACGTAGCAGGCTTCGGTGCGGAACCAGACGATGTCCTCAGGTTTGCCGTTGCGCTTCATCACGCCGACATAGGCGCCTTTCTCAGGATCCCAGGCATAGGGCGGCCGGCCCTTCATCGCGCGCTCCATGCTGCCCGTGATGGGCAGGATCGGAAACAGCACGTGGTTCTCGGTGACGATGAAGTCGTGCACCATGCTGGCATAAGGCGCCTCGAAACGCGTAAAGCGCGTCGCGTTGCCTGCGGCGTCGATCGCGCCGTAGGAGAGGGTGGGCGTGAGCGGGCCGCTCGCATTGTAGCCGAAGAACACCATCTCGCCGGTCACGGGATCGATCTTCGGATGTGCGGTGAAGGGGCCGGCGATGCGGCCCTGGTAGTTGCAGTAGCCGCGCGTAGCGAGCGTGCCCGGCTCGATCTCGGTCGGCAGATGGCCTTCCTCGAGCGCGAGCAGCTTGCCGGCGTGGAAGATGACGTTGGTGTTGGCGACGCCGCCGTCGGTCGCGCTTGCCGGCGCATCCGGCAGCTTGCGGCCGAAGCCGCCGAACAGCGCGCGGCCGGCATCGTGTTCGGCCTGCCATTTCGGCGTGCGGACCCAGCGGTTGCGATAGCTGGCGCGGCCGTTTTCGAGATGGAAGGCGTGCAGCATGCCGTCGCCGACGAACCAGTGCGCGCCGGGTGAGTCGAACTGCGGATTGGGGCCGTTGCGGTAGAGCGTCCCGTTCAATTCGCGCGGCAACTCGCCGACGATTTTCAGGAACGGCGCGTCGGCCTCGAACGGGATCGGCGCGCGATTGGCCGGCACCTGGCTGAACACATCCTGCTGCATGGCGGATCTTCCCTGATCTTTACATCGTAAAGATAACGCTAGTGCCACTTCAAGCTTCGGTCAAGCGAAATCTTTACACTGTCAAAATGACGTCATATAACGGCAGTCATGGCCAAGACCGAAACCATCCGCCGTGCACGCCCCAGAAAATCGCCATCATCCGCCGCGAGGGAGCGGCCGCGCCGCGCCGCGAGCGCAAAGGCCGAGACGCCCTATCATCATGGCGCGCTGCGCGAGGCGCTGCTGAAGGCGGCGGAGAGCGTGCTGGAGCGCGACGGGCTCGCCGGACTGACGCTGCGTGCGGTGGCGCGCGAGGCGGGGGTGTCGCATGCCGCGCCGACCCATCATTTCGGCGATCTCACCGGCCTCGTCAGCGAGCTCGCCGCGGTCGGCTTCCGCCAGTTCAACGCGGCGATGGCCTCGGCCTGCAATGCCGCGACGACGCCACTCGAGCGGGCGCTGGCGCGACCCAAGGCCTATGTCGCCTATGCGCAGGCCCATCCCGGCATGTACGGCATCATGTTCCGCACCGAGCGGCTCGACTATTCCAGGCCCTCGCTGCACGAAGCCGCGGAGGCCTCCTTCGCGGGACTTGCCAACGCCATCGGCGCGATGCGGCAGGAGCAGATCAACCGCGATACCATGACGCTCGACCAGGCGGCCGCGATCGCGCGCGCCTGGTCCATGGTGCACGGCTTCACCATGCTGCTGCTCGACGGTCGTCTCGAGGACATTCTGGAGCGGCTGCCGAAAGGCACCACGCCCGAGCAGCTTTTGGAAGCCATCCTGAAGTCGACGGTGACCGGGAAGTTGCCGGTCGAGAGCGGCGCGGCCAATCCCTAACGCGTGGCGAGCTCGATCGCGCGTCCGCTTGTGCCGATGATCTTCACCTCGTCCTTGCCGCAGGTGAAGTCGCGCGCATATTGGTCGGCGGCCTTGCGCGCCAGCTCGTTGGCGTTCGCATTCGCCTTCACGTCGACATAGGCCACATGGCAGACTGGGCCCGGCGGCAGCCGCGTCACCGCGAGCATCGCCTTGGTGTTCGGCCGTCCCTCCTTGTCGAGATCGGCGCCGTCGGCGATGTGCCACCGCTGGATGATGGCGAACGGTCTTGTGCCTTCGGCGCGCCATTCCACCGTGTATTCGGTGGAATTGAAGGGGTGGAACCAGAGCTGCGCGGCCGGCTCCCTGGCGGCAAGCGTGCGGTTGCGGCCGACCGAGACCACCTCGCGCAGATCGTCCTCGGCAATCAGCACCACGAGCCCCGCCTTGCCCGGGCAGACCCGCGTCGTGCTGCCGTCGGGCTCGCTCGGCTTGCCGATCTGGCGGCAATCCTTGGGCGCGGTCGAGGTGTAGGTGCTGCCGAAGGATTGGGCGCCGGCCTGATCAAACGCGGCGCAGACGAGCAGTGCAGTCAGCCATCCGAGTGTGACATGCTTCATGACGAAGTCCTCATGCCGCGGAACTCCCCTCATTCAGACGTGTTCGTTGTGGGGAAGGTTCAAACGGGGCGTTGAGACACCTGACATGGCCGCGGAATCGTTCTAGAAGAGCGCCTTCGCCTGCCCAGGCAGGCCTCTCGTTCGTGTTTATCGTATTCGTCTGATCATGCCAGCCATCTCCTCGAACAAGCCCTATCGCGTCGGCCGCTCCAAGACCGGACTCGGCCTCTTCGCCACCAAACCGATCAGGAAGGGCACCCGGATCATCCGTTATTTCGGACCGATCCTGGACTCGCGGATTCCCGAGCAGGACGACATCGAGAACAAATACCTGTTCGAGCTCAACGGCCGCTGGACCATCGACGGCTCGGTGCGCAAGAACGTCGCTCGCTACATCAACCATTCCTGCCGGCCGAACGCGGAATCCGACGTGCGCCCGCGTGAGCGCAAGGTCTTCATCCGCGCGATCAGGAACATCGAGGCCGGCGACGAGATCAACTACGATTACGGCACCGACTATTTCAAAGCCTATCTCAAGCCGATCGGCTGCAAGTGCCCCTCCTGCGAGAAGAAGCGCAAGAAGCTCCGCGCCGAGGCGCGGGTCGAGCGGGCCAAGGTGAAGGCGCGCGCCGAGCGCAAGGCGCAGAAGGCGGCTGCGAAGGGCGCGGCGAAGAAAAAGCTCAACGGCAAGCACTTCAAGGGCAAGGTCAACGGGCAGGCGCGGGTGTAAGCCGCGACCTCCGCCGTCATGCCCCGCGAAAGCGGGCATCCAGTACTCCGCGGCTTCTCGGCTCACTCACTGCTGTCTCTGGAATACTGGGTCGCCCGGTCGCGCCGGGCGACGACTTCTCTGCGTGGTCGCGATGCGCATCACGCCATTGCAGCACTCCCGCTCCTCCGCAACCCCACATACTGCAACTCCGCGAACACGCCGGTCGCGATCGCCTGGGCGACGACCATGAGCTCGCCGGCAAGATTCGGCGACACCGCGCCGGAGAATAGCAACGCGATGCTCGCCACCGTCCAGGCGGCGTTGCCGACCACGACGAGGATCACGAGTGCTTTCGGCACCGAGCTGCGCGAGGCGAGCCATCCGACCAGTGCGGCATAGGCGATCAGGAACAGGCCGGTCTCCCGCAGCAGCGCCTCGGGCAGATTGAAGAGCGAGGCGAAGACGCCCGCGCCGAACGTGAGACCGACGGCCGAGACACCGCTGAAGATCGCGTCGGCGAGCAAGGCACGGCGCAGGAAGGTGGATGCGAAGATCATGGTCGTTCTCCTTCTGTGGGCTTCGGGGTGAAGATCAGCGCAGGCCGCGCCAGACGGCGCGAATGATGCGTGCGAGACGGAACGGGCGGAGGCTTTTTCCCACGCTGTGCTCGAAGGCCAGCACCTGCGCGAGCACGAAGTCGCCGGTCGAATGCATCAGCGGTTCAGGCATGTTGAGACTGCGCGCGAGCATGCGGGTCGCAAACTTCACCGCCCAAGGCAGCAGGGTATCGGGAATGGTCCGGTAGAGAAGCAGCACGATCATGGTCATCTCCTGTTGCCCGAGAAGATGAGCCATGGCCCTGCTCAATTCGATTACGTCCGGGGTAATGGAAGGGCCGAAATACGCATGCTAGTTTTCGACCATGAACGCACATGCATCCACGGCGCGAGCCGAGCGCGCCCAACCGATCCATATCGGCGATCACTTGCGCGACTGGCGGCAGCGCCGCCGCATGAGCCAGCTCGATCTCGCGGGCGAAGCGGAGATTTCAGCGCGGCACTTGAGCTTCGTCGAGACCGGCCGCGCGACGCCCTCGCGCGAGATGGTGTTGAAGCTCGCCGAGCGGCTCGATGTTCCCTTGCGCGAACGCAACGTGCTCTTGGTTTCGGCCGGCTACGCGCCGGCCTTTCCGCAGCGCCCGCTGGAGGATCCGGCCTTGAAGTCAGCCCGCCAGGCGATCGACCTCGTCCTCAGGGCGCATGAGCCGAACCCGGCGCTCGCCTACGACCGGCACTGGAATCTGGTCTCCGCCAACCGCATGGTGGCGCCGCTCCTCGATGGCATCCCGCAGCGGCTGCTCGGCCAGCCCTTCAACGTGCTGCGACTCGCCTTCCATCCCGAGGCGCTCGCGCCGCGCACCGTCAACCTCGCCGAATGGTGCGGGCATCTCCTGGAACGGCTGCACAGGCAATGCGAGGCGACCGCCGATTCTGAACTCATCAAACTCTACAATGATCTGAAGAGCTATCCCATTCCAGCGCGCTCCGCGCCGCTCTCGCATGACAATGTCGCGATCCCGTTCAAGCTGCGGCATGAGGGCGAGATACTAAGTTTCTTCTCCACCACCATGGTGTTCGGCACGCCCGTCGACATCACGCTGTCGGAGCTGGCGCTGGAGACGTTCTTCCCGGCCGATGAGCACACGGCGGAGCGGCTGAAGCAGATGGCGGCCAAAATGGCCTAAAGCATGATCCGGAAAAGTGTGAAGCGGTTTTCCGAAAAGATCATGCGCAAACAACAACCTAAAGCGCGATGAAGATTCATCCCAATCTGATCGCGCTTTAGCGCCCTTGCCTCGGGGCGCGTTCGGCCTATCTTCCGGCGGAACCAATGGTCCGCCCGAAGGAGATTGCCATGAGCACGCTCAAGCCGCTTCAGATCGACGTCGTCTCCGACGTGGTGTGCCCCTGGTGCTATATCGGCAAGCGCCGAATCGAGAATGCGCTGGCGCTGGTGCCGGACGTGCCGGTCGAGCTCAACTTCCGCCCGTTCTTCCTCAATCCCTGGGTGCCGCGCGAGGGCATCAGCCGCGAGGAGTATCTGACCAAGAAGTTCGGCTCGGTCGAGGCCTATAAGGGCATCGCCGGCCGCGTGGTCGCGGCCGCGGGCGAGGAGGGCCTCATTTATCGGCCCGATCTCGTGCAGCGCCAGCCCAACACCACCGACTGCCACCGCCTGATCCACTGGGCGGAGGCTGCCGGCAAGGCGCCTGAGATGAAGCAGCGGCTAATGGAGCTCTATTTCCGCGACGGCGGCGATCTCACCGATGTGAACGTGCTGGTGCAGGCGGCGGCCGATGTCGGGCTCAGTGCTGACGACGTGCGACGACGGCTCGGCACCGACGAGGACGTGGCGCTGATCTCGGCCCAGGCGCAGGAGGCCGCCGAGAAGGGCATCTCCGGCGTGCCGACCTACGTCTTCGCGCAGAAATATGCCGTCTCCGGCGCCCAGGATCCGAACCTGCTCGCCCGGGCCATCCGCCAGGTGTCGGAGGAGATCAACGCGCAGGCGGCGGAGTAGGCGTTACCTGCGAATCAGGTGAAGCACTCGCCGCGCGGTGTCCAGTGCGGCATTGCGGGCGACAAGGGCCGCATGGATCAGCGTCACCATCCGATCGTTGCGCCTCAGCGGAATCAGCACGTCGCCGATCGCAAGGCGGCCGCGCCAGATCGGGTTGATCATCGGGTGATTCGCGCTCGCGGTGGAATCGGCGCTCGCGACCGCGGGATCGGCGCAGAGATGGCGCGTCAGCTCGAGCGTGAGCTGCACGCCCGGCGAATACTTTGCAAACCGCTCCTCGATGCCCAGCTTGAAGAAGAAGGCGCGATCCTGGTGGCGCAGCACGATGCCGGCGGCAACCGGCGTCGTCCCGGCGCGCAGGCTGATGATCTCGCATTGGCCGGTTTCGGCGAGCGCGGGCGCGGCGCGGCGAATGAAGCTGGCATCGCCTGCGTGCTGGATCAGGGCGGTGCCGCGCTTGCCTTTCCAGCCGCTCGCCTCGAGCTGCAAGAACGTTTCGAGCGCTGCTTTGACCTCGTCGGGCGTGCGTGCGACGTCGAACGTGAGCGGACCATGCACTTCGAGTCTGTGCCGCTGGCGCCGAAGCTCCTTGAGCTTCTTCGCCCCGAGCGCATCGCGCAGCAGCGTATCGCCATCCTGCGTCGCATCGAGACTGGCGCGGACATGCGAGCTCAGCACGCGCGGCCTCAAGCCGTCGCGGGTCGAGATTGGAGTCAGTGATCTCATCGCTGCGCCATCGAGCGCGACGTCGCGCAGGATCAGCGCATGGGCGCCGGCATCTCGTGCCCGATCGAGCAGGCGCGCTGCGGCTTCGCTCGCGGTGTGACGATCAAGCAATGGGCTGCACAGCGTGCCGTAGGGATGCGCGCTCACCAGCGCGGGCAGGGGGATTTTCCAGGCGCGCCACAGCGAGACGACCGGCATCAGCCCGATCAGTTGCGCAGATGTGCTCACTGCGCGCAGCGCCATTGCGCCGGTGCGGCCCCGGGCAGTCGCACTGACGGCGAGCTCCCAGGGCGGCAGATAATAGCCGTTCGGCTCGATCGCCTGCGCGCTGAGCGCCTGCCATTGCCCCAAATCGACTGAGGCAAGCGGGACGAGCGGTGCGGTGTCGGAGAGGTTGCGGGCGCGCGGAGCCGTGGCATCGCTCGCCGATGCGCCCTTGATCGCAGCTCGATGTGCGATATCGACCACGTCCAGTCGTTCCCCGTTCACGCCGGCCGGGCCGGAGCCCGAGCCGCGTCACAGGCTCATGCTTAGCGCAAAGATTGGAAAATACGGTTGGCGCAAGGCTTCAATTCGAGCGGTAGCGTTAACGTCCTGTTGACCATTCGCCTGAGACCTCGCACGAGAAAGGGACCGCACGGCCATTCCATGCGGTCCCCACGATCTCGATTGTGAATGGAGCTACCAGCGATCCTCGCCAACTCCCACGCCTACGCTGACGCCTGGCGCGCGAATGCCGACGCCCGCACGCGGTTCGTCCCAGTCGCGATAGGTGCGTCGCTCATAGTAGCGCTCGCGCGGCATGTAACCGTAGGAGTCGCGGACGATCACGCGCGCGCCGTTGTGGGTACGATAGCAGCGGCCCGCGTCGTCGCAGACGAGGCGCACCTGCTGCACGAGATCGGGATTGGTGTATTCGCTGGTCGTGTAGATGTCGGCAGCCTTCGCGGCTCCAGTCGCGGCCAGGGCCCCGACGCCTGCCAGCAGCGCAACAATCGTTGTCCTCATCAGTCTTCTCCGTGGCAACTGCCCTCGGGGTGACAAGAGTGGGCGCACGCATTCGTTCCGGGTGTTTTTTCGGGTTTTTCCCGGAACACGGCTGATGTTCTGGGGAACATGATGAGATTGCTCGGACGAAGAAACTGTTCCCTAGATCGGCTCGTAGGTTTCGGATCCGCAGATGTCGTCGGCTTCTGCGCGCCGCCGGTCGACGACCTTGCCGCTGCTGATGGTCACGACGTAGGTCTGGGCACCGAGCGCGGTGCCAGTCGCCGAGGTGAGCTGCGCGCGTACGCAGGACGTCCAGCCCAGCCCGCGAACCTCGTGATGGGGCGGGGCGACCTGCACCTCGCGCGGATATGACGCCGCCATGAAGACGACGTCGATCTGCTCGCGAACGATTTTCTTGACGTCCGGTGGCGGTTCGGGGGGCGGCTGCTCGGCGTCCTTCATGCGCATGAATTCGGGCACCGGCGCACGGCTGTCGGCGAAGCCGCACGCGCCGAGCGCAAGCGCGCCGGCGAGTAGTGCCGCATGAGCAACGATCCGTAGCATCCGTGAAGATCCCCTGCGTCCCGAAAGATGGGTACGAAGACGGCCGATCGAAGTCCCCCTCGATCAACAATTCCTGAGCGGGACCGAAGGGCCGGTGGGGATTTGCCAATAAGGCAATGCAGGCTAGGCTGATACGCCAGATGGGAGGGATTGACGCATGAGGATTCTTGTCGTCGCGGTGACCGTGCTCGCATTCGTTGCCGCGCCTGCACAGGCCCAAATGGGCGGCCGGCGCCACGGCAATGACGGTCCCAAGACCGAGAAGAAGGCTCCCGAGGTCGACGAGAAGGCGTACAAGGCCGCCCTCGAGCGCATTCCCGATCCCAAGGAGAAATACGACCCATGGGGCGGGGCGCGCCAGGCCGAGCCCGCCAAGAAGCCGAAATAGCTCCGGGCGAGTCCCATGATCCGCGTGCGCCATCTGGTCGGTCTGCTCGCGATCCCGTTGCTTGCTTCTGCGCCAGCGTTGGGTGCGGATGCGGGCTGGAGTTCTTGGGGCGGCGACCCCGGCGGCCAGAAGTTCTCGACGCTGAAGCAGATCACGCCCGACAATGTCGGCAATCTCGTTCGCGCCTTCGAGTATCACACCGGCGATCTCGTGACGCGTCCGCCCGAGGTGATGAAGCGGACGAAATTCGAGACCACGCCGCTGTTCGTCGAGGACAGCCTGATCTTCTGCTCGCCCTTCAACGAGGTGATCGCGCTCGATCCCGGCACGGGTGCCGAGAAGTGGCGCTACGATCCGGAGATCAGAACGGATTATCGCCCCGCTAACCGCTTCGTCTGTCGCGGCGTCACCTATTGGCTCGATGACCAGGCGCCGGCGAATGCCGCCTGCCGGGCCCGCATCTTCATGGGCACCAACGATGTTCGCCTGATAGCACTCGATGCCAACACCGGAATTCCCTGTGCCGGTTTCGGCGACAGGGGCGAGGTCAGGATCGACGTCGGCATGAAGCTGGAATGGCCCGGCGAATTCCAGATCACCTCGCCGCCCGCGGTCGGTCGCGGCGTCGTCGTGGTCGGCTCTGCGATCGGCGACAACCGGCGCGTCAACGCGCCGGCGGGCACGGTGCGCGCCTTCGACGCGCGCAGCGGCCAGCCGCGCTGGAGCTTTGAGCCTCTGAAGCACGACGGCATCGAGGCCGGCCACGCCAATGTCTGGGCACCGATGTCGGTGGACGAGGCGCGCGGACTGGTGTTCTTGCCAACGACCTCGCCGTCGCCGGATTTCTGGGGCGGCAAACGCCCCGGCAACAACGAGCACGCCAATTCGGTCGTAGCCCTGCGTATCGAGACCGGCGAGCTCGCATGGTCGTTCCAGGCCGTGCATCATGATGTCTGGGACTATGATCTGCCGGCGCAGCCGACGCTCGCGCGCATCGAGACCGGTGAGGGCCCACGCGACGTCGTGATCCAACCGACCAAGCACGGCTTCGTCTTCGTGCTCGATCGCGACAGCGGCAAGCCGGTGTGGCCGGTCGAAGAGCGCGCCGTGCCGCAAGGCGGAGCGGAGGGCGAGAAGCTGTCGCCGACGCAGCCGTTTCCGACGCATGTGCCGGCGCTGACGCAGCAGACGATCTCGGCCGACGATGCCTTCTCGCCGTTTCCGGCCTTCATGCACTCAGCCTGCGCAGAGCGCTTTGCAAGCGCGCGCAACGACGGTCTCTTCACGCCGCCATCCACGCAAGGCACGCTCGAGTTTCCGTTCACCGGCGGCGGCGTGAACTGGGGCAGCGCGGCGTTCGATCCCGTCAACCAGATCCTCTATGCCAACACCAGCCGGGTTGCGCATCTCATCAAGCTGATCCCGCGCGCGGAGGCGGCCGGCTTCAATCCGCCGCCGGGCCATGATTTCGGTCAGCAGCAGGGTGCGCCGTTTGCGATGTCGCGTTCGGTGGTGATGTCGCCGGTGGGGCTGATCTGCGTCAAGCCGCCATGGGGCGAGACGGTCGCCGTCGATCTCAAGGCCGGCAAGATCCTCTGGCGCTCGACGGTCGGCACCACCGAGGATCTCGCGCCGCTCGGCCTGCCGTTTGCGTGGGGCACGCCGCTCGTCAACGGCGTCGCCATCACGGCGGGCGGTCTTCTCTTCACCGGCGCGATGGATGCCTACTTGCGCGCCTTCGATGCGCGCGATGGACGTGAACTGTGGCAGGGCCGCCTGCCCGTGCCGGGCATTGCCAATCCCATGACCTATCTCTGGAAGGGCGAGCAATATGTCGCGATCGGCGCCGGCGGCCATTCGGAAGGCGGCACGTCGATCGGCGACAGCGTGGTTGCGTTCCGCCTGGCGCGGGCAGGGGAGTCGCCGTCGCTGGTGTCGCGTACGCTCGATCGTCCCGGCGGCCGGTTCTGGGCCGCGGTCTCCGTGCTGATGCTCGCGACGATCGCGCTCGTCATTGCCGGCCTGCGCTGGCGCGTGAGTCGTCGCAGGACGGTCTAGTCGCCTGGCGCGAAAGACGCGTTTTGCGAACCGCGGTTCACAGCCTGCGCGTTACTGTTCGAAGGCGAGACCGAGGCGTTTGTCGTTGCGCCACACGGTGCGGCACTTGCGCGCGAACTGATCGCTGGAGATCGACAGGGTAAACGACGGCGGCAGCAAAACGCGGCCGTCGAGGTCGATTGCAGCGCCTCCGCTCGACAAATTGCGCACCGTGCAGGCAACGCCGCGGCTCTCAAAGGTGATCGTCCCACCTTTGAAAACCCGATGTCGCTGCGCTGCACGCTTCTCAATCATGTCCGTTAATCCAAACTGACAGTGCGTAAAATACGGCATGGAAATTACATCAAACTAAATTCAATGAACGCCGTGCTTGCAGAGCGCTTTACACTTCGTTTACGACAATGCGCGGAGGCGCGCGTTCGTTGCGCTTTCCGGTTTCCCGAAGAGACCGATCAATTGTGGCGTCCTGCGCCAATGGAGATTCTGATGAAGACCACGATTTCGATTTTGTTCGCTGCTGTCATTGCCATGTCGTCCGCTCCCGCCAACGCCACCAAGCTCGATCTGTCGACCATGAGCTGCAAGCAGTTTCTCGAGAGCGGCGACGACACCATCAAGCTGGTGCTGACCTGGATGGACGGCTGGTACAAGGGCGACGAGGACAACGCCATCATCGACACCGACGTGTTCGTCGACAATGCCAAGAAGTTCGGCACCTATTGCGGCAACAACCCGACGGTCAGCATCGTCACCGCCGCCGACGAAGTGCTGGGCAAGTAAGAGTTACCCGGGCAGCATCGCAAACGCGCTCGACACCATCGCCACCGGCTTGTTGTCGGTGGCGGACAACAGCGTGACGCGACCGAAGCTCATGGTGCGTCCGAGCCGCACCACCTTCGCATCCGCCAAGACGTCCGACGATGAGACCGCGCGCATGAAGTGCGTTGTCTGGTCGACGGTCGTCATCGGCCTGTAGCCGCGATTGGCGGCGAGGATCGCGATCACCATGGAGGTATCGGCGAGCGCCATCAGGGCCTGGCCGCAGACCACGCCGCCGCTGCGGCACAGCCGCTCCGAGAACGCCATGCGCAGCACCGCGCCGGGCTGCCAGTCCTTATCGTCCGGCGGCGGCTCGTGGTCGATGCGTTCGACCGAGAGGCCGAGATCCTGAACCCACGGCGCGAACACGTCGCCCAGCACGCGCCTCGCCTCCTCGATGCCGAATTCCGTCGTTGGCTGCGCTGGCATGAATTCCGTTTCCCCCTGTTGCCCGATGTTTCGGCTATTCTGCACGGTACGGCACGGCAAAGTCACCCCGTCCCGGCGCTTCTGGGCCGGCTTGAAAATGCCAGACTTCGCCCCCTATGATGCCGCGCCTTTCGAACAGGGTGGATGATGTTGCGGCGATTTGTCTTGGTGTTTTGCTTGGGCCTGGTCGGGCTTGCCCTGGGCGGGTGCACCAAATGCGGCCCGATCTGGGACGATTGGCTGCAATCGCCAAAATCCTGCAAATCGGATCGTTTCTAGCGGGTCGTACGGCGATTGCGGCGTCACGGGCTGACGACGCGCCGAACCGGCCATCGATGACCAAGGAGTGACGTGATGAAGGCTTTCCGTGTGGCGGCGCTGCTGGCGATCATCGCCGGGCCGGCCTACGCGCAGCAGATGCCCCACATCAATATGATGCAGGATGCGCCGGGCAAGACCGACGAAGAGAAGGCGGCCGACGCCGAGCGCGACCAGCGCTATAAGGAGACGATGAAGAAGATTCCGGACGCCAAGACCTCCAGCGATCCCTGGGGCGGCATGCGCGCCGATCCCCCCAAGAATGCTGCGCCAAAGACCTCGGTCGCGCCCAAGGCCTCTGCTGCGGCCAAGAAGACCAAGACCGCTCCGACCGCCAACTGACCGTCCCAGCCGGCCGGACTCCTCTTCGCTGTCCGATCTCCCTATATTCAAGGGGGCTTAGGGGGTGAAGGAGTTGCGGCATGGTGTTTCGCCCGCGGGATCTTGCCGACCGGATGGCGCGCCGGCGCAAGGCGGGCGACGGCTATTTGCGCGAGACCTTCACATTGCCCCGCGAGGCGGCCAGGGCGAAGGCGCAGGCCTTCTTCGCCCGCTATCCCAAGGCAGGCTATATGAGTGAGGTCGAGAGCTGGCGCGAACTGCCTGGCGGCGACATCGAGTTCACGATGCGGCGCCTGCCGAGCGCCGACTAAAGCGCGATGAGATTAGGATGAATCGACATCGTGCTTTAGGTTGTTGTTTGAGCATGATCTTTCCGGAAAACCGCTTGGCACTTTTCCGGATCATGCTTTAGGTCGCTTTGAACCGGCCTTCGGCTTGCAGCAACTTTTAGTCTTTTTCGGAAACCCCGTTCAAAGCTTTGCGGCTTACGGTCTCCTCTTCCCAGGGGAGAGCGATGGCTCGGCACCGCAAAGATCTCGGCGCCCGCAGACATGTGCGGGTTGATCTCTACAGGCCCGGATTTCTGATTCCGGCGCCCGACGCGCCATGGATCGAATGCACGATCGTCGATGTCTCCGACGACGGCGTGTCTCTCGACGTCGGTGCGCTGCCGGTGCCGAAAGTGTTCGGCTTGTCGTTCACGACCGGCGGCGAGGTGATCCGCATCTGCATCCTGACCTGGCGCAATGGCGAGCGCGTCGGGGCGCGCTTCGTTCGCGTCGGCGATTTGCGGCGGAAGCGCCAGCGCGAGGCGGCCAGGAAGGCGGCAGAGAGGCCCGCGGGCAGGGCGGCCGGACGCGGTTAACCTCGGAGCCTAATCAAAGGATTCCGCGACGATTCGAATCCGGAAGACCGGTTGCTTGGCCTCGTCCAGGAGCTCCATGTGCCATTCGGAGTTCTCTTGCAGCTTGCGCGCGATACCGGCGGCCATGTCGGCGCAGACATGGGTCATCTCCTTCCAGGCCGCATCGCGGTCGACGAATTCGCTGGCCTGCTCGGATGAGCCCGAATAGCGGCCGTTCCGGATCCGGAAGAAATAGAGCGGCATGGCTGCACCGATCGGGTAATGGCCGCGCCCCGGGGCCATGAAGGCGCGCAGTGCAATCCCAAACGGCAGGCAGATCAACTCCGGAACTCTACGGGATTCATAAGCAGCACAGCTATATACACCGCAACCGGGGGGCGCGGCGGGGTCTCGCCGACAATGTCCTCGCGACCGGCTCAGGCCGTCTTGCGATCGATGGCCTTGAGCTCCCGGTCGATACGCAGTTGCACGCGACGGATGGCAAGGAGATCGATCTTGGTCTCGGTCTTGCCGGTCTTGACCGTTTCACCGATGCGGAATTGCCACTGCCAGACGCCTTGTATCGCCGTCTTGGCCACGGTGAACTCGATGCCCCTGTGATTCATGGCCTACCTCCACGATTCACCTTTGGTTAACATAACATGCTGAACGTCATAATATTCCCCTCGGTCCGTCAAATCTGCCGCTAAGCCGTGGATAATGCAACGAAATCCTTTGCTCCGCGCGTGGTGCGAAGCAGACGAAGGGGCGTTGGGAAAGATGCCGCCGACAATTGGTGCGGTGCAAATTTCGGCAGGGCTGAAGGAACCAGTCGGCTGGCCGCGCATTGGCTCGGCAGGATTCATCCAACGCCATTCGGCTTAAAACCCGGCGGCCCGGTAACGCGTTCGGATTCCATGAAGCAGATCGTCGACCTCCTCAAGCGGGTCTGGCAACGCGGCCGGCCCGAGACAGATGGCTACATCCTGCGCGCAAGCGAAGGCGACGACCGTTCGAGCATGGCAGATTTCGTCCGCATCCTTCAGATGCACGACCGGGAGGGCGGCCGGACCAATTATCCGAATTGACCTGTTCCTGCTGCTTGGCGCGACAGGAACTTTGTTCATGGCCGGAGAACCACGGGTTCCACGAGCGATATGTCCTGCGAGCGACACGTGGCACGAACGCGGCATGTATCGTGAATGTGCAGCGGTAATGTGCAGCGCGTTGCGGCTGTCTTGCGAAAGGCTGTGCGGGTTCGGATGGAACCGACACGAGTGAGGACAGATCCTCGATTCGGGTTTCGTGTTGCAATGTTTGATCGCCCATGACAACGCTAGGTTTCATTATAGGGTAGTTGCTAACTTGACCTCGTAAGAAACTCGACCTCGTAAAAGAGGATGGCGTGGGCTGGCTTCGTAATCTCGTGGTGCGCTGGGGTGCGCGAAACTTTTCGCTGGTCTGTCCGCATTGCAGACAGCCGGCATCGCCTGCGGCCTTCAGGCGCGGGCGCTACAGCCTCGGCGAGGACACGCTCGCTTGCGAGCGATGCGGCGAGACGAGCGTGATCACCTTCTGGCGATTCGAGGGACTGTCGAAACAGTCGCCTGGCTGCGGTGGAGACGAATCCGCCGGGCCGCCGCTCGCGCCCGGGTCGCATCGCGCGGTGAGATGAGGTCGCGGCACGTGCCTTGCTTCGCCCGTGGCGGGTCGACAGACAAAGGCGCCTCATGCTCGGCATTTCCCGTCGCTACAGCCACTTCGTATTCGGCGCGATCCAGTCCGGCCTGACCTGCCTGATCGCCGCCGCCATTGCGAGCCTGCCCGCAAGCACAGCGCCCGACTTCGTCAAACACTGGCTCGCGTCCTGGCTGATCTCCTGGGCCGCGATGCTGCCGGATCCTTCTCTCTGCGGCTGACGCGCGAGCCCTAGAGCATGATCCGGAAAAGTGCGAAGCGGTTTTCCGAAAAGATCATGCTCAAACAATAAGCTAAAGCGCGATGACGATGTCATCCCAATCTCATCGCGCTTTAGGGATTGCGGGACAGCGAAAAAAAGCCCCGCCAGGGGAGAGCCGGGCGGGGCAGAAGGTTATTGGAGGCTGAGGTGCTGGGCTGCAACACCGTAGCCAAGCGAGGTTAACCCGCGCAGCTTACAGGGAGCTTACAGGCAGCAGCAGGCGATTGGCTCTTCAAGGCTGGATTGCGAATAGGTCGCCTTGCCATCTCAAGTACGAATCCCGTCCCAATTCCGACACCCACTCGCAGAAATTACGACACAGCAATTGAGGAGACTCAGCGCGTTCGGCGACGCCATGGGGGAACGTGGCCCGCCGATAGGGGTGGCATATGGATAATGTAGAGCGATCATTCGCCGCTGCGACGGCGATGGGTTTTGTCGTGCTGGTCGTGGGGCTCATTCTGTTGGCCGTGCTGTAGGCCGGCACGCGCGGAGAGAAGAGGCCGCTTGGCGGTGCGTCCTTGCTCGCTTCACGGGCCAAAACTGCGGACGGTGGCGATGAGAAAGGCCGCGGCGAGCGTGAGCGATATTGCGGCGGCCATGCCCTTTGCGAGCCCCTTCAGTCCCGGCCTTGGCAGCACGAGAGTGGTGGCCATGATCGAAAGTCCGGCAGCGACAGCGGCGATCTTGAAGACAACCGAAGGCATCTTTTCCACCGTTTCTTGGTCGGCGTCTGCCGAGTGATAAACGGCTTAAGGGGCTGTCGAAATCAACTCGGCGTCACCTGGGATCACGAGAGGCCGGCTCCTTTGCATGGGGTTGTTTTGGCGGATTTTGGTGAGAGCCCGACGCCGTCTCGACCTTGAACGATTTCCGCGCGGCGGTGGAATGGCACCAATTGCCCATCCCTTAAGCCTAATCCATCTGGTGGATGAACAGGTTGTGGCAGGTCACGAACAAATTTGGACACTCCGAAATTCAGCTTAAGCCACTAGGGGTTAAAACAGGCCAGTGCCCGCGAGGCGCAAAAGAACATATTGCGAACCTGGAACAAACAGTGTACATTACTTTTATCGCCGACCCGCTTCGCCAACCGTTTGTCCTCTAGCGAATCCCCGCAATAAGGAGCACGACCAGATGTCCGCCACTGCCCTGCGTATCGTCGAAGGATCTTCCATGGACAAGAGTAAAGCCCTGGCTGCCGCGCTCTCTCAGATCGAGCGCCAGTTCGGCAAGGGTTCGGTGATGAAGCTCGGCAAGAGCGACCGTTCGATGGACATCGAGGCGGTGTCTTCCGGCTCGCTCGGGCTCGATATCGCGCTCGGCATCGGCGGCCTGCCCAAGGGGCGCATCGTCGAGATCTACGGGCCGGAATCCTCGGGCAAGACGACGCTGGCGCTACACACGGTGGCGGAAGCGCAGAAGAAGGGCGGCATCTGCGCCTTCATCGATGCGGAGCACGCGCTCGATCCGGTCTATGCACGCAAGCTCGGCGTCAACATCGACGATCTCCTGATCTCCCAGCCCGACACCGGCGAGCAGGCGCTGGAGATCTGCGACACGCTGGTGCGTTCGGGCGCGGTGGACGTGATGGTGATCGATTCGGTCGCGGCGCTCGTGCCGAAGGCTGAGCTCGAAGGCGAGATGGGGGAATCGCTGCCCGGTCTCCAGGCGCGGTTGATGAGCCAGGCGCTGCGCAAGCTGACGGCCTCCATCAACAAGTCCAACACCATGGTGATCTTCATCAACCAGATCCGCATGAAGATCGGCGTGATGTACGGTTCGCCGGAAACCACGACCGGCGGCAACGCGCTGAAGTTCTACGCCTCGGTCCGCCTCGACATCCGCCGCATCGGCGCGATCAAGGAGCGCGACGAGGTCGTCGGCAACACCACGCGCGTGAAGGTGGTGAAGAACAAGCTGGCGCCGCCCTTCAAGCAGGTCGAGTTCGACATCATGTACGGCGAGGGCGTGTCCAAGATGGGCGAGATCCTCGATCTCGGCGTCAAGGCCGGCATCGTTGAAAAGTCCGGCGCCTGGTTCTCCTATGACAGCCAGCGCCTCGGCCAGGGCCGCGAGAACTCCAAGGCGTTCCTGAAGGCCAACCCCGACGTCACCGCCAAGATCGAGACCGCGATCCGGCAAAACTCCGGTCTGATCGCCGAGCAGATCTTGGCCGGCAATTCCGAGCGCGACGCCGACGGCGAGGAGCCGGCGGAGGAGTAGGACCTAACACCAGTCAAGTTTCGCGAGGGCGGGCGCTGAGGACGTTGAGTTGCCGACGTCTTCGGTGCCCGTTTTCGTCTTGTGTTGTAGTGATCAGGTGGGGCGATGAAGCGTCTGATCTTGACCAGTCCATCCGGTAGTGAGCTCGCCAAATCGGGGCTGGCCGAGCACGTCGTTTTCTTCTTCACTTCCAGTGGGGGCCGTTGCCCTCTCCTGAATCTGTGGCGTTGCGGCGCCGTTCTGACGAAACCCTGAGGCTGCGAGCATGGCGCGGCTCATTGTGACAACAGACTCGTCCACCGCCGGCGCCATCCAATACGCCGGCCTTGCCGATCTCGTGATTGCGATTGAACGCCGGCTTGTCTGGGGACCGATGCTATCAGCTGCGGAGCTCGACGCGTTCTTTGCGCCGCGTACAACGCAGCTACCCGGCCTTCATTGGCTCGACGATACGCCTGACTGGCGCCTCGAAGAATGGGGTGTGAAGGATCGAGGATTTATCGAATTGTTCGCGGCATGTGACTCGTTCGAGTTCTGGCAGGGGCCCGAGCCAAATGCGCAATTGATCCTGCTCTGGCTGCTCGATCATTGGCGCCGCGGGAGCGCTGCCAGTTCCAGCTTCATGGTGCGCCATCTGTACATGGACATCGGCGACATCGATCCACGGGAGCTTGCCAAGCCTTACCCGTTCGTTGACGAGATGAGGCCTTATACTTTCAAATTGGCCGGCCGTGCGTGGCGCGCCTATTGTGCGCCGTCACCGCAGAGTTGGCAGAATCTCTTCAAGTTGAATTTGGTCGGACTGCCGCAACTCAGTCATTGCGTGCACGCACTCCTCGAAGAGCTTCCGGGGCCCGCCTCAGGTCTTGGAGCCACGGAAAAGCAGATACTGACACTCGTCGCGCGGGGCGACGCGCAGCCCTTCGATTGCTTCCCCGGCTATCGGAAGCGCAACGAGCGGCGCGTGTACGGATACTGGGAAGTCGGCGCGTTGCTCGATGGGCTCGCGCGGTGCGGGAGGCCGGCGGTGTCAGGACTGGATGAAGGCCCTTTTCCCTGAACTTGCACAAAGATTTGGATCGCCTCGAGCGCTACAAGCGATCGCGGTTGTCGCTGACCGAGTTCGGGAAGGCGGTGCTGGCAGGCGACGAGGATTTTCGCCGCCACAACCCGATCGATCGTTGGTGGGGTGGCACTCACCTGACCAGCGAACGGATCTGGCGTGGTGCCGCGAGACCCGTTCGCTGGTTGCACCTCGCTGATGTGCGCGTCATTAAAAGCATTCCTGATTTGCGTATCGATTTTTGATTGAGAGGTGACCGTGTCGCATTTGATCCTGACCACGAACGATCGCGCGGCGGACACTCTGCGCGAGGCCGGCATGACGAACGTCGTCCTCGGCTTTTGCCTTCGCTTCGTGCAAGGCCGACTGCCATCCGAAGAACAGCTTGTGGTGGGGCTGGAGCGACGGTCGGCGAAGCACTGCAATAAAGGCGATCACTGGCTCGACGACGTCTGTCGGGAATGGCTGAAGGATTTCGGCACGCGCGATATCGGCCTCTTCGAACTTTGCGAGAAGTTCGACTCGATCGAAGTGTGGGTCGATCCTCAGCCCAACGATCAGCTCGTGCTTGTCTGGCTGCTGGACCTTCTTCGCCCCTACAAGGAGATCACGACGAAGCTGAGCCTGGTGCACACCGATGACACCGTTGCGAACTATGCTCCGCAATCTGTCGCGATATGGAAGCTGCCGGCGTTCAAGGTCACGGACAGTCACCTGACGATGGCGAGCCGAGCCTGGCAGGCCTGGCGTGCGCCGACGCCCGAACCGTGCTTCGATCTGCTCATGAAGGATCTGGCCATTCTGCCCCGGCTGCGGTCGGCTCTGGTCGCGATGCTCGAAGAATTGCCTGACCCGCTGACAGGTGTCGGCACGAGCGAAATGGGTATGCTGGGGTTTATCGAAGATGGAGGTACCGAGCCGCGCGTGGTGCTCCGTGGGGCTCAGGATACGTTCGATGAGCGCGAGGCCGGTGAGTTGCTCTATGAGTTGGCGGAGGGCAAAGCGCCGGCAATCTTTGAACTTGGCGAGGAGCCGCCGCGCACAAGCGAGGAGGTACGTTCCTTTCGGTATAAGGGGGGACGGCTCGCTCTTACCGAACTCGGGCGATCCGTTGTGGCGTACGAGGAAAACTTCCGCCGCCATAACCCGATTCACCGCTGGTGGGGCGGTACCGAATTGACCAACGAACGGCTCTGGCGGTGGGATCGCGAAACCCGATTGTTGGTCGCGCCTTAGATAAGCGTTCAGTGCCGTAGGGTGGGCAAAGCGGAGCGTGCCCACCACCTTTGCATGCGGTGAAAGAGGGTGGGCACGGCGCTGCGCGCCTTTGCCCACCCGACGAGACTGGCGTTGGCATGCGCAAAGCCGTTCGCTGGTTGCGCCTTAGCGCTTTACTCCGCGGCTTCCGCGTAATCGCTCACCGGCGGGCAGGAGCACACGAGGTTGCGGTCGCCGTAGACGTTGTCGACGCGTCCCACCGGGCACCAATACTTGTCGGTGCGCGAGACGCCGTCGGGGAAGCAGCCCTCAGTGCGGCTGTAGGCGCGGGCCCAGTTGTCGTCGGCGATGTCGTGCACGGTGTGCGGCGCATGGCGCAAAGGCGAAGCTTCGATCTTGAAGCGGCCGGCCTCGACCTCGGCGATTTCCTTCCGGATCGCGATCATGGCGTCGCAGAAGCGATCGAGCTCAGCTTTCGATTCCGACTCCGTCGGCTCGATCATCAGCGTGCCCGGCACCGGGAAGCTCATGGTCGGCGCGTGGAAGCCGTAATCGATCAGGCGCTTGGCGATGTCGTCGACGGTGACGCCGCTCGTCGTCTTCAGCGGCCGCGGATCGATGATGCATTCGTGCGCGACGCGGCCCTTCGCGTTCTTGTAGAGCACGGGGAAATGCGCATCCAGACGAGCCGCGATATAGTTGGCGTTGAGGATCGCGATCTCGGTCGCGCGCTTCAAACCTTCGCCGCCCATCATCAAAATGTAGATGTACGAGATAGTCAGGATCGAGGCCGAGCCGAACGGCGCGGCCGAGACCGGGCCGACCACTGTGTCAGCCTTCGTTGCGGGATGGCCGGGAAGGAATGGGGCAAGATGCGCCTTCACGCCAATCGGGCCCATGCCCGGGCCGCCGCCGCCATGCGGGATGCAGAAGGTCTTGTGCAAATTGAGATGGCTGACGTCGGCACCATAATCGCCGGGCCGTGACAGACCGACCTGTGCGTTCAGGTTCGCGCCATCGAGATAGACTTGGCCGCCATGGCCATGGACGATGTCGCAGATCTCGCGGATGTGCTCCTCAAACACGCCATGCGTGGAGGGATAGGTGATCATGACTGCGGCAAGATCTTTCGCGTGCTTGTCGGCCTTGGCGCGGAGATCATTGACGTCGACGTCGCCGTTCTTCTCGCAGGCCACGACGACCACCTCCATGCCGACCATCGCGGCGGACGCCGGATTGGTGCCGTGGGCGGACGAGGGGATGAGGCACACCTTGCGGTCGCCTTCGCCGCGCGCGATGTGATAGTCCCGGATCGCGAGCAGGCCGGCATATTCGCCTTGCGCGCCCGAATTCGGCTGGAGCGAGATCGCATCATAGCCGGTGATGTCGCACAGCCACTTCTCAAGCCGCGCGAACAGCGCGTGATAGCCGCGTGCCTGCTCGCTTGGCGCGAACGGATGCAGGTTGCCGAACTCCGGCCAGGTCAGCGGCATCATTTCGGTGGTCGCGTTCAGCTTCATGGTGCACGACCCGAGCGGGATCATGGCGCGGTCGAGCGCGAGGTCGCGGTCGCTGAGCTTGCGCATATAGCGCAGCATCTCGGTTTCCGAGCGATGCGCATGGAATACCGGATGGGTGAGGAAGGGCGTCGCTCGCTTCAACGCCTCGGGCAGTGCCTCGCGCGTGGTCGCGTCGATCTCGGCATAGGCGAGCTTACTGCCGAAAGCGCGCCAGACCGCCTCGATGGTCGCCGGCGTCGTGGCCTCGTCGAGCGCGATGCGCAGGCCGTCGCTGCCGAGGCCGAGATTGATCTTTTCGGCCGCCGCACGCGCGACGATCTCGTCGCGCTTCGCGCCAACGTCCACGCTGATCGTGTCGAAGAAGTTTTCGGAACGTGGCGCGAAGCCGAGCTTGCGCAGGCCCGCGGCCAGCACGGCGGTGCGGCGATGCACATTGCGTGCGATCTGCAAGAGGCCTTCGGGGCCGTGATAGACCGCATACATCGAGGCGATCACGGCAAGCAGCACCTGCGCGGTGCAGATGTTGGAGGTCGCCTTCTCGCGGCGGATATGCTGCTCGCGGGTTTGCAGCGCCAGGCGATAGGCGGGTGCACCACGCGAGTCCACGGAGAGGCCGACGATGCGGCCGGGCAGCGAGCGCTTCAGCGCATCGCGAACCGCCATGTAGGCCGCGTGCGGCCCGCCATAGCCCATCGGCACGCCAAAGCGCTGCGCCGAGCCAATGGCGATATCTGCGCCGAGCTCGCCGGGCGAGGCGAGCAGCGTCAGCGCCAGCAGATCGGCGGCAACGATCGCAAGCGCGCCCTTGGCGCGCAGCGTCGCAATTGCCGGCCGCAGGTCGCGCACCGCGCCCGAGCTGCCCGGATATTGCAGCAGCGCACCCAGCACGTCTGTCTTGTCGAGATCGGTGAGGGGATCGCCGACGATCAGGTTCCAGCCCAGGGGCTCCGCGCGGGTGCGCATCACCGCGAGGGTCTGCGGATGCACGTCCTTGTCCACGAAGAAGGCTTGCGCCTTCACCTGCGAGTGCCGCTCCGCGAGCGCCATGGCCTCCGCCGCAGCCGTCGCCTCATCGAGCAGCGAGGCGTTGGCGACATCGAGCCCGGTGAGATCGCAGATCATGGTCTGGAAGTTGAACAGCGCCTCCAGCCGGCCCTGGCTGATCTCGGGCTGGTAGGGCGTGTAGGCCGTGTACCAGGCGGGATTCTCCAGGATGTTGCGCTGGATCACCGCCGGCAGAATGGTGCCGGAATAGCCTTGGCCGATCAGCGAGGTGAAGACCTGGTTTTGGGCTGCGAGCTCAGCCATGTGCGCGATGGCTTCCGTCTCGCTCAAGGCCTTGCCGAGATCGAGGGGAGCTGCCTGCCTGATCGAAGCCGGCAGCGTCTCCGCCATCAGCGCGTCGACGCTTTTGGCGCCGACCGTCTCCAGCATCGCCGCGACATCGCGCGCGGAGGGGCCGATATGGCGGCGTACGAAAGAGGCGGCGGTATCGCCGTTGGATTTGCGGTGCGCGGTCATCGCTTGCTCCATCGCTTAAGCCGTGTGCGCCTTGTAGGCGGCTTCATCCATGAGACCGCCGAGCTCGCTCTTGTCGGCAATCTTGATCTTGAAGAACCAGGCCTTGCCTGCGGCATCCGAATTGACCAGCGCCGGCTCATCGACGACCGCCTGGTTGACCTCGAGCACCTCGCCCGAGATCGGCGCGTAGACGTCGGACGCCGCCTTCACGGACTCGACCACGGCCGCGGCTTCCGTCTTCTTCAACGCGCGGCCGACCTTGGGCAGCTCGACGAACACGACGTCGCCGAGCTGCTGCTGGGCGTAATCGGTGATGCCGACGGTTGCGACATCGCCGTCGATATCAAGCCATTCATGGTCGGAGGTGTACAGCGTCGTGGTCATTCTCGATCCTCAGCGTTTGTAGGTGTTTTTCACGAATGGCATGGCGGCGACGGTGAGCGGCAGCCGCTGGCCGCGCACTTCGGCAAACAGCTTCGTGCCGAGCGCGCTCTGCGCGGTGGGCACATAGCCCATTGCCACCGGCGCATTCAGGCTCGGGCCAAAACCGCCCGAGGTGACGGTGCCGACCGCCTCGGTCGTCGTCGCGTCCGCAAACAACAGCGCGCCTTCGCGCACCGGCGCGCGGCCCTCGGCGCGCAGGCCGACGCGGCGGCGGCTCGCACCCTGGTCGAAATGGGCAAGGATTTTCTGGGCGCCGGGGAAACCGCCGGCGCGGGCGCCACCGGTGCGGCGGCTCTTCTGCACCGACCATTCCAGCGCGGCCTCGACCGGCGTGGTCGCAGTATCGATGTCGTGGCCGTAGAGGCAAAGCCCGGCCTCGAGCCGCAGGCTGTCGCGGGCGCCAAGCCCGATCGGCAACACCTCGGAATTTGCGAGCAGCGCCTTGGCGAGGCGCTCGGCGTCAGCGGCCGGAACCGAGATCTCGTACCCGTCCTCGCCGGTATAGCCCGAGCGCGACACGAAGCAGTCGATGCCATCGACCTTGCGCGGGCCGGCGTCCATGAACTTCATGGAAGGCGCCTCTGCACAAAGTTTCGCCAGCACGGCTTCGGCCTTCGGACCTTGGAGAGCAATCAGCGCACGCTCGGTCAGCGAATCGATGATGCAGCCTTCGGTGAGGTGCGCGCGCAGATGCGCCTCGTCCTCGGCCTTGCAGGCGGCATTGACGACCAGGAACAGGTGATTGCCGAAATTGGCGACCATCAGGTCGTCGAGAATGCCGCCGTCGGCATTGGTGAACTGGGCATAGCGCTGCCGCCCCGGCGCAAGCGCCACGATGTCCTGCGGCACCAGGCGCTCCAGTGCTCTTGCCGCGTCCTCGACCGTGCCGGACTTCGACCGGAGCGCGATCTGGCCCATATGGGACACGTCGAACAGGCCAGCGGAGCTGCGGGTATGCAGATGCTCTTTGAGGACGCCCGCAGGGTACTGCACGGGCATTTCATAGCCCGCGAACGGCACCATCTTGCCGCCGAGGGACACATGCAGCCCGTAAAGGGGGGTACGTCTGAGGGAGTTTTTGTCGTCGCACGCAAGCATCACAGGGGCCCTCGCGGTTCCCGGGGAGGATTCCCCGAAAAACCAGTCGAAGCCCCATCTGTCGCTGTGCCTGAGAGTATTATCCCGTCGGCGGGTGCCACCCGGGCCTCGATGCCCGTCGGCGCCTCTTTCCAGATGCTGTCAAAGCCACGCGGTCCTTTTGCCTGAGAGTTTCCGGGGCGGTTGCTCCTTCGGCGCCGGCTACCTGAAGCCGGTCTCTCCCGACGTGGCCGTACGATACAGATAGGTACAGAACACAGGCCGGCCAAGGCTGTCAACGCGGCCGCAGCTTCTATCAACGGCCGATTGCGCGCCTGCGGCAACCCTCTGATCTCTCTGCACAGTTTCTGGACAGGGCAGCCCACCTTGTCTAAAAGCGCTATCGCCCGCAGATATCAGCCTTAATTTCAGGTTTGGGCGGATTCTGGCGGATCTTGCACCCGATTGGATGAACATGAGCGGCGTCAACGAGATCAGGTCGACCTTTCTGAACTTCTTTGCCAAGAACGGCCACGAGATCGTGCCGTCCTCGCCATTGGTGCCGCGCAACGACCCGACGTTGATGTTCACCAATGCCGGCATGGTGCAGTTCAAGAACGTCTTTACCGGCGTCGAGAAGCGCCCCTATCAGCGCGCCACCACCTCGCAGAAATGCGTGCGCGCCGGCGGCAAGCACAACGACCTCGACAATGTCGGCTACACCGCGCGCCATCTCACCTTCTTCGAGATGCTCGGCAACTTCTCGTTCGGCGACTACTTCAAGGAGCGCGCGATCGAGCTCGCCTGGAATCTGATCACCAGGGATTTCGGGTTGAAGAAGGACAAGCTGCTCGTCACCGTCTATCACACCGACGACGAGGCGGCCGGCCTGTGGAAGAAGATCGCGGGCTTCTCCGAGGACCGCATCATCCGCATCCCGACCTCGGACAATTTCTGGGCGATGGGCGATACCGGCCCGTGCGGCCCGTGCTCCGAGATCTTCATCGATCGCGGCGAGCACATCTGGGGTGGACCTCCGGGCAGCCCGGAAGAGGACGGCGACCGCTTCCTCGAATTCTGGAATCTGGTGTTCATGCAGTTCGAGCAGGTGACGAAGGAGGAGCGCCAGCCGTTGCCGCGCCCCTCGATCGACACCGGCATGGGGCTGGAGCGCATGGCCTGCATTCTCCAGGGTGTCGACAGCGTGTTCGAGACCGATCTCTTCCGTCAGCTGATCGATGCGACCGCGTCCGCGCTTGGCAGCGGACCGAATGAGCAGACCGTCGCCTCGTTCAGGGTCATCGCCGACCACCTCCGCTCCGCGGCCTTCCTCGTCTCCGACGGCGTGCTGCCCTCGAACGAGGGCCGCGGCTACGTGCTGCGCCGGATCATGCGCCGCGCGATGCGCCATGCGCAGCTTCTGGGCGCGAAAGAGCCGCTGATGCATCGCCTGGTCTGGGCGCTGGTGCGCGAGATGGGCCAGGCCTATCCGGAGCTGGTGCGCGCGGAAAGGCTGATCGAGGAAACGCTGCGGCTGGAAGAGACCCGCTTCCGCAAGACGCTGGCGCGCGGCCTTGCCATCCTCGACGAGAAAAGCGCGTCCTTGAAGAAGGGCGACATGTTCGATGGCGACGTCGCTTTCACGCTGTATGACACATATGGCTTCCCGCTGGATTTGACGCAGGACGCGCTGAAGTCGCGCGGCATCGGCGTCGACCAGGCGTCGTTCACCGACGCGATGGAGCGCCAGAAGGCCAAGGCGCGCGAGTCCTGGAAGGGTTCTGGCGAAGCTGCCTCCGAAGCGATCTGGTTCCCGCTGCGCGAGATGCTCGGCGCCACGGAATTTTTGGGCTACGAGACCGAGAGCGCCGAAGGCGTGGTGTCCGCGCTGGTGAAGGACGGCAAGGAAACCGACGGTCTCAAGGCCGGCGAGTCAGGTGCGATCGTGCTGAACCAGACACCGTTTTATGCGGAGTCCGGCGGCCAGGTCGGCGATACCGGCGTGATGGTCGGCGAGGGCGGAATCAAGTTCCGCGTCACCGACACGCAAAAGAAGCTCGGTGATCTCTTCGTGCATATCGGCACGGTGGAACAGGGCGAGCTGAAGGTCGGCACCGCGTTGCAGCTCGAAGTCGATCACGCTCGGCGGTCCTCGATCCGCGCCCATCACTCGGCGACGCATCTTCTCCACGAGGCGCTGCGCCAGGTGCTCGGCGATCACATCGCCCAGCGCGGCTCGCTGGTCGCGCCCGATCGCCTGCGCTTCGACTTCGTGCATCCCAAGCCGATCACGCCGGAGGAGCTCGCCCGCGTCGAGGACATCGCCAACGACGTGGTGCTGGAGAATGACGAGGTCACCACCCGCATCATGGGCGTGGATGAAGCGCGCGAAGCCGGCGCGCGTGCGCTGTTCGGCGAGAAATATGGCGACGAGGTCCGCGTCGTCTCGATGGGCAAGACCGCGCGCGAGCACGGTGCCAATGCACTCGGCTGGTCGGTCGAGCTCTGCGGTGGCACTCACGTCAAGCGCACCGGTGATATCGGCCTGATCACGCTGACGGGCGAGAGCGCGGTCGCCTCCGGCGTTCGCCGCATCGAGGCGCTGACCGGACGCCACGCGCGCAAGCACGCCAACGACACCATGGCGCTGGCGAAGACCGCGGCCGCCGAGCTGCGCACCTCGCTCGAGGACGTGCCGGCGCGCATCACCGCGCTGATGGACGAGCGCAAGAAGCTCGAGCGCGAATTGTCCGATGCCCGCAAGAAGCTCGCGATGGGCGGCGGTGCATCGTCCGGCAATGGCGCAGCCGCGGGCGTGCGCGAGGTCGGCGACGTCAAGCTGATGGCGCGCGCGGTCGAGGGCATCGAGATGAAGGATCTCAAGAGCCTTGCCGACGACGGCAAGAAGCAGATCGGCTCCGGCGTGGTCGCCATCGTCGGCGTCACCGAGGACGGCAAGGCCGGTGTCGTGGTTGGTGTCACCGCCGACCTCACCTCGCGCTTCAACGCCGTCAATTTGGTTCGCGTCGCCTCCGAAGCGCTCGGCGGCAAGGGTGGCGGCGGCCGGCCCGACATGGCGCAGGCCGGCGGGCCCGACGGCGCCAATGCGGCGGCGGCACTGTCGGCGATCGAAAAAGCCATGATCGGCGCGTAGATCGCCGTGCGCCTCGTTCCTCGAGGACGTGGCCTTCGCGATCCCAATCTGAGGGATCGCCTCTACGAGCTCCTGGAGCACGATCCGCTGGCCTATTCCGCCGGATCGCGCTTCATCCAGGTCATCATCTGCGTCATCGTGCTCGACGTCGTGGCGATGACGCTCGCCTCTGTGCCGGATCTGGACGTCCAATTCGACGCGCTGTTCACAGGCGTCGCCATTCTCGCCGTGATCGTGTTCGCGCTGGAATATGCGGCGCGGTTGTGGACGGTCGCGGGCCATACGCAGCGCAAGGCGTCGGCGCTTGCCGATCGGTTCTCCTACGTCTTCTCCGCGCTCGGCATCATCGATCTCATGGCGTTCCTCCCCGCGGCTGTTGTGCTGGCCACGGGGCGGCACGCGACGTTGGCGGAGCTCGGCGTGCTGCCGTTCTTCAAGCTGATCCGCTATTCGCCGGCGATGCGCTCGCTGCTCGCCGCCATCCATGCCGAACGGCGCGCGTTGATCGGATGCATCGTCATCCTGATCGGCGTGGTGCTCACCTTCGCCTCGCTCCTCTATGCCATCGAGCGCGAGGTGCAGCCGGAGAAGCTCGGCACCATCCCGCAGGCGATGTGGTGGGCGATCGTGACGCTCGGCACGGTCGGCTATGGCGACGTCGTTCCGGTGACGCCGCTCGGCAAGTTCGTCTCAGTCTTTGCCATCATCAGCGGCTTTGCCATGATCGCGTTGCCGGTCGCGATCATCTCCTCGGCCTTTGCGGAGGAGGTGAGGCGGCGCGATTTTGTCGTCACCTGGGGGATGCTGGCGCGGGTGCCGCTGTTCTCGCACCTGACCGCATCGGAGATCGCCGATATCATGCGGCTGCTGCGCGCCCGCACCATCGAGCAGGGCGAGATTTTGGTGCGGCGGGGCGATGCCGCCTCCTCAATGTATTTCATCACCGCCGGCGAGGTCGAGATCGAGCTGCCGAGCCAGCATGTGCGGCTTGCCGACGGCACCTTTTTCGGCGAGATCGCGCTTCTCCACAAGACCAAGCGCAGCGGCACGGTCACCGCCACGCGCAAGACGCGGCTCTTGTTGCTGGACGCCCAGGATTTTCACGCGCTGATCGAGCGCATGCCGACGCTCGCGGCCCATGTCCGCCAGACCGCAGAGGCCCGGCTCGGCGAGACCGGCGACCTTGCGGTCGCCGAGCTCGCGCAGGCGGAGAAGGAAAATGGTGGCTGAGCGGGCTGATCAGCCCCGGGGCGCTAGCTCTTGCGCAGGAAGATGTAATCCGCGGAGTAGGGCGCGCTTTTGAACTCGCCGGCCTTCTCGCAAGCACCCTCGAGCTTGCCGCCATGTGTGTTGATGCGCTGGACGGTGGTGACGGGCGTCAGAACGCCGCTGCCGCGGCGCGAGGCGACCTCGAGCTTCAGCCAGGGGATGTCGCCTGCGCTAGCACCCGGCGCGTTGCCGATGGCCTTGCCGACCACGGCGCTGCCGTCGGCATTCTCCCAATTGGGACCTGCATAGTGCCGGCCGACGGTCTTGCCCTCGGCGAGCAGCGTCGCGATCGGCTCGCGGAACGCCCAAGCGAGCTTACCGTCGGTGCCCGCCTTGCACTCATAGACCTGCGCGCCCTCGGCGTGGACGCTGAGCACGACGCTCTCACCGGGGGCGGTGATGGCCTCGGGCAGCGCCGACTCCGCCGCTGCGGCAGGTCCGATCATGGCTGAGAGTAGCAGGCAGGGGATGGCGAACTTGATGATGGACATGCGTGGCCTCCGCGCAATGGTGTCAAAATGAATGGGCCGCGCTTGGGCGCGGCCCATAATGATGTCTAACCCCGATCAGGCGAAAATCATGCGCAGGCGACTTAGGCCGCCAGCGCCTTCGTCAGGTTCTCGGCGACCTTGTCGAGGAAGCCGGTGGTGGAGAGCCAGCGCTGGTCGGCGCCGACGAGGAGCGCGAGATCCTTGGTCATGTAGCCGTCCTCGACGGTGTCGACGCAGACCTTCTCCAGCGTGGCCGCAAACTTCGCCAGTTCCGGATTGTTGTCGAGCTTGGCGCGGTGGGCGAGGCCACGGGTCCAGGCGAAGATCGACGCGATCGAGTTGGTCGAGGTCTCCTTGCCCTTCTGGTGCTCGCGGTAGTGGCGGGTCACGGTGCCGTGGGCGGCTTCGGCTTCCACCGTCTTGCCGTCGGGCGTGAGCAGGACCGAGGTCATCAGGCCGAGCGAGCCGTAGCCCTGCGCGACCGTGTCGGACTGCACGTCGCCGTCGTAGTTCTTACAGGCCCAGACATAGCCGCCGGACCACTTCAGCGCCGATGCCACCATGTCGTCGATCAGGCGGTGCTCGTAGGTCAGGCCCTTGGCGTCGAATTCTTTCTTGAATTCGCGGTCGAAGATGTCCTGGAAGATGTCCTTGAAGCGGCCGTCATAGACCTTCAGAATCGTGTTCTTGGTCGAGAGATAGACCGGGTAGTTGCGCATCAGGCCGTAGTTGAACGAGGCGCGGGCGAAGTCGATGATGGAGTCGTCGAGATTGTACATCTCCATGGCGACGCCGGCGCCGGGGGCCTTGAAGACCTCCTTCTCGATCACGGTGCCGTCCTCGCCGACGAACTTCAGCGACAGCGTGCCCTTGCCCGGGAACTTGATGTCGGTGGCGCGGTACTGGTCGCCATAGGCATGGCGGCCGATGATGATCGGCTTGGTCCAGCCGGGCACGAGGCGCGGCACGTTCTTGCAGATGATCGGCTCGCGGAAGATCACGCCGCCGAGGATGTTGCGGATGGTGCCGTTCGGCGACTTCCACATCTGCTTCAGGTTGAATTCCTTCACCCGGGCCTCGTCCGGGGTGATGGTGGCGCACTTCACGCCAACACCGACCTTCTTGATGGCTTCGGCGGCGTCGATGGTCACCTGATCGTTGGTCTGGTCGCGGTACTCCATCCCGAGGTCGAAATACAGGAGCTGGACATCGAGGAACGGGTTGATCAGCTTGTCCTTGATGTACTGCCAGATGATCCGGGTCATCTCGTCGCCATCGAGTTCGACGACGGGGTTGGACACCTTGATTTTTGCCATGATCGGGGAAGCCTCTTGGGAACGGCGCTTTCGGGGCGCCAGCGGGAATATCCGCCGCCTCTTAGCATCCGGAAGCGGCGCGCGAAAGCCAAGGGATTATGCACTTTTAGCCCATCCAGCATCCCCGACATGGGGGAGCCGCGGCGGCGCTGTGGCCAGCGGCGGCGCTCAAGTTTCGGGCGAGATTCAAAAGCCGAATCTAACCCCGTTATTTCGCTTGAGAATTCTGTCAGGACAGGCAAACGAGGGCGCAACCAGGCGGCCGGTCGGCCGCCGGCTTGAATCAATTCCTAAGGCGGCCTCTCCAAGGCCTTGAGAACCAGCGTGAAAGCAGAACGAGATGTCGGGGACTGACAAGAGCAAGGCGGGCCTCGCCCTCGACGGTCCCATCGTGATCCTGGTCGAGCCGCAGCTCGGCGAGAACATCGGCATGACGGCCCGCGCCATGGGCAACTTCGCACTGAGCCGCTTGCGCATCGTCAACCCGCGCGACGGCTGGCCCAACATCGCCGCCCAGCGCGCCGCAGCCGGTGCCGACCATATTCTGGAGCGGGTTGAGCTGTTCGATACCGTCGAGCAGGCGGTCTCCGACCTCGACATGTTGTTCGCCACCTCCGCCCGGGCCCATGATCAGGCCAAGCCGGTGGTCGGCCCGGAAGCGGCGACGAAAGAGATCGCCGGCCATATCGCCAGTGGCGGAAAGGCCGGCATCCTGTTTGGCCGCGAGCGGTGGGGGCTGACCAATGAGGAGGTCGCCCTCGCCAACCGGGTCATCACCTTCCCGGTTAATCCCGGCTTCGCCTCGCTGAACCTCGCGCAGGCCGTGCTGCTCGTCGGCTACGAATGGTTCAAGCGGGCGACATCCGGCGCGCTGCCGCATGGCATGCCCGAGCGTTCCGAGCGCGCCTCGCAGCACCAGATCCAGGCCTTTTTCGACAACCTCGTGCGCGAGCTCGACCGGGTCGAATTTTTGCGCCCGGCCGAGAAACGCGACACCATGCTGGTCAATTTGCGCAACATCTTCACCCGGATGGAGCCGACCAAGCAGGACATGCACACCTTGCACGGCGTGGTGATGGCGATCGCGGAAGGGCGCAAGGGCCCGGCCAAGGGTGGGGTGCTCGACGGCGAGCAGGCGACGCGGCTGCGCGCGCTGCTGGCCGAGCACGGCCAGGGCGGGGCGCCCGACAGCGGCTCCACCGTGCGCGGGCTCGCGCGCCTGCTTCGCCGCAACCCGACCGATGCCGAGCGCCTGCTCTGGCAGGCTCTGACCTGCGACCGCCGCTTCGCCGGCCAGTTCAAGCGCCAGACCCCGGTCGGCCGGCAGATCCCCGACTTCGTCTCGTTTCCGCACCGGCTCGCGATCGAGCTGGTCAACCCGAGCGAGAGCGAGACCATCGTCGCCGATCGCGCGGCGCGGCGGGCGTGGCTGGAGGCGCGGGATTATCGGGTGCTGGAGATTCGGGCGGCGGATGTGGAGCGGGATATCGAGCCGCAGCTTGCGGCGCTGCAGGCGATGATGTCGCAAAGCGCATAGGTTTCGTAGGGTAGGAAAAGCC
Organism: Bradyrhizobium iriomotense; assembly: GCF_030160715.1. Lineage (GTDB taxonomy): Bacteria > Pseudomonadota > Alphaproteobacteria > Rhizobiales > Xanthobacteraceae > Bradyrhizobium > Bradyrhizobium iriomotense. The sequence goes on from NZ_BSOW01000037.1 coordinate 51,305, forward strand.
ACTTGTCCGCCGTAGCTCGAAGAGCGAAGGCGGAAGCGCGTGCCCACCAAGTCGCTCGACGAGGTTGAGACAGTGGTGGGCACGGCGCTCCGCGCCTTTGCCCACCCTGCAAAGATCACACGGCTTCTAGCTGTTCGGCCGCGCGTTTCTTCTTCCCCTTCGGCATCCCGAGCAGCGGGCTCGCCGCGAGCGCCGCTGTATCCGCCACGCCCGGATCGCGCGAGATCATCGCGGCGACGATTGCGCCGTCGATCAACAGCCCGAGCTGATGCGCGAGCACGGCTGGCTCGCTCGAGCCGAGCTCGCCGGCGAGCTTCTCGATATGGCCGAGCACGATCTTCTTGTGCTTCAGCGCGATGTTACGGAATTGCTTGGCGTCCTTGTCGTGCTCGCCGACGGCGTTGATGAAGGGGCAGCCGTAGAAGCGCTCCTCCGCGAACCAGCTCTTCAGCGCCGGAAAGATCCGCGTCAGCTTCGCCTGCGCGTCGCCGCCGCCCGCTTCCATGGCGCCGATGAACCATTCGCGCCACTGCTTGCCTTCGCTCTCCAGCACTGCATTGACGAGGTTGGTCTTGGAGCCGAACAATTTGTAGAGCGTGGTCTTCGCCGTGCCGGCTTCCTCGATGATCGCGTCGATGCCGGTGGCATTGATGCCGTTCTTGCAGAACAGATGCGTTGCGGCGCTCAGGAGGCGCCCGCGCGCGGATTCATCTTCGCCAGCGGCGGCGTGGGGCGAAGTCTTCTTCGATGACGTCTTTGCCATGAGTCCAAACTTACCCGCAGCCGCGCCGCATCAGCAAGCCGCATCTGTTCCGCGCCGAAAAGATTCGCAGGGGAAAGCTCATTTGCATCGCCTTTGAGCAGGAGGCGGCTGATCAATCCGCAGGCAGCGCCGGCTAAGCGGCTCCAATGCTTCGCGTTTTGTTTTTGGCCGTCTCTGGCACGCTCCGTGCAAGAAAACAGACCGTTCGGTACACTGCCGGTTTCCACGCCTCCCAGGGAGAAAACTGATGACTGCCGTCGTTCAAAAGACAGTGCTGACGGGTTGCCTCGCGCCCATCGACAAGAATGGCCTCGAGCAACTGATCGCCAACGGCAAGGCCAATCCGAAGATCATCAAGACCTTGAAGTGCAAGACGGTGGCGGAGGGCAAGTTCCGCCACGCCAACTACATCCGCAACCTGCCGCCCTACATCGTCGACGAGCCGCCGGGACTTCTGGGCGACGACACCGCGCCCAATCCGTCCGAGGCCTCGCTCGCCGCGCTCGGCTCCTGTCTCGCCGTCGGCCTGCACGCCAACGCCGTGCATCGCGGATGGATCGTCAACAAGCTCGAACTCGAGCTCGAGGGCGACCTCAACATCACCGCGGTCTGGGGCACCGGCGACACCTCGGACAAGCCGGTCGGCTTTACCGATGTGCGCGTCAAGGTCGACATGGAGTGCGAAGGCATCTCGCAGGACGAGGTCAGCGCGCTGGTGGCGCATGTGAAGAAATGGTCGCCGGTCGCCAACACCTTCACCCGTCCCGTCAATCTCGAGGTCGGCATCTGAGCTGACGGCAAGCAGGGCAAAGGTGCGGGAGAGGATCATGGGTTCACTGGCTTTATCGCGGGTCGAAGCTGTCGATCAGCCCGCGCCTTCGCTCGTCGACGAGGTCGCCAGGATCGCGCGCGAGGCACTCGCGCCGCTGGCGGCCGGTATAGATGCCGGCTCGGTCTACCCGGCCGAGGTGCTGCGCCAGTTTGGCAAGGTCGGCGCCTGGGGCAGTCACGTCCCGCAGGAAGGACCTGCCGATCTGCGCTGCGCCATCCAGTCGATGGCGGCGATCGGCGAAGTTTGCGGCGCCACCGCCTTCATGGCGTGGTGCCAGACCACGCTGGTCTGGTACGCAGCGAACTCGACCAACCTGCGGCTCGCGAAACGTTTTGGCGACGGGTTTTCGACCGGCCGGCTGCTTGGCGGCACCGGGCTCTCCAACCCGATGAAGAGCTTCTTCGGCATCGAGAAGCTGAAGCTGAAGGGCCGCAAGGTCGAGGGTGGCTACATCGTGCGCGGCGCGCTGCCCTGGGTCTCCAATCTCGGTCCCGATCACTACTTCGGCACGATCTTCGAGCGCGAGGACGAGCCTGGCCTCGTGATGTTCCTTGCCGACTGCGCAGACCCCGCAATCACGCTGACGCCCTGCAAGCCGTTCCTCGCCATGGACGGCACCGGCACTTATGGGGTGCAGTTCCGCGACGCCTTCGTGCCCGACGATCTGATCCTCGCCGATCCTGCCGGGCCCTTCGTGAATAAGATCCGTGCCGGCTTCATCCTGCTTCAGGCCGGCATGGCGCTCGGCGTGATCCGGGACTGCACCAACATCATGGACGAGGTCGCCGCGCCGCTCGGTCACGTCAACCGCTATCTGCCGCAGCAGCCGGAGAATTTTCGTGATCTTGCCGCGGAGCTCGAGGCCGAGACCATGGCGCTGGCGCGCGATCCCTACAATGCGGACGAGACCTATTGGCGCAAGGTGATCGCACTCCGGCTTCGCGCGGGCGAAGTCAGCGTCGCCGCTGCGCACGCCGCGATGCTGCATTGTGGCGCCCGCGGCTACCTGAAAAGCCACCGCGCGCAGCGACGGCTGCGCGAGGCCTATTTCGTCGCGATCGTCACGCCGGCCACCAAGCAGCTGCGCAAGATGCTCGCCGACGCCTGAGATTTACGAGTCCACCCAAGACCACCACCAACCTCAACGGAGAGGCCGCCAATGACGGACGTTCTGATCTCTGCCAGCGAACTTGCCGATCTCTTGAAGACCGAGCCGTGTGTCGTCATCGACACCCGCAACCCCGACGCCTATGGCGCCGGGCATCTCCCCAACGCCGTGAACGTGCACGACATCTTCACCTATCTCGCGACATCGACGCCGGAAGGCATCCACGAGCTGAAGACCAAATTCGCCGATGCGTTCGGGGCTGCCGGTCTCTCGGGCAAGGAAACCGCCGTGGTCTACGAGCAGTCGATGAATTCGGGCTTCGGCCAGTCCTGCCGTGGCTACTACCTGCTCACGATGCTCGGCTATCCCAAGGTGAAGGTGCTGCATGGCGGCTTCGACGCCTGGGCGGCCGCTGGCTTCCCCGTGACGAAGGACGTGCCGGCGCCCGCCAAGGCCTCGTTTGCGATCGTGCCTGAGGCCGGCGACATCCTGATCGATGCCAAGACCATGCTCGGCGCGGTCGGCAAGCCCGGCATCGCCATCCTCGACGTGCGCGACGTCGACGAGTGGATCGGCGACAGCTCATCGCCCTATGGCAAGGATTTTTGCCCGCGCAAGGGCCGCATCCCCGGCGCGGTGTGGCTGGAATGGTACCGCATGATGAAGCCGACCGCCGAGGGCCCGCGCTTCAAGTCCAAGGACGAGATTTTGGCGGAATGCGCCACCGTTGGCATCTCGCAGACGACGCCGGTCTATCTCTACTGCTTCAAGGGCGCGCGGGCCTCGAACACATTCCTGGCGCTGAAGAACGCAGGGGTGAAGGACGTGCGGATGTATTTCGGTTCCTGGAACGAGTGGTCGCGCGATCCGTCGCTGCCGATCGAGCAGGGCCTGCCGGTCGCTGCCCAGGTAACAGGCAAGGCGGCATAGAACCTGCATGTTTCTCGCCGCCCGGCTGCGCAAGGCGCGTAGCCGGGCGGCGATGGAATTTTGACCGACGCGGCGGCCAACGACGTTCGTCGCGCGGGCGTGACAAAGGGGCGCAGCAGCATGTCCACGTTCGACGATCCCTTCGACGCCGACCGCAGCCTTCGCGCAGCCTGCGTCTGTGGCCAGCATCGCTCCGCCGCGGAGCATGAGCAGTCGGCGCTGGCGCTGCGTTGCGAGCCGGCCGAGAGCGAGGACAAGCGTTACGAGGGCGTGGTGGCATCCGCCGTGATGCGCGCGATGTTTCCTCAAGACGCCGCGCGCCGGGCCTTCCTGAAATCGGTCGGTGCGTCGACGGCGCTTGTTGCGCTGTCGCAGTTTTTTCCGCTCAAGACCGCGACCGAAGTGTTTGCCGGAGCGAGCGCGCCGGAGAAGAAGGACCTCAAGGTCGGCTTCATCCCGATCACCTGCGCAACGCCGATCATCATGGCGGCTCCGCTCGGCTTCTATGCCAAGCACGGCCTCAATGTCGAAGTGGTGAAGACCGCCGGCTGGGCGGTGATCCGCGACAAGACCATCAACAAGGAATACGACGCCGCCCACATGCTGGCGCCGATGCCGATCGCGATCTCGCTGGGACTTGGCGCGAACGCGATCCCCTTCACCGTGCCCGCGATCGAGAACATCAACGGGCAGGGCATCGTGCTCGCGGTGAAGCACAAGGACAAGCGCGAGCCGAAGGATTGGAAGGGCCTGAAGTTCGCGATTCCCTTCGACTACTCCATGCACAATTACCTCTTGCGCTATTACCTCGCGGAGAACGGGCTCGATCCGGATACCGACGTGCAGTTGCGCTCGGTGCCGCCGCCGGAAATGGTCGCCAATCTCCGCGCCGACAACATCGACGGCTTCCTCGCGCCCGACAACATCTGCCAGCGCGCGATCTATGATGGCGTCGGCTTCATGCATCTCCTGTCGAAGGAGATCTGGGACGGCCATCCCTGCTGCAGCTTTGCCGCCAGTCGCGAGTTCATCACGACGGCGCCGAACAGCTTTGCGGCACTGACGCGGGCCATCGTCGATGCCACCGCGTATGCGTCCAAGGCGGAGAACCGCAAGCAGATCGCCGAAGCCATCGCGCCTGCCAACTACATCAATGCGCCTGTTACCGTGCTGGAACAAGTGCTGACCGGCACCTATGCCGATGGTCTCGGCGGTGTAAAGACGGACGAAAAACGCGTCGATTTCGATCCGTTCCCCTGGCAGTCCTTCGCGGTTTGGATGCTGACGCAGATGAAGCGCTGGGGCCAGATCAAGGGTGACGTCGACTACAAGGCCGTCGCCGAGCAGGTGTATCTGGCAACCGATACCAGGAAGCTGATGACCGAGATGGGCCTGACGCCGCCTTCGAGCGCGTACAAGTCGTTTGCGGTGATGGGCAAGACGTTCGATCCGGAGAAGCCGGACGATTACGTCGCGAGCTTCAAGATCAGGAAGCAGTCGTGAGGATGCTTCTTTCGCCAATGTCGTCCCGGCGAAGGCCGGGACCCATAACCCCAGGGAGAAGTTTGGCGAAGACTCGCATTTCGGTACTCCTACCGATCGCGATCGATAGATTCCGCGGTATGGGTCCCGGCCTTCGCCGGGACGACGTGTGGAGAGGTTTTGCAAGATGACCTCATCCCTCCGTCTTCGCGCAGGGCTCCTTTCTATCGCATTGCTAGCCGCCTTTCTCGGCATCTGGCATCTCGCCACGCGCTCGACCGCGACGGTCGCCGCGATGAATCCCGAATACGCCAAGCTGATGGGTTTGACCGCAACGCAGGGCAAGTCTGCGATGCCCGGTCCGCTCGATGTCGGCGCAAAGCTCTGGGAGCATTTGAGGCGGCCGTTCTACGACAACGGGCCCAACGACAAGGGTCTCGGCATCCAGCTCGGTTATTCGATCGCGCGTGTCGGCACCGGCTATCTGCTGGCCGTGCTGGTCGCTATCCCGCTCGGCTTCCTCATCGGCATGTCGCCGCTGCTCAGCAAAGCGCTGGATCCTTTCATCCAGGTGCTGAAGCCGATCTCGCCGCTCGCCTGGATGCCGCTGGCGCTCTACACCATCAAGGATTCCTCGATCTCGGCGATCTTCGTGATCTTCATCTGCTCGGTCTGGCCGATGCTGCTCAACACCGCCTTTGGCGTCGCGAGCGTGCGCAAGGAATGGATCAATGTCGCACGCACCCTCGAGGTTGGCACCATCAGGCGCGCCTTCACGGTGATCCTGCCGGCCGCCGCGCCGACGATCCTCACGGGCATGCGGATTTCCATCGGCATCGCCTGGCTCGTGATCGTCGCGGCCGAAATGCTCGTCGGCGGCACCGGCATCGGCTACTTCGTCTGGAACGAGTGGAACAATCTTTCGATCACCAATGTGATCATCGCGATCCTCCTGATCGGGCTCGTCGGCATGCTGCTCGACCAGATCCTCGCGCGCTTCACGCGCATGGTCACGTTTCCGGAGTGAACGGTGGTGACCGACAAATTCATCTCCATCGAGGGCATTGCTAAGCGCTATCCGGGCGCGGGCGGCGGCACGACGGCCGTGTTCGAGAATCTGTGGCTGTCGATGGCGCGCGGCGAGTTCGCCTGCGTGATCGGCCACTCCGGTTGCGGCAAGACCACGGTGCTCAACATCCTCGCCGGCCTCGACACGCCGAGTGCGGGCGCGGTGGTCGTCGACGGGCAGGCGATCGAAGGCACGAGCCTGGATCGCGCGGTGATCTTCCAGAGCCACGCGCTGTTGCCCTGGCGCACGGTGCTCGGCAACGTCGCCTATGCCGTAAGCTCGAAATGGCGCAAATGGGAGCGCGCCAGGGTGAGGGCGCATGCGCAGACCTTCATCGACCTCGTCGGCCTGACCGGCTCGGAGCACAAGCATCCCTCGGAACTGTCAGGCGGCATGAAGCAGCGCGTCGGCATCGCCCGCGCGTTGTCGATCACGCCGAAGATCATGCTGATGGACGAGCCGTTCTCGGCGCTGGACGCGCTGACGCGCGGCACGCTCCAGGACGAGGTGCGGCGCATCTGCCTCGAGACGGGGCAGACCGCGTTCATGATCACGCATGACGTGGATGAAGCGATCTACCTCGCCGACAAGATCTTCCTGATGACCAATGGCCCTGGCGCGGTACTTGCCGAGGTCGTCGAAAATCCACTGCCCAAGGACCGCGGCCGCTCGGACCTGCATCGCCATCCGCTCTACTACGCGCTGCGCAACCACATCATCGATTTCCTGGTCAGCCGCAGCAGGAGTTTTGCGACCGAGAAGCCCGATCACGATCCGCGCAAGGTGCCGCTCGTGCATGTCGGCAAGCCCGGATTGACGATCGCCTCCAGCGGCGACGAGCAACGACAGACGCGAATACCCCCAACAAATCCCGGCTTGACCGGCTGATTATTGACGCATGGTCTTTCGGAAAACCGTTCACACTTTTCCGGATCATGCTTTTGCAGAGGAGACCTGACATGAAGCGTTCCGATCTCACCGAAAAGCTGCTCGACATCAAGCGCGAGAAGGGCTGGAGCTGGAAATACATCTGCGACAAGATCGGCGGCTATTCGGAGGTGCTGATCGTCGGCGCGATCATGGGGCAAATGAAGCTGACCAAGCCGCAGGCCGCCAATGCCGGCGAGCTATTCGGGCTGTCGAAGGCCGAGGCGGCGATGCTCAACGAGGTGCCGATGCGCGGCACCGCCACGCCGATGCCGCCGACCGATCCGCTGATCTACCGCTTCTACGAGATGGTGATGGTCAACGGCCCGGCCTGGAAGGCGCTGATCGAGGAGGAGTTCGGCGACGGCATCATGTCGGCGATCGACTTCGACATGGCGATCGAGCGCGTTGCCAACCCCAAGGGCGACCGCGTCAAGATCACCATGAGCGGCAAATTCCTGCCGTACAAATATTACGGCGCCAGCGGCAACGTGCCGGACTACGGCTTCAAGGAGGAGTGACAAACCGTCATTCCGGGGCGATGCGCAGCATCGAACCCGGAATCTCGAGATTCCGGGATCGCGTCTTCGGCGCGCCCCGGAATGACGGCAATCGGGGCGCGGTCACGACAAGCGTTATTTCCCGGCCTTCACCTCGGCTGCGGCAACCGCGGCGAACTCGGTCATTTTGGCGCGAATCGCCTGCTCGGTGATCGCGACGCCCTTGGCGGTCAAATCGCCCAAAATCTTGCGCAGGACGTCACCGTCGCCGGCTTCCTCGAAATCGGCTGCGACAACCTCCTTGGCATAGGCCGTGGCCGCATCGCCCGCGATGCCGAGCTTCTCGGCGGCCCACAGGCCGAGCATCCGGTTGCGGCGGGCCTCGGCCTTGAATTTCTGCGCCTCGTCGAGGGCGAATTTCTTCTCGAAACCTTCCTCGCGCTTGTCGAACGTGGTCATGCTTCTCCGTCCCAATTTCCTGGCTGAATCCGGCCGTGACGCCGCGTTGCGGTGACCCCGGGCCATGCCTAGATAAGGGGCACGAATCGGCAGAACAACGAGCCGTTAAGCCGCAGGCAAGACGGTATAAGTTGGTCCCGGAAGAGCCGGATCGATTGTGCTGGGACAGCCAATCGGATAGGTTGCCTAAAGGTTTGGTTCCTGTTCTGTTTCTATGGGTTCCGGGCCGTTCACGGCAGCTCCGCTGTGGGTCGTAATCCTTGTCAACCGGAGCACACCAAATTCATGGATTTTAACAAAACACGGTACATCCCCATGAGCCGTCGGCGTCGTATTTATGAAGGCAAGGCAAAGGTTCTTTACGAAGGTCCCGAGCCCGGCACCCTGATCCAGCACTTCAAGGACGATGCCACCGCGTTCAATGCGAAGAAGCACCAGGTGATCGAGGGCAAGGGCGTCCTCAACAACCGGATCTCGGAGTACCTGTTTCAGCACCTCAACGACATCGGGGTGCCGACCCATTTCATCCGCCGCCTCAACATGCGCGAGCAGCTGATCCGCGAGGTCGAGATCGTGCCGCTGGAGGTGGTGGTGCGGAACGTTGCCGCGGGCTCGCTATCGCAGCGGCTGGGCATCGAGGAGGGCACGCAGCTCCCGCGCTCGATCATCGAATTCTACTACAAGAACGACCAGCTCAATGACCCCATGGTGTCGGAAGAGCACATCACCGCTTTCGGCTGGGCGACGCCGCAGGAGATCGACGACATCATGGCGCTTGCCATCCGCGTCAACGACTTCCTCACCGGCCTCTTCCTCGGCATCGGCATCCGCCTCGTCGACTTCAAGATGGAATGCGGCCGCCTGTTCGAGAACGAGATGATGCGCATCATCGTCGCCGACGAGATCTCGCCCGACTCCTGCCGGCTCTGGGACATCAAGTCGAACGAGAAGCTCGACAAGGACCGCTTCCGCAGGGACCTCGGCGGTCTGCTCGAGGCCTATACCGAAGTTGCAAAGCGCCTCGGCATCCTCATGGAGAACGAGCGTCCGGCGGGCTCGGGCCCGGTGCTGGTGAAGAGCTAAGAGGGATTATCGACGTGAAGGCACGTGTCACCGTTACCCTGAAGACGGGCATTCTGGATCCGCAGGGCAAGGCCATCGAAGGCGCGCTGAAGTCGCTCGGCGTCGACGGCGTCGCCAGCGTCCGTCAGGGCAAGGTGTTCGACATCGAGCTCGCCGGCGCGGACAAGGCCAAGGCGGAGGCCGCGCTGAAGGAAGCCGCCGACAAGCTGCTCGCCAACACTGTCATCGAGAACTACCGCGTCGAGATCGTCTGAGCTCGCGTCGTGCTTTACAGCCACCCGGCGCGGCGGAAGCGCCAGTAGAGCGCGATGCACGCAGTCACCATCAGGCCCAGCACGACGAAGTAGCCGTACTCCCACTCGAGCTCCGGCATGTGCTTGAAGTTCATGCCGTAGATCCCGGCAACCGCCGTTGGAACTGCGATGATCGCAAGCCAGGAGGCGAGTCTCTTCGAGACCACGGTCTCCTGCGCCTGGCCGACCAGGAGGCTCGCCTCGAACGCGAACGCCAGCACCTCGCGCATGGAATCGATGCGCTCCTGGATGTTGCGGACGTGGTCGGTGACGTCGCGGAACAGGGGCTGCATGGTCGGGCGCACCATCGACAGCTCGTCATGCTCCAGCCGCCGGCAGACTTCCACTAGGGGGCCGATGGCGTTGCGCAGCCGCAGAAGGTCGCGGCGCAGCATGTACAGCCGCTCGATCTGTGGCTTGGTGATCACGTTCGACAGCACGTAATCCTCGATCTCCTCGACCTCCTCATGAATGCTCTCGAGCACGGGGGAGTAGTTGTCGACGATGAAATCGAGGATGGCATAGAGGATGTAGTCCTCGCCGCGGGCCAGCGCCCGCGGGCAGCTCTCGCAGCGCTCGCGCACCGCCGTATAGGACGTCGAGGCGCCGTGACGGACCGTGACGAGATAGCCGTCGCCGACGAAGATGTGTGTCTCGCCGAAGGCGATTCGGCCCTCGATCAGTTGCGCGGTCCGCGCCACGATGAACAGGGCCTCGCCATATTGCTCGATCTTCGGCCGCTGATGGGCGTGGTTCGCGTCCTCGATCGCGAGCTCGTGCAGGTCGAATTGCTTCTGAACGGCGCTGAGCAGCGCCATGTCCGGCTCGTGCAGCCCGATCCAGACGACATGGCCGGGCTTTGCCCGCCAGCTCGAGGCTTCGCTGATCGCGACGTTGGCGACGCGCCGGCCGTCGACATAGGCGCCGGCCGCAACGACGCCCTCGGTGGAGACCGGTTCGGCTGGGGATGTAGGCGACGACGGGACGTTCATGGCTGCAATCCCGGGCAAAATCGTTCGGGCGGAGGGTGGGCTATGGCCTGTGTACAAAGCCGTCAGGCGAGGCTAGCACTGGTAAAATCCGCGTCAAATGGATATGTCTCCTCACGATTTGGCGTGCTGCGCCAGCCCGATTCCAATCCTCGTCCCGGAACTGAAAAGCCATGAAAGCCGCCATCCTCGTCTTTCCCGGAATCAACCGCGAGCGCGACATGGCGCGTGCGCTGAAGCTGATCTCGGGTCACGAGCCGGCGATGGTCTGGCACGCCGAGACCTCGCTCCCGGCAGGAACCGATCTCGTCGTGGTGCCCGGCGGCTTCTCCTATGGCGATTACCTGCGCTGTGGCGCGATTGCGGCGCGCGCGCCGGTGATGGATGCGGTGCGCGACTATGCGGCCAAGGGCGGCCTCGTGCTCGGCGTCTGCAACGGTTTCCAGATTCTCTGCGAATCCGGCCTTTTGCCGGGCGTCTTGATGCGCAACGCGCGGCTGAAATTCATCTGTCACGACGTGCATCTGCGCGTCGAACGCTCCGATACGCCCTTCACCCGCGGCTACAATGCCGGCCAGGTGATCCGCGTGCCGGTCGCCCATGGCGAGGGCAACTACGAGGCCGATGAGGAAACCATCAAGCGGCTCGAAGGCGAGGGGCGGGTGCTCTATCGCTACTGCTCGGCCGAAGGCGTCGTCGACGAGGCCCATAACATCAACGGCGCGGCGCATTCCATTGCCGGCATCGTCAACGACAAGGGCAACGTGCTCGGCATGATGCCGCATCCGGAAAACCACGTCGAAGACATCATGGGCTGCACCGACGGCCGTGGCCTGTTCGCCGGCCTCGTCGCGCATCTCGACCGCGCGGCGTGAACCGCATCACGCGACATCGCGACTGACGGAGGGTTGTTCGAGCGGGCGCGAAGGCGCTCGCGATCCGAACAACTCTGGATTGTTTCATTGCGCTGACATGCTATCAAGGGTGTCGGTGCCATTGATACTTACGTCGGATTTCGCATGCCCGTTGCCCTGATCGTCCTGCTGCTCGAGATCACGCTCATCTGGCACGCGGCGCGCACCGGGCGCTTGCGGCCCTGGGCGTTCATCGTCCTGATGGTGCCGTTGATCGGCTCGCTCGCCTACATCGTGGTCGAGCTCATTCCCGAATGGTTCTCCAGCCCGCAGGCGCGGCAGGCGCGCCAAAACTTTGCCAACCGGCTCGATCCGGAAAAGCGCTATCGCGAATTGCAGGATCGCCTCGCCGCGACCGACACCATCGCCAATCGCGCCGCGCTGGCCGAGGAATGCGCGAAGATCGGGCGGCTCGGCGAGGCGGAGCGGCACTACGATCACATCCTGAAGCTGCCGATGGGGCACGACCCTATCTATGCGCTCGGCAAGGCGCAGGCGGAGTTTTCCGGCAATCGTCCGGCCGATGCGCTGGCGACCCTCGACGATCTCCAGAAGCAGTGGCCGGAGTTCGATTCGGCCGAGGCGCATCTTCTGTACGCTCGCGCGCTCGCCGAGGTCGGACGTCTCGACGAGGCGCTCGAGGAATATCACGCCGTGTCGGGCTACTTCCCCGGCGCCGAGGCGCGGGTGCGCTATGGCATGCTCTTGCAAATGGTCGGCCGCACCGCGGAGGCGCGGGTGGTCTTCAACGAGCTCCTGATCCAGATGCGGCGCGCACCGAAATATCTTCGCGATGCGCAGGCCGAGTGGCTCTCGATCGCCGAGAAGCAGATCTCGACCTGAGCAGCCCGCGCGAGCTCGCCGTCGCGCGCGGTGCGGCTCCCGGGTTAGCCGCCGGCCGGCGATGGCGGCTTCCGCTTCACCCGCTTGATCGTGCCAGAGAAGGTGAACAGCCTGCGCTCGCCGGCCATCATCTCCCCGCGCAGGAAGATCAGCGAGCCGCCGGCGCGGGTGACCTCGCCGGTGCACTCGATCAGTTCGCCCTCGTGCCCGGCATCGAGGAATTCGCAGGCAAAATTGACGGTTACGCCCCGGCCGTCCAGCGCATGGCGGCCGATCGCGAAAAGGCAGTAATCGGCGAACGCCATGAAGCACCCGCCATGGACGTTCTGGGACCCGTTGAGATGCTTTTTTTCGACCCGGAAGGCGCAGCGGACGCGGCCGTCGTCCTCGAAGCGGTGCCAGAAGGGGCCGATATGGTTCTCAAAACTGTCGCGAATCCAGGTCTGCCAGCCCTTGAATTCCCCCTCGGTCGCGACATGCAGGTCGGGGCGCTGGGGAGGCGTCATTTTGGTCAGCTCGTGCAAGGAATGGGGCCTTCAAATGAGGGGTTCTTGCCCTTAAATCCGATCCGTCCGCGCTGTGCAATTCCTGTTCCCGCGGGCCCCTTCTGCAAAACTATGGACAGTGGGAAAATGCGCCTTAAAGGGCTTTTCCCAGGCCGTGGATGTTCCTAAGAACGGCCAGACCCCGCCGAAAGCGCCAAATCCATGCTCAAGAACGAACCGAAGATCACCCCCGAACTGGTCGCCGCCCACGGGCTCAAGCCCGATGAGTATGAGCGTATCCTGAAGCTGATCGGGCGGGAGCCGACCTTCACCGAGCTCGGCATCTTCTCGGCGATGTGGAACGAGCACTGCTCGTACAAATCCTCGCGCATCCATCTGCGCGGCCTGCCGACCAAGGCGCCCTGGGTGATCCAGGGTCCCGGCGAGAATGCCGGTGTGATCGACATCGGTGACGGCCAGGCGGTGGTCTTCAAGATGGAGAGCCACAACCATCCGAGCTACATCGAGCCCTATCAGGGCGCGACCACCGGCGTCGGAGGCATCTTGCGCGACGTCTTCACCATGGGCGCCCGGCCGATCGCCTGCCTGAACGCGCTGAGCTTTGGCGCGCCCGAGCATCCCAAGACGCGGCACCTCGTCTCCGGCGTGGTGGCCGGCGTTGGCGGCTACGGCAATTCCTTCGGGGTGCCGACGGTCGGCGGCCAGGTGCGTTTCCACACCCGCTATGACGGCAATATCCTCGTCAACGCCATGGCGGTCGGGCTCGCAGATACCGACAAGATCTTCTATGCGGCCGCCTCCGGCGTGAACATGCCGATCGTCTATCTCGGCTCCAAGACGGGGCGCGACGGCATTCATGGCGCCTCGATGGCGTCGGCCGAGTTCGACGACAAGTCCGAGGAGAAGCGTCCGACCGTTCAGGTCGGCGATCCCTTTGCCGAGAAGCTGCTGCTGGAAGCCTGTCTCGAGATCATGGAAAAGGGCTGCGTCATCGCGATCCAGGACATGGGCGCGGCGGGGCTCACATGTTCGGCGGTCGAGATGGGCGCCAAGGGCGACCTCGGCGTCGATCTCGATCTCGACGCCGTGCCGACGCGCGAGACCGGCATGAGCGCCTACGAGATGATGCTCTCGGAGAGCCAGGAGCGCATGCTCATGGTGCTCAAGCCCGAGAAGGAGAAAGAGGCCGAAGCGATCTTCGAGAAGTGGGGGCTGGATTTCGCCGTGGTCGGCTACACCACGCCCACCAAGCGCTTCGTGGTCAAGCATGGCGGCGACGTCATGGCCGACCTGCCGATCAAGGAGCTTGGCGACGAGGCGCCGGTCTACGACCGGCCGCATGTCCCCTCAAGCGCACTGCCGATCGTGCACGCGCGCGAAGTGGCGGCGCCGATGGGCATTGGTGCTGCGCTCGAGAAGCTGATCGGCACGCCCGAGCTATGCAGCAAGCGCTGGGTCTGGGAGCAGTACGACCACGTCATTCTCGGCAACACGGTGCAACGCCCCGGCGGCGATGCCGCTGTCGTTCGCGTGGAGGACGGGCCGAAGGGCCTTGCGATGACCGTCGACGTCACGCCGCGCTATTGCGAGGCCGATCCATTCGAGGGTGGCAAGCAGGCGGTGGCCGAAGCCTGGCGCAACATTACCGCGGTCGGCGGCAAGCCGCTCGCGATCACCGACAATCTCAATTTCGGCAATCCGGAGCGGCCCGAGATCATGGGCCAGTTCGTCGGCTGCCTGAAGGGTATCTCGGAAGCCTGCCGCGCGCTGGATTTCCCGGTCGTGTCCGGCAACGTGTCGCTCTACAACGAGACCAACGGCCGCGCGATCCTGCCGACGCCCTCGATCGGCGGCGTCGGCGTGCTCGATGATTTCACCAAGTCCGCTTCGCTCGCTTTCAAGGCCGAAGGCGAGGCGGTCCTGTTGATCGGCGAGACCCATGGCTGGCTCGGCCAGTCGGTCTACCTGCGCGACCTCTGCGGTCGCGAGGAGGGCGCGCCGCCGCCGGTCGATCTCGCCGCCGAGAAGCGCAATGGCGACGTCGTGCGCGGCATGATCCATGCGGGCACCGCCACCGCGGCGCACGATCTCTCCGACGGCGGCCTCCTGGTCGCACTGGCCGAGATGGCGATGGCCAGCGGCATCGGCGCGCGCCTGTTGGCTGCGCCGGCCGCGCTCGTGCCGCACGCCTACTGGTTCGGCGAGGACCAGGCGCGCTACATCGTGACCGTGCCCGAAACGCAGGCCGGCCTCGTGCTTGCAAAGATGCGCGGCTGCGAGGTGCCCTGCGTGCGCATCGGCACCACCGGCGGCGACACGATCGCGATTGCCGGCGAGGCGCCGGTCAAGATCGAGACGCTGCGCACCGCGTTCGAGCGCTGGCTGCCGGAGTACATGGGCGCGAAGGTGGCGTAAGCCGCGTAGCCCGGATGAGCGAAGCGACATCCGGGTCTTCTTTGTGCGATTTCCCGGATATTGCCGCTCATCCGGGCTACGGCTTTCCAGCCTCACAACACCCGTGTGGCGCCGGGAATCTTTCGTAGCGCTGCGGTGGCGGCCCAGCTCAGGATCATCGTGAGCACGAACGCGATCGTTGCCTTGACGATCGCCGGCAAGCTGGCGTCGAACATGAGATACTGAATCCACAGCACGATCGGATAGTGCACGAGGAACATGCCGTAGGCTTCGCCCTGCATGCGGTCGAGCAACGTCGGTCCCGGTGCTTTCGAGTGCAGGAAGAAGGCGAGGATCGTCAACATGATCGACGCCGAGTACAGCACGAAGAAACTGCCGTAGATCGAATGGTACCACCACGGCAGCACCGGCGGATTACCGAGGATCTCGCGCTTGACGTAGATCATGCACCACATCCCGACGTAAGGGATCAGCGTCACGAACAGCCAGTTCCAGCGGCTCTTCGGCAACTGGCCATCCGCGCTGAGCACGCCGGTCGAGATGCTGGCGCAACCCACGCCGGCGCCGATGAAGAAGTAGGAAGCATAGAGCAGCACCCGGCTGGCCTGCACCGAGAACGGCCCGAGTTCGAACCAGTGATTGACGCCGTAGTGGATCAGCATCGGGATGTAGGCGATCTCGCTGACGATCCAGAGCAGCAGCCAGAACCGCCACGGCTCATTGAAGCCCAATTGTGAGATACGGTTGATCGGAAACACCAGCGTCGACGAGACCCGGTAGAGCAGGCACGCCGTAATGTCGAAGGCGAGCAGCACCCAGACGAACCAGACCGGGCCGCTTGGCCACGGCCCGACCGTCACTGTCTTCCACCAGAACGCCGAGAAGGTGAGATCAGAACCTCCCTGCAATGCCAGCGCATAGTAGGCGAGCGGGATCAGCGTCAGCGCGCAGACGGCGAAGGGAAGTCCGAGCCGCAGCAGGCGGTCGCGGATGAAGGTCAGCGGCGTCTTGTGGCCGAGGCCGGGCCATACGAACAGTCCCGACAGGAAGAAGAACATCGCCATGAAGAAGGAGTCGTTGGCGAGTACGATGAGGTCGAACCCGATCCACTCGGTCGGATCGGTGTGACCGAAATAGGTGTAGGGGATGACGGCGTGGTGCAGCAGCACCACGACGGTCAGGAACGTCCGCGCCCGATCCAGCGACAGGTTTCGCGCTTTGCTTTTGGAGGCGGGGCGGACATCCGCACCAACTGCCGTCTGTGAGATGGTGGTCATATTCGCCCCCCGGTGGCGTTTCTCCTTGTCACGGATGTTGCCGCCGGGACAAGCATTCAGCAAGGTCTGTTTCGGTTAGCTATGGGTCTGTCTCGCGCCGCACCAGTGGCGGAGGAACCGGTCCGTTCCCTGCACGTTAGAGTTCACGAAAACTTCAATTGCCCGTCAGCTTCGGCGGCGCGGCCTCGCGGAGCGGGGCGATGACCATCCTGAAATGGGCGCTGATCTTCCTGTTGATCTCGATCGTGGCCGGCGTGCTCGGCTTTACCGGTATTTCGGCGGCCTCCGCCGACGCTGCGCGCTTCCTGTTCTACGTCTTCGTCGTGATCTTCCTGGTGCTCCTGGTGTTGGGGCTCACGATATTCAGGGTGTAGCGGCGCTGTATCACGCCACCGCTACCCGACTTCCTCGATCTTCACCTTGTCCGGATAGAAGGCGAGATGGCCGGAGATCTCCGTCATGGCGGGGAAGGGCGTCTCGTAGGTCCAGATCGCGTTGTCCAGCGTTTTGCCATCGGCCTTGACGTTGAAATAGCTCGCGTCCCCCTTGTAGGGACAATGGGTGACGCGGTCCGTCCGTTCGAGCAAGGCCATGTTGGCGTCCTCCCGCGGTACATATTGCACGGCCGGATACCGGGCCTCCTTCAGCGTCAGCGCCTTCGTGGTGTCTGCAATCACGACGTCGCCCGCCGTCACGCGGACGCGCCTCGGATTGTGAGTGATGGTGATGGGGTGGTCGGGGCCCGGAAGCTTCATGATTTCACGCCTTTTTGGTCGATTGGCCGCGCGGCACTTTGTCGTGCCTTTATCCCGCTTGAAGGCCGAATATAGTCCCTGGAAGCGTGACCTAGAAGGCCGTTCACGCTAAGTTTGGGCCTGCCGGTCCCGGGGACCCCGGCAGTGATTCGAAAGCTTGGGTTGCGAAGACAGGAGCGAGAGCAGAATGCCAATGGACGCCCACGATATCGAGGCGATGATCAAGGCAGCGATCCCCGATGCCGAGGTGACGATCCGGGACCTCGCCGGTGACGGCGACCATTATGCCGCGACCGTGATCTCGGAATCCTTCCGCGGGAAGTCCCGCGTCCAGCAGCACCAGATCGTATATCAATCGCTGCGCGGCCAGATGGGCGGCGTATTGCATGCGCTGGCGCTGCAGACCGGCGTGCCGGGAAGCTGACGGCAAGCTGAACTTTTTTGCGGCGGGGTAGACGATGGCTGCGGACAATCCACGCGGCGCGATGTTTCGTGTCATCGTGCCGGACCAGCCGAGCCGCGTGACCTATGTCGAGCTGTTCTTCGATCTCGTCTTTGTCTACGCAGTCACGCAGATTTCGCACACGCTGCTCGGCCGTTTCACACCGCTCGGCGCGGTACAGGTCACGCTGCTGTTCCTCGCGGTGTGGTGGGTCTGGGTCTACACCGCCTGGGTCACCAACTGGCTGAACCCCGAGCTGACGCCGGTCCGCGTCCTGCTCTTCCTGATGATGCTGGGCGGCCTCGTGCTGTCGACCTCGATCCCGACCGCGTTCGAGGGGCGTGGGCTGTGGTTTGCGATCGCGTACGCATCCATGCAGGTCGGACGCACCGCGTTCTGGCTGTTCGCAACCCCGCCGCACCGGATCCCGGTGCGGCACAATGCGATCCGCATCCTGACCTGGCTCTCGGTCTCTGCCGTACTGTGGATCGCCGGCGGCCTTGCGGAGGGCGAGACGCGGCTCTGGTTCTGGATCGCGGCTGTCGTCTTCGAATACATCTCGCCGGCCGCGCGCTTCTGGGTCCCGAGACTGGGATTTTCGTCGATC
The DNA here is from genome assembly GCF_030160715.1 of Bradyrhizobium iriomotense. GTDB lineage: Bacteria > Pseudomonadota > Alphaproteobacteria > Rhizobiales > Xanthobacteraceae > Bradyrhizobium > Bradyrhizobium iriomotense. The sequence goes on from NZ_BSOW01000037.1 coordinate 69,499, forward strand.
GAGGCCTGGGCCGTCGAGGGCGGCCATATGGCCGAGCGCTGCGCCGGCTTCATCATCATCGCGCTCGGCGAGGCCGTCGTCGTCAATGGCGCGACCTTTGCGGAATTGAGCTGGACCGGCGAGAACATCTTGGCCTTCCTCGCCGCACTCCTCGGCAGCATCGCGATGTGGTGGATCTATTTCCACAAGGGCGCGGAAGCGGGATCCGAGCTGATCTCGAAATCTGCCGAGTCCGGCCGGCTGGCGCGGCTCGCCTACACCTACCTGCACATGCCGATCATTGCCGGCATCATCCTGACCGCCGTGTCCGATGAACTCGTGCTGAAGCACCCGACCGGACATTCCGATTTCAGGACGGTGTTGAGCACGGTCGGTGGTCCCCTGGTGTTCCTGGTCGGCACCATCCTGTTCAAGCACGCCATCCGCGGCTTCCTCCAGCTCTCGCACGGCGTCGGCATCGTCATGCTTCTGGCGCTGGGCTGGTTCGGCGGCGAGCTGTCGCCGCTCTGGCTCTCGATCGCGACGACGGCGATCCTGATCGTGGTGGCAGTGTGGGAGTCGGTGTCGTTGCGCGCGAAGCCTGAGAAGGCTGATTGAACCGCGGGTGCCGATCGGACGTCTAACGACGAGGCGCTTTTCGCCAGAGGATATCCCTCATCAAGGCTCCGACAGACATGGATCTTCCCGTCTTCCGATATCATCCTGATCCGATTGCAAGCGGCAGCATCGTTGCGTCCGAGGTGCAATGCGTCTGCTGCGATCAGCGGCGTGGCTTCATCTATATGGGGCCAAGCTATTGCGAGGCGGAGCTCGAAGAGGCGCTCTGTCCGTGGTGCATCGCCGACGGCTCGGCGCATGAGAAATTCGACGCGAGCTTCGTCGACGAAGCGCTTTTCCCGGACGATGTTCCGAGCGAGGTCGTCGAGGAGATCGCCTTTCGCACCCCGGGCTTTGCGGGCTGGCAGCAGGAGCAGTGGATGGCCTGTTGCGGCGATGCGGCCGCTTTCATCGAGCCTGCCGGCCATGCCGAGATCCGCGCGCGCCATCCGCAACTCGAGGGCACATTGATGATGCATATCGTGCAGGATCGCGGCATTTCCGGCAGCGCCGCGACGCGTTTTCTCACCTCGCTCAACCGCGACCACGGGCCGACGGCTTACGTCTTCTGCTGTTGCCACTGCGACGCCAAGCTCGCTTACATCGACTGTCTTTAGCCAGGGCACGCGGAGTCGACATGAGCCATGCCTTCCTGGGCTGCATCACGTGCCTCGCGGTCATGACCTTCTCGTCGATCCCCGGCTTGGCCGGCGATACGGTCCCGCTCGACGTCGAGCTCAAGCTGACGGACCAGGACTACAAGCCGCTCGCGGGCGTGCCGGTTCGTCTGGTGTTCGGCACCTCGGACTGGCAGGTGCCCAATGCCGGCACGCGCGTCGTCACCACGGATGATGGCACCGCGCGCCTGACGGCGCAGGCCGTCATCGACCGACGTTGGAACTTCAGCAACATCGGCTTCACGCCATTCAGCATGCCGTTTCGCGCCGACCATCTTTTTCTTGCGGCCGAGCTCGAATTCATAATTCCAAGACGGAACGGCGCGGATGCCGTTCATCAGTTTCTCTACACCGCCGATATCGATCGGATGCCGGATGGGGATTGCAGCACGCTGGATCTCGACAAGGTCTACGAGGCGGGGCCGGACGGCAGATTCACCAGGCTCGTCGGCTCCAACGCCGCGGGCCCGAATTTCGACGGCATGATCGAGGGGTGGAGGCTCGAGAGCGCCGGATACAGGATGTGGGATTCCATGCTGACGCCGGTCAAGGATGAGCTGACCGGCACGAGCAAATGGCACCTGAAGCTCGGCTTGATACGCCGGCCGAAGCCCGTTCTGGTGCAATAGAGCATGATCCGCAAATGTGCGAAGCGGTTTTGCGAAAAGATCATGCTCAAACATAAGCTAAAGCGCGATGACGATTCATCGCAATCTCATCGCGCTTTAGGCCGTCTTGACTATTCAGACGTGACCAGCGCATGCACGGAGAACATCCGTGCCGCATCGGTCCAGCTCTCCCGCACCCGCCAGCCGGCGCCGCGCGCCAACGCTGAAAACCGCTCCAGGCTGTATTTGTAGCTGTTCTCGGTATGAATGCTTTCGCCCGGCCGGAACGAGAAGCTCGTCCCCAGCATCCGCACGGTCTGGCTCTTCCTGCTGATCAGGTGCATCTCGATGCGGTGCTGCTCGCGATTGTAGATCGCGCGATGGATGAAGGCGGAGAGATCGAAATTGGCGCCGAGCTCGCGGTTGATGCGCACCAGCACATTGAGGTTGAAGCGGGCGGTGACGCCGGCCGCGTCGTTATAGGCGTCGTGGAGCACGCGCTCGTCCTTTTCGAGATCGGCACCGACGATCATCAGCGCGCCCCGGCCCAAAATCTCTCGCGCGCTCCTCAGGAACGCCTGGGCTTCGTGCGGTTCGAAATTGCCGATGGTCGAGCCGGGGAAGAAGCCAACCTTCGGCAGCGAGGCGACCGCGGACGGCAGCTCAAAGGGCGCAGTGAAGTCTGCGGCCACGGGATGGATGCCGAGCGAGGGGAAATCCCGCCGCAGGCCGTTCGCTTGCTCCTGAAGGAAATCGCCGGAGATGTCGACGGGCACGTAGGCGGCGAACCTGCAATGCTTCAGGAGCAGGCGGACCTTCGTGGTTGCGCCGGCGCCGAACTCGACCAGCGCCGCATGCTCCGGGATGATTTTCGCGATCTCGCTGCCGCGCTCGCGCAGGATCGAGAGCTCGGTGCGCGTCGGATAATATTCCGGCAGGCGCGTGATCGCCTCGAACAGCTCTGATCCCGTCGCGTCGTAGAAATATTTCGGTGACAGCTTTTTCGGCTGCTGCGACAGATCTCCGATGGTGTCGCGGGCAAAGGCGGTGGTCTGTTCGTCAGGAAGATGGGCTTCGGCCAAAGCGCTGGCGTGCACATTCATGATACTCTCCTGAACGCGCTGTCCGGCGCGCGGTTGTCGTCGGATGAGAACGCTAAGGCGCGATGGGATCGGATAAATCAACATCGCGCCTTAGATTATTGTTGGAGCATGATCTTTTCGAAAAACCGCAGCACGCTTTGCGCTAACGCGGCCCTTCGGGTCCGGATCATGCTCTAGTCGTAGTCGGCGAGGCGTAATCCCGTGAATTGCCAACGGTGGTGCGGGTAGAAGAAGTTGCGATAGGTGATACGGCTGTGACCGCCCGGAGTTGCAAGCGAAGAGCCGCGCAGCACCAGCTGATTGACCATGAACTTGCCGTTGTACTCGCCGAGCGCGCCTTCCACCGCTCGGTAACCGGGATAGGGCGAATATGAGCTGCGGGTCCATTGCCAGACGATGCCGAAGGCATCGTTGAGCTGGCCGGCGCGGGCCGCCACCTCCCATTCCATTTCGGTCGGCAGGTGTTTTCCGGCCCAGCGCGCGAAGGCATCCGCCTCGTAATAGCTGACGTGGCACACGGGCGCGTTGGGATCGACCGGCTTGAGGCCGGCGAGCGTCATCATGTACCAGCTACCATCGATCTCGCGCCAGTGGCCCGGCGCCTGCCAGCCCTCGTTGCTGACCGTGGCAAAGCCGTCCATCAGCCAGAGCGGCGCGGCTCGGTAACCACCGTCGCGCATGAAGGCGAGCCATTCGGCGTTGGTGACGAGATTGCGCGCGATCCTGACTGGACCTACGAGCGCGCGATGCGCCGGCTTCTCATTGTCGAAATGAAAGCTGTCGTCGGCGTGTCCGATGCTGTGGATGCCTTCGTTCAGGGGCAGCCACTCTGCGCCGGTCTTGTTCGGGGCCGGGAAGCGCCACTCGGGATCGTAAGCGGGCAGGACCGGATTCTGCGCAAAGGCATGCAGGATGTCCGTGAACATCAACTCCTGGTGCTGCTGCTCATGATTGAGGCCGACTTCGACCAGTGGGCTAATGGTGCGAAGCTTGGCTTCATCAGCCTCGCGGAAGAATTTGACGACGGCCGCATCGACATATGTCCGATAGGCCGTGACTTGTTCGGCGCTCGGCCGCGTGATGTCGCCGCGGCGATGCCGGGCATGGCGTGGACCGGCGCTGACGTAATAGGAATTGAACAGGAATGCGAAATCGGGATGGAAGGGCTTATAGCCCGGACAGTGCTCGCCGAGCAGAAACTGCTCGAAGAACCAGGTCGTATGCGCGCGGTGCCATTTCGTTGGGCTCGCATCGGGCATCGACTGGATCTGCTGGTCCTCTGGGCTCAGCGGGCCTGCGCGCCGCTCGGTCTCGTTGCGGACCGCGAGAAAGGCGTCAACCAGACGCTCGGCAAGGCTGCCGGAATCGGACAACGGTGACAAAAGAGGGGGGCTGGCCGTAGCGGAAGCTTGTTTCGTCACGGTTTTCTCCGGATGGACAAGAGAACGTTGCAGGCGCGGCTCGGTTCCAGGAAACACGTTCGTCCTAGATAGGGCCCCCGTTACGGGAATAAAGTCCTCCCCAGCTATAATATTAGTGTCATCAGGCTATGGAGCGGCGGGGCTCGGGCGGGGCGTTTCCCCGCATGGCAGGGCGGCGTCGCCGCCATTTTACTTTGGATGCACAATAGTTTGGGCTACATATATAGGCCGGTATCAGGCTAGATGGGCCGAGCCGGCCCGAAGCGATCAGGGCTCCGCCCCGGAAGGACATGGATATGAGCATCGAGGAATTCATCGACAGCGAAGTGAAGTCGAACGACGTGGTTCTGTTCATGAAGGGCACGCCGCAATTTCCGCAGTGCGGTTTCTCCGGCCAGGTCGTGCAGATCCTCGACCACCTCGGCGTTGGCTATAAGGGCCTGAACGTTCTCGAATCCGCCGAGCTGCGCAATGGCATCAAGGTCTATTCGAACTGGCCGACGATCCCGCAGCTCTATGTGAAGGGCGAGTTCGTCGGCGGCTGTGACATCGTGCGCGAGATGTTCCAGGCCGGCGAATTGCAGCAGCTCTTCTCCGAGAAGGGCGTTGCGGTCAACGCCGCGGCCTGATCCTTGGCGATGCTGACGCGCCGGATCGGTGGCGCGCAGCTCGAAATCATTGTTGCCGACATCACGACGCTCGGCGTTGACGCCATCGTCAACGCCGCCAATACGTCGCTCCTCGGCGGCGGCGGGGTGGATGGGGCGATCCACCGGGCCGCCGGCCCGGACCTCGTCGCCGAGTGCCGCATGCTCCACGGCTGCAAGACGGGTGATGCCAAGATCACGCGAGGCTATCGGCTGAAGGCGGCCCATGTGATCCACACCGTCGGGCCGGTGTGGAATGGCGGCACCCTCGGCGAAGACGATCTGCTCGCCTCCTGCTATCGCCGTTCGATGGAGCTCTGTCGCAAGCGCGGGCTCGCTTCCGTGGCGTTTCCTGCGATTTCGACCGGCATCTACCGTTTCCCGGCGGACCGCGCCGCGCAGATTGCGGTCGCTACCACGGTCGAAGCTCTGGCGACGACCCCTTCCGTCACTCAGGTCATCTTCTGCTGTTTCTCCGAGCCAAGTGCCGTCTTGCATCGTGAGGCGCTGTTGGCGCACGGCGCCGGCGATTGACGATGAGGCCGGGCCGTCGTTCCGTCGAAGGACGTCTGGCCCTCCTACGTTGGCTGTTTGTCTGCGCTGGGCTCTTGGCATTCGCCGCGGTTGCAGCGGCAGAAGACCTGCTTGCCGGCCACGAACTCGATCCGCAGAAGCTTGCGCCCGTCAGCGACTATCTCAGCGGTGAGGTCGCGGCCGGCAAGATTCCCGGCGCGATCCTGCTGATCCAACAGCACGGCAGGCCCGTCCTCTACGAGAAATTCGGCCTGCGCAACGTCAAGACGGCGCAGCCGATGACGGACGACACCATCTTCCGCCTTTATTCGATGTCGAAGCCGGTCACCTCGGTTGCGGCGATGATGCTGGTCGATGACGGCAGGCTTGGTCTCGACGATGCTCTGTCGAAATACATTCCGGCCTTCGCCGATGTGAAGGTCGGCATCGCACGGCCCGATGGCAAGCTGGAGCTCGAACCGCTGGCGCGGCCGATCACGATCCTCGATCTCTTGCGCCACACTTCCGGGATCACCTATGGCTTCTACGGTGACAGCCCCGTGCGCAAGCTCTATGCGCAGGCTGGCCTGTTCGACAGCGATCCCGACAATGCCGAGTTCGTCGCGCGCCTGGCGCGGTTGCCGCTGGCTGAACAGCCGGCGACGCTTTGGGACTACGGCCATTCGACCGACGTGTTGGGGCGGGTGATAGAGATTGTCTCGGGCGGAGCGCTCTATCAGTTCGAGAAGGAGCGGTTGCTCGATCCCTTGGAGATGCGCGATACGGCCTTCTTCGTCGCCGACGACGCGAAGCGGTCCCTGGTTGCCGAACCCTTGCCCAACGACTGGTTCGACCGTCCCGTCGCGGGGATCAGGGAGGCGGCCGCGCCGCATCGGTGGGAGTCCGGTGGCGCCGGCTTGGTTGGCACCATCGGCGATTATGCGCGCTTTGCGCAGATGCTGCTCAACGGCGGCGAGCTCGATGGAAGGCGCTATCTCAGCGCGAGACGGTCGCACTGATGACGTCGGATCAGATCGGCGAGGGGACCGGGATCGGGAAAGATCCCGAGTTCGATTTTCCTGGTCCTGATAGCGGCTTCGGCCTGGGATTTGCGGTGCGGACGGATGCGACCGCGCCGCTGCCCGTCGGCGAATATCGCTGGGATGGCGTCGGCGGCACCTTCTTCTTTATCGATCCCGCCGACGACATGTTCGTCATCTGCATGATGCAGTCGCCGTCGCAGCGCGGGCCGATCCAGACCGAATTGAAGCGGCTGGTCTACGAGGCGATGGGCGCTGATCACGCCCCGCGCACGATCTCGCGTACGTGGCCGATCGTTTCCTCGATCATCGCCGCGGTCACGTCGAGATGCGTGCAGGCGCGGATGCGGCCATCCATCATCGCAAGCATCACGCCGCGCTGGCGCAAGGCAGCGACCATCTTATCGCCAGCGACGCCTGCGCCGTCGGGCTTGAAGAACACGAGGTTGGTCTCGGGCTCCTGCACCTCGATGCCTGCGATTTGCGCCAGCCCGCGCGCCAGCGCGCGCGCATTGGCGTGGTCGTCGGCGAGCCGGTCGACGTGGTGATCGAGCGCGTAGATGCAGGCGGCCGCGCAGACGCCGGACTGCCGCATCGAGCCGCCGAGGCGCTGCTTCCACTGCCAGACCGCGTCGATGAAGTCGCGTGAGCCGGCGAGCGCGCCGCCGATCGGCGCGCCCAGGCCTTTCGAGAAGTCGATCCAGGCCGAATCCCAGCCTGCAGTCATGTCGCGCGCGGCGATGCCGGTGGCGACGGTCGCGTTGAGCAGGCGCGCGCCGTCCATGTGGGTGGCTAGCCCATTCTGCTTCGCAATCGCGACGATCTCGTCCAGCGCCGCCTTCTTCCAGATCGTGCCGCCGCCGATATTGGCGGTCTGCTCGACGCTGACCACCGTCTGCGACGGTTGATAGCGCGTGCGCGGATGCAGCGCCTTGCGGAACGTTTCGGGCGTGAACTGTCCGTCAGGGCCGGGTAGCTGCGTGACCTGGAAGCCGCCGAGGGCTGCATGCGCGCCGCCTTCGCGCGCGATGATATGCGCGGTCTCATGCGCGAGGATCTCGTCGCCGGGACGGCAATGCACCAGCGTTGCGGTGACATTGCACATCGTGCCCGAAGGCATGAACACCGCGGCTTCCTTGCCGAGCAGGTCCGCAACGCGCTCGCAGAGCGCATTCGTGGTCGGATCGTCGCCGACCTGCTCGTCACCGACCTCGGCACGCGCCATAGCCTCGCGCATTGCGGGCGTCGGCCGCGTCTGCGTGTCAGAGAGCAGGTTGACGCGCACCGGCGGCGCCTTCGGATCGACGGGGGGCGGGGTATAGAGCATCAGCATTGCTCCTTGCGCAGTTCCATTCGCTGGTTGTCAGCGGTTCTTTGGGGGACGTCGAGCGGCGTGACGAAATCGCATAATAACGATTTCCGTCGCGGTCACGCGATAATCGATCAGATAGGGATAGGGGTTGACAGGGAGGCGGCGCACGTTCGCTCGAGTCGCCTGCCGTCCTGCATAGGGGATGGTCCTGCAGCAGCGCAATCAGAGCAACAATGCGGTCGCGTACGTGAGCTGCTCCCTGCGGCGATCGGGATTCGATGTAAGTCAAAGCATTGTCGATCTGGGCGAGCGCCCGCCGTGTGTAACGGACCTTCACAGCCCGTGCTTTGCCCACATTGCGCGTACTTCGTCGGCACTGGCAAGCTCGCCGCGGGCGATCTCGGCCTCAGCCTCGACCAGATCCGCTTCTTCTGCCTCTGTGAGCTGGATCGGTGGTTGGTCGACGCCTGCGAGCTCGAGCAGCGCTCGCGCCAGCTCGTCCTGCTCTGAGTCGGGTAGGACCGATACTTTGCTAAAGGCCTCGTCCAAAAGACGCGTCATGATCAAGCTCCACCGCGTGCAATCATAGCACAGATGGATCGAGAAATGGGAGTGACCGGCCGAAACGATAAGGCCCCGGTTTTGCCGGGGCCTTTCGAGCTTCGTTATCAGCGCGAATAGAATTCGACGACCAGGTGCGGCTCCATCTGCACCGGGAACGGCACGTCGGAGAGGCCGGGGATGCGCGCGTATTTCGCGGTCATCTTGCCGTGGTCGACTTCGAGATAGTCGGGCACGTCGCGCTCGGGGAGCTGGCTCGCTTCGAGAACGTGGGCGAGCTGCTTGGAGGCTTCCTTGACCTCGATCACGTCGCCGACCTTGAGCTGATAGCTCGAGATGTTGACCTTGCGGCCGTTCACCTTGATGTGGCCGTGGTTGATGAACTGACGCGCGGCGAAGATCGTGGAGACGAACTTGGCGCGGTACACGACCGCGTCGAGACGACGCTCCAAGAGGCCGATCAGGTTCTCGCCGGTGTCACCCTTGAGGCGGCTCGCCTCGACATAGATGCCGTGGAACTGGCGCTCGCTGATGTTGGCGTAGTAGCCCTTGAGCTTCTGCTTGGCGCGGAGCTGCACGCCGAAGTCGGAGAGCTTGCCCTTGCGGCGTTGGCCGTGCTGGCCGGGGCCGTACTCGCGGCGGTTCACGGGGCTCTTCGGGCGGCCCCAGATGTTCTGGCCCATACGGCGATCGATCTTGTACTTCGCCTCACTGCGCTTAGTCATCGCGTCCTCTTGATAGAGTTAGGTTGGTTTGAGGAAACGCGCCCTCCTGTGTGACCGGGAAACCCCGGCACCGACAGGCCCCATCCCCAAAGCTTCAAGGGACAAGGCCACGGGTCGCGAAACGCTTCGCGGGCCGAAATCGGCCCGCGAGCAGGCGGCTTTTAGGAGAAATCGGGCCGTCCTGTCAATCTTTTACGTCGCCACGGCCCGGATCGGCTTGGGCTCCGCTGCCTGCCGGCTGCCGCGCAATTCGGCAGCGATTTCAGTGTTCAGGGCCTGTTCCAGCCGGGTCAGGACCCGGGCGATCGGTGCGGCATCGGTAATCCGGTGATCCCAGCGAAGGACGACATTGATGGTCTGGTCCGGCTCGGCCACCCCATAGCTCAGGATGAACGGTCCCGGCGTGATGGCATGCAGTTCGCCCCCGCCATAGGCTGCAACCGAGGTGACCGAATAGCTGCCGAAGAAGCTGGCGCGCTGGCGGCCGAAATTGAGCCCGATCAGCCACGCCAGCCGGCGCAGCGGCAGCGGCAGGCGCATCGCCAGCATCATCTTGCGAACCATCGGCACGTCCCGAAGCGGAGCCTCCTTGGCATGCCGGATCAGGGCGTCGATCTCGGCCAGCGGCAGGGCATCCGGGCCGGCAATCCGCTGCGCCACCACGCATTCCTCGCCGTCCACGACGCGCGCGATCGCTACCATCGCCACGCTTTTGGGCAGCTCATAGAAGGTCGGCCATGGCCATTTGGCGTAGAGGGTGCGCAGGATCGGCTCGTCCCTGGCGACGAGCGCGAAGGCCTTGACGAAGATCGCAGCCCAGCCGGCCGGCACTTTTGCACTTGCGCGGGCCTCGAGCAGGGGACGGATCTGGAGCGGCCGCGACAGCGAGACAAAGGGCACGCCCATCGAGGCATGCATGAGGTCAAAGACCATGCGCCGGAGCAGTGAGATTTTCCTGGGTGTACCGCGCATCGTCCTCGGGTTTCCGCGGGCTCAAATAGGTGTGGCGAGTCGATCGTTCGCCCGCCGCCCTGATCTAGCATGAACCAGCCGGCTTGCAGCCAGCGGGTTCATGATCATGCCCTTGTCAGGTTCAGAAGAAGGTTCATAAATTTCGGGTATAATCATGTCATTTCAATGCGTTAAATGATTGATTTGATGTGGCCCGCAATCGACCTTGAGAATCGCTCGAAGGGCGGCCTACCGCCTGATCCCCTCGAACGCCGACATGATGCCGCGCTGGAACAGCGACCAGTCGAAGCCAAGCGCGATCGCACGGTAGCCGCGGTCGATCAGGCGGTTGGCCTGCTCGGCAGTGCGCGCGACCCCGCCGATCGGCACACCGCTTTTGAGGATGCCTGCCTCGGCCCGGGCGATCAGGTCCGATAGCTCCGGGTCGTCCATCTGGCCGCGCTTGTTGATGGAGGTGGCGAGATCGCCGGGACCGATCACGGCGATGTCGATGCCGGGCGTAGCCATGATCTCGTCGATGCGGTTGACCGCCTCGACATGCTCGATGGTGATCATGCAGAGCATCTCGTCATCGGCGGAAGCCATGTAGTCGGGCATCGACTGGCCCCAGCGGAACGGCGCATGGAAGGGACCCCAGAGACGATCGCCACGCGGCGGATAGCGCACGCTGCGCACCGCCTTCTCGGCTTCCTCGCGGCTCGTGATCATCGGGAAATTGATGCCGAAGGCGCCGATGTCCATCGGGGCCTTGGCAAGCCAGGGCTCGTTGGCGGCGATGCGCACCAGCGGCGTGCACTGCGTGCCCGTGGTCGCGGCGATCATCGCATGCGCTTCGGTCAGGCCGATCGGCCCGTGCTCGAGATCGACGATGATCCAGTCGAGCGAGCGCGCCATGATTTGTACGGTCTGCACGCTCGGAATGGTCGCGATCGCTCCGAAGGCGGGGCGGCCTTCGCGCCAGAGCTGGCGGAGGCGGTTGAGCGGCGTTGATGTGGCTGACATGGCCGGAACCTGCGGGATAGGGCGGTGCAACCTAGCAGCGTGCCACCGACGCGGAAAGTCAGGCCGGGATGCGCCCGCCGAAGAATGGCGTCAGTGCAGGTCCGAGCCTATGGGCGCGCTTGGATGTGAAAACGATTTCGGCGCCGGACTGGACGAGATCGGTGACGCGCGGGCCGAGCAGGTCCGAAACGCGGCGCGCGATCGCCGGGGCCGGATCGATCCAATTCACCCGCCACGGTGCGAGCTTGATCAACCGGTCAAGGAGTAGCGGATAATGCGTGCAGGCGAGCACGATCGTGTCGGTGCGCGCCATCGTATCCTCGGGGTTTCCGACGAAGCAGGGTTTCAGCTCCGCGAAAATGTCGCCGTCGCCGACCGTGGTGCCGCTCAGCGCAGCCTCGGCGAGCGACGCGAGCTCGGGCGAGCCGACCAGCGTCACCTCGCAGCCTTGGCCGTGATCCCGGATCAGCGCCTGGGTATATTCGCGCTTGACGGTGGCCTTGGTGCCGAGCACCGAGACACGACGGGTCTTCGACTGCGCGCAGGCCGGCTTGATCGCCGGTACCGTGCCGACGAAGGGCAGGCGATAGGCGGCGCGCAAGTGGCCCATGACCGAAACGGACATGGTGTTGCAGGCAATCACCATCAGGTCAGGCTTGTGCGCGGTGATCAGATCGCCGACCAGCGGCACCACGCGGGCGATGATCTCGTCCTCGCTGTGATGGCCGTAGGGGAAGAAGGCGTCGTCGGCGACGTAGACGTAATGCGCATCGGGGCGCGCCGCGACGACCTCGCGCAGGACGGTGAGCCCGCCAAGGCCGGAATCGAATACCAATATCGTCGGGGAGTCTGCCACGCGGTTACCCTAGCCTTGCCATGGTTACCATTCGGTTTTTGGGGCGCTTTTGCGGCAGATGCGGGTTCGGCCCAATTTTGAACGATTCAAATCGCCTCGATCGTACTCGCCCGCTATCAGATCGCGCGATGCTGCGCCGCAGTTGGGGACGTCTGCGAAATTCGGGGGAGCCGACATGATCAGAAACACGCCTGCCGGCTGGGGCAGTATCTCCCGCTGGTTTCACTGGATCCTCGCGGTCGCGATCATCGGCATGATCGGTTTCGGCTGGTGGGTCAACCACGTGCCGGCGCGGCCCGACCGCTTCTTCTATCGCTCGATCCACGCCGACATCGGCTATGTGGTCCTGCTGCTCACCGTCATTCGCCTGGCTTGGCGTATCGGCAACCCGACGCCGGCGTTGCCGGACGACAGCCGTCCCTGGCAGAATATCGCCGCGCGTATCAGCCATGGCGCGCTCTATCTCGTCGTCATCCTGGTCGCGATGCTCGGTTGGGCCCATTCCGGCGCGCATACGCCCGATTACTCCAGCTTCTTCGGCCTGTTTCACGTGCCGCAATTCACCTCTCCCGATCGTGAGGCGGCGCGCGCCTATGAAGACCGTCACATCCTCTTTGCCTATGTGCTGCTGGCTCTGATCGTGGTTCACGTCGCCGCCGCCGCCTGGCACCACTACATCCGCCGCGACCGCGTCGCGGTGCGGATGCTGACGGAGGATGCGAAGGCGGGGTAGGGGTGCGGTTCCTGCCCGTCGCAACGTCATGCCCGGGACGAGCCTGGGCATGACGACGGCGAGTATTGCGTTCTAGGCGATCCTGTTGGTGGTCGTTGCTCGCTCCGCCTTGAGCTGGTCCTGCAAGCGCGAGATGTTTTCGAGCAGGCGCTGGCTCGCAAGGACCAGGAAGTAGTAGCCGAACTGCGGATCCTGGAAGTAGATCTCGAGCAGCCGCTCATAGGTGATGGTGAGCACCTGGCCGTCCTCGATGCACTCCACAGTTCCGGTGCGCTGGTTGTTCGGCGTCAGGAAGCCGAGCTCACCCATCAGGCGGCCAGGCGGGATCTCGATGTTGATCTCCTTGACCAGAAACTTTCCGGTCACCGTCAGGAACATCTCGTTGGCGGGGTCGTGGATCTTGAAGAGCGTGTCGCCGCGGCGGTACTTGCGCTCGGTCATGAAGGGCTTGAGCCATTCCATCGACATGTCGCCCTGCGTCGCGTGGCGCGCTTTCTTGACGAGCTTGAGCATCTGGCGGAGACGAACGCCGTTGATGGGGACCAGCAGCAGATACAGCAGAAAGGTCGAGGTGTTGCCGGACAGCAGGCCATAGATGGCGAACAACGCGCAGCCGATCATGTTGGCAACCCGCAGCGGCACCATGGTCTGCATCAGAAGCGTCGCGACGAAGAAGAACGCGCCCACGACGGCGAACAGATTGGCCAGCGTGATGTTGGCCAGGAAGATTTCCAGGAGCCGGTTGAACAGGGCATCGTAGGTGATGTTGTTGGGATCGAGGCCCATCTGGACCAGGATCTTCGCGATCCTGAGATTATCCGCAGCCGTATCTAGAATGCGGTTCAAAATCGACGAGATATCTGCGCTGGACGTCATCATAATTCCCCACGCCTCAAGCCGTCGGTTACTTCCGGATACGGATAATCGAAATCAATAGCGATCGTTTGAGTAAGATGACCGGCGGATTCGATGCAAGCGGCCAATTCTAGCCCGCGCGGCGGTTTCGGCAATTGTCCACTCGTCGGACCCGAAAGCCCGTCAGAACGGACCTCATTCGAGGCCGTAGGCACCAAAAGCAATGTCGGGTGAGCCATCATGTCCGATTCTTGCGACTATTTTCGTGCGCACATGATCGTGGCCACCCGCAAGGCGCTTGCCTTGCCGGCGGCTGAGCGGGCGCTCACCGAGGCTGACGACGGTCCGCAGGAAATGACCGAGCCGCCGCCGACCAACCTGTCCGGCTGAGCGCGCGGCTGCCTTTGACGACGTGGAATGGTCGTCAGCGCCCCCTGCTGCAATTCTGTGCAGCGGTTCGATGACAGCCTGACGAAAGCGACAGCAAATCTTGCAGTCTGGAAATCCCCGTCCTGGCCACTATGCTCGTTGCGCGGCCGGCTGCTGTACGCCGCGCCGCGAAGGGGGATGGCATGCGCACAACATCTGTCGGCGTCGTTCGTATTCCCACCAAAGGGCCGGGCGACGTCGCGGGCCTTTTGGGGATGATCGAGCAGGGCGAGATCGATCCGAAGGCGATCCTCGCGATCCTGGGCAAGACCGAGGGCAATGGCGGCGTCAACGACTTCACACGCGAATATGCCGTCGCTGCGCTCTGCACGGCGCTTGCGCCGCATGTCGGGCTCGAGCCTCATCGGGTCGAGCAGCGCATCGCCTTCGTGATGTCCGGCGGCACCGAAGGCGTGCTGAGCCCGCACATCACCGTCTTCACGCGCAAGAGCATCGCGCAGGCGCCGGCCGGTCTTGCCGACAAGCGGCTCAGCATCGGCATGGCACAGACCCGCGACTTCTTGCCCGAGGAGCTCGGCCGCAGCGCGCAGATCGAGGAGACAGCGAAAGCGGTGGTATCAGCCATGGCGGATGCCGGCATCACCGAGCCGAAAGACGTGCATTTCGTCCAGATCAAATGCCCGCTCCTGACCAGCGACCGTGTCGAGGCGGCATCCGCGCGCGGCAACACGACCGTGACGACCAGTGCCTACAGCTCGATGGCCTATTCGCGCGGCGCTTCCGCGCTCGGCGTCGCGGTGGCGCTCGGCGAGATCGAGGAAGGGATCCGCGATCAGGATGTGCTGCGGCGGTTCGAGCTGTTCTCGAAGGTGGCCTCGACCTCGGCGGGGATCGAATTGATTCACAACGTCGTCATCGTGCTCGGCAACTCGGCGTCTTCGGCGAGCCCGTTCGAGATCGGCCATGCCGTCATGCATGACGCCATCGATGCTGCTGCCGTGATCGAGGCGCTCGCAAGCGTGGGGCTGAAGGCCGGATCGACGGCGAATACGGGCCGCGAGCTCGTCAACATCTTCGCCAAGGCGGAGGCTTCGCCGAACGGCAACGTCCGCGGCTTTCGTCACACGATGCTGGAGGATACCGATATCAGCGCGACACGACATGCCCGCGCCGCCGTTGGCGGCCTGATCGGCGGTCTTGCAGGAAGTGGCGCCGTCTACGTCTCCGGCGGTGCAGAGCATCAGGGGCCTCCGGGCGGTGGCCCCGTTGCCGCCATCGTGCGGGTCGCCGATGATTCCGATTGAGCGCAGCGGAGGGAGTATCCCCGTGCTCATCGGTGTTCGGCCGGCTGACGGCGGCCAATGTAACGCGTTCACTTCGCGGCGCTGTTCACGCTGCGATGCTGGATCGACACGGGAGCCGAATTGAGCGTCGGACCGGAGGCGCTCACCAGGTCACTGCGCAGTGATGGCGAGGCCGCGTGAAGCGCGAAGATGATGGCAATCTGGGTCCGGTTCTGAAGGCGGTATTTGCGCATGATGTTGCCGATATGCGCGCGAACCGTATTTTCGGAGATCTTGAGTTCGTAGGCGATGTTCTTGTTCTGCATGCCTCGCGCAATGAGCATCATGAGCTCGCGCTCACGCGGCGTTGGTGTGATCGGTACGCTTGTATTCATGACCAATTCCTCCCTGGCATGAAGGTTGACGTGACCATCCCGGCATTTTTCTCACTCCACCTTGAGCGCTTCGATCGGACTGAGCTTGGAAGCCATGTGGGCGGGATAGAACCCGAAGATCACACCGGTCACGGCTGAAAATCCAACGGCAAGGCCAATCGACCGCATGTCGATCGCGGTGATCCAGCCGGCCAATCGCGCCACCGATATCGACAGCGTGATGCCGCCGACGACTCCAATGGCGCCGCCAAGAAGACAAAGAACGAGAGCTTCACAAAGAAATTGCAAACGAATATCGCGCATCCGGCCGCCGAGCGCGCGGCGAATTCCGATCTCGCGGGTGCGTTCGGTGACGGAAACGATCATCACGTTCATGATGCTGATGCCGCCGACGAGGAGCGAGACCGAGGCGATCGCGAACAGCAGCAGCGCGACGGTGCGGATGGCGCCCTGTTGCGCCTCCATGGCGGCCGCGGGATCCTGCACCTTGAAATCGTCGGCCTGGCCAGCGGGAATCCTGTGTCGTTGCCGCAGCAGGCCTTCGATCTCGCTGGTCGCGCCCGCCATCTGGGTATCGGAGGCGACCTTGACGAGGATATAGGCGATGGCGTCGCGGTTGATGCCGCTCGCGCTGCCGAGAAAGCGCAGCTTGGCGGTGGTCAGTGGAACGAAGGCGACATCGTCTTGCGACGGACCCTTGCGATCGAGCACGCCGATGACTTCGAGCGGGACCTGCATGATCCTGACTTGCGCGCCGATCGGATCATCGCCCGGCGCGAACAGCTCTTTGGCGGCGGCACTGCCGAGGATGACGACCTTCGCGGCGCTCGCTTCCTCGGCCGCGGAGAAGTATCGACCGGACGACAATTGCCAGTCGCGCACCATGAAGTGCGAGGTGGTCGTGCCGTTGATCGTGGTGTTCCAGTTCTTGCTTTCCCGGATGACTTGCGCGGTGCCCG
>NZ_BSOW01000038.1 GCF_030160715.1 Bradyrhizobium iriomotense
CGGTCGGCGCCAAACTCTTCTTCCTGCCAAAATACTCGCCCGACCTGAACCCGATCGAACAGGTCTTTGCCAAGCTCAAGCACCTCGTCCGCAAAGCCGCCGCGCGAACCGTCGACGCGGTCTGCGCCGCAATCGGCCACGCACTCGATGCCTTCACATCCGAGGAATGCGCCAACTACCTCAAAAATTCAGGCTATCGAACTTAATGCCATCACGCTTTAGGGGTTTGCCCCGGAGGAGTCGACGGCCATTCGGGACCTCCTCATCCTAGTGACCGCCCGGAAACTCTCGAACGAGGAGAAGGCGAACCAGACGCTCACTTGCAATCCAATGATGATATAGCAAGCATCTTGCGGCAGGGCTCGGACGCTACCGTGCGGCGGAGAGAGTGTCAGTCAACTCCCATTGAAAGATAAACTCAGAGCGAATGCTCGAGGAAGAAGCGCAGCATTTCCCTCGTTGCGTCCGGCCCCCGCGGATCGGTGTAGGAGCCGGCGGGACTGCCGCCCGACCACGCGTGTCCGGCACCATGGATGTTCCAGTGTTCGGAGATCGCCGGGCGGTCCCCGTCGGTAAAGACGGTGCGGCTATAAGCATGGCCGTGCGGTACTCGTCCGCGAAGCACCTTCGTTGTCGAAGTCGTCGCCTTGGCGGACTGCTCGATAATCCGTTCGCCGTTGTTGGGATGCACGATGGTGTCGCGATCGCCGTGGAAAACGATGCTCGGCACAGGAGAACCGCCCTTCCCGGTTGCTCCGGACCCGCCCCCCTGCCGCATGGCGACGAGTGCCGAGGGAAGATCGTTGGCGGCCCCCCTGGCGAGGCCCGAATGAATACCGACCGCTGCGTAGAGGTCGGGGTACGTCGCTCCCATGACGGCGGCAGCGGCCCCGCCGGCCGACAAACCCGCGACATAGACGCGCTTCGGATCGATCGAATAGTCCCGCATGATCCGGCGGGTGATGCCCGCGATCAGCGAGGGTTCGCCCCTGCCCCGCTGCTGGTCGCCTGTGCGAAACCAGTTCCAGCACTTCGCCTGGTTGGCTCCGCTCGGCTGTTCGGGATAGACCACAAAGCAATTCTGCTCTTCCGCCAGGAAGTTCATCCGGGTGCCGGCGGCGAAATCGTCCGGCGACTGGGTGCAGCCGTGAAGCATGACGACCAGAGGAAGTTGTTCTCCCCGAGAACGGCTCGGGATGAACAGCTTGTAGGTCCGGCTTCCCGCGGCGTTGCTGAAAGTGCCCTCTACGAATTTTGTACCATCTGGCACGATGTCCGACGTAGACGGCGGAGCGCGTCCGATCGGACCTCGCAGACTGAGCCCGGAGAACGCCCTCATGCCGTCGAGCGGTGCGGGACGTTTGTGTCCTCGAACAGTGGCGGCCTGGGCGGGCGGCCTCCTTTGGCTCTCCTCGACAAGGCGGGCCTTTGCGTCGATGGTCGGCGGCTCAAACCTCGCCAGCGGATTCGGGGCGTGGCTGCGGGATGCCGGTCCTGGGTCACGCTCGCCGCGGAGCATGCGCTGCAGGAGCGCGGTGGCCTCGACCAGTTGGCCGGCTCGTGTGAGGCGGGTTGCTTCGCGAACCATGTCTTGATTCAACATCGTTTCACCTCATCCTGTCGGCGAGAGCAGCCTTGACCGCGGGAGTTGCGTGCAGCGCGCCCAGCACCGAGACCGAGGCGATGGTGGCGCGGGCCAATTCGGCGGTGACGTCTTGGGCGATGGTGGCCAGGCCCAGAACATTGATCTGCAGCATCTCGCCGGCACGCCGCGCCGCTTCGAGATCCTCGCGGGTGTAATTTCTCAGCCCGAGGTCCAGGCTCTTTCGGGCGGTGGATTGCCTGACGACATCTGCATGGCGTTCGAGCTGGTTTCGAATAGCCGTCCGGATGAAATCGGTCCGGTTCGAATAGAACCCCTCCTGCACCATGAGATCGACGTGACCGAGGTCGACATAGCCAAGGTTGATGGTAATTTTCTCGGTGTCGGGAGTCCTGGGTCGCAGTTCGCGCACATTATCGGCCATGGACACATCCAATTTTGCCATCCAGTTGGATGGTACTTGGATGTCATATGGATGTTCGAAAGCAATTTTCAAGGGGCAGGAATGAGTGGGAGTCGGAACCGCTAATCGGCCGAAACTCCAACGACAGCGTATCTCTGACGGCGTCGTCGCAGACAACGCGACAGTTCGGTTAGGACGGCCCCCTGGCAAAGGTTGCGGCATGCGGCCGTTGCCCTCCGAAGGCAAAGGTCACACGTTCGAATCGTGTCGGGTGCGCCACTTCGGTACAGAACTGGGCACGCCAAAACCCGTCGTTTTTACGCTTGAAGCAGCGACGAGCGTGCGCAGAAGTACGCTTTTCGATCCCATGATGCGCAATTCTTTCTGGTCGACTTCGACGCGTTGGGCGAATGCGCGGAGATGGTCGCGGCGGTAGCCGCCGCCGTCGGTCCGAATCCGCTTGCGGGCTGTCCTGGCAAAGGTCTTGAGGGTCTGTGGCGTGATGGTCGGGCCGCCGCGATCAATCGCTTCCTCGGCCCTCTCTGCGTCAAGGCGGGCCTGATCGCGCGTGGCCTTCAGTTCAGCGATGCGGTCCTTCAGCATGGGGTCAGAGAGATCGGCGACACCGTTCTCGATCGCATCGTAGAGCCGCTTGAGTTTGGCGTCTGCCTCGGCCGCCCGCTTGCGCAAGTCGGCGATGTGCGATTTTCGTCGCTCGGCGCGCTCGGTGCGGCGATCGAGTACGTGTGACAAAAGCTGCTCAAGACGCTTGGGCTGTAACAAACGCTGCTCGATGTACTCGGCGACCAGGTTGTCGAGTTTTTCCATGGGGACTGTGCGGCCCGGACAACCGGTCTCGCCCTGGCGCGCCTTGGTGCAACAGGTGTAGTAGCGGTAACGCCCGCTGTTCCCGGTGCGCAACGTCATCGCTCCACCGCAAGCAGCGCAGAAGCAGATGCCGGTAAGGAGGGTCGGGCCGCTGACGATCCTTGGTGCAGTCATCGCCGGGCTTCGGCTCTTGAGCAGCATTTGGACGACCTCAAATTCATCCTTGTCGACAATTGCCGGCACCGCCATTTCCACGATTTCGGTTTCCGCCTTGCGCTCGCGGGTCTTCCAGAACTTGGTATTGAAACGATGCCGGCCGATGTAGGTCGTCCTGGTCAGCACCTTGTGGACGGCATCGAGGCCCCACTTTCCGCCGTCGCGCGTCCGGATGCCGACGGCGTTCAGATGTGTCGCGATGGACTTGATGCCCATCGGTCCCGAGCTTCCGTTGCCTTCTCGGGCGAGGCGGAAGATCAGGCGCACTGTCTCGGCCTGAACGGGATCGATCTCAAGGGTCTTCTTGGTCCGGTGCCCGCGCTGCTCGGAGGCCTCCACGATCCGATAGCCGATCGGCGGTAAGGCCCCATTCCAGAAACCCTGCCGGGCGTTCTCCTTCATGGCCCTGAGCGTGTGCTTGGCGTTCTCCTTGGACTGGTACTCGTCGAACAGCGCCATGATCTGCCGGATCATGTTGCTCATGGGATCGTCGCCGAGCTCCTGGGTGATCGAGACCAGCCGGACGCCGGCCTTGGCGAGGCGGCGGACGTAGAACTCGAGCTGGAACTGGTCGCGGAAAAAGCGGCTGAAGCTATGGACCAGGATCACGTCGAACGCCGGCGGCTTGGTGGTGGCTGCGTCGATCATGCGTTGGAATTCCGGCCGCCGATCATCGGTCGCGGATAGGCCGGGCTCGACATAGTCGGCGACGATCTCCCACCTGCGCGAGGCGCAATAGGCTTTGGCCTGGCGGCGTTGGTCCGGGATGGAAAGATCGTTCTCCGCCTGCCGGCCGGTCGAGACTCGCAGGTAGAGGGCAGCGCGAACCGGCATCGTCATGGCGATCTCCGAAAAGGGGTCAGTGGCGGGTCGAAAACAATTCGTCGAACAGATCGCCGAACCAGGCCTCAAAGACCTCGATCTCGGCCTCGGTGATTGGGACCTCCTGAGGCCAGTCGTCGGTCACGGTCCACTCAGATTGTTTCTTCTTTGCGGGGCGGCGCCTTCGCCGAACTGGTGGCCGCAAATGGTCGTAGAGGTCGTCGGGCAATGGACCCAACGGCCGCGTTCGTCTTGATCGAGATTTTTGATGATGAGCCATGGCGCCCCTGCGGCAGGCAGACTTCATCGAGAGAACGGCGCAAATTTGTCCGCCGAGTTTTTTCGATGAGGAGCGGCGTCTCGCTCGCGCTGAGCCATCAGCGCGTGGCGGTCAAACGCCGGGACAGGCGAGGCCCGTCAAGGCCGTCAGCCGGCGGAGCCGGGCGCGCGAGGCGCGAGCCTTGACGGGCGTCGGCTGGTCCGGCAGCGCCATTCCAAGCGCCGATCACTCAGCACCGCCAAGTCAGGTCGGTCTCGGCCGCACATTGCACTGACCTCTTGAGCGCAAAGGAGAACCCGGACTCTTGCAATGTGCGGAGATGCCAGAAAAATTGCGATAAGCTTCTGCACTATCTGACGATCGACCGCCGCGCACCTTGGTCGCTTTATCCTGCTATCAAGCGGTCGGTGGTCTGCGCCTCGCCGGTCCTGCGCTGTCCTTCGCCAAACCGCCATCGGGCAAAAACCAGGACAAGCAGAACGGGAGCAGGTTCCGCGCGGATTTGGCGCAGTTGATATCCTGGGTCATTGTCGACTGCAGATGCAACTCATGTCTCCTAGCCGGTCGAGGACAGAACGCCGGAGCTGCCGCGGTTGCGCCGGTCGTAAGCAATTCGGGTGCAGGAAGGAGCTAGGCAGAACGGCCCAATTGGACGCGATGTGTCCGCCATTGTGAACAGCCGATGCTCGCTGTCTACTAGGGAACTGACTCCCCACCATCTGCATATTAGGATCAGAAGTGCTGAACCCTACGGATTAGGACCCGTAAGCCCGAGGTTGTGCCATGCAGCGTCGACGACGTTTCAAACAAACCCTTACCCTTGAAGGCCGCCTTGCCGAAGAAGCGAAGCGCCTACGCGAAGAAGCCAAGCTGCTTCCGCCCGGCGCTCTACGCGAAGAACTTATCCGCAAAGCGGGGCACGCCGAAACTGCCTCTCATATGAACGAGTGGCTGCATCGCCGGCCCTGCAGCCGCCGAAGTAAGGCCTGCCTTAGGGACTGGCCGATTTTCACTCGCAACCAAACGAATATCGGCGCATTATGCCTATATCACCGGCCAAGGGCCTGTCCGTAGGCGTCGGTGGCTGAGAGACCGATTGCGCTCCCGCCTGCATAGTGGAGGGAACGCGCAATGGCCGAGCCGTTTAGCCGGGAAACTCAAGACTTGTTCGATGCTTCCGACCGGGCGATTGCAAAAAGTCGGGAGCTTGTTGATCAGCGCCGAGAAATGATAGCGGAATGCGAGAGGAACCGCCGTGAGCAGGAAGCCCGCTTTACCCTTCGCCGCGCGATATGGAACTCTAAGTAAGTGTTTTGCGTTTCTAAGTCGGTGACGGTTTGACACCCATGCCCGAAAAACACCGACTGTTGCCCCGAGTACAGATTTATCGCCCCAGCGAGTATGATCGCGAGCTGGTAGAGCGTGCCCGGGAGCTCATCAAATTGTCGAAAAAGGTTTTGGCGGAGTCTGATCCATCCATTCTGTTGGGCCGGCACAGGCCCGAACCGCCTTCGGAGAGCCAGTAGGGCCGCCTCAATTGGCGGCCTCTTTCTTATCAGTCCAAACCTGGGATGCCGCCTCTTGGCCCTTCGCCTCTATCTGGGAGGCTGATCGAGATTACCGCTATTGAGGGGTAAGCGGACCACCCGCAACATCGGCGGATCGACGATGCGTAGTGCTAGATGGCAGAGCATCGCAGACTTGCCAATTGGAGCGCATCGCGGGCTGCAGCATCATAGGGGAATCGCGAGGGAGTAGTGCCCATCTTCATCGGCCGTGGCGCGCCAGTTATTCTTTGTTTAACAGCGCGATGGGCGGAACCCAAGCTGAACGCCAAGTTCTGGCCCAATCGAGCGAGTAAGCATTCTGAAGAAAAACTGTCCATGCGCAGGCAATTCGCTTATGCGCGATCTACTCCACCTCAAACTGACCATTGGGCAAGTACAATTGGACGACGCACCCCGGATCCTAGCGACTGATTAACCGGCCTATACCCGCTCGATGATAATCGCCGGTGCCATGCCGCCAGCGGCACACATGGTCACTAGGCCGCGCTGGAGGTTGCGCCGCTCCATCTCGTCGAGCAGTGTGCCGATCAGGATCGAGCCAGTCGCACCGATCGGATGGCCCAGCGCGATCGCGCCGCCATTCACATTCACCTTGTCGCGGTCGAGCTTGAGGTCGCGAATGTACTTCTCAGCAACCACAGCGAACGCCTCGTTGATCTCGAACAGATCGATGTCGTCGATAGTCAGCCCCGCCTTGGCTAACACCTTGCGCGTTGCGGGAACCGGCGCGTTAAGCATCAGCGTCGGCGAGTCACCCATATTCGCCATCGCGACCACGCGCGCCCGAGGTTTCAGCCCATGCGCTTTCGCGTAAGCCGGTGATGCCAGCAGAATCGCCGCGGCGCCGTCGACCACGCCCGACGAATTGCCGGCATGGTGCACGAAATCATGTCGAGATCGGGATATCTTTGCAGGATCAGCGCGCGATAGGTCGTGCCCTTGTCGTCGATCGGCGTGTCCGCCACCGTCGGGAACGCCGGCTTCAGACCAGCCAGGCTCTCCATCGTCGTCTGCGGTCGCGGATATTCGTCGCGATCGAGCGCAAGCGTGCCGTCCTCGCGATAGACGGGCACGAGGCTCTTCTTGAAATGGCCGTCCGAGATTGCCCTGGCCGCCCGCCGCTGGCTTTCAAGTCCGAACGCATCGACGTCCTGTCGGGTGATCCCCTCCATGGTCGCGATCGCATCGGCGCAGACGCCCTGTTGCGACTGCGGATGCCTCGCGCGCAGGCGCAGGTTGCCCGAATCCATCATCATCGGGCCCTGGCCGCGCCGGCCTTCCATCGACATCATCTCGCATCCGCCGGCGATAACGAGATCCTCCATCCCGGCCATGATCGAGGCGGCCGCCATGTTGACGCTGGTGATGCCCGAGCCGCAGAAACGATCCAGCGTGACGCCGCTGGCGCGCACGTCATAGCCGGCGTCGAGCGCGGACATCCGCCCGAGATCGCCGCCTTGCTGGGCCACCTGCGCGCTGGTGCCCCAGATGATGTCGTCGACATCGGAGGTGTCGATCCCAGTGCGGTCGGCGAGCGCGCGCAGTACAGTGGCGCCGAGCTGCTGCGGGTGGATGCCTGACAACGCACCCTTGCCGGCCCTGCCGATGCCTCTGGGCGTTCGACATGCATCGATGATCAGCGCGTCAACCATGATATTCTCCAGAAGATGTTCGTCGTGACGAGGGATTAGAGTGGCCGGGAGCGGGCTGCTAATTCGCGACTAGGCGTTCGGCGGCATCATGTCTTCGCTCCGGCCTTCCGCCGTTTGGCGGCGATCCATTCCCGCGCGGCCACCAGCAGCTTCTCGAGGAAGTGTGGATCCGCATGCGGCACGAAGCGATCGAAACATTCGATCGTGGTGGTCGCAAACAGGCTTGCGCGCGTATAGGGTTCGCCGGCGAGGAAGGCCTCGACCGCCGCGCGGCTGTCGTGCCGCAGGATCAGGAACATGCCTTCGACCGCGCCTTCCGGCGAGACCAGCGCGCCGCCCTGCTCCAGAAGATGACGATTGGCGATCATGTATTCGACATGGACGTCGCGGATGTGCAGCCGCTCCTCCGCGCCGCCGGGCCTGTACAGACATCGTACGACCGTCAGCATGATCCTCTACGCCGCTCCCCTGTTCCGCCCGGCGAGCGGCGCACGGATCGCATCGAACTGAGCGAGCAGATTCTGCTTCTCCCGCTCCGCCCCGGCGAGGCTCCTGGCCTTGACGTGACCATACCCCCTGATCTTCTGGGGGAGCGCCACAAGGCGCACCGCCGTATCGAGGGTGGCCGGTGACAGGCCGGCCAGCAGCCGTTCGACCAGCGCGCCATAGTCGCCGATCAGACGGCGTTCGGTCTTGCGTTCCTCGGTGTAGCCAAAAAGATCGAACGGCGTGCCGCGCAGGAATTTCAGCGATGCGAGCAGCGCAAACAGATGCATCATCCACGGGCCGAAGCTGAGCTTGCGCGGAGCGGCGCCGTTCGGGCCGGGCTTCGCAATGAAAGGCGGCGCAAGATGGAAGCGCAGGGTGACGTCGCCCTCGAACCGGTTCTTCAGCGCGGCCGCAAATTCCGGCGACCGATATAGCCGGGCGACCTCGTACTCGTCTTTGTAGGCCATCAGCTTGAACAGACTGTCCGCGACCGCGCGCGTCAGCGGCAGATCGGCGCTTAGGCCGAGCCGCTGCTCGGCCCGGTTGAAATATTCCACGACGACGCGGCGCACGGCAGGCGCCGCGGCCTTGGACGGAAGACAGAAGGTTTCGTTCGCGATCTCTTGTGGCGCAACAGCCGTCAGCAAGGCCAGGCGATGGTCGCTCGGAAACACAAAGACCAGCGGATCCGTGCGGACGCGCGTGTAGTTCAAATCTTCCATGTGCTCCTCCGGCCGGATGAAAGCCGTATCGAGCTTACGCCTCATCAGGGCCTTGGCGAGCACGGGAGAGTAATCGCTCGACAGGCGGATTTCGATGCCGGGAAACTCCTCGCGCAGCACGCGCTCCACTTCCGGCAGCAGGCCAATTTAGGCTCCCGACATGAAGCCAAGCGCGAATGACGGTCGTGCCGGCTGGGCTGCGCGTTGAGCGGCTTCCTTGGCCGCTTCCGCCTGGACCAGCGCCATGCGGGTATGGTCAAGAAAGACTTTTCCGGCCGGCGTCAGCTCGACACCATGCGCGCTGCGATGGATCAGTTGAACGCCGACTTCCGCTTCCAAATCGCGGATTTGCCGGCTGAGCGACGGCTGGGACGTGTGCAGTTTCTGTTCGGCGGCAACCGTCAAACTTCCGGCATCGGCCACGGCGATGAAGTAGCGGAGATGCCGTAGCTCCATTGCAATCTCCCATATCTCGCGGGCATGGGACCAGCTTACAAAGTCTTTTTCAGGCACACCAGCCGCCTTTATAGCGGAGCGGCACTGGGCGCGCGGTCTGCCCCCGCAGGCAGGGCATATCCCGACCTTGATCCGTCCGGCTGAGGCCTAGGGAAACAACCGTGATGAGGGATGCAGCTACGATCGAGCCGAAGGCGATTGTGAAATCCTTCTATGACGGCGGCGCACGAGGCGAGATCACCAGCTTCGCCGACCGGCTCGCGGAGAATTTCGAGCTTTTTGTCCCACCATCGCTTCCCTGGGGCGGGAATTTTGGCAAGGCGCAGTATTTATCCATCCTGCCGCAGGTCGCTGCGACCCTCGACTTCGCCCGGATGCGCTACATCAGTCTGACTGCCGAAGGTCAGCATGTCGTGGCGCTGATTGACATCGTCGTGCAGGGCACCGACCAGTCGGTGATCATCTCCGAGCACTGGGACATCAAGGAAGGCAAGGCGGTACGGCTTCTCGTCGCCTATTTCGATCCGAAGATCCTGCTTGATCAAGCCAACCCCCATCAGAATTGACGCATCCGGAGTCACCATGTCTACGCAGGACTACTCGGCGCGTGACAAGACGGTCCGCCACAACATCTACGCCTCGGTTCGCCGTCGCGAGGGTTTGCCGCACGATCTGTTCACGAGCTATTGGCGCGACGTTCACGCGACGCTCTGCTCGCGGCTTCCCGGCCTCGACTTTTATGTCCAGCAGCATTTCGACCGCAACCACACTGCCAATCTCTGGCCGCTCGCCGATGGCGTTCGCCGATCAAGGCAGTGCTCGACGGCTCGGCCGAACTCGGATTCGTCAGTCTCGACGATCAGACTGCTTTCGCGAAAGCCGGCGCGATCCTTTATGGCGACGAGGTCAATTTCATCGGCGAGGCAATCGCCTATGTCCTTCCCAACGGCTCGCTGACCTATGTCGACCGGGAAGAGGACGGTGCCCGCAACGGTCCGGACCGCTATCATCGCGTGCATGTCTACATGAATCGGAGGCCGGGTCCGCAAGCCTCCGCCTGGCTCGCGGAGACCAGCGCCGAGCTTGCACGGTCCGAGGCCGTCCAGAAATGGAAGCTGCACCTGCCCGAGCGGTACAGCAATGAGCATCCGGCGCCGCCGTCTCCCAACGTCGAGCACATCGTGGAAGATGACCGGCTCAACCTTGCCATTGCCGAAGTGGCGTTCACAAGCGCCCGCGCTGCCCGCGATTTTTTCGCAACGCCGACCTTCCAGAAGGTTCTGGCGCAGCAAGGCGAGCACATCGATGCGCTCGGCGCCTATCTTGTGACCGGTTTCTACACTTTTGTGCGCGATGGACGTCCAACGACCGCAGGCCTGCGCGGCAGCCGTTCGGCCGAGGTCATCGAGACAGCCGGTGCCACGAACCAGCTCGAGGCCGCGGTAGTCGCCATGTTCACGCGAGTATGCTGATGGAGAGCAATCAGTCACCCGCCTTTATATCGCGGCTGATTCCCCTGCTTGCAGTCGCTTGCGGCCTGCTGATCGCAAATCTCTATTTCGTCCAGCCGATTGCGGACCTCGCTGCCGCCGACTTCCGGATGGCTCGGCAGCAAGCCGGCCTGCTCACCACGCTGCCGCTGGCCGGTTATGGCATCGGGCTTCTTCTGATGGTGCCATTAGGTGATCTCGTCGAAAATCGCCGGCTCATACTTGTGATGATGGCGACCGAAGCAATCTGCTTGGCCCTGCTGTGGTGCGCCAGCCAGCCGGGTCTGTTTCTGGGGATCGGTTTCATCTCGGGCGTTTCGGCGAGCGCGATCCAGATCATCATGCCCTATGTCAGCCAATTGTTGCCCGCGGAGCGGCAGGGAAGGGCCGTTGCGAAACTCGTCAGCGGAGTGATGCTGGGCATCATGCTGGCTAGGCCGGCATCAAGCTTCGTCGCGGACAAACTGGCGTGGCGCTCAGTCTTCCTCATCGCCGCTGCTCTGATGGCGCTGATGACCGCCGTCTTGTTCATTTCTCTGCCGATTCGTCGGCCGTCCGGTGCCCAGACCTATGGTGAGCTTATGCGATCGATGGGAGACATCTTTCGCAAGACGGAGATACTGCGGCGCCGAGCATACTACCACGCGGCGATGTTCGGCTCCTTTATCAGCTTCTGGACGGCGGTTCCTCTGTGGCTCGCCGAAGCGCCGTTCAACCTCTCGCAACGCGGCATCGCTTGGGTCGCGCTTGCGGGCGTTGCCGGCGCGATTGCACCGCCGATCGCGAGCGGTTTAGTCGATCGTGGCTATGGCCGCTCGGTGACGGCGGGCGCCATGATGCTCGCGATTCTGGCGTACGGCGCGACGCTCCTGGCCAGCAGGGGAAACGTCACGATCGTCGTGCTTGCAGCAATCGTGCTAGACGGCGCGGTCGCGGCGAACCTCGTTTTCGGGCAGCGGGCGATCTACGCATTGGCGCCGGAGAAGCGGGGCCGGATGAACGCACTCTATATCGCGGTCTTCTTCGGCGGCGGGTCGGCGGCGGCGGCCATCGCAGCTTGGAGCTTTGTACACTTCGACTGGCCGGGCGTCGTCATCCTTGGCGTGCTGCTGCCTCTGTCTGCGCTCCTCTACAGTCTTAGCGACAAAACCGGGCCTGGTTCCGCGGATGCCGAGCCACCAAAGGCTGCGTCGGTCGCGATCTGCGCTGCGCTTTTCAGAGGGCGTCTGCGTTCAGACGCATCCCATCCAAAAAGGCGACTGCAATCCGGACAGCCGGGTCCGCACTGCCCTTGAATTCCAGCACGATTACCGGAGGTCACATGCTTGCCATTCCCACAGACTTACCGCCATCGCTGCTGGCGCTCCAAACCCGGCCGCTTTTCGTAATGCACATGGACGTCCAGCCCTATCAGATCATTGGCGGGGCGCCTGGCGCCTTCCGGCGGGTTGGCGTGGTTCCAGGTGGCATCTTCGAAGGCGAACGGCTGTCGGGCAAGGTGCTGCCCGGAGGAAACGACTGGCAGACCGTTCGCAGCGACGGCAGCACTCTGCTCGAGGTAAGGCTGGTGCTCGAAGCCGTAAACGGCGCGATGATCGGCATGACCTACAAGGGGCTACGCCATGGTCCCGCTGCTATCATCGAGCGGGTCAACAAAGGCGAGGACGTCGACCCGTCGACTTACTACTTCCGAACCAACCCCACGTTCGAGACCGCGGCGCCGGCGCATGATTGGCTCAACGGCATCATCGCAGTTGGAGTCGGTTACCGGACACCGTCTGGCGTCTTCTACAGCCTCTTCGAAGTTCTCTGACTGGGACGGTCTGCAGACACGGCATGCCGGCAACGGGCGAGACGAATGAATTGGATGTGTTGGCCGGACGCTTCGTCGGCTTTTCGGGTTAGAGCGGAAGTGGCCGGCATCCGACCAGGTCGACGCGATTGACCCGAAGCCGACCTTGCGCCGATGCTGCCGGAGGCGCGGTGCGGGCTCGAAAATAAATTCGTAGAGCATGTCGTTTTGGCGGTCCGCCGTTCGACTGGGTGTCGGCGGAGCCACTTCGGTTGTGGCTGGAGCTCACAATGTGACTGATTAGCTATCAGATCAATGATCTTGCGGAGGTTGGCAATGACGATCTCGCTTCGATTTATCGAGACAAATGGCATTCGAATGCACCTGGCCGAAGCAGGGAGCGGCCCCACCGTGCTTCTCTGCCATGGCTTTCCGGAGTGCTGGTATTCGTGGCGGCACCAATTGGAAGCGCTCGCTGCCGCCGGATATCGCGCCATCGCGCCCGACATGCGTGGTTACGGGCAGACGGACAAACCAGATGCGATCGATCAATATACTCTATTGCATTTGACCGGAGACATGGTCGGATTGCTCGACGCGATCGGCACGGATCAAGCAGTCGTTGTCGGACATGATTGGGGAGCGCCGGTCGCTTGGCGCTGCGCTCTGATTAGACCGGATCGATTTAGAGCTGTCGTTGGCTTGAGCGTGCCGTTTCAGGTGCGTGGTCCCAACCGACCAAGCACCGTCATGCCGAGGACCGAAAAGCAGCGCTTCTATCAACTGTATTTCCAGACGCCGGGCGTTGCCGAGGCAGAACTCGAAAAAGACGTCCACAACGCAATCAAGACAACATTGTTTGCTCTATCCGGCGATGCGCCGGTTGAAGATCCTGCGTCGCTCACGATGCTTCCTAGTGAGGGAGGGTGGCTTGATGGGAAGCCTACGACCCAATCATTGCCGCCGTGGCTCACGGACAGTGACATCGAATTTTACGTTGAGGAGTTCAAGCGCACCGGCTTTGGAGGAGGTTTGAATTGGTATCGCAACATTGATCGCAATTGGGAGTTGCTCGCACCATGGTCCGGCGCAAAGGTTCAGGTCCCGGCACTCTATGTCGTTGGCGATCGAGACGGGGTTTACAGATCGCCGAGTTGGAGCCATCTCGTCCCTAGCCTGAAACAGTTCGTGCCCTTGCTTCGCGAGACAATAGTCTTGAAAGGTTGCGGTCATTGGACTCAGCAAGAGCGCGCCAAAGACGTAAGCAATGCGCTCCTGGAATTCCTGAAACAGTTATAGATCGCGAACGGGGACTTGCGTAGACGCGGCAAGCAACGCAATGTCGCCGTCTGGCCCGCAGGCGAACTCGCAGCATGTCCGCTATCACATCGGCTAACGGGTGACGAGCGGACCTGTTCTTCTCAATTTGAGGTTTGCGGCTTGTGACCCAACTGCGACATTGATCGCCGCTTGTTCTCCCATTGTCGGCAGCGTAGTTTTGTTAGACCGCTTTGGGGGAAGAAGATGCATCGTTCGATCAACGTTATCGCGGCCGTAGGCCTTGCACTTGGTGGTACCCTGGGAATGGCGGGGGCGATGGTAACGCAACAAAACGTGCAGGCGATTCTGTGGGCGATCGACGGCTCGGGGCTTGTGATGGCCGCAGCAATGCTCGCCACAAAATACTTTCGAGCAGGAAATGACGTTGTCGCCGGCGGCTTTCTGGTTTTTGCCATCGGCGAGGGTGTCATCTTGCTTTCAGCCCCTGCGGCAGGTCTTGCGGGTAGCATCCCGGCATTTGCCGCTGGCACCGCTCTTTGGGCAACGGCGCTTCTCCTTATCAGCGTTCCAAAGCTATTCACCATGCCAATCAGAATCCTCGGCATCTTGAGCGCGGTCCTATTTATTGTGACCGCGGCAAGAATTTTCTGGGGTGAGCCGCTGCAGCCAACGTCTACACCGTTGCCGACCTACGCCTATCCCGTGCTGGTCGCGACCTTCGTGGGTTGGATCTGGACACTTTGGCGGGAAACCGACAGCAAATAGCGTTCTGCGTTAATAGCGGAATCTGTTTGATGGCGAGGAATACGCCGGGCATTTGTTCGTAACTTCGGAGAATGGGAACGTCGCCTATTGGCCCGTTTGAGACATGCCGAGCGGTGCCGAAGATGTCCGTTCGCCGGGGTTGACCGGAAGTCACCGCAGCAGGGCTACACTGACGCGAATGACCCATCGCGTCGATGTTTAGCAGATCGCGCCGAGGTCTTCGTGCAAAGGCATCGCCGACGAGATGGACATGATTTTCTGGCGACGAGCATTCACGGGCTGAATACACTGCCGAGAAATCGCTCCTTTTCGCCAGGCGCGTAACCCTGAGAAGCGCCAAAATAGGGTTCATTGTAGCCATGGTAGGGTCCGGACCGGTAGTGGGTCGGCGGCTGAGGTGACGCGTAGGCAAAACCCGAAGCGGGACTTGATGCGAACATGCCCTGATCGGAACGAACAATAGCGTGCCGCCGGTGATGCACCGGCGCCGCATTCGCAAAGCCGCACAGGGTGATTAGAAGGCTCACGGCCAAAATGGAACGCATCGCTTTTTCTCCAAATACCCCCGCCTACTTAGTTAACGCCCAGCCGCAGCGCCCCAACAAATAGCGGCCACACGATTAGTCACATCCCTGGCATCAACGAACCGGGTGTCTACTTCATCATGGCAAGCCATCGTACGACCACCCTTCGACGGTGCCCCGTCGCTAATGTTTGCTGTCGCAGCAAAAGCGGACATCACTCTGAGGCGCGCGGAGGTCCGGAGATGACCCTTAGCGGTCCTTCCACGAAATCGACGGCTGGTGATATTGAGGCATCTGTGCTGTTATGTGCCTGATACCAACAAGGTGAGCGGGGGCTCGTGGCAGGCGGCCGGGTAGAACGGCGATTGGCGGCGGTACTGGCGGCAGATGTCGTTGGTTACTCTCGCCTCATGGAGGCCGACGAAATCGGGATGCTGACCGCACTAAAGTCCATTCGTGGCGACGTCGTTGATCCATCGATCTCCTCGCATAACGGGCGCATCGTTAAGACAACCGGCGATGGATTGTTGGTCGAGTTTGCAAGTGCGGTCGATGCCGTAGCCTGTGCGATCGAAGTGCAGAGTGCAATGGCAGCACGATGTGACGAGGCTGCCGGACCTATCAAGTTTCGGATCGGGATCAACATAGGGGACGTCATCATCGACGATGATGATATTTTCGGCGATGGCGTGAATATAGCGGCACGGCTAGAGACCATCGCCGCTCCGGGAGGGCTTTGTATTTCGGACGACACCTTTCGGCAGATACGCACCAGGCTTGAGGCGCCTTTCGAAGATGGCGGATACCAGAGCCTAAAGAACATCGCTGAGCCGATCCGCGTTTGGCGATACAATGGCGCCAAAGGATCTGCCACGAGCGAGAGCGACCAAGCCGCCGCTGGTATCATGCGGGAAGGACCATCGATAGCCGTTCTTCCCTTTGACAACATGAGCAGCGACCCTGATCAGGAATACTTTGCCGATGGAATGGTCGAGGACATCATTACGACCTTGGCGAGGTATCCCAGCCTGTTCGTCGTCGCAAGAAATTCTTCCTTTGCCTACAAAGGCAAGTCGCCGGACATCCGCGTCGTTGGCCGCGATCTGGGTGTTCGATATGTCCTCGAAGGGTCAATCAGGAGGGCGGGGCAGAAAGTCCGTATCACCGGCCAGTTGATCGAGGCCGATACCGGCCGCCACCTTTGGGCGGAGAGATATGATGGTAAGCTGGACGATGTTTTCGAACTTCAGGACCGCATCGTCTCAAACGTCGTTGGCACCATCGGACCGCAAATCGGCAAGGCCGAAATAGCGCGGGCACTCACGAAGCCCTCCAATCTCACCGCCTACGAAATCTTGCTCCGGTCCAAGTTCGCCTTTCGCAAGATGACGGCATCGGGGCTCAACGACGCGGTCACGTTGGCGGAAAAGGCGCTGGCGATCGATCCGGGTTTCGCGTCAGCAGCCGTGGCGGCAGCAAATGCGAAGGGGTATCGGGTCGCCTCCGGACGATCATCTGACAATGATGCAGATATTGAGGATTGCCTGGGCCACGCGCGCAGAGCGTTGGAACTTGATCCGTTCAACGTGGAAGCCATGGCTATGGCGGGACGTTGTTTTTGCTTGCTTCGGAGAGCATGAGGCCGGCATGGAGTTGGCTGAACAGGCTTGCCGCGACTATCCCTATTCTGCCATTGCATGGATGGAAGCTGGCTGGACCAACCTCTATTGCGCAAGGCCGAGGCGGGCGATCGATTGCATTAGACAAGCACAGGCTCTAAGTCCCCGCGATCCAACTGAACACGACCGCGTGGGCGTGACGGCAAGCGCCCTCAATCAACTCGGCGATCATGAACAAGCAATTGCGGCTGCAAGGCAGGCCATCCGACTGAACGGCAACGTGCCGGGCCATCACCGAGCGCTGATCACAGCCCTTGCGATGTCCGATAGGATCGAAGAGGCCCGTCAATCCTGCGAGGGGCTTCTAGTCGTTGAACCAACGTTTCGGATCAGTGAATGGGATAAGCGATTGCGATGGGTTCCAGAGGCCAAGGCCACGGCCCTGAAAGCATACAGGCTTGCCGGATTGCCTGAGTGAATGCCGGAAATTGAATGCCCGCTCGTGGCCCAACGCTGCCGTTCGACTTAAATGTTTGTAGGTCCGCTGAAAGCGGCAAAGCGGATGTCGGCCATTAGCCGACTTCTTCCATAACGTCTCATATCCGAATGATGTAAGGTGCGATTTCGGGTTCAGGACCTCGGAAGAGACGGCTCTGACCGTCGAGTTATGGAACGATGCCACGGCAGGCCCACGCGACGTTTGCAAAGGACCTCGGACCATCGGGCCGGCCAGCCTCGTAGGCAGCGCGGACGGCGGCGTCGGTGCGGGCTCGTTCCGCAGCGTCGAGCGCTGCCACATACTTGCCGAGCGGCCCTTCGCCAGCGGCAATCGGCGCCCAATAATCGGCAAAGCTTTGGTAGTCCATGCGGATCATCAGTTCCACTCCCTCAATATCCACGAGACCCTGTTCGGCAAAAGTCCCGCGCAGTTCGCCCGGCTGCATCATCGGTTGAAAGCAATAGCGACTGCGCAGCTGGCGCCCGCTTTCACTGAGTGCCGCCACCGTGTCGACCATCATGCGCATGCCGGGCATGCCGCCGAGATGATCCCACACCGCAGCCGCGATCACGCCGCCCGACCGAACAACGCGGCGCATCTCGGCTACTGCCTTGCCGGCTTCGGGAACGAAGTGGAGCACGAGAAGCGCCAAAGCGCGGTCGAACGTTCCATCCTCGAAAGGCAGGGCGCAGGCATCCGCCTGTCGGACTTTTATTCGCGGGTTTGTGTTGCGCCGGATCACCTCCTCGACAAAGACTGGTGAATAGTCGACCGCGGCAATCTCGGCGAGGTCGGCGGCTTCGGCGAGCGCGAAGGTCAAGCTCCCGGTGCCGCAGCCGACGTCGAGAATTTTTTCGCCGTCAGTAACCCCTGTAAAGTCGGTGAATTGCCGCGCGAGTCTTCGGCTCCAGCGACCCATGAGCTGCTCATAGCCCGCGGCGTTGTGGACGTTGAATTCCGAGGTCATCGAAGTCTCCGTTCGTTTCCCAAATCGTTCGAGCTCGACGGGATGGCTGCTAAGCCGAAACAGCAATCGCATTGCAATCGCAGCGAGCACGCCATGCGGCTGCTCTATGATGCGTATGACAAGATCCGTCACGGCGAGCCCTTTTTGACGGCTACCATGCCTCATCGAGGCCGAGCTGCTCGAACACCTCGCGACGAAGCTCAACGAAGTGCGGATCGCCCCGGTGGCGAGGATAGGGCTGGCTGTTGACGACTTCGGCCTTGATCCGTGCAGGTCGGTGGCTCAGCACGATGACGCGGCCGGCGAGCAAGAGCGCCTCCTCGACATCGTGGGTGACCAGCAGCGCCGTGAAGCTCGAGCGCTGCCAAAGTGATACAAGTTCGGCCTGCATCGCGATGCGAGTCAGCGAGTCGAGCTGGCCCAAGGGTTCGTCGAGAATGAGCAGCTTCGGGTCGTTGACAAGCGCACGCGCCAGAGCCGCACGTTGCGCCATGCCGCCGGAAAGCTGGTGAGGGTAGGCATTGGCGAAGCCAGTGAGCCCAACCAGGCGCAACGCGTCTTCGATACGTCCCCGATGGGTGCGCAGCAACCCGCGGGCTTCCAGACCGAGCGCAACGTTGCTCCATACCGTCCGCCATGGATAAAGCGTGGGATCTTGAAAAACGACGACGCGCGACGGATCGGGTGCTTCGATTTCCCTTCCATCCGTTACCAGGGAGCCGGCTGTTGGAGTGTCGAGTCCCGCGACCAGCCGCAACAAGGTCGATTTTCCGCACCCACTCGGTCCCAGGAGAGCGACAAATTCGCCGCGGCCGACCTGCAGGTTGATGCGGTCCAATACCGGCAGGGGCTGCCCTTCGAGATCGAAGCGATGGCTCACCTCGCGGAGCGTTAGCGTCGATCCACGGGCCGCGTGATCGCTTGCGATCACCGCTACCATCGCACCAGACCTTTCTGCCAGGATAACAGGCGGTCCCGCAAGCGGAACAGCAGCGTGATCAGTCCGGAGCACAAGAACGCCATGAGCAGCAGCGCGGCGTACATATTGGCATAAGCCGCCCAACCTTGCGCCCATTGCAGATACCAGCCGAGCCCCGCCTTAACGCCCAGCATTTCGGCTACGACAAGAACCGCAAACGAGTTGCCGAGACCCATGAACAGGCCAACAAAGACATGTGGCATTGCCGCCGGAATGGCGACCTTGAGCACGAGGAAGCGCTGGGTTGCTCCCAACGTTCGCGCAATATCGTAATAGGCGCTCTTCACGCCGGCGACGCCCGACCAGGTAAGCACGGTGACCGGAAACCCGGTGGCGAGCGCAATCAGGAAAATGCTGGCACTGAAGCTCGACGGGAAAACGAAAAATGCGAGCGGCAGCCAGGCCGTCGCGGGCAGCGGCCCGACGAACCGCAAGATTGGGTGGATCCAATAGCCGACGAGCCGCGACCAGCCGATCGCGACGCCAGTCACGAACCCCACCGTCGCACCGATAAGATAACCGGTCGCAAGCAGGCGAGCTGAGGCGAAGATGCCTTCAACCAACCGCCCCCAGTCGTCGATTACGACTTCGACGATGGCTTGCGGCGGCGGAAAGAATGGCAACGGAAGCAATCCGAGCTTTGCTGTCACGACCTCCCAGGCAGCCAAGAACAGCGCGAGCGCGAACAGCCAAGGGAAAAGCCGCTTGAGGCGCTGAAAAGCAGCAAAACGAACGCCGGCAAAAGCCGCCACGGCAATGGCGACAGCCAATGCTCCGCAGGCAATGGCAAAACCGCCCGTGTAGGTCCAATCGTTTTCGGGTTTATCCGGCCAGAACGCAGTGAGCGCGGCGACCATAGACCATGAAGCCGCCACCGACAGTCCGCCGATTAACGGCCCAGTGGCTGAACGTTCAAAAAAGCCGAAACCCGATTTCTCTGATGGCCTCGGCACTTCATTGATGACCGAGCTCACTGCGGATCTTCCCAATCGGTCAGCTTAGAACGTCAAGATAAATCCGCTCGGCGAATTTGGCCGGGTCAGTGCTTCGCTTGATGACGTTCACTGCCTTGAGTTCATCGGTGTAGAGTAAAAGTTGCTTCTTGAGCGTCGCCCCGACGGGATGATTGTAGTGAGTATGGCTGCGATACATCGTGGCGAGATCCTCTACGGACCCTCTCCCGCCGTAGCCCGAATAGATTGCTGCAGCGTCGGCGGGATCGCTGGCAACTCGGTCAGCCGCTTCCAGTATCGATCGTGTCAGAGCGGCTGCCACCGGCATTTCGCTTCGGGTGAGGCTGCCTCGTATCGCGAGGACGCAGCAGGTTCGATCGGCGAATTCACCCGTTAAGTTCGTCGCGATCTCGTTAAGTTTGCCATCCTTAAGCCAGAGATAGGGCAGCGGATCTATCTCGGCTAGCGCCTGCACTTCGCCCTTATCGACCGCAAGCGCGAGCAGATTGGCCGGGTACTGGCGCCACTCTACCTCTTGGGCCGGATCGATGCCCTTCTTGGCGAGGTAGATCGAAAAGAAGTTCTTCGCTGGGCTCGCTTGATCGCTAATCGCGATAGCCTTGCCGCGCAGGGACTCCAGGCTATCGATATTCGCAGCCTTGGAGCCGAGAAGTCGAATGCAGCCGCCGTGCACGCCGGCAGTGATCCGCACGTCGAAACCTTGTTCAAGCGGTTTGAGCCAGCGCAGGGCCAATCCCAAACCGGCATCCGCCTTGCCTGTTGCAATTGCCTCCAACAACTGGTCGGTCGTACCGCCGAAATTGACGAAATCGACATCGAGGTTGTGCTTGGCGAAGATACCCCGTTCCTTTGCGACTGCCGCAGCGACCGTGCACGCTGCGTTCGCGTTCCAGGCGATTTTTAGTTGGCGGGGTGGGCCCTGCAGCTCTTCACCGTTCGCTGCGGCGCGGCAAATATAAGACTCGCCAGGAATATAAGACAGCGATCCAGTCCCGGATGCTGTCAGCGCGCGAGCCGCTCCGAATCCAAACGGCGCGGCGGCGCCGAGGGTGCAAACCAATGTCAGCACCGAGCGGCGGGAGAAGGCGCCCCGCTTCGCTTCGGACGGACCTTTTGTCAAGCTGTTGCCAATTTCGCGCTTTTCCATGTGTCGCTCCCAAACTCGCGTGTGAGTGGAATAGAACCGGGTGGCGCATCGCGGGCCCTTAGCTCGCCTCTCTTCGGGCATCATCCGAGCCCGTCTGCTACAAGGGTATGAAGAGATTCACATTAACGCAAAAAATTGGAAGGAGATAGCCGCGACAAATTGAGGCTCTTGTCAATCGTATTGACCTACTCACGGCGCCGTCTGTCGCTTGTGATCGCGATCGGCGCGAGGAGATGATCGATATTCCGGTCGTGCACACGCACCAGCATGGAGGCTGCGTTGCGCGAATTGAGCGACGCCGCTCCAAAGACCATGCAGGATAAGGCAGCATGCTCTGGA
The DNA here is from genome assembly GCF_030160715.1 of Bradyrhizobium iriomotense. GTDB lineage: Bacteria > Pseudomonadota > Alphaproteobacteria > Rhizobiales > Xanthobacteraceae > Bradyrhizobium > Bradyrhizobium iriomotense. The sequence continues at coordinate 21,416 of NZ_BSOW01000038.1, forward strand.
CTAGTCGGCTTGTCGTAGCAACAGAAGCGACTGGTGAGGCTTTGCGCCTCTGACCCATGTCGGCTTCCCGCTTCGCTTGCTTGACCGCGGGAATGTCATCAATGTTGCGCCGGGCATCCTTACAAGGAGGTCGCATGATTACCGCCGTCGTACGATACAAGCTGCCGCCGCAGATCGACTACGCAGCGTGTCGCGAGCACTTTCATAAGATCGCACCCAACTTTCGCGAGGTGACGGGGCTGGTCAGCAAGCACTTCATCTGGTCCGAAAGCGGCTGGGCGGGCGGCGTGTATCAGTGGGAGCGCATCGAGGACGCCGAGGCGTTCTACACCGGGCCGTGGCTCGAGGGCATTATCCAGCGCTACGGCACGAAGCCACAGATCGATTTATTCGAGGTTTTTGCGTTGACAGACAACACGTGCGGCAAGGTTGAGCTGTTCGAGGAGACTGTTGCCTCCAGATGACCTCGAGCAAATCTCGCTTATCTGCTGCGCTAGCGCGTAGAGATGGCGCTTGCGTTAGAGGATGGCACGCAGAGCCTCGCGTCGTCGTCGACCGCAGTACTTGCGCGCGTAGCGGACGTTTCAGTATGCGCCAAGTCGTCCAACGGCCCGCTTCTTCCATAACATTTGATGTGCGAACGGCGGTAGGCGTCTGGCGTCGTCGTAGCTGGCTGATCTAGGTCTGCTGCTGGAGCTAAAGCTGACCAGTGTGGTTTCCGCCGGGGCAGGTCCGATTCTGGATCCGACTTGGACCTCGGACGATGTCCGCTTTCGCGCCGTTGGTAGAGGTAGCAGGCCTCAAACGCGTCCTGATCCACAGCATCACGAATACGCCCCAGATGCTGCTCGGATGCGGTAACCTCGGAGTGCCGGCATGACCGCTCTTTACCATTCGTTAACCATAGCTTTTCATGATGCTGCTCGTGTATGCGTTTCGCGACGGGGCTTGAATTACATGGCGCAGCGTAATTCCAGAGCGTCAGTTGGGAGGGACGAGAACGTCCTAGACTTCCCTCCAGCGTCGACACCCGACAAGGGAGCGACAGCGCTAGAGCTGGTGTATCAGGCGGCCGATGTCTTCCGCAGTATGGAGGAGCACGCCCGCGAGACCGAAGCCCGCGCGCAGTCGCTTTGCGCAAGCGCCTTGGAAAGATTGCGGCTTGCTGAAATGCGAGCTGACGCCGCCGAGCGGGCGCAACGTGAATTCATCATCACCGCCGAACACAAGTTGCAGGATGCGTGCAGAGCACTTGAGCAAGCCCAGTCGTGCATTCAAGCCCAAAAGGATAAGGTGACGGCTGCAGAGCTTCGTGCCGAAGTTGCTGAAGCCGCAGCGCGACAAGCCAAGGAAGCGCTTGCGCTCGTTGAAGAGGCCATTCGCAAGCGTCTGCTTTGCGCCAGCCCTGATGCCGATAGAAGGTTGACAGCAGTGGCCTGATCATGGCGACCACCCCCCAAGCATGCATCCGCGCTTTAGCGGGGAGGAGAGTTGCAGTTGCAATGAGAACGTTTCCCGCTTGAGTCACAGGTCCTTGGTGGACGGCAATGAAACATCCGGAATTGCATGCGACCGTAAAGCCGATTGTTTCAGCCTCGGTGTGAGTTGAGCGTGGCACCGCGCAACAGTCCCGCCTGTTTTGGGCACCGCTCCCGTTTGGATAAAGGCACAGATGCCGGCTGTTGGTGCTAAGCAGAAATCTTCTGCTTGATCAGAGAATTGCCGATTTTAACCCGAATCGGACAGTCGCGCGCCCGAAGGCGGGAACTGTGGTATCCTCCGTCAAACGCGAGTTGGTAGCGAATGTTGCGTGGCCCCTGGCGACAGTGGCCGGGAAGCATACAGTGCGATTGCACACGGATCTGAGGATTGCTCTCCCGGGTCTTGAGGAGGACCAACGTCGTGAAGCGGGACTTCGACCTCATCGTCTATGGTGCGACGGGTTACACCGGCCGTCTCATCGCTGAATATCTGACAACGTCATATCGCGGCGGCGAAGCTCCGTCCTGGGCGATCGCAGGACGCTCGACGACAAGCTCCAGAAGGTGCGTGCCGGGATTGGCGCGCCAGATGATTTGCCTTTGGTTAAGGCGGATGCCGCCGAGCCGGCCAGCCTGCGTTCGATGTGCGATCGTGCAGCCGTGATCATCACGACGGTCGGGCCTTATCAGCTCCACGGCCTCGAACTCGTGGCGGCCTGCGCTGCCACGGGAACAGCCTATGTGGATCTGTGCGGCGAGCCGATTTGGATGCAGCGCATGATCGACGCCCATCACGAAGAGGCGAAACGACCGGCGCGCGCATCGCCTTCTCCTGCGGCTTCGATTCCATCCCGTTCGATGTCGGCGTGCTCACGTTGCAGGAGAGGGCGCGCGAGAAATTCGGACGCCCGGCGCGGCGGGTCAAAGCCCGCTTGCGCAAGGTGAAAGGCGGCATGTCGGGCGGTACCGCGGCAAGTGCTCAGGCGACATTGGCCGCCGCGGCGCGCGACCCGTCCCTGATCCGGCTCTTGAGCGATCCCTTCGCGCTGACGCCGGGTTTCACCGGGCCGACTCAGCCGTCGGGCCTCATCCCCGAATACGACCCGAGCATGAACGCGTGGCTCGTGCCGTTCCCCATGGCGCCGATCAACACCAAGAACGTGCACCGCACGAATTTCCTGTTGGGTCATCCCTACGGCACGGACTTCGTTTACGACGAGATAATGGTCGCGCCGGGATTTGGGGAACTCGGTCGCGTGACGACGGAGACGTTCGCCACGATGGCTTCCTTGTTCCGAACCGGCGGTCTCAAACCCGGCGCAGGCCCGACTCGGCAAGAGCGCGAGAAGGGCTTCTACGACATTCTCTTCCTCGGCGAGCTGCCGGATGGCGGGCGGGTCGAGGTGGTCGTCACGGGTGACCGCGATCCGGGCTACGGCTCGACCAGCAAGATGATCGCCGAAAGCGCTCTCTGCCTCGTGCGCGACGTGCAGGGCGAGGGCGGCATCTGGACGCGGGGGCGCGCAGATGGGTCCGGCGTTGTGCGAGCGCCTGAAGGAGCGCGCCGGCCTCACCTTCAGCGCGCGTTGAGGTAACGCTCAGAACTGATCTTGTTTCGGTCGCAGCCGTCGTCCGTGCGCGCCGAACCGGTGAGTGAAAAGACACCGATTGCGATCGGCAATGGCGTAACGCTCGACCAGATATCGACCACTTTGGGGCCGCGTTTTAGTTTAGATTATCCACTCTGGGCGGGATTTTTCGCTAGCCTGAAGCAGCTTTCCTATGCGCTCCCTCGTAAAACAGGAGGATAGTTCATGCGATCGTTTCAAAGCATTGCTGTGGGCATCGCATTCTCCGCGCTGACGGCGGCAGGCGCGACCGGCGCCGGCGCCGAAGACGAGCCGCTTGGCGTTCGGCTGGTCAATCAAATGAACGCACTTTACGGCCAGCATCCGGGCGTTCGCGCGAACCACGCCAAGGGCGCCGTGTTTGAAGGCACCTTCACGCCGGCACAAGGCGCCGACACCTTCAGTTCGGCTGCCTTTCTCAAAGGTGTTCCCACGCCGCTGGTCATTCGCTTCTCAAATGCGGGCGGCGTCCCTGACGCGCCCGACACCCACCCTTCGACCGACCGTATCCGCGGCATGGCGATCAAGTTCCGTCTCTCGGATGGCAGCGAGCAAGACATAGTCTGCATATCGGCAAACGGGTTTCCGGTGGCGACCGGCGAGGATTTTCTGGCTCTGCTTCAGGCGGTCGCCGCAAGCGGTCCCGACGTGCCCAAGCCGACGCCGGTCGAGAAATTCTTGTCGACCCACCCGGCCGCGTCCGCGTTTGTCACCACGCCGCGGCCTGTAGCGGTCAGCTACGGCACGCAGCCCTTCTTTGGCGTTAACGCGTTCAAGTTCACCAATGCGCAAGGAACAAGCAAGTTCGGCCGCTACCGCATCGTGCCCGAGAGCGGACCCGCCTACGTGAGCGATGAGGAGGCGACGACGCGTCCTCCGAATGCATTAGCCGACAATCTACGGGCATCGCTCGAAAAAGGGCCTGTCAAATTCCATCTTCTGGTACAGGTTGCCGCCTCCGATGATCCGACTACGGATGCCACGAAAGTTTGGCCGGACAGCCGGTCGACGGTAGAACTCGGCGAAATCGCGGTCATCAAGGCTTTGGATACCAAGAAGGTCGAGAGCGAGTTGCTGTTCTTACCGACCAATGTGACGACCGGCATCGACGCTTCGGACGACCCGATCATTAATACACGCACCGAGGCCTACGCCGAATCGTTCGGCCGCCGTACCAAATAGATCGTCCGACAATTCCGTGGTGTTCGTAGCGCGATGGGCGGCGATCATACACGGCAAGACGCTTCTCGCATGGGCGTCGAAAAACCGGATACGGATCTTAGCGATGATCCGCTGAAGAACGCCCGACGGGCTGACTATGGCGATATCGGCTTTTTGGCGCTCAGCGGACCTGCTGAGTGGTGGTTCTGGCGTTCTGAAATCAATGCTGACATCGCGTATTCGACCGTGCGTGAGGGGCACTCGCGTGGTCGTCTAGCAACCCAAAGACCGAGTTCTTCCATAACAAGGGATACGCGAATGCTGCCCGTCAAAAATGCTTAGCGGCAAGAAGCCCGAGCAGAACTGTGCCCGCGACGGCGGCAACTGCGCACATGTTAATTAGGTTTTGCGTGGCCACCGATAGCGTTGATGCCGCGGAGGCCCACGGCGAGATCGCTTTTGATTTCTTGCGTTTTGGACTTTGTGGCGTCGTCTTTGTAGACATTGCATTCCCGAGATGTGGGTCAGGCCGCCTTGCAGCCTGAGCGTAACGTTTCCCTGTCGAGATTTGCCCTCGATCTGCAACCACCATTGCATGCTTTTGGACGAGAAGCCTTAGGGGTCTGGTAGACCAAAGCTGACCGGAGCTGACGGTTTACGAATTCGCGACGCTATCGCGCGGAAAGCAGCGCCAGGCTTCTGCAATATCGTTGATTATGTCAACCGGGACCTGCTCAAGGCAGCGTGCCACCGTGCGCCGACACGCCACCTCATCTCTCCGCCCAAATCGCCTTGATCGCGGCCTGAGCGCATACGAGATTCTGCCCCTCTGGGCCGGCGTTTCCCCAAGGCCGGCCTATACGTGTAGTCCCACTCGCTCACAGCACGTCATCGGTCCGGATTTGGCACTGCGTATGTTTGATTTTTGGCTCACCGCGGAACAACGCAGTGGTCAGCATCGCGGCGGCAATTGAGGGCAGACGGCCATCGGCGAAGTCAGACGAAACCGACGCGACATGAACCATGTCGGACACTAGATAGCTGAATCCGGGCGGATGAAATGCAGTGCGCGCATGCAGCGAGTCGTCTGTCTGGATGGTCGCCGCGATTCGAATCATCCGATGAGCCAGCGTCCCTTGTGGATATCGAACTTCACCAAGCCTTCGTCTCGCATTTTCAAGAGGAGGGCTTGGCAAGCTTCTTCATTCGCGACATTGGCGCGTTTCATGACCTCGTACATTTTGAGCGGCTTCTCGCGGAGCGCACGCAGGATATTTTCTCGATCATTCAGCACGACTGGACTCCTACCGTCATCAAGCGCGTTAGATCACTGAGAGTACGAAAGCTGATCTTCCGTAACTATCCGCTCGATTTTCTCCGACTTACTCTTGATGCGATATCTAAGACGTCCATCTGCCTCGATGGGCATGAGTTGAACGATGGTGTAAATCATTGGTGGATCAGTTGCGGCACGTCCTTGTGGACGTTGGGGCTGGTGGAGAACGTCTTCATTCAGCTTATAGGCATATGCCATGTGTCCGCCTCTAAAGATTTACGGCTGCTCTAGCGTGGACCATGCTGTGATGCAATGCATCCCTTGGCTCAGGTTCGTGAAAGCAAAACGAGCGCTGCAGCGGCGCGACTGGGTCCGAAAGAGCTTAGGAGTGCGTCAGCAGGCGTGACCTAATACGTCTCGAATACGCATTAGGTGTCCGTGGCCGCATTGACCGGAGGCGGAACGAGTTAAAACAAGCGTTCCATGAGCCGATCGCCCGCTGCCATCTAAAGCTACGCAGTGCAGAAGTGCAGTTCCCGAGCAGGTGTTGTTGCGATTTGGTGTCCGCGGGTGAATGCTGTCGGCGCGGGCACTATGGAGGGCAGCATGAGCAAGGCCACTCTCGACAATCGCCACCGCAACAAGGATGGAGAAATCAGCGCCAAACACGGAAACACCCTCATTGGCACATTGCGCAAAATGTACGGCCGAAGTTTCGCAGCCGGTTATCCTGATACCGAGAAGCTCGGCGAGGTTCTACCTAAGCTGAACGAGACATCGTTGAGCCAGCTCCGCCGTGATCATGAGACCGGCCACTTGGAGCACAAGATCACCAAAGCCTCGAAGTGAGGCCGTACGCCGGAGGCACAGGATGACCGACGATCAGGAACGATCCCTGCGCCAAGCTGAACAGAGAGCGCCTTGCAGTCGCACATCACGAGGTGGTCATGCAAGAAGAGGCGAAGAAGTCTGTTGATATTCGCCAAAACATGGCTCGCCTCAGGGAGCTAAGGCTGGCCAAGGAAGCGCAAGAACTTCGGACGGAAACTTCCAAAACAAACCAGCACGCAAGACCGAAACCGAAAAAGCGATTTAGATAAAGGGCCGCCTGAGCTGGCGGCCTCTTTTTCGGATGTCGCCGGTTGGCCCTACGGCGAAGTCCGACTCGGCTCCGAAATGGTCCGCTTACCGGGGATAGATCAGAACTCGTTTGGTGGCTTCGAATAAACGGGAAGAGTTGAAGAACGACGGCCGGGAATGAGACGACGGCGCTACGCTGCAACAGGCGGTTGATGCTTACTGCACATCTGGGCGATGTCGGCCGTTACGTCTTCAAGCTGCCAAGGCTTTTCCCACCGGCGGACATTCTGAAACCGGCTGGGAATCATGTCGGCACAATAGCCAGTCGTGAAAACGAATGGCTTTCCGTTGCGCATAAGTTCATCCGCCAACGGATAGCTGGTTTCGCCGCGCAGGTTCACGTCAAGCACGGCGACATCAAAGCTATCGTGAGAGACAGACAATGCTGCTGCGAGTTCGGGAATAGGTCCGATCACTTGGGCGCCGCGCGTTCGTAGCGCATCTGCAAGGTCGTCACCGACCAAATACTCATCTTCAACGATGAGAACGCGGCAGCCCTTCATGGGGGCTTGGTGGATCATCTTTACCACCTATCGCAATGTTCCGCTCAGTAGGACAAATGCCTATTAGCGAAAACGTTCCGACATTATGTTCCAACTTCCGCGCCTTTGCGGAAAGAAACCGGCGCGCGCACGGCGTTGCACGCGCCACAGTGAAGCCAGTTTCGCCCTTAGCGGACGTGCCCCAACGGAATGGCAAGCGACAGCGCCTTTTGGCGCAAGCTGCCAACAGTGCGTTTCATTTCCTTGGCGATCTTAACAACAGGCGTGCGCGCCTTGGAGTGGGCGCGCAGTTGCTTAACGTCCGCTGCGGTGTATTCGCGGCGGACAATTTTCTTAGTTTTCTTGGCCATTACGTCTTCCTGCTTTTGGGAAGGCGCTTCCTAGCACGAACAGCCAGCTTGGCAATGCGTTTTGGGCTATGGCCCGCCGATGCGCGGCCGACAATTTGCGTACATCATTCGGCAGCAATGCACACGCGTTCGCTACTTTTTTATGTGAGTGACCACAACGAGCGCCATATACCTTCGTATCGGTCCGTGCCCCCTTTAGATGATCGAAGTTTACCTAGGTTCAATTGAGCCGATCGCGATCGTCTTATCTATTGTGGTGTGCGGTAGCGCTCCCGCTATCGTTGCCCTCCTTGGGCGTTTCCTCCCTAGACTTGGGCCGCTTGTGGCAGCACAGGCGGTCTTTCTTCTTGTGCTTTAGGAGCGTGAGAAACTGCGGGCCCGCGCACCGCGCCTATTGAGATATTTGGTGCAAGGGAAGCCGACCCGCTCCTGTGCATTGATGTTCGGCGCGATTTTGGCTCGGGGAATACAGCCACTCGTCCATGTTTGCGCTCCTCTCACGCGCGTTCGGAACAGAAGGCCCCAGACCCTTGTTCAATCGTCCAGCCTCCAACTAAGGAGAAGGGCAATGATTACTTACAGACTTATGATCTTGGGCGCCGTGCTCGCCGTCAGCACCAGCCCGGTGAATGCCGGCCCCTGCGACACGGCGAGCCGCGATGCAGGATCAGGGAATGTCCCGGGCTATACCGGACAAACCACCGGCTCCACTGCAACCGATTCCAAGCAGCAACCGCCGACATCTTCGATGAGCAAAGCCTCGGAGCATACCGCAACATCGTCGGAAGACGCGCAGCGCCAGATGCAGAGCCAGCCCACCGTTGCCGAGCAATCGACGACGACCAGCCCGCACCTTCCGCGCAGTCGCCGGATAGGACGGCAGGCACGGTCGAGCAGACCCGTCCCGAACCCACTGAACAATCAAAGAAAGCGACGGCCGGGGCGGCTGAGCCCGCACCGTCCCAGAAAAAGGCGACGGACTGCTAGAAGCGCGGGAGACATGAGCTCAAAGGGGAACGTATCGAGGGCGGCCCGAACGTGTAGCGGACATGGCTAGCTCGGAAACAGCTTGTCCCGAATGTAGCGAGATGTCGGCGTTAGCCTGATCCGTCGCGGCTTGCGCCACACCGCCTTATCGATTTCCTTTTTGTCACCGATCTTCCAAGGGACCAGAGGCCTGCTTGACCACGAAGATCGCATCGCTCATCTTTCGTCCGGATTGGCGATTTTTGCTCCTTACTTCCTTCCACAACTTCAGCGGCCCAAGTTTGAGCCTTGGCAGTTCTTCCCTGATCTCACGACGAAGGCACTTTCTTTCACTCTCGCCAGCATGTTTGCGGCCGCCTGGAAACATCCAGAGCCTATCGCGCCGTCGTCTGACGAGGAGCACGCGCCCCTTCTTCGCAGCAACGAGCTTTGAGGATTTCGCCATATCCCGTCGAATCGATCTGACAAGTCGATGTCAGTCTAGAGCGGATGGTTTGATCTGCAATCATGGGTGTTTTTTCGGCTCCGTACTATCCCGGGGTAAATCTCACGGATCGTGACCGCGCGCCTAGGCTCCGCTATTTTCCGGAGCATGCTCGACATCTTCGACATTCTCGAAGAACCTAAGTTCTGGTTCGCGCTGGCCAGTGGACTGGCTCCGATCGTGGTCGCCATCATCATCTTGTGGCTCCGCCGATGAAGTCGCCAGCGACACCTTCTGGTTCCGCTGCCGTGCAGGATGTCGCCTGTTGGCCCATCGCTTCAGTTGGCGCAGTGCAGCGGGATGTCTGAAGTTAGGGGTAGATCGGGCGTGGCTAGCGAACTACAAGAATGTCGAGATTGACCCCGAGCGGACATTGCCGCTCAAACCTGCTAAGATGGACGCAGGAATAGGTGGCGTACCCGCTTAAGTCAGGCGTTCGTCCTCGCCCACCGCGTTTGCAAAGAAAATGCGAACACTAGTACTTGTTTGGTTGCTGGCCGTAACGGCGACATTGGCGGTGGCGGAACCGTCGCCGCGCACTGCTCTTGTTATCGATGAGCCTGATCCGTCTAGCGGGATTCCTACGACGTTTTCCGCCACATTGAGAGCAGCCCTCAACAATTTCAGACCGAGCGTGGCGGTATTCGGTGAGACCCTCGATTTGAAGCGATTTTCCGGTCGGAAACAGGAAGCCACTCTGCGGACCTATGTTCAACAAAAATATAGTGATGTGCGTTTTGGTGTCATTGTGGCTGTGGGGGCGTCAGCCTTAGACCTTGTGAGGCGTTGGCGATCAGAACTATGGCCAGACGTGCCCGTCGTGTTCGCTGCGATCGACGAGATGACCGCTGCCAGACTCGAACCTGACCGCAATATGACTGGTTTGGTTATGCGGCGAACGATTAAATCAACGATGACAGTTGCGCATATCCTCGTTCCCGACCTCAAGCGCCTTGCTGTGTTGGGTGGATCGCTCACGAAGGACCCCTACCGACTTCAGTATCTGAAAGAGCTTCCAGCCTTGGCTGGCCAAACAGAACTGATCAATCTGACCGGCTTACCCTTGAATGTGCAGGCCGCTCGTGGAGCTTCACTCCCAGACAAAACCGCGATCTTCTACACCTCCCTTTTCATCGATGATGAAGGAACACGTTATTCCTCCCCTGATGCTCTAACTGTGATTGCTAGGGTGGCAAACCGACCGATTTTGGTCGATGTGGAATCGCTAATCGGATTTGGTGCGACAGGTGGGTTTGTTCTGAACAATGTTGCCTACGGTCAGGAGGTGGCGGCCCTCGCCGCCCGGATTCTCGATGATGCCAGCGTTGCTGCGAACCCAATTGTTGTAGGTGAATTTACCAAGCCAGTATTCGATTGGCGACAGATGCAGCGCTGGGGCATCAGTGAACATGGTTTGCCGCCAGATACGGAAATCCACTTCCGTGAAACCAGTGTATGGCATGATTACGCTTGGCCCATTGCCCTAACGTTCGGGGTTATCGTATTGCAGGGTGGGTTGATTTCTCTTCTCCTCCACGAGCGACATCGGCGTCGATACGCTGAAGTACAGTCGCGGCAGCGCATGTCCGAGCTTGCGCGTGTCAATCGCTTTTCAACGGCGGGCGAATTGACCGCCTCAATTGCGCATGAAATCAACCAGCCGCTAGGCGCTATTCAGACGAACGCTGAGACGATGGAATTGATGCTTCGGTCGCCATCGCCGGACCTCGAAGATCTCAAAGAGATAGCTATCGATATCCGGCGTGATCAAGATCGCGCCAGTGAAGTCATTCGTCGCTTGCGAAGTATGTTGAGGAAAGCGCCGTTTGAATCCAGCGATATCGACCTGAACGAACTTGTTCGCGAAACTGAGGAATTTCTTTCTGCACTCGCCGTTGCGCGGCAAGTCGAATTGACCAACGCCCTCGCTCTGACGCCTCTACCCATCAAGGCTGATCGAATTCAGCTACAGCAGGTCATATTGAACCTCATTGTAAACGCAATGGATGCAATGTCCGATATACCAGTCGGCAAGCGCAAAATCAGCATTCAAACCACGCGCAACGACCGTCTTGGTGAAGTGTCTATTTCCGATGCCGGTCCCGGCATTCCGCCGGATAAGGCAAAGCAAGTGTTTGAAGCGTTCTTCACGACAAAGGCAGAGGGGATGGGGATTGGGTTGTCGATTGCGCGAACAATCGTCGAGGCCCACGGTGGTCGCATATGGGCAGACAATCAGGCAACAGGCGGAGCCGTGTTTCATATCAGCCTGCCACTCGCTGAAGGTTTGTAAGACGCGCCTCTTACCGCTCGCGCTCGTTTTTTGAAATGTCGCCTGTTGGCCCTTTTTCGAAGTGGCGGTCGACACCGAAAACGTCCGGTTATCGGGATAGACCAGAAGCTATCGGCGGGCGGTAAAACCGACGCGACTGACCCGCTAAGGACATCGCTTGAAGAACGCGTTCTCAGGAGAGATCAGAAGCGAGCAAGCTTTTGCGAGAATATTGCATTGGTCGCATTTTCGACTTTCCAACAGAATGGGCTCATCGCGTCGGTAGCGAATGTCCGCTCTTGCGCCGCTTGTGGGTGATGAGCGGACGTTCGACCACCGCGACGTTGACGCCTGGCTCAAGCACCACGGCATCCTGCGCGGCGGGTTCCGGGTGCAGTGACCCGTGACGTGGGCGGTTTTTCGCCGGGGACAACATCGGCGAAGTTCGTCGGGCAGGATGCGGACGAGCAAGCGTATCCGGTCCTTCACTGGCTGCGGAAACAGGCTAAGGTTGCAGCCCCATCAAGGGTTAAAGGACAAGCGCGATGACCACAATCAAGCTCTTGGCGACTGGATTGATCGCGATCACCGTGCTTACAACGGCCGCCGTGGCTCGCGAGAAATTCGCAGCCGGGCGAACGCGCATCACAGCATACGGCACGCCCTGTGATATATTCAATACCGGCCCCGGCGGCTGCTGGATTGTCTGGGAGGGCATTCCAATATGGTTCGGTCGATCGGTCCGGGGCGTGCCCGGCCGCATTTGCGACGACGGAGACAATGCGAGGATATGTTGAGATGCGGAGGCTAGGAGGCGCGCCGCGTCATCCGAGGCCATCGCCGCGCGGCGGCTTCAGCGTGCAGTGATCCCCGCCGGATTGCTTCACAATTTGGCCGACCTATCTCAGGCCGATTTTGTATGAGCTTTGCGCGCCGACCAGGGCCGCCAAGTTTCCTTCCGGTCCCAACTGGCTTCACGAGATCAAGTACGATGGACCATGTACTTCCAAAAAAGGAGCGTACCGATGCCTGACCTAAGGGAAAAGCAACGCGAAGCCCGCCGGAAGATCATTCGCCAATGGGCGAAGCTTCCGAAGGATAAACGGCAGTCTATGGAGGGGATTTCTGAATTCGCCAGGACCGCCGCACAGCAGAACGAAAACGCATTCATACGCAGTCATCGCGATCCGTACGAAAAGATCAAAGCTGAACGCATCGACGATGATGATGAAGTATCCGTCGCGCGAGACAACCAGATCCTAACAGATGCGCAGGTCAGCAACCTGCTTCGAGCCGCACGCGAGATCGACGGCGAGCAGGGATTCGAAGGCGACTTGTATCGCCTCGTCGTGTGCCTGGCAGCAACCGGTGCGCGATTTGCGCAAGCAAGACGAATGCGCGTCGGCGATGTTCAGGCAGAAGAGCATCGCCTGATGGTGCCAGGTTCCTACAAAGGCCGTGGCGGCAACGGTGGGTCCGTCCCGTTTCCAGTGGGCGACGACATCATTGAGGCATTGTCGCAGGGAAATTTGGACCGCCCCAAAGAGGCTACTTTATTTGAACGATGGAGCTATGACCAGGAAGTTGGTACCATGGTTTGGAGAAGGTCAAAACGTGGTCCGTGGAAAACGGCAGAACTCACTCGCCCCTGGCGTTCTATCCGCGAGCACGCAAAGCTACCAGAAGCTATTCCCTACGCGTTGCGACATTCCAGCATCGTCCGCGGCTTGCGAAACCGACTATTCAGCACGTTGCTAAACTGCACAATACTTCCGTGAAAATGATCGAGCGGCACTACGCCAAATACATTTCCACAGCTCTAGAAGATCTCGCTCGCGCGGCAATCGTGCCGCTGGTTCCGCGGCATGTCGAAACGGTGATCGGAGGCACATAAGCGATTTAGCTCTCCTGCCATCGAACACGCCGCGATGGCCAATCGCAGTTAGTCCGAGATGATGAAGCACGCCGGACCATCGACCAGGGGCCACGGCAGCAAACCTCTTTCGCCATGAGAAGTTGCGCGGACGGTCTACTCCGTGGGGCTCTCAATGGATCGAGATTTCTCCTACGCAAAGGGGTCATTGGCGCGTACAAAACTCCTTAGCGTAGAGGGAAACACCCCAGAGTGCATCCAGTCGGTCGGAGAAGCGAAGATTATTTTCGGCATCAACTGAAAACCATGATCGAGCTGCGGCTCTCGCTTTCTGCGTTCGGCCACGACGTACACAGGGCAATCGCTCACGTCAGCGCTCTCATGGTGCCAGGAGGTGCAGGAGCTTCGGATCGTGGCGCACCGCCGACGCGCGACCTTCAAGAACGACGCGTCCGCGATCGAGGACATAGGTGTAGTCCGCCAAATTCAGGGCGAGCTCGAGGTGCTGCTCGACGATGACGACGGCGGTATTTTTGATGAGCTCCCGCAAGCGCTCGGCAATCTCCTCTATGACGCCGGACCACACACCTTCCGTAGGTTCGTCCAGCAGCAGGAGCTTGGGCCTCGACAAGATGGCCCGGCCGATCGCCAGCATTTTCCGCTCGCCGCCCGAAAGCGTTCCTGCCGGCTGCCCCAAGCGCTGACCGAGCTTCGGGAACCAGGCGAGCACCTGATCGATCGGCGACAGGTCTCGGTTCAGCAGCGCAGCCACCTCGAGGTTCTCGCGCACGGTCAGCCGGTCGAAGACGGCATGCTCCTGCGGCACATAACCGAGACCCAAACGAACCCGACGTTCGGTTGGCAGCCGCGTGATGTCGTGAAGATCCATGGCGATGGTCCCGCTGCGGGCCGTGAGCTCGCCGACGATTGTCTTCAGCAAGGTCGTCTTGCCAGCGCCGTTGCGACCGAGCACTGCCACGGCGCCATGCCGTGGCGCTGCCAGCGTTATGTCGAACAGGACCTGGCTGCGGCCGTATGCGACAGAAAGCTCGCGGACTTGAAGGAACTGCGGCTCGAACACGGGTGAGGGCTCAGACACGGGTAAGATAGACCTCCCGCACTTTGGCGCTGCTCTGGATGTCGCTGACCGTTCCGCAGTCGACCACGTTGCCCTGATCAAGGACGGTGAGTCGATCGCAAATACTGCGGATGAAATCGAGATCATGTTCGACGATGACTAGGGAGCAGCGATCTTTGAGCGCTATCAGCAGCTCGCCGGTGACGCGCCTCTCTTCGAAGCTCATTCCGGCAGTCGGTTCGTCGAGCAAGAGCAGCCGCGGCTCACAGGCGAGAGCCATCGCGATTTCGAGCCACTGCTGTTGACCGTGGGACAGCGCGGCCGCTCGCTCCGTGGACCGCTCGACCAGCCGAAACTGCTCAAGCACGTGCATAACTCGTTCATGGAGCGTCCCGCGCGTGCGCGAAAAGATCAGACTAGAGATCGGGTTTCGCGCCTGCAGCGCCAGGAGCACGTTGTCATAGACGGTAAGCGCCGGGAGCACGCTGGTGATCTGGAACTTTAGGCTGAGGCCGGCGCGCGCCCGCTGTGCTGGTGCTTCCGCGGTAATGTCCCGCCGTGCGAAGCGAATAGTCCCCTTAGTCGGCAGCTCGGCGCCGGCTACGCATTTCAGCAGTGTGCTCTTGCCAGAGCCGTTGGGACCGATCAGACCGTGAAATTCGTTTTCGCCAACAGTTAGGTCAACGCCGCGCAAGGCCATGAGTCGTCCAAAAGCCTTGGTAACCCCGCATACTTCAAGCAGCGGCATCGTCCGCTCCTGCGGCCACCCGACGAGGCGGCAAAAAGGGGCGGCCGAAGCTGCCGACCCGCTCCTGCTCGGACACCACGAGCCCGATCAGTCCGTTGGGCCAAAACAAGGTGACGACGAGCAGCAGCAGCCCGAGGATAATGGGCCAGATCTTAGGAAAGCTATCGGCGAGCCAGAAGCCTGCGAATTCGATGGCGATGACGCCGATGACGGGGCCGATCAGCGTGCCTACGCCGCCCAAAAGCGCGTAGAGGACGATTTGCGTCGATAGCACCGTACCCAGCATATTGGGCCACACAAAGCCCTCATGGAAGGCGTAGAGGCCGCCTGCGAATCCGGCAATCGCTCCCGCCAGAGAGAACACGATTAGCTTTAGCTGCGGCGCCTCGTAGCCGAAGAAGGCGATGCGCGCCTCGTGCTCGCGTACGCCCGCAAGCGCGAGTCCGAACTGCGAACGCACCACGAAGCGACAAACGAGATAGACGATCGCAAGCACGGTGAAGGCGAGATAATAATAGACGGGCCCCTCGGCAAATACGTAGCCACCAGCGGTCATCGGCGGGATTGAGGGGATGCCATTCTGCCCGCCGAGATAATACCAGTCGCGCGCCAGCCGGTCGGCCACGTAGGAGCCGGTGAGGGTGCCCAATGCGACGAAGATCGTGGTCGGCGGATGGCGCCCGAGCAGCACGAACGCCCCGATGACAAACGACAAAATCAGACCGATGGCGAGCGCAGCCGGCAGGACGACAAAAATGGATGTAATCTCAAGGTCGCGAGCTAGAAGGGCCACGCCGTATCCTGCCGCGCCAAAGAACAATGCCTGCCCGAAGCTCAGGATGCCGGAGTAGCCCCAGACGAGATCGAAGCTCAGTGCGAGCATCGCTAGGATGAGGACGCGCGTAACGAAGACGGTGAGATAGTCGGCGAGCATGATCGGCGCCGCCGCGAACACGACAAGTAGCACGATCTCCAGTCTCGGAATCACTTGGCGCCGGCGATTGCGGAGCGATCCGGAGCTGTTTGACGATGCTGCGGCCGTATGGTCGGTCAGCATTTAGCACTCCATCGGATCGACGAGACCCTCGCTGCGCGTGACTATCTCGAAAATTCCGTTCTTGGCGACGGCCGTGTACATGTTCATCTTGCAGTGACGCTTACCTGGCACGATTTGAGCAGGCCCGCCCGGTCCCTCGCTGATCTTGGCGTGGTCGAGCGCCGCGGCGACATGCTCGCGGTCCAGATTGCCCGCCTCTTTCACCGCCAGTTCCCAGAGCTTCAGGCCGCGATACATGCCCGTCGCAGCGCCCGCAAAGAGGATTTTGCCGGGGAATTGCTCGTCGTATTCCGCCTGGATTCTAGCACTGCCCGGATCCTGGGCCGTCACGGCGCGGAAGTAGTCGAGGCAGCTGGCCAGCCCTTCAATTTCGTGGGGTGCGTTGAGGTTCAGCGCGTTCTCGTCATAATAGACGCAGGCGAGCCGCCCGCCGCGCTTGTCGAAGCCAGCCTGGTAGAGCTGCTTGAAGAAGGGTCCTACACCCGGTGCAATAATGGTGTTGAACACCACTTCGACCTTGTTGCTCATGATGGTGTTGATGGTAGCACCGTATTCCACTTGGTCGAGTGGGTAATATTCCTCGAAAATCACCTCGCCGCCGTTCTTCTCGATGAGCTCACGGGCGTACTTATTGAGGACGTGCGGCCAGACGTAATTTGCGGACGGTAGCGCAAAGCGCTTGCCGCCGTTCTTGATCAGCCAGGGGATGATCTGGTCGCATTGCTGCGCTGGGGTCGGTCCGGTGCAAAAGAGGTAGGGCATGCATTCCTTCCCCTCATATTGCTCTGGATAAATGTAGAGCGTCTTCCCGCGCGTGACGATTACGTCCTTGATGGCATTGCGCATCGAACTGGTGATGCCGCCCAGCACTACGTCGACCTTGTCGCGCTGGATGAGTCTGCGGACATTGGCGACGGCGACCGATTCGGTCGAAGCCGTGTCTATGATGAAGAGTTCGATCGGGCGACCCAGAATGCCGCCGGCATTGTTGATGTCCTTCACCACCATGTTGGCGACGTTGGCGGTGGCGTTGCCTACGTAGGCGATGGGGCCAGTAAGGTCGGTGGCGATACCGACCTTGATCGGTGCCGCCGCAGAATTCGCCCAGTCGGGCCGAATGACCCAGCCGCTGACGCAGGTTGCGATCGATCCGCTCATCCAGGCGGCACCCTGTAGAAAACGCCGTCGGCCCATCATGGGAGCGACGCGGCTAGCCTTAGTCTCTTTACGCATGGTTCACACTCTCCTTCCCCCAAAGGCCTCCCGGCTTGATCTTGACGAAAACGATCGCGATGACGAAGACCAGGACGTCGGCCAGCGCCGGCGCTACTGCCCAGGGTAGCGCCGCGCTCAAGACGCCGACGATAGCGGCACCCGCCACCGATCCTTCGAACGTGCCAGTGCCGCCCAGCATGATCGCGAGGAAGCCCTGGATGAGGAAGCGGATGCCGAGATCGGCAGAAAGCGAGAACACCGGCACGACCAGTGCGCCGGCGAGGCCAGCGAGGGCCGCGCCGAAGGTGAAAGTGACGGCATAGAGGGCGTTCGTCGAGATGCCGGACGCGCGGGCGAGAGACGGGTTCTCGAGCGCCGCGCGGACGCGCAGCCCGAAGGAAGTCCGGGTCAGCAGCAGGTAGCTGGTGAGCATCACCGCCGTGGTGATGACGACGATTGCGAGCCGCCAATGCGAAAGTTGCACGCCCGCGACGGTGAGCGAGCCGGCGATCGGCTCCGGGACCGAGATATAAAAACCGCCAATGAGGCTGCGCACGCACTCCCGAAGGATAAGGCCGAGCGCGTAGGTTCCGAGCATCTGCAACGGGAGGGTTGGCATAGAAGCGCCGGATAACAAGGCGCTCGAGAATGAAGCCGATAGTCGCCACCACGAGTGGCGCCGCGAGCATGCCGAGCCAGACCGGCAATCCGATGCTATGGAAGAGATACGTGGTGTAGGCGCCGAGCAGAACGAACTCGCCATGGGCGAAGTTGAAGATGCCCATCATGCCGGCGATGATGCCGAGTCCCAGCACCACGAGGACAATGACGGCCCCGAAGCTCAGAACCTCGAAGGTGGCGTTCAGCGCGGTTTCCATGTCGCTTCGCCTGCCCGGAGGATCGGAAGGCCCGCAGGTGGCGGGTCGCCCGTCGTACTCAGCAAGACTAGAACGCCACGCTGTTTTCTCCAATCGCCTCCGCTCGCCGAGTGGTTACCGAAAACTAGATTCTGGTCAAGTAGCCTGTCGGGCATTCCGCCTTGGGCGCGCGGCAGGGCTAGGTCCGGCGCGCCAATACGGGATTGTTCATGGTACGTTCGGCCGTCGCAAATCCCCTTTGAGCAGCCTGCCCCCCCTCTTACATGGAGGAGTGATGCTATGCGGAGGAGTGATAGTATCGGGCCCTCACAGCCCGGCGACCGCCGGCGTGATAGAGGATTTCGGTAGGTGAACTCATCCTCCTGCTTTGGCGCCGAGCAGAATAGCGTTGGAGAAGTGTTATGGCAGGACGGCGAACGTGTTGTCTGCAGAAGATGGCACGACGGTGCCGAGGGCGATCGGCAACTCGTTCTGGCCGTGCATCCGACCGCAGAGCACTCGACGCCTGACCTTCTCAACCGTCTCGCACACGAGTATGGGCTGAGGGACGACCTTGACGATTCGTGGGCGGCGCGACCGCTGGAGTTCCTGCGCGAGCGCGGTCAGGCTATTCTCGTGCTCAAGGACCCGGGGGGCGAGCCGCTTGAACGCGTTGTCGCTCCGCCCATGGAGCTTGGAACATTCCTGCGTCTCGGGGTCGCCTTGTCGGCCGCGCTCGGCCGGTTACACGAACGTGGTCTCGTTCACAAGGACATCAAGCCGACCAATGTCCTTGTGAATTCTGCGATGGGGCAGGTCTGGCTAACAGGCTTTGGCATCGCTTCGCGCCTTCAGCGCGAGCGCCAGTCACCTGACCCGCCCGAGTTCATCGCCGGAACCCTCGCCTACATGGCGCCGGAACAGACCGGGCGGATGAACCGCTCGATCGACTCCCGGAGTGATCTCTACTCACTCGGAGTCACGCTCTACCAAATGCTGACCGGCAGTCTTCCGTTCACCGCTTCCGATCCCATGGAGTGGGTTCACTGCCATATCGCCAGAAAGCCAGCGCCACCAAGCGAGCGGGTCAAGAATGTCCCGCCCGCTGTCTCTGCAATCATCATGAAGCTGCTCGCCAAGACCCCGGAGGAACGCTACCAGACAGCGGCCGGCGTTGAGAGTGATCTTCGGCGCTGCCTTGCGGAATGGGAGACTCAACGCCGCGTTGAGGAATTCCCGCTCGGCGAAAACGACACGCCAGACCGGCTATTGATTCCCGAGAAGTTGTACGGGCGCGCGCGAGAGATCGAAGCACTGCTGGCCTCCTTCGACCACGTCGTGGCGACTGGCACGCCGGAATTGCTACTGGTTTCCGGATATGCCGGTATCGGCAAGTCCTCCGTTGTCAACGAGCTGCACAAGGTGCTCGTCCTGCCGCGCGGCCTTTTTGCATCGGGCAAGTTCGATCAGTACAAGCGTGACATCCCATATGCCACTTTGGCGCAAGCCTTTCAGAGCCTTGTCCGGCCGCTTCTGAGCAAGAGCGAAGTGGAGCTGCGCAGCTGGCGCGACGCCCTTCGTGAGGCGCTAGGTCCGAACGGACAGCTCATCGTGGACCTAGTCCCGGAATTGAAACACATCATTGGAGAGCAGCCGCCGGTCTCTGTGCTTCCCCCACAAGAAGTTCAACGCCGCTTCCAGCTTGTCTTCAGGCGATTTATCGGCGTATTCGCACGGCCCGAACATCCGCTTGCTCTGTTCCTCGATGATTTGCAATGGCTCGATGCTGCGACGCTCGATTTCCTCGAGGACCTTTTGACTCAACCGGATGTACGGCACTTGATGTTGATCGGCGCCTACCGGGACAACGAAGTCAATTCCGCCCATCCGCTAATGCGCGCGCTCGAAGCAATCCGCAAAGCTGGAGCGACCATTCAGGAGATTGTACTTGCGCCCCTTGGTCGTGAAGACGTGGGACGGCTGATTGGAGATTCTCTTCGCTCCAAGCCGGAATGGTCCATCTCTTTGGCACAGCTGGTGCACGAGAAAACGGCCGGAAACCCATTTTTTGCCATTCAGTTCGTTTCCGCGCTTGCCGAAGAGGGGCTGCTTACTTTCGATCACGCCAAGGCGCAATGGTGCTGGGATCTGAATCGGATTCACGCGGAAGGTTACACCGATAATGTGGTGGACCTCATGGTGACGAAGTTGAACCGCCTACCCGCCGAAACCCAGATGGCATTGCAGCTGCTTGCCTGTCTGGGCAATAGCGCAGAATTTGCCCTGCTTATGATGGTTTACGAGGATTCACAGGAGGAAATGCATCGCAAGCTTTGGGAAGCCGTCCGAACCGGCCTCATCCTCCGCTCGGAAGATTCCTACAAGTTCCTACACGACCGCGTCCAAGAAGCAGCCTATTCCTTGATCCCGGAAGAGTTGCGCGCCGAGGCCCATCTCCGAATAGGAAGGCTGCTCGCGGCCCATACCCCTCCAGAACAGAGGGAGGAAGCGATTTTCGACCTTGTCAATCAACTCAACCGCGGCGCGGACTTAATTACCTCGCAAGAGGAACGCGAGCAACTGGCCGACCTCAACCTCATCGCGGGCAAGCGCGCGAAGGCTTCCACGGCCTATGCCTCGGCGCTAAAGTATCTCGTCGCTGGCGCAGCACTGTTGGTGGACGGTTCTTGCGAGCGCCGACATGACCTCATCTTCCCGCTCGAATTGCAGCGAGGCGAATGTGAATTCCTGACAGGTCAGTTGGCGGCCGCCGAAGAGCGCTTAAGTATACTTTCATCGCGCGCCGCGAACCCGGTCGAATTAGCGACCGTCACCTGCTTGCGCGTCGATCTGTACACGGCCCTCGATCAGAGCGATCGCGCGGTCGCTGTCTGCCTCGACTACCTCCGGCATCTCGGCGTTGAATGCTCGCTGCGTCCGACAGAAGAGGAAGCAGAACGAGAATATGAGCGGATCTGGTCCCAGCTGGGAAGCCGCAAGATCGAGGAGCTCGTCGAGTTACCCTTGATGAGCGATCCTGCGTCCCTGGCGACGCTGGATGTTCTGACCAAGGCTATGCCCCCGGCATTGTTTACGGATGCGAACCTTCACTCCCTGATCACCTGCATGGCGGTCAATCTCAGCCTCGAGCGGGGCAACAGCGACGGTGCGTGTGTTGCCTACGTATATCTTGCCATGATAGCCGGACCGCGATTCGGCAATTATACGGCTGGCTCTCAATTCGGTCGGCTCGGCTATGACCTAGTCGAAAAGCGCGGATTAAAGCGCTTTCAGGCTCGAACCTTCATGGTCTTTGGAGATAACGTTACGCCCTGGACCCGACATGTCGCGGCCCGCCGCGATCTGGTGCGCCGCGCCTTCGATGCCGCGAATGAAATCGGTGACTTGACCTATGCAGCTTACAGCTGCAACCACCTGATCACGAACCTTCTCGCGGCGGGAGATCAGCTCGTGGAGGTGCAACGTGAAGCCGAGAACGGTCTTGAGTTTGCACACAAGACTCGGTTTGGCCTCGTCATTGGCCAAGTCACCGCGCAACTCGGACTTATCCGGACGCTTCGCGGATTGACCTCGAAATTTGGCTCGTTCGACGATGAGGGATTCGATGAGCTTCGATTCGAGCGCCATTTGGCCAATAGCCCGGCTTTGGCGGAAGTCGAGTGCTGGTACTCGATCCGAAAGCTACAAGCCCGCTTCTTTGCCGGGGAATATGCTTCGGCCGTCGATGCCTCATCGAGAGCGCAACGGGTACTTTGGACATCACCATCACAATTCGAAACGGCAGAGTTTCATTTCTACGGTGCGCTTTCCCACGCGGCATCCTGGGATTCCGCATTTCCCGACCAGAGACAGCAGCATTTCGACGCTCTGGCCGCCCACCACAAGCAGCTCGAAGTATGGGCGGAGATTTGCCCGGAGAATTTTGAAAACCGCGCTGCACTAGTGGGCGCGGAGATCGCACGCGTTCAAGGCCGCGAGCTCGATGCCGAGCGGCTCTACGAACAGGCCATCCATTCGGCGCGGGCTAACGGATTTGTGCACAATGAGGCGCTCGCCAATGAGCTCGCCGCGCGCTTCTACGCAGCACGCGGCTTTGAGAGGATCGCGCATACGTACCTGCGAGACGCCCGGTACTGCTATCTCTGTTGGGGAGCCGACGGCAAGGTACGGCAACTCGAGCAGCTCTATCCTCACCTCAGGGAGGAAAGGCCCCCCGGTCCGACCAGCACGATCCTGGCACCGGTCGAACACCTGGATCTCGCTACCGTCATCAAAGTTTCACAAGCCGTTTCGGGCGAGATCGTGCTGGAGACACTAATCGACACGCTCATGCGCACAGCGATCGAGCACTCGGGGGCCGAGCGAGGTCTGTTGATTCTCGCGGCAGGGGATGAGCAGCGGATCGAAGCGGAAGCCAAAACAAACCGGGACACGGTCATTGTGCGCCGGAGAGAAGCGGTCATAGGCGCCGTGCCGAACTCGATCGTCCGGTATGTGGTGCGCACCAAGGAGAGCGTGACTCTCGACGATGCGTCAGCCCAGAACCCGTTCTCTGCGGATGCATATGTCCGTCAGCATCACGCCCGTTCTGTTCTCTGCTTGCCGTTGCTCAAGCAGGCAAAATTGATCGGTGTGCTCTACCTTGAAAACAACTTGACGCCCCACGTTTTCACTCGGACTCGGATCGCGGTGCTGAAGCTGCTTGCAGCGCAGGCCGCAATCTCCCTGGAGAATACACGTCTTTACACTGACCTCGAAGAGCGCGAAGCCAGGATCCGGCGTTTGGTCGATGCCAACATTATCGGTATCGTGATTGCGACGCTCAGCGGTGCGATTGTCAACGCGAATGACGCTTTTCTCCGCATGGTGGGATACAGCCGCGAAGATCTTGTATCGGGCCGTATTCTCAATGCGGACCTGACGCCGCCGGAATGGCGCGACACTGATGCTAAGGCCGTAGCCGAGTTAAGAGCGAACGGGGTCCAGCAACCAATCGAGAAGGAGTTCTTCCGCAAAGACGGGAGCCGCGTGCCGGTGCTGGTTGGCGCCGCGGTGTTCGAAGAAGGCGGCAACGAGGGTGTCGCCTTCGTGGTGGATTTGACCGAGCGCAAGCAGGCGGAAGGGGCCGTCCGCGAGAGCGAGCAGCGGTACCGCGAGGCGCAGATGGAGCTCGCACACGCGAACCGAGTTGCGATGATGGGGCAGCTCACGGCATCGATCGCCCACGAGATCAATCAGCCGATCGGGGCCGCGATAACCTATGCCAATGCCGGCTTGTCCTGGCTCCGAGCCCAGCCTCCAAATTGGGAGGAGGTTCAGCAGGCGCTTGAATTCATCATGGAGAGCGGTGTACGGGCAGGCGAGGTCATCGATCGGATCCGGGCTCTCGTGAAGAAAGCGCCACCTCGGAAGGATAGAGTCGACATCAACGAAGCAATACTGGAAGTTCTGGCTCTGGTCGGCGCCGAAGTTGCAAAGAATGCAGTTTCAGTGAAAACGCAGCTCGCGGAAGGCTTGCCTCCAGTTTGGGGAGATCGTGTCCAGCTGCAACAAGTTATGCTCAACCTTTTCATGAATGCCATCGAAGCCATGAGCGGAATGGACGAGGGATCACGCGAATTGCTGATAAGCACCGAAAAGACGCATTCGGATGCGGTGCTAGTCGCGGTGCGGGATTCCGGACCTGGGTTTCCTCCTGAAAGCGCAGAGCAGATATTTGAGTCTTTCTACACCACGAAACCTGGAGGCTTGGGAATGGGACTGTCAATCTGCCGTTCGATTATTGAGTCGCATGAGGGAAGGTTGCAGGCGACCGCGAGCCTACCCCATGGCGCTGAATTTCAATTCACACTCCCTGCATTCTCGTCGGGCGGTGGCTAATCAGCAAATCGAGCGCTTGGGGCGCGGGCAACTCCTCGCGAAGTGCTATGTACCCGCAGATGGTCGCTTTGTCCTGCTGAGTGCATCCTGCAAACAGTCGGCAAGGCGTCGCCCCTGCAGGTCGATCGGCTTCTGAAGGAAGCAGACTGCTCCTGCGTTCATTGCCTTCGTTCTTACAGCGTCGTCCGGGTAGGCGGTTACGAAAATGATGGGAATGTCGAAGCCAAGATGAGACAAATGCTCCTGTAGCTCGAGGCCGCTCATATTTGACATTTGGATATCCGCTATCAGACAGCGGGTTGTTTTCACCCATGATGACTGGAGATACGACTCAGCTGACGAAAATGAACGAACTTCCAGCCCGAGCGACTTCACGAGCTTTTCTATGGCCGTGCGAAACAGATCGTCGTCATCTACGATCGATATGAGAGGATTCTCTGTCAACCGTTCATTCCACCACCGATAGATAAGCCACTGCCGCACGCCTAACCCGGCAGACAGTGCCACGGAGCGGCCCTGCTGGAAATACGACCTCGGTGTTAGTCTTCTCTTCGATCTTGCCCACGAATACCTAGCTTTTCAGCGATAAGCACCAGATCGGCCAGTGATTTTGTGCCCATCTTTCGCATGACATGGCCACGGTGAATCTTCACTGTCATTTCGCTTATGCCAATTCTGCCACCGACTTGCTTGTTCATGAGGCCCGCTGTCACCAGCGCCATGATCTCGCGTTCTCGAGGGGTCAGGGACTCAAATCGGGCTCGTATGTCCGAATCGGACTGCTCTTCGATACGACGCTCCCGATCGCGCTGAAGAGCCCCGGTCACTGCGTCAAGCATCTCCTGATCACGAAACGGCTTGGTCAGGAAGTCAACCGCGCCGGCTTTCATTGCCTTGACCGACATCGGAATGTCCCCGTGGCCGGTAATGAAGATAATGGGTATCTTTACTCCCATTCGAGTGAGTTCGGTTTGCAGATCAAACCCGCTCAGCCGAGGCAATCTGACATCGAGGACGAGGCAGCTGGGGACGCTGGGGAGTGGATTTTCCAACAGATCTGTTGCGGATGCGAGCGCCTTTACACCTAATCCGACTGACCGAAACAAACTGCTAAGTGAGCCACGGGTAAGAGGGTCGTCATCGACCACGAACACGATCGAGTCCTCTCCAGCCGGGACTAAGGAACCAGAAGTCGCTCCTTTCACCATCGCCCGGGATCCGTTTTTCATATCACTCAAGCCCCGGTATCAGGCTAAATAGGCTATGGTCCTGTGGCAAGATGCTTTCCCGCCCGCCCGGACCCGCTTCCGATTCCAAACTCACAACACAAACACGTGATGAACCGGACATGGCCGCTTCCTCCGTAACCAACCAGACCTACGAAACCCGCAGCTGCTCTTCGAACGGGCCAGCAACCAACGCCACCCTTTGTATTGGGTGACGGGAACGTCGACAATCTTGAACGCGCAAAGGTCCGCCGCGACGAAAACCGAAAAATGCCTGCGCGGATGTCCGACCTCCGTTCCGTCGCGCGTTAAAGTTCAGGACCGGCTCTCAAGCAAGACGACCTCCAGTTCTGCCAAATTTGGTCAAAACGCAGCAACCCGGCTGAAGCAGTAGAGCTCGAAAAGCTCCAAGAAACGTCGTCAAGCGCATCGAAACCCCGGGTTATTGTCGGGCGGAACCGGCAACACCGGCCGATGCATGAGGCGGCCGTGGCTGCGACATCTCGAACATGACTGGATAACGCCTACCGGCGACCGCGCCTTTGAGCCGCTCGGGCACAACCCAACAATACGGTTGGTGACAATCCATGACCGATAAACGAACAACAATTGCTATTATCGACAGCGATGACTTGTTGCAGGCTCGATTGCAGGTCTTGATCGGAGCGGCGGGCCTGACCGCCAGTCTTTTCACATCCGCCGAAGAGTATTTGAGCAGCAACACATCTAAACTGGTCAATTGCATCGTTTTGGATGTTCCCTTGCCCGGCATGAGCGGTCTCGATCTCCAGTTCCGGCTGGCAAAGGCCAAACGCGAAACGCCCCTGGTTTTTCTTACCGCTCAAAACGACGTGAGGACGTCGGTTCGAGCGATGAAAGCCGGTGCCGTGGACTTCCTTACCAAGCCCTTCATCGATGAGGAACTGCTCGACGCAGTGAAACGCGGTGTCGAGCGCGATCGCTCGGCACGATTGCAGAGCCAGACTTTGGATGTGCTCTATGGTCGGCTCACATCGCTTTCGCCTCGCGAGAGGGAGACGATGACGCTGCTGTCTTCAGGACAAAGTCCCAAGCAGATCGCGGAGCACCTGGGAGTCTGCACGCACACGGCTCGTGTTCACAGCAGCCGACTTATGGCCAAGATGGGGGCACGATCGATAGCCGATCTGGTGCGGATGGTGGACCGGCTGGGGATATGCGTGATGCGCGATGGATCACTATCGACACAAATGCAAAACACTACCATCTCCCGTCGTCCGGACGCCTCATCGCCCTCACACCCGGAGTAACCTCTCCCGGCACAGTTGAATATGTCGTGCCATGGCCGGAGCCGCTCAAAACGCCGCGCTCGCCGCCAGCACGTCGGCCGACCGATGATTTTACATCCCGACATTCCTCGTATCCGCGCGACGTGCGAGGCAATGCTAACGTGACAAGATCACCTCAACCGCAACAATCCAGGAATAGCAGGTGGCGGCGAATCCGCTCACGATAGGTCGACTCCACGAATGGTCGCACTGGACTGTCGTCGGGACAGGTCCGCGAGATCGCCATAGTGCGCGCTGCGCTGCTTGGTCTTGTTCTGGATTATGGACGGGACCGGTGGCACAGGCGCTAGATGCGCGCGGTAGCTTTTGTCTGCTCACAGAGTGACCTCAGAGCACATGGAATGTAGTCAACTATCCAAGGACGCCATCATGCATTTACTCAGAGTGACTGTCCTATGCACTCTCACTTTCATATCGCCGGCCGTAATGGCCGAACCTCTCTCTGCCCAGCCTCCAGCGGCAGCCCCAGGGTCGGCAGAGAGTGTACGTGTACAGCCACGGGGCAGCGCCTTTGTTCCGAACTCCGCCGAGGACGATGCCGTACAAAAGCGCATTACGGACTTTAATGCGACGCAGAGGCTTCTGGACGCTTCGTTCGACAGAAGGCTAATCATCTGCCGTCGCTGTTGACGAATCGTGTCGACAGTATCGTAGCGGGTGAACATTATGCGACCGACCATTTCCGACCCATTCCAGGTCGCGGCGGTGGTTCGGCGTCACGAAGTTCTGCTCTCAGAGAGAGAGAGAGAGAGAGAGAGAGAGAGATGCTTCTCCTGAACTGCCGGTCAAAGAACTTCAGCATCGGATCCGCAATCTGCTCAGTGTTGTTCAATGTATAGCCATCAATACTGAGGCGAAAACGACAGACGACCATCGAGACGCTCTCACGGTAAGACTCGCAGCTCTCTCGGACGCCTATGGTTTGATAGAAAGCGCACACGAACATCACGTCCCGCTTGCGAAGCTGCTCGTGCGAGCCTTAAGGCCACATTTCACGATTCCGGACCACCGGATTGTGCTTTCCGGACCCGACGTTGTCCTCGAAACACGTCTCGCTTTATCACTTTACATGATCTTCCACGAACTCGCGACCAACGCCACCAAGCACGGCGCCCTGACGTCGACCTCCGGAGCTGTTGAGATGCTTTGGGATATTCTACCCCATGGGGGCGGCCAAGCTCTTGCCATGCAATGGCGCGAGTCGGGCGGACCCAAGGTGAGAAAGCCTCGGCACAGGGGATTTGGCATGCGCCTCATCTCCAAGGCGCTGTCTGAAGCGCAAGTTGATCTCGATTTGCTCCGGCTGGCCTTGTTTGTCGCCTTTTGGCCGAAATCGACCCATCATCGGAGCTGTGAGTGAGGACGAGCTAGACGGTCAGGGATGGTTCGTCGCTGCTGGCAGATAGTCCGCCCTTTCGCAGAATGAAGTCAGCGATTTTATCGACGCCCTGCCCGCTCTTCAGATTAGAAAAAACGAACGGCCGCGTAGCTCGCATACGTCTGGCATCCAATTCCATAACCTGCAGATTGGCGCCCACCAAGGGAGCCAGATCGATCTTGTTGATCACGAGCAGATCCGATCGTGTTATACCGGGGCCGCCCTTGCGTGGAATCTTTTCGCCTGCGGCAACGTCGATCACATAGATGGTAACGTCCGCAAGCTCGGGACTGAAGGTTGCCGCCAGATTGTCTCCACCGGACTCTACGAAACACAGCTCTGCTTGCGGGAATCTCAAATTCATGTCCGCGATCGCGGCGAGGTTCATGGAGGCGTCTTCGCGTATCGCGGTATGCGGGCAGCCGCCTGTCTCTACACCCATGATGCGCTCCGCCGGCAGTGCTTGCGCGCGGGTCAAGATGAGCTGATCTTCCTTCGTGTAGATGTCGTTGGTAATCACGTAGATTTCATAGAAATCCCGGAGATGCTTGCATAGCGCCTCGACCAGCGCCGTCTTGCCCGAACCGACTGGCCCTCCGATCCCGACGCGGAACGGACCGTGATGTGCCGGAGCCACTCTGCTTTCAATTGCCGTCATGACCGGAACAACCTTGTGTATTGGGTTTCATGGGCAATGGAGGCGAGCTCAACCATGAATCCCGCGGAGCCCAGATCGTCGAGCGTGGCGCGGCCGCCTTGCGCGCTGGACCACAAGACCGCGTCTTCAAGCGCGGCGATGGCGAGTTGACCGTCGGTCTGCCCGAGGGGGATCAACTTCACGCCGGCGAGTACGAGATTGGCGACGTAGCTGTGCAGAAATGCCGGCAACGCCGCGCGCACCTGGATTCGTTCGGCTGCCGACCGAGCACCCAGGACAACGGCCAGGACCGGCTGACAGTTCATTTCCAGGAACGAGTCCAGGACAGGATGGGGCCAGACCTGGCGAAGTGTGGTGAGGCAAGCGGTCGCCTGTTGGGATGATTCAAGCGCGAATTCCGATGTCCCACGGAAAGCAGCCGCCAGTTCCGCGACGCGCGTCAATCCAGCGTGGTTGCTCGCGATCACGCACCGACATGCCTCGCTGAAGAAGATCGCCTCATTGCGCCCGGAACCGTAGCAAAGATCGGCCTCAAGCCAGTCAACCAGGCTCGAGCGGTCGTGGATGTCGCCGGCTTCGACTGCCCATTCGAGACCATGCGAATAGCTGTACGCTCCGCTCGGGAATGAGGGCGACAGCCAGCCCTGCAGACGCACGAATGCTCGAGGCGAGTACGGCAGGTCTTCAGCAGTCATAGATCCTCCAACTGCAGATCCGATAGCACCGCGCTCATCAGTACATGAAGTAGCGTTGAGCCATTGGGACCACTCTTGCCGGAGGACAAGTGAGCAGCCGGCCGTCTGCTCGCACCTCGTAGGTTTCAGAATCGACCTCGATATGAGGAATGGCGTTGTTGAGAACCATCGAATGCTTGCCGATCGTTCGCGTGTTCGAAACCGGAACAACCTGCTTCGTCAGTCCGAGCTGCCGCGTCTTTTCCAGCGAAGCCTGGCTGACAAAGGTCATCGAGCTTCTGCCGACGGAGCGGCCGAATGCGCCGAACATCGGTCGATAGTACTCGGGCTGGGGAGTCGGAATGGAAGCATTGGGGTCACCCATGATGGCGGCAGCAATCATGCCCGACTTGAGAACCATGTCGGGCTTTACGCCGAAAAAGGCCGGATCCCAGATGACGATGTCAGCGATCTTGCCCACTTCGATCGAGCCGACATAGCCGGCAATGCCCTGAGCAATCGCAGGATTGATGGTGTATTTCGCAACGTAACGCCGAGCTCTGAAGTTATCGTTCTGACCATTCTCCTCGGATAGTCTTCCAAACTGCTTTTTCATCTTGTCCGCGGTCTGCCACATGCGCGTGATCACCTCAGCAACGCGCCCCATCGCCTGGCTGTCGGATGACACGATCGAAAAGGCTCCCAGGTCGTGCAGAATGTCTTCGGCGGCAATCGTCTCCTTACGGATGCGGCTTTCCGCGAAGGCGACGTCTTCCGGAATACGACGGTCGAGATGATGCGTAACCATCAGCATATCGAGCGCTTCATCAAGGGTATTTACCGTGTAAGGCCGCGTGGGATTGGTCGAGGCCGGAATCACATTTCGCTCGCCGCACACCTTGATGATATCAGGCGCATGTCCACCTCCCGCGCCTTCCGTGTGAAACGTATGGATCGTCCTGCCCTTGAATGCGGCGACTGTATTCTCCACGAAGCCCCCTTCGTTCAGGGAATCGGTATGGATCATGACCTGCACATCCATGTCGTCTGCGACGGAAAGACAGCAATCAATAGCAGCGGGAGTCGCGCCCCAATCTTCATGCAACTTCAGACCACATACCCCGGCTTCGATCTGCTCGACGATACCGGCGGGCCGGCTTGCGTTGCCCTTGCCGAAAAGGCCGAGGTTCATCGGGAAAGCATCGGCCGCCTCGAGCATGCGCTGGATGTGCCAGGGCCCCGGTGTGCACGTGGTGGCTGTCGTCCCGGCCGCGGGTCCTGTCCCTCCCCCCATCATGGTCGTCACGCCGGAATAGAGCGCCTCGTCGATCTGCTGCGGACAGATGAAATGGATGTGCGTATCGATCCCACCGGCGGTGATGATCTTGCCTTCTCCTGCGATGATCTCGGTGCCAGGCCCAATGATTATGTCCACATGAGACTGCACATCGGGATTGCCGGCCTTGCCGATCACGGCAATCAGCCCATCCCTTACAGCGATGTCGGCTTTCACGATGCCCCAATGGTCGAGTATCAGGGCGTTCGTGATGACGGTGTCGACGGCCCCCTCGCTGCGTGATCGCTGCGACTGGCCCATACCGTCGCGGATGACCTTTCCGCCGCCGAATTTGACCTCCTCCCCGTAAATCGTGAAATCCTTCTCCACCTCGATGAGCAGATCGGTATCTGCAAGGCGAACCTTGTCTCCAACGGTCGGACCAAACATCTGCGCATAGGCTGCGCGGCCAAATGTATAGGGCATCCAGGTTTGCCTTTATTTGCTGCTTGCGGACGCTGCACCGCCGACCGGCGGTAAAGGCCCCATGACGGCGCCCGAAAAGCCATAAACGAGGCGAGCTCCGCCATACGGGATCAAGGAAATCTCCCGCGACTGGCCAGGTTCGAACCTTACGGCAGTCCCTGCTGGAATATCGAGGCGATGGCCCAGGACAGCCTCTCGGTCGAATGCGAGGGCCTCGTTTGCTTCGGCGAAATGGTAGTGACTGCCGACCTGAACCGGCCGATCCCCGGTATTTGCGACCTTGACCGAGACGGCGGCCTTGTCCTTGTTGAGGACGATATCACCTGCGCCTGGAATAACCTCGCCGGGAATCATGCCAGCCCTCCAAGTAGAGACAACCCGATGAGAGCAGCGCATCCACCTGCTGTTCGCACCACGACCGTTCCGGGCAGGCTCCCTGCGCAGAAACCGGTTCCCATGCCAACGAAAAGGAGCACCGCGGTCGCCAACGTGAAACCTGCCGCATAAGGAACGAGCTTCGCCGCCGCGGCTTCGGTCCCGTGAGCATGCCCATGGAAGAATGCAAGGATGCCGATCGCCGAGATCCCGGGCATGACCGACACCCGTACTTCGAGAGCGATGAAGGCTCCGAGCAGGACCACGGAGAGGCAAATGGCCGCTTCGACGAAGCTGATTTGCAGGCCCGCGCTCGCCGCTGCAAAGCCACCCAACATTGCTGCCCCAAATGTCACAGGCCATGCGATGATGGCACGGCCACCCGCAAGCACACTCCAGAGTCCGACCAAAGTGATTGCAATGAGATGATCCGCGCCGCCAAAGGGATGCGCAAATCCAGCGCCGAACGAATCGGTCGGTCCCACCGCGGTATGCGCGAGGGCCGGCGCGGTGAGCGCCCCGAACAACACCATGCCAATAAAGATCAAGCGCATCGGTCACTCCTATCGAATGGGGTTGTGCACCGGCACAAGCTTCGTCCCGTCAGGAAACGTAGCCTCCACCTGGATTTCGCGTATCATTTCCGGAATGCCCTCCATGACCTGGTCTCGAGTGAGGACCCGTCCGCTCTCGGACATCAGCTCAGCAACTGATTTCCCGTCGCGAGCGCCCTCCATGATGAAGTCCGCAATCAGCGCGATGCTTTCGGGATAGTTCAGCCTCAGGCCTCTGGTGAGCCTGCCTCGCGCGACCATCGCCGCGAGAGCGATCATCAGCTTGTCCCTTTCCCGTGGGGTTAGATTCAAAGCTGTCTTCCTCCAACGACGCCGGTTAACACGACCACATCTTCGGCACTCCGAAGGGTCCCGGCCCGAGCTCCAGGCTGAATCGATCAAGCAGGCTGCGAAGTCCTTGTTTGAGGTCAGCGCCGGCCTCTGCGGCTACTCTCACAACAATGATCGCGCCGACGATTGTTGCTGCGCACTGACAATCAAGCGAAGCTGCTATCTCACGCAGGATTCCCAGTCGCGCGTCCAGGCGCGGGCCGAAATAGATCAGCGTTCCGGTGGCCTTCCACCCGGAGAGCAATGCTCTTCTATGTAGATGCGCAAACGTCTCGTCTGCGACAAGAAAGCCGTCGGCCCACACAAGACGACCATTCAGCCTGATACGCCAACTGTCCAAGATGTACCCGCTGAGGACTTCTTCTCCACTCTCAATGCGACCGAGGACCAGCCACTCGAGTGCGATAATTTCAGCTCCAGGGGAAAGATCGATCTCTGTTTGGCGGACAATGCGCGCCCCGTTGAAGACAATCGTCTCTTGCGGAATCCAGGCAAGCCTTGCGCTGTCGAACACCTTTAGCCTGGTCGAGATTCGCGCAGGCCGATCCAAGGCGCGATAGATTTTCTCAGCCGCCTGCGTCGTGACCGAGACCGATGCATGGTCGAGCGCGGCCACTTCGATTTCGAGGCGGTCTCCGCCGGCGACGCCACCGGAGGCGTTTATAATGACGACCTCCTTGCAAGGGTGATCATCGATCTTCGGAAGCATGAGGCTTATGGGAAACTTCTGATAGATGTCCGCGATCCGGGTGCCGGTCCCCTCGCTTGCGAGCACAAGGCGGCCGGAACCACTGGCGCGCTCGAGATCAACATCGCGAATGTCTTCCTTAGACGGGCCCTCTCCTCCGGGCGCCCCCGTCTCTTCTCGATGACCGAGCTGGTGCGTCGTTTCAAGCATCCGTTCGAGGCCTGTGATGGGTTGGCACGTTGAGCAGGATTTACACGTCGGGCTGACAAGAAGCTGGGCGTGACATCTCACCTCGTCACGCCCAACTCCGTCTCTGTGATGAAATCAGAATCCCGCCAGCCCCTGGGGGCTGTTGTAGGGAATCTTGACGCTGGTGACCTCCGTCAGCGACCCGTCGGACTGAGTGGCATAGCCAACCAGCTTCGCGGCATTGCCGTAGATCTGATAGAGATACGCGCCGTCCGACGTGATCCAGCTATCGGCGGGGCCGCTGGTCACCGTTCCGTTCAGTCCTCTGGCGGTGCCGTCTCCCGGAACGCGGGGACATGCAGGATCCTTGGCGATCTCCAGACCACCTCCGTTGATGCGATAGCTGCAGATATTGCTGTAGCCGAAATTCGTCGCGTACACCGTTCGATCATCCGGGGAGACTGCCAGCCAGCACAGCTCGGATGGCACCCCTGCGCTCGTGTCGATCTTCACGAGCGAGCCGATGTTGAGCGTGCCGTCTTGCTGGATGGTGCCGATCGAGCATCCGTCACCGACGGCGTATCCGATGACGAAGGCATTCGGCCGTGCCTTCAGGAACGCGATGTAGAATGGAGAGCCACCCTTCGCGTCATAGAACCTGGCCGTGCCGAGCGAACCATCCTTTTGCAGGCGGAATGCGGCGAGGCCGTCCGGATCCGGCGCATTCGATGCAATCGAATGCAGCGCTCCACCAGCCCGCTGAACCCAGAGAATAGGCGATCCATCCGGATACAGGCCCGTGTGCGCGATTGGCTCGTCGAATGTCGTACCGACGATAACGAGCTCCTCGTTGGGCGAGACCACCACCATGGTGGCTACGCGGTTCCTCTTGCTATAGGTATTGACCGTATATCGCTCCGGTCGCAGCTTCAGTTTGCCTTCCGCGTCGACGGACATCAGCCGGAGGTGATCAGGGCCGAACGAGTGCAGCACGAACAGCGTGCGAGTGGCGGGCGAGAATGCGAGCGATTTGGCGGTGCCGCTCCTGCCTTCCACGGGGTTACCCGTCGGCTTGACGTCGATGAGCTTGAGGCGCCCTTCTGCAGTCACTTGAAAAGCCGAAACGGAGTTGTCACCGCCGTTTGTGGTGAACAGAAAGCGCCGATCCGGTGTGAGAATGATGCTTCCCGCGCCCTCAAAGGCATTGGGCGCGCTCTCCTGGCCGCTGATCGGCTTGTATTCACCCGACCCCGCACCTCCAGTGCTGATGCGCTCGAGCTCGGCAAGAGAGCCGTCTGCTTTCCGCTCATAGTGAACGATCGCATTCGCAACCTCGTTGGTCTGCATGTAGAGATGTCCAGGCTGTCCTTTCGCCCTGGACATCTCATTCGTCATCATCGCCTCTTTTGCCATCTCTCACTCCGTTGGCTGGATTGAACCAGGGGTCGTTTGTCACTGCACGAAGCGTCCCCTATCGCTTCAGTGCTGGGTATCCGTCGACGTAGACCCAGTCGGATGCCTGTGCCGGCACGTGACAGGATTTGCACTCAAACATGTAATTGGTGGACTTCGACCTTGATGGATCGGTCGCATCGAACCACGACCAGCCCCAGCCATCGCCCCACAAGTCATTGCCTGGATGACGTCCAGCGCTGTCCCTCACCATCACAAACCAGCCCTTCAGCTGATCCGCACGGCTGACAGTGCCGGTCGTCAACTCTTTTGTTGCCGTCCTGAACACCTCTTTCACGAGCACCGTGCCATCGGGAAAATGACCGTCCTTGCGATAGGCCTCGATGGACCCGGGCGAGGCGAGCACGACGTGCACCTCTTTGGAGCCTCGGCCTTCATCTGCCGCTATGGCCCAGCTTCCAAGCGACTGATATGTAGTGCGATAGTCTTGCGGCACGCGCAGCTTACCGGCCGCGTCAACGACTGTCGCAGCGGACGACGGATCTGCCGCCGCGGTCGCCCTTATCGCGCCATATCCGACGATCGCGATCACCGCTGCTACAGTTCCCGAAATTCCGAGATTCTTGACGCGAGCGGCTCTCATAACTCACTTCCTTCGGATCGTGGTGACGAACGCGTAAGATCACTTGCTGTCCAACTTGTCCAACAGGGGATAGAACTGGGTCCACACCTCGTCCTTTTTGGCATATGCGATGTGGCAAAACGCGCATTCCTCCTTCGCTTTTACTTTCGCCATCGCGGCCTTCGGCTCATGATGATTGAAGTTGAAGTAACCCCATCCATTGGTGTCGGCGAAACGCTTGGAGTCCTTCACCGTCACGTCGGCGCCGTTAAAAGGTCCGGGAAAGTAGCCCCTGCCCGACGGCTCGGTTCGAGATCCGTCCGGATTTTGGCCGGGCAAGGTAAGTTGAAGCTCCTTGAAGAAGATCGTCCCTTCGGGAAACTCACCGGTCTTCTTGTATATCGCGTACGAGCCAGGCTCGATGTAGACGTTATGAAACTCCGGGAAACCGGCCATGCCGCCGTTCAGGGCGTTGGGCGTGAGCGGAGATCCGAGATAAACCCACTCATGGAAGTTCTTCGGCAGGAGGAGCTGCCCGTCGGCCGTGTATTCCGGCAAATAGCGCGTCGCGGACTGGGCGTTACCATTCTTGAGCGATCCAAAGAAAACGGCTGTCGCGATCGCACTGCTCACAACGACGACGGCTGCTGTCTTATATCCAATACGCATCATGTTCTCTCCTGCGTCCTTGGTCCCGACGCGAACTCGCGTCGACGGCCGATGAGCTCTCGCTTGGCGCACAACACCTGAAATAGCGACTTGGTCGGCGTCGCGCGCGTCGGCGATTGCCGCCGCTTTTTCGATCTTGATGCATTTGGCTTGCCGGCAATTGGCACCGACCCACATCTGTACTCTCCGAATGCAACTCGCGTCGGCGCTGCTGACCTTCATGACGGTGGAGATGCGGGGCTGCCGCGGGGGCCGCGCCTGCGAGATTGCTTTGGCTTATTCAATCTTGACGGATTCTGCCTGAGGCCCATCGACAGGCCATCGCTTCGCCTCATGTCTAGGACTAACGGTCATTTGGAGAACCAACAGCCTCTGGTTCTTGGCCGCAAAATTCAAATCAGTGTGAAAGGCAAAATGCGATGGATGAAGCTCATATCTCTCACGGCTTCCGATCGAAGCGACAAACACAGGCGAAGGATCGCGTGCCGCCCGGGCAATATGTTACGGCCGATTTTCCGATCCTTTCGGCCGGGCCTACTCCGCAAATAAAGGTCTCTGATTGGAAATTGGCGCTTCAACTTGGTGGCTCATTGTTGGGTGTGTGGACTTGGGAAGCGTTTGAAGCGCTGCCCCAGACCACCATCAAGACCGACATCCACTGTGTTACCAAATGGTCCAAACTCGACACGACCTGGCAAGGCGTCACGTTCGACGATCTTCTGAAAGCAGTTGGGCTTTCTGGACCGCCCGAGCCCTATGTCATGGCTCATTGCGGCGGCGGCTATACAACGAACATCCCACTCGCCGACTTGATCGGCGGCAAAGGCATGGTTGCTACCCACTACGACGGCTTGCCAATCGCGCCCGCCCATGGCGGCCCTGCTCGCCTGCTGGTACCGCATCTCTATTTCTGGAAGAGCGCAAAATGGCTGCGCAGGATTCGCTTGATGCCAACGGACGAGCGCGGCTTTTGGGAGTCGCTAGGGTATCATAATTACGGTGACCCCTGGAAAGAGCAGAGATATGACGGTGATTGATACTTCTGCTCTAGCCGAACGGCTTGAATGGCAGCTCGCTCAGGTGCGAGACATCGTAGCCGAAACGCATCGCGTCAAGAGCTTTATGCTGGAGCCGGTCAACTGGACGGGGCATCTGCCCGGTCAGCATATCGATATCCGGCTCACGGCGGAGGACGGCTATCAAGCGCAGCGCAGCTATTCGATCGCTTCTCCGCCTGAAGACAAGTTGCTGACGGTGACAGTGGAGCGAGTGACGGACGGCGAAGTTTCACCTTACCTTCTGGACGAGCTGCGCGTCGGCGATCGGCTTGAGTTGCGGGGACCTATCGCCCGCCATTTTGTCTGGACGAGCGGCTCCAGCGGCTCGCTCTGTCTTCTCGCGG
This sequence comes from Bradyrhizobium iriomotense, assembly GCF_030160715.1. Lineage (GTDB taxonomy): Bacteria > Pseudomonadota > Alphaproteobacteria > Rhizobiales > Xanthobacteraceae > Bradyrhizobium > Bradyrhizobium iriomotense. The sequence goes on from NZ_BSOW01000038.1 coordinate 58,716, forward strand.
GTGGGACCGGCATTACGCCCCTAATGGCGATGCTTCGCCATCGCGACAGGTCATCATGTCGTACGCCGACTGTCCTGATTTATTCGGCGAGAAGCCGGGGAGACATCGTCTATCAGAACGAACTCGATGGGATGGCGCGCAACGACACCAACCTACGCGTTGTCTATACGTTGACGCGCGAGAAAGCAAAGGATTGGGCTGGCCATCGAGGAAGGGTTGACCGGACGTTGCTTGCAACGAACTGCTTTCCGCCCGCACAAAACCCCGCGATTTACGTGTGCGGTCCTACTGCCTTTGTCGAGAGCGCTTCCGACTTCCTGGTGGAGCTCGGATTCGACTCTCTAAGCATCAAAACGGAACGCTTCGGGCCATCAGGAGGATGAAATCATGCCAAACAATGTCTCCGACCTTTTGCTCGGCGGCGATGCCGCAGCACGCCTGGTTCAGCAAATTTTCGTTCCGGATGTCACGCTGGCAAGAATCCGGTGCGAAGCATGCGACGGCGTGACTGGAATAGGCGCTTTGACTGTGTATGCAGCCCCCATGGGAGCCGTCCTGACGTGTCCCGATTGTGATAATGTGCTTATCAGAGTGGTAGACACACCGCACGGTCTGTGGCTTGAGATGAGCGGCGCCCGAAATGTCCGATTTCCAGCGCCTGTGTCGAATTAAGCAAACTGCGCATCTGTCGGAAACGAGCGGCGGCGCAGCGGGCTCTTAAAGGCTGCGCGAAGCCGGATGCGATGTTCTAATACCAGCTCAAAGCGTCGCCAGACTCGCAGATTTTGAAACAGCCCCGTTCCGGCGCACCGTGTAGTTCTATCTGCACCCGGTGTTTCCTCCCGCCTCCCCGATCGGGTGACTGCGGCCGGTCGGTATGCGGCCGGCCGCCTTTCTGTCGCTGCCCGCTTCGGTTACGGGTTTCCAACAACCCAAATCGCCCTCACGGCCTTGTCAATCTCGCTCTTCAGCGCACCACCGATATTGTCGGCCGTGAGGGGACCCACCAGTTTGTACACAATCTTCCCGTCACGGCCGACAATGAACGTCTCCGGAACGCCATAGACTCCCCATTCGATCGCGGCGCGGCCGTTGCCGTCGACACCGACGATGCCGAAGGGATTGCCGTGGCGTCTGAGGAAGCGCAGGGCTTCATCGGGCGCATCCTTGTAGCTGATGCCGACCAGCTGCAGCCGCGTGTCCTTACTCAACTCGGTCAACAGCGTCACCTCCTCGTGGCACGGCACGCACCAGGACGCCCAGACGTTGACGATGCTGACCTTTCCCTTGAAGGCGGCAGGATCGAGCCCGGGCAACTGGGCACCATCCCTGACGAGGCCTTGTAGCGGTGGCAATGCGGTTTGTGGCGCCGGACGGCCGATCAGGGCGGAAGGGATCCGTGAGGGATCGCCGTCACCGAGGCGAAACCAGAAGATCGCAGCGAGCGCCAGAAATGCCAGCAGCGGTAACGCCAACAGCCAGGACTGAGGCCGCGATGATGCGTCTGCGGTTGTCGGTCTGCTCATCTGATGTCCGCCGCGCCGCGGCCGGAGCGCCTGACAACGCCTCTGGCCTCGAGTTCGCCAAGCCGTTCCTGGTGGCGGCGATAGTCGATCGTGATCCAGACGATCAGGATCACCACCACGGCTGCCACCAGCGCGTACGAGATCACGACGAAGGAGGCGTAGGGACCGAGCGACATGGCCTACGCCGCTCGCTGATTGGCTTGCATCATCTGCAAGGACCGCACGCGGCGGCGCAAAATCTCGTTGCGTATCGCCGCCAGGTGCAACGTGATGAACAATAGCGAGAACCCCATCGTCATCATCAGCAGCGGAATCAGGAAGGCGCGGTCGAGCATCGGCCCACCCTTCCGTATCACCGAGGCCGACTGATGCAGCGTGTTCCACCAGTCGACCGAGAATTTGGTGATAGGAAGGTTGATCGCCCCGACCAGCGTCAGGATCGCAGCCGCCCGCCCCGCCCTCGACGGATCCTCCACCGCGCGCCAAAGCGCGATCAGGCCTAGATACATCAAAAACAGGATCAGCACCGAGGTGAGCCGCGCATCCCATTCCCAATAGGCGCCCCACATCGGCCGGCCCCACAGCGAACCCGTCACGAGCGCGAGGAAGGTGAAGGCCGCCCCGATCGGAGCGGCGGCCTTGGCTGCGACGTCGGCCAGGGGATGCCGCCACACCAGCGTGCCCAGTGCTGCCAAGCTCATCACGCCCCAGACGAACATTGAGAGCCACGCATTCGGAACGTGGATGAACATGATCTTCACGGTGGCGCCCTGCTGATAATCGTCGGGCGCCATCGCCGCCTGATAGAAGCCGACCAGCAGCAAGATCGCGGTCGCGCCCGCCAACCATGGCAGCATGCGCGCCGTCTGCGACAGGAATTTTGTGGGGTTGGCGAGGTCGATCAGCGTCATCGGCTTCATCACAGTAGCGGCAGGTCCCGGCTTCTAGGTGATGGCCGCAAAACGGAACGCCCGACAAATTCCAGATTGCGGTCAAACGTCCATGATCGAGTCAATATCTGGCCGCGCGACACGCGCCTCCAGATCGATCAAGGCGGAACCGGGGGCCCGATCTCGATATATTCCAAGCCGGTCCAGAGGGGAGGGATAGTCGGGCAGACCACTTGACCAGATTTCAGCGAGAGCAGTGGTTAAGTACTCGATGTCCCTATTAGAATGAAATGGTGAAACCGTAATACGAAGCCGCTCAGTACCGCGTGGTACAGTCGGATAGTTTATCGGCTGAATGTAGATGTCGTATTGATGTAGCAACACGTCACTGATGTGTTTGCAAAGATATGCATCCCCTACCATCACGGGCACAATGTGGCTCGGATTGCGCAAATGCGGAACGCCGTGATCATCCAATTGACGCCTCAGCAGGGCAACGCGATCGTGCATGCCTTCACGCTCCACCGAACTTGATTTCAGGTGGCGAACGCTTGCAAGCGCCCCAGCGGCTATGTGCGGCGGCAGAGCCGTTGTGAAGATGAAGCCCGACGAATAGCTGCGCACAAAGTCGCACAACGCCGCGGACGCCGCGATATAGCCGCCAACTACCCCAAAGCCTTTAGCGAGCGTTCCCTCAATCACGGTGAGCCGATGGCTCTGACCTTTTTGCGAGGCGACACCACCCCCATGCGGTCCATAGAGACCTACAGCATGCACCTCGTCCAGATAGGTCATGGCGCCATACGACTCGGCAACATCACACAGCTCTGCGATAGGTGCGATATCGCCGTCCATGGAGTAGACGGATTCAAACGCCACCAGCTTGGGCGCATCTGCGTCGACCTCGGCGAGTTTTCGCGCAAGGTCCGCGGGATCGTTGTGCGCGAAGATCCTGACCGGAGCGCGGCTGCCTCGAATGCCTTCGATCATCGAAGCATGATTCAGTTGGTCAGACAGAACAACACAATCTGGCATGCACGACGCAAGCGTGCCGAGCGCAGCCCAGTTCGAGACGTAGCCCGAGGTGAACAGCAGCGCGGCTTCCTTTTGGTGAAGATCGGCGAGCTCGCGCTCGAGCAGGACATGGTAGTGATTAGTGCCGGAGATATTCCGTGTGCCCCCGGCACCCGCCCCGCAACTATCGAGTGCGTTGTGCATGGCTTCCAGAACGAGTGGATGCTGGCCCATTCCAAGGTAATCGTTAGAACACCAGACCGCCACTTCCTTTTTCCCGCGGTCGGAATTCAAGGTTGCGCGCGGAAACTTGCCGGCCCTTCGTTCCAGATCGGCGAAGACTCTGTACCGCCCCTCTCTACGCAGTTCATCGAGCCGCTCGCAAAAATACGCATCATAGTTCATGAGCCACCTGGAAGCCGCAATGAATGCCAATTCCAACTCGCGGCCGCTCGCACTCTTTCGCAAGAGTCGCGAAGCCAAGCTGCCAGACACGACGGTAGTCCATTTTGATTGTAGCGTCTGTTGTTGAATTGCTCAGGCTTTGGGGGCATTGCCTAATGTTGGCAAGCTGGCACAAGCTCAATCGATGAAAGCGACGTGGTACGAGAGCCTTTGCGAGGTGGGATCCTCAAGCGAAGCTGAGACCGACGAAGCTGAGGCACGGTAAGAGCCGCCATTCAAACTGCAGCAGTAATTCCCTCGACGCGCGGTCGGACCATCTCGGCATCCCTGCTGGAGAGAGCCAGCCTGATCACGTCCTGTTTCACCAAATATATTGAAACTGCAAGAAGGACCAAATCCTTCATCAGGAATGGTACGAGACCGGCCATCGCAGGAAACCCGGCCGCCGGATCCCATTTATTTGGCAGGAAGGGGATGATCGTAAAGGTCGTAATGAAGGTTGCGGTTGAACCAATGGCCCCCAGAAGTCCGAACCTCTTGTCCCAGAATCCCGCATACAAGAGAGCCAGGATTGTCCATTCCGACGCACCCAGGAAGCGGGCACCTCCACGCAGCCCAAACGCTGGATACAGCCAGAAAATGAAAGGACTATTGCTGATAAATGGGATCATCGCCTGCGCCGCGTACTGATGCCACTTCGTATAGCCAAAGAACGCGAATATGATCACCATCGCGGCACGGAGCAGATGGTATTCAAGATCCGCGCGCAGAAGGCCCAGCGCGGCCATTGCCCCTGCGAGACGCTTGATTGGGTATCTTATTGTGCCAGTACAGTCGGAGGACTGTATCGCCCCTACGACATCCTGCTTCAACAGGTAGAATGAAGCAGCAAGAAGCACGACATCTTTCATGAGAAATGGAACGTTACCGGTCATGGCTGGAAAACCGCCGGCCACCTCGTCCCATCCGCCCGGCATGAAAGGAATGATCGTAACGGTCGCCACGTATGTAGCGCATGATCCGAGAGCCCCAAGGATTCCTGCTTGCCTATTCCAAAACCCCCAGAAGAGAAGTGAGCAAATTAGCCATTCCATAACGCCCAAGGACCAACTACCCCCGCGGATGCCGAAGGCAGGATATAGCCACGAGATCAGGGGCCCGTTGCTGATATAGGGCACCAGCACCTGAGCCTCGTACTCAAACCACTTCTGATACCCGAACAACAGGAATACAATCACCATTGACGCTCGAATTAGGTGATAGTCGAGATTCCCCCTGAAGAGATCGGACTTTGCCAACGCCTGCAAATGGCGGTTCATCATCGTCGTCCCGTTTTTGTTGGATGCGATTCGAATCACGCTTTCATTCTCCGCACTTCAATCGCTTCTCCACATTGACTTCAGCCGTTGCGTCTCCGGGTAACGTATATTTTGCCGCTTAGCATTCGCAATGCACGGCGTCGAAAACGGACCGCGCAATCTGCGATTGGAAGCAAGACCGCGCAAATGACAGCAAACTCGCTTAAGCTCAAGGCATGAGAGACATCTCTCTCTATCGAAGCGATCGGCAGCGCCGCGGCGACCGCAGATATAACCGCCGCCCATGCCCACACGCGCAACGGTCTTGACCGAGGAGATCTCGCCGGCACCTCGATCAGGAGCGCGCGCCCATTGCGGGCCGAGGCCCATAGGAGCCAACCTGCGAAGGAAATCTCAGGACCGACAGAGACGACGTCGCTAACTAGTGAAGAGATGTGATGGTCAGATATCACTGACAAGGAACACCGTTGGCGGCACACAGCTCTCGCCTTGTCCCGTGGACACCTCAAAACGGGCGCTCGTAGGTTCCTCCTAAACGGTGCATGATCGGATGACAGATTGCGGCAAGGAAGCCAGGAACAGCACGACGCAGACGCAGAGCAAGACGATATCCTTGAATATGAACTCGCCGGCCAGGTTCCAGGCCATCGGGTCAGTCGACAAGCTCCACTTAACGACACCGGGCGTTGTGAAAAAGAATGACCAAGTAATGGAGAACGTGATCACACCCATCAGCGAGCCAACGGCTGATAAGATCGGACTGAATGCGCCCGCCGCGAGAAGCGCCGCAATGCCAAACTCGACAACACCGAGGAAGTACGCTTCTCCCCGGAAACCGAGCACCGACAGCCACGAAATGAACGGGCTGTTGCTGATGAATTGGACGATACCCTGTGCCGACTGCAAAGTGAACTTCTGCATGCCAAACGATACAAAGATGACAACCATGGCCCATCGGAGGATGGCCAGCAGACGATAGGACCCTCCCCCTCGTTCAGCGATGTTGAAAGACTTTTTCATGCGAATGGCTCTTTCGTTGATTGAGATTGATCGCAGCAGGCAAGATGACGTGCGCTCATGACGACGCCTACGAGTCTGCGGGGCGTTCGTTACGCCCATGCGCGGTTGCCTGGTTCACGATGATGTGCATGTGGAACAGGAAACACTTCTGCAGAAGCGTCGGCGGCAGCCAACGGAGCGCCCATCGCACCTCCGGATGCGGCCTCAGGCGTGAACCACAACCATCTTGCCGGTGGCTTCGTTGGCCTCCATCACGCGATGGGCCTCGCGAATCTCTTCGAAACGGAAGATTCTGACCGGCTTGACGTCGAGCCGACCCGCGGCAGCGTCCGCGGCAATCTGCTGAAGAGGCACATCCGAGAGTGGAAAGCCCGGGATCCCGAACACGAAGCTGCCGAAGAAGGTCAGATAAACGCCGCTCGGCATTTGCAGCAGCGGATTGAAGTCGGGGATGGGGTCGAGGCCGCCCAGCCAACCGGCCAAACACGAACGGCCGCCGCGGCGAAGCATAGCAAGGGAATCGAGCATGACCGAATTACCCACCAGGTCGAGCACCGCATCGATCTTCTTGGCCTCTCGGATATGTTTCGACAAATCACGCTGCTCGATTTCGCAGCGCCAGGCCCCGAACCTTTCAAGCATGGCAAAGCGATGGCGGTTTCGGGTCGTCGCGATCACCCGGGCTCCGGCATTGATTGCCATCTTGAGCGCGGCCTGGCCGAATGAGGAGGTTGCACCACGAATGACCAGCAGTTGCCCCCTCTCGATCTCCAGATTGCGGAACAGGCAGGTCCACGCGGTTGCATAAGTTTCAGGAATCGCTGCGAGTTCAGCCCACGACAGGTGAGACTCGATCAATGCCACGTTTGAAGCTGGTGCGCGGGTATACTCGGCATAACTGCCGTTGATGGTGCGACCCAGACCGCCCATCAGCGCGGCCACTTTCGCGCCGATCGGAAACTCGCCACCCGGACAGGACCTTACGATGCCCACGCACTCGATGCCGATGACGGGAGCTGCCTCGGCCCACTCGCCCCTGCGCATGTGCATTTCAGCATGATTAATGCCGAACGCTTTTACTTGGATGACGACGTGTCCTGCCTTCGGCTCAGGCTCCGGGAGTTCCTTGATGACCAGACTATCTAGGTCACCAAACTTTTCGAGAACAATTGCACGCATCAAACCACTCCCTGGAAGCACGTGCCACAAGGGCCGTGCAGTTGCGGCTACCTATCGATTTCACTTCGAACGCGAGAGAAACTCGCGGGTCACCACGGCGATTTCCTCGCAATGCGTCTCAATGGCAAAGTGGCCGGTGTCAAAGAAGCGCACTTCCGCACCTGGAATGTCGCGCTTAAATGCCTCAGCGCCTGACGGTAGAAAGAAGGGATCGTTTTTGCCCCAAACCGCCAGGAAGGGCGGCTTGTACTTGCGGAAGTACTCCTGAAAAGCGGGGTAAAGTGCGACGTTGGTCTTGTAGTCGCCAAACAGGTCCAGTTGGACCTCGCTGCCCCGGGGCGGGTCAAATAGAAGTTGTCGAGCGAATAGCCGTCCGGAGACACGCGGGTCGCGTCGGACACGCCATGCGTATATTGCCAAATCGTCGTCTCGGGCGCGAGGAAGGATCGGAGCGCGCTCCGATTGGCCTGCGAGGGATCCTGCCAATAGGCGCGGATGGGATTCCAACCGTCGCTCAGCCCCTCTTTATAGGCATTGCCGTTCTGCGAGATGATTGCCCGAATCCGCTCCGGATGGTGAATAGCCAGTCGAAAGCCTGTTGGCGCCCCATAGTCAAAGACGTAGATCGCAAAGCGAACGAGTCCGATTACTTCCGTGAAACGCTCGATGACTTCCGCCAATTTGCCAAAGGTGTACGAAAACTTGTCGCGAGACGGCATGTCCGATTGGCCGAAGCCGGGCAGGTCCGGCGCAACGATGCGAAAGCGATCCGACAATGCCGGGATCAGGTCGCGAAACATGTGGCCGGCACTTGGAAATCCGTGAAGTAGCAGCAGTGCTGGTGCATCAACACGCCCGGCCTCCCGGTAGAACACCTTAAGCCCGTCAACATCGGCCTTCCCATAACGAACCTTGGTCATGACACGGTTCTCACCTTGCATAGTAACTCGTCCGCACAGGATTTGCCGTTAGTCTCCCTCCAAAGCCTGTGAAGGAGAAAGCGTCCCGTTCACTCGTGAACTGCTGCATGACCCATTGAGTCGGCTGACTGAAACTCCCTGCGATACACCGTGGGTGTCCAGCCCGTCGTCTTGCGAAAAGAAGTGCTGAAAGAGCTGGTCTGCGCATACCCTAAACTGAGCGCAATATCCGTGACTGAGCTCGTTCGATTCGCCAGGAGCGACTTCGCGACTTCCATGCGGCGCTGCACTTGATACTGATGCGGTGGAATTCCGAATGACTGCTTGAACGCTCGACAAAAATGATGCTGGCTAAGTCCCGCAAGTTCCGCAAGCTTTGAAAGCGAGACCTGTTTCCCCAAGTGAGCTTCAATGTAGCCGACGACGGCGCGTCTTTGCCAGCCAGCGAGACCTCCGCGATCGACTTTCGGCGCGCGGACTACCTCGTCGTTCACGCAAGATAACTCATGCGCAAGGACGCCAGAGAGCGCCTCCAGGTACGGCATGCTTCTAGCCTGACCGCCCTCAATCGTGTTCTTCAATTTCGATGCTGTCTCCCAGACAAGAGAATCCTCGAAGTATATTCTGGGCTGGAACGCGCCTTCGCTGTCGTCCGATTTCCCGAACGCAGCAGGGTCCAGATACAGAAACGTTACTCGAGTGGAAGCGCCGCTCTCATGCCATTCTCGATAAGCGCATCCCGCAGGCACGAAGGTAAGCTTATGCGCAAAACTTCGAAGCCTTGATGAGGGTAGGCCATCAATCCATGTTTCACCGTTCCGACGCGTACCTTCTTTGTACAATGCGAGCAAATGCAGGGGTCCTTGAAAGCGAAACTCGATTTTGCATCCGATCGGAACGTGGACGCTCTCCGAAAACCACCAGCGGCAGCCCGTACCGAAACGTTCGATAGATTCGGCAGGGATGATCTTAACGGTCGGATTTAAGACGCTGCCTTCGCTTGGTAACCGCGAGTCCGTGTTAGCTCTCGCCTGACTCTGTGCGATGCCGGTAGAAGCGTAATTCATGTGCCCTCTCGCAGCCCTACTCTGCTTTCGCTTGCGTTAGACCACTCGTTTCCATCTCTCGTTGCGGATAAGACGCCAAGGCAGCCACTTTTTTCGGAGATCGATGGAGGTTGATCTTGACCAGCGCTGCTGATTGACCGGCTGCGCCGGAAGCACGTGCGATGCTGAGACCTCTCAGCTTTACGAGGCGGATCACGCTCGCTTGTGCGGGCTTTAACTGGCCTAGCAGATTATCAAGGACGGCGGCGCTCATGGCCGTTCCCCCTTGGTCATCGAGCAGCATTTCATCGTCCAGCGATACTGCGAGGACTCGAGAGGCGTCACGAAGGCGGTCGATCCACTTATAGCGTGCAATCGCCATCACCCACACCCCGAACGATCTCGCTGGAACGTAGCTGTGGCGTTTGGCGTGAGAGCGCCTGTCCCAATTCTCCGGTCGGACACCTGTTCGTTCCGTCCGCCGTGCACGAACTCCGAAATGGGAGGAGGCAGCGGTGCTATCGCATGGGGCGTTCATCGGGGAGGCTCCTCTCCACGCAATCAAGCAGGGAATCTATTTCGAACGGCTTTCGGAGAAGACATTGCGCGCCGACCGAGATCGCTTCACCGTCCAGATGCATGTCAGGTAGCGCCGTGATGAGGATCACGGGCGTCATGATGCCCAGTTCTCGAAGCTTTCGGGCGAGGTCAAGTCCGCTCATTCCGGGCATATGAACGTCGGCCACAATGCAGTGCACGTTGAGTAGGTTGACTGACGCCAGGAACGTCTCTGCGGAGTAATGGGGCTCGGCGCGATAGCCGATGGAGCGCATCAGGTCCACAAGGGATGAGCATAGCGCATCATCGTCGTCGACGACTGCGATGAGCGGGCTTGTCACCGGCCGCACCCTCGCCAAGTGCGCCAAATCGTGGAAGCACAATAGGAGAAAGACGCCCTCCCCGCTGAAACTGAATCGCTGATCGTCCGGCATTCGAACAGACCGTGGCTGTTATGCAATCGAGAAGGGATGCGCATTGCATCATCTCCCCTGTGAGCAGACGGCTCCCCGGTGCCGATTGGCAGCACAAGGTTTAGCCGAACCATGCTTTCGATCGCGCATGGCCGCAATCTCTCGGTTGTGATGCTCAGGCCCATACCTTGGTCGGTACTCTTGGTACCAAGGTTACGGTCGCGCCTTACCTCTGAATGTTGAGAGCTTCCGCCATCCGAGCGAGCGTAGCTGCAGATCTTGCTCCCATCTTTCGCATGACGCTGCCGCGATGCATTTTCACGGTGGCTTCGCGGATGGAAAGCTCGCTCGCGACCTGCTTGTTCATCAACCCGGTCGCCACAAGCACCATCACTTGCCTTTCACGCGGCGTCAGGAGCTTATACCGCTCTCGCAATCGAATAATATGCACGAGGTCGTTGCGCCGGCCCTGGTCTATTCGAACCGCGGTGGCGACGGCATCTATCAAATCCTGCTCCCGTATCGGCTTGGTGAGGAAGTCGACCGCACCGGCCTTCATAGCTTTCACAGACATTGGAATGTCGCCAAAGCCCGTCATTAGGATAACGGGCATCGAAATATTGATGCGCGTCATGTACTCCTGTAGCTCCAGGCCGCTTGTGCCCGGCATTCGAACGTCAAGTACCAGACATGCCGGCGCGTCCGGCAATTCGGCACTGAGAAACTCTGAGGCAGATCCATGAAGCATTACCTGGTAGTCCATCGACCGGAGCAGGTCTCCAAGTGACTCCCGGACCGCCTGGTCGTCGTCGACGACATGAACAAAAACTGACGACGACACTTTCAGTTGCTCACGGTGGCCGATGGGCGAAGCGGGAGGGTAAAAGTGAATGTCGCACCATGAGCCGTGTTCTCCTCCACCCATAGACGCCCTCCATGGACAGCGATGATTTTGCGGCAGATCGACAGGCCAAGGCCCAGACCGTCACCTTTGGTCGTGTAGAGCGCATCGAACAGTCGCTCCCTGTTCGTGGAGGCGATGCCGATCCCGGTATCAGCGATCTCAACAGAGACATGCCCTTCGGCCGCCTTTGAAGAAACAGTCAGAAGGCGAGGCCCTTCGTTGGTGGCGATCATGGCGTCGATTGCATTGCGCACGAGGTTGTGAACGACCTGCTGAAGCTGCACTCGATCCCCCTCGACAATGAGTTTCGACCTGTCGAGGGCCGTCCTGAGCGTGACGTCGGCGCGTTCAATGTCTCTTTTCAAGAGAAGAAGAATCTCCTCGATGGCGTCATTGATCTGAACGTCGGTAAATTTGAGCTGCGCAGCGCGCGCCAAGGACCTGAGGCCAGTGACGACGTCTCTCGCCCGGCGTCCCTGTTCAATGACGCGCAGCGCGGACTTGCGAGCTTCACCAGGCTCGGTAGGCTCCCGTGCGAGCCACCGAAGGCAAGCCTCCGCGCTCATGATGATTCCGGTCAGAGGCTGATTTATCTCGTGAACAATGGAGCCTGCGAGTTCGCCGAGCGATGCGAGACGGACGGCTCGAGCGAGTTCATTTCGCGCATCCGTGAGCGCCTGTTCCGCGGCCTTCCGTTCAGTGATATCGGTGATAATCCCTTCCAGTTCCACGTCGCCGGTGGGGCCGAGGTCGAATTGTCCTACAGCGGCGACATGCAGGATCGAGCCATTTCTATGGACGACTCTGTACTCGTGACTGAACGGCGACTTGGCACTGACGGCCTCCGCGAGCGCTTGCTCCAAATCAGGGAGGTCATCAGGGTATATGCGGCTCTTAAACACTTCGAACGGTACCGGATTTACGTCAAGGTCGACGTCGAATATGCGGTAGCATTCGCGCGATGCTCGCGAGAGCAGGGTCCGCGTGTTCCAGCGATAGCTGCCCATCCGGCCGATCTGCTGACCCTTGACCATCCACAAATTGGTCTCACGGAGTGCCTCGAAGAGCTGCGTGGATTCGAAGAAGACGGCGGCCTGCGAAGCCAGCATGGATATCATCGAGATGCACCTGGACGTGAATGTCTCCCTGCGCTCCGATTCCAGGTAGAGAACCCCGATTGTTCGCTCTTGATGAACCAGGGGCAGGCACAGCTGGGTTATGCTTTGCGGCGGTGGCTCGACGGGATCAATGAGCGCCGAGCCTCTACTACTGGCTTGTCTGACGACGGTCTCTTGCCGAGCAAGGACCCTTTCGCTGATATCCGCCGGCAGGCGGAATTCGCCGGCCACGGGGTGAGAGGTAAAGAACTCCGCCCTTTCACGAGGAAAGCTTGCATCTGCCTTGGCGAGCAGTTCACCCCCCTTGCTAAGCAAAACGCCGCCTCGGGCGGCCCCGGAATAGCTGAGCGCTTCCTTCAGGAGTGCCCTGGCCACGCCTTCGTAGCTCATCTCTTTCGAGATTATCTGGAACGCTTTGGCGATCGCCTCTAGTTCGTGCGTTTCGCTCTCAAGCCTCATAGCGAGACTTCTCTCATCCTCGATTAGTGCCGGAAAATATCCCACCACGCGGCCGTACATGCCCGATTTGGAGCGTCCGGCTTCATCACATCCCGTCACGCAACTGCACCGCGGTTGGCGAGTAACTTCTTTGTGTGCCTGTAACCAAATCTCAGCAACTCGCGAAAGGACTTGGGTTAGATCAAAGCTGGCCCGCCGTTAGGCGGGAGTCGCATGGCTAAGATCCAGCCATGCAAGTTACTAGCCGGGTTGAAAGTGTTCTGCCACTACACACACGGCGTAGCTCATACGTCCTTGGTTTCTCGGATCCGGCGGCCCACCGAGATGCTGGCGCTGCTGGCGTCGCATCATCGGCCGGGCTTTTGATTTAGAATGGTTCAGGAGGGCGAAGTCGGAGCGGGGGATCGTATCGAAAACAATCTCGATCCGTCCATTGCGCAGCTTCACAATCAAAATCAGCCGAAAGCTAGTCAGCGAGGAGGGAAATGGTTATGAACGCATCCGGGACAACATCTAGAGTCGTACTGATTCACGGCGCTTGGGCCGACGGCTTTAACTGGGCACGCGTTATCACGTCGTTGCAGTTCAAGGGACTGAGGATCCTTGTGCTTCGATCCCGCTAACGTCCTTGTCAGATGATATCGCTGCACTTGAGCGCGCGCTGGAACGCACCGATGGTCCAGTGGTGCTTGTCGCGCATGCCTATGCTGGCGCCGTCATAGGAGCAAGTATCAACGAAAGGGTCCAATCTCTGGTCTTCATTGCGGCCCTGACGCCCGATCAAAGCCAGACGGTTGGTGAGGTATTCTATCGTGAGAACCTGCATCCGGAGGCGCCACAACTCACGCCTGACACCGATGGATTCCTCTGCATGCCCGACGAACGGTTTGGCACTGCCTTTTGTCAAGATGCTTCACCCGAGCAGGCTGCCCTCCTCGCGGCGACGCAGCGTCCCATTGCTCTTGCATGCATTCAGGAAAAGGCACCCAAGCCGGCATGGAAAGCAAAACCGTTCTGGTATCTTGTTGCTCAAGAAGATCGGATGATCGCCCCGGCTACACAGTTATTCTTGGCACAACGTATGAGCGCAACAATTCGATCGGAAGAAGTCGACCACACACCGTCGGTCACCGCGCCAGAATTGGTCGTCGAAATAATTCTCCAGGCTATAACCAATTCGGCCGCCCGTCCGAGTAGTTAGAGACCCAGCGATCGGCTGGCGTACTGCTTCCAACGTCGCCGATGGGATTTCCGAGCGGGTTGCCCGTCGATAGGTGCCGCCAGTCGATTCTCAAGATCGCGGTGGCCAGTATTTTCTTTGCGGTGATTTTCTCAGTATTGCGGAATTTGAAGCCGCGGCGTATCGACTTGCGGCGGTCTCCATCGCAATGTTGCGGTTTCCTTTCGACAGCGGTCCGTGTTGACCCGCGACGAGGAGTGCGATGATGAGATCTGCACGTCAGCTCGAGGCTCATGGATCAATGCATCATGCGAATATGGGCCACATGAGCCCCGTCGCGCACCATTACATGCATATGGATCACGGCCACGCCGGAAACGGCCACGCGGCGATGGTTACAGATTTCCGGAATCGATTCTGGGTCGCGATGATTCTCACCGTTCCGATTCTTGCTTTGTCACAGCTTGTGCAGGACTTGCTCGGCCTGCGCGAGCGGCTTGCCTTTAGGGGAGAGTCTTACGTCCTCTTTGGTCTTTCTACGGTGGTCTATCTTTACTGCGGCTGGCCCTTCCTCAAGGGAATCCACAACGAACTCAGGGCGCGCCAGCCAGGCATGATGACGCTAATTGCGGTCGCTATTTCGACGGCGTTTTTCTATTCTAGCGCAGTGGTCTTCGGTCTCCCCGGAACGGTGTTCTTCTGGGAGCTGGCGACGCTCGTCGATGTCATGCTCCTCGGACATTGGCTCGAGATGAAATCCGTCTTGGGAGCCTCGCGCGCCTTGGAGGCGCTGGTTCAACTTCTACCGGCGACCGCACACCGGCTCAAACCGAATGATGACGCCGAAGATGTCCCGATCGCAGAATTGCGGCCCGGCGACCGCGTCCTGGTCAAGCCTGGCGAGAGAGTACCGATCGATGGCGTGATTACCAAGGGCTACTCCGGCTTCAACGAATCGATGCTGACCGGAGAGTCGCGACCTGTCGAGAAGACCGTGGGCCGGGAGGCTGTCGGCGGGGCGGTGAACGGCGAGGGTGTTGTGACCGTTGTTGTGCGCAAGACCGGGGATCAGACATATCTGGCTCAGGTCATTGCGCTGGTCCAACAGGCGCAGGAGACCCGCTCTCGGACCCAGGACCTGGCCAATCGCGCTGCCTTGTGGCTGACCTACATTGCTCTATCCGTCGGCGGCGCAACGCTCGTCGCATGGCTCGCTTTTGGCTTCGGCTTTGACTACGCGATCGAGCGCATGGCGACCGTTATGGTCATCGCCTGCCCGCACGCGCTCGGTCTCGCGGTCCCTTTGGTCGTTGCAGTGAGCACGCGGCTTACGGCGCAGCGTGGTCTTCTTATCCGCGATCGCGCGGCCTTCGAACGCGCCCATGGCCTGGGTGCGGCGCTGTTCGACAAGACCGGCACCTTGACGGAAGGCCGCTTTGGCGTAGTGGGAGTCGTTGCGCTGTCTGATCTATCCGAGCGCGAGATACTAGCGTGGGCCGCAGGGCTTGAGAGTCAGTCAGAGCATCCGATCGCGCAGGGCGTCATGCGGGGTGCCAAGGACCGCAGCGTCACGCCGAAGCCGGTCCGGAATTTCAAAAATCTGCCAGGCCAAGGTACTGAGGCCGTGATTGAAGGACATAGCGTCAGAGTCGTGAGTCCCCACTATGTCCGCAAGCGAGGACTGGACGCGCCAAACGAGCGTATCGACGAGCTGGGCGACGAAGGCAATACCGTCGTCTACCTACTGATAGATGATAAGCCAGTCGGCGCGGTCGCGCTTGCCGACGTTATTCGCAAAGAGTCATTCGATGCAATCGCGCGCCTCAAGGCAATGGGAATCCGCTGCATGATGATCACGGGCGACGCCATGGCGGTTGCCAAGTCGGTCGCCGCTCGACTTGGCCTTGACGACTACTTCGCTGAAGTCTTGCCGCACCAAAAGCTTGAGAAAGTCCGCGAGGTGAAGGCGCGCGGCGTCACTGTTGCGATGATCGGCGATGGTGTCAATGATGCACTAGCCTTGGTCGAGTCCGATCTCGGCATTGCGATTGGCGCCGGAACCGAAGTCGCGGTCGAGTCAGCGGATATCGTTCTGGTGCGCAGCGATCTCCGCGACGTTTTCACCATCGTGGCGCTTTCGCGCGCGACTTATAGAAAGATACTTCAGAATCTTTTGTGGGCGACGGCCTACAACATTGTCGCGATTCCGCTGGCCGCCGGCGTGGCCTATCCGTGGGGGATCGTCATAAGTCCAGCCGTCGGCGCCGCCCTCATGTCAGCAAGCACGATCATCGTCGCCATCAACGCGCAGTTGCTCGCGCGTGCCCGAACCTTGGTTGCGAACGGCGGCAGTACTGCGACACAGCCGCGAAAGTAGCTCTGCGGCGAGATAGGGCGGCCGGTAGACGAGGGTCGCGCCTGTCAAGTTCATTCGACCGCGATTTCCGGACAAAGCCATGATCTCGAATTCCGTGCCTCTGATGACGGCTGTCGATCTCCTGATCATAGGGGTGACCGTCTATGGCATATGGCGTTGCCGCCTGATCAATCCTGGAAAGCGCTTCGAACGGCCGCGAATCAGCCTGCTGCTGATCAACTCGGGACTGCTGGCTGTTGCCTTACTTTATGCCGCCGACCTCGCGATCATGCACGTCCTTCCCATGGTCACTGCGATGGACGAAGCAATAAAGGCCATGGAGGCTCTTCATCGCAACCTCGGCTGGCTAGTCATTCCGTTTGCGGTGGTCTCCATATCCATCGGCTTTATCGAACTTCTCGTCGAACTTCAAAGGCGGGAGGCGAGAGTTCGCCGCCTGATCGACGCCAACATCGTCGGTATCTTTATCTGGGGTCCTGATGGTCGGATCGTTGACGCGAATGAGGCCTTTCTCCGGATTACTGGATACGTGCGCGACGAGCTCATCTCCAACCGCCTGGGCTGGACGGAATTGACTCCAGCCGAAACGCACAGAGTCGACGAGCAGCGGCTGGCCGGGCTAAACGCGTCCGGAGTGGTCCACCCATACGAGACGGAATACATACAAAGAAGCAGTCGTCGTGTGCCGGTACTGGTCGGAATGGCGATGTTCGAAGGAACGCCAAAGGAAGGTGTTGCCTTCGTGCTCGATCTGACCGATAGCAAGAACGCACAACTGGCGCTCCGCGAAAGCGAGCAAAGGCATCGCGAGGTTGAGCTAGAATTAGCGCACGCAAACCGCGTTTCCGCGATCGGGCAGCTGTCCTTGTCGATTGCGCATGAGGTCGCTCAGCCGATCACGGCCGCGGCTGTTAGCGCCGGGAGCGCATTGCGATGGTTGAGCGCCGAGCCGCCGAATCTCGCGAAGGCAAAAGAGCGGCTCGGACGGATCGCCAAGGATGTCAAACGCGCCCAAGAGATCGTCGACAGGATACGCTCCTTCGTCAAGAAGGCCCCTCAGCGAAGAGACGCATTGGTTATCAACGAAGCGATCCTCGAGGTCGTTGCACTGACCCAGCACGAAGCGGCCAAGAACCGTGTTTCCGTTGAGACGCAGCTCACCGAGGGCCTGCCGCCTGTTCTAGGGGATCGAGTCCAACTGCAACAAGTCGTCCTCAACCTGGTTATAAACGCGCTCGAAGCAATGAGCGGCTCAGACGAAGGGACGCGACAGCTGCTAATTAAGACCGACAAAGCCGATCAGAAAGAAGTACTCGTCGTGGTGCAGGATTCAGGCCCCGGCATGGCGCCTGAGAGCATCGATCGAGTCTTTGCTCCCTTCTACACGACCAAGCCGAGCGGTTTGGGAATAGGCCTCTCGATCTGCCGTTCAATCATTGAGGCGCACGATGGACGATTGTGGGCAACCGCAGCCGAGCACAGAGGGGCTGCATTTGCATTCACGCTGCCTGTGCGCCCGGACAACTCGTTGTGATCTCGTGCGCTGTCTTTGATTACCATCCGCGCATAGCGCGGGCTGACGCGGAGCTCCGATTTGGGTCATCCGCGCCGTATTGAACGTCGGCCGGCCTCTTCCGATCTGCCCTGATAGGCAGACAACTTGACGGCAACCGACGCGACGACAGAACAATGAAACGGCTGGCTGACCAAAAGTCGTCGGACCTCTACCTCGATGGCTACTGGTTAACCCATTAGCACACCAGAAATAGCATCATCGATACATCTGCGAGAGAAATGGAAAAGCCAGCTTGAGTTTTGGCCGATATCTTAAAACGGCCTTGCAGCTGCGGCGCTACGCGGATCACCAAGTTGAGAGGAAGCGATCGAAGAGGCCGAATGTGACCCACGTCTATTTCCATTGTTCTAGTAATCGGGGGGTACTGATTGATCAATGCGGCGCAGCTGTGGACAATCTGATTGAAGCGCGTGACCACGCCGCAGGAGTTGTTCGGTCTCTCATCGTGGCAAACAGCGCAAGGGATTGCCGGGACTGGGTCCTGCACGTCAGCGACGAGCTTGGTAGCGAGATTTTCGTGGTGCCGTTCGCGTTCGTACAGGGCAAGCACATTGAGAGCTATCGGTGACTTCATATGCAAAGCTCGGCGCTATCAAATGCGCTTCGCCGCTTGTTCAGCAGCGCGCGGTCCCAACGTCGATCGGCACGACAACTCCTTGATTCTCGTGACGCTGACGGGGTCATGCTTTGGCGCCGATTTACACCCGATACTCGGGATGGAATCATGATGCGGGCCGTTCAGGCGCAATCACGCGAATCTCAGAGCAATAGAGGAAGAGACATTTCCGAGCAGGTGGCGGAGTCTAACAAGGGGCGAATGACACTGTGTCGTCCGATCGGAGTCTATGGCCGCCGCTTCCGCTGGAGATAACCCATGGATGCGTATGATCTTCTTGTCATCGGCACTGGTACCGCCGCGCAGGCGGCAGCGGGGCGCATGCGTAAAGCGGGGCGCTCGGTCGCGATGATTGACCATCGCCCGTTTGGCGGCACCTGCGCCCTACGCGGCTGCGATCCCAAGAAGATGCTAGTCATCGGATCGTTCTCTCGAATCGGCGTCAACGGTCGCAGTCGATGGCGGTCTTCTTGCATTTGGCATCGAGGCTTCTCCGCACGCCGAGCATGTTAATCGCCACGGCACACACTGACTGTTTGTCGTTTGCCGCGCTTTGATTGGTCTTGCTCGAATCCGGCGCCGCTATGCTGGACTCCATACGCGCAGAACTCTAATTGTGGATGGCGGTGGGTCAGTTAGAATGGCGATGTGCGACATGTCGCCGACGGAAACCGACATGCTCGATCAACCGTCGAAAGATACGAAAAAGTCAACGCCAGGCTGGCGATTTCTGAAATTGCTTGGATATGCCGAGGCGCCCAGCCCCGGGCCTGGAACAAGCAAGACGGAAAGAAGCACACCGAAGGAGCCGGAGGAGCGCAAGCACCAGTTTGCGACCTGGTACATCTTTGCGGCCTTCCTCGGCGTGCTGCTGGTCCAGTTCCTGTTGCTGCGCTTCACTCAGGTCGACACCATTCCGTACAGCCAATTTGAGCGGCTCGTCGGCGAGAACAAGATCGCGGAAGTGCTGATCGGACAGGAGACTATCCAGGGGATCCTGAAGGAGCCGTTCCCGGACGGCCGAAAGATGTTCTACACGGTCCGCGTCGAGCCCGGGCTCGCCGACAAGCTGCGCGCCCACGGCGTCGTCATCACCGGCGCGCCGTCGTCGACCTTCCTCTCTACCATCCTGTCGTGGGTGCTGCCGATCTTCATCTTCTATCTGATCTGGACCTACGGGTTCCGCCGTGTGGCGGAACGCCAGGGCCTTGGCGGCCTGATGTCGATCGGCAAGTCGCGCGCCAAGGTCTATGTCGAGACCGACACCAGGACCACCTTCAGGGACGTGGCCGGCGTCGACGAGGCGAAGTTCGAGCTGCAGGAAGTAGTCGCCTTCCTGCGCGATTCGACCTCCTTCGGCCGGCTCGGCGCACGCATCCCGAAGGGCATCCTACTGGTCGGCCCGCCCGGCACCGGCAAGACGCTGCTCGCGCGCGCGGTAGCGGGCGAGGCTGGCGTTCCGTTCTTCTCGATCTCCGGCGCCGAGTTCGTCGAGATGTTCGTCGGGGTCGGCGCGGCGCGCGTGCGCGATCTGTTCGAGCAGGCGCGCAAGGCAGCGCCCTGCATCATCTTCATCGACGAGCTCGATGCGCTCGGCCGCAGCCGCGGCCCCGGCGCATTCGGCAGCTACGACGAGAAGGAGCAGACGCTCAACCAGTTGCTCGCCGAACTTGACGGGTTCGACCCGACGACCGGCGTGATCCTGCTCGGTGCCACCAACCGGCCGGAGGTCCTCGATCCAGCCTTGCTGCGACCAGGCCGTTTCGACCGTCAGGTACTGGTCGACCGGCCCGACCGCTCCGGCCGGCTGGAAATCCTCAAGGTGCACGTGGCCAGGATACGACTGGCCCCGGGCGTGGACCTCGAACAGATCGCCGGACTGACCACCGGCTTCACCGGCGCCGATCTTGCCAACCTGGTCAACGAGGCCGCCATTGTGGCGACCCGGCGCAGCGCCGAAGCGGTGACGCTCGCCGACTTCACCGCGGCGATCGAGCGCATCGTGGCGGGACTGGAAAAGAAGAGCCGAGTTCTGGGCGAGGAGGAACGCCGCCGCGTCGCCTATCACGAGATGGGGCATGCGCTGGTCGCCGCGAGCCTTCCCGGCGTCGATCCGGTGCACAAGGTTTCGATCATCCCGCGCGGCGTCGGCGCGCTCGGCTACACCATACAGCGCCCAACCGAGGATCGCTTCGTGCTCGCCCGCCACGATCTCGCCAACCGCATCGCCGTGCTGATGGGCGGGCGCGCTTCGGAAGCGCTGATCTTCGACGGTGAAGTCTCCACCGGCGCGGCCGACGACCTGCAGCGTGCAACCGATATCGCGCTGCAGATGGTCACCCGGTTCGGCATGGACGAAACGGTGGGCCAGCGCACCTACTCAGCCGCGCCGCAGCCGTTCCTTGGGACTTCGACCAGCGGCGTCGACGCCTCCGAGACGACCGAGCGCGAGATCGACGTGGCGGTGCGCGACATCATCACGAAGGCCTTCGAGCAGGCGACTGCCATCCTACGCACACGGCGTGTCGACCTCGACGAAGGCGGCCGCCTGCTACTTGCCCGCGAGACGTTGACCGCGGATCAGTTCCCTGCGATCCGGCTTACAACGAAGCAGCCCGAAACAGTTGGCTGACGGATTCGTTCCTGCATCTTCACTTGTCGGGTCCGTCGTTCCAAGAGGAAGGAGATTCAAGATGACTGAGCCACTCGCGCAACCGATCGTTCCAGCTGCTGAGGAGCGGGCCCGGCTGAAGGAGGGAGTACACATCGAACGCAGCTCTCGCCGGATACGGACGTACTTTGGTGGCAAGCTGATCGCCGACAGCGAACACGTTCTCCTCGTCTATGAAACGAAGCGGCCACCGGCTTACTGGTTTCCAATTGCGGATGTCGGGACGGAGTATCTAGAGCAGTTACAGCAAGCGGCGGACACCATTCGCTGGCGCGTGGTGGTGAAGGATCGTATCGCGGACAATGCGGCCCGCGCCTACATCACGCCGACAGGCTATCGAGCCGCACTCGAAGGCCACCTCACTTTCTTCTGGAATGAGATGGACGCGTGGTTCGAGGAGGACGAGCAGGTCTTTGTTCATCCTCGAGATCCGTATACGAGAGTCGACACGGTTCACAGCTCAAGGCACGTGCGGGTGGAGATTGAAGGCGTGACACTGGGTGAAACTCTCCGGCCCATCCTCCTCTTTGAGACTGGGCTGCCGACCCGCTATTACATTCCGAAGCTGGACGTGCGCATGGATCTGCTCGAGCCCACTGAGTCTGTCAGTCGGTGCCCGTATAAAGGCGTTGCGCGCTACTGGTCGGCTCGGGTGGGCGATAAGCTCGTCAAGGACATCGTGTGGAGTTATCCGGCGCCAATTCCCGAGTGCCCGAAGATCGAAAACCTGCTCAGCTTCTACAACGAGCACGTCGATCTGTACGTCGATGGGGTGCTGCAAGATCGACCAATCACGCCGTTCTCTTAACGTCGAGAGTTCGCTTTGAAGCGGCAGAGCCTGCGACGAGGCGATCCGGGTGGGCTGATCCGTCGTATCGCGGCGAAACGATAACGGCTCCGCATCAACGTCGTCGGTCAGGTGACTGAATGGACTCGCGGCAGCTGGCTCGCGGGCTACGAGAGTGGACTGCTGGGCCGGCCGCGACTACGCGAGGGCTATCGTTGCAGGCTGGTTGCCCGATCATGACCTCCCGGCTCTTGCAGCAGAGACCCCTATGTGGATCAAGAGGACGGTCCTCTTTCCTCCGAATAAGCCGCTTCTCCAAGGAGACGAACGTCCAGCCCTAGTACCCGGAATCAGAGCTGAGTGATACGGCGGCCTTTGAAGCGGCGTTGACGGACCTTTTTCTTGGTCCAGACGAAGGGCTCGGCTTTGTCGT
>NZ_BSOW01000039.1 GCF_030160715.1 Bradyrhizobium iriomotense
GGCTCTCCTTCGTCCACATCGGCGCCCCTTCAAATCGGACCGCCACCCTTGAATCACAAATGATTCCGATGATTCAAGATGTTCCCGGACAGACACTCAGAGTCTCCAGTTTTCGGGAGTGCTTCAGCTTCAGAATCACAAATTGGGCACGTAACCATCGATTCCTCTCAATCATACCAATCCTTCCGATCGCGCGGCAGCAATCGCCCGCGTCATTGTCCTTCCAAACGTTGTTCTACCGGATTTCAACTAAATCGAGAGAGCCGGGCCGGTGCCGCTCGAATACGAGGATGTCGCGCCCTGCTATTGAAACAATTTTTGCGCCCACACGACTGTCCATATTTCTGACAGCCTTTGGGACACCCGCTCCATCAGCGAGTATTCGCCACTTCCTCCGATATTCTGATGCAATCCATGGGAGGCCGGTTACATCGCAAATCATAACCGGACCATGGATAGGCCATTCACTTCGCAGCAAAGGAACTGGCTTCGATGAAATAACTTGGCTTCGTAGTGCTTGCATGACCAGCGGCGCGCGTTTCAGATCAACATTAATGTGCCGCTCCCGACCGCTTGTCGGGTGCCTAAGGACAAATTGATCGTCGATTTCTTCCCACCTTATTCCAGAGGTCCAATACTTGCCACCGTGACAAACATCGCTTTTACCCCTCAATTCCTGGGCAGGTATCCACTCTCCGATGACATCCTTCTGCTTCAAGAGCAATTCGTACTGGAAGGCTTGACCAAGTGCCATTGAGTACCAGCCACAATGATAAGCTGTTTTGATTATGGCCTCAGCGTGGGCGAACGTGAGTCGAACGTCTCGCGCAGGCACGGTAGGAAGCTCAAACGTATTCAATATACGCATCAGGCGGTAACACTCGGCCTCCTCTCGCTGTAAAATGCCGTGAAAAACTATCGCGCGGAGTTGCGAGATGAATGGCCTACCGGATGTCTCGCCTCCTTCAGACCAGCGCTTGTACCAGTAGTTCAACATGCGCCGCGTTATTCCGCTCACAAGCTGGTTGCCTCGATCCCGTTTGATCCGGGACAGATATCGTCCGCTATCGAGGCGCACTCGATAGCTGAGCGTATGATATTTTGACGTTGGGTCGCTTAAGTAATCTTCGATCAGGGTGGCGATAGTCAGCATTGTCATCGTCCCTACACTCAATTGAAGAAGCGCTGCGCCATACCCGCGCTCGCCAAACGACACAGAACGCACAACACCGCCAGTATCGTGATTACCCCTACAATTCCGATTACTCCTTCGGCACTGATAGAAGCTCCGAGTATCTTCACTTTCAATCTAGGGGATCGACGCACGGCATGGTCCTCCAGTTTAGACTCCTGGACCAGCGGCGAACCGTCACTGTTTGATTTGACCGGCTTGTCAAAAATTAGCAACAAGATATGGGAACGAAGCAATTGTTCGAACAATATCAGATAGTTGTCGCCTCCCTATTCACACTTGCACTTTAGGGAAGAAAGTGCGGATGATCGGTGATGCCTGCTTCATGGTTGTATCCCATTGAAAGGGTGCACGAATCTTGGCGCAATTTTTTCGATTGACCTTCCGTGGTGGTCGGCAGGCTTGACTGACACAACGCGCTCATCAGCATATTTGGCGACGCCGACCTCCTCAGTGACTTATTCACATCCGCGATAAGCGGTAGCTTGCGGTCCCCTGCGCACCCCACTGATTGATAATTTGCGCCCCAGTCGCCGGCACGCTTTCCTACTGGCATGACCACCAAGTCCCGCGAATATCTTTTCGGCATGACCATACGCATGTCCGCCGAACGCGCCAAAGGAAGCGCGCAAAGTAGCTGACCGCTTGGCTTGCGAGGCGTGGAACAACCGGATGCTCGGTTACAAGGGACCGGCACAACCATCGCCGACGATCGATGATGCCATCAACGGCGGCTACCCCTACCTTGAGGTTCGCTGCCTGGGCTGCGACACGAATCAAACGGTCGCATTAGAGATCATCCGCAGGCCGAAGACGACGCCGGTGCATGAGTTGGAAAGGTACTTGCGTTGCAAAGATTGCACGCAAGTGCGCGGCTAAGGGACCATCTCCAGATAGCCGACAGTCACTTCTGGCCAGTTGAAAGCTAGGGCGAGCGACAGAATGAGGCCTGCCGTGCTGAATAGTACGATGAGCATCAGCGACTCGGTGTCGAAATTCGGCCTGACGGAACGGGGACCAGCCCGCGCACGCTTAAACATCACGTCATTCGTGTCACTCGTCGTCCTTCGGGGTGAAAGCTGCTCCCTATCAATTCGGCTCGTTCATGGCGCCCCAAGACGGTCGGGCGAAACGTCCCCTGCAAAGAAAATGATAAACCGGCGGCATCGAACCGAACACGGACATAATTGGTAGGTCAGAATCTGTGTGCTTTGCATTGTGTCCTGCGTCTGAAGTACATTTATCGTAGCCGAGATAACAGCGAGACCAACTCGCCCTGGCGCCTGGTCGCGGTGCGAAGGAATACAGCCTTGAGATGGTTTCTGGCTGTTCCTGAAGAGATGTTCATCTCGCGTGCGATTTCATCCAGCGATTTTCCCTTTGCCAACAGCGATGCGAGTTGCGCTTGGACGGGCGTCAAGCCGAAGACTTCCATGAGAGATGCCTGTGAAATGACAGGCATTTCATCTAGGTCCGTCAGCAGAAGGACAACGCTCACTTCACAAGGCAGACTGCTGGATCCAGAACTTCGCAGGATAGCTTCCATCACGATCGGTCGACGACTGGCACGATTGACTGCGAGATGTGAAACTGAGGGCCCTTGCTGCTCCGAGACCAGCCGGGCGCGATCCAGCAGCGCTTCGAGCTTCATTCGCGATTGACAGTCTGCCACATAGATCCGCCGGCCATGCACGGAGAACTCACTGTCAAAGACCTTTGAGGCCTTACCGCTCACAGCCAAGACTGAGCCGTCTCGATCGAGCAAAATGGCTGGGTGGCTTATCAAGTCGAGCGCAATGAGGACGCACGAGTACTCCTTAGGAGTCATCGCCGACTGGTAGATAGGGACGCTTCCCTGGCGAGCATCGAGCATTTGAGTCCCAACAAATCAGTTGGCGCGCGCCTCCTCCAAGCTTCACATGGCTGAAAGCGACACCAATGTCGGCATATTGCGTCAACTCTTAGTGAAACGCAGTGCTAGGGACAGTCCCATTTGGGATGTTCGCGGAACACTCTCTCATCTAGTTGGATGTCAAAGGCAGGACGGATCGTACGATCATGACGCGAGTCGGCCACGGTCGCAGGAAGCAAGCGCGTTTGTCCGGGCCGCACAACGCCAACCATCCTCAATTTGTCGATCGCCTATCACGCAGCTCGGCATCTCCCAGATCAAACGCGGTCAGCGTCCAAAGTCACGCCGCGGGCCATCGATAAGACGCCGGCCAACGGTGGGTCACCAAGAAACTTCGGGCATCTCCATCATGCGAACGAGCTCGGCCGGCCTGCATTGCCTCACACGGATCAAGCGACCACGTGGAAGCAAGATCGCACCTCACATGGGAACAGCGGCACGGTCGATCCCATGCGCCCCTTGCCGGATCCCTTTGGCGAGCGGTTGTCGCGCTTAAGCCAATTCATGGGTGCAGAGGCCAAACGGCCCCCTCTCAGGTCTCTGCCCGCAAAAGATTCGGCCCGCAGCTTTCGTCCCCCTCCGTCTCGGGCAAGATTATCGCCCCTCAAAGTCGAAGTTCCCTGATTTCGGGGCATCCAACTCAGAAATTCTGCGCCAGATGGGAACGACGCGCAGACTTTCACGAAACCACGAATCAACTCTTAGTCGGCAAAGGCGCGAGATGAGCCCTAAGCTTCCTAACAAGCGCGCTGGACAATACAGCTTATAAGTCCAATCAGGTCGAAACAGCACCACTTGGCGGGGCGCTGAGCTTATCCGCGGAGTCGGATTCGATCGCGTCGTCGCCTCCTCTGGTTGAGGCTTCGAAGTATTTTTTTGCTTTGAGATGGTTTTGCAGCGCGACAGGTCGGTAGGGCCCGAAGCTCGTGAAATTGCGTACCGACTTCATTGCCAGCCGCTCGTAGACCGTGGAGTGAAGTTGCGCCGTATCGGGCACCTCCCGAACCGCCTTCGCCCATCTAAGCGCAGTCCCGCCCATTCCCACCATACATTCGTCGTGCATCATGCCATCGGCCGATGGATATAATCTTAGCAAGTTCTTGTCGACGATGACTCGACCTGCCCCCGGAATCTTCTCGGTGATGAACTCCACCATCCAGGCCAACGTAATGTCCGACAGGCGCGACTCGTTCTCAGGATAGCTTCCGCCAATATCGGCATGATTTCCGGCGAACCAGATCTGATCGAATTGCTCCGGCTCGCCGTGTCTATCCGGCCACTTTACGGTACCGCTTCCTCCCCAGGGTACCCGCTTGAAGTCCTTTCGGCCTTCATCGATCGATTGCAGATGCCGCGCGTATTGGATGTCTGATGGGAAATGCCGATCATAAGCCCAGTCGGGAAAGAAGCGTTGCCAGCCGATCGCGGCGACGGCGTCCCAAATCCCGATGAAATAGGTGGAGGCCCCTGCCGAGCGCCCGACCTGTGAACGGTAGGCATCGCGAAACTGGGCTGCTCTCTTTTCCGCCTTCGCGCCGTCCCTGGGCATCCCACGCCAGTAGATGGAGGATACCGCGTCCTTGGCGACTCTCCTCAACGAACTCGGATCGAGACTGATCGGCTGGCCATTCCGCTCCTTCGTCGGAATACCGCATAGCTCGAGCACGTGAGCGAGACACCTGGCGGTGTAGGCGCCGCGGCTGAAACCGAATAGGTAGATACGGTCTTCCGGCTCCCAGACGCCGACGATTGCGACGTAACAATCGATTATCTTCTTCGTAATGCCGAATCCGAACATCTGCTGAGCCGTCTCTTTTACCCCGCCCCAGCTGTTGTTGTTATGTCCGGGTATCGGCGTCCCAATACCGGGAATGTAGAGCGCCAACTGCTTGTTCGGGTCGATGATCGTTTCAGGCCCGGTGCGCGTTGCCCGATAGAGTTTGTAGACGTTCGTGCGACTCTCGTCCGGCAGGAGACCGCCTTCGTTACCCGTGCCATCCGCGAACACCAGGATGTTCTTAGCCATTTCGGTCTTCCTTTATCCCGTGACGAGAGGTTCGAGCGATGCATCTGCGACGATGATGCCGGTCGCATCGGTGAAGATGGCGGCGACGTCCCTAGCCTTCTGACGGTATGCATCGTAGGTGCTTTGGCCGACGAGCGGGATCGCCTCTGCCAGGCTCGCCACCCGCCCCTGCTTGGCAGCCACCGCGGCAGCCTTGAGTTTCTGCTCATCGGAACGGAGACCGGAAATAGCGGTATTGAGGTCGGAAATGTTGGTTGGCGTCACCAGCTTGCCGCCGATGTAGACGAGTTGGCTAAGTCCAACGATACCCAGGATCGTATCCGGAACAACGAACGTCGAGAGCTGATTCACGCCTGCCGCGATCAAGCCTCCGATCACGACCAGCCCAAAAATGAAGCTCTGGTAGCGATATACGTCGAAGACACCGTCCGTGGAGAAGAAGTCACGCCAGGTCGCGTTTGACGGGTCGACGATCGTCTTGGCCATCGGAAGCCAATTGCGTCGCAGTAGCCATGCGCGGTTTTCCGCCGACAGCGTGTTCCGTTGGCTATCAGTGCCCTTGGCTATAGTGGCGCCGATGCCGCTGATGCCCAGGAGCGTCAGGATCGATCCGGAGAGATCGACCAACGTTCCTGTCTGAAGCAAAAGCAGCGAGATCAGAGCAGCAACTGCAAGGGAGAAGGCCAGCGTCTGGAACGTCGACAGGCTTCCTTTTCCGTCCGCCCCCGCCGAGACTTGCGCGGGGTTCATCGCGCGCAGGAAGGATCCCAACGTGTGATCGTTCTTGCGGAGCGCAAAGGCTATCCAGAGGTAGAGAACCAGCACTTCGACAAGGACGGCGCCGATGCTGAACCAATACGGACTGAGGCGGACGCTTACGGACGAGACGCGCCAAGGAGACTGACCAACCGGGCTGTTGCAGGTGTAAAGATAAAGATCGACTCTACTCCAAAACCAAGCCAGATCGTCTCCCATGTTCAATGTGACGATGGTCTGGTCGGGCTCGAGCAGATGTTTCTTGACCAGCGCGTCCGATTCCGTTGCGCGGTGCGTGACTACGTCTTGCCGCTTGAAAAGGTAGGTTTCGTCTCCGTAGTCGATACCAGCGAAATAACGTACGCCATCGACGAACGGCGCGCGCACACCGACGTCAACGCGCTGGTTTGTGGGCAAGAAGTTCGTGGCAAGCACGATTGGTGCGCCTACCGGATTGCGACCAGATCGAAGTTCGATGGCGAACTCTCCGGGCTTCACGCACTGCTTCTGAGGATCGCTCGGCGTGGTCTGAACGCTCGCAGGGGTGCCAGCGCCCGTCGACTGCGCTGGCTTTTGAATCGAAGGATCGGATCGCGGCTCGCCAGATATCGATTGCGACACCGCAGGGTTCTGCCCGTCACCTTGCGCTGGTTGTGCCTGCTGCACTCTCGCTGGAGAAGAGAGAAACACAGTTGTTAGCGCCACGGCGCAAACAGCAAGAATGCGGGATTGAGTCATTTATTTTCACCGGTGGGTAAGCCGACCCCCATCATTACCCATGGTTGTTCTTGACCCGCAAGCCAACTTCTATGTTTCGTTTCGCTTGTCCCCGAGTAAAGCAGTCGACCGAACCAGCAATCGGTCTGCCAAACTCTCGGGCTCCGTTTGCAATCTTGGTCCTCGCAAAGGCAGCTATGAATATGAATTCGACGGCTCCCAAGCTCGGTGGACGTCACGACATTGGACCGGCCGTGGCTGACTTCGGCATACCGGCATGTCACGAGCTTCGGATCAATTCTGTGTATCCCAATTCGATAATGATCGGCAGCGGCAAGAGAGACGAATTTGCCGGAAATCTGCATCATGTGTGTGATAGCGGATTAAAATCCGGACAGGCAGGGCGAAGACATTCGCGACGGAATGTAGCGTGTACCTTAGGGCGGGAGCGGCATTGAATGATCTTTCAAGCATCTGTTTGCGCCCGAGATCGAGGACCGTTCGAGAGATCTGCATTGCGAGATTGTCGTTTCGACCTCCCTAGGAAAGACTTCAATGACGAAGCAGGCCAAAGACCTCCACGCGGTCTCGATATTGCTGGCTGTCATCTGAATGGCAATTCGCCGGCAGTGTTCGACGCATTCGCAGGAGCCCCACGCTGAGTAAGCAATCGTGCTTGCTCCGACCGCAGCGACCCAGCTTTTTTGTCGTCGGGACGAACTGGTTCCTCGCCCCCAATTTGAATGGAAAGCAAGACCATGGCCAGTTACCGCATTGATTGTGTTCACAAGCCGAACCGTATGAGCCGGCATGAGCACATCACGGATGTCGGTGGGCCCAAGCCCGAAGGCGGAAGATGGAGGGAGAAGGTAGAAGACGTTGTTCGTTTTATTGAGAACAAGCAGCACAGGTTCTACACGCAAGAAGGTAATTCGACCGCTTGGGTTGCCGTACGAAAAAGCCCTCGGGACGGAAATTCATTCAGAGCCATGCAGATGGAGTCTGGAATGACAATCTGCTTGCCCTCGACGAGTGCTCGACCTAGCTCAACCTTCAAGGAACCTGGCCTTAGGGTGCCGAGGGCCGCAGGCCCCGATCAGGCGTGCGCCAAGGGCGCATCGCCTGAGCGGAAAATGGCACCCGCGGGAGCGTGAGCATAGCGACGCCGACGGCGGCACGCGGGACCGAGTGCAGCGACGAGACCTGTAGACGCTCCATGCAGAAGCCAAGGGCAATGCTGTAGGGATCGGCCGGGTCGCTGTACTTCTTGACGTGGGCGGCTTTGTCGATGACGGCGGCAATGAGCGTGAATTCGGCCTCGCCCATCAACTGGGTCACGCGGTCGATAAATGCCGCCCGTGTCTTGGCATTGAGCAGGAAGTTGAAATCGCCCGTTGCCTTGCGAATTTCATGGCCGTGCAGGACGACGCTGTCGTGGCCCCAGAATCGAATTTCAGGCGCTGAATCGCAGGGACGACTTTTTCGATGTATTTCGCCTTCTCGACCACGCAGAAAGCCAGGGCGAACACCGGGTGATCCGGGTTGATGTTGGTGAGGCCGTGATCACCGCTCTCATCGATGTAGACAATGTATTCGCTGAAATCCATGTTGCTGCATTACCACGAGTTTGGACCGGCGTCCGAAGCGCTAACATTGGACTAGGTCGGACATAATGGGAGACAAGTCGTGACGGAGCACCACACGGCAGAACGGATCAAGCAACGCAACATCGATGCAATGGGCGAAGCGTTGGGCACGCAGTATTCAGCGCTGTGGCAAGAGCTGGCTGTCCTGCACCTCTACTGGGCGGAATATAAAGAGTTGTTCGGGACCAAGCCCTCTCGCATCGACCTGATGAACCAGGCCGCCCCGGCGTTCTTCCATATGTTGCAGGAAGAACTCTGGGACAGCCGTCTGATGCATCTCGCGCGCATCACTGACTCGCCGAAGAGCCTGGGCAAGGACAACCTCACCATCCGCAACCTGCCGGGCCTCATCGACGACGCTGCCCTCAAAGCGAAGATCACGACCCTCGTAGATCAAGCGCTTGGCGCCACCAAGTTCTGCCGCGACTGGCGCAACCGGCACATTGGTCACATTGACCTGGCGCTGGCGACAGGCGCGCCGGCAACCCCACTTGCCCCGGCGAGCCGGAAGCAGGTCAACGACGCGCTGAAGGCCATCGCCGATGTCATGAACGCACTGGATGCCCATTATTTTGATTCCGAGACCGGGTACGATCGGCCGATCAGGATCAACGGGGCTCTGGCCTTCCTGTTTGTGCTGAACGACGGGATCAAGGCCCATGAAGCGCATGACAAACGGATTGAGGCGGGCGAATACCGGATAGAAGACCTGAAGCCCGACGATGTTTAAGCGCCACCACTACGCTTGGCAGTGCTGGGAGCCGACCCGTTCGTCATCGCGCTCACCAAGGTCAACGGCTACACGGTCATTACTGAGGAGACAGGCATCGGCAGCCTCGGGAAAATCCCCGGCGTCTGCGCCGCGATGAAGGTGGCCTTGTGCTGTTCCACGATGTTCACCATATCCCCCACCACCATAGGGATACTCGCCCGAGTTTTTCCCGTCTTCGAAACCGACCCGACGACCGCCCCGTAAGGGCGGCCGAACGAAGGAGTGTGCCTTGCCCTACGAGATTGATTTTCTCCGTCCTGGTGACAGCAGCGGTGACGCCATCATTGTGAAATGGGGCGAGACCAAGGAAAGCGGATTCTGGCTGAACGTTGTCGATGGCGGCTTCACCGAAACCGGGGACCAGATCATCGAGCACATAGAGAAGTATCACGCCAAAGACGCCACGATCGCCAACGTGGTCCTTTCGCACGCCGATAACGACCATGCCCCCGGCCTCATCAAGGTGCTGGAACACGAGGCGTTTACCATCTCGACCCTCTGGATGAACAAGCCCTGGGATTACGTCGATGAAGTCATCGACAAATTCCACGGCGCCTACACCCGCGAGGGGCTCATCAAGAAGATGCGCGAGATGCATCCGTACCTGGTCGAGATGGAGAAGATCGCCAACAGGCGCGGCATCGCAATCAAGGCGCCCTTGCAAGGCGCACAGATCGGCGCGTTCACGGTTCTCGCACCCAGTCGCGCGCGCTACGTCGCGCTGATCCCCGATCTCGATAAGACCCCGCCGTCGTATGCGAGCGAATCCAGAGGTATTCTCGGCTCTCTCATAAAGACCGTGTCCGACGTCGCGGAGAAGGTGCTGGAGCGCCTGGACTTCGAGACCCTCGACAACAACCCGCCGGCTACCTCGGCCTCCAACGAGACCTCGGTGGTGCAGTGGGCTTCCTTCGGCAACAAGCGCGTGTTGCTGACCGCCGATGTTGGCCCCGAAGGACTCGCTGAGGCGGCCGACTACGCCGAGCAGATCAGCCTGCTGATCCAACCGACGCTGGTGCAGATTCCCCACCACGGCAGCCGCCGCAACGTGACGCCCGCGGTGCTCAATCGCTGGCTTGGCAAATACCCCGCCGAGAATCAGGGGAACGCCGTCGCGTCGATGGGCAAGAATGCCGACATTTACCCGCGCAAGAAGGTCGCCAATGCGTTCACGCGCCGCGGCTACCACGTCTACGCGACGCACCGAGGCTGGATCAACTTCGTCCACGAGTACGACAGGCGCGCGGGTGTTCAGGATGCCCCCGTCATCCCGTTCACCCCGGATGTTGAAGACGATGATTAAAGTACTCCCGAAATTCGACAAGTACACCCTCTACGCCCGTCTCTTCCCGGCCGTTATCGCAGCCGCCCCTGCCATCGCGCTGGCCTGGGCGGTAATTGCGAGCAAGGAGGTGAGGCTGGTGCAGGCCATTGCGGGCACCGCCCTGGCCGTGCTGCTGATGGTGTTCGCCGACGTCGCCAGAAGGAGAGGCAAGGCCATAGAGCCGCGCCTGATCGAGCAGATGGGCGGCCTGCCAAGCGTCACGATGCTGCGACACCGCGACACGACGTTTGACGCAGCGACCAAAGCCAGGATGCATGCGTTCCTGTCCGAAAAGCTGGCCTAGCCGGCAGCGGCAGCAGAACAGGAGGCCGCCGCCCCTGAAACCGCGGACGACTTTTACGCGCGCGCCGGCAATTGGCTGCGTGAGAATACGCGCAGCAAGAAGAAGTTCGACATCCTGTTCAACGAAAACATCACTTATGGCAACCGGCGCAATCTGTTTGCGCTCAAGTGGCCGGCCTTGCTTATGAACGTCCTGATCGTCATCGGCAGCGCCGCCTACCTGTGGCTTCAGCAAGGCCCGCTTGATCTGCTGCCCGTTTTTGTGATCGCCTTCCTGCACGCAGCCTATCTGGCGATCTTCTCAACCCGGTCGGCCGTCGAAGAGGCATCCCGCATCTACGCGCGCCAGCTGCTGCTAAGCTCGGAATCGGGCAGAACTTCGGATGCCGCCGCCAGCGGCCGCCAAACCGCGCACTCGCAAGAAGAAGACTGAAGAGCCTGGTGCTCTCGCGACCTAGATCGTGAAACTATCAACCAATGATCGAGAATGGTGGAAAATGGCTAGATGCACAGCACCAGTAGAAGGGCATCGCTCAGCGAGCGCTGCAGCGAACTGCCCTGCATGCCGCGGCCGCTATCGCGGCTTCAGGTCGTACCCGTCCTATACCCCATCCTATTCCCCGACCTACACCCCGTCCTACTCCTCGTCGGGCGGCGGCGGGGGCGGCGCAGCAGCGGCGGCGGGTCTGGCAGCCGCGTAAGGCCGAGATGGTCGCGAGCGGGTTCGTCCGTGACGTACACGCCTGCCGAGG
Source organism: Bradyrhizobium iriomotense (assembly GCF_030160715.1). Taxonomy (GTDB): domain Bacteria; phylum Pseudomonadota; class Alphaproteobacteria; order Rhizobiales; family Xanthobacteraceae; genus Bradyrhizobium; species Bradyrhizobium iriomotense. Next base: position 11,401 of record NZ_BSOW01000039.1, read on the forward strand.
TGCGGGCGCTCACGCCAGTCCGCGAGAACGTCGAGAAGCAAGCCTCTCTGGACCTTCGGGACGTCTTTCTTTGCCATGCGTGGGACGATCGGCAGGGGGCCGCCAAGGAACTACACGATCTGCTCGAGTCACGCGGTGTCAGGGTCTGGTTCAGCGAGAAGGACGTTGGCCTCGGTGTGCCGTTGCTCCGCGCCATCGACAAGGGCCTGGCGAACTCGCGGATTGGGATCGTGCTGGTGACCCCTGCGCTGCTGCGCCGCCTCCCAACAGAAGGCATCGCCGACAAAGAACTTTCGGCACTCCTCGCTGGTGAGCGTCTCGTTCCCGTTGTGCACCAGACGACGTATGAAGCTCTCCGCGAAGTTAGCCCTCTGCTCGCCTCGCGAAGCGGCCTGAGCACCGCAGAAGAACCGATGGCGGATGTCGCAGCCAAGCTCGCCGAGCTGGTCGCCCTCTAGCTCTATTGCCGGGGTGGCCGGGCCACGTCGCACTTATTTCAATGGCGGAGATATCCTCGTTAGATATTGCTAGCGATAGCCCTTCTTGAGCTTCTGCGTCCAAACCGACACCAATGCCATATCGGCCGGGCCGCGCGTCTTGCACACCTGGATGCAGACGCGTCCCCCCGCTCAAGCCGCCCCCTTCGCGAAAACGACCATTCGCCGAACAGCGTTTGCTGAACATCTAGTTTGTAGAAGCGCTACATGTTGCGCTCCAGGTCGATGCGTTGCAGGCTGATCGCGGTCATGCCGACATCTCTTCTTGCAGGGCTCGCGATACGGTCGATGCGTGGCAGCCGAGCGCATCCCGATCTCGCGCAGGCCTCGCGCTTCGTTCTGCAGATCCCGCGCATGTGCGATCTGCTCCTTACTCAGCTTCGCCTCGGCCCAAACCGTCGGCCTTGCGCTTTTGCGCGCCAGGCGGTCAATGCGAGTTACAGCGGGCACATCGCCTGGGTCAAGTGCGGCGATAGCACGAGCAAGCTTGTGGCCGATCGGCCCTTACCCCGCTTATCTTTTCAGCGAAGACCTTGACGGCGCCCGCGGCCTTAAGTGCGTCAACTTGGGCGGCATGATCCTGCTCGGAAGTAGACACGCGCGCATATCATAGATCCCGATAATCCGGGACCACACGTGGATTGGTTGCTCTAGCTCGACCGGGTGCGGCTATGTCGTCTGACATCCACCCCGCTCCGCTGCTTCCCGTCGATCGTGGGCGCGAGCCCGTGAAATACCGTGGCCATTGCAGCCTTTGCCATCGCCACTATACGCGCCCTGACGCCCCGACTTCGGTGGCTTGCCCGAACTGCCCGGCTTCGATCCGTTCCGATGTCCGAGGTGCGCAGTGCCAATTGCGATCGGACTACTGAGCGATGGGCAATCCGGTAGCTAACTCATCTGGTCATCCGATCGCCATCGGAAGCAGCGTGCCGGCCTACATCATCAACGACGACGCGGAGTTGCGCTTCGAGGGCTTCACGCGCGTGGTGAGCCACTGCGAATCCTATCCGCACTGGTACCGCGTCCGGTTTGAGCGCGAGCAGGTGGACCGTGTCCGCCTCATCCTTCCGCCGTTGATCCACAACGACCCATGGCTGACGGCTGAACTGCTGCGCGAGCTTTGGCGCACGCGCGGTCTTTCCCCCTGGACTGAATTCTTCCCTGTCGACTGACTCCAAAGGAGATTGCGATGCATGACGTGCTTACCCGGCAGGGGCTCGAACATTTGTCTTAACGGCAGAGCTAGCTTCGGAACGCTTCCATCCTGCAGGAGCCATTGCGTCCTCTGCCTGGTCGCTTTGTCGGCCGTTTGGCGGACTTGACCATCTTGGCCTTGGCGCCAACGATCTCAGTGATCGCCGTTTCAGGTTCGATGAGCAACAGCTTGCTCTGCTCGCGTCCTGCGAGGTCCCGCCACTTCTGCTCGGTGAGCACGATATCCCGATTGAGCATGACGATCCGCCCCCTTGTAGTCCTTCTCGGGCTTGAACTCGGGATTGGCGGCGGGATCGAACGGCTCGACGAAGGCGACCTGTTCGACGGGTACCAGCTTCTTACCGATGGTGATGACTTTCATGGGTATCTCCTGTTTATGGGTTGAGGAGATTCCGGTGTACCGAAAGCGATCGATCCGCTGCACAGGAAGGGTTGGGAATCGAGGCGGAAGGATTGGGAAGGTTTTGCTATCCAAGCCCGAGCACCGAGCCCGCCGTCGCCTACTAAAAGTGGCTTCTTACATTCCGGCGTCAGCTCTACCGAATCAGCGTATGTACCGCCTCGCCGACGCGGCCCTGCGTACCTGATTGAGCTCTCGACGCGTACAAAAATGAGTCAGGATTAAAAATTTCAGGGATGCAGGATTGAACGTACCCGATTCAAAAGACTCGATAATTCGCGACACATCCCTCACTCACGGGCAAACTACGTCTGGCTCGGTCTTGCTTTTTGGACTCTGGCGATTCAAGAGTGACAGCGTATCCTGTGCGCAAGGAATTCGGCGGCGGAAACTAGCGCCAGGAGGGGGACGCAATTTCTTTGCGGGTCTCGTCGGCTGTGGAGGCTCCTCTCCTTCACGGGTCATCTCGGATTCTGCCGCCACCTTGCCGGAGCGGGCGTGCCAAATTCCCGAAAGCGCCGCGAAACAGGACATTCCAAAGAGGCGGGGGACGCCGCGAAGTCACCCATTGCGGCTGGCGGTTCGCTCGAGCGTTCGCTTCGCAAGTTAGCGATTTCGTCGCGCGATGCCACCGTCAACCAGCTTGCCGAATTCGCGCGTAGCATCGAAGAATCTGATGACATAGTATATGCGGAGAAGCTGGATATTCTTGTCCGCTCGACCGTGGCCTTGACCGAAGCGCTGGATAACCTCACACGCTCCGCGCCCCCTAGCCCACCCGAGCTTTTCGAGAACCGAGCTGATAAGTCAGAGAACCCGTTCGAATTTGTCCATCGCGTCTACGGCCAATATCTCGACCGAGGCCTGTCCAAAGCGGATATCAGATCCCTCGACGCGAAGCTGTATCAGGGCATCCTAAATCGCGAGAAACGGTATAGCGATCCCAGTCTCGTGCTTCCCACCAAGGCTGAGGTCAACGATCAGCAGTTGGCCCAATTCGAGACCCTGGCCGACGTCATCGCCAGCCTACCGGACGTCTTTTTGAAGAAGGTGAAGCTCTATCGAGCCATCGCCGTCCGGAAACATCATCGCCTGAAGAAGTAAGACTGCTAGGCGCGAGTAACCAATCGTTAGGAGCTCCAGGGTTAATTTGACCGTGTTCTGTTTTAGTAATACGGTCATGGAGCAAGACATGAAGGACGACGCTGATAGCGGTTACCCTCGGGAGTCCTGGTCGAGGGGGTTCAGCCAAGCGTTCATTTCGGGGATTTTGGTAGCGATCATTAGCTTTTGGCTCCTGACCCCGTCACAAAGTCCGCAAAGTCGCGACTGCCCGGCTCAGTATGCCTTTGAGCGCCGGGCGTGATCCCCGCAGGGGACGATTCCTTCCTCTGAGGTATGCTCGGAGTCAGTCTATTAACAGAGGACCGGCTTCGTCCGCTCAAGTTATGGGGCTGAACGCTGCCGAGCTGCACCGTTCTGTCCGTGATTTTGATGACCTCCGAGAGCGTTTCCTTCGAGGGAGGACGTGCGCCGAACAGTTTTTCGCCGCGGTCTTTACTCTTGTCCTTGGAACGATCTTTAAGACTGTCGTGTGCAAAATAAGCAAAGGGAAGCAATGTCTTGTCAGTAAGATCGTGCTCCGGATCGAACCAAAGAACAAAACGCCCGTCGGCAGCACGGATCATCAGCGCGCAATATCGCCAATATTCCGCAGGGTCGGTCGCCGCACAAGCAAGCGTGTACCCGTGCCTTGCCCAGATATTGCGATCGTAGGCCGCTTGCGCGGCTGCCTTGGCCTGCGCGAGAAAACCAAGATCGAGACGAGGGTCATTGAATAGTTGTGACGACGTTTCATTTGCATCGCAAAACCCAGCAATCATTAGCGCTCGCGCCATTTGACCGGGATGACCGGTCGTCATGAATTGCCTCGCGTAAGCGAGCACTTCAATTGTCTTCTTGCCTTGCGCTGCACACAGCACCTCGATGAATAGGTCCGCATCGTTCGTGGCGGATTGCGGGCGGCGCATCCGCAATTTTTGTATGCGCACGCCGTCTTCGGCTGTCCAAAGTGCGAGCCGATTGAAGGGCAGTTCCGCCGGGCCAATATTCAGGTTCACGTCCGGTGTCACATCGAATACCGGCACTGAGGTCACATCGATTCCGCAGGATGCCAAGATTGGCGGCAAGATCATCGGCCTGCCGAGAGGAACTGTCTAACGACTGAAAAGAGCGCCCACGGGCGCTCTTTTTTGATGGCCGCTATGCGGCTCACGGCCAATCGCCGCCCTCGTCGCCTTCATCGATCACGTCGGGGCATTCCTGACCATCATAAGCGGGACGAAAATTGACGCAGAGCCCGCCGAAGCCGCTTTCGTATTCGGCGTGCTCGGAGATGACCCCGTAGTGGTCGGCCAGAACTTTGGCGGCGATGGCTACGGATGTCGCTAGAGTGACAATCAGGATGCCCTGGGTGGCATCATCGAGCGTCGAGCCGCTGATGGCGTCGCAGAGGTCGTTGACGTTGAGGATCTTGGTCATGTCGGCGCCTCCTAGTATTCGTCGGCGCGCATGATCGTCATCACGCGCCGTGTGACGGTCGGATCGGCCGGGTCAGGCGAGCCCATGGTGCCGGTCTGGTCGTAGTAGTCGATTTTGAAGAAGTAGCGGTCAGCGCCGAGGTCGATCGAACCGAAGTCGTGCTCGCCGTGCGGATCGTTATCCCGCGTGAAGCTGTCGAACTTGCGCACCGATTCGAGCAACTCGGCCAGAAGATCCGGTTCGAGGCAGGCCACGCCCTGGGTGAGCAGGACGGTGCCGCCAATGACCAGGTTGCGCCGGAAGCTGTCGTTGAGGCTCCGGATTTTGTCGGCTTGGGTGTCATTGAGCATTTGAGTTTCTCCCGTTGGTTAACGGCTGCGCCATCGCGGCCGGTCGGGAGAATTCGAGGCCCGCAGTCTTCAGCGGGCAGGCACAGGGAGGCTCCGCGCGAGGGCTCCCCTTGGGATGCGCGTGGATGCCCTTGCCGGCACGCGCTGTGGGCCTATTCACCCCGACCTTACCGGCCGGGTGCGCAGACTTTCAGCGGGAACGCTGAGCTCGATCCATACTAAAGCGGAAAGCAACCAGTCGTGCGACCGATAGATAAAGGTGGCCGGTTTCAAACGGTCGTTTTCTGGCTTCCACGGATGCTGCAGGTCGATCGTCCCGCCTTGCTCAATACTTGGCGACGGCCGGACTGTCTGAGACTATCGTGACAGATCAGGTTCATCGAGCAACAGAGTGACCTCCATGGCCAATGACCAGCACCTCGCATTGCTCTACAAGGGCGTGTCCGCCTGGAACACGTGGCGCAAGGAGAATGTCAACATCCGCCCGGACCTCGCCAGAGCGGACCTGACAGGGGTTGTCCTCCCCGGGGCGAACCTCAGGGGAGTAAACTTCAATGCGACGACCCTGATCCGCGCGGAGCTTGCTGGGGCCGATCTGACCGGTGTCGACCTCGATGCGGCCGACCTCACTGGAGCGAACCTCAGCGAAGCGGATCTCTGCAAGGCGAAGCTCAGCGGGGCAGACCTTAGCGGCGCGAACCTTAGCAAGGCAAAGCTCAGCGAAGCTACCCTCCGTCTTGCGCGTCTGTGCGGGGCCAATCTGTGCGGGGCAGACCTCAGCAGGACGAGGATGGCGCTGGCGGATTTCCGTAAGGCCGACCTACGCGGCGCGAACCTCAGCTCGGCTGACCTCTTCCCGGCAAACCTGGATGGCGCAGACCTCCGCGGGGCTAACCTCAACGGAGCGGACTTGCGCGAGGCGCATCTGGTGGAGGCAAAACTCAACGGGGCATGGCTCGAAACCGCCGTGCTGGTGGATACCGACCTCTCGGGCGCAGATCTCACCGGCTGTATGATTTACGGCATATCGGCGTGGGGCCTGAAGCTAGAGGGGACCAAACAGCAGAACCTGGTGATAGCACCTGACGATGAGCCCACGATAACGGTCGACAACATCGAGGTCGCGCAGTTCATCTACCTCATGCTCAGCAATCAGAAGATCCGCGATGTGATCGACACGATTACCTCCAAGGTAGTGCTGATCCTTGGTCGCTTTACAAATGAACGAATGGACGTTCTCAACGCGCTTCGTGAGGAACTGCGCAAGCGTGATTACCTGCCGATCCTGTATGACTTTGATAAACCGAGAGCCCGCGATACGGACGAAACAATCACGCTGCTCGCGAGAATGGCGAGATTTGTGATTGCGGACGTCTCTGATGCCAAATCCGTGCTCCACGAGCTGCGAGCGATTGTGCCGGATCTCCCCTCAGTGCCCGTGCAACCAATCATTCTCGCAACACAAGAGGAGCCGGGGATGTTCGACTTTTACCAGCGCAGGCCAACATTCTTGACCATCCACCGCTATACCGATCAGAAACAGTTAATTGCCGATCTCGCCGACAAAGTAATTCGTCCCGCAGAAATAAAGGTTCAGGAGTTCCGCGGTCGCTCTTCGTGACGATCGTTATGATATCGACTCGCGGTAGATGAGTTCACGGCCTTTGCTGGTCGCCTGATAATACTCGGCTTGGCATAGCTCGGGCTGTAGGCTCAGGACCGCATAACCGTGATTGTAGACACCTCCCCGCGTGGCAAGGTGAGACTGATCGATTAAGGATGGAGCGTTATCGAGATCGGAAAGCGGCTTATAGATTTCGTCAATGACGGACACGGGTACGGCGCCGTGCCCCACACACCGGCCGCGCTTCAACCCGGTGAACGGCTCGTAAATACTGAGGGTATGCTCATGGCCCCAGAACCAGGCGGCTACCTGCTTAGTCTCGGTCATTTTCTGAAAGGCCTTCAGCAGCGAAGGATTCACAGCCGATCGCGTACCTTCGGGGTTCGCTGGACCGATCGGCGAAAATGCCGAAAACAGCTGGTGATGCGAGAGCAGAATGGTTCGGCCGTCGAACTCTCTGATGCGGTCGCAATGCCACGCCAGTTCGTCGTCTTCAAGGTAGGTGACTGCGCCGGCGACAGTGACCGGATTGTCATCGTGCAGTCCGGTATCCATCGCCAAGAACTGCCATTTCTCATCAGCTGATCGCAGGCAAAAGAAGCTCGCCGGTTGCGTCATGGGCGCAGGGTTGAGCTCCCCGATCAGGCCATAAAAGCCCACGCCCCCACAGTACATGTCGTGGTTGCCCGACAGCGAATACACGGGGAGCTGTTTGTCTTTGCGCAAGATGGCATTCACTGGGTCCAGAAAGTTGGTTTGGCACTCCGCAGGTGTCCCGGAGTAATAAATATCGCCGAGATGGACCACAACGTCCGGCTTTTCGTCGGCGATGCACTGCAAGATTTCGATCGCGGGCGGCGCCCCGGTGCCCCAATCGCCCATCAGAGCGACCCGGGCGTTAGCCTTGATCTCGATTGTCTTCGGCCCGACGGTGGCGGCGCGCATGTACGGAATCGCCTTGCGCTTGCCGTTTTCGAAATAGCCCCGGTATTCTTCCAACGTCGTGATCCATGCGGGATCGCAGGTCCCGGCCTTGAACTCGTTTTTCAACTGCTCGATGGCCTGCTCGTCGCGTGACGTTTGAGCTTTTAAGTAACGCCACCCCCATTCCGCGCAGACTTGAGCAATGCCCGCCTTGGATAGCTCTCGTGCGGCGGGCGCTGCTTGAGAACGGGGCTCAACTGCGCCGATGGAGCGATTGTACTCGCGCTGTGCGATGTCGGCTGCAATGTCCGGGAGGGTGCTCAGCATAGATCGCTGCAACCCGGCACGGCTCATTGGGTTGGCTGTTTTCGTACTATCGATTTTCTTGGCAACTTCGGTGACGGCAGATTGGTAGAGAGAAAGTAGCGGATCACGAAACGTTTTGAACGATTCAGACATCACCATCGCTTTCCTTACAGGCCTGACTTAGCCAGCGCTCAAGAATTGGTAGGTATTTCTTTACTTGGTCCCGGTCGCTGTTCTTTTCTTCGTCCGTCAAGTCCGCGTAAAAGGTATTGAACTGACGCTCCCAGCGCGAGACCAGGTCTGCCGGTAAGACAAGTGATCCGTCGGGCTGCCGGCGGCCTTTCTCATGCACGTATTTCTGCCAGTGAGCCCAACGTTGATGCTCAAGCGCGGCAAGTTCTTCCAGCAATGAAGCGAAGGATTCATGGAGTTGCGTTTTGGACATCCTCACCTCGCATGCGTTAGATCAGATTGTCCGCCACCAACCGCCGATAGTGCTCTCCCAAGACTGTCAGCTCGCATGACTTGCTCTCCATTGCCGCATGCCACATATGAGGAGCACCGACAGGGCGAACCAAGTTTACTCTCACATAGTTCTGCAGCACCTTGAAAATGGCATTCTTGGCAGGGTCAGGCGGCGGAATGCTCGGGTCTTCCCGTTGTTCCTGCGACCTTTCGGGCTCATACGACGGGTCAAGTGGGAAGTTATATCCGGGTTGCGGAAACAGCGTGGCCAGCTGCAGAAGCTCTTCGAGAGCAATCGGCGGCGCAGCTTTGCGCAAGGAGACGAACGACTTGACGTTCGTCTTGAAGACCGGCCTCTGCCCTCCCCAAGGCCCCAGCGATTGATCGATATGCGCGTATACACTGCCGGGGGTTACATCGCCCACCAGATTAGCGGCGGCACCGTTTAGGGCATCGACCAGCAGGTTTGTAAAGACACCCGGCGCTCCATTGCCTCCTTCATAAGAATATTGGTTTTCAGTTGATGCGGTCAGGAGGGTCATGCCTGGCCCGATCTCCGCGAGACTGCCTTTCCCGGGCCGATTGCCCGCAATACCGCCATGGCAACTGTCGAGGACAATGATCTTGTTCGCAGCTTTCGATTCCTTGGCGAAAGTCATCACGTCGTTGAGCGCCAAGCCGTCATCGCCATCCTGACAATCACTGGCACAAAGAAACCCACCGGTTGCATCGACATAGCCATGGCCAGCGAAGTACAGAAGGGCGATCTCGGGATCGTCCTTGAACAGCGCTTCAATGGAGTCGCGCAGCACGCGGCGAGTAACAGCATTGCTGACACCGGTGGCGGTCAGCACCTTGGGCGTGGTAAAGTTCGTTGTACCGTCAGCATTTCGACGAAGGACACTCGCCACGGCTTCCGCGTCATTGACGCAACCGCTCAGCGGCTTGAGGTCATGGAAATAGTCAAGACCGACGATCAGAGCTTTCCGCATGTCTCAATTACAGCGAGTCAATGAAATTGCTGATGTTGGCATCGCTCCAGGTGTAGGTCGTCACACCCTGGATTTCAGTGCGGTCATTGCTGTAAGCCCAAATTCCGCGAATCTTCTTGCCCTCCTCCTTCGCGCAGGCAATTTCCCATGGCCAGAGGACGTGGTGGAATTCTTGCTCACAAGAACAATGACGCCGTCGGACCGGCGAATGCGCGTCCGAACCTTGTCTTTCCAGCCGCTGTCGTAGGCCTCCTTCACCGACATGTCGATGAATTCGTAAGGGGCGCGAGAATGCAGCGATTGCCCTTTCAGGAAATCGCGCTGCGTCTCATCCTCAATCGCAAAAGCAACAAAAACAACTTTCGGCGTAGCCATACTGTCTCCTTACCAAGCGTGGTTCGCTAAGGCTGCCCGAGCGAAGCCTTCAATGAAGTATGAAACGATCGGAAGCCATGTGCGCGGGCTGTGGTTCGGTAGCCCTTTTGGACGCGGTCTTCGACCAGCAACTCCGCGCGCTTTGATTCTTTGATGTACTTGTCGAGGTCAGCCTGGGTGCGCAGGTAAGGCCACTTCACCAGGAATTCTGGCACACTGGCGTTGCCGGAAATGAACGAAGCAAGGAATCGCTCCTTCTCCGTAGCGACCCCGATCTCCCACGGCACCCACCAGGAAGCTTGAGTTTGCGCGCTGATGACCGCCAGCAGCTGCGTGCACTTGTCCATCTGGTCGCGGATGTAGTCGGCGAGGTCCGGGCCACTTTTTGCAAGCTGCGCGTCGATGACGTCGAGATAAACCGACAGGCCATTGACCGTAAGATGCCTCGCAATGGCGGCAGCCTGCTCGGCATCCTCTTTCTTGTGTGAGATAAAGACCTTTATAGGCATAATTTCCCTCCTGCCCGAGGGAACATTTACAGAACATAGACTGAGGGCGCAACTCCTGCTTGCGGGAATACGCTCAATTTTCCACAAAGTAGTGGAAGGAGTTCCCAGATTAAGGATCTTCTGCTCGCTGAAGCGGCAATAAAAGCGGCAAAATATTCCGCTACGTATTCGCTTAATCTATGTTTTTGCTGTAGTATTTGGCGGCAAAGAAAGCGGCAAAACAAATGGACGTATCAGCAATGGAACCGCTCCTGCCTGACGATCGGCAGGAACTTGAAGACTTGGCGACGGATCTAGTGGCCAAAGCCAATACCCTAGCCGGCCGCCTGCATCCCGTCATGCGTGCGTCGGTGGGCGATTTGGTGCGATCGATGAACTGTTACTACTCGAACCTGATCGAAGGCCACAACACTCTGCCCATCGATATCGACCGGGCGCTCAACGACGACCTGGCGAAGGAACCCGAGCGCCGCAATCTTCAGCTCGAGGCGCGCGCCCACATCGAAGTGCAGCGCATGATCGACCGTGGTGAAGCGCCTTCGCCGGTCGTGTCCGCGGACTTCATTATCTGGACCCACAAAAACTTCTGTGGACGCCTGCCCGAAGAATTGCTGGTCGTCGAGCACCCCACGACCAAAGACAGCATCAAACTCGTGCCTGGTGAACTTCGAAAGGAGCATGTGCGGGTGGGCCGGCACATTCCGGCCGATCCGGCAGACCTTCCGGCGTTTCTGAAGCGCTTCGCTGAAGCCTACTCTTCCCCTCACCTCTCAAGGCTGCGGAAAATCATCGGCGTCGCTGCCTCGCATCATCGGCTGGCCTGGATTCACCCCTTTCTCGATGGCAACGGCCGCGTAACGCGGCTGTACTCGCATGCGCTGCTGCGGGAGCTGGACGTCGGGTCCGAGCTTTGGGCCGTCTCACGCGGACTTGCGCGGCGCGTTGCGGATTACAAGGCTCACCTGCAGGCTGGTGACGAGCCGCGCCGCGGCGATCTCGATGGCCGAGGCAACCTTACGATGGCCGGCCTTATTGATTTCTGCAAATTCTTCCTGACCACCTGCGTCGATCAGGTCGACTTCATGGCCGGGCTTTTGGAGCCGGAAGAACTGCTGAGGCGGATGGAGATCTGGACCGAGGAGGAGATACGCGCAAAGCGCCTTCCAAAGGGCTCATGGCCTTTGCTGCGCGAAGCGGTCATGGCGGGCGAATATGCCAGAGGCGCTGCGCCCGGCCTGACCGGCTATGAAGAACGCCAGGCGCGGACAGTGCTCAACTCCCTCATTGAAAAGGGCTACCTCGCCTCGTCCACCACGCGCTCGCCGGTAAAGCTCGGATTTCCAACCGCAGTCGTCGATCGGTGGTTTCCAAGACTGTATCAGCCAGCGGCGTAAAGCCGTGAGCGCCAGCTCCCGCAGATTTCCGATCCTGGAGGGTTGGTTGCCACAAGGTTGTGTGTGTAGCGCCGTATTCCAGCAAGACCCCTCTTGCAATTTGACGTCACTGTTGGCTTTCTCCACAATCATTGCGAGAGGAGATTCTGATTATGGCGACGAAGAACAGGATATTTATTGCGTTTGCGGTCGAGGACAAATGGGCTCGCGACTATCTGGTGGGCCAAGCTAAAAACGAGAAAAGCCCATTTGAATTCGTCGACATGTCCGTGAAGGAGCCGTGGGACGAACAATGGAAGACAAAGTGCCGTACACGGATTAAAGGCTGCGACGGGACCATCGCCCTGGTCAGCAAGAATACCAAGAACGCGGCGGGGCAGCTGTGGGAGATCAAGACCTCGAAGGAAGAGGGAGTACGCGTGCGTGGCATCTATACCACCACCGATGACCGTCCTACGTCCCTGCCCGCCGAACTCACTGGAATATCGGTCGTCGGCTGGACCTGGGCAAACATCAAAGCCTTTCTGGATACCCTATGAGCAAGCGTGCGCTACTGGTCGGGATCAACCAGTATGATCATGTCTCGTCGCTCGGCGCCTGCGTTGCAGATGCTAAGGCGATGGATGAACTTATTAGCTTTCATTCCAACCGGTCTCGGAACTTCGATACCCGCCTGATGACGAGCCCGGGCACCAAGCCCGTAACCCGGGCTACCCTGAGGACCGCATGGGACGATCTCTTTGGCGGATTCAAAGGCGACGTTCTGTTCTATTTTTCGGGGCACGGCTCGACGACGTCGACGGGAGCCTACCTCGTTACGCAAGAGGGAACGCCTGGCGATCCTGGACTTGCGATGGATGACCTCGTCAATCTCGCCAACAAGTCGAGTGCCACACCGTCCTGCTTATCATCGATTGCTGCTTCAGCGGCTCGACCGGCAACCTCAACCCGTTCCAGAGCGGCGGAATGGAAAAAGCCGTTCTGCGCGAGGGAGTGACGATCCTTGCTGCTTCCCGCTCAGACGAGCTGTCAATGGAAGTTAACGGGCACGGCGTTTTTACGAACTTGGTATTGGGCGCGCTCCGCGGAGGCGCTGCGGATGTCCGCGGTCGAGTCTCTGCCGCTTCGATCTACGCATACGCAGAGGCCGCGCTTGGAGCTTGGGACCAGCGGCCACTGTACAAATCTCACGCCGCTCATCTTGAGCCCGTGAGGCTTTGTGACCCCAAGGTCGATGACAAGACGCTGCACGCGCTTGCCACTTATTTTCCGAGCGCGGATCACGAGTTTCAGCTCGATCCAACATTCGAGGAAACAAACGTCAAAGCCGCAAAGCCCGAGAATGTGGCGATCTTCAAGACTCTGAAGCAGTACCAAATAGCGGGCCTCGTAAGACCAAAAGTCGGTACGGATCTGTACTGGAGCGCCGAGCGGTCCGGTTTTGTCTTACTCACCGATCTCGGACAATTCTACCTGCGGCTCGTGCAACTGGGTCGGTTGTAGCGCGCCCGCATCTGAGGGGAATCCAGCAGTCGCATAAGCGCAAATGCGATTTCACGATTCTACGGCGCGATAACCACGCTGGAGTTTTCTTGGCCCAGCCGAAGCCGTCAAATCGTTACACCAGGCCGGACGGGTCAAGGTCGCGGAGCGCCACAAGCTTGGCCTCGACGCGGCTAGAGATGCGACCGCTCATTCAACGTCTCCTCATACGGGCCGCACATGCTGGACCGTTAGCGCCTCGTGCACCCTTCCGTCTTCCCAGCTCATCGTCAACCAGTTGGTCGAGGTCGGGTACGAAATGGCGATCCTTCCCGGCCGGTACTTCGCCCCTTGCAAGAAGGGGTGCTTGCCAACGTCTCGAGGCTCCAGCAACAACACAAAGCCCAAGCCCAAGATGCTGAGCGCCAGCGCTTCAATATCCTCTTGAGCGTTTGTGAGCGGTTGCAATTGGAAGCGCGGGTGATTCATCATTGTGTCCCCCGTGTTCATGACGCAATAGAGCCCGGCACCTTCAGGCCAATGGCACGGGTCATCGAGCATATCCATTATCGCCGGGTTACGAGAGAACGAACCGGAAAGTGGCGTCTGCCCCCTGGCCAGGTTCTTTGAGACTGCAGCGGCCTTCGCAGTTTTTAGGAGCCATCGCTCAATGTCGTGCCCTGAAACAAGGGCATGCCTCATTCCCCCGTCCCGTTCGAGATACGTTTTGAGCGACGCAAAGAAATACTGCGCCGCGTCGTCAAGCGGATGCAGCGCGCTGTTGTGCTTGGTGCATAGGCAATTAGTTCGCAGACTTTGTGGCGCGAGGATCTTCTCCTCACCCGGCGCTAGCCAGGGAAGACCGGCAATGGAGAACTTGCCGTCTCCCATCAAAACCCCGATTACTGACTCCGAGATGATGTGTTCGCCCGAGATGGGGCCGACGCACGAGCCCAAGTCTCGCATGTAACACTTGGCGACGCTCGAGGCTTTGGGAAGTGCTTTCAACCCGAGGACAGCTGGTGGCTTATGCCAGCCCGAGCCATCAAAACAACACGAGCGCGCAGCCCTGCTTGAGCCGCATGGACACGGGCCGTTTAAGACTGCTTGCCTTTTCCGCTTGGCTTCGCCCACGCTGGTTTAGGATCCCACTCGACTGTTGTATACCGCAATCCACGCCTCATGCTCAGCCTTCAGGTTCGCAACGAGAGCGTTCACCGTCGCGTCGTTTACGGCCTGCGGCTTGCCGTGACTGAAGTCATTTCGACGTCGATGGACGTCTTCCAACAAATCGGCAACTTCCGCAAAGCCATGAGCACGAAGATCCTCGAAATAATTGATCCCGTAGAAGATCTTGTACAACCCGTACAGGCGGTGTCCGATTCCGTTATAGCGCCGGAGCGCATCGTCCAAGACCCGCGGCGGAAGCTTCCGCATCGCTGAACGGTGAAGTCGTTCGATGCGCGTTTCAAAGTAGCTCCAAAAAAGGAGCAATAAGGCCGCACGTGCGGATGGTCTTTCCGCGTCAGGAAAATGAGATAACCCCTGAAACTCCGCGGCTGGCCGTTGCCACTCGCGCTGAAGCATCTGCAAATAGATGTAGTCCTCGAAGCGACCTTCCGCGCCCATAAACACCGGGTTGATAACGAATTCACGACCGTCGAGGGTCAATCTTTCGGGCGACAGATCATACGGTTCGGCATTGCAGGCCGAGCAAGGCGCATCAATCTTACGAATACCGGGGCAACTTCCACTACACACAACGTATCCTGACCAAAGCCCCGTCCAAGCGTTTCCTGCTAACCCCTCGTACCACATGAGATGCTCCCCAGAATCGGTCCTCTCAGCCTCCATTTTGCACCCGACTTTCGCTTCAGCGATACCCTCTCTTGAGCTTCTTCGTCCAGTTGGAGGCCATAGCGATGTCGGCAGCACCCCGACTCCGATAAGTTTCGATGCGAACCGTGCCAGCGCGGCCGATACGCCCCCATTCCCTGACCAGCGAGCATTCGCCGAACAGCGTCGGCTGGACATCCAGTTTGTAGAATCGCGCCATATTGCGGTGGTTGTCGATGCGGGTAAGTATGATCGCGGTCATGCGATTTCCTCCTCTTCTCGTTTGATGGTCGACTTTTGGGGAACAGCGGACGCGCGAAGATAACGGTGAACGGTTTCTCGGCTGACACCGTACTCGCGCGCAAGTGGGGCTTTCTTGCCCCTGCCCTTACCTTGGTCAGCAACCGATCGACCTGTTCGGTCGTTAAAGCACGCTTGCGAGACACCCTTGGTCTTCGCGATAGCGATGCCCTCGCGCTGGCGTTCGCGGATAAGGGCGCGCTCAAACTCCGCAAACGAGCCCATGACGTTCAGCAAGAGCTGGGAGAGCGGCGAGGCTTCGGCCGTGAACGTGAGGCTCTCCTTGAGAAATTGTACCCGAACGCCCTTGCCCGTGAGATCCCTGACCAGGCGGCGAAGATCTTCGAGGTTGCGGGCCAGCCGGTCCATGGAGTGGACCACGACCGTGTCCCCTTCCCGCACATAAGCCACCATCTGCGCCAGTTCCGGGCGATCGGTGTCCTTGCCAGAGGCGTGATCGGTGAAGGTGCGGTGAAGGGGTATGTCGACGAGCTGACGATCGGTCTTCTGGTCGAGTGTGCTCACCCGTACATAACCGACAACCTGTCCCGTCAAACTCCTGCGCTTTCTTTTCGTGGCAGGAAGTCTGAGAGGTGATGACTCACGTGTCACGAAAATCCGAATATAAACCCGTGTGACACACTATTTCGGTGCGGCATTTGGGTGCACCTCAAAGACGCGCTACGGCTACGGGTGACTATCGAGAGCTACGCACGAATCATTTGTGAAATTGCTATTAGCTCGACAGAGATTCGCTCTTCAGGTCAAAATGGGCCTCGACCATCGTGGAAAGCCGTTCGCGAAATAGCTCGTCTGATCCAATGAGAGCAGTCGTTTGATTGGCAGCTTTCCTTTCACCCAATGCGTATTGTAGCAGAGCAGCATGCAGTATCGGATCAACGGAAGCTGCGGATTTTAAGGGCCCATTCAATTTTTTCGAAATTGCCCCAAGCGCCATCCGGACATGCGATAGACCCCGTTCAACCCCAGACGATAGGGCCTTCTTCGGATCTGTGACGATGAGCGGCTTATCGATCGCTGTAGATCCTCGGGATAATATGTATGCGATCACGCGCCCGGCGGCACCATCTCCATCCTTTCCTTGTTCGGCACAGCCGCCGATTGCGCAAAGTTGTGCATGATGTTTGATGAAGTCGACTTTCCGGCAATCTCCAAGCCAGAGGTTTGATTCCAGAAGAAATTCGCCAGTGTGGGTATCATTCCAATGCCAGACGCCATCGACGTGACGTAAAGGACCTTCTTCTCGGTCCGCATCATATAGCTGCACAGGCAGATGTTTGACGTCTTGATCTGTGATGAGGAACCGGCACGCATGCGGCCTGTACCCAGTTTGAACTTCCAACCAATGGATCTTTCGACCTTTGACCAGGTCCTTGAAGTCGTATGTGAATTCTACGCTTCCGTAGCGCGAGCCCCAGTACCACTGGTTCGGCGACAGCCAGACTACTGTTGTTCTGGAGTCATTGAGTGAGCACTCATCGTAAATAAGCCTACGGTTGATCTTGCCGTCTTCCAGGATACGCAGCGCCGAATGAGTATGTGTAACGTGGTGGTGCAAGTGCCGGTCGATCTCTTACCGGGCACTGTGCAGGCATACGGTGCCCAAGGTGATGTCATCACAACCCAACCGCTGGAATACTTGGCGGATTCAAACGGTCGTCGCAACACCAAATGTTTTCACTCATGACAGCAGCTCGTCAAGCGCCTCCGCCGGCGTTTTCCAGCCGAGTGTCTTTCTCGGCCGGGCATTGAGGGCCGCTGCCACGGCGGATATCTCGTCGGCGCTGTGGATGCTCAGGTCTGTACCTTTCGGGAAGTACTGCCGCAGCAATCCGTTGGTGTTCTCGTTAGTGCCGCGCTGCCAAGGGCTCTGCGGGTCGCAGAAGTAAACCTGGATACCCGCATCGATCTTGAGGCGATCGTGCTGAGCCATTTCGGCTCCCTGATCCCAGGTCAGCGAACGACGGAGTTCTTCGGGCAAGGTGATGATGGTGCGCGTGATCGCGTCGCGCACGGCTTCGGCCCCGTGTCCCGCGAGCGCAGGCCCGTTCTTCGCGCGCGGAGCTTCGCCATGCCCCTCCAATCGGGGAAGGTGCAATAGCATCGTGAAGCGCGTCGTGCGCTCGACCAGCGTGCCGATTGCCGAGCTGCCAAGACCGAGGATAAGGTCTCCCTCCCAATGTCCCGGCACCGCTCGATCGGCCGCTTCAGCAGGGCGCTCACTGATCATGATCTCCGGCGAGACAAAGCCCTTGCCTCGCCTGCGTATACGCGCCCTGGGCATCCGCAACACACGTCCTGTTCGCAAGCAGGCCGTCAGCTCGCGGCCCAGCGCCCCACGGCCCTGAACGAAGAGGGATTGATAGATAGCTTCGTGGCTGATGCGCATCGTCTTGTCGTCCGGGAAGTCGATCGGCAAGCGTCGGGCAATCTGCTCAGGGCTCCAGGCTTTCGCCCATCGCCGATCCTTGCGCGGCCCATGCCGGCGGCCCTTCCACGGAACGGCCGGACCAGGAACGGGAGTGCCGCTCGGGGCCACGACGACACCGGCAAGTCGCTCTTCCACATAAGTGCGCAAGGTGGTGTTGAGCGCAAGCTTGGTCAGCTTGGGGCGACGGGCCGATCGATCTGCATGCCACTGGGCGGTCGTCGCCCGGTACTCCAACCCGCCGCTACGGGTGGCTGCATTGCGCCGCAGTTCACGGGAGATTGTCGAGGCAGCCCGCCCGAGGCGGCGTCCAATCTCCTGTATGGAATGGCCCTGCACCTTGAGAAGCGCGATCTCCTCGCGCTCTACCAATGAGAGGTACCGCCCAGAGAGCGGCTTGGCCGAAGATCTGAACATCGCTGGTGGCATGCCGCCCGCCTTTCGGAACCATCTGGTTCCGACAGGTTGCGACACTCCGGCTTCGAGCGCAGCCTCTTCGCTGCTCTGCCCCCTGGCGATCGCCCGCCAGAATCTATTCTGTTCATCGCGCCCTGTAGCAGACGGCCGCCCTGGCGATGGCAATGGCGCTCGTCCTGACCGTGCCGATCGCCGCTTTCGAACGTTCATCGCAACCTCCAACCTCAGAGTGTTGCGACGACCGTTTGAATCCGCCCTTGAGAGCGCAATCCCAGTGGAGAGTAGCGCGGCTGTTCCCGTTGCCCAAGCCGAGAAAATGGCGGCGGGACGCCTTCTCTGGCTTCGGTTAGTTGGGCTTAGTGCAGAAAGGCGCGACCTTTCCTCGGCTGGGCTCTTGCGAATCGCCGATCCGCAATTACTCTAGAGGTAACTTTCGCTGCCGCGCTCTGCCCGCGACACAAGGTTACCCCGTGGAGGGGAAAGGCCATTCCGTAGGCCTTCGCCAAGCGAGTACTAACAACTCGCAAACGGAGCCGAAGCTGGATAGCTGACATACGATTTCTGATGTAGGCGGATGCCCGCGCGCGGCGGTAGATGGCTGCGCAATCAGAGATCGCCCAAGGCGTAACAACGCCGGGCGATCTCTTGCGCCCGGCAAAAGAGATCCGATGTCCTCGGCCGCGCAAAGTCTTCATATCCAACTTTTTGGCCTCTCAGCGAACGCAAACGGTGAAACGGCAATTTATTCGTTGGCTGTTGTGGCACTTGCCTTCATTTTGTGCCTAAGCCTGCGCCGGCGTTGATGTGTTCGCCGCGACCGGACCCCCTTGCTATCTTTGAATTCCGATGAGCTGACGTCCGGCCCTCTTGCCTGGTATTGCGAGAGGAAATGCCCGCGTGCACAAATGACAGCAATGTCGAAGACAAGAAACAACCATTATGTGCCGCAATGGCATCAAGAGGGGTTCTTTGAACCAGGGCGCAACAAGCTCGCCTATCTGGATCTCACGCCGCCGCAGAAGGTGTTGAGCGACGGCCGCGTCATCACCGAGAGGGCCCTCTTCGAGGCGCCCACCTCCCGGGCCTTCCGGCAGATGGACCTGTATTCGACCTTCTTCGGCACGTCGGTGAACGACGAGATCGAGCGCCGTCTGTTTGGCGATATCGACGCCAAGGGCTCACTGGCCGTCAGGGCTTTCGCGACGGACGACGTCGGGGAGTGGCACCGCCATTTCCAGAAGCTCTTCGAGTACATCGACATCCAAAAGATTCGCACCCCGAAGGGATTGGCTTGGCTGAGTGCTCAATACCCCACCCTCACCCAGAACGACCTGATGTTCGAGATGCAGGGCATCCGCCTGATGCACTGCACGATCTGGACGGAGGGGGTGCGCGAAATCGTTTCCGCCGAGGACGCCAAGGTGAAATTCATCGTCAGCGACCACCCCGTGACGATCTACAACCACGCGGTGCCTCCCACGGCGCCGATGTGCGCCCACCCGCACGACCCGACCATTGCCTTGAAGGCTTCCCAGACGATCTTTCCACTAAACCGCGATTTTTGCTTGATCCTTACCAACCTTGAATACGCGCAAGATCCGGCGACGGCGTCCCTCGACAAGCGAACCTTTGCGCGCAACTACCGGAGCTCGATGGTCCGGACGGATGCGTTCATCCGCACCCGCAAGCTTTCCGACCATGAAGTGGCACGAATCAACTATGTGCTAAAGAGCCGTGCGCACCGCTATGTCGCGGCCGGCCGCAAGGAATGGCTTTTTCCCGAGAAGGTGATTTCCGAGTCCTGGGCTGACCTTCGTGAAACCCTCCTACCGCCCAAGAACCAGCTCTGGCATTTCGGCGGCGAGATGTTTGCGAAGTTCGATAGCGGTGATGTGCATTTCCAGGACGCGTTCGGCAGGACCGAGCCGGAGCGTGATTTCCTGAAGAAGCAGCCCCCGACCGGGGACCTGAAGCCGGGGGATCGGTGCGGCTGCGGGTCTGGGCAGCGTTTCAAGGTATGCTGCGCACTCAGGCCAGCGCCGTCGCGCCCCACCTGGCAAGAAGCCAGCATCCGCGAGCGGAATGTGATGCTGTACAACGGCATCGTGAATGTCCTCGCCCTCGACGCGAAAAAGGACTGGGTGACGGTCCGCCGCGAACTGACCGACGAAAAGATCGCCTTGATATATGAACTCTTCGAGGGCCTGTGGCCGCTCGAGACCGACCTGCTGCAGCTGCTCCCCAGACCCGACGGATTTGCCCGCGCCGTCTACACCGGCATGATTCATCCCAACACCATTACCCAGTTCGCCCTTGGCGCATCGCTCTACTTCGGCGAACTGATTGTCGAGCATCCGTTTGTGCACGCTGGAACGATGAAAAAGGAATTCAGCCCAGTCGCAAACCCACATTCCTATCGGCAGGAGATCCTCAAGACCCTCATCTTCTTCCTCACGGTCATCCCGCTGGTTGAACAGGGGCTGGTCAACCTGGTCCCCGATCCTTGCAACTTCGATCCTCATTTGCGGGACCAGATGTTTCGCATGGCGCATCTGCGTTCTGCCGGCGTCGTAAACACCCTCCACCAGGAGGTCCGGCTTGACGAATTGGCCAGAGAGAACCTCAAGCGAAGCCTGATGATGTTGCCTAAAGAAGCGCTCCGATCGCAGTTGCTCAGGGCATCGCCCGAACTTGACGATATTCAAATGGAGCAGGTTCTGGAGGAAGTCGAGCGGCTCAAGGAAGACGACCCGCTCGCTGTCCTCCAGCCGGACTCGCTGGCAGGCGGCAAGGAGGGCGGGCAATACGACGTGATGAAGCTCGCGCCGAACTTCGAGATGACGCTCTACCTGGCCCAGGCGACCGGCGCAGCCATAGTCACGGACAACCCCTTTCGCTGGAAGGAGATCCGGCGTGCCGCCCATCGGCGCGGATCGTCGAATGGCCGGCTCCCTTCCCTCGCGCGAAATATCGGCAGTTCGACTTTCACTATCCCGCAATATGTTGCGGACATTCAGACACTGGCATCAAAGGAAACCCTGGCCGCCTACCCAGCGCTGATACGCGATGCGTTCAAGTACCTTTCAAGGGGTACTGCTGACGCAAAGCCCAACTACGAAGGCCATCTGGCTGCCCGGTTCGCGCGCGTCCATTCGGCGGCCCAGGCCGCGGTCAAGAAAGCGGGCATAACCGCTAAGCCGGCTCGGATTTCCTGCGTATTTCCAAGAGAAGGCGTCCAGGATAACTCGGTGAACCGTCTTCTGCTCATGTCGAGTTCAGAGAGGCACCTTCCCAGCGTTCCGATGGCATTCTTCATGGATACGCCGCCAAAACGGCCCGCGGGCGCAGTGTGAGGGAGGAAACAATGGAGGAGTTTGACTTTCCGACCCACGAGGACGTGTTGGGCTTTGGCTCCGAGCACAATCCAGCGGTATGGAGCAAACACAAAGCGCATATTGCCGACCCGTCGGACCTGCTTGCTGTGCTCGAAAAGTGCCGCTCGAATAGCCAAGCTCTCCAGACAGCATGTCTTTGAGATGGCTGACACTAAACCTGAGTGGGGCGTGATCGGTGCGATCGTCTGGGGATTTCCACGGGGCTCGATGCCAGGCGGGAGCACGTGACCTGGGGCGCCGGCATTCGCAACATGCACGGTCACCGGCACTGGTACGCCCAATGGCGTTACCAGGTTCTGACCGGGCGCCCCTGCCTGCGGCCGGCGGTGCCACCTATGAGCGCCTAAGCCGCGCCGAGAGAGCGGCGGACTTCCGCGCCCGGATGCAGATTTCAAATGAGCTGGGGCACGGTCGTCTGGCGATCATGGCCAGCGATCTGGTGCTCATCCCGGTACAACCGTCGCCGTATGACGTGTAGGCCTCAGCCGACACGGTCGGTCTGATCAAGGAGGCACGCCAGTTCAAAGAGGATCTTCAAGCTGTCTTCGTCATCAATCGCAAAATCGTCAACACTCCATCGGCCGAGACGTTGTCACGGCGCTGGCGAACTTCGATCTGCCGGTGCGATACACTTCAAGCTCAGAAAGGAGGCAGAAGGTCGGAATGAAGCGAAAAGAGATCAATCGAATCGGTTCGTCCTTTTTGTACGCCACAGCCACCCAGCAGCCATACCTGCGCACTTGATTTCTTTCTTGCTAGAGCAGCCTACGATCTTATCGCCTTAGACCGATCGCGATTCGGGACCGAGGCATGAGCGGCAAGGACGAAAAGACCACGATCGAGACGTTAGGGTCGGCAAGTAGTCAGAAAATGCCGCACGCCACGAAGCGCCATCGCAAGAACCGTGGCATGCCGCCGCCCGCGACCTTCGATATCGATGTGCTACCGGGCAGCTCTAATTTGACGGCATTAGAGGCGGCCGCGGTGATCCGGCGCACACCCGGAGCGCTGGAGCTGTGGCGGCGCGATCCGAACCACCCGCTGAAATGGCGCTACGTCGATGGCCGCCCGCTCTATCGTGTCGATGCGGTGCGTGACTATCTGGCCAAGTGCGATAAGACCACTAAGACGCTTCGGTCGCAAAATGCTCACGGAGACGCCCGAGGAGCTCGGCCTTGATCGGGTCAAGCGGATTCGTCCGCTGCAGACGCACGATTTTGCCAACCCGTTTCGCGCCGACCAACTCCGCAATGTAGTCGTGAGCCGCTTCGAACGCCATCTTGCGGATGATCCACTGTTCGTCGTGATTGTAGACCTGATCAATTCCGCGTGGCTTTTGCCCAACACACAACCGCTGGATTTCGTTGTCGTAGCCAGAGCGTGACATGATGGTGCGTAAGCTGCGCCTTAAGTCATGCATGGTGAACTTGGCGACGCTCGCTTCCTTGACCAGGCGGTTGACCATCTTGGTGAAGCCGGACATCTGGCCGCCGGTCTTTGGTGACGGGAAGACATAGTCGGAGGTTGCGCGCTGGAAATGTTTCGCGGCCGTGAGCACCTCGTCAACCAGGTGAGTGCGCGGCACATCGTGGTGCAGACCCATCTTGGTCCACGCCGCATCGAAGGTGATACGGTCGTCCATGATGTGCTTCCGCCACTCGATCATGGTAGGCTCGCTGCGGCGCGGGCCACCGAGCAGGCACATGCGTGCCAGGAGACCGAAAGCCCCGAGCTTGCCGGATGCATCCCAGACCTTGATGATTTCCTCATCGGTCAGCGCGCGACCCTTCGTTCGGCGCCCGACCCTTTGCGCGCGGGTTTCCTTAGGCGCGCGATAGCCGGCGAGCACGTTGTGCTCGACATAGCCCTCCCCGACGCACCATTCGAGCAAGGTGTGCACGTGCTTGCGCAAGTCCTTCGCTGCACCGCGCTTGCCGGTCTTGGCAATCTTGTCGACCGCAGCCATGATCTGCCGTCGCGTCAGGTCCCCCACGCCGCTCTCGGCGTGATGCTTGAGCCCGCGCCGCAGCGCTGACATTGCTGGCTTCCAGTTGACGACTTGACGTTCGGTCAAGGACGTCTGGTAGGGACCATCTTCAACAATGAGGGTCGCGAGCGTGGTGCGCTGCTTCTCGGCTGTCTGTTGCCGCCTCGCGTCGCGCTTCGCGTCGTTCGGGTCCAAGCCCTTGACGACCTCGCCTGCGGCGATGGTGGCGGCCTTGCGCGCGGCCTTCTCACTATATTTGGGCCACGCGCCGAGGGTCTTGCGCTGGGTCCCCCTCACCCCCGGCTTGGTGAAGAGGTAGACCCAGGTTCGGCCGCCGGTGGCGCGCATGCGCAAGGCGAGGCCGGGCAGCTTGTCGTCGTGGAGATAATGCTGCGCCTTACCCGGCGGCAGCGTTGCGTTGCGGATCACCGCATCGGTGAGTGTCAGCTGGTTGGCCGGCTCCGTCATGATTCCTTCCCTCTCTCTGTACCCCGGTGTTCCCCGCACGAAGGGCGGTCAGCCCTCGAACAGAACCGAGCCTCAGACCTTCCCCTTGCCGTGTGCCCGCGCAGGGAGGATCCACAGACCCAAACAGAACCGGGTCTCAGACCTCCCCCGTTTTTGTGCCCCAAGGGAAAATCCACGGCGGGCACAACGGGGGCATACAAAATGTAGCAAGGTCACCTATGGGCTCTTATGGCCGCATAAGGCCGTAAACCCCATCAATTAAAGAAGTTTTTACATCTCAACTATGGCGGGATTAGGCTGGCTACGGTCTATGGATTGTGGTTCACACGGGAGAGGTCCAAGGTTCGATCCCTTGTGCGCCCACCATTTCACTTCACGAAAACAGTCGGTTATCCGAACGACGGTTTGAGACCGGTTTCCCGGGAAGCGACGGGGGAAGCGCCCAAAAACCAATTAGCCACATGCGTTGGCACTTCTAAGTCTCACGAGAGATCTTGCGCTCTTACCTCAGCCTGAAGGAGTGCGACTTCCATCCGCTCTCGGGGGGCGTTGCCACGGACTATCTCAAGCCTGCCTTCCCAATTGCGACGAGCCGTCAAAAGGAAACGGCGGCTGTCGCCAGAAGCCGACTTCAGCTCTTCCGCGAGTTCTGAAAAACGCTTTCGGTACGAACAGTTTTGATCGACGTTGTTGGTCGAGGTTCGTTCTCGATGCCTAAGTAGGTGGCCGCAGAGGCTCGACATAGGGCGGGCGACAAATGCACATCGCTCGCGCCGTCATGACCGGTGCGGCCCTGTCCTGGCGCCGCTAAGGGCTGGCCTTCGTTCCGTTGCCAAACTGCACATCAGTCGTCCCAAAAGCGTTTTCCGCAGCCACATTCGAACATGTGAGTGATGGCTCCGGTCTCAGAATCCACCACTGTTCGTACAAGCTTCATTTTCTCGCCACAGATGCGGCAGGTTCTGCTCGAGTTGTCCTCGACAACGCAAATCCTCTCAGCGCGAAATATCTCCATGCGTCCGCCCCCTGTCCTAGGTGACTGAAGTTGGAAAAGTACAAGCTATCGCAGCAGGGAAACTGGGAGAACTGGGTACGAAGTGGCGACAAATTTGCGGTTGTACACGGAGCAAATTAAGACGCACCAGTGAGTCTTGATGACACTTTATGGATGGCCGTTAGGAATGAACCCAAGGAGCGATCGTTCATACGTATCGCCCACCATTTCCAAGCCTCCGCGCGCGAACCTACGCGATCGACAGAATCTCGATCTCCTGATTGCCCGCGCCGACGACGTCTCCGACCGCCTTCCCGATCAGCGATTTCGCGACTGGAGCTACGAACGAGATCGACCCGGCCTTCGGATCGGCTTCGTCCTCTCCGACGATGCGATAGGTCTGCACGCGGCCGTCGGCCCGGCTGAATGTCACCGTGCTGCCAAAGGCGACCGTTTCGGTCGACGCCGGATTGGGGATCAGTTGGGCCGTGCGCAGCCTTTCGACGAGGTAGCGGACGTCGCGCAAGGGGACCGCTGACTGCCGGCGCTTTTCGTTGACATCTTCGATCTGCTGCGCGGCCCCATAGGCCTCCTGCGCTTGCCGAAGCTGCAACTCCAAAGCCTGCAATCCCAATTGCGTCACGAGGTTGGGATGCGGCGAAATCGGGCGATCCGGCAACAACGTCTCGGACGCGGTTTCGGCACTCTCTTCTTTGGTAAAGGCAACGCTCAATCCAAGACCTCGTCGACGTTGAGATGCGGCGCAACGTGGTCGCGTCGCGCCGCCCGCAAACATGCGTTACTTCTTATCGAACGGAACGTATTTCTGGTATTCCTTCGGCACCGAGCTGCGGTAGCGCGAGGGAACCGTGCCGGTGTCGATCGAATGATCGATCTCCTGCTGCCGCGTCATCTTCTTCTTGGCCGGCTTCTTCTCGGTGGTCTTCTTCGAATCCGTTGATGGGGTCGTCGTCGTGGCAGTCGTGGCGGCGGGGGACGTCGTTGTCGCCGGCGCGGTGGTCTGGGTCGACGGCGCTGTCGTGGTCGCGGCAGGCGGTGTGGTGGTGCTGTCGGTGCCCTGAGCCTGCGCGATCGGCGCCTGCAACATGAGCGCGAATGCGGCACTCGCGGCGAGCAAATATGACCTTTGCATCAGAACCCTCCAAAGTTCCTGATCCGAATGATGAAAGCTAATCCCGCGCGATGGGCGTGCGCAAGTCACCGGGCATGGAAAGGGAAGCGCGAAGTGTGGTCGAGGTCGCATGTGCGATGAGATTGAGTACGATCGGCGGCCTGGTTCACCTCTCCCCTAGGTGAAGTGCACCCTCGCACAGTTCAACCCAAACTCATCCTGTTCTAGTGCGATGCATCCAGGCTCGTCTCCTTCAGCCGTTCCGTGAGCCAGACGGTCTGCGTCCGGTCGAGCACGCCGCCGACATAGACTTCCGCCGTCGCGATGTTCGTCCTCGCGAGCACGAGCAGCACGCCGATCCAGTAGGCGAACCAGACATCGGGATCGGTGAGCGCCTTCAGCTTCTGCTGGTCGTGCTCGATCGCTGTGTGATTGCTGGCATTGCGGATTTCGATCGCGAGCAGATTGTTCGGAATCTCGCGCTGATGCACGACGACGTCGGGATAGATCGACTTTCCCAAATGATCGTCGGTTGAGATGATCGAGCCGCGCGGCAGGTGCAGCGTGCGCTCGCCGAGCCGGTCGTAATTGCAATCGACCGCCCAGCCGGAAAACTGCTTCTCCAGATAGACTGCGAAACGGTGGGTGACCGCGCGCTCGCCGACATCCTTCTCGAACAGGAATTGTTCGCGGGCGTAGAATTCCCGGAGCGCCGCGATCACCTTGTTCAGCTCGGTCTGCATCGTGCCCCTCGACGCTCTCATCTTGTATCACCCGACCCTCATGGTGAGGAGCGCGGAACGCGCGTCTCCGGACGATGCTTCGCATCGCCGGGCAAACCATGAAGGCCCGACTCTCTCCCGCGGCCATCCTTCGAGACGCCCGCTGCTCGCGGGCTCCTCAGGATGAGGAGGAGAGTACGTGTGACGTGGAAGCAACCGGAGCTTACCTCACATCACGACTTCGATCAGCCGCGGCCCCGGCTCGGCGACGGCCTCCGCCAGCGCCTTGTTGAACTCGTCGGCGTTGGTGACGGCGCGGCCCGGCACGCCCATGCCCTTGGCCAGCGCCACGAAATCGAGGGTCGGGCGATCGAGCCTGAGCATGTCGGTCGCGCGCTGGCCGGGCTCGCCGGCGCCGACGCCGTCGAACTCGCCGCGCAGGATCTGGTAGATGCGGTTGGCGAACACGATGGTGACGATGTTGAGGCCTTCGCGCGCCTGCGTCCACAGCGACTGGATCGTGTACATCGCGCTGCCGTCGCCGACCATGCACATGACCTTGCGGTCAGGACAGGCGATCGCAGCACCGATCGAGAGCGGCGTCGAGAAGCCGATCGAGCCGCCCATGTTCTGGATCCAGTCGTGCGGTGCCGCCGCCGCGGTCGGCGGGAAGAAGCCGCGCCCCGTGGTGAGGGATTCATCGATCAGGATCGCATTCTCGGGGATCGCATAGGCAATCGCCTGCGCGATGGTGGTGAAATTGAGCGCGCCGGTCGGCTGGACCAGCTCCTGGAGTTTTTGCGGCTTGACGTCGTGCGCGGTGGCATGCAGCGCGCCGGCGAGCGCTTCGAGCGCCGCGACCGAGTTCTCGCCCCAGTCGGTCATGCGATGAACCTCGCAGCCCTCCGGCTTCAAAAGGCTCGGCTTGTTCGGATAAGCGAAGAACGCGACGGGATCGTTGGCCTCGACCAGGATGATGTGACGGAAATCCTTCAGCAGCGGCAGCGCCTGGTCGATCACATAGGGAATCCGGTCGATCGAGAAGCGGCCGCGGCCGCGCGCCATGCGCGGGCGGAAGGTCGGGCCCATCACCTGGCATCCGGTCTTCCCGGCGATGCGCTGCGCCAGCGCGAGGCCCTGCTCGCTCAGCGCGCTGCCGACCATCAGCAGCAGCGTGCGGCTGCCGTCATTGCGCAGGATCTTGGCAGCGGTCTCGACCGCCTGCGGCGAATAGGACGGGCGCTGCTTCTCCGCCGGCACCTCGGCGATGCCGTCGGCCTCGTTCCAGGCGGTGTCGGCGGGCAGGATCAGGGTCGCGATCTGCGCCGGCGAGCTTTTGGCGGCGGCGATTGCCGCGGCGCCATCGGCGGCGACCGACTTGGCGTCCGGCGAGGTCCGCACCCAGGACGACATCGGCCGCGCCAGGCCCTCGATGTCCGAGGTGAGCGGCGCGTTGTAGCCGATGTGATAGCCGGCGTGCTGGCCGACGATATTGACGATTCCGGAATGCGCCTTCTTGGCATTGTGCAAGTTGGCAAGACCGTTGGCGAGGCCGGGGCCGAGGTGCAGCAGCGTCGAGGCGGGCGTGCCCTTCATGCGGTAATAGCCGTCGGCCGCTCCCGTCACCACCCCCTCGAACAAGCCGAGCACGCAGCGCATGCCGGGAACACGGTCGAGCGCCGCGACAAAGTGCATTTCGGACGTCCCGGGATTGGTGAAGCAGATGTCGACCCCGCCCTTGACCAGCGTCCGTACCAGACTTTCCGCACCGTTCATCGTTCTCTCCCGCGACCTCTTTGTTTCGGATCCCCTATCGATCAACCATTGTTCGCGGTTTTCGTCAAAGCAATAGCAGACATTGCTGCCCTGCCGGACAGGGCGACGAGGCTTCTTGGCTAATACGGTTTTGCGATCAGGCCGGCTTTCCCGCATTTGGCAATCGTTAAGGATTGCGCCTGCTCACGCTGCCGTGGCTTGCGAAATGCCGGCAAATATGGCCTGTGGTCGTCCATTGAATCGATTTTTTTGCTGGGGGAAGGAATGAACCGGTTTTTTGCCGCACCGATCGCCGCCATCGCGATCCTGACCATCGGCGCGAGCGGCGCGTCTGCGGCGGGGATGTTCGACTTCACCGGCACCAGCGGAAGCGGCTATCTCGGCGGCGGGGCGAGCCCGATCCCCCGCAGCACCGTGATGTATCCCACCAACTACGCCCCCGGCACCATCGTGATAAACACCGGTGAGCGGCGGCTTTACCTGGTGCTGGGAGGCGGCCAGGCGCTGCGCTACGGCATCGGGGTTGGCCGCGACGGTTTTCGCTGGGGCGGCGTGCATCGCATCAGCGCCAAGAAGGAGTGGCCGGACTGGACGCCGCCTTCGCAGATGCTGGCCCGCCGGCCGGACCTGCCGCGCCACATGCGTGGCGGTATCGAGAACCCGCTCGGTGCCCGCGCGATGTATTTGGGCTCGACGCTCTATCGCATCCACGGCTCCAACGAGCCGGAAACGATCGGACAGGCGGTCTCCTCCGGCTGCTTCCGCATGACCAATGATGACGTGACCGACCTCTATGGCCGCGTCTCGGTCGGCACCACGGTCGTCGTTCTGAACAACTAGCGCATGCGCGGCCGAGGGAACCCGAGAGGCTCCCTCGAAGGTGGTCTTGTGCGCGAGGACGGATTGCGGCAGCGTCGACTGACATGATCGCATCGCGCCAGCTTCCGCCTTTTTGTCGCACCGCCCTGCTGGCGCTTGCCATGCTCGGCTGCGCCGCCGAATTCGGCGCGAATGCAGGCGCGGGCGGCGAGCTGCCGGCGATCGCCTCGCGCCAGCGCAGCGAGAAGAAGAGCTTTACCGACGGCGAGATCGTCGACGGCTTCCTCAAGACCGCGTTCGGCGCCGAATATCACCTCGCCGGCCGCGTCGACCGGATCCGCAAATTCGACACACCGGTGCGCGTCTTCGCCGAGAGCGACGGCCGCGCCGACCGCAAGGCGCAGCTCGCCAAGGTCGTCGCCGACATTGCGAGGCGCGTGCAGCATCTCGACATCGCCATGACCGACGATGCGGAAGCCGCCAATGTCCGCGTCAAGCTGGTGCGCGACCGTGACCTCTATCGCACCATCTCGACGTTCTATGGTGCGGAGAAGGCGCGCGAGATCCGTTCCTCGCTCGATCCGCAATGTCTCTCCGGCTTCCGCAAGAACGAGAAGTTCGAGATCGAGCATTCCGACGTCATCCTGACGGTCGACAATGGCGACTTCGTCTTCCTCGACTGCGCCTATGAGGAGCTCTTGCAGTCGCTCGGGCCGATCAACGACACCGCGAGCGTGCCCTGGACCATGTTCAACGACAATGTGTCGATGGGGTTTTTCGACGTCTATGATCAGTACATCCTCAATCTGCTCTACGATCCGCGCATCAAGGCAGGCATGACGTTGCCGGAGGTCCGCAACGTTCTGCCCGAGGTGCTCGCCGACGTGCGGACCTGGGTGAAGCAGGTGAACAATCTGGCGGAGTGAGTGATCTTGCTGGCCGAGGTGCAACGCCTCGATGCTGACAGGAAGGATGTCGGATGAGTGAGAGCAGCGGCGGTCAGGCAAGCGCGCAACAAGCCGGCTTTGTTGGTGTCACGCGCAAGGTTCTCGAACGCCTTGCATTGCCGGGTGATCAGCGGGAGCTCGTCGTGGTCGAGGTGACCTATCCGCCCGGCGGCGTCGCGCCGCTTCACCGGCATCCGGTCGGCGGCGTGATCTTCATCGTCGAAGGCGTTGCCGAGTCGGCCTATGGCGACGATGAGCCGCGACAATATCGAGCCGGCGAGACCTTGCAGGATCGCTCCGACAGCCCCCACACCCTGTTTCGCAATTGCGACCCGGAGCGCCCGCTCCGCTTTCTGACGATCTACGCTCTTGAACCCGGGCGCTCCTACACGACGGATCCCTGAGATCGAGCCGGGCAGAGCCACAAGCCGCCCTCCTCACGCGCTGTCACTGAATTTTGCGCGTGTCGCGCGAGCGTCACATGTGCGTCAGCCAATCACGATAATCGGTGCGTCCCTCCCGAGAAAACTCGCGCAAGTTGCGCTAGACATGAAGATGGGGCGTCCGCATGAAACCGAAAAGCTTTCTTTTCTCGACATCCGCGATGTTGCTCGCGGCGGCGTTGGCCGGCGTCGCGACGACTGCGCGCGCCGATGAGCATGATCGTGACCGCGACGGGAACCGTCACGGCCGCAACTCGCCGCGCGTGGTGTTGATCTCGCTCGACGGCGCCAAGCCCGACTTCATCCAGAAATTCATCGAGGAGGGCGTGCTGCCTCGCGACGGCGGACTGGCGCGGCTCAGCCGTCACGGTGCGGTGGCCGTACAAAATGTGACGGCCTCGCCGTCGCTCACCGCGGTGTCGCACATCGCGATCGCGACCGGATCGACGGCCGTACACAACGACATCCCGTCGAACACTTTCGAGGCCGTCGTCGCGCCGATCTCGTCGAGCTTGAGCGGCTTCGCGGCACCGATCGGCGGCTATCAGGAGAGCCCGCTGGGGCCCTCGCCGCAGCCGACAGCGTTGCCGCTGTGGGTGCAGCTGCGCCAACAGGGCAAGAAGGTGGCCACCGCGACATGGCCGGGCGGCGACGGCGCCGACATCTCGATCAACAACACGGTGGTGCAGCCGGCCCAGCCGATCCGCGTCACCAATTACACCGTGCCATTCGGAGCGTTCGGCGGCATCGGCGCCCAGGGCTTTTCGCTGTCCAAGACGGATTTCGCGCCCGATCCGACCGTCGCCACGGCGCTTCAGGCGGCCGGCCAATTCTCGTTCAGCCCGGTGCTGGCGACATCAGCGCCAATCGAAACGTTCTCGTGCGCCTCGGCGGCGCCCGCGACCTGCACCGGCGCTGCAACGCTCGACGTCAAATATGCGATCCGGGTGGCGGCCATCGACACCAGCAATGACGGCAAGGTCAACTACGACACGCTGGTGTTCTTCGACGCGACACGCGGCATCACATCGGGACCGTTCCACGCGCCGTCGACTGGACCCGCCTACGCCAAGTTCGGCGGCGAGAACGCGCCTTTCTTCTTCGAAGGCAGCGGGGCCAAGGTCGGCGCCGCCTACTTCGTCTCGCAGCTGGCGCCCGATCTCTCGGTCGTGCGCTTCGCGCGCTACGGCGCCAACTATATCCCGCGCAACACGCCGGTGCTGGCCGACGTCGATGACATCAACAACAACATCGGCTTCTGGCGCCCTCAGGCCGACTTCCGCATTCCGGAACGGCTGAGCCCGGGCTTCACGAACTTCCCTGACGTCGAGATCGAAGCCATGTTCGAGGACATGGTGAAGACCTTCGTGCGCTACCAGGCCGATATCGGCGAGCGTGCGATCCTGAACCATCCCGACGCTGACCTCGTGATGGTCTACATCGAGCAGCCCGACGGCTCCGAACATCAGTTCCTGCTGATCGACCCCCGCCAGGGCACCAACCCGAAGGACCCGAACTCGATCGGCGCCAACCAGGATCCCTCCAAGGTCGCGCGCTACGCCTCGTATATCCGCTTCGCCTACCAGACAGCCGACAAGGCGGTGCAGAGAATCGCCGAGGCGGCGGGCCGCGACAGCAACGTCATCGTGGTGTCGGACCACGGTTTTGCGCCCTTCCACACCTCGGTCAGCATGCTCAACATCCTGCGCAATGCCGGCATCGACACCAGCAAGGTGGGAATCCGCACCTCGGGCCCTGCGGCCAACATCTATGTCAATCTCCAGCAGCGCGAGTCGGGCGGCACCGTTGATCCTGCGACCTACAACGCG
The DNA here is from genome assembly GCF_030160715.1 of Bradyrhizobium iriomotense. Lineage (GTDB taxonomy): Bacteria > Pseudomonadota > Alphaproteobacteria > Rhizobiales > Xanthobacteraceae > Bradyrhizobium > Bradyrhizobium iriomotense. The sequence continues at coordinate 43,992 of NZ_BSOW01000039.1, forward strand.
CTGGTCGCACAGATCACGGATGCCGTGAAGAACGCGGTCGATCCCAACCCGCGGTTCAACTACTCGCTCAACGACGGACGCATCTTCACGGTGGTCGAGAGCCGGCCGCTGCAATGCGAGGCCGCTCCCGGACAATGCATCAGCAAGACCATCGGCCAGGATTTCGGCGACGTGTTCGCGCTGATGGCCCCGGGCTACAACTTCGACGGCATCCAGAGCCCCGGCGTCGCCCGCCTCGGCGATGCGCCGTTCAACGCGGCGACGACCACGCTGTCGATGCCGAATTTCTACGGGGCCCATGGCCACGATCCCAAGCTGCCGGTGATGAGCGCGACCTTCATTGCCGCAGGCCCCCAGATCCGCAACGAGCCGATCCGGCGCATGCACAATATCGACGTGGCGCCGACCATCATGCAGATCCTCGGCGTGAGGCCTCAAGGCGTCGACGGCGAGGTGCTGCACGAGATCCTGCGCTGACAAGCCGGCCATCCCTCAGAACAATTCCTATGGGCGCCGACCAGCGCCCATAGGAGCGTTGCGAAGCTGGCACTTGTGCAGCGAAGCGAATCCCATCGCCTCTCCCGCCGTTTCCCGCGCGCCGACCTTTGATTCAAATCAAGAGTGGCTAGCGCGATCCGATTCTATTCTCTGAGAATGATCGGTCTCGGGAGGTCGGCCATGCGGTTCTCCGTCCTGGCAATAGCGACACTCGGCCTGACGCCGTTTTCGGCTCTGGCAGCCGATTGCCGGGTCATGGGCCAGCCGTCCGGTTTCGGCGTCGACATGACGGCCTTCTTCGCCGTTAAATCCGGCGAAACGTGCAAATTCCCGATCAGAATACCAGGCATGATGACGAGCTCCGGCATTTCGCAGAAACCGGAGCGCGGTACGGTGAGACAGATCAACGTAACGACCTTCACCTACACAGCTCCACGTGGCTACAAAGGCAGCGATCATTTTGCCATCTAAGGTGCGGGAGAGGGTCCGTACGGCTCAGGGAGGTCGGTCATCACGGTGAACGCAACGATCGAGTAGGCAGGCCGTAGGATGGGCCCCACCCTGCGAGCCGCAAATTGGAGGACCTCATATCATGCGGATGCTTCATTTGCTGATCCTGGCGGGCGCGACGATGCTGGCCGTCGCACCAGCCACAGCGCAACGTTACGACCCGCGTTACCCGGTGTGCCTGCAGTCGTGGTATGAGGCCGGCCTCACCGACATCAACTGCAGCTATGTTTCGATAGAGCAGTGCCGGGCGACGGTCTCGGGACTTTACGCCATGTGCCTGGAGAACCCGTATTGGCAAGGAGTGCCGTGGCGTAATTCGCGGCGGCAAGGCCACTTCTATTAGGCCGGTAGGATACGAGGAGTAGCGCAAAGCGAAGCTGTCCTTGCGCGCTACTGGGCTCCGCGCGCATCAAGGCTGCTGTGCTCGCCGACACCGCATTGACATGGGCTTTCAACCGCGCAGCTCTGAGCGGCATTCAGATTCCGCTACAGATTTGGCGCTCGGAGCTCGGCTGCAACGGCGTCGAGGCGAAGCTTAATAGGTCCTGGCTTGCGCCAGACGACTCGTGAAGGCGAACGGGCGATCGCTTGCGGCATGTGCCGGATACTCATTTGCGAGGCCGACGGCTAGATCTTCCCGCTGCCGCAAATGCCCTTCAGCGCCACCCACTCCTCAGCCGTCAATAGCGGCGGGCCGCTCGCCGGGCGGTCCTCGTTCGTCATGCGGGCGAGGCGGTCTTCGGTCAGCGGATGGCTGGCGAGGATCGTAAAGCCGCTGCCGCCTTCCTTGCCGGTAATGCGGAACATCAATTCGGCCGCGGGTTTTGGCGAGCGGCCGAGCGCGTGCATCACGTCGATCGCAAATGTGTCGGCGGCCGTCTCGGCCTCGCGGGAATAGGAGGCTTCGACCACGCTGCGCGAGGCGAAGATCACGGCGCTCGAGCCGGTGACGTCGCCGAACAACAGCCCGATCAGGAACGAGGTGCCGCCGTTGTAGATGATACCGCGCATGTTGTCGCGGTGCCTGAGATGACCGAGCTCGTGCGCGAGCACGCCGGCGATCTCGTCGACATTCTCGGCCTTGTTGAGCAGCCCGTTGAGCAGATAGACCTTGCCGCCGGGCAGCGCAAAGGCGTTCGGCACTCCGGTCGGCAGCACCGCCGATTTCACGGTGTCGTCGAGGCCGGCTGCGTCGCGCAGGCGCTTCATGAGTTTTGTAAATGCCGCCTGCCCCGCCGGATTGTCGCACACGCGGCCACCGAAAATGGCCTTGACCTGCACCTCCGCAGCATCGCCGATCCGCCGCTCCAGCGGCTCCGGCACCAGCGGTGCGAGCCGGTCGGCCGCGAGCGGCACGCCGAACAGCACGACGGCGACGATGGAGACCGCGGCCGCGAGCGACCAGCCGACGATCTTTGCGACGCCGCGCCCGTTGGTCTGGTGCTCGTCGAGCCGCAGGCAGCGCGCCGCAATTTCCGAGCCGAGCTCTGGGTCGCGGATCTCGAGCCGCGCCAGCGGCGGCGCGGAGAGGCAGGCGAGGCGCAGAATCCCGGCCGGACTGTCGGAACGACGGATATCGGGGTAGGCCCAGCGTGCGATCCGTCGTCCTTCCTGCACCTCGCCCGCTTCGCTGATCCCGAGCTGGTCGCTCAAGGCGAGCGTCACCTTCCTGCGCCGGTTCGACACGCCGTCGAAGAAAACCGCGGAACGGTCGGGCTCGACCGTGCCGGTGGCTTGTCCTGGGATTTCACTCACGGCTTAAAAGCCTGCAACATCGAGCCCATCGGCAAAACCCTCACCCAACGCGCTCGCGAGCTCGCCGGTGGCACGGACGTCAGCCGCCGCCGCGATATCGTGCACCTGCGTCGTTTCCAGAACCTTCACCCAGAGATCGCGCTGGAGATACATGCGCATCAAAATATTGACCGCGAGCGCCAAAGCGAGATAGCCGATCACGGTCAGCACGAGAAGGGGAATGCTCTGCATCAGTCCGCCGGCGCCGACCTGCACATGGGTGATCTGGACGACAAGGCCGGTGCATGCGGCGAGATAGAGCCCGAACAGGACCGACAGCAGCAGCCACCAGCCGATCACCTTCCAGTACAGGCCGTAGAAGGCGTCATGCGGCAAGGTCGATTCCAGGCGCACGCCGCCGATGCGGATGCCGTCGAGCCACCAGCGCCATTCACGCGCCTTGAACTCCGCGTAGAGGAACGGTGCGAGCGGAAAGATGACAATCGCGATCGGAGTAAACAGCCACAACCACCAGCCGCGCTTGAAGAACTCCCAGCCCTTCCCTTCGAAATCGCCGCGTAAATCGCCATAGTAGGAATGCCGCATCTTGTAGCGTTCGAGCGAAGCCTCGCGCCACGGCAAGGCAAGGCCGAGCGTCAGGAGCACGAGCAGGCCCCAGAGCATGGCGCGGAGCGAATAGGCCCAGCCCGATCCGTCCATCCAGAAGCGCACGCCGCGCCACACCGTGCGCGTCAGGCGATAGCGCCGCGCGCGGAATATCGCGAACTGGCCGAAGGCGTAGAAGGCGATGAACAGCGGCGTCGAGGCAAAGCCCTGCCAGCGTTCGGCCTCGATACCGACGAGGAAATAGGCGAGATAGATCGGCACCAGGATCGCGAGCGCAAACAGGAAGCCGATCAGCAGCTCCTTGCCGCGCCCGGTATATTCGGCGGCATCGCCGTCGACCGAGGTGTTCGACCAGAGATGCCGGCGGATGTCGGTGACGAGCCAGAAGCGATAGAAGCCGAAGGTGACGAGCTCGAGCGCGGCCCCTCTGGTGATCATCCGGCGAAACTCGCTGCGGCCTCCCACGAAATCGATCCCTGCCGGCGGCAAGGGCGGCGGCAAGACAGTCATCTGATTCACGGCGATCAATCCTGGCTATGCGGACCCGACACGATCAAATTATAGGGCAGAGGTTAGTCGGCCCCCAAGATGGGGCGGTTCGATTTCGCGGCGGTTTCGATCGGTTTCTCCGATACTTCCCGAATCCTTAACGTGCGCCAGATCACGCTCGCGCGGACAGTCTGCACGCTCACAAATCCGGATGCGGCAAAACTCGCCCTTGCCCCGACGCACGCAACGGGTTGTAATTGCAGGGACAAATACCGCGGCGCAGAATTTGAAAAAGACGCGCGGCCGCAAGGGAGAGCCGATCATGCATGGGACCATCGAGAGCACAGTCACGCGCGAGGGCTTGCATGAGCGCGCCGCATCGCTGCCGCTGGAGCAGTTCGATCCCGGCCATCCCGAACTGTTCAGGACCGATGCGTTGTGGCCCTATTTCGACCGCCTGCGCCGCGAAGACCCCGTACACTATTGCAAGGACTCGATGTTCGGACCGTACTGGTCGGTGACCCGGTACAACGACATCATGGAGATCGAGACCAACCATGCGGTGTTCTCCTCCGCCTCTTCGCTCGGCGGCATCACCATCCGCGACATCGATCCCGACCTGCGCCGCGAGAGCTTCATTGCCATGGACCCGCCGCGTCATGCCGCCCAGCGCAAGACCGTGGCGCCGATGTTCACGCCGACGCATCTGGACGAGCTCGCGCTCAACATCCGCAAGCGCTCGGCCGAGTGCCTGGACAATCTGCCGAAAGGTGAGGAATTCGACTGGGTCGATCGCGTCTCGATCGAGCTCACCACGCAGATGCTCGCGGTGCTGTTCGACTTCCCCTGGGAAGACCGCCGCAAGCTGACGCGCTGGTCGGACGTCGCGACCACCATTCCCGGCTCCGGCGGTCTCGTCGCCACCGAGGACGAGCGGCAGGCCGAGCTCCTGGAATGCGCGACCTACTTTTCGCGGCTGTGGAAGGAGCGCACCGCGCAGCCGCCAAAGAGCGATCTGCTCTCGATGCTGGCGCACGGCGCGGCGACGCGCGACATGGACGCCAAGAATTTTCTGGGCAATTTGATCCTGCTGATCGTCGGCGGCAACGACACCACCCGCAACACCATGTCCGGCTCGATCTACGCGCTCAGCCAGCATCCGGAGCAGTACCGGAAGCTCAGGGAAAATCCCGCGCTGCTCGACAGTTTCGTCCCCGAAGTCATCCGCTGGCAGACGCCGCTTGCCCATATGCGCCGCACGGCGCTTGCCGATTTCGAGTTCCACGGCAAGCAAATCAAGAAGGGTGACAAAGTCGTGATGTGGTACGTCTCGGGCAACCGCGACGAGGAGGCGATCGAAAAGCCCTACGAATTCATCATTGACCGCGCCCGGCCGCGTACGCATCTCTCCTTCGGCTTCGGCATCCACCGCTGCGTGGGCCTCAGGCTTGCAGAGCTGCAATTGAAGATCATCTGGGAAGAGATTTTGAAGCGCTTCGATCATATCGACGTGGTCGGCGAACCCAAGCGGGTGTATTCGAGTTTCGTGAAGGGTTACGAGACGCTACCGGTCAGGATTGCGGCGTGATTCGCGAAAACTGGAGCAACCAACCATGAACATCCAAACTCCGGTCAGGACCGACAAGGCCGAACGCATGCGCCGCGCGCATGAGGAGGCCTATGCGACGCCGCTGAAGGACTACCATCCGGGCGCGCCGCGGCTGTTCCAGGACGATACACTGTGGCCGTGGTTCGAACGGCTACGCAAGGAAGAGCCGGTGCATTACTGCACCAACGCGCCGATCGAGCCGTACTGGTCAGTCGTCAAATACAACGACATCATGCATGTCGACACCAACCACGGCATCTTCTCCTCCGACTCGACGCTCGGCGGCATCTCGATCCGCGACGTGCCGGCCGGTTACGACTGGCCGAGCTTCATCGCGATGGACCAGCCCACGCACTCGGCGCAGCGCAAGACGGTCTCACCGATGTTCACGCCGACGCATCTGGACGAGCTGGCCAAGCTGATCCGCCAGCGCTCGCAGACCGTGCTGGACAACCTGCCGCGCAACGAGACCTTCAATTTCGTCGAGCGCGTCTCGATCGAGCTGACGACGCAGATGCTGGCGACGCTGTTCGACTTCCCCTGGGAGGAGCGGCGCAAGCTGACGCGCTGGTCGGACGTCTCCACCGCGCTGCCCAAGAGCGGCATCGTCGCATCCGCCGAGGAGCGGCGGAAGGAGATGGACGAGTGCTACGCCTACATGTCGAAGCTGTGGAACGAGCGCGTCAATTCCGCGCCACGCAACGACCTGCTGTCGCTGATGGCCCATAACGACGCCACGCGCTTCATGGACCCCGACAATCTCATGGGCAACATCATCCTGCTCATCGTCGGCGGCAACGACACCACGCGCAACACCATGACCGGCTCGGTGTTGGCGCTGAACGAGAACCCCGAGCAGTACGACAAGCTCCGCGCCAATCCGGCGCTGATCGATTCCATGGTGCCCGAGGTGATCCGCTGGCAGACCCCGCTCGCGCATATGCGGCGCACCGCGCTCCAGGACACCGAAATCGGCGGCAAGCACATCAAGAAGGGCGACCGCGTCGTGATGTGGTACGTCTCCGGCAACCGCGACGAGGAGATGTTCGAGAAACCGAACGACTTCATCATCGACCGGCCGCGGCCGCGCACGCATCTGTCCTTCGGCTTCGGCATCCACCGCTGTGTCGGCATGCGGCTTGCGGAGCTTCAGCTCCGGATCGTCTGGGAGGAGATGCTGAAGCGCTTCGACCGCATCGAGGTGGTCGGCGAGCCCCGGCGCATCTATTCGAGCTTCATCAAGGGCTACGAGACGCTGCCGGTGCGGATTCCGGGGTAGGCACACTCGCCATTCGCCGCACTTGGGCAGGCCGCGTCCCCAACTCCACTGTCATGCCCTGCGAAGGCGGGGCATCCAGCACGCCGCGGCTCCTCGGTTCTAGCCGCACCGCCTCTGGAATACTGGATCGCCCGCCTTCGCGGGCGACGACAGCGGAGGATGGGGCGGCAAGCGCGTCGCCCTAACGCTCGACAGGCGCGACGCTGCCCCAGCTATAAAATTTCGGCATGACAGGTCGCGCCAGATGCGAAGGCAAGCCGCCGCGTAGCTGTTCTAGGAAATAAGCGCATCTAACTCAGTTTGATGTCCCAGACGCCGTCCTTGCGGCAGGCTGTCACTTCCTCGCGCAAGAGCGCGGTGACGGCCACGGTTGCCGTCGACGGCGGACGGTCGATCGGAGAGGCAACAATGAGCTCGCGCGTCATCGGCTTGGAGACGACAGCGGTTTCCAGCCGCCCGTCCGCGACCTCGCCGTGCACCGACGAGGGCGGCAGCAGGGCGAAGCCGAGGCCCTCCTCGACGAGGCTCGTGAGCACGCGAAACGAATCCGCCTCGAGCTGGACGTCGAGCTTGATCTTGCGCTGCGCGGCCGCATGCTCGATCAGCGCCCGGAGCCCGTGCGAATGACTGGGCAGCACCAGCCGCTGCCGCAGCAGCCAGCCGATCTCGACGCTCTTTTTTCGCGCGAGCCCGCAGCCGCGCGGGCCGACCGCGACGATGTTGTCGCGCCCCAGGCTCTGCACGGTGAGGTGCAGATCGGCCGAGCGGCCGTAGAGGATCGCAAGATCCATCTCGCCGCGATGCAGCCATTCGACGAGATGGCCGCTGTAGCTCTCGACGATGCGCAGCGTGATGCCCGGATAGGTCTCGACGCAGCGGCGGGCGAAGCGCGCCGACAGCACGCAGCTCACGGTCGGGACCAGGCCCAGCACGACGTGGCCCGAGAGCGGACCCTGTGCCGACTGGATATCGTCGCGGATCTGGTCGATCTGGCGGACGATGCCCGAGGTGCGTGCGAGCAGCAGGCGGCCGGCTTCGGTCAGCACCATGCCGCGGCCGTTGCGGGTGAACAGCTCGGTGCGCAACTCGTGCTCCAGAAGCTTGATCTGGCGGCTCAGTGCCGGCTGCGCGACCCGCAGCGTATCGCTCGCCTTGGAGAGGCTGCCGAGCTCGGCCACGCAACTGAAGGTCCTGAGCTGACGGAAATCCATGCTTGCCAATCTTTGAACGCTACTCCATACGCTATAGCAAATGAGCATAGGGGGTTGGCGTTGTCCAGACGACGCCGGAGGATCGTCCTGCGTTATCCTCTCGAACGAACCCAATGGGAAACGCCATGACCCAGCAAGAACAACATACCGACGAACACGCCGATATCCGCGAAGCCGTCGCAAAACTCTGCGCGCAGTTTCCCGGCGAATACTGGCGCAAGCTCGATCGCGAGATGGCCTATCCAAAAGCCTTCGTCGATGCGCTCACCGAGGCCGGCTACCTCTCGGTGCTGATCCCCGAGGAATATGGCGGCGCAGGACTGAAGCTGTCGGCGGCGGCGGCGATCCTCGAGGAGATCCAGCGCGCCGGCTGCAACGGCGGCGGCTGCCATGCCCAGATGTACACCATGGGCACGGTGCTCCGGCACGGCAGCGACGCACAGAAGGCGAAGTATCTGCCGAAGGTTGCGACCGGCGAATTGCGCCTGCAAGCCTTCGGCGTCACCGAGCCGACCAGCGGCACGGACACGTCTTCGCTCAAGACGTTCGCGCGCCGCGAGGGCGATCATTACGTCGTCAACGGCCAGAAGATCTGGACCAGCCGCGCCGAGCATTCCGACCTGATGATCCTGCTCGCGCGCACCACGCCGAAGGAGAAGGCCAAAAAGCGCACCGACGGGCTCTCGGTGTTCATCGTCGACATGCGTGAGGCCAGGGGCAAGGGCCTCGAGATCCGCCCGATCCGCACCATGATGAACCACGCCACCACCGAAGTGTTCTTTACGGACATGAAGGTGCCCGCGGAGAATCTGATCGGCGAGGAAGGCAAGGGTTTCCGCTACATCCTCTCCGGCATGAATGCCGAGCGCATCCTGATCGCGGCGGAATGCGTCGGCGATGCGAAGTGGTTCATCGCCAAGGCCTCCACTTACGCCAAGGAACGCGCCGTGTTCGGCCGTCCGATCGGCCAGAATCAAGGCATCCAGTTCCCGATTGCAAAAGCCTATGCCTCGATGCGCGCGGCCGAATTGATGGTGAAGGAGGCGACGCGCAAATACGAGGCCGGGCTCGACTGCGGCGCGGAGGCCAACATGGCAAAGATGCTGGCGGCGGATGCGTCCTGGGAAGCGGCGAACGCCTGCATCCAGACCCATGGTGGCTTCGGCTTCGCCGAGGAATACGACGTCGAGCGAAAATTCCGCGAGACGCGGCTCTACCAGGTCGCACCGATCTCCACCAACCTCGTGCTGTCCTTCATCGCCGAGCATGTGCTCGGCATGCCCCGCTCTTACTGAGGTCGCACCATGGGAGCACTTGACGGGATCAGGGTGATCGCGGTCGAGCAGGCCGTCGCGGCGCCGTTCTGCTCGTCGCGCCTGGCGGACGCCGGCGCCGAGGTGATCAAGATCGAGCGGCCCGAAGGCGATTTCGCCCGCGGCTATGACGCGGCGGCCAAGGGCCAGAGCAGCTATTTCGTCTGGCTCAACCGCGGCAAGCAATCTGTCGTGGTTGATCTTGCGACCAAAGAAGGCCGCACTGAGCTTGAAAAGCTGATCGCAGGCGCGGACGTGCTCATTCAAAACCTCAAGCCGGGCTCGATGGACAAGCTCGGCTTTTCGCGCGAGCGATTGCTGCGCGACTATGCGAAGCTGATCTCCTGCACCATCACGGGCTACGGCGACGAGGGCCCCTACGCGCATCGCAAGGCCTATGATCTCCTGATCCAGGCCGAGAGCGGCCTTGCCTCGATCACCGGTAATCCCGACGGCGCCTCGCGCGTCGGCATGTCCATCGTCGACGTCGCGACCGGCGCGACCGCGCATGCGGCGATCCTGGAAGCGCTGATCGCGCGCGGGCGCACGGGCAAGGGTGCCGACATCCGCATCTCCATGTTCGACGTGATGGCGGACTGGTGCACCGTCCCGCTGCTCAACGCGGAAGCCGGCAATCCGCCCAAACGCATGGGCCTGCGCCATCCCTCAATCGCGCCGTACGGCGTGTTCGCCTCCAAGGACGGCAAGGACATCCTGATCTCGATCCAGAGCGAGCGCGAATGGAAGACGCTATGCGCGGAAGTGCTGGACCAACCGAACCTGCCGGCCGATCCGCGCGTCGCCAACATGGTCGAGCGCGTGCGCAACCGCGACTTCACCGACAGGACGGTTGCAGACAGCTTCGCGAAGATGACGCGCGATGAGCTGCTGAAGCGGCTGTCGGATGCCGACATCGCCTTCGCCGAGGTCAACACCATGGCTGATCTGGCGACCCATCCGCATTTGAGGCGCATCGAGGTCGATACGCCGAACGGCCGCGTCAGCTATCCCGCACCGGCGCCGATCCTCGTCGGCGAGACCCGCAACTACGGCGCTGTGCCCGCCATCGGCGAGCGCCCCGGCCAGAAGAAGTAACAAGAGCGAGGGGACATGACCGAGAAGCTCGACATCGATCATTTGCGGCAATGGATTGGCCGCACCCAGGAAGCGACCGACAACGTGACCGCGCAACTCGTCAAGGGCCTGCGCGCGACGCTGTTCCAGGAGGTCGGCGAGCCCAGGAAGGGCGACGCGGCGCCGTTCACGGTGCATTGGTGTCTGGCACAGCCGGTGTTTCCGATGTCGATGCTCGGCGCCGACGGCCACCCGACCCGTGGCGGCTTCCTGCCACCGGTGCCGCTGCCGCGGCGGATGTGGGCGGGCGGCGAGATCGAGTTTGTCGAGCCCTTGCGCGTCGGCGATGAATCGACCCGCACCTCGCGCATTGCCGACGTCACGGTGAAGACCGGCTCGACCGGCACGCTGTGCTTCGTCGCGGTCGAGCACACCATCACTTCGCCGCGCGGCGTCGCCATTCGCGAGCGGCAGGACATCGTCTATCGCGAGATGACGAGCAGCCAGACCGCGACGACGAAGGCTCCGCCTCCCAAGGCGCAGCATCGCGAAACGCACGTCTCCGATCCCGTGCTGCTGTTCCGTTACTCCGCGCTGACATTCAACGGGCACCGCATCCACTACGACCGCGACTACGTCACCAAGGTCGAGGGCTATCCGGGCCTGATCTTCCACGGCCCGTTGCAGGCGGCGCTTCTCGTCGAGATGGCGGCGAAGCTGCGGGGCGGCAGGGCGCCGAGGAAGTTTTCGTATCGGGGCCTCCAGCCACTGTTCGAGGGGACGGAGTTCTCCGTAAACGCGAACGAGACCGACGCCGGCCTGGAACTGTGGACGGCGAATGCGGAAGGGCAGCCGACGATGAAGGGTGCGGCGGCGTGGTGATAGTCTCTCCTCGTCATTGCGAGCGAAGCGAAGCAATCCAGAATCTTTCCGCGGTAACAACCTGGATTGCTTCGTCGCTCCGTTCCTCGCAATGACGAGAATGGGGCCGGTAGCGCCAACAAAAGACAGGGAACGGAACAGTGGCAAAGAACGGAAAAATCGGTAGCAAATCCGTCTCCGTCAAGCAGGCGACACTGGACCTGCTGCGTGGCTTCGGCATCAAGCGCGTGTTCGGCAATCCCGGCTCGACCGAGCTGCCGTTCCTCAGCGACTGGCCCGACGACATCGACTATGTCCTGGCGCTTCAGGAAGCTTCCGCCGTCGGCATGGCGGACGGATATGCGCAGGCCACGCGCAACGCCGGTTTCGTCAATCTGCATTCGGCGGCCGGCGTCGGCAACGCGCTCGGCAATATCTACACCGCGCATCGCAACCAGACGCCGCTCGTCATCACCGCGGGCCAGCAGGCGCGCTCGATCCTGCCGTTGCAGGCGTTCCTCTACGCCGAGCGTGCGTCCGAATTCCCGCGGCCCTACGTGAAATACAGCGTCGAGCCGGCGCGCGCGGAGGATGTGCCGGCCGCGATCGCGCGCGCCTATCACACCGCGATGCAGCCGCCCTGCGGCCCGACCTTCGTCTCGATCCCGATCGACGACTGGACCCATGCGACCGCACCGGTCGAGGCGCGCAAGGTCAGCCGCGAACTTGGACCCGAGCCGGAGGCAATGAAGGCGCTGGTCACAGCGCTCAATGCCAGCAAGCACCCTGCCCTCGTGGTCGGCCCCGGCATCGACCGCGCAGGCGCCGTCGATCTCATGGTACGCGTCGCGGAGAAGACGAAGGCGAGCGTCTGGGTGAGCCCATTCTCGGCGCGATGCTCCTTCCCGGAGCGCCATCCGCAATTCGCCGGCTTCCTGCATGCCTCGCCCGGCCAGCTCTCGGATGCGCTGCGCGCGCACGATCTCGTCGTCGTGATCGGCGCGCCGGTGTTCACCTTCCATGTCGAGGGGCATGCATCGATCTTCGATGGCGGAACGACGATCTTCCAGATCACCGACGATCCGGATGCGGCTGCGGTGACGCCTGTCGGCACCAGCATCGTCGCGACCATGAAGCCTGCGCTGAGTGCGCTGCTCGACATGCTGCCGGAGAGCAAGCGCGCGACGCCAAAGGGCCGCACGCTACCGCCGACGCCGAAGGCCGCCGATCCGCTGCCGGTCGAATTCCTGCTGCATTCGCTGTCCGAGGCGATGCCGGAGGGGACTTCACTCGTCGAGGAAGTGCCCTCGCACCGGCCGGCGATGCAAAAGTTCATGCCGATGCGCGGCCAGGACAGTTTTTACACGATGTCGAGCGGCGGCCTCGGCTACTCGCTGCCCGCCGCGGTCGGCATGGCGCTGGGCAAGCCGAACAGCCGCACGGTGTGCCTGATCGGCGACGGCTCAGCGATGTATTCGTTCCAGGCGCTGTGGACCGCCGCGCAGCGCAAGCTGCCGCTCACCGTCGTCGTCATCAACAATTCCGGCTACGGCGCGATGCGCTCCTTCAGCCAGGTCATGCAGGTGCGCAACGTGCCGGGTCTGGAATTGCCCGGCATCGATTTCGTCAAGCTCGCCGAAGGCATGGGCTGCGACGCGGTGCGGGTGACGAAAGCGGCGGAGCTCGGTGAGGCGCTGAAGCGGGGGATGGCGTTCGCAGGCACGAGCCTCGTCGAGGTAGTGGTGGATTCGGCGGTGCCGCTGCTGTACGCGCGGAAGAATTAGGCGTTGAGTGGCTGCCCCTGAAGACGCCACTTAGTCGGTCGTCGTCCCGGGGCGCGCGTTAGCGCGAGCCCGGGACCCATAACCACAGGGCATTATCTTGGCATTCGGTGAAACACGCCGAAGCTAAGAAAACCCTTTAAAACCAGCGCTTTTCGACTAACCTGATACGGGCTGTTTCAGCGGGCTTCACCAAATCTAGGGCCCGGCCCTAAGGCTTTCAGCGTCCGCACGACAAACCGAAAGCCCCAAAGCCGAGCCCTTTGGTCTCAAGCCTTAGGAGCCGAAACCGCATGAATACTACCACCACCACCCAGCCCGTTGGCAAGCGCGCACGCAACGGCAGCGTCATCCTGACCGATCGCCTCTGCGAGAAGCGCGTCACCAAGCGGGTCAAGCTCTACGACCGCAAATGCCCCGGCCTCTATGTCAGCATCACCACGGCTGGCGTCGCGACTTTCTCGTTCAAGTTCACCGATCCGGAGACCGGCAAGCAGCGAACGGGCTGGCTCGGGGTCTACAACCCGGAAACTTTCACGGTCGAGCATGCCCGCAGCAAGGTCTACGGCCTCAAGGGCATGAGCGGCGACGCGCTCGCTGAAACCTTCCGCGACCGCAAGGAGCGGCAGGCCAAGCGCGGCAAGTCCGTTGCAGAGATCATCGAGGAGCGAATCGACTGGATGAAAACGCCGGTCAAGAAGCCGGACGGCGAGATGCGGCCCCGGCTGGAAAGCTGGGAGACGACCGCGAGCAATCTGCGGCGCTTCCTCGCCGCGCGCGTCGGCTCAAAGCTCGCCTGCGAGGTCACCAAGCACGACATCGCCACGCTGTCGAACGACATCGTCGCTGGACGATTCGGCGTTCCGTCGGTCAGCAACGCGCGGCAGATGCGCAAGGCGGCGTCGGCGCTGTTCAACTGGGCGGCGGAAGCCGGCCGTGACTACGTGACGGCGAGCCCCTGCGTCAACCTGCCGAAGCTTGACCCGGAGCATCCGCGCACGCGGGTGTTGTCCGAGGACGAGATCAGGATTTTCTGGCACGGCCTCGACCGCAACGACTTGCCTTGGGACCGCCGGACGCGCCTCGCGCTCAAGTTCGAGCTGGTCACCATGCTGCGCTCGAACGAACTGCTTGGCGCGCATCGCAGCGAACTGTTCGACCTTGATGGCGAGCATCCCCGCTTTGACGTGCCGCTGAAGCGGGTCAAAAAGCGCCGGGTGATCCAGCAGCCGCTATCGAGCCTCGCGGTCGAGATTATCAAGGGAGCGCTGGCGTCCAAGGATCAACGGTTCGTCTTTGCCAGCCCCCTTGGCGACCAGCGGATGAACCGCAAGGTGATGGCCGTCGCGCTCCGCGGCACCAAACACACCGACGGCAAGCGTAAGGGACAGACAAAAACCGCCGGCATCTGTGCGTTGCTCGGCCTCAAGTCGTTCACGCCGCACGATCTGCGCCGGACGGCGGCGACCTTGGCCGGCGATCTCGGCTTCGACGATGCATGGATCGCGAAATGCCTCGACCATGCCGTCACCAAGAAGGGCGATGTGATCGTGCCGACCGTCACCGGCAAGGTTTACAACCACTCGACGCGGATGAAGGAAAAGCGCGCGGTGCTCGACGGCGTCGCCGCCGAGCTGCGGCGGATCATCGGCGAGCCTGCGGCACAGGCCGTTGATCAGGACGAGCTGCGGCTCGCGGCGTGATCAACTGGAAACATATTGCCAGTTAGAGCAGCCCGGTCAGCCCAACGCTGGCCGGGCTTTTCTTTTGAAACACCGTGAAACGCGCCATTTGGCCGCTGATGCGTTGGAGGCCTCGCCCGGTGTCTGTAGCGGGGACGTCGAAAACACGCACAGGCGAGACCAGAATGAACACGGATCAGCAGGTTTACCCTCGTGAGGAGCCCGACCGTTTGAAAAACCTCTGGGGAATATGGGGATTAATGAGGAGTCCACCTCCCGAATCGCTATTGCAAGTTGTGTATTGGCGCGGTTTGCGAATCGAAGGGGCGGATCGTGACGGCCAAATTACGCATCAAAGCCAAAGGGATTGAAATTGAGTGGGAAGGCGAAGTCGAGTTCCTGAAGTCGGAGGTACCCGATCTAATCGCCTCCATTATCGAAGCGATCGGCAGCGGGGCACCGGAGGAGCCAGACGAGACCGGTGAAGGCGCAACTAATGCCTTGAATGGAGCGAGCGCAACTGGCCGATTCACCACCGCGTCAGCCGCAGCAAAGCTGCAGGCACGATCCGCTAGTGACCTGTTCAAAGCCGCACTATTGAAGCTACAGATGAGTGATGGCGTCGAGCCCGCCTCACTATCACAGATTCACGACGAAATGAAGTTGGCACCGCGCGTCTACAAACCTTCGATGCACAAAAACTTAAGCCAGACCATCGGCAGTCTAATGGACCAAGACGAAATAAACGAGCCATCCACGGGGAGTTTTGTCTTGTCCCATCCGACCTACGAGCAACTTGCGCAACGGCTTAAATCGTGACGCTGCTCCGTGAAAGCCTAGCTCGCCGAGACGTCTCCAAAACCGACAAGTACCTCTTAATCGTCGCCATGCACGATGGCCCGATGAAGTCAAACGACATCAGGGCCGTCGCTCGGCAAAATGGCTGGAGAGACGGGGCCAATAGTATCCCCGGAGACTATCTTAAACAGACTACCAACGCGATCTACGTCCCAACTGGCTGGACGGTCAAAGAGGCTTGTAAGAAGAGCCTCGCCGATCGCGGGCTGATGAATCCTGCTGGCGTTCTGACGCCGGTCACAGAGGCCCTCGAACGCTACCTTACCGATGTACATGATCCAGACAAAGCCCGCTTTGTCGAAGAAGCAATCCAGTGCGTAAGGAACAAGGCTTATCGATCAGCTATTGTGCTGACTTGGGTTGGCGCAATCTATTTGCTGTATCAGCATGTCCTGAAGAACAAGCTCACCGAGTTTAACCAAGAGGGGCACAGACGTTTTCAAAAGAACGGTTGGAAGGATGTTGCTGATGTGGACGATCTCGCCGCCGCGGTGAAGGAATCGGTCTTTCTAAACATGCTTGAGCACATCGGCCTTCTGACGAAGGCCGAGCAAAAAGAACTTCAAAACTGTCTCGATAGGCGCAACACTGCCGGACATCCCAACTCGACCTCATTTGAGGAAGTGACAGTCGGGGCCCACATCCATGAACTGATAGCGAAGGTCTACAGCAGGTACTGAGCGATCATCTGTTTCCGAGTCGCTCGGATTTGGATAGGCTGAACCAACTGAAGCTCCGGGAATCCACGGGTCCGTAGTCTTCCGGCTCCCCGCTACCCTGCATTGTGCCATCGTGTGCACTCCCGATTCGCAAGTGGAAAGAGAGACCCATGGCACTGAGTGAAGGAGAGATCGCGACCGTCAAAGGAATGCTGCTTCGCGGAGATCGACAGCACGACATCGCCGCCTATTTCGGCGTCAACGGTGGCCGCATTGCCGAGATCAGCACCGGTCAAACCGGTAGCAGCGTCGCAGCCTCACCGACCGATGATTTGCCGCCTGCCGGTCCGTACATGGCTGGCCGTTCAGCACTCCGCGCACGCGACACGCTGATCGCCTTGCGCGACCTCATCCAAGACGCGATCAGCGACATCGATCTGTACGAAAAGCCGAAGGACTAAGCTTTCTTGGCGCGATGCTTTCCTTTCAGATCGCGTGCGGGCCTCGCTGTTGCGTCGATCGGCGGGCCGGTTCTTGCTTAGGCGACGGCGATCCGGCGCGCGGACGGGGCCGGGTGCGAGGCCGATCGCGGGATTCGCGCCGAGACCTCAGCGCGGGAAATGCTTGTCCCGGATATAGCGGGAGGTGGGCGTGAGCCTGATGCCGCGCGGCTTGCGCCAAGCCGCTTTATCGATCTCTTTTTTATCGCCGATCTTCAAGGGCCCGGACGCCTTTTTGGCAACGAAGATCGCGTCGCTCATCTTTCGCCCGGATCGACGGTTCGTTCCCTTCACCTCTTTCCAAAGCTTCATCGGTCCAAGTCTGAGCTTCGGCAATTCTTCGCTGATCTCACGGCGAAGACACCTCCTTTCACTCTCTCCTGCACGCTTGCGGCCGCCCGGGAACATCCAAAGCCTGTCGCGCCGTCGTCTGACCAGAAGCACGCGCTCGTTCTTCGCAGCAACAAGTTTCGAGGATTTCGCCATATTCCCGCGAATCGACTTCACAATCTCAGCATCAGTTTAGAACGGTTGGCTGCTTTCGCAATGAAGGCAGCGTTCCCGTATTATCCCGGAGCAAGAAAGTCTCCGTCTGCCGCTATCCTTGGACCACTATGCTCGAAGACTTCGACGTCCTCCACGAACCAAAATTCTGGTCCGCGCTGGCCTGTGGACTGGCTCCGATCATCGTCGGAATTGCCATCCTCTGGTCACGACGATGAAGATCGCCAATGTCGCTTCGACCGACACTCACCGCATTCGCTAACTAGGGATCAAATGCGGAGCCGTGCCTCCATCGTGACCATCAAGGCCCGTCGCCATGGCTGGGCCAGCGGCTAGTCGTTGTACATGCCGTGGCATGGCGGCGCTCCGCGCGGCCTACGCCGACGAGCGTGCGGAACGCTGCGGCGGAATGACGGCGGCCATGGCGTCAGAGTGGAATCTCGCACCTCGAGTGTTTCCTCGGCGTCGCGCCAGTGCGCGTAGTTCCCGCAATAAGCGATAGAGGTCAGAAGGCTGAGCCGGCAAAGCTCGGGCGCCACCCGCCACCACTCGTCCTGAGCGTAGCTGCTCAGGAGGGCCGGCGGCTTGGGGCATTCGCGACCGATTGTAGGCTCGGGTCTCAGGCTAGACGCTGATGGCCGGATTGCTTCGCAGCCGCTTCGAACGCTCGCTATCAATGCTCGCGCGCTTTCTCGACTGCACGGGCGAGAGCGCGGCCTGCAAGACGGGATTGTGCCATGATGTAGTGCTTCTCGGTCATATCAAGCGAGGCGTGACCGAGAAGATCTTTGGCACCTCGCACGTTTGCCGGGTCGTGAATTGCCCAAAGGCTTGCGGCCGCGTGGCGAAACCGATGCGGGCTGACGCCAAATCCAAAGGCCCTCATGGTTCGTTTGCGGATGGTCTGGCCAATGGCGGGAGCACAGGTGGGGTTTCCGAGATGCGATACCCAGAGACCTTTGTGGGTATCCGCACCCGGAATCCGGCGCCTGTAGCGTTCCAGATACAGGTCGATGCGGGCGGACAATTCCTCCGAAATCGGGAATTCGAGAGGTCGTCGGGTCTTGGTATCCTCGGCTGGAATGTCAAGCGCCCATAGACCGCCAGCCTTCACGAGATGCTGGCCAATCTTGAGCGCCGCGAAGGTTCGGCGGCGCAGGGGAATGACGGCGAGGAGCGCAATCATCAAACCGTCGCGGTAGATGTAGGCGTCCCTCATGCGGATGCGTTGAGCGGATTCCGTAGCAGCTTCTACCTTGTCCATGAGGTCGATCCCCAGCGTGTAAAGATACTCACTGGTGATCAGATTGTATCTTTTGGCTTGGCGCGGAGCGTTGGCGGTAATGCGTCTTGCGATCACGTACAACCAGGACCAATCGGTGCCGGGGCAGATCAGCGCCAGGGCCTCGCTGAGGCAACGAAGCCCAAGAGACACTGTCATGTCGCTGCAGGATCGTCTGCGCCAGGCTACAAATTCTGTCACGATCCGCCGATCGATCCGCTCGCCAGCCGGTCGGGTCAGCAGCTTCCGGTGCTTCACTGAGATGAATCTCAGGAACTGTGCGTATCTTTCGCACAACATTTCGCGAGTCGCCGGGGCGAGGTGCGCGCCGGGGCCGCCGCCGTCGAACAAGTCGCCGGCCTCAAATGCGGCCGCCCAAAGTTGTTGATCCTTGGTCGGCCAGTCTGCAAAAGGAAGTTTTAGTTTGGCGACGCGCGACACGGACGCGACCTCTATCAGTACGATGCAGGTGGCAGAGATTTCGTTTGCGGCCGCAACGGCGGTAGCGCCGCAATCGCTTTCTCGATGAGGTGCTGCTGATGACGGGCGGCACGGCGGCTATCGATGCCGGCATAGAAGTTGACCGTTGTTTTCAGATTCTTCTGCCCCAACAGTTGCCTGGCGGTTTCGAACGCCCCGGGCTCGGCATCGAGCAGGACCTTGGCACCCAAGTGCCGGAACTGGTGTGATGTGAGCACGATTCCAGTGCGCTTTTGGACATGAGATCTGATCAGCCATGCCACCGTCTGCGGGCTCTTGAGAGCGCCGTCCAGACGCACAAAGAGCTGTGTCGGACGGTGCCCGATGAGCCTCGGGGCGATGCGCTCGCGATATTCAATCAGCATTTTTACGACATGGGGCGGAATGTCGTACGCAAGTTCAGTCTTGTTTTTTACCTCGTTGCGCGACAACTCCAATGTCGAAATTGCGCCCGAGCCACCGCGGACAAAAAGGTGGGTACCAAAGGCCAGACGGGCCAGGTTTTGCAGCCGCAACGGCATGTAGATCAAGGTTGCGATAGCAAGCGCCGCCTGCGCCTTGGCCAGCGTCCGGAAGTTCGGGTTGCTATCCCGCCGCACTTCGGACCAGAGCCGGTCCGGCAAGGCAACCAACCGCCTCAGTGCCCTGGGATCATCGAACTGACGTAGGAATTGCTTGTTCTTCTTTGTGAGTCCGATCGCTCGGGGCGGCACCTTGCCGAACAATCGTTTGAGTTCGGTGAGAGCCGTGGCGTCAACCTTCACCCACTCCTGCGCAATCTGAACAAGCGTGGCACCCATGTCGTGGTTGAAGGCGTTTTCACTGCCACCGGCTTCGAGGCGCTGACGCAAGATGCGCTTGAAATTCTCCGGCGTTAACACCTCGGCCAGCGACGAAATATTTGCCGGCTTCACGCCAGATGCGACGAGAGCGGACACCGCAGCATGGATCTGGTCGCGGCGCAGCCGGAGAGTTGTGGGCTCCATGGACCGTGACCGGGCGTTCGCTGCAAATGGATCAGCGCCTCCGCACCAGGACAGATGGTTGTCCACATCCCGCCGGAATGAAGCCGGCAACGACGCCCACGCGATCCGCATCGGCGGCTTGCGGGAGGTTGCGACCGTCACCGGCCGGAGGCGCAGTTTGGGATCGCGTGCCGCCTCGTTCCAGATCAATGTAACCTGCCGGTGCAGCGCTTTGGGCTTGCGGTGGAGCGAGCCTTCGCGCACCGCCAGAATGAACCCGGCGATCACCTCGTCATCAACGTCGCCCGGCGATATTCCGCGAGCGCTGGCATAGCGCGCCAGCCGTGACAGTCCGATATGGGCACGCCGACCGGCAAGCGACACAAACAGCGCGACCCACGCGGGGCTCAGGGCTTGCTTGCCCGCAGAGGCGAGTCGCAATTTGCCGCTCGCCCTTACCGCAGCGAGGAAATCGCTGCGAATGTTGGCAAAGCGCTTGGCCGTCAGGCGAGCGGTTGACAAGTTGATCCCGGCCAGCCGTTCGCCGATGGTGCCGAGATCGAGGACGATGGCGCTGGGTTCGTTGTCGAGCAGGTCAGCGACACGCTTCACGGCCGAGCGCAGATCGCGTCTGCGCGCGGGCGAAAGGACGCGTGCATGCTCCACGGCGGCCGCTACCGTAGCCAAGGTCGCCGGCGCCGATGAGGTGGGCCGTCTAGCAGAGGTTCGCTTCCTTGACTTTTTGGTCATGATTGGTCCTTCGCGAAAATCGAAAGCCTTGGCCCTGCGCGGTCCCGGGAGGACGGACGCGGCCAGGAGCGGATATTCGGGAAGACTCCTACCATATAAAACCGACACGTATTTTTACCGAGTATTCCCGATATTGTCTAACCGGCTGACACAATTGGACAAAATGAGACATCTCATCCCGAATACTCGCGACTTTTCGCGACGAAGATTTCCAGATCAACCCGGGAGATCCGAACAGCACCGCCGAACCGGTGACTCGCAAGTTCGCCGGCAGAGATCCAGCGCCGGATCGATCTAGTGCTCACGTGAAGGACTTCGCCGACCTCTGTGATCGTGAAGAATTTGTCCGACTGATTTCGCGTTCGGTCCGGGCCTTGTCGGCGCACGGCCAAAGGACCGCCCGCAGCGTTGTTTGATTGCTTGTGCTTGCGATGGGCCGGCATTTTTGGACCTCACCCAGTAGGGGCGCGTTTCTGCTCCATCGCAAAACAGCGTCCGAAGCAGCCGCACGATGGCCGCGCTCTTGTGCGCCTCGATTAGTGCTCAGGCTCATCAAGTTCGAGCAGTGCGCGAATGCGCTGCGCCTCGCCACGTTTGATCCGATCTCTTCCGGCAAATCGGACCGTCGCGATGTCGCCTCGGCGGCAGGCGCGCCTGATGACGTGCTCGGGCACGTCGACTGCCCTTGCAAAGGCGGCAATGGTCCAACCGATTCGTGGCGCGCGCTCAGGGCTCTCCGGCTTCATGGGCGGGTTCTCCCTTCCGATGAAGTTCTCATTCTGTACGAGTATCTTTGTTGCGTCTAGGCGAAGGTTACGCTTATATCATAAATAAACGCAACCAAAATGTTGGGACGGATGACAGCTCAGCCTCCAAACCTGTTTTTGAGTTTCTCCACATCGGCATGGCCCGCCGTGCGGGTCGTCGAGACTTATGACATCGATATCAATTGCCACCCCGACCGAGCCCTAAAGCTCGTTGCAACGTTCAAGACAGGGCGCTGCTCCTCCCACACGATGCGCGCCTGCGGCAAGGGCAAGCCTTGGTCGACCACACAGCCACTCGGATTCTGGCGCGATTTCGTCGATCTCGATCTCGACGACGCCGAGGCAGTGATAGCTCTCATTAAAAGACGCGGCGATCCGCTCGGCCACATCGACGGCAAGAATGGCGAGACCGAGAGCGGACTCTGGTTTGGCTTGTGCGGACACCTGCGTAACATGGCAGAGGGATGGGAAGCCGAGGACGCCAATCGCGTCAGTCATCTGACTGATGATCCAGGCCGGTTGAACCATGTGACCCAATGGTGGCGGCACTTCGCGCTACCCCACTATGCCAACGAGATCAGTCTCACCGTCGATCCGCAGGGCAGCACGCTGCCGGCATTGCTGCCGAAAACGCTCGGGGCCTACATGATCCTCTCGGCCGGTAGCGCGTTCGCGCGCAGGTCACCGATGCGCCGCTGCGACCACTGCCATTCGTGGTTCGAGCTTAAGCGAAGCGATGCGCGGTTCTGCACGGCGTCCTGCCGCGCCATGTCCGCAGCAAAATAGAAGGTTGGCAAGAGCGAGCGTTGCAGGAAGTTCGTGATGATCGCAGCGAAACAAGGAGAAGCCGAAGGGATCGGCACCGCGGACAAGTCCGGACCGCGACGCATGCTGAACGAGAAGCAGGTGTTGCAGATTGTCCCTGTGGGGCGCACCACGCTGTATCGGATGGAGAAGGCAGGCCGTTTCCCGCGATCGACTTATATCAGCCCGAACCGAAGGGTTTGGTTCGAGGACGAGATTATCGCCTGGCAAAATGCCGTCGATGAATTCGATCCGAACCGGCGGCGGGGCAAGGGTCGCCGGGCTTCGCCTAATGCGTCGTAGGGCAGCAGCGCTGCTCTTGAGGGCAGAGCAGACACGCGTTGAAGAACCGGAGGATGTCGGTCTTTGGGCCCATTAGCGAAGTGGCGACACGCCTCATTGAGGTCCGTTCAACGGGGCATAGCCGACCGCATTTGCTCACGTTGAGTTCTTCGCATTTTGACCCATAAGAGACATGCGGTGAACCGCCCTCTGGATCACCCAATCCGCGTGGGCAACCGCCTTGATCACTCCGGCAGCCCCGCTTTGCGGAGGCCATCGTCGAATTTCTTCTTCCATAAGAGAAGACGCGCAAGGGGAAGCGGACTATAGGACGGCAACGGTTTTCCCAACAACCAAGCCTGCCATTGAGACATGGTCCGGATAGGGGCTTTGTCGTTCGCCAAATAGCGTAGCATTGTTGCGCGCGCCTCGTCCTCTTGGCCCGCCAGGGCAAGCAGCCCAGACCGCACAAATCCCATGAGTAGAATATCTGGAGCAGCAGTTTCAGCTCGGTCAATCCATAAAAGCGCCTCCTCATAGTCCTGCAACATGCCGAATGCGAGGGCCTTAGCGAGATAAAATGATGGCCATATGGAAGTGGGACCGCGCGGACTGAGCCGCAGCGCCTTGTCGGCATAGGCGATGGCCTGATCCGGCTCACCGACAAAAACGTAGGCCAAGGCCAATCCAGGCTGAAGGGCGCCGGGGACTAACATCTGGGCGCGCTGATAAGAATCAATCGCGTCACGATAGCGTCCGGCTAACAGTAGAACATCGCCTTTGGCCGAGCGAGCCAGGGAGAAGTCCGGGTCGATCTTTATGGCTAAGGAGGCAAGTTCGTCCGCGCGGCGAATATCAGCCTCACGATCGTGGCCCGCAAAAAAGGCAGAGCGTTGGCTGAACTTGACTGACAGCAACGACAGTGCCCGAATGTTCTCAGGGTCGATCTGCAGCGCTTGCTCGCACAGTCGGTAGCCGGAATCGCGTTCCGGCGTCCAAGACACGCGCATTAAGGTTGCGTAGCAGCGCCAAGCGAGGTCCTCCGCATTGGGATTGGCAGCGCGAGTTTGTGCCATCTGCGCTTTGTCTGTGAACAGCTTCACACCGACCGCAAGCGCGATGCGGTTAACAATGGTATCTTGCATCTGCAAGAGATCGGAACGGTTCTCGTCAAACTGATCAGCCCAGAGATGCGCATTGCTCCCGGTATCGATGAGATGGGCACTCACGCGCACCCGGTCGCCACTCGGCTGAACGCTGCCTTCTAGCGCATAGCGCACACCGAGATCCTTGCCGATCTGCTGCACGTTGATTGGCTTGCCCTTGTAAGTGAAAGCAGTTGATCGGGAGATCACGAAACTGTCCCGAAAACGCGAGAGCCCGGTGGTTAGCTCGTCGCTGATGACGTCAGCCAGATAGTCTTGATTCGCATCGCCCGATAGGTTGGCAAAGGGCAGCACGACGATCGAGAAGCGCTCAGACGGCTTTGCCAGCTGGTCTGACAGCTGTACGGGGGCACGGCCGAGGTGGAAGTATAATGCTGCGCCGACACCGGCGGAAATCAGTACGACCGCAGCTCCCATCGCCGTGACGCGCGCGCTCCACCAGGCGCGATGCACGGCCGACGCCGCATTGTGCGGCTGCAAGATTGGCTTGGTAAGTCGCGCACCATCAAGAGCAACTTGGAAGACACTCACTGGCCGTGCGATGTTCTTGAGTTGACGTTCGCCTACATCATCGAAGGTCACATCGAATTTGCCCCGAACCTGCCGGTGCGCGTCATCGGAGATGCAAATGCCACCTGGCTTCGCCAATCCCTCCAGACGCGCCGCCACATTCACGCCGTCGCCGAAAATGTCACCTCGATCGATAATGATGTCGCCGACATTGATGCCGATGCGGAACTCGATGCGCTTCTCATCCGGTACCCCGGCATTGCGCTCGGCCATCCCGCGCTGGACATCAAGTGCGCAGCGCATTGCGTCCACTACGCTGCCAAATTCGGCCAACATCCCGTCTCCGGTGTTCTTGACGACCCGGCCACGATGTTCGGCAACCTTGGGATCGACAAGAGCGCGCAGATGGGCCTGAAGCCGGACGTGCGTGCCCTCTTCGTCCACGCCGGTCAGCCGGCTGTAGCCAGCCACGTCGGCTGCCAGTATGGCAGCAAGCCGGCGTTCGATGCGGTCCTGCCCCGACGTAGCCATGGCCCTGGTCTCCGACGCTCTTTATACACCCTATTGCGGGCCCGTGGATCGCCTCGCCGATAGGGCCTCCCCGGGAGCTAAAACCGCAAAGGCGCCAATCACGGGAATTTTCCGGTTATGGCCCATCAGCGAATTGTCGACAGATATCATTGAGGTCCGTTCAATGGTCCATAGCGGACGAGATTTGCTCAGAGTGAGTTCTGCGATTGACCCATTTCCGACCTCGCCCGTGTTAGGATGCCAAAATGACCGATGAACCTGTCCGGGTTGCTCACGATAGTGGCTTTCCACCGTTTGCCGAGCTCAAGAACGGCAGATCAGAAGGACTGGCGGTGGATATTTTTCGCGCTGTTGTCGCGCGGGCCGGCATTGATGTGAAATTCGTGCCCGTATCCTTCGAGCAGAGACAGCTCACTTTGGCGGACGGCCGTGCTGACGCATACTTTCCTCTCTCGATCACGCCGGAACGTCTGCAATTATTTGATTTCAGCGACGTATTGGTTGTCTCGGGCGCCTCTCTGTTTGTGCGTGCCTCTGATGTCCCTCCCGAAAAACTCGCCGCGCTGGCTGACAAGGTCGTGGTAACGCCGCGGACCGGCCCAGTCGCGCCCTTCATTCAGAAGACAGCGCCAGCAATAAAGTTGGTGGTCACCACAGATTACGAAGAAAGCCTCGGCCGTCTCGTTCGTGGTGAGGCTGCTGCCGCGGCGCTGAGCTATCATGTGGGTTCGCGCATTGCTGATGCGCTCTATCCAGGCCAGGTTCTTAGTTCACCTCACATGTTTCTGGAGCTGCCGTTCGCAGTTGCCGTGACAAAAGGTAAGCGAGCTGAACTGCTCGCGCGTCTAAACGCTGGAATTGCCTCGATACGCGCAGACGGTACATGGCATCAGATCAACGAGCACTGGCGAACGGAATAGCATCAATGTGAATGTCGGCTCAATGGCTCATCGCGTCATTTCGCTGCGCGGCGGAATCTAGTCGCTATCGGAGGATAGCGGACTCTGCCAAGCGTCCGCCTAGGAAATTGATGACCAATCTTAAGCGACCCGCGAGGCACGCCAGCAGTTCTCGGGCGGGGCAAGCCGTTGATTCAGCGCGTCAACGATGCGACCCGGCGCACCCATCGCATCGCCAGCATGCCGCGAGAGGAGATCGCGCCGCGGTCTGGTCAGAACCGAGATCCCGATTCCCGATCGGCGCCGGAGCGAGGCCGCGCTCATAGGGGCGCCTGACATCGAGATTCACCTGCCGCGCGAGTGACCCCAGGCCATCATGACCTGACCGACGAGCCTCCAGCACCGCCGCCAAGTCGCAAGCAGGTCGGGGCATCCCGCCCGCCCGTCAGCCGGGATTGAGTGCGGCCCGGTTCGGTCCGGTTACTGCCGCCCCCTTTTTTCTGCTTGTCGCTCAGACGTTAGATGCTAGCTTGGCGCATTGCACCTGGCGCAGCTCCAGGAGGGAAAATTGCGACGGCGCGAATTTATCTCGCTGATCGGAAGCTTCCTGGCTTCGTTGCCCGGCCCATCCCGCGGGCAGGGCCCGAACAAGTTGGCGCGCATTGCCTATCTCGGTGCGACCAGCCCCTCCACGATTGATCCGCGGCAAATCGAGCAGTTCAGGCGCGGTCTCGTCGATAATGGGCTGGTCGAGGGTCGCAATATCGCGATCGACTATTTTTGGGCGGAAGGCCGGCTGGATCGCCTGCAAACGCTGGCGGACGAGCTGGCGCAGCACGATCTCGACGTGATCATCACCGCCGGCGGACAGGCGGTGCATGCGCTGATGGCGGCACGCGTGAAAACCCCGATCGTGTTCGCCATCTATGGCGATCCAGTTGGTGACGGCGCGGTCGAGAGTCTGGCGCATCCAGGCAAGAACCTGACTGGTCTGTCGATGGCGAATTCGCATCTGGAGAGCAAGCGGCTCGAACTCCTAAAGGAAGCTTATGCGCCGCTGAAGCGCGTGGCAGTGCTGCATGACCCCAGCGCGTCTTCTTCGGCAGCAGTTGTCGCCGATGTGCAATCCGGCGCGCTTGCGTTGGGAATCGAGACGATGATCTTCGAGGCGGCCGACCCCGCGCGGTTTGATGCCATTTTCGCCGAAGCGGTCGATCAGGGCGCTAACGGCGTAGCGGCAATGGCCTCTGCCGTACTCAATTTTCATCACCGGCATTTGTGTGAGCTGGCCATTCAGCATCGGCTGCCTTCTATCTGGGAAGCATCGGGCTATGTCAGGGATGGCGGATTGCTCTCCTATGGCCCGAGCTTTCCCGACATGTACCGGCAAGCCGCCGCTTACATCGCCCGGATTTTGAAGGGAACGAAGGCAAGCGATCTTCCGATCGAGCAACCGGTAAAATTCGAGTTCGCCGTCAACCTCAAAACCGCCAATGCGCTTGGCCTTGCTCTTCCTACTGCGCTGATTAGCCGTGCCGACGAAGTGATCGAATAGAGCTTCTTGCGGTGCATGAGTCTGGAAGTGGCGCCGCCGCGCCACAGGTTGAAGCGAGCTTTTCTGCGCCACAATGATCCACGCCAGCTAGAGCTGAACAATACCGGGAAGAGGAACGATGTCCGACCAGAGCAACCGATCATTCCGTGTCGCGGTTCTCGGAGCCGGTGCGATGGGATCCTTATTCGGGGGCAGTCTCTTCGAGGGCGGAGCAGATGTTACCCTAATCGACCTCGACGTCGCTCATGTCGAATCGATCCGCAAGCATGGCCTTGATGCAGGCGAACGCCGCATTCACGTCCCGGTTCTATTTCCCTCCGAGGTGAATGCGGTCTACGATCTCGTCATCGTCTTCACGAAGGCGATGCACACTAAACAGGCATTAACTGCGCTACGTAGTTCGATCGGCCCAAACACGGCGTTACTGAGCCTCCAAAACGGGCTCGATAACAAGCTTGTTCTCACGGAGTTCGCCGATCCTCGAAATGTGCTGATCGGCATCACAACTTACCCCGCCGATGTCAAGGGGCCCGGTAGAGTCGAATCTCACGGTCGCGGCGTTGCTCGGCTCACGGCGGCAGGCGAACCAGCCTCGCCGACGCTGGACCTCTTACCCGGTCTCTTCGCGCGCAGCGGGCTCAATGCGGTAATCGATCCACATGCCGAAGCGGCGATCTGGGAAAAAGTCGCGTTCAACGCTGCATTGAACGGCCTGTGCGCAATCACCGGGTCAGCGGTGGGTCAAATCGGTGCGCACGCGGAAACGCGGGCGTTGGCTTTTCGGATTGTCTCGGAGGTTTGTACTACGGCGATCGCTTGCGGCTTTGCCCTTGAACGGCAGCATGTGGAAGAGATGCTGGCCGATGCGTTCGCACACCATATCCATCATAAACCTTCTATGCTTCAGGATGTGATCGCAGGTAGACCCACCGAGATCGAGGCGATATGCGGCGCGGTGGTCCGCCGTGCAGACGAGCGTGGCGTAGCAACCCCCGTTACCCGTACGATCCTGGGGCTCGTGCGGCATATCGACTGGAGTGCAGCTACTGCGCGAAGATCGCCCGACCAACTCAGGGGTGATCGTACACAAGACTAGGCTATCAGCGCACCACTGGATTCCGTCGGTTCAGCGGCAAGTGGGGCGGGTGAGGTGGATGCGTCCCGCCCCCCGGTCACCCAGGATTGAGTCCGATCAGGTACTGGTACCGGTTACCGACACTTGTCTTTTCCCCGCGGCGCATACCAGACCCCGATTGGATCATGTCTGACGCGCATCTGCTACCGACTGGCGCGAAACAACAATTAAATGGCGAAGATTCCCAAGAGCTTTGCGCCGGATTCTTGCTAGATCACTGACTGCTGGGATCGTGCAGCCTGCGGGCTACGGCAACCATTTCCAACTGCTTGGTTCAAGTCGGAAGACGCCAGGTAGTCGCTCAATCCGGCAGCGTCTTCGATGTCGAGATGGCTTCCGGTGTTGATCTCATGCGGTTCGAAGGGCAGACGGTCAACCTCCAACTTGAAATCATTACATGGGCCCGCAAGCGGCAACATCACGACCACCTATGACGCGGCCGTCCGAGTCATCGAACGAAGCAATAATTGACGATGTTCACCACTGAGACGGTCGTCCACCTGATCGGAGACCCCTGCCTGAAGTTGTACCGGGCCAAAGGCAAAGGCTATTGGTATTTCGAATTCGATGACCAGCGGCTGTCTGGCACCAAGATGGTGCTGGTGAAGCGGCTCAACGACCTGCCGCTCGATGTATGGTTGAATGAGGGCAGAACATTTGCCGCCGCAATGCGGGCGAAGCGCTAGCGGTAACCGTCGCAGGAGCAATGGTGATCGACGCCTGAACTCCGCCCGAGGTCGCGCGCGTTCATGGAAGATACGGGCGCCTACTATTCCGAGCCTGACGAGCATAGCGTGATCCGAGTATTCCCGGGCGCTTGTCTTGATCGCTGCTTTTGACCCGATTCGGGCGCCGCCGGCAGGACGAGGCCCATCTGCGAGTTTGGGGATTATTCTCACGGCAATCCTATTCTTGATGCAACCTGCTCGGTCGGCTGCTGCGCGCGTTTGATGCTGATCGAGTTCAGCAGCGTCGCGACGACGATCATCACCAGGATTCCAGCAAGACTGAGCAGGATCTGCATCGCAAGCAACTCCGAGAGCAGCGGCAGATGGCTGGCAAGCGCCAGGAGCACGCCGAGGCAATAGATTGGCAGCGAATTCTCGCCACAGCACCTCGCACAGCGCATCGCCGGCGTCGATAGCCCTCGCCAATCCGGAGGAACGAACCATAGCGTCACAATTGCAAGGGCCATAAAATGCAACAGCCGCAACGGACTCAGATTCGATTTGTTCGGCGGGAAAAGGAGGTTCGTCAAAGTTCGGGGGACCAGCGGCTCCAGCGGCTTGATGCTCCAACTCAAAGCGATGATCAGACTGAAAACCAGATAGAGAGCGGCAAGGATAAGCGCCGTGCGCGACGTCACCCACGGCCGGAATCTCTCCCCCTCGATCGCGCACCACGCGCCCAGCACGATCAGAAGCTGCCAAGCCAGTGGATTGAAGAACCAGACGTTGTCGGGCCAGGCTGGCACGCTCCAGCCGAAGAGGTGCACGAGCGCATAAAGCGACAGCGAAAAGCCAAGCGTCACGTTTGGTGCTCGCAGCAGCAGCCACAGCAGCGGGGTGAATAAAACGTGATAAATCACAAAAATCGGCAAGACATCGGTGTTGACAGGACGATATTGCAGGATTGCAGCGTGTGCGAGCGTCGCGCCCGGATGTTCGAACAGAATCCGCGTATTGCTCTCGTCGGCTAGGTGATCGGGGCCCGCGAGGTAGACCAAGATGGTGCAAGCGAGTGTGAGAAGCAGAAATGCGGCATAGATGTCCCATCCCCGCCGCACCGAACGAGCGATCGTGCCGCTCCAGCCCTCGCGCTGTCGTGCGCTGCCGTAGGCCAGCGCGCAGGTCACGCCCGAGATGAACATGAATACTTCGGCGGCATCGCTGAAGCCGTAGTTGCGCAGCGTCAGCCAGCTTCCGATGTTGTTGGGAACATGGTCAAGAAAGATCCACCACAGCGCGATCCCGCGGCAGGCATCGATGCGCAGGTCGCGGCCAGACCGCTTAAACGCCGGCGGAGTCTCGCCGATTACTGGCTTCGAGGTGTGAGTTCGATCGTGCATCTGTTGACCTGTCCGGCGTGCGCGTGCGCCCTCGGTCGGACATAGGTCGATGAGGCGCTCGGGTGCTCCGGGACTCTGCGGAGCGGGGTCCGACCAAGCGGATGCGGTTATGAGTCCCAGCTACCTGATGCTTGTCGCTTCTTTCGTCGCCGCTCCGTCGCCCCAGCCGCTACTGTGATCAGCGGGTTCGGAAGGATCGCCGTCATCGTAAGGCGCTTCCAGGATTTGGTCGTTGGCAACCGGGATCAGAAGCTGCTTTCGCATTTCGGCGAGGCAGGTGCGGCAGTACTCGCGGTAAAGCAGGTCGAATATGGTGGACATGATCGAACCCTCGCTTGATCATCACCGTTGACTCGCGCGCGATAGATTTCGGCCATTTTACCCGCGGCGGAAAATGAACGGTGCCGGAGGGAGTTTGTGTCCGACGAAATCTGATGACCATTCGCGGCCAAGTACGACACGAATCGGTATCAGAGGACGTCGAAGTGCTGCAGAACAGTCTGCACCGCGGATCTTGAGTTCGATCAACCGCGAACAACGAGTAAAGCTGGACTTGCGATTGCAGCTCCCAGCGATATTTGGAAACGGCCCGATGGCAGCAACTTGAAATAGAGCCATCACGGCCACCTCCTCTTCAAGGAGAATTTTGGCGTCACAACGTTCGTAATTACCAAAGGCCTAATTTTCTGGCCGCCACGTGAGCCAGTTCACATCAATGTCGATCTCAGGTGAATGAGACTAGCAGGTACGTGCTGGAGCGTCTTGGACTTCTGCGCATGGCTTAAGAGAATGTCGGTGCGCGAACTGCAAACTACCGATACCGACAGCGGTCTGTTGGAGTCTTTATCCTGAGCTCCTTATTAAGGCTGGAGGTCCCCATGTCTACGGACGCAGCCGAGTTCGTATCGTATCGATTCTTGACGCGTGGGCTTCCGGCGCGGATGCGTATCCCGCTGTGGCGTGAGCACTTTGGGCAAGGCATAGTCCACGTCGATATCGAGCCTCTATCGAACGCTCCGTTTCAGGCCGACGCGAC
Organism: Bradyrhizobium iriomotense; assembly: GCF_030160715.1. Classification (GTDB taxonomy): domain Bacteria; phylum Pseudomonadota; class Alphaproteobacteria; order Rhizobiales; family Xanthobacteraceae; genus Bradyrhizobium; species Bradyrhizobium iriomotense. The sequence continues at coordinate 75,411 of NZ_BSOW01000039.1, forward strand.
GCTGCAAGCGGTCCGCGGCTTGCGCATGCTCGCCCTGAAGGGCTCCTCCATGCGTTTCAAACGCTCGCAAGCGAGCATTGCTGATGGCGATGACTCGATCGGCTTCATCGTCTGCTCTCCTAGCAGAAGTCAGCTGTCGCAACGCGGCCACGAAATCGAGCTTCGCGCCGGCGATGCAATCGCAATTCTGCATTCGGAAGCCGCCAGTGTCTCCTACGTCGAAGGATTGCTGATCGGTCTAGCGGTGCCGCGCGAGGCGCTTACGCAGCGCGTGACGGATGTCGAAAGCCTCGCTATGCGGCCGATTTCCCGCCGAACCGAGGCGCTCCGACTTCTCATGGCTTATCTGAAGTCGGCATCTAAGGAGGGCGCTCTAGCCGCCCCCAAGCTGCGTGATGCGGTCGTGGCCCACATCCATGATCTCGTGGCGCTCGCAATCGGCGAGCGCGCTCCCCTGGGCGAGAGCAGTGCCAGCGCGGTTGTAGCCGCGCGCCACCGCGCTGTCCTCGACTACATCGCGGCGCATTTTCAGGACCCAGGGCTTAGCCTCGAGATAGTAGCCCGTTGTCAGGGCATTTCACCTCGTTATCTGCAGCGCCTGCTCGCGTCATCGGAAACGTCATTCACTGGACGCGTGAATGAGTTGCGTCTCCAACGGGCGCTCAAGCAGCTAACAGTGCCCCACACTAGCATTCAGCGAATTTCCGACATCGCGCTAGAGGTCGGATTTTCGGATGTTTCGCATTTCAATCGACTGTTCCGGGCTCGCTTCGGCGATTCGCCACGTGGCGTGCGCAGTGCCGGAGGGGCGCATAGCTGTGCTAGGTGACCCCGAAGCGGTCTACGCGTCTACATAGACACCTAGGAAGAGCAGGCAAATGCGCTAGAGTATCAGGGTCTTGGGACATCGGTCTGATGCAAAGTCTGGACCTCGGCGAATGGCTTGAAGGACTTGGGCTTGGCCAATACCGGGCCTTGTTCTCCGATCAGGCGATCGAACGCGACGT
>NZ_BSOW01000040.1 GCF_030160715.1 Bradyrhizobium iriomotense
TGGGCTTCTCAAGCTCCCAATCCCTGCAATCTCAAATGCCTCCGCATCCGAAAAACAGACTCCCGCTCAATCGCTTAGAGGCTTGTTCACGGACGACTCGCTGGGGACCTCGGCGAAGACGAAGATTGGCTGCGAGGCGTCGCCGACAGCGCGCGGCGCCACGAGCGTTATCGCTCGTCGCAAACGCCCAACACCGCAACCTCGCGCCCCCTCCAGTCAATTAGCAGTGCGAGAAAATGTGGGCCAGGCGTGATTGCCGAGCGCGGAATGGATCGTGATGGAATTCGCATGCTTGAGCGGTGCGATCATGGTGCCGCGCCCACGAGGTCGACGCGAGCTTGGGCCTCCCTGCCCTCACCGCAAAGGTAGGCGTGCAGCGCGGTCAGGCCAGCATCCGCGCTCTTGAGATCTCGCCGGTGCTGCGGGGCAATCGTGAGATCGGCAAGCTGATAGATAGGATTGCGCACGTGCATCAGGTCTGTGATGGTTTGATCTTGGTCGGCGGTTTGCATCATCGGACGCTTGGTGTCGTGCCTCATGTTCCGCTTGATCACGTCCTCGTTGGTATTGAGCCAGATCGAGACCGCCTTCTCGCCGATGCAGCGCCGCGTTTCCTCACGCACGAACGCTTCCTCACCGGTTGCGATCACCGCCGGCCCCTGTTCGAGCGACTGCCTGATCTCGTTCTCCTCAAGATTCCTGAAATGCGCCTCGCCATCCTCAGCGAAAATCCTGGTTATGGACTTGCCGGTCTTCGCTTCGATCTCTTTATCGGTATCGACGAACTTCAACCTCAGTCGTTGAGCGAGTGCACGGCCAATACTGGATTTCCCGGCGCCCGCCATGCCGACGAGCACGATCGGTCGCGCGTCAAGGGCGTCAAAAATCTCTGTTGCGATCGGGTCGCGCGCCGTGCGACTCGGCGGGGTCACTTGCACCCGACGAGCCAGGCTGGCACCAACTGTATTGTCCGCGTCGGCTTCCCAGTGAGTTATCTCTAAGGCTCCGTCGGGGATGACCACCTTGTTGCAGGCCTGTCGCACGCGCTCCAGGAGTTGCTCTTCTTCTATGGACCGATCCAAGGGCTCTCGGCTCCCTTGCTGCAGCTCCTGCAGCTTCTGCAGCTTCTTGTACGTGTCGTGATTGTCGATCTTGGCCTTGTAGCTGTCCGCCGTATGGAACTCCACCTCGAAGCGGTAGCCGCCCGGTGTAGCGAGCACGGTCTTGATGCCGACGAAGGTCGGCGATCGCGTCCTGAACGAGTTGGTCGTTCTGACCTCGGCATAGCCGCTCTCTTCGAAGACGAGAATGGCTTTCCTGAAGGCACGCGTAAAATCCCGGTCGGGGAGTTCAAAGACGTGGCGTACAGCGTTGCTGATCAGCTGGGCGCCGGCCTCAAACGGGACCTGCATGCCGATCAGTTGGTCTGTCAGCGAGCTTTCCGATCTCAAACGCTGAGCGAGGTGGGGCATCTTCACATCGATGTCGGCTCTCCTGAGGGCGTCGGCAACCGAGGCTGCCGTCTGGGTGACGTCCTTCTCTTCGGCTTGAGCGCGGGAAACCTCCATTTGGGCGCGCTGTGCGGCCTGCTCGTGAGTCAATGTGATTGTCGTGGCGGAATCATCGCCAGCAAGCCCTCGCCCCGAGGGTTCAGGCAGAATGCCCCGCTCGGCAGCGAGTTTGACCGAGGCTTGCATGACTGAGGCCGCCAGCGTTGGATTGTCCTTGAGATCCTCCAATGTCGCATCGACTTCGAACCGACCCTGGTGGAGGGTAGCGGCTATGCTCTTGGTGTACGGCACCGATTTCAACCCCGGTGTCTGTTGCAGCAGGCGCTGAAGGTACCCGCTTTTGATCATAAAGATCTGGGCGCCAGTGTCGGATTTATAGGCGTCAGTTCCGACCTTGATGCCGAGGCTCAGGAGATTGCTTGCACTTTGCACGAGGTCGTGCGGATTGTAACCATCCGGCCGCGGGTCGAGGCGCGCAGGGTAACGGTCGAGAAGAAGCTGGACGCGGTCGCGTGGCTGAGCCGTTGCCGGATAGGTCTCAGCCAGTTCGGGGAACAGCTCGCGGAGCAGTTGGCTCATTGCGAGCTGTGGCTCGCTCACGCTGGCGACTATTTCGAGCGGAACCTGTTCGGGCAGGACTTGCGCGTCCTGCCTCGCGGCCCACGCCTCGAGCTCGGCGAGGAGCAACCCGGCGATCTCGCGTGCGACCGGATGGTCTGCCAGCTCGACCTCTCGCCGCGCCTTCTCGAGCTTGTCCTGGACGTTCTGAGCACTGACCTGCTCCTGCTCCAACAGGACGCGGATGTCTCGCTTGAGCTCGTGGTGAATGCCTTCGTATGTACCGAAGATGGCACGCTCGGCAAACCACTGCCGCGCTTGATGGGATTGAGCCAGAAAGCCTCGCTGCAGGCCGGTATAGATTTCCAGAACATTCCGCGTGGCGGCGAGGATCTGGCTGGCACGACCGAACTTGTAGCGACCGTCCTCAATCGCCGGCGTATGCGACTTTGGCGGCTTGAGCGAGCGTATTCCGCGAGCTTGCTCCTCTTGATCGAACTGCCGAACATGCTCGTAGAGCTGCGGCCGGTCGCCGACGACGACCACGCTATCCCCGTCGAAGTCGCCGTCAAGCTTCTTCTGCTCACTGGGCGGCACGGCAACCACCGAGCCTGGGGCGAACAATTCAGTCGCCTGCAGGATGCCGACGCAGTCGACCGTCGTGTCCGACTTCGCGCGGTCCTTGCCCCTGGTCCAGCTCGAATGGCACTTGACGTCCTCGGCAGACATCACCAGCCCCCGGTCGGCGAAGTCGGCCGGCCACATCTCATCCGGCACGACGATCAGAAGCCCTTTGGCAAAGAAAGTCGGATCGTCGGCTGCCAACTCCTTCCCCGACTTCTGGGCGACATTGAAACTGTATTGCATGGTCACGCACTGATCGAGGAACGCCGCAGTCGAGTCCCCATCAGCGGCCGACCTGACCTGGTCGGGGGCGAACGGGCGGAGGTTGGGCTTGTCGTAAGGGGATCGCCCGATCAGCACGCCACCACCGCTCAACGTCTCGCTCTTGAGCGTCGGCACGTGGAGGCAGCCATCGGCGGAGGGGATGGCGACTGCGCCCGAACCATTGATGTTTGCCGCAGTCACGGTGCGAAACAGCTCCTCGGACGTCAGCTTTTGCTGTTCTCGGCTCTCAAGCCAGCTCCTGGCCTTCTCGCGAGCCTCATCCGCCACTTGCTCGCTGCGCGGATAATGTTGCAGCGCGGAAACTGGCAGGGCTGATTTCCTTGCCTCACCATATGCAAGCAGTCGGTCAGGCCCTTCCTGCTCGCCGGCGCGGCGAACCGCTGGCATAAGCTTGGCCAGCGAGGCCCTTATGAAGCCGCAGCCGTCATGCGGTCGCAATGCAATCGGGCCGCCCGGCCCCCTCAGCTTGAAGGGATGCTCCTCATTGGCAGGGCGGTCCGGCAGCAGCGCCAGTTTGAAGGCGCCTTCCAGTGCGTAGTCGTGAGGCGATAGACCTTTGATCGCCGGGGGCGCCGCAAACCCCCTGCGCTGCGTGTAATAATAGGCCTCTTTGAAGGGGGCCCAGGCGCGCGACAGCCGCTCGAAGGCGGTGCCCGGTGCGGTTTCGGCATAGGGAATCGCCAGCAGCTTTCCCCCGGAAGGCTTTGCAAGCTCGCCCGGAGCGCGGGCCGCCACCTGAGACACGCTCAATCGCTGCGGCTTTAACTTGCTGCCGCCGAACAGGTCCATGCGGTATGGCACACCGTTGACGCTCATCGTACGCGCCAGCATGAAGGCGCTCGGAGCTGCTGGCAGCTGCACCGCGACCACGGGTAGGGCCCCCGAGGTCAGGCGATGAAAAATCGAATACCGTCTCTCCGGCTCGGTAGCCACCGGCCTCCCCTGCATGTCCACCACCGGCAACTGCAGCAGTCCCGCGTCACCCTGCGGCGACCTTGGCGCGTGGTCCATGGCTCGCAAGACCTGGTGCACATCGAAGACCGACGCAGGATGTTGCGCCTGGATCGCCGCCGCATCCTGCTCCATGAACAAGTCCAGCGCATCCACCGGATTGTCCGCCTCGATCTGCGCGATCAGGTTCCAGCTCATGCTGGAAAGATCGCCTTGAATCAGGTCGCGCGCGCCGGTCAGGATCTCCCTGGTCCCGTGCTGCAGCTCTTGTTGCCTGATCCGTAACTCGGGCCTCTTGCCCTCGACATACGGTGACCTGAACAATCGCTCCAGGACCGCGCGGGCCTTGAGCGTTTGATAGATCGATAAAGCGGGGCAGCGGCTCGCAAGCGGCCCACGGGTCCGCTCGGCATCGCTTGCGTTCAGATGGGCCTCGATCTTGTGCTCGACCACGGGTTGGATGTCGTTGAGCACGTTGAGGGCCTGCCTGCGGTGCCAGCGCAGCGGCCGCTGTGGACTGCGCGCCAGCGGCAACAGGGCAACACACAGATTACCCATGGTTTCCAGATCGTTCTGGGTTGCAAAATCAGGGGCTTGACGCAATTCCGCGAGCCGATTCAAGCCTGGCCGTGCGAGCAAACCGAAATCATCAAACAGCCGGGCCTTACCCAGCGCCTTGAAAATCGTCGTGATGTGCAGAACGTCAGCCTGCTCCAGGCGATCAGTGTCATAGTGCAGGTAGTGCGCGAGCTTGTGCAGCCGATCCTTCGGCAGAGCGGCGTCCGTAATCTCCCCAATGCCTTCTGCGTTCATGATCATTCGCGACAGGGCATTGGCGAGCATGCTCAGCCCAGGCGTGGTGAACGCACCGTACCGCTGCCCTCGCACGCCCAATCCACGCGCGATGTCCATCGTGGACTGCCGGCACGCCGCCTCTTCCGGCAACCTGCTGAACCCGTTCATCAAGGCCGCCACTTGCTGCGGAGCGAAATCAGAGAGCTGGCGGCGACGGACCTCGTTGGCAATTGCGACTGTGGCTTGCTGAGATGTCACCTCTTCCGGCCACTTGCAGAAACCGTTCACCAGGTTCGCCAGTCCCTGCGGAGTAAAATCAGAGAGTTCAGCGCGGCGAAGGACCTCACCAGCGATCGCAAAACTGGCGTCGCGAGGGGCCGCCGCTTCCGGCCATTTGCTGAAACCGTTCACCAGATTAGCGAGTTGCTGGTGGGTAAAATCAGAGAGGCGGGCGCCGCGGCGACGGACCTCATCGGCGATTGCGACTGTCGCCTCGCGACAGTCCGCCTGTTGTGGCCACTTGCTGAAACCGTTCACCAGATTGGCCAGTTCCTGGCGAGTAAAATGAGAAAGCTTGTTATCGCGACGAAGGACATCCTGCGCGATCGCGACTGCGGCTAGCTGAGCCCCCGTCTGATCCGGCCATTTGCTGAAACCATTCACCAGATTGGCCAGCTCCTGGTAAGTAAAATCAGAGAGCTCGCGCCGACGGATTTCCCCCGCGATCACGACCGTCGCCGCGCGAAAATCCGCCTCATCCGGCCACTTGCTGAAACCGTTCACCAGATTAGCCAAGTGCTGGTGGGTAAAATCAGAGAGATGGGCGCCGCGGCAACGGACCTCTTTGGCGATCGCGACTGTGGCTTGGCGAGAGGCCGCCGCTTCTGGCCATTTGCTGAAACCGTTCACCAGATTCGCTAATCCCTGCGGAGCAAAGTCAGAGAGCTGGCGTCGAACGACCTCCCCTGCGATTGCGACCGTGGCGTCGCGACAGTCCGCCGCTTCCCGACACTTACTGAAGGCGTTCACCAGATTGGCGAGGTGCTGGTGAGTAAAGTCACAGAGCCGGGCATCGCGGCGGAGGACCTCTTGCGCGATTGCGATTGTGGCTTGCTGAGATGCCTCAGCTTCCGGCCACTTGCTGAAGCCGTTTACCAGATTGGCCAGTTCGTGCGGAGCAAAATCGGAAAGCTGGCGCCGACGGATCTCCCCCGCGATTGCGACTGTCGCCTCGCGACAATCCGCCCGGTCCGCCCACTTGCTGAAACCGTTCACCAGATTAGCCAGGTGCGGATGAGAAAAGTCAGAGAGCTGATCGCCGCGGCGGAGGACCTCGTGTGCGATTGCGACTGTAGCTTGCTGAGATGCCGGCGCTTCCGGCCACTTGCTGAAACCGTTTACCAGGTTCACCATGTCCTGGTGATTAAAATCAGAGAGCCGGCGCCGAGCGGCGCGGCGACGGACCTCATCGGCGATCGCGACTGTGGCTCGGCGAGACGCCGCCTCTCCCGGCCACTTGCTGAAACCGTTCACCAGATTGGCCAGTTCCTGGTGAGTAAGATGAGAAAGCTTGTCGTCGCGGCGCAAGACCTCAGCTGCGATTGCGACCGCGGCGTCGCGACAGACCGCATCATCCGGCCACTTGCTGAAACCGGTCACCAGATTAGCCAGGTGCTGGTGAGTAAAGTCACAGAGCCGGGCGCCACCGCGAAGGACCTCACCCGCGATCGCTCCGGTGGCTTGGCGAGACCATTCCTCTTCCGGCCATTTGCTGAAACCGTTCACCAGATTAGCCAGCTCCTGGTGAGTAAAGTCACAGAGCCGGGCGCCACGGCGAAGGACCTCGCTTGCTATCGCGACTGTGACCTGCTGAGACGCCGCCTCCCCCGACCACTTGCTGAACCCGTTCACCAGGTTCGCCAAGTCCTGGTGACTAAAATCAGAGAGCCTGAAGTCGCTGCGAGCCCGGCGACTGACCTCAGCGGCGATCGCAACTGCGGCTTGACGAGACGTCGGCTCTTCCGGCCACTTGCTGAAACCGTTCACCAATGTCGCTAGCGCCTGCGGAGTAAGATGCGAGAACTGGTCGTCACGGCGAAAGACCTCAGCGGCGATCACGAGTGTTGCATCGCGACAGTCCGCCTGTTGTGGCCACTTGCTGAAACCATTCACCAGGTTCGTCAGATCCTGGTGAGTAAAGTCAGAGGGTTGGGCGCGGCGTCGAATGACCTCACTGGCGATCGCGACTGTGGCTTGCTGATAGTCCGCATCGTCCGGGCATTTGCTGAACCCGTTCACCAGGTTCGCCAGCTCCTGCGGAGTATAATGAGAGAGCCCTTGCTCGCGAGCGCGGCGAGAGAGTTCTGTGGCGATCCTGACTGTGGCTTGGCGATAGACCGCCTCTTCCGGCCATTTGCTAAAACCGTTCACCAAGTTCGCCAGGTCCTGGTGATTAAAATCAGAGAGCCCGAATTCGCCGCGGGCGGCGCGGTGACCGACCTCACCGGCGATCGCTCCGGTGGCTTGGCGAGACCACTCCGCTTCCGGCCATTTGCTGAGGCCGTTCACCAGGCTCGCCAGGTCTTGCTGACTAAATTCACAGAGCCGGGCACGGCGGTCACGGCGGAGGACCTCACCGGCGATCGCGCCTGCGCCTTGGCGAGACGCCGCCTCTTCCGGCCATTTGCTGAACCCGTTCAGCAGGTTCGCCAGTTCCTGCTGAGTGAATTCAGAGAGCCGGGCACGGCGGCCGCGGCGGTGGATTTCGCCCGCGATCGTGACTGTGGCTTGGCAAAAGACCTCCTCTTCCGGGCACTTGACGAAACCGTTCACCAGGTTCGCCAAGTCCTGGTGATTAAAAGCAGAGAGCCCGAAGTCACTGTGAGTGCGGTAAAGTACCTCACCGGCGAGCGCGACCATAACGTCGCGACAATCGGCTGCTTGCGGCCATTTGCTGAACCCGTTCACCAGATTAGCCAGGTTCTGGTGATCAAAATCAGGGAGCCGGCGGCGGTCGGCGCGACGACGGACCTCACGGGCGACGGCTTCCGTGCCCTCACGCGTTTCCGTCCGTTGCGGCCACTTGCTGAACCCATTCACCAGCAACGACAGACTTTGACTATTCAGCGCCCCAAGCGCATTGTCTTCGTCGCGGCAAAATTCGGCGATTCGGATCGTTCCGTTGCGGCATGTCCTCGACTGCGGCTGCCGACCGAATGATACCGCGAAGAGCGAAAGAGCTTTGGGGTCGACTTCGTGCATTAGCGCACCACGAAGCCGCGAGACCCGATCCGCCATTGCCTTGCAAGCCTCGACACCTTCCTGACCTCCGGCCTCGCGACTCACCGCGTTACATGCCGTGGCATAGCCCCATGATTTCCCGCGGCGGATATCGTCCTCGAAGCGTGCGACAAATTGCCTTCTGAACCGGGCGGCGGCCTTTTGCATGAAGGCTGCGTGGATCCTGTCGCCCGCCCGCTGCAGCTGCTTGTCATGCTCCACCACTGCACGGGAGAATCCAACAATGTCACGGGCGAGATAAATCGCGTCCAGCGCTGCGTTATATTGTTGCTCCGAGATCGCGCTTTGCGTGGCGAGCGCGTCCATGCGCCGCCTTTTTGGTGCGGCACCCCGATCAGACGCCGATTCCCAGTGCGAGAGCGCGTCTGTTTGCGAGCTATCGGGCGCTCGATCGGCGCGCCACGATTCGCCGCCGGCTCGCGGCGGATCACCTTGCCGAGTTGGTGCGCCACGTTGACGCTTATGAGGTCGCTCCGAGCCACCGCCACCGACGTTCTGCGCCGCGACATCGTCAACGCGCCGCCTCTTTGGTCCGCGATCCAGGCCGGATGCAGATTGCCTGTGCGAGAAAGAAGCACTTTGCTCTGAACTCCTGGACTGATCGGCAGGGCGGCCCTCGGCACCGGAGCGCGAAGAGCCTTGTTCCCAATTTGACGCGCCGCGATGCGGCAAATAGCGAAAACCAGGCCGGGCGTCACGCGTATCAACGGAGGAATCGGCTGACGTGCGGCCCAGGACATCGCTGGTCGAAGACGGCCTTTGAGCTGAGGGCGCCGCCGAATCTCGATTTTCAGGGCGTAAGCCCTGCACGACAGAACTGAATGTCGCGCCATCTTTTCCACCGCCAAGATCTGATTCAGCGCGGGCCCCGTGTGTGTCTGGTCCGCTCGGCACAATCCCAGATCGGTCAATTCCCCTCAAAATCCGTCTCCCGTGCAAGCGAGAATGCAATGTCGGCGTTTGGCAAACACGGCACGGCCGCGGCGGCCTCAACGACTTTGTTTTTGACACCTCAGAGCGAAGCTCCTTACGCTGCGGCGACGAGATGTGACTCGCCACAACCGATCAGCACGGATTGTCATTTCTTGCAGAATATCCCTTGCACCTGACGTAAAGCTGACTGGCGCACAGCCGAACCGCCGGCCAGACTGGTTCACCTCCACGCCTTCGGAACACCAGCGATCCTCATGACATCGTGATCACCGACCGGCGGCAGAATGCGATTCTCCTCGCCGACGCCCGCTGGAGTTACTACGCGATTTTCGCGAGCCCGCTAAAGGCCGCCGTAGCTTTCGGGGCTCGCGACTTGAAGCAACTTCGTCAAGAGGCGCACGCGCACGGCTATCAGCGCTTGCGCGTCGAACGGATAGTGCGACGCGCATGACTCTGATGGCCTGCCTGCGAGTCAATCAACATTCCGGCCGCAGGATCGCTTTGGGGGCCCAATGACGACGATACCGCGTTGGCAAGCGCATACCGCAAGCGATTACGATAGCGCAATGACTGCGCGATGCAGCAAGCTTCTAACCGAGATCGTCGCAGATGCAGGTCGACGACAAGTCATCCTGGCCGATCCGCGAGATCTACACCGCGAACTCTTCGCGCCATTCGCGCCGCCCACTCACGCCGACTATGCCGGCACCTATATCGGTACGCCCGGCACTGCACTCGCAGATCGGAGAATGTCGGCAGCAAGCCAGCTCGATCTTGGGACAGAGTATGAGTTCTGTCTTTCCGGCGAGGCGGCTCAGCGGGATGGTCGAACCGCTAAAGAACACCCATGCTCTGCTTGGGGAAGGCAGCGCGGACGATTACTGCGAGCTCATCGCGCCGACCCATACTTTCTGCTGGTTTTGGAATCCTTTCCTCGACGGCAACGGCCACGTGCAGCGCGCGATTTTCGCCGCAATGGCAACGAACTTTGGCTATGCGCCCTCCCCCCGCTTCGTCATTCACGCGCGCCCGTTTGATCGCCTGCCCGGCAACCCTGAAGGCCAGCTTCTCCACGTGTATCCACCCGCGGATGACCCGATACTGTGTCTTTTCGGTCCGCGTGAAGACGAGTGGGCTGCGACGATGACCATCGCCACGACAACCGAGCATGGGTTTATACACGAAGGATGGTCGACCACTTCAGGTATCGGGCGATAAGGTCCATAGCCGCTGAGGTTTTAGCCATGGGAATCGATATGAGATCTCTGTTCATATTGTTGTCGTTGATCGTCATTCCGTCCGCAGCGCGCTGTGAGGACGTGTCCGCTCCGAGCAGGATCGATAGCATCGCAAAGTCGGCCCGGGATTTGATGCCGACCACACCATCCCTGCCCTCTCTATCGCTGCCGTCGATGACCGACCTCTCCTTTACCCAGCTTTTCCGATGCGACCGGCCGGGTGATGACGGGGTTCAACACCTTTACCCAACAGGCTGGCGACGCCCTGCCATACTCGAGATTTGAAGTCACAACATTTTGCGTAGCTTGGGGACTTCCGTGCTCGCCTACGTCTGAAGTCAACGAGTAACGCCGATCTGCCGAAGCTTAACGCCATCGCAGCAAAGGCGACCAACCGAGACGTTTTGGTTTCTGCACTCATCACGAGCGCTGCGACGGCAAAGCGTATCCAAAGCACGATGCTACTCGAGGACCGCATATGTCGATGTCGATGTTGCGGTACCGCCGCGAATGAACACGAAGTTTGAAGGCTGCTGAAAAAAGAAGAACCGGTTCGCGACCCGGACGAGCTGGAAATATCTTGTAAGTGATCAGTCAACCGAACCATTATTCGCTGCCAACTGCGAGAGGCCCTGTCGGCGTCGCGATCGCGGGTTCGAAAATCTCAGCGGCCACGAGCAGCGCTCAAAACGAGGTCGGTGCTATCTCTGGCAACTTTCGCCACGTCGGCGGCGTCCTTGAGACTTTTCTTCATGAAGCTCAGTTGGACGACAAACAAGAGAGCTTGAAGAACGCCGACAATAACGAGGCTAAACGTGAAGAAAGCCGGACGCGTCCTTGGTCAGCCAAGTAGAACCCGCGACATCGGCATCTGCGCTCTTGGCATTGGCACTGTGGTCCTTAGCTTCCTTCTGTTCTATGGTTTGCTGCGGTTGATCGGATTATTTCCGATAGAAGACAAGGCCTACCGCAAAAATGGCGGCGGCCAAAAAAAGCACAAGACTATTTCAGGAACCCGAAATCGGCGCATCGAATTTCACAATTGGGCCCCCACCTCAGTTCATGGACGGGCCGATGCCGGCCAGCTCGGCCAGCAGCCTAAGTGGTTGCGTATCGCGTCCGTCGCTGCGCTGATGACCTCCTCGCGCTGGTCGCCGACCACGACGCTGTGAATCACGGCAGCGAGCACCCCAGCAGCCCTCGTGACCGCCTTCTGACCTGTGTCAGAGCTGTCGACTATCTTGATCGAGAGGTCGTGGACGAACTCTAGATGCTTCGCGATCTCACGTTCGACGTCGTCATTCATTCGCGAAATTCCTTCTGTCTATGCCGCTCTCGCGCGCAGCATGATTGCACCAGAATGGTGTAATTATGATGCTCGCTCTTGTGGGTTGACAAGGCTTGAGTGCGCCGACAACGATTCGCGCACCACCGAGTGGTGGGCAGGCCGGCCCAGTGCAGCAAACACCTGACCAGCCCTAACCTTCAATATGGAAGTTATATCCATGCTTCAGCTTGACGTACGTACCGTAAAAGCCGTGTGGGCCGCGACATCAGTCAATTAGGGACGAGATGCTGCATTCCCTGCAGTGGCGAGTCGCTCTCACTGTCACGACACGCGACACCCATGGGGATTATGTTCCTGACAGGCCAGCATGAGCCGAGACATCGCAGGTCCGGACAGCCATTGACATCATCCAGGCCACAAATGCGTTCGACTTGCTCTCGAATGAGGAGCGTGCGCGGCTTCGCGAGATCCTGTACCGACCAGGTGCAGGTTTACATTGACGAGGTCGAGCAGGAGCGTGCCGCTGAGGCCGCGATGATGAAGCTGGCAACCATGTCAGAATTTGCCAACCGTTGAGGAATTCACCCGCGAGTTTCCACTCATGTCCGTTGTCAAGCAGCGGATCGAGATCGAGCGCGCGCTGCGCGATTTCGCGACCGAACCGCTTTTCTCCATCCCGCCCGACCAGTCTCGGCATCATGCCTCGAGAGCTGCAGCGCCGCGGCCTCGCACCGGCCAGCACGCAACAGTTTCTCGATTCTCTCCGCGTCATGAATGAAGTAGCGCATGGTGTTGACGTCGATCCGAAAGATCGCGCAGCGGGCCGTGGATGTCGGAACAATCTTTCTGGCTGAACTCGGCGACCTAAACGCTGGCCGTGAAAATTGAGCCCGTGCCGATTCTTGCGCGCACAATCAATGTGAAGACGCGCAACTTCCATTGGTCAATGCAAGATAGTCATTTATCTATACACAAGCGGGACACTGCGTTGTTTTAGGGCATTAAGATAGCGGGCGGCTCCAGAGCACTCGAAACGCGGCTCTGCGGCACATTCACGACACCTTCGGCCATGCCTCGCTGACCACCACCAGCATCTTTCTGCAGACCGAGGGCGGCACCCGGCATGCGACGATCAGCGTGTGCACCGCCTTCGTTAGGATTCTTCTCTGCGATCCTCTGGCAGCACGCCGATGCGACTCCTATGATGCTGCCATCAGGTAGACCAAGATCACCCAGTCGCTGGCGCTTTGCTACGAGGAAGCGTCGCCGGCGCTTGGGCCTTTCATTTTTTAGTGCCGAGGCCACAGCGGCTGGAAATGCCCCGGCGTGTGCAGAATGTGCACCAGTCGACCTTGTTCACCCAGGACAGGATGCACGGTCAGCCTGGCATTCGCATCTGCCGCATCTGCCTCGATGGCTTGAATGCGCACGCCAAGATGGTTCGCCAGCAAGACCCCGACGCCCTCAGCGCCGTAAAGGTCGATCTCGCCATGCGGATCGATTACGCCCATTTGAACCAGCCCGTTTCGCAACGACCGAACCTCTTGTTCAAGTTGCCGAGTCTGCGGCGTTTCGTGGTCCAGGCGCATCGTGTTGTGGGCAAATTGAAGAACCGTGTCCAAAAGGCAATTCAGTCCTTGGCCACTGGCTTGTCCCACGTCGGCGTTGAATCGTCCCAAAAATGTTTGGAGCGTGTACCTCGACGGGCCGACAGGCAAGTCAGGCAGCGATGCGCCCGGCGCCTGGTGATGTGCTGCGGACGGCACGTCAAATGCGGCGGCAGCGCTGGGAAGGCTTGCGCCACCCCAGTCCTGCGCGCCAGTCGGTCGCGTGTCGCTGGCTTGGTAACTCGGCGCGTTCCATGATTCAGCGCCGTGTGCGTAGCTGTGCTCCTGCCAATCATCGATCTCGTCACATCCAGGCGGTATCGAGATGTCGCGGAAGGCCAGCCAAGCCTCGCGCGTGACCTCGCGTCGTTGCTCGAGGGATGCGCCGTGCAGCTGCATGTCTTGAGCGCGCTTGTAAACATCGTGATAGCGCTCCTTCAGCTCGAAGGTTTCGGCCGTGTGAAATTGGATCTCCCAAGGCGTCCCGGCCGGGCTGCGCAAGGTGACGCTCACCGCGCTGAACGCTTCGTTCCTCTTGTTGAAGTGGTTGGTCAGCGCCGTCCTGGCATGCCCCTGCTGGTCCAACGTCGCGAGGATACGGCGGCAGCCCTCGGTGAAGTTCTGCGGCGAAAGCACCACGCTGTATCGCAGGGCATCGTTGACAGCGGCAACGGCCTCTTCGAGCGTCTTGTTCTTTGCTGCCATCAGCGAATCGAGTTTTGTGCGCAGCGAGCCCTTGGATTTCTGCCGGTGTTCCAGGCCGGCGAGATCAGCCCCTAAGGTGGACACGATCTGCTGCAGCATCGGCGTGATCTCGCGATCCATCTGCTGCGCGCGTTCGAACAGCGCACCTGCGGCTTGGGCGACTTGCGCTCGAGGTGTTTTGCCAAGCCGTGCTGCAGCCGGTGCTGGCGGCGGGGCCAGCATGCCTGCCTGCTGCAGCGACTGCACGGCGTTATGCATGACGCCGGCAGCCATGGTCGGCATGCGCTGTAACACGGACTTGGCCTGGTCGGGATCGAAGCGGTTGTGGCGCATCGCGCGGGCCGTCTCCTTGCCATGAGGCACGTTGCGTACTCGATCAGGGAACCTGGTTTCCTGGCGTTCGCATGCCTCGATCACCTTGGAGAATAGCGCGGTGCCGGTATCGGACTTCAGCGCGTCGGTGCCGACCTTGATTGCGATGGTGAACAGGTTGCGCATCGTCAGCTCCGGCTCACCGGGGACCAGCCCGGGCTGTCCATCGGGGAACCGCTCATGCGACAGCCGGCAGACCGGGTAGTTGTCCAGGATGGCGTGGATGCGTGCCGGGACGTCGACGGCCTGGACGTAGGCCTGTGCCAAGTCCGGGAATCGTTGGGCCAGCGCTGCGGAAAGCTCGGCAGGCCCCGATGCCGTCGGCTGCCCCGAGGCCTGGTGATGCCGCAAGACCTCCCCATACAGCAGCATAGCCGCCTCTCGCGCGTCGGGCATGTGCGCGCGGCCGATCGCCTGGTACGCCTGCATCGCCAATGAATGCAGGGCCTGCGGGTCGGGCTGTGTACTCTCGAGAACGGCGCTCAGGCCGTTTCGCAACGAACGTTCGACGCCGTCGTACGTGCCGAACATCATGGCGTGCGCCATCGCCTCGCGCAGGTCGTCGGGCTGCGAGAGGAAGCGCGTTGCCAGGGTGCTGGCCGTGCCCATGAGCCTGCGTCCGCGCTGCTCGGCCAGGATCTCGGGCGCACGCCCCGGCCGATAGTGCCCGCTGTCAGCGTCGAATGCCGGCGTGGCCGTCTTCGGCGGCTTGAAGGAACGGGGCTGGCCGCGCCGCGCGGCGCGCTCGTCCATCACGCGCGCGATCAGCGTCGCCAGCTTTGGGTAACCCGCATACATGAAGGCATCATCGCCGTCGCAATCCATGTTGCGCTTGCGCAGTTCATTGATCGGCAACGCTCCCAGCCGACCGGGCTGCACGATCTCCTTGACGCGCAGGCTGCCGGTGCTCACCATGTTGCTCGGGGCGGCGGCGCGGTCTCGCCCGGCGATCCAGCGCGACAAGGTCTTCAGGTCCTCCTTCGAGCACACCAGGTCCATGTTCTCGTGCGCGGGCGACCAGCACCCCCTGGGCGGGATGATGAGCATGCCCTTGCTGTGCAGCATCTCGGCATCCTCGCCCGAGTCGTCGTTGAAGCCGGTGTAGCTGTACTGGATGGCAAAGCACCTCGACAGGAATTCAGCTGTTGCATCCCCTTGGGCTGTGGTGGCGACTCGGTCCTCGTGCACCGGCAGCAGGTTTTCCTTGTCGTAGGGCGGCTTGCCGAGCAGCAGCGCGCCGCCTGCACGGTCGAAGGCGTCGCTGCGCTGGCGCGGCAGATGCACCTTGTTGTCAGCGGACGGCACGGCACGTATCTTCTGCCCCGCATAGCCACCGCTGACGGTCAGGTCATAGAGCATCGTTGCATCGACGCCGAGGCGCGGCTGTCCGGCAGCAGAAGTTGCTTGCTGCCGGGCCAGGTTGTGCAGGCGGCGTTGCATAGCTTGATGCGCTTCCGCGATAGCTTCCACGTCGTATGGGAAGTGCTGTAGTGCCTGCGGTGCCAGCCTTTTGAGCTCGCTCTCTTCGGCTATGAGCTTGCTTTGCTCTTCGCTGGCACGACCTCGGCGCACTGCCACCCATGCCTCGTAGTGCTTGCGGACCGCGGGAATGCGCATGGCCACCTCGAACTTGAGGAAGCCGCAGCCGTCATTGGGGCACAGGGCGATGTACTGGCCGCCTGGTCCGGCCAGCTTGAACGGGTGCTGCGGCCCTGGCACGTCGTCGATGAAGCCCATGCGCAGCGTGCCCTCGACGACGTGGTCGACCGGCACCATCTCCAGCAGCGCGCGTTGCATGCGCGACCAGTCCTCGCGCTGCGGCGCGAGCTTTGCGGCTAGCTGCATCAAAGCGCTGCCGGGGGCCGTGTCGGCATAGCGAACCGCCGGCAGCAGCGACGCCGCCGCCGTGCCGCCGGACAGGATGCCGGACGCCCGTTGATGGCCCGCTCGGCTCAAGCGGCTGCCGCCGAACAGATCGAAGCGCCACGGCTCGCCCAGGAAATTGAAGGTGCGCGCCAGCATGAACGCGGACAACGAACCAGGCAGTTGCACCTCCACCAAGGGCAGACCGGTCAGGCGCGCAAACAGGGAGTACGGCTTGCTCTCGTTGTCCATGTTGCTCTTGAGCATCTTTCCCTGCATGTCCACCACGACGTGCCTGGCGTCGCCTGCGCCAGGGGCCAGCGGCTGGAGTAGGCCGGGCTGCGTTTGCATGCCTTGATGCACCTCCTGCACGCTGAACTCGGAGGGCGCATGGCTTTGCGTGAGCTGCTCGAAGTGCGCGAGCATGTGCAAGTCCAGCGCGTCCAACACTTCATCGCCGGCTTCGATCTGCGCGATGAGGTTCCAGCTCATCTGCCCGAGGTCCGACTCGATCACCTCGCGTGTGCGCCCGAGCGTCTCCGTGACCCAAGTGGCCAGTTGGTCGCGGCGAGCTCGCACGGCCGAGCGCTGCCCCTCGACATTGCGCGGCTTCCACTGCCTGCTCACCACTGCGTAGGCCTTGAGCACCTGATAGAACGTCAGTGCCGGGCAGCGCGTGGTGTGCTGCTCGTCGGCGGGCGCAGCGCTCGCAACAGTGGCCGCGTCATCGGCTTGCTGTCCCTGCAGAAAGCGATCGATCTTGCGCGCGACGATCGGCTGCATCTGATCGAAGACGGACAGTGCCAGGCGGTGATGACGCGAGAGGTCTTGGCTGCGGGCCAAGGGCAGCAAGCCCAGGCATAGGTTGCCCACCGATTCAAGATCCGTCTCGCGCAAGTGCGTTTCGCGGCACAGGTTTGCCACCCTGTTCAAGGCCGGCCTGGCCAGCGGCCGCATGTCGCGTTGCAGTTGTTCAATGACCATCGCCTTGAAGATCATGGCGATGTCCTGGGCCTGCGCCGTCCCGAAGTGATCTCGATGCAGGTCGAGGTGCGCGGCCAGCCCCTGAAGCTTCGCGCGCGCGAGCGCTTGAATCTCCGCCTCGTCCTCCGCATCCACTGCTGAGTGGGATAGGTGCGACAAGGCGTTGCCGACCCGCGCAAGCGTGGCCATGTCGAAATCGC
This sequence comes from Bradyrhizobium iriomotense, assembly GCF_030160715.1. Taxonomy (GTDB): domain Bacteria; phylum Pseudomonadota; class Alphaproteobacteria; order Rhizobiales; family Xanthobacteraceae; genus Bradyrhizobium; species Bradyrhizobium iriomotense. The sequence continues at coordinate 17,215 of NZ_BSOW01000040.1, forward strand.
GCCAGGGAAGGTCGGGCCCACCCGCCCGATCAGCCAGCGCGATCGATGCCCAGCGCCAGTCTGGCGCATGGGGCGACCCGCACAGTGCGTTGAGCGACATGGCGACTTCTTGCGCCTTCATTTCCGGCAGCAACGTGTCCTCGCTCACGACCCGTTCGGCCAGACGTTCAGTTGCGTCCCGGCACACTTCGTTGTCGGGCCACTTGCTCAGCGCGTTGAGCGTGTTGGCGACATTTTGTGCGTCCATATCGTCGACCAAGGTCGCATCGACTGCGATTCGCTTGGCCAGGCACTGGGCCGCGTCCCGGCAGATCCGGCTGTCGGACCACTTGCTCAGCGCGTTGAGTGAGTGGGCGACACTTCGCGCGTTCATCTCGTGCAGCAACGTGTCGTCGCGCGTGATCCGTTCGGCTAAGCGCCTGCCCGCCTTCCTGCACGAACGATTCTCGGGCGACTTGCTCAGTGCGTTGAGCAAGTTGGCGAGATGTCGTTCATCCATGTCCTCGACCAGGAGCGCGTCATTGGCGATTCGCTCGGCCATGCGTCTGACAGTCATCTGGAAGACGGGGCTATCCAGCCACTTGCTCACGGCGTTGAACGCGCTGGCAACCGCTTCGGCGTTCATCTCCTGCAGCAACGCCTCGTCGCTCGCGACCCGTTCGCCCAAGCACTCGCCGGCACTTCGGCAAGCGGGGCTGCCGGGCCACTTGCTCAGCGCGTTGAGCGAGTTAGCAACATTTTGTGCGTCCATGTCCCGCACCAAGCCTGCATCGTTTGCGATTCGTTCAGCCAGACGTTCGCTGGCGTTCTGACAGGCAGGACTGTCGGGCCACTTGCTCACTGCGTTGAGCGAGATGGCGACCGCTTGAGCCACCATCTCCCAGATCAAGGCGGCATCGTGCGCGATTCGCCCGGCGAGACGTTCGCCAGCGCTGTGGCAGTCTGGATTGCCAGACCACTTGCTCATTGCGTTGAGCACTAGGCTGGCCCCTTGAGCCGTTAGGTCCCGGTCCAGCCGCTCACGCAGCAGCACGCGTCCCAGCCGAGCGACGGCTTGTTCGCAGCGATAGCTGCGGGTGTTCTTCGACAGAGCGTTCGCAAGCAATGCCAGGTTCTTGCCACTCAGCTCCGGCAGGCTGTCGTGTTCCAGCACCTCACCGGCGAGCCAAGCTACGGCCTGCATGCACGTGGCTCTGCCCGGGTGCTTGCCAAGCTGGCTACCCAGGTGCACGAGTTGGTGCAGCGGGGCGTCTACGAACCAGTCGGTCTTGACCAAGTAGTGCGCGGCCAAGTCCGTGCAGCGTTCCAGATCCGGTCGATACTGATCGCTTTGTGGAGAAGTGGCGGAGCGCCCCAACATCTGGAAGTACCTGTTAAGCCATCCTGCGTTCTTCTCTGGCGTCGCACCGCGATCGAGAAATGGCAGCGCCCAGCCGTAGCCATTGCGGTCTGCCAACACGTTGTCGCGGGCCATTTCTATGCACGCTCGAGGATGCCGCACGTGATGTTCCCGTGGAAGGTCGGGTTGCACAGCAAGGCGCAGTTGCTCGCGCTGATACCGACGCAGCTGACGGAGTTGCTCGATCTCATCATGGCGCAGACCTCGCTCGCACTCCGTAAGCTGTTCCGCGGTTGGCGCGGCGTCTGCCCAGGCGCCTTGCGTAACCGGCAACATGCGGGAGGCGGTGCTGCCGTGACGAACGGGCTCAGGCGTGGCGGCCTCCGGCACCGCCGAGGACGTGCGGCGCGCAGTTTCCCTGAAATCCTCAAGGCCGACGCCCGCCTTGGCACGGTCGCGCTTGACGAAATCCATGCGAACCTCTGGATACATATCCGGCGCCGAGCCGTCTGACCACTTTTCGCGACGACTCTTCCTGAAAGCTTTGCCGAGCCCTGATTTGACACGAGAGAACAGTCCACGGGGCTTGCCGTCCTTGGTCCGCGTCGCAGGTTGCGCTTCCGATGGCGCTGTGTAGCGCATGCTACTGAATGGCCTGTCCCGCAAGTCAGACTGTGAATCCTTTGCAGCCGGGCCAAGGGGAGCGCGCGGAATATCGACACTGAACCGCGTGCTACTGAACGAATTGTCCTGCAGGTTGGATCGGCGCGGCATCCGCATCGAACCACCAACGTCAGTATGCCGGATACTTCCATGCGCCTCTGCGGCTCGAGTGTCGGGCGAACTAGGGTCAGCGGATATCTCCTCCCGGGAGCCGAGTTGCAGCCTGTCCAACTGCTGCTCAAAGCCGATTTGACCCGCAGGCTCGTTGTCCGACTCTTGCCGCGCACGCTGCAGCTCTTGCTGCTCAGCGTACCACCGCATCCAATAGTTCGGATCGTTATGGCTGGGCTCCACACCACGCTCCCTAGATGAAATGAATCTTCATAGCTGCCTCAGAGCTAGACTCCAGTGCACTGACCACAAACATTCCAGCTTCAGAAAGCCGATTGGCAAGATCGGCAACCGGAACAAGAGCACGGTCGTCGCGCGCCACTCCGAGTTCGCGCATTACTCACACCTAGCCAACAGGTGGCCACGCGCGCGCCAAAAGCGCAATCATGCGACCGCTTAGCAACTTTGCACTCAAAATATACCGAATACAGGGAAAGACAGAAATTTGCCCCGTCGGAAGGCAACAACGTTGGGCTCGTCCCATTGGCTACCGGGACGCCCGGATTTGATCTTGAACTGCACATCCTGGTCCAGCTTCAATTCTTCATTCCACAGCCCCACATTCGCTACGAGCGGCTTCGAGTTCCGCAGCAACAGATTCTCGCGCACCCTAGAACTCGAGACATGGAAACCTTTGCTCGCGATCATGAAGCCTCTGAGTGAGTGAGTGGCTGGCTGTATGCTTCAGACCGTACAATCTGACGCTACGTAGACATCAAGTCCTTTCTTGCGGCGGTCGTGGCGAGGCCGGTTGCGCTTGTGTGTACCGGTCGAGGACGCGGGGATCGTCTCGCGCTTGGTGATCAGGTGGCTGCTGCAGTGAAATTGCTGCAGCTTGATTTCCTCGGGCGGACGATCTCAAGCGCCTCGCGGAAACGACCTCCGAGATTCCCGGAGTACGCAATGAGAACGTCGCGCTAAACACGGTGGAAGCTGCTTCACTCGTGCGTGCCGAGTGGATTAAGCTAGCCGTCCGTTAAAGGAACGTATCGCGGACGACGGCTCGTTTCAGGGCCGGATCAATGAAGGACGAGCATTCGTGTGGGCCGAGATCAGGAACATCCTGATAGACCAGCATAGCCCGTGCCGAAGCTTGGCGAGGTTCTTTTTGTCCCGATTGCGGCCGATCCTCTAAGCTGCAGCTGTTGGCAAGCGGTGCGCTTTTTGTATGAAACTCGTCAGCCTATCGACAGCTAAGCCCCGTAGCTTGCGAACGTCTCTATCTCGACTGGCAGGTCGGTTGGCTCAGATCTAGCTGAGAGAATGCGACGATCCCTCTCACAAATCTACCCCGAGGACCCAGATCCATGTGGACCTGCCGGGCGGCTTCTTCGCACTGGTCCCTACAAATCCGATTCCTACTTTGCTCGGATTTGCCTCGCACATCGTCGAGGAGTTCGAGCGCTTCCGGGACCCCCTGAGCCAGGGCGAGTTTCAGCGGCATTTGCGCAGCCCAATCGACGAGACTGAGACGACCCATCTCGTGCGATGGGGTTATCCTTGCGTCTTCGATCGCTTCCGCTTGCACATGACCCTGACCGATCGCGTTTCCGCCCGAAAGCTGGCCCGACTTGCAGAGAGAGTTGGATGCGGTCTTCGGCCCGTTGCCCTTCGAAGACTACACCATCGATGCTCCTTCCCTCGTTGTTCAGTTCTAGCGCGGATTTGTCGTGCGGTCCCAGTTTACCTTGGGGAGCCGCCCCGCCTCAAGGAGGCGGCATGAGCCGATGACCTCTGCGCGCGGCCACCTGGTTCTCGTTGTTGGCCCCAGCGTTGCGGGCAAGGACACGCTGATCGATTTCGCTCGCGCACAGTTGCAATCCGATCCTGATTTTCATTTCGCTCGTCGGGTCATCACTGTGGTTCATCACAGTGATTTTGACTCTTTGGAGGTTGCTGGATAGGCGCGGCTGAGTTTGGCGCGGGCTTTGTCGGTTGTGAACATCCATTTGATGCGGGCTCTGGTTTTGTTTCGCGGCCGTTGCCATGCTGCGATCTCGTTTCGGAGCTTCTTGGGGTTGTCGATGCGGCGGCCGAGACACTGGCGCTGAAGCACGCTGATCTCGCATTCGACCATGTTGAGCCAACTGGCGTGCTTGGAGGTGTAGTGGAATTCGAGGCGGCGCAGGATGCGTCTGGCCTCGGCGGGCGCGAAGGCCTCATACAGCGCTCCAGGCTTATGGATCGACAGATTGTCCTGCACGACACGGATGCAGGCGGCGTCGGGATAATGGACGTCGACGAGTTCACGCATGCAGTGGGCGTAGTCCACGGCGGCGCGGCGGTCGGTGACCTTGACGTTGCGCCAGCCCCGATGCGGGTCGAAGGCAACGAAGAGATTGACGGTGCCGTTACGGCGATACTCGTAATCGTAGCGCTCGCGCTGTCCCGGTTGGGCCGGGACCGGCTGGCGTACCTCGCCGATCAACTGGACGGGGGTCTCGTCGAAGATTCCATGGGGAGTGGATAGCGACCAGATCTGAGGCCAGACTGAGGTTGCTGAATCCATTCAACCTGGAGACGACGATGTTGCTCGATCATCATTCAGACGGACCGGCCGCTATCCGCACGCAGTTTGGGGCAATTTTTGTGTCGTTGGAACTGAGCCGTTCGACTTGGCTGGTTACCTCTCTGTCGCCCGGCAAGAGCGAGAAGATGTCCAAACACAGCGTGAAGGCCGGCGATATTGCGGAACTGTTGAAACTGTTCGCGGAGCTAAAGCACAAGGCGCAGGCGCGAACGGGTGAGAGCTATCCGATCATTACGATCCAGGAGGCGGGGCTGGATGGGTTCTGGCTTCACCGCAGTCTGCAGCAGGAGGGCATCGAGAGCCACGTGGTGGATCCGGCCTCGATCGCGACTCCGCGCCGGCGCAGGCGGGCCAAGACGGACAGGCTGGATGGCGAGACGCTGCTGCGGGCGCTTTTGGCCTACAAGCGCGGCGAGCCGCGGGTCTGCGCGATGGTCGTTGCTCCCTCTCCGGAAGAAGAGGACCACCGCCGGATTTGCCGCGAGCGGCGGACATTGATCGCCGAGCAGATCGAGCATGTGAACCGGATCAAAGGCCTTCTGTTCGCGCAAGGGATATCTGATTACGCGCCATTGCGGCGCGACCGGCGGGCGCGCCTTGAGGCCCTGCGTACGGGGGACGGGCGCGCACTGCTGCCGCATCTCAAAGCGCAGGTCAGTCGCGAACTCGATCGGCTCGAACTGTTGCTCGACCAGATCAAGGCCGTGGAGGCCGCGCAGGATGCTCTCCTGGTCGAGGCGGGAAAGCCAGCCGACGAGAAGAAGGGCGCACCGGCCCCGGTCACAATGCTGCTCGCCTTGAAGGGAATGGGCGCCAACTTCGCCGGGGTTCTCTGGTCGGAGGCCTTCTACCGCCACTTTGCCAACCGTCGTCAGGTTGCTGCCTATGCTGGTCTTGCGGCCACGCCATGGCGGAGTGGCGGTATCGAACGCGAGCAGGGCGTGTCGAAGGCCGGCAATCCGCGGCTGCGCACAACCATGGTCCAGCTCGCCTGGCTGTGGGTGCGCCACCAGGAACAATCGGCTCTGACGCAGTGGTTCAAGGCGCACAGCCAGCGCGGCCGCAAGCGTGCGATCGTGGCGCTGGCCCGCAAGCTGCTCGTAGCTCTGTGGAAGTACGTAACCGCTGGCGTCGTGATCGAGGGAGCCGTGATGAAGTCCGTCGCCTAACACAAGCACTCTCCCCCGCAAACTCAAAACCAATCTGCCGAGGTTCGATCAGCCTCGGCCGATCCGGGTGGACGAACCGATGGTCTGCATGGCCTCAAAAAGCCGCATCGAAGAATGGTCTCGTCCTCTCGAGCCTGCCCGCCGCAAGCGGAATGTTGGTGCAGTTGCCTCGCGCGACGACCGAATGTGAGTTTGATCTGGCAAGTAAACCAGATGGCCAAAAACCGGCTCGACCTTGGATCGCCATCGAAAAAGGAGTTATCTGGCCAGCCTACGCCCGACCACATCAGCCTGATGGCGTGCTCGATCAAGTCAAGGTCAAGCCGCTGCGCGGCGGCCCTACGGGCCGGCCTTGACTTGATCTGCGCGCGCCATCTCCAAAAGCTCCAAGGTCGGGACGAAGAGCTGGCCTGCAAATCGAACAAAGAGCTTACCAACCACCTTGACACACTCAATCCCCATGTGAGCAGACCAGCGGCCGGGCGGGATCCGACGTCTCGGCGTAGAGGTCGAGCACGTCCTCCATGCGGGCGACGTATTCGCCATCGACATGGGGAATGCACCACATGTCCCTGCGCCACGGCTTGAGGTCGTTCTCGGCCAGTCGGCGGCGCACGGTCTCGCCCGACAGGCCGTCGTGATCGGTGAGCTTGACCATCGTGTCGGCCAGCAGCGTCAGCGTCCAGCGTTTGCGGCCGGCGGGCGGCTTGGCGCATGCGGTCGCCACCAGCAGGGCCTCCTCTTTGCCGGTCAGCTTGCGCTCTGCTCCCGGACGCGGCTCCTCGGTCAAGGCCCGCTCCAGATTGCCTTCCACGAAGCGGCGCTTGGTCCGGCTGACGGTGGAAAGGCTGACGCTCACGGTCCGGGCAATCTCCTCGTCGCGGCGGCCCCTGTCGGCCGCCAGCAAAATCTGCGCCCGCTTGAGCTTGCGGACGGCGTGCTTGCCGCCGCCGAGCATCGCCGTCAGTTCATCGCGCTCGGCTTGGCTCAATTCAACCCGATAGCGTACATTCATGCCTTGCCTCCTTGTCGGAGGCCGGGACGAATCCAACGATGAGTCAAAAATCAGACGCGCGCTTCACCGAGAAGCAGGGGTACTGCTTTCATCCATACCTATTCGTACATGTTCGGACAGCCGCCCGCCGAGGCCGACATTCAGCGCCATTTCCAGCCCGCCTTCGGTCCACCAGATGGTCGTTACCCTCGAACGAAACGGCTTCATTCGCCGTCAGCCCGGTGTTCCCCGGAGCATCGAGATTCTCCTGCCACCCGAAAACTTGCCGATCCTCGAATGGCTCGGTATCAAAACGTCAAAATCACTGTGATGATCCACTAGGCCTCCATCCGTCGGCGAGGATCGCTCCCGTGAAATACGAAATTTGTGCGGTTACCTGCGCGCCTTTGGTCCAAACGATGTCCTGTGTAAGCTCGGATCGAGGATTGGGAAGCTCGTGGTAGAGGTCAAAATTTGATCTGAACGGCTTCACTTTGTAACTTTCGAGACGTGCTCAGGCCTCACTCACGTTATGGCCCGCTGGATTGCTCGGCCGCCAAAAGCGATCTTTGTCACGAGGCTTCGATCCGTCCGATTGCTCGTCCAACCGCTCGTTAGCTACCAGATCTTTCGACAACTCTCTGGGTGGATCCTTCCTCCACTGGTAATAGGCCCCGTCGGGGCGCACCATACGGTCTTACGAACAATTTTGTCGCAAGCCTGCAGCAGAGAGCAGGCCTCAACGCCCCTCTCTCGCTGCCGATTTGCCTGGCCTACATGAAGTCGTAGTCGTCCTCCCAATCGGCGTCCTATTTGCTGCACGTGGCGAGCTTTCGGCATACCTGCCATCGCTCTCCTCAGCCTTCGCAAGATAAAGCGGAGGCTTGTCTGCTCGCTGCCATTCACCCGCGCTATTGTTCGTCCACTTGTCGGACCGTGTAGGGTCAAGCACCATCGGGGAGTTGCTTACCTCAACAAAACCGAGCGGCGGCCCGGTCCTTTGCCGCCTCGTTTATCGGATGGGATAGCAGCAGCGGCCTGTCGCAATCCAACCGAAGCCGATGCACCACCAAAATGTCCCCGGCATTATCCACCAGGGGATGAGCGACCCGAAATGCGACCGTCGAGGTGATTTCCTTCCGTCCAGGGAACGGCTATTTAAATTTGGCGCGCGCACGGCTATCTTCGAACAGCTCTTTGACGGAAGTCCCACTTTCCGTGCACAGTCTCCGCCGACACGTGGGCTGTCTCATAATTTGCCACCAACGTCATGAGCGCTGCGTTCAGCGGCATCCACTATGCGGGACTGGGCGCCAATTTTTTTTGCTACCAACCCTTGCTCCCGAAAAACCACTGTCCTATTTCAGCTGCGTTGGCACTCGCGGGCCTCGATTGCTAGCAATTCAGGACCGTCAACTCGTGCAAATACTTAGGAGGACTGCATGAATTTCCGTCCACTTCACGACCGCGTCGTGGTCAAGCGCATCGACGCCGAAGAGAAGACCGCGGGCGGCATTATCATTCCAGACACAGCCAAGGAAAAGCCCTCGCAGGGTGAAGTCATCGCCGTCGGCCCGGGCGGCCGTGACGAGGCTGGCAAGTTGATCCCGATCGACCTCAGGATCGGCGACCGCGTGCTGTTCGGCAAATGGTCGGGCACCGAGGTCAAGGTCGACGGCCAGGAGCTGTTGATCATGAAGGAGAGCGACATCATGGGCGTTCTCACCGACGTGTCTTCGAGCAAGAAGGCCGCCTAATTCCACCGCCCGCTTCGCTCACCCCTGAGGAGCGCCTGCCGGGCGCCTCGCCAAGGGTGAGATGAGACCAAGACAACTCAGGGAAACCAATATGTCAGCCAAAGAAGTCAAATTAGGCGTCGATGCCCGCGACCGCATGCTGCGCGGCGTCGAGACCCTCGCCAGCGCCGTGAAGGTCACGCTCGGTCCGAAGGGCCGCAACGTCGTCCTCGACAAGTCGTTCGGCGCGCCCCGCATCACCAAGGACGGCGTTGCCGTTGCCAAGGAGATCGAACTCGAGGACAAGTTCGAGAACATGGGCGCCCAGATGGTGCGCGAAGTGGCGTCGAAGGCGGCGGATGCCGCCGGCGACGGCACCACCACCGCGACCGTGCTCGCGGCCGCGATCGTCCGTGAAGGCGCCAAATCGGTTGCCGCCGGCATGAACCCGATGGACCTCAAGCGCGGTATCGATCTCGCGGTCGACGCCGTCGTCGCGGACCTCGAGAAGAACTCTAGGAAGGTCACCTCGAATGAGGAGATCGCCCAGGTCGGCACCATCTCCGCCAATGGCGATGCCGAAGTCGGCAAGTTCCTCGCCGATGCCATGAAGAAGGTCGGCAACGAGGGCGTGATCACCGTCGAGGAAGCCAAGTCGCTCGAGACCGAGCTCGATATCGTCGAGGGCATGCAGTTCGACCGCGGCTACATTTCGCCCTACTTCGTCACCAACGCCGACAAGATGCGCGCTGAAATGGAGGACGCCTACATCCTCATCAACGAGAAGAAGCTCTCCTCGTTGAACGAGCTGCTGCCGCTGCTCGAGGCCGTGGTGCAGTCCGGCAAGCCGCTGGTCATCGTTGCCGAGGACGTCGAAGGCGAGGCGCTCGCCACCCTCGTCGTGAACCGCCTCCGCGGCGGCCTGAAGGTCGCAGCCGTCAAGGCTCCGGGCTTCGGCGATCGCCGCAAGGCCATGCTGCAGGACATCGCGATCCTGACCGGCGGCCAGGCGATCTCGGAAGACCTCGGCATCAAGCTCGAGAACGTCAATCTCTCGATGCTCGGCCGCGCCAAGAAGGTGATGATCGACAAGGAGAACACCACGATCGTCAACGGCGCCGGCAAGAAGGCCGACATCGAGGCGCGCGTGGCCCAGATCAAGGCGCAGATCGAGGAGACCACCTCGGACTACGACCGTGAGAAGCTCCAGGAGCGTCTTGCCAAGCTCGCCGGCGGCGTCGCGGTGATCCGCGTCGGCGGCGCGACCGAGGTCGAAGTGAAGGAGCGCAAGGACCGCGTTGATGACGCGATGCATGCGACCCGCGCAGCCGTCGAGGAAGGCATTCTGCCGGGCGGCGGCGTCGCCTTGCTCCGTGCCACCGAAGCGCTCAAGGGTCTGCGCACCAAGAACGACGACCAGAAGACCGGCGTCGAGATCGTGCGCAAGGCGCTGTCCGCGCCGGCTCGCCAGATCGCAATCAACGCCGGTGAAGACGGCTCGGTGATCGTCGGCAAGATCCTCGAGAAGGATCAGTATGCCTACGGCTTCGACTCGCAGACCGGCGAGTACGGCAACCTCGTCACCAAGGGCATCATCGACCCGACCAAGGTCGTACGCACCGCGATCCAGAACGCCTCCTCCGTGGCGGCGCTGCTGATCACTACCGAGGCCATGGTCGCCGAGCTGCCGAAGAAGGCGGCTGCCGCCCCCGCGATGCCTCCTGGCGGCGGCATGGGTGGTATGGGTGGCATGGACTTCTGATTCTGCCGCCTTCACGCGAACCGCAAAATTCGGAAAACCCCGGCAGCAATGCCGGGGTTTTGCTTTCTCGCCTCCTTCCTTTTCCGGCATCGCTTCCATCGTTTGAGCTGTTTAACTAAGATCGTTTCCCGCACCTCGCGGGCTGCAAGAACAGTGACCTTCAGTTCCGAACAGCTACAGCACCGTTCACTGCAAATCCACGAGGCCGGCGAACAACGATCCGATCAAAATGAGAGATTAAGCGTGAAGCCGTTACTGAGGAGGCATCCTCTGGACGGACTGCTGTATTTTTTCGACGCGCCTATTCTATCGCACCACGGCCGGCCAGGAGATCCTTTGCAGGCAAGCGCGTGACCCCCGATATAATCCGGACGTGCGAGCTGTGGCTCGTTTGCACTAGGCGCCGATCTGGAAGGTCGCTAGAGATCATCCTGAGCGAGGGGCGAATGAGCGGCGTAGGATATCAGGTGTATTCGAAAAACGGCAACGGTGCCATCGTGGTTGTCGCCTCCTCCGCAAAGCAAGCTCTCGCCAAGGCCAATGAGCTCGCCGAATCTGGAAACGAGGTCCTGATCAAGGACCTTGCCGGCAGGGTTCTCGACACGGCGGTGATCGTTGAACTCGCTGCGCGCGAATAGATTTCTCGTCCGGGCGTCGGTTGGTTTGGGGTCGGAGCTCTTGCTCCTTGGCCCAGTTCGGTGGTGTAGGATCGAGCGCGACTCCTACGGGGGATCTGACCTCACTGTTGCAAAGCAGCTCATGATCTTGGAGTCTTAAAGGGCCGCTCGTTAGCGGCTTGCCATTAGGCCACTGCCCTTGCGCCGCTGGGATCGATGTCGTCGGCAGCAAGCCCTTTCTATTCAGGGCGCCGATCAGGGCATCGGAGGCCGCGTGGCGGCCATGCTTCCATCCCAATTCGACGATATGTGCGAAGTCTTCCGCATTTGGGAAGTCCTCCGCAGCCACGTTGACCTGTGGGGCGCAACTGCGCCGGCAGGTCCAAATGGCTCGAAGCTGCGCTGGACCCGGCCAGGCTTCGGTCGCTCAAGATGGCCCGAGGGCAAGGATTGCTGGCGCTCTCAGACTTCGATAGCGACATTCAAATCCCATCCTTCCGCGATTTCTTGATTTGAAGGCGGCTAGTCTCCGGGCAATCAAGTTCGACAGTCGGCGTTGGAGCGCCGGATCAAATTTTGCGCAACAATCTTCGGCAAGGTCAACTACCAACCATCGCAATTGATGTCGATAACAGAAACATGTCACCATCCACTGATGAGCGTCGGCCGACAAACCGCAGCCGGCAAGGCATCGGTATGCAAAACCAATCACAGCAGTCTGTTCCCGTCAGTGTCTCTGATTCGCACGCTGATTCCTCACGAACAGAAATGCTGCGCGCTGAAATCTGCTCCAGTAGCGAACTCTCCTTCCTCATGGAGGCTCATGATGGACTCTCCGCTGCGATCGCCGAGAGCGCAGGTTTCAAAGGTCTCCGGGCGTCAGGGCTGTCGATTGCCAGCTCTCTCGGCTACCGCGATGCCAACGAGGCGTCATGGAGCCAACTCGTTGACGTCGTTGAGCGGATCGTGGACTCGACCACGCTGCCTGTTCTGGTTGACGGCGATGGCGGCTTCGGCAATTTCAACAACGCTCGTCTTCTGGCATGTAAACTTCGTCAACGCGGCGCTGCTGGAATTGCCCTGGAAGACAGCTGTTTTCCGAAAACGAACTCTCTTATTGGTGAGCGGCATCCCCTCGTCGATATCGACGAATTCTCTGGCTGTCTGCGTGCAGTGAAGGATACAGTCGGGCAAGATCTGGTCCTCGTAGCCCGGATCGAGTCGCTGATCGCCGGCCACGGGATGGACGACGCAATTTCGCGTGCTCATTCTTACGCGGATGCCGGTGCCGATGCGATCCTCATTCACTCACGAAAGAGTACCGCGGACGAGATCTTTTCGTTCGTGCACGCATGGCAGAACAGGTTGCCCGTTGTGATCGTTCCAACGAAATACTATCAAACACCGGCTTCGGCGTATCGTAAATCCCAGGTCTCTACGGTGATCTGGGCCAACCATGCCATGCGAGCTGCAATTGCGGCCATGCGGCGGGTCTGCCATCGGATCTTCACTGAGGAGACTACCGCAAGCATTGAGCCGAATATTGCGACGCTCGACGAGGTCTTCGAACTCTTGAGGTACGACGAACTCGCCCGTGCCGAAGCACGCTATCTTCGCCTCTCCTGACTAAGGACAGTATGTCTCATTCACCCTGTGCCCACTCATTCTCGGAGGATCATCGCCATGCAACTGGCTGCCTTTCAACACACTCAACTGAACTTGCCGTCGAAACGGGTTTTCCCTCCATCGCGTTTGCGATCGATTACCTCGACAGCTCTTACCCGACCGATTTATCGATTGGCGCAATATCTAGATCCGATCTTCCCATCTCAACGACCATCCCGTGACACACGAGGCCTTCAGGCTCATTCCTCTCTTGAAACGCCAACGCGGACGATGTCGGTGTATCCTAAGATGTAGGGTCCGTGTTTCAAGAAGTCCGTAGGCTCCGCCGCCCCGAAAATAAGTGGACGATCGTCGCGCATCGCCTCGAGTTCGCGCATTACTCACGCCAGTCCCAACCTTAGCTGCCGCAGAAGATTCGCTGGCCTGCTGGCCAACAGGTCGCTACGCGCGCGCCAAAAGCGCAACCATGCGACGAGCCTCTCGCAGCTGTTGCTTGATTTTGATCACCATCACGGTTCCGGGCTGAAACGCGATGCGAGCGGACGCGATGAGACCCGCGTCACCTCGACTGAGCGGCCCGGGGAAATGCTATATGCGTTCGACCGGCTCGAGCCCCGGAAACGACGGGCGTTGAGCAGGCTTCGCGCGCTTTGCGTCGAGCCCATTCAGGAGCTGTATCTGCCCAGCGCTCTCGTCCACGCCTGCCAAGGAAATATGGACGACTGAGCTCAACAGCCCTGGAGGCTGACATTGTCGGACCATCGCTGGGACCAATTTGCGTTTCAGTCCTTGGGGGTCCTGGGCGAATGCAGCAGCCCATTCAGGGAAGGCAAATTGGGACTTAAGGTAGTCAGGCGACAAGACCATAATCGTGCGGTCGGCTTCGGTCGCCGCCCTTTGCGTTTCGAGGAAAAAGTTGCTTCCGGGCCGAAAATCCCGGGCTTGAATGGCAACCGTGAAGCCTTCCTCCTCAAGGACGAAACCGACCCATACAGCCCAGACCTTGGCGGCAGAGGTATAGTTTACGAAAAAATCCTCCATGCACCGATCCAGATCCTTCGGGCCGTGGCTCCCCATCGGCCTCAATACAAATAGCGGGTCCGCACTATTATCTATCCACCCGCCGACTCGAACGAACTCACACGGAAAAGCTTACCATAAACCCGATTTGCGGGGGACTCTGCCGCCCATCGAACACCAGGAGCGCGCATGGTACTGTTGGAGCAAGGGGGCGACTGGTCGAGCACTGTACAATTTCGCTGATCCTCGAAGTCGCCCTCCGGTGCACTCGCCCTACCCCACCTCTATTTCTCACACCTGAGCAGGTCTACGAGACTTGTCGAGGAGCGATTGGCTTGGGCACGTTGCGCAATTGGCAGAATGATGATGATCGAGGGCGACCTTCTTGAGGCTTGGACGCGCGGATTTGTACCCTTTCGCCGAGTTGCAAGCATGGGATCGAAAGAACCTCGTGATCCGCCGTGCTGCATAGTCCCAAGCAGTAGTGAACGAGAGACGGCGGGATCATCACGAATCGTCAAGACTTACCGCCTCCAATCTCCAAGATTACATATTTATGACGGCGCTGGATCAACGGTTCAGGAGTAGCCCGATCGCCGGTAGAAGCACCGCCAGCTGCCGCTCAGAAAGCGACGATGCACGGCCTGGAAGTTCGGATGACACCGCGGCAGCAAGCCCAGCGTGCGCCCTGCTCAATATCAAAAGCGCGGCTTCCAGAACTCGCCGCGTCGCTATCGGCTTCCGCCCTGGCCGGCGGACGGCAACCTGCTCTTCCGGAAAGGTGTTTGCGGATGCGCTCCTACTGCTCGTCCGTCAACCATCCGCACTGGGCGATGAACGACTATTCTTTGCCGGGCTCTCAATGCAGTGATTTGTTGCAGATTTACGTCAGCGGGCCGACTCGAGGGCAATCCTGAGACTGCATCCAACGCGCCAGAAATATCCTTAGCGTCGGCGAGTTCGTTCACGTTCCCATTCAGCTTTCAGATCTCGCATCGCAGACCACTCTTCACGTGGACATCAGACGTGTAGGATTTCGCTCTTTGCGATGCCGCACCTCGTTGCAACTTCGTGTGCGGTGTCGCGTGCGACATGGCGAACATCTAACAGGAGCGAGTTTCTATCGGATAGCAAGCGCGCGCTGCACGCTCGTTCTGACGAGCTGTTAGGTGGAATCGCGCGCGCGCATGTTTCAGGCGATTGGCCCATTGCTTGCTTCCCTCCTTGCCGAACCGGAGAATTCCCTGCCGTGTCTGTAGCGTTTGCTCCAGACAAACGCCATTTCTATGCGACGAAAGGCACGTGCCATGACGAAATGCACTTCTATCACAACTAAGGCGCTGGGCACGGCCGCCCTAGCGCTGACTTTCGTGACAGGCGCGGCGCTCGCGGGCCAATACAACACCGACAAGATTGGCGAGGTTCTGCTGCACTCGCGCCGCGACCTAACCCTGGTGTGCGCCCATCGAGGCCTGCATGGCACGCTGGTTGGTACCAACATCCACATTCCCGAGATACGGGACATTCCCGAAAACTCTCGTGCCGCGATCAAGGCCGCCGCGGACAAGAACATCGAATGCCTTGAAATTGATCTGCGCTCGACCAATTGGGGCGACGTGATCGTGCTCCACGACACCAAGCTGGGCCGCACCACGAACGTTGGCGCAGTCAACGGCATGCAAAACTACGACCCATACAGCGATACGGGCTACAATCCGTTGCTGTCGGAATACTATTTTTCGCCGGAAGAGTTAAAACTTCGGACACCTAGCGCCAACGTGAATTCGGTCTCCAAAGAAAACCTGCCAAGCTTGGGCGACATCTTGGAATATATCGACAACAACAGGATCGCTATCATTCTGTTTCTGGACATTCGGGATGTCGACACCGCCCGTTCGGCGTGGGAGATCGTGAAGAGACACAAGAACGCTTGGGGCACCCCGGCTAGCAAGTGGGTGTACTTCAAGATGAATGTCTCCAAGATCGGCGCCGCCACGCCGGCGGACTTTGAGAAGCTTGGTATCTTTGACCCAAAGTCGGAGGCGGGATCTTTCCGCTTCATTCCAGGGGTTCTCGCGAGCTTTATCGATACTAGTAGAGGGACCGATCAAGCGCTCCAGAACTGGCGCGCCTATTACGAGAGGCCTTACGTGTGGGGAACCGAATTGATAGTAAAGCAATACGACGATCGGCTCAGCTTCCCACTAAACAACATCATAAACGCCTATTCTGCCTTACGGACAACCGGTTATCCCAAGGTGATGGGCAATTATCAACCGGTTCCAGAAACAAAAAACTACCAGTATTTCTCTCACCGTGGCCAGTGTTGCGTCACGCCGACGGATTGGTACTGGAAGTCCAAATTCGGTTACGGGGAGGATACCGCTGATCATCGGGAAGACTTGAACTGGATGATTGACGTCGCAGGTTCGAGCTACGGCTACGTTCTCAGCGACGACCCGCTGACCGCCATCGAGACTCTCAAGAAAGCCAACCGCCGCAATACTAGCGTGATCTGGAACGACTGAGCTTCGATCGTTCCCATCGCTGTCTCTTTCTTGGAAGCGATGATGGAGGCACGGATGTGCCCCATAAGCGAACTCCTTGCAACGTGAGGCCTTAGCAACGCTTATGTCGCCGTCTTAAGGCCGCCTCAGCGTAGCTACATGACCTGGCTCGACGGTCGTACATTTCCTGGCCTGGTAGAGGCGATCCGTTTTTTGCGACCGACGGGCACTCAGGTCGGTCGACCGAGACGCGGCATGCAATCGAGGACATGATCGATTTCCTGATGGCTTTGGGAGGCAGAGAAATTGGCAGCTCCTATTTAAAGCGTGGCGCCACTAGGTCTGTTGGCAATCGAAGCCCGTTCGGTACGGTTGCCCGAAACATGTTGCAGGTCGCGACAATGCTTCTCTTCGCGTCATGCAATATGGCCACAATCAACGGACCGACCACGGCACCTGCCGATGTCGACGTGGTCGACAAGGTCCTATCACTCGACATCCTGCCGCGGGGCGAACGGCCGGCCGCGACGGCCCAGGGACGGCCCAACGCCGAACGTGTGTCAAGCCGCACCTATCAGGGTTCGGTGATCTCCGACGTCCCAGAGATTCGGCAGCAGCCGACCTCAAATGGTCCGGGCTACGACCTCAACTTCGAGAACGCGCCCGTCACCGTTGTTGCAAGGGTGATGCTCGGCGACATTCTTGGTCTCAGCTATACAATCGATCCGCGCGAGCAGGGCACCGTCAGCCTGTTCTCCGCGCGACCGGTGCCCAAATCCGACATCCTTTTCGTGCTTGAGAGCGCGTTGCGACTTTCGGGCGTCGCACTGGTGCGCGAAGCGGGCGGATACAAGTTGACACCACTCGGCGATGCCGTTGGAGCCGGTCATGTCGATACGCAGGCTGGTCGTCCCGAAGCCGGATACGGAGTTACGGTGGTACCCTTGCAATATGTTGGAGCTAAAACCATCCTCAAGCTGACGGACAGCTTTGCAACGCGCGCTGGAAGCGTCCGCGCGGACCCCACGCGAAACCTGCTTCTGATACAGGGGACTGGAGCAGAGCGGCGCACCGCTGTCGAAACTGCCCTGAGCTTTGATGTCGACTGGATGCGAAGCCAGTCCGTCGGTATCTTCCCGGTCAACAATTCAGCGCCTGAGCCCCTGATCGCCGAACTCGAGAGGATCATGGACTCCGGCGAGGACGGTCTCAGTCAAAACCTGGTCAACTTGCAGGTTGTCAATCGGTTGAACGCCATCATGGTTGTAACGCGCAAGCCCGCCCTGCTGCAGACCGCAGCGACCTGGATCCGGCGGCTCGACCGAGCCGACTCGGCTCGAACCAGCGTTCACGTCTATCGCATCCGTTATGGCGAAGCCCGCCAACTCGCCAAGGTGCTGACCGAGATGTTCGTCGGCAGCGCCTCGACGTCGCTCGACAACGCCGAAAGCCAGCTAGCTTCCGGATCAGGCGGCACGACGACATCCGTTGCCGAACGATCGTCTTTCAACCCCAATTCGTTCAACTCATCAGCCAGCCCCACCAACCGACTCCAAGGTGCCACAGGCGGCCCGATCGGCTCGAATTCTTCGAGCGGAACAGCAATTAGCGGTGGACTCGACACAAGAAGTGGCGGCGGACCGCCAGTAATGCCAAACGTACGGATCACACCCGATGCCGTGAATAATTCGCTTCTGATCTACGCCGATCGCGATGCCTATTCGATCATCGTCTCCACCTTGATGCAGCTCGATCAGCCCGTGCTGCAGGTTGGGATCGAGGCGACGATCGCTGAGGTAGCGTTGACCAATGAGTTGTCTTACGGTGTGCAGACCTATCTGACGAGCAAACAGTTAGGGCTGAAGGCCAACCAGGGCTCGATCCTCAACAGGCATTCCGGCCTGACGCCATCGACGCCGACAAGTACCGAGTCGACCACTGGCGCCACGGTAACGAACGCCTTGATCAACCGCGCGTTCCTGGGCTTCAACTTCCTGATCGGCTCGGAGACTCAGCCGGCCATCATCCTTGACGCGCTGCACCTGGTTACCAGCGTCAAAGTGCTGTCCAATCCGTCTCTCGTTGTCATCAACAACCAGTCCGCAACCCTTCAGGTCGGCGACATCGTCCCGGTCTCGACCGGCAGTGCCAATGTATTGTCCTCCAACAACACGGTGGTTAATACCATCGACTACCGCACGACCGGAATTATTCTTCACGTCGTACCGCGGATCACTGCTAATGGAAATGTCCGTCTCGAGATCGAGCAGGAGATCAGCAACGTATCGCCCCAGACCTCAGGAAGCATCACGCCGACGGTATCGCAGCGTAAGGTGAAGAGTTCGCTCTCCGTGGCAAACGGCCAAACCGTGGTCCTGGCCGGATTGATCAGCGAACAACAGGACAGCAATCGCATCGGCATCCCGCTGCTTGACGACATTCCCGGTCTTGGCGACGCGTTTTCACACCAGGGCAAAAAGGGAACACGAACAGAGCTGATCATCTTCATTCGCCCCCAGATCATTCGAGACGGCGGCGATGCGCATCAGGTGGCCGAAGAGTTGCGTTCGAAGCTTCGTGGTCACGAGCAACACCCATGACCTATTTGTCCGCACCGTCCCCTGATCATCGCCAGATTGCCGCGTTGAGCCATTGGGTCGGCAGGTCGTGTCGCGCTCGACTTTCCTATGCCGCCCCATAGCACGCCGATCTAGGGGAGACCTCCCCGCCGATCGTCAGGTCGAGTGCACCAGTGAGAAGTCGCAATCGTGCTTCACGAGGGTGGCGGCGTTAATCGCGAATGCGCTCGCCGCATGAACGGCGTCTGCCAGCTTTAGGCGTGACGACGTACGTAGTCTCGCGGTGCTTTCCGGTTGCAAGAATGCAGGAATTCACGGTAGCGCCTCGCGAGCGCGGCATCATCTGCGTGCAAGGGCTCGCTCAATATCTCGGCGATGGTGATGGTCGTTACGGCAAAGCGTAGACGTCTAGTTCCGTGGCCCTCGACCGCGGCTTGCGGCGTGGTGCAAATTTCGGACGCCTCTCCGGGAAATAGATGATAGGTGCCCCAATCGATGGAAACCAGCCGATCCTCCGGCAGATCCGCAAGATCTAACGGCTCCATTCGTCACGCAACCTCGGAAACGAGCGGGTGCTGTTCGGTCCCCATGGCCCGTCTGGGTTACGGCGAAACGGCCGCTAAGTTTCTGATTTGTCTTGCTTCGCTAAGCGTTTGCACCACGTTTGTTCACGCCGATTTCATCCAGTTCGTTGCGGTTCCGCTGCCGCCTCCTCAAGGCGATGTAAGCTTGAAGGCCCCTCGCCAGTCGGATACGTTTTTGACCAAATTGTCGGGAGACGAGTATGCCCGCCCGCACTCAAAGCGCCGGTACCTCGCTCGCTGATTTCATGCGAGCCGTGGATGACGAGCTAGCCAAATTCGAGCGGCGCGAGCGCGAGTTTCGGAAGAAAGATCGCGACGAACGGGCCAAAAGATTGCAGTTGCCGGTGGAAAAGTACGACGCCGAAGATTGGCGTGCAAAGAAGCCATCAGGCCCAATTCGCAGAACTTGAGACAAGAGGTTCTCGTTCATACATGTGGTTGTAATCACGGTCGTGTTCCGGCCCGCGTGCGATCAGGTGCGTTTGCGGCTCTTCGTCCATCATCCGCGAAAGACTGCGCAAATTCGGTCAACAGCGTTCGTACCGGTCGGGGGCGGCGCTGCATCATAAGGCTTCGGCGGAATCGAGATAGGCTGTCGCGCCAACCTCAACACGACGGATGTGCTGCAGATATCCTCGGTCGCTCGTCTCGTGAACCGTCTCGACCGCCCGAAGCTCCTCCTCTACACCGTCTGTAAAGACCTCGGCAAGAACGCGGCCGGTCATCGTTGACGGCCGTGAGATACTAAGCAGACCGAGAACGGTCGGAGCAAAGTCGCAGACACCCGAGGGGACTTGCGAGACGAGGCCGCTTTTGATTAGCGGGCCCGCCAGGATGCCGACCGATGACATCTCCTTAGCATGCAACCCGCCGTGCACGCCGAAGCCGACGGGCCAATCCGCGCTCCAGGGGCGGCCGACGAGGCCGAAGGGATCGACAGCGTCATCCGCCCGGAACGAGAACAGTATGTCCGCCGAACGAGCATGGTCAACGAAGACGAGGTGGCGGGCAAAGCTCCCCGGCGCAACGCCCTCGACCCCGTCCCGGCCGGCGGTGAATACCGGACCGCACCAGGGCCGTTCGATCATCGCCGCCACTGCGCGTCGGATAGCGGCGTCCGATGGCTCGGACAGGTAAATGGCGCCGACCTGCCCAGGTATGATGATGGCATCGATCCCAGGCGCGGGCGCGGGGCCGCAGCGAAGCCCGGCGGCCTCGAGCGTCTCGAAGAGATCGGCCCGCGCATGCACCGTGACGTGGCCATGATCGGATGCGGCGACCAGATGCACGCCTTGGGAGATGCCCTCGGCCTCCCACCAATCAAGCACGCGGCCGAACTGGTTGTCGATAAAGCCTATCGCTTCCAGGGTCCCCGGTGCGCCAATTCCGGAATAGTGGCAGGAGATGTCGGGCTCGCCGAAAGATAGGATGGCGACGTCGGGCTGAATTTGAGGCCAGACGACGTCGAGGAACGCCGAGGTCAGAAAGGCTTGAGCTACGAGATCAGGCGTGCCTTGGGGAGTCGGCGCGGGCGTCGGCCCGAGCAGGGCCTCGACGCGTTCGAGTATCGCAGCCGAGGTCGCGATACGAGGGAAGTGACCGGAGAGCGTCACCTGGCCCAGCGTCCGAGCCTTGTGGTTCAGCATGCTGGTTGCGCCGGCCGAATTGGAAGCAAGAACCGAGCACGTCCTACCGTTTGCCGCGAGGATTTCTCCGAGCGACGGCACACCGACGAAATGGCCGCCGCTCTCGATATCGAGGTCCTCGATCAGGCCGTCGTCGCTCGTATCGATGAAGCACGGCGGCGCGGACGGGCGATCAAGATACTTGTTTCCAACGACGCCATGGCGATCCGGCGTCGTGCCTGTGACGAGGCTTGTCAGGGCGGTACGGGTTTCGCTGGGATAGATCGTGCGCTGCCGCGCTAGCATAGCGCCTCGGCGCTGGAGCCTGACCAGATTCGGTGTCAGCGATGGACTGATGAGATCGGGCCTAAGCCCGTCGACCAGTACGATGAGAACACGATTCGAGATCGATCGGACGGACATGGTAGCCTGCACTGTCGCCGGGGCCCGCATTGGCGCTATGGCCAGGTAGGCCATCGCGCCGCCATTGTATACGGTACATTGCCGACATCGCGCTGTTGCTTTCTTGTCGGGGCCATAGTGAATTAGTCCATGCCGCTGTTCTATTATCGAGACGTCCTGGTCAACTACCAACCTTAGTAATCGATCCGGAAGCCCCGCAAACACGTGGTGTTAGACATACGCCTTTGAAACGAGACTGATGAAAGCTCAAATTTGGATCCTTGAAGGATCATTACCATATCAGTTGATGGGTTGTGAGGATAGGAAACTTACCCGGGCGGCGAATAGTTCTGACTGCAGACCCGCGCGACACCTAATATTCAGTTCTCAACGTAGGAAACATTCCGTTCTCAACGTAGGAACCCTATTTCAACGGCCTGAAGCGGCGGGCCTACTGCCTCACTGGTGCTCCTGCAGAATCTTCCAAGCCAAATATCATAGCCGCGGTCACGTTGGAGAAACTGCTACAGTGCACCAGCGATGCGAAGACCGATACCATTCTTAAGGCGGCAATCAGTTCGCTGAAGGTCTTCCGACTATTAGGACGCAGCCGAGAAGTCCGTCCTCAC
The DNA here is from genome assembly GCF_030160715.1 of Bradyrhizobium iriomotense. Lineage (GTDB taxonomy): Bacteria > Pseudomonadota > Alphaproteobacteria > Rhizobiales > Xanthobacteraceae > Bradyrhizobium > Bradyrhizobium iriomotense. Next base: position 39,168 of record NZ_BSOW01000040.1, read on the forward strand.
TTCTATGGTGGGCTGCCAAATATCGTGGGCTGCCAAATCTTGTGCTCCGGTCAACTACCAACGCTGGCAATTGATCTAGATGACGGAAGCATGTCACATATCGCTGATGAACGTCGGCCACTCAAACGAACAAGGAATTGGCAGGCAAGACCAATCACAATTTGTCCTCTCCAAGCCCGCTCAACGTTTTTCGAACTGTGAGGTACGACGCACTTACCCGTGCGGAAGCGCGCCATATGCTGACCGACTGCAATGGCTTCTCGTTCACACTGCAACATACTTATTCTCGAAGGACCAGAGTCATGCAATCGGCAGCCTTACCATCACGCCCAACCTCCATTTTCGGGAAAGCACACGTCTCCATCCTGGACTCTTGCATATCGAATGGCTCGACAGCTCCTATGCAGCTGATCTGTACATTGCCGCAGTCGCTCAGCCCGATCTCTCAGCTCATTTCAATGAACCACCAGTCGCCGACGAGGAGCTGCGGGCTCATTTCGCTCCTAGAGCTCCGCCAACGCGACCGACGATCTGTCTTAAAATGTGAGCGCCGTCTTTCTGGAAGCTTGTAGACCACACACCGCAGCGGCAACCACAAGGGACACTTTGGATCGACGGAGCGCGCGCATGTTGGCGCAACGGACAGCGCTCAGCCAAAAAGGTATTGCGGGGCGTGTGGCAGGCGCCGCAATGTCCCAAGCCCTCCACGAGATAGGCGCCGCGATTCCATTCTTCGGGTTGCGATGGGTCGACTTTGAATCGATCGGACTTAAAGAACAGCCAATTCCAGATCGCCATTGGCCAGCGTAGGCGGAACAGAATGCCATTCGCCGGAGGCGTATAATATTGCGGCTCCACGCTGCGCAGATAGGCGTAAATCGCGTTGACATCCTCATCGCTGACTCGCGTGAAGGAAGGATAGGGAAAGGCTGGAAATAGGTGGCGGCCTCCTGGCGCTATCCCCTCTTGCATCGCGCGACGAAGATCCTCGCCCGTCCAACGGCCGATTCCAGTTTCAGGATCAGGGGTAATATTGGTAGAATAGAGTGTACCGAGCGGCGTGACAAAGGGAACGCCCCCAGCGAAGGGGGCCCCTCCGGGCCGCGTGTGGCAAGCGGCGCAATTTGCGGCCGTCACGAGATATTGGCCGCGTTCGATCGATGCGCCTGAAATCTCGCTCGCGCCGGCTGGAAAGGCCGCGAGAGCGAGCAGAATGAGGGCAAGAAATCTCAACGCGCAAGCGCGCATCCAACCGGAGCAGCTCCGGTACGAAAGCTGCGATTTCAATGATCAAATCGCTCCGATTGCCGGTGATCCGAACTCATTTCTTGCTTTCGTCTCGATAGACGTCGTGACAGGACTTACAGGGCAGATATTCGATGATGTTTCCCATTGCGGTGGCTGCGCCTTTTGTCTTGGCGACGCGGACCATCTCGTCGGTCTTCTTAGCGAAATCGTCCATTCGCTTCGAAAAATCATCCCAGTTCGTCCAGACCTCGGGTTTGGATTGGCCGCCCTGGACTTTGGGTTCGAAAGCCTTAGGCGCCATCTTGGCCGCCAGCGCGATCGCCTCCATATGAGCAATCGCGTTGTCATCGGGAACGGCCATCGAAAGCATCATGCCGAGCGCCGCAGATTGCTCGTTGAGCGTTTTCATAATGTGTTCGCGGTAATCGATGATCTCCTTGTCGTCGGCAGCGATCGCATTTGATGCGATCAAAGCCGTGACCATCGCAACGACACCATACATGCGAGTCACAGGACTCATAGAAGAACCTCCAGTCCAAGCCGTCCAAGTCTCAGTCTTTCTTTTCACGATAAATGTCGTGACAGCTATCGCAGGTCAGGGCGGACTGGACTCGCGGCGCTGCGGCAGCCATTCCACCCTCTTTCGCCTTCCTGGCGAGATCGGCCGTTGCCGCCGTCAGGTCGTCAAGACGTTTGGAAAAGTCTTTCCAATTGGCCCACAGCACGGGCTTGGCCTCGCCGCCCGGCACTTTGGGCTCAAAGGCCTTCTTCGCGGTCGCCGCGGTGATGGCCAGGATCTCGGCATGTGTTGCGAAATCTGCAGCCGGGATCTTTTGCTGAAGGATCTGTGCGATCGCTGCGGCTTCCTCGTTCATCGTTTTCATGATGTGTTGGCGGTAATCGATCACGTCCTGGTCATCGGCGCGCGAGGATACGGGCGACATCAGAACAAGCGCCAAAACAAGTCCGGAAAGGCGCGGGCGCGGCCTCGTCATTTGGGTGCCTCCAACTGAGATGTTTGGGGTAGCAGGTGACTCCAAAAACTGGCGGGCATCAGCTCTTCTGGCCCCAGGCGTCGCAATGACCTTCATTGCTGGCAGGCCCGTTGAAGATCTGACAAGTCCCGCACCCCTGAGCCCCCACGGTGAAGAAGGCGCAGCGAGAGCAGGTCGCGTTAGGTTCTGGCGACGTCTCTGTGTAATTCAGAGAAGTTCGTAGGCTGGCCGCGCCACTGTCAATTTTCTTAATGTCAACGCAAACTTGGGCGGCTGATGCCGGGCGCCCAGCAAATCCGGCAAGTGTCGGAGCGAAGATGATCGACGGAACGAACTGTTTCAGGAGGTCCCGCCGCAAGAATGATCGCACCATGCATTTACCCTTCGGATTCTCGAAGAAGCCATATCCGCGCGAAAGCGGACAGACGATTTTTCATTGTCGTCTCACAGCCGTCTGCGCCATCCGCTTGCAACGCATCACAATCGGTCTCGCCAGAGTTGCGGTGAAAGCCACCAGCGTGCACGCTTGCCTGATTTAAAAACGTGAATTGCAGGCATATGAAGCTCCATCGCGAATGACTACACGTGCCAGCGGGTGCCAGTTGCAATTGCCGGCCAACGCTATCGATATTGCGCTTTGCGCCGTATCGATCGTGTGCACTTATTTCATCGCCAATAAAGACTCTCTACGCCAGTAGAGGTCTAATGGCGCGCAGCCGCCTGCGCCGGCGGGTGAACAATGTAGACTTGAGTGAACTTTACTTCGAACGCGGAGGATACCGCCGTCATTTCCCCAGTCTTGTCCAGGTATCCGTCCGCCAGACGACGCATCGCGCGATAGAACGACGCGGATGGAGCGTAATGTTCAACGCCCTGGGTGAAGGTGGAGCGGACTTGGTTTAGGTGGCGGACGAACTCATCGATATCGACATAACCTGCCATTAGACCTTCGGCTCGCTCGGGCGCGAGCCGCAGGCGAAAGCGATAAGCCTTGAGCGTTAGGGAGGAAGTAGCATCATTGTTCCGGGTATCGGGAATGGTCCAATCCGCCGGCTCGGTGAGCAATACGCCGTTGACGATCCGGCCCTTCCAAGTCGTTTGCGTGAACTTGCCCCATCGCTCGTCGATGTGCTGCGTCCCGCCAGGAAGGGCTCCGGTCGCGTTCTGTCGCAAAGGATCGAGACCACGATAGCTTCTGACCGCGACGTCGTCGTCATTCGATAAACTGTCAACTCCGGATATTTCGATCAGAATGCGGTCCTGCGGTTCTCGCAAGAGCGATCGGTTTATAGTAACTCTGTCGAGACCGTCGACGCGATAAGCCTGTATGCATCCGATCGCGCGATAAAGTTGGTTGTCGATCCCTTGTTCGCCGTCCGGGCTGGTGAAATCGTTGTCTTTCGCCTTGCCATCGAGATTCATGCCAATAGCGATCTTGCCGGCGGCTTCTTTGAAGGCGAAGGAGTCGGGACCATTGGTCGGGAACCAATTCTCGCCCTCTCGTTTGAGGAGCGTGTCTACGACCGTGTATTTCTTGCCCTCATCCGAATAGAGCTGCTTGAACCGATCATCGGGGCTATCGTTGAACCCCAACGGGCATTCGGCCTTGCTGTCTTCGGTCTGATAGACGGCCCAATGCCGATCCGTCATCACATAGCCGATCCTGCCGTCCTTGACGAACGCGGGAAGCTCCGCCGCGGTTGAGGACGCTTGCCGGGTTGTCTGGGCATGGCTAGCCCCAAAAGCCATCAGAACGATGCCGCATGAAAGGATCGTTTTCATCATGATCATGAGATGCTCCTCAGCAAATCCGCTTCATTTGGCGCCGCCCCAGAAATCGTCGCGCAACCAAAAGGCCACGAAGCCGTTGCGCGCGCCATGGTCCTCCCCCCACGCGTCGCCGCGCGTTTCGCCGGGCCGAGCATCTAAGGCGAAGGTGTAGATCGGCCGATCGCGAAAGGTCCAGATATGCAACGCGTTCGATGCATGCTCGTCCACGAAACGGCCGGTCTCGGCATCGATCCATGCGGCACGCCAGATCAGGCTCCTGCTCGCCGCATTCGCAGGCGCCGGGACGTAACGCCATGTCCGATTGCAGCGCGTGGCATCGAAATTGCCGCAGATCGTGAGCCGATAAACCTGCGTCGTTGTCGGATGATCGCAGGCGAGCTGATCCGGCGTGCTCTCTCCGCAATTATAGACATAGAGCGTCTTGCCGTTTCGATCGGCGAGAACCTGGCCGATGCTGGTATCCTGAACCGTGAACTCTTCGGGCGGATCGGGATTCTTCTGGGTGTAAGCATTGTGCCAGCCTGGAACATCGCTACCCTCGAGTCCGCCAGGACGGCGATCGAGGTTATGGGTGTAAAGCGGCTCGCCGCGAAAAGTCCATTGCCTCACGCCGGGTGAGCGCTCGATGACGCCCCACTCTCCTTGCGGCAGGGTGAGACTGCCGGCCGAAATTGGGGTCCATTCGGCGAGGCACGCATCGGCGCAATTGGATTTTCCGGGGCCGTCGCGGTCGAATGTGTAAACCGAACTACCGTCGCGGGTAAGGATGATACGGCCCGTCGCCACTGTCCTCACCAGGAAGGCGGGCGGCACATTCGGCGGTGGACCAACTGGCTTGCGCGGAACCGAATGGTGCGCCGTAAGGTAATATGTGCGCGATGCCCCCCCGTTCACTTGGCCGGGCTTTTTATCGAGTATCGACGTATATAATGCGTAACCATTGTAGGCCCATTGCTTGCGACCGTCATTACGCGCAAGGACGGTGAACGAGCCGACAGGCTTAGCATTTTCGTCCGCGTAGACCGGTGGCCATAGGTCAATGCAGCTGGGCCGGGTGTCGACTTCAGGCAGTATAAAACCTGCCGGCCCCCCCTCCAACTTTTCATTCACCGTATATCTGGTGTTGTCGCACCCCGGTCTGCCCGGCGCTTCACCGGCATTGCCGTTCCGCTGAAGCTCCAGGGGCCAACTGTAGAGCGTCATTCCACGGGCGTCGGTGAAGACAGGTCCATCGGCATCGGTTTGCTGAACACCAAAGCCAGTTGGCAACGGCACGCGCTCGTAATCCTCGAGCTCGACAACCGGCGGACGATAACCTTCGCCGAAGGCAGGGGTTACTAATGATAGGCCGGCGAGCGCGGCGCTGGCGAGGCAGGCAAATGCACTACTTTTCCGCGGTAGTTCGGACTGCTCATGTGCGTGCTTTCGCATTTTAGACAAGTATCTCCCCGATTTCCTTCGAGGTCGAATTGCTCTGGGCGCCGAAAGACGAGATATCGACCCCCATGGTCCGCAAGATGGTGTAGCTCAGGCGCGTTGTCGCAGTTGCGCCGACATCAACATGCAATCCGGTCTTGAGCCTGCCGCCGGCCTTGCCGGCGGTAAACATGACCATGTTGTCGTAGGAATGAATGCGGGCGAGGCCGTGATCGGAATCGGCCATGATCAGGCAATTGTCGAGAAGCGTGCCATCGCCTTCCCTGATCTGGGTGAAAGCATCGACATATTCCGCCCAGGCGGCCATCGCGTGGCGCGTGAACCACGAGGTATGGGCTTGAAGATGGGTCGCTTCGTCGATGCGCTCCTCATGGGTCGCGATATGGTGGGTCTTTTCATAGCCGGCCTGGGTGGTTTCCTCGCCGGACTGGTAGGCCATGTTGAAGACCCTGGTCTGATCGCACGCCACGGCCATGACCATGAGATCCGTCATCATCTTGTGTCGCATAGCGACCACAGCCGATTCGTTGCCGGGGGGAGGATCTTCTTTAATCAGTTGGGGCACGATACAGGCGGCGATCGGTTCGGGCTTCGTCAGTTGCTGGTCGAATTGCTGTTCGAGGTGTCGGACGCTGGTGAGATACTGATCGAGCCGTACGCGGTCTTCCGCCCCAACCCGTCTGTTCACGTCCTTGATGTCGTCCATGACGCCCGAGAGCACACTTTTGCGCACCATGACTGCAGGACTTGGCTTAAAGATGGGCGCGTTGGGGTCCTGGAAGTCGGGCCCAAAGAGGCGTTGATAGAAGCTCAATGGTGAATATTCCGGCACGGAAGGAGAGTTGGCGCCCTCATGGCTGTAGGTCGCTTTTGGCTCGCCGGTGGCGTTTGCGGTCAGCGCTTTGAATCGCGTCGTGCAGCCGATCTGGTTCGCGATCGTGATGTCTAGGGTTTCTCCCGGGAAATCCGCTTCCGACTTCGGCGCGCGGCCACTGCGCGTAGCAACCCAGCCGGCGTAATGGCCGAGCGCCGGATTGTCGTCCAGGAAGACATTGAAGTTCGAGAGCAAGTTGATGTGCTGCTGAATCCCCTTCAGATACTCAATCTCGTACGGAAGATCGAAATTCGCGCCCGTCTTCTTCGGTACGAAGAACTCTTTCTGCATCCCTAAGCCCCAGAACCAGGTGCCGAAACGCACTGGCATCGGTCGGCCGCTGGCCAAGGCCGTCCCGTTTCCGTTGAGGAAGCAGTTCAACAGCGGGAGGCTGACGGTCACAACGCCGCCGTTCAAGAGCCCGCGCAGCACACGACGCCTAGTCCATGCCATAACAACTCTCCTTGCTAGCGCGCCTTATCGACGACGTTTTGAGCGGGAAGCTTTGCGCTGTTCTCGATAGGGCCGACCGGCACTGGCGGCAGCACTTGGGAGAACGCTCGGCTAAGAGCGATCGTACGCAGCAGATCGCGGAGGCGATACCCCTGCTCGCCAAAGCGTTGATTGAAGTAAGCCAAATTTGGCGCATCCTCGGCTGTCGCCGGCCCGCCAGTACCGTAGCTGTAGAGCCTTCGTACTAAGCAGCTCGTCAAAGCGGGGTTATCGTGCAGAGCATAGGCGAAGCCAACCGCGTCGTTGAAGGGTTTGCCGTCAAGCGTACCCGAGACATCGATCTTCGCGCCCTTCTCGGCCTCGCGGTATTCGCCGGCGCCGTCGAAATTCTCGAGCGCAAGGCCAATCGGATCGGTGATCTTGTGGCAGCCGGCGCAAACCGGATTCTTGCGGTGGGCCTCCAAGCGGTCACGCGCGGTCTTCAGACTGGGGTCCGGATTCTCGATCGCGGAGAAATCGACATTGGGTGGTGGCGGCGGGACCTTCTGACACAACAATATCTCGCGCACCGCCTTGCCACGCAAAGTTGGCGAACTGCGGACGGGATGAGCGTGCACGGCCAGGAAACTTATATGCGTCACGATGCCGACGCGGCCGGAGGCTCCGGGAAATTCGTAGCGGCCCCAGCCTTGCGCCGCCTCTGTTCCGTAAAGGGCGGCAAGCGAGGGCGAGATGAAGGTTTCGCGCGTCGTGTAGAGATCGCGATAATCCCGGTTCTCGGTGATCAGGTGATTGATGATCGTGCGTAGCGTCTGTTCGCGCGCATCGGCTATCGAGGCGGCGGTGACGGCAGGAAAGATCTTCGGATCCTTGGCCAACCCGTCGAGGCGATTAAACTCCATCATGTCACCGAAGAAGGCGCGCATGCCCACCTCGAGGCGTGGGCTGGCCAGCATCATGTCGACGACGCGCGCTCGGCCCTTGGCGCTCTGGATCTCCCCGCTATCGGCCGCTTTCAGCAATGCTTCGTCAGGCGCAGCATTCCACAGAAAGAAGCTCATGCGTTGCGCGAGCGAATAGGCATCTAGGCGCAGTTGACCCTGGTTCTGCGGATCGGGCTCGTAAGTGTCGGTAACAAAGAGGAGTTCCGGGCTGAGCAGCACACCCTCGAGTGCGACAGCGAGTCCGGGATAAAATCCTTGGAGTTTTGCCGCACCAACATTGGCGTCCTCGACGACCTGCGCAAGCTTGGCCGCCGACAGGGGTCTGCGATAGAGCAAGCGACCAATTCTCGAGAGGAATGTGGCCGCGCATTCGGGATCAGCAGCCATCTCATCTTTCGGTTTGCAGGGGATGAAGAAATTGCGGTGTTTGGCATCGACGACCTCAGCCGAAACCTGAACTGCAACGCGCTGGAATTGCTCGATTTGGGTGTCCGTCACGCCCACGCTCGCCGCAGCGTTCGCGAGCAGACCCTCGGTGCGCCGCATTGGCGCAATGCGCGCCTCCACACTCAGATCGGGGCCGAAAATATAGCGAAGCGAATTGACGTACTGGTCCCGCGTGATTAGACGCATTCGTTGCGGGGCGCCTCGCAAATCCACCGGTGCCGCAGCATGCGCCGTCGCCTTACCATCTTCCTCGGTCGGGCCATAACAACCCGCAAGCGCCAGGGCTGCGATCACGCCAAGCGCAATCACCGCCACGCGAGTCGAGGTGGCCAGACAGGCGATCCGATGCATGCGCCTCGTCGGAGTGCCGCTCAATAGCTCTGCGTGGAGATGTGCAAGCGGGGGCGCTCCTCTGGTTCGTTGGTCAAATTTCCAAAGAGGCATTCAACCAGATTCCCGATTTCGAGGCGTTGCCGCATCAGTTGCGCCTGTCTTCGAAACGCAATAGCTTCTAGACTTATATAATGAAGTAGTCGGATTGCATGACAGTTTCATGACCTCTGGAGCCGTTAACTCGGCTAGCGCTGCAGTTTCCATCACGCTCTCACTTGCCGCATACCGTATTGTGGACAAAGTGAGCCGGGCCGCATCTTGGGTGACGGTCGTCATTATCCCCCAGATGATCCGGGCCAACTTGTGAGCAAGCAGCGAATGCGTGCTTCGAAATGTCAAACCCAATTCGCGCGAGGTCGGTTAGTGCTGGACGTTCTGTACATTGCCGGTTCGTGCGATTCCAGCCTGCCGGCCATCTTCGCCTCGGTTTCCATTCCCTCCAGATCCCAATGCGTTATTCCGTGAACCGGCTCGGCTTATGCCCATTCCGCTCCGAGGTAACGCGCTCTACCAGTTTTGACAGGAGATTGCGGGAGCCTAGGTAAGTTAGAAGCTCCTCGAGGCTGATCTCCAGTCGGGGCTCGTCTAGGAGGTTGGAAGGGGCTTATGGCAAGCGGCAACTACGGAAGGGCGCTGTCAGTCTTGCTCGATCGGACTTTGCTAGCTTTGTCCGCGGTAACCACGGCGATCCTTTTCGCTTGGCTGCTATATTACAGCAGTTACGGTCTTGATCTGTCCGACGAAGGTTTCTATCTCAACTTCATCGCGAACCCATTCCCTTACGCGGTCAATCTTACAGTCACGCTGTTCGGCTTCATCTGTTACTGGCCATATCAGTGGGCGGGTGGCGATATCACAGCGCTTCGTATGGCGAACGTCACGCTTACAATGGCGCTCGGCTGGATTCTTAGCTTCCTGGTGATCCGGCGGTTTTGGACAGTGGACTGGCTGTGTGCGGCGGTGCTATCGGCAGGGATCGGCAGCTTGGCATTAGTCGCCTTTCACCTCTGGCTGATCACGCCTAGCTACTACACGCTGACATTTCAATCGCTCTTGATGGTGATGATCGGCTTGCTGATGGCCGACCGACCAGGGCGCATCGGCCAGGTCTTGGGGTCGATCCTTGTCGGCGTTGGCGGCTGGTGTTGCTTCATGGCCAAGCCGACTACCGCTGCGGCCATTGCGCTCGTCGTTATGCTCTATGTCGTCGTTTTGCGCCGAAAGTCGCTGCTGCCCATGCTTGGTGCGGCGTTGATCGCTTTCGCTCTATTGGTGGTTACCGCCTACTTGATCGATGGCGGCGTCGCCGGGCTGGTGACCCGTATGGTCAACAGCGCCGAGATGGAAATCCTGCTGGGTGCCGGGCACGAGGTGTCTCGCATGTTTCGGATCGATTGGCTCGCCACCAGTCGCTCCCAACTCGCTATCGCTGCGTTGGTGGCGACAGCCCTTCTGCTCAGTATTTTCATGGGAGCTACGCGCAAGTTGCTCCCATCGCTGGTTCTAGCTGCGGTATTGATCGTAACACTAGCAATTGCGCTGCTGGGGACCGATCCGATCGGCATCGAGCCCTCGACCCTGTTCCTGGTGCCGACCTTCACATGCCTTGGCGCGATGTTCTATCGTAAGGGATCGGTTCTACGCACCCAAACTCCTGCCAGTACCGCTCTGGCGCTAACCTTTTTGGTCCTGCCGCACCTTTCCGCACTCGGCTCAGCTGCCAATTACTGGCGCTTCGGTGCGATGGACGCCTTGTTCTGGATGCTTGCGGCCGTTGTCTTCCTGAGCCCTCTTGCGCAACACGAACGCAGCGTTGCCGCTCTATTACCCCTGACGGTGGTGGCACAGTTGCTCACTGCATCGGTGGTCAATGCCGGTCTCCTCAAGCCGCACCGTCAGGTGGAAGATCTGCGCCGCTATACCGCTGTCACGCTCATGCCGGGCGGTGGGAAATTGGTGCTCTCGCAACCCTTTCACGACTATCTGGCCACAGCCAGGGCTCAGGCCGCTGCAGCCGGCCTTGAAATCGGTACCCCGGTCGTCAATCTCGCTGGCGGCTCCCCAGGCCTGCTGTATGTGCTCGAGGCACGAGCACTCGGGCTGCCATGGCTGATCGGGAGATACCCCGGCAGTAGCTCGGTCGCCGTGAAAGCGCTCGGACTTGAGAACTGCGCCAATCTGGCCAAAGCGTGGGTGCTGATCGAACCGGAAGGCCCCCGTCATCTCGACCAAGCCAGTGTCATGGCCTCATTTGGAGCCAGGCAGGCGGACTACGTCGCCGCCGCTAGATTCGACCCTCCCGTCTTTGACGACTATTATCCGAATGCTACCAGGCAGTTTCTGCTCAAGCCCATACGCCCCGCCGCGACGGCGGAACAATCCTGCCGTGAAGCAAGGCGACAACGGTCGGATAATCAGACACGTTACTGAAGCCAAAGCTCCATCACCGGAATTGCAGGCTCTTGCAGTGCTGTCTATCAATCAACTGGCGAATAGCATAGTGCGAAAAACCCGCACGCTACGTTCTGAAGGAGCCGGACCTGACGAACGCCAACGGCGTGGCCTCGCCAGACTCCCCAACCCGGTCAATCGTGAGCGAGATCATCACGAAATGGTCGGCGACATCGAGCGGAATCTACACTGTTCTTGCAATATCACCATTCGCCTAGCAACCTATGCTACTGGGCCCCGAAAGGCAGATTACCTAAAAGCGAATCCATTCTGGTCAGGAATCTGCCAGTGGGCGGGACCGAAATGATGGCCTGCGTGAAGACTTCAGTGAAGCCGGCGGCAGTGAACATGCGTCGCAACTTCGCCGGCGGCAACAAGACGGCATCCTTATCGATTTCGTATGTCTTGGCGACGTACTGCATCAGCGGATTGTAGGGATTGACTTCAAAGACGAGCATGAGTCCACCGGGCACCATAACGCGATACGCCTCGGCAACGAAGCTTTCCCACTGCGGCGGAAGGACATGGTGCATCACCACCGACTCCGCAGCCCAAATCCAGCATAGAGCGGCAGGTGATCGGCAAATTTGGACACCAGAACCTGGGCGACGGTTGCTTCGGTCGGCAGTCCGACCTCGATCAACCGGGTCGGGGCCGGCGCCTGCATGACACCATCCTCGCAAGCACGGCAGGTGTATTTGGGACGCCGGGTAACGAGGATCCGGAACTGCGCCGAGACCAGGTCCAGCCGCTCGCTTCTATCCTCGCCGATCCGATGTAACTCGCCCTGGCAGCAGGGACAGGTCTTGTCTTCGACGTCGACGACGACGTCGATCCGTGGCAGGCGCGCCGGCAAGGCGCCACGGTTGCCCCCGGCCCCCGGGGATCACAGCTTTCCCAGCTGACTCCATTTCCGGCCATCCTGCTGTTGTCGCCTGGCTTCACGGCAGGATTGTTCCGCCATGGCGGAGGGGCGTATGGGCTTGAGCAGAAACTGCCTGGTAGCATTCGGATAATCCCCGTCAAAGACGGGAGGGGCGAATCTAGCGGCGGCGACGTAGTCCGCCTGCCTGGCTCCAAAGGAGGCCATGACACCGTCTTGGTCAAGATGATACGGGCCTTCCGGTTCGATTAGCACCCACGCTTTGGCCAAATCGGCGCAGTTCTCAGGTCCGAGCGTTTTTACCGCTACTGCATTACTGCCGCGATATCCTCCGATCAGCCATGGCAGCCCAAGCGCGCGCGCCTCGAGCACATACAGCAGGGCTGGCGTAACGCCAGCGAGATCAATGACCGGGGTACCGATTTCAAGGCCGGCTGCAGCGGCCTGAGCCCTGGCTGTGGCCAGATAGTCGTGAAAGGGTTGCGAGAGCACCAATTTCCCACCGCCCGGCATGTGCGTGACAGCGGTATAGCGGCGCAGATCTTTTACCTGACCGTACGGTTTGAGCAGACTGGTATTGACCACTGATGCAGCGAGCAACTGTGCCACCACCGTCAGGGGTAATAGAGCGACGACGCTGCGTTCGTGTTGCACAAGAGGGCTCAGGAAGGCAACGGCCGCAAGCATCCAGAACAAGGTGTCTTTCGCACCGATGCGCCAGTAATTGGCTGCGGTGCCCAGTGCGGAAACGTGCGGCAGGACCAAAAAGGTTAGCGCCAGAACGATGCTAGCGGAAGCCTGGGTGCGCAGAACCGATCCCTTACGATAGAACATCGCGCCAAGGCATGTGAAGGCTGGCACCAGGAACAGGGTCGAGGGCTCGATGCCGATCGGATCGGTCCCCAGCAGTGCAATTGCTAGTGTTACGATCAACACCGCAGCGAGAGCCAGCGATAGCAGCAACCGGTTCGTAGCCCCCATGAAAATGCTGAGCAAAATGGCTATCGCCATTAACACAGCAATAGCGAGTTGCGAGCGACTGGTGGCGAGTGAATCAATCCGAAGAATGCGAGACACATTGTGCCCGGAACCCAGCAGCGTCATCCCCTCAGCGCTCTTGACCATGCGGGTTACCAGCCCGGTCATGCTGCCGTCGATCAAGTAGGCGGTAACCATCAATAAAACGAAAGCGATCAACGCCGCACCAAGCATGGGCAGCAGCGACTTTCGGCGCAAAACGACGACATAGAGCATAACGACGAGCGCAATGGCCGCAGCGGTAGTCGGCTTGGCCATGAAGCAACACCAGCCGCCAACGCCGACAAGGATCGACCCCAAGACCTGGCCGATGCGCCCTGGTCGGTCGGCCATCAGCAAGCCGATCATCACCATCAAGAGCGATTGAAATGTCAGCGTGTAGTAGCTAGGCGTGACGCCCCAGCCACGATAGTCGCATAGTGTCAGGCTGCCTATTCCTGCCGATAGCACCGCCGCACACAGCCAATCCACTGTCCAAAACCGTCGGATCACCAGGAAACTGAGAATCCAGCCCTGCGCCATAGTAAGCGTGAAGCTCGCCATGCGAAGCACTGCGATGTCGCCACCCGCCCACTGATATGGCCAGTGATAGACGAAGCCGAAAAGGGTTGGTGGAATGTTGACTGCATAGAGGAATGGGTTCGCGATGAAGTTGAGGTAGTGACCTTCGTCGGCGAGCATGAGACCGTAAGTGCTGTAGTACAGTACCCAAGCGAAAAGGATCGCTGTGGTTACGGCCGAAAGAGCCGACAAAGTCCGATCCAGCAGGACTGACGTTCCGTTGGGAAAGTGGTCGTCTCTTGCCATGAGCCCCTTCCTAGCCGCCTCTAAACGAGGCCCATTCCAATGGAAATTCAGCCTTGAGGAGCTTCTAACTGACCAGAGCTTCCGCAATCTCCTGCCAAAACTGGTAGAATCTATCCCTATCGGACCGGCATGAACGTGAAGCCAAGGGGATTCACGAAAAGCAGATCAGGCGGTCGAGCGGAGAGCAACAGCCGGCTCGAAGCCGGCAGACGTGTGCCGCAAACGCGGCATCAGCAGCGCACCTTGGTACAGGGAGCTGGGTGTCTGACGCCACCCGATCGAAGAAGAAGTTGCTGGCGGAGGCGATACTCGGCAACGCCATGCTCATTGTTCTATCTTTCTGTCTTCATTCAAAGCTTCCTACTCTATCGGCCGGGATTACACTGCTGGTTCAGGAGCTGCACCATCATCACTTCCAAGTATTCAAGCTGCTTGCACAACTCCGCAACGTGCAATGCGCTTTTCTCCGCGCCCTCGCGCCCGATAAAGAAGAAATGACCGCCCTCCACATACCGACAGAGTCGGCTCGGAAGTTGCAAGGCTAACTCTCGCAACTCATTCCAGGCGCCAGCCTGCGAGGAAATCGAGTTCGCAGCAGAATACTCGCAGAATAGCTTCTGGCTGTTCAGGAAACCCCACGTCGCCTGATCCGTAAGGGCGTGCCGCGCGTCGCTTGTGCGCGTAGGCGCGATCACGCCCGTGAAGGGATATTCCGGGTAGGCAAAAGTTCCCAGGTCGGCGATTGTATCGAGCAGGGAATTGCGTTCAAGATCAGCTCGTTGATTGGGTTCACCTCGCAACCGGATCGGAGTGTTCACAATGTAGTGCGCCTTGTATGCGGCAGCGCTGATGATCTCCGTCTCCCTCCAATTGATGTCACGGAGAAAGGATTCGTTACGGGCGGTAAGGCCTGTGTCATCACTCCCCGTCCTCCAGAATCCTTCCGCCGTAAACGGCTCTCCTTCCGGTTCAGCGCGAACCATACCGGGCATTGGAGGGGTCGCCGCGAGTGCGATGAACCCCGGCATCTTGAGACCCAAGCGACGCGCTGCGACGTTGAACGCCCGACAGGCTCGGCCGGCCATGCTCCATCCGATCGGCGTGATCGAACCGTACAGACCTCGTCCTTTCATAATTTCGGCTGTCATTAACGCGGCGGCGTTTCCCCAATCCGTCACCGTCAGGTCTGGCAGATGACGGCGAAAAGCACGATGGTCCGACGGATACGAAAGGGCAATAAAACCCAGGCCACTTTTCTCGAGCCAATAGTCAAGAAAGTCCTCCGCTCGGCTGTCCGGGTGACCGTAGAACACTCTTGCCATATGACCGCCGCCAGGAAGCGCAACGATCGTAGGCGATCCCGGCAAGCCCGCCCGGACATATGCGATCGCAGGAACGCCGGAGGCTTCTACCAGAAACTCCGACGGCAGGAGGCCGTCCTGTATTGGACCTGTGTTCATTGAGTTGCTTCGTATACCGAGCGGGCCGGCGCGTTAGGTCAATTTGTTGTCGGTTCAACATGGTCTTCAGCAAAGACCATCAGCCCGTCGCCTCTGCGCGCAAGCCCCTGCGCACGCCGACAGATGAGAGTGCCTGCGACGCTCGAGTGGACGGTGAATGGTTCGCGCCAAGGTATTTCCGGCGTAAGGATTTGCCCGACCGGTTGACCTGGCGAAACCCGTGCGCCCAGCTCGATGAACGGCTCGAACACACCTGCGCTCTCGGCGTAGACGTAGTAACTGGTGTGCGGTCCAGGTCGCCTGAGGATCTTCATCGGACTTGGCGGCGGCAAATTTGCAATGGCGGCGGGATCGAGAGCTCCGAGATGAGTGAGCACGCGAAGCACACCCGCTTCTCCAAGTGCGACCGCTTCCGGCGATACGCCGCCCCCGCCTCCAAGCTCGGTCCCAAGGCGCTCGATTCCAGCGCGGCGGCACGATCCGATCGTCCCCACGTCCGTAGTCGGTGGCTCGGAGAATACGTAACCGAGAGGCGATCCAAAGGCGCGGAGTATACCGAGCAGTCTCGTGCGGACGGTTTCGTCTTCGGTGTCGGTGACGCTGGGAGCAGGCAAATAGTGGAGCGAACTTCCGCCGGAATGAAGGTCGATGAGAAAATCCGAATTTGGAATCAGCTTTTTCTCGATCAAGTCTGCGATCCGTTCGGTCGGCGTGCCCCGGGGATTCCCTGGAAAGCTGCGATTCAAATTGCCGTTGTCGAGCGGCGATGTTCTCGTGCCCGCCAATGCCGCCGGCAAATTGATCGCTGGAAGAAGTATGAGGCGTCCGCGGACGTGATGCAGCTCCAGTTCCCGCGCCAGCTTTGTCAATATAATCTGGCCTTCGAATTCATCGCCATGGTTGCCTGCCATGAGCAGGATACGTGGCCCGTCTCCATTGCGGAACGCGACGATGGGTATTTGAATTTGCTGGTAAGCAGAATCGTTGGTCGACGAAGCAAGGCTGATGCTTCCTGTCTGCCTGCCCTCCCGATCGAGGTCTATGTTCAATCTCATTGCGTCCCTCGCTCAAACATCGTGTGCGACAATCATTGCCCTGCTTTGAATTCCACGTAGACGCTGAGATGAAGCGTTTGATGGCTTAGTTCGGCGGGCGGAAGCGGATAATGCGCGCTCCGGACAGTGGCGAGTGCCGCCTGATCGAGAAGCGAGGACCCACTTGATTGCGCCAAGCTGACTCCCGATACGTGTCCATCGAGAAAAGCAAACGTTACGCGCGCACGACCGTGCTGGCCGGAGGCACGCGCCGATGCCGGATAGACCAGCGCACTTTCCACAGCTCGCCGCATTTGGCCTTGAAAGCTCGACATCGCGCTAGCGCTCGGTGCAGCGCTTGCCGTCGCTTGTTGCTGCGCGGGGCGCGCGGCGGGTTTTCGCTGGACCTGCGGCTGCGGCTTTGCTGGCTTAGGGCGTATGACCGGCGCCTCCGCCTTCGGAGGTGGCGGAGCAGGCTCCGGTGGAGCAACCTCTGCCGGCGGCGGAGGGACCTCCGGGGGCGGTGGAGTAACCTCTTCAGGTACCGGGGGAGTCTCTTCTGGCACCGGCGGAGTTTGCGCGACCATTGGCGGGGGATCCGCTGGAGCATCGGGCATCGCGGGTGCAGCGGCTACTAGTGATATCTGCATGGTCGGCGCCGACGAGTCGACCCTGGCTGGGCGTTGTGTGAGCCAGCCGACGACGGCAAGAAAACAGAGGCCCTCCAGCAAAAGCGCGGCGGCAAACGAAGCCGGCAGCGCAGAGCGTTCCTGTGGTGGACTGAAATGATCGGCGGTCGCGATGGTCACAACGAGTGCACTCCTACTTGGCGTCCTTCGCGGCGAGCCCCACTTGCACGATGCCGGCTTTGCGACATGCATCCATCACAGCGAGCAGATTCTGCAGCGTAGTAGTGCCGGCTCCGGCAATGGTAACGGCAGCATGCTCGCGGTCTGGCTCGCCTGCCAATTTTGCCGTCAGCTCATCGATAGATAGCTTTTGACCATCCGTTTCGATGGCGCCATCGGCAAACAGCGTAACGACGACCTTTGGGTGAGGCAGATCCTGCGCGGTGCTGCTTTGCGGAAGTTGCGACGCGATTCCCGTCGCCGGGATCATCCGCAGCGTGATCATGATGAAGAACACCAGCAAGAAGAGCATGATGTCGATCATCGGGATGATTTCTATGCGGCCCTTCCGCACCTCGAGATAACGCATGGGTCAGGTCCCCGTATTCGCAACGGAGTGGATTGCAGGCCCATAATGACGTTTATCTCCTGGAGCAACGCGAGCTTCTCCCGACACCGCGCGAGGCGCGTCGAGACGGTTGACCATGGAAATCTTCAAAGTCTCGAGTTGATGCACGATAAGCCGCGTCCAGTTGTGCAGACTGTTGAAGCAAACGAGACCGACAATGGCGATGAGCAGACCGCATGCGGTCGCGATCAGAGCCTCGCCGACGCCGCCGGTGATTTGTGTCGCCGCGTTGCCGGCATCGCCAAGGACCGCGAACGCCTTGACCATGCCAGCGATGGTGCCGAGAAGGCCGAGCAACGGCGCCAGCGTCACGATGGTGTCGAGTAGCCACAACCGGCTATCCAGCTTGGGGACTTGCCACAGGATTGATTCCTCCAACAGCTCGGACAATCGATGCGGATCCTTAAGCTCGGGATGCTGCAGCGGCACCTCCAGCAAAGCGCGATGCGGCAGCCGCGGCGATTTCTCGACGAGATCTGCAAGCGTCTTCCGGTCGAGGTGCGCGAATTGCGCGACGGTCGCTGTGACGCGTTTTCCGCGACTGATGGTCCGGCCAAGAAACCAGAAGCGATCGATGATGACGGTCAACCCAATTAACAGCAGTACGGCCATAACATAGAGGATGCCGTCGGACTGCGCCGCAAGTTCGGTGAGACGATCCAGGGTCATGTTCATTCCTTCGTTGATGGTCTGCGATCAGAACTGGACGGACAGACTGCTATAAATGTTTCGGCCGACTTGCGTGTACCACAGCGGCGTCCCTGCCGCGCCGGAATACCCGGCGAAATCTACGATTCCGCGACTGTTGAGGAGGTTGTCGATCCCAAATTTTGCCGTCACTGCCGCCAAGTTGGGTAGCGAGTTCTTGACTTTGTAGGTGATCGCCATGTCAAGCTGATTGAACGGTGATAGCGGCTGCTTCTCTCCGGCGTCGCCGAAGCGCTGGCCGACCCATTTGTCCGTCAGCGAAGCATGCCAGTTCCCTTCTTCGTAGATCACGCCCGCCGCAGCCGTCGCGTTCGGCGCCTCCGCGATCCATTGTCCTGTCCGCTTGTTCTTCGCGCTGTTGAGGCTGCCGTTAGCGAAAAGGCTGAAGCCATGACCGACGTGGACCGTTCCTTCGACTTCCAGGCCCTGGTAGATCACGCCACCGATATTGAAGTAGTTCGTAATACCGCCGATCGTCCGCGACGAGATCATATTGTCGAAGTCGATGTAGTAGACATCGCCGGCAACCGTGAAGATCTTGCTCTGGTAGGCCGTGCCGACTTGATAATTCCAAGTCGTTTGAGGTTGAACATTGGATCCGGGGGTCACGACAGGCGGGGTCAGAAAGCCCTCCGCAGCCTGCGCGTAGACGGACCAGTCGGACGACAGCTTGTAATTCGCGGCAAGTGAGGGAAGGACCTTTGCCCAGCTCTGAGCATAGTCTAGTGGCCCGCCGGTGTTAGGATCGACGAGCGATGATTGGCTGCGCGCGGAATAGGCATATTTCGCGCCGGTCGTAATCGTCAGGTCGGGCACCGCTTTCCAGTCTGCCTCGACATACGGTTGAAAAGTATCGAGCGTGAGATGCTGGTCGTAGTTGGTGGAGATGTATTTTTGCCCCAATGTCATATCGACATTGAAGTTACCACGATGGCTGGGCTGGTGCTCGGCCCATGTTCCGACCTTCACGTCGCCAAAAAACGTGTCCTTGGTAAGCGCGATCACATCACCGTAGGAGCGGAAGTTTACGGGATTTATCGTACCCGGCACATTGCTGGCGCCGAAGATCGTGCCGTTGGCGTCACCGCCAGTAACATCCTGTCCAAGAAGTAGCCCTGCGGTGTTGTATCCATAGGTATAGATCTTATTGTCGACATGCCAACCATCGCCGTAGTCGGATTTCAGGCCAAGATACTCGAAATCAGTCTTCAGATTCCAACGGTTGTAGCCCGCGAAGTTCTGCTTGTCTGGGGAGGAGGACAGCCCGTAGTTTGGACCGTAGGCGGCGATCTGGGCGAGCGACGCGCCCTCAAAATAGTTTCGTGTCACATCATTGTACATCGACACGAAGGTGAGCGTAGTGTTGTCATTGAGCGGCTGCTGGATCTTCAGCGCCGCGTTTTTGCGCTCTTTGGCCGTGTTTGTGAAATAGCCGTCGCTTTTCGTAAATTGCGTATCGAGAAAGAGCGAAGCGCCGTTCGTCCCCTTGATCTGACCGGAATCAAATTGAAGGCCGTAAAGCTGGGTGTTAAAGCTGCCGTAGCCGGTGGTCGCCGTCGTCGCCATAGTCGACATTGGCGCCTTGGTTTGCAGTGCAATTGTGCCACCGAACGTCGCATCACCTACGGTCGAGGCGGTGCCCGGACCGCGGTCGATGGCGACCTGCCCCAGATCGTTCGTCATGACAAAGGTTCCGCTGCGCTGGGTACCATTGAAGGCGCGGAGGGGGATTCCGTCGAGCGTCGTGTTGAACTGGCCGTTTTGAAAGCCACGGATCGAGATTTTTGCGTCATCTCCACCGCTCCCGCTCGGCGAAGTCATGACGCTTGGTGCGACGTTGATGACCTTGTCGAAGTTACTGGTCGCCGGAATATTGTTTTCGATGTAGTGCCTGCTGATGACGGAGGTCGGCTGCGTCACGGTCAACGGCGTTGTTGTCGGCGCCTGATAGACAGCCGAATTCACGTCGCCCGCAGTATCTGAGGTTTCGACAGTCCCGAGGTCCGTCGTTTGCTGGGCGTGAGCACCAGTCGCCCCGATCACCGGCGGAACACTTGCAGCCAGCCAAAGCGCAGCGTAGTGCCTCCTGATCCCCCGCCGGTCTCCGGTACCCGAAACTCGTCGCATCTATAACCCCTCCTGTTGCCCCTTTGAGCAGCGATCACGTGCTCATCGTCAGCGGTGATTAACGCTTCCCCATTAGTTCTATAATTATAGATGAGTCGAGACGGTTTTGTGACAATCGCAAAGATCGCGCGTTTTGGTGTTCGCTGGTTCTGCTCGGTGCCGCTTAGGGGGATCGCTAACTGGCGCAATCGCGAAACGAGGCATCGGCACTCGAGCGAAAGCAATGGTCTAGGGTCTAGCAAATCAGGGCGCGCAAAAACTGCGAACAGGCCCTATTTTAGGAGTTTTTGGCGCCGGATCATGTCGCCAGGATTGCCTGGTGCATCATTTGGGCAGCAGAGTGCTGATATCCTTAGCAAGACGATCGAGCGCCGGAGCTGGAAGTTGCCGAAGTCTCATGACCTCGCCCACATGATCCTCGATCATCATATCGATCCGGCCAGCGTTCTCGCCAGGGAAGGCGTACCAGCCTCGACTACGCGGGACGGAACGCAGCGCCGCCTGCATGTTTGGGTGCGCCGTATAGTAGGTGGCGAGGAAGCCCGGCCTCGAGATAGCAATTTCGTTGGCTGGAACATAGCCGGTCGTCGTGCCGACCACGCTTTGCCCTTCGCCGGTTACGAATTTCATGAAACGCCATGCAAGGGCCTGTCGGGCGGGGTCAGTCGTATGCATCACGACTGTTATGCCTGCGGTCGGAACCGACGCGTCTCTTCCAGTCATCGGCAGCGGAGCCGTGCCGATTTCGAAGCGGCCGGCCACTTCATTCTCAAACGATGCGAGGCTGCTGCTCGAATCTAGCAGGATGGCGATGCGGGCTCCTGTAAACGCCTGCCGCGATTGCGATTTGGTCATATCGACCTTCGCTTGTCCGGCGAGACCGATGCGGCGTAGCAATTCCATCGCCTTTTGGCCGGCATCCTCCGTGAAGGCGATCCGAGAGTCGTCCGAATTCATCATGGATCCGCCGAAGCAGCTCACCATCCCTTGGAACATGAATGAGTTGTATTCGGAGAAGATTCCGAGGACTTGGCTGTTTTCTGACTGGATACGTGCAGCGACGTCTAGGATGCCATCCCAATTGTCAGGGAGAGAACCTGCGCCCTCCTGAACCTTCGAGACCAGAGATTTGTTGTAAAAGACGATAGGAAAGGACATCCCGGCGCCCAGACCGTAAGTCATATTGCCGATGCGGCCGGCGGAAGTCACGGAAGAGGAATAGAGTTCCGAAGTCCACGTCGGGTCAGCTTTGATGAGCCCGTCGAGCGGTATCAGCAAATTGCGGTCAGCGAGCAGGCGGAGGTAGTTGGAGCCCTGAAAAGATACGTCCGGCAAATCACCGAAGATTGCCATTCGGAGAGTCTGCCGCATTATCGCGGGCTGGTCGAACTGCGAGACGTCAAGGTCGATGCGAACGTCGGGGTTTTCTCTCTCGAACGCGGATGCCAGGGCGCGAAACGTCTTGGAGAAGATCGAAGGTGCCGCGGAAACGCGCAAGACGGTGACATGGGCTTGTGCGGCATCCGCAATAAAAGCGGCCCCGAGAATTATCGCAGCAAGCGAGCAGCGTAGACCGATGATCTTCAGAACTCTCATTTGACGCTTCCGGCCGTGAGTCCGTCGATAAACCAACGCTGCGCGGCAAAAAAGCAGATGACCAGCGGTGCGACAACCAGAGTAGCCCCTGCCATCAAGGGCCCGTAATCATTGCCGGCTTCCGCATTGGCGAAGGTGACGATGCCGAGTGACGGAGGCATGAAGTCTTGAGTTTGCACTACGAGGAGTGGCCAGAAGAGATCGTTCCAGTGGCTGACGACCGAGACAATCGAAAAGGCGATGACTGCAGGAAGCGACATGGGCAGCATGATCCGCCACACGATGCTCAGCTCCGAAAGGCCATCCAGGCGAGCGGCATGGATGATGTCGTCAGGGATTGACGTGAAGAATTGGCGCAACAGGAAGATGCCGAAGGGTGAGACGACAAACGGGAAGATCAGCGCGGCATAAGTGTTAAGAATTCCAAGCCAATAACAGAGAATCAACAACGGCAATGCCAAGACCTGATGCGGGATAAGCAGACCGATCAGCACCATACCGAAGATAACCTCGCGACCGGCGAAACGAATTTTGGCAAGCGCATAGGCGGCTGGCGCGCAAATGATGATTTGCAGCAGAAGGATCGCCGCGCATACGATCACTCCGTTCAGCATGAATCTTGGCAAAGGCGCCGCAGTGAGCGCCTTGGTGTAATTCTCCACCGCGAACCAATGCTCCGGCAGCAATGTGAAGCTCGACGAGAAGAGTTCGGCTGGCGGCTTCAACGACAAACTCACCATCCAGATAAAGGGCGCAAGGACGAGCGAGCCGGTCGTAAGAAGTATGATGTGGCGAACCACGCCAGCCAGAATTTTCATATGCAACGTCATGGGTGGGACGCCCGGCTGTTCACAACACGCGCCTGAAGCGTTGCAAGAGCGATAACAATTACAAGAAAGACCACGGCGATGGCTGCTCCGTAGCCGGTCCTAAAATACTCGAAACTCTCCCGATACAGCGCGTACAAAAGCATGACGGAGGCGTCACCAGGCCCTCCCCGCGTCAGGACCTGGATAATGTCAAAGGCCGCGAAAGCGCGCAGCGTCACGACGATGAGCACGAAGAGGGAAACCGGAGCTAGCGACGGAAGTGTCACGAGCCGCAAGCGATCCAGCACCCCATCGGCGCCATCGATATCGGCAGCATCATAGAGATCCTGAGGAATGGCTTTGAGGCCCGCGAGGAACAGGACCAGCGCCAAGCCCAGGCTTTGCCAGGTGCCGATGACCGCCAGGATCGGCAAAACGGTCGACTCGCCTCGCAACCAGTTGGCAGTCGGCAAACCAACAGCCGCAAATACCTGGTTGACTAAACCGATGGTCGGATGCAGCAGCATCTCCCACACGATTGCCATGGCGGCGAGCGAAGTCATAAATGGCAAGAAGTGGATCGCGCGATAGAAGGCGCGCAGGGTCTTACCGCTCTCGATCAGGAGCGCCAGGGACAGCCCGAGAACCAGCGTGCTTGGCACAACCATAAGGGAGTAAGCGGCCGTATTAAAGAGCGCCGCACGGAACGCTGGATCGGCGAGCAGACTGGTGAAGTTCGCTGCGCCGATGAATGACAGCGTCTTTGCCCCGAGATGCCAGTCGGTCGCGGCGATCGCGAGAACAGCACCCGTCGGCAAAATGAACAGCACTAGAATGAGGACCAAGGCCGGCCCGATGAGGGCATAGCCGGCAAGCGTCTCCGCAGACCCGGTGTCGATCCGTAACTGTCGGTCGACAGTGGCTGACTGTTCCGACGTCACCCTGCGCAGCTCCGAAGCTGCGTAAACTGATCATCGCCCTCGGAAAGCCGACGCCCATCGGCGGAAAACAGCAACGCCTGTTCGCGCCGAACCCGGAGATGTACGGATTGGTCGGATTGAAGGCTTGATGCGAGTTCGACCGGAAGGCGCGCAACCAAAGGCTCGCTCGAGCCCGGGACGTCCACGTGAGCAAACAGATCTGCGCCAACATGCTCGACATAGCGCAGCCTTCCCGTCAATGTGTTCAGGCCAGCCCGCTCGGCAAACTGCAGCGACTCCGGACGAATACCGAGCGTGATATTGTTTCCGCCGTCCAGCTTGCTGTCGAGCGCAAGAGTAGACCCCGCAACGGCCAAAAGCCCCTCACCTCTCGGTGTGGCCTCGAGCAGGTTGATCTTGGGCGCGCCGATCAATTCGGCCACGCGTCGATCGGCGGGAGAGGTATAGATCTGCTGTGGCGACGCCACTTGCGCCAGTTGACCGTCCAGCATAACCGCGATGCGATCGGACATGGTCATGGCTTCCGTCTGATCGTGGGTCACATAGACGAAGGTTACACCAATACGACGATGCAGCTCCTTGATTTCGCCGCGCATCTGGACGCGCAACTTTGCGTCAAGATTGGAAAGCGGCTCGTCCATCAGAAAGACTGCGGGATGACGAACCATGGCGCGGCCGACGGCCACGCGTTGGCGCTGACCGCCGGAAAGTTGGCCGGGCTTGCGCGCGAGGAGATGATCGATCCCGAGCGCCTTCGCCGCGCGCGCCACTTCAGTCTTGATCTCAGCGCTCACCGAGTGAGTATTTGGAAGCAGAGCGCCTATCACAGGAAGCCGCTGCAAGGCCGAAAGTCGGCGCATCCTCAGAGGCAGCGCCATATTTTCCGAGACTGTCAAATGCGGGTAGAGGGCGTATGACTGAAATACCATGGCGACATCGCGCCGTTTGGGACGAAGGTGATCGACCTTGCTGCCGGCGACCTCGATAGTCCCGCAATCCTGCCGCTCAAGCCCTGCAATGATCCTTAGGAGAGTGGATTTGCCGCAGCCCGACGGACCAAGAAGAGTCAAGAACTCTCCGTCGCAGATGTCGAGCGAGATCCCATCAATGATGGGAGTGGAGCCGAACGACTTAGAAACTCCGCGAACGGATACGCTTGCCAAAAGGATTCCTCATCAACTGGACCGAACCTGGGAATTATAGTTATAGAACCATTGCCGCATGACTGTTTAATGACAGTAGCGGGCTGACGCAAGTTCGGTGGAACCAGGGCTCTGGCAGAAGGCCGGGGCGGTCGGGAGGCATTATGCCCAAGAGCCCGGTACCGGTTGGCGACTTCGTGGGCTTTCCAGGACAAGCTTCGCAAGGAGGAGATCGCGACTAAAGCAGCTGCCGCGAATGCTTGAGACAGACACTGCTCGCAGTCCGTCTGCAAGGTTCGACCGAGCCGACGCGAGAGCCCGTCAATCGCAAGGTACATCAGATGTCCACGAGTAGGCTCACGCGGCCGGCGCTGTAGCAGGTTTCCGCATACACAAGGGGGGTGTCCTTGCTGTCGACCTGAACGACTTCTGTCAGTAGAATGTAGGCGCTTATCGGCATCTTCAGGTGCGTAGCCTCTTCGCGGCTCGGCGGTCGCGCGCGAATTCGGATAGTCTTGCGTCGAAAATCCTTCACGCCGATAGACTTGAAGATCTTGCCGAAAGAGAAGTCTTCCGTGGGCTCCTTACCGATACTCTCGAAAGCCTCCTCCAGACCTGGCATACGCTTTGTGGGGAAATAATTGTAATTGTAGTTGACCGGAAATCCATCCGCTTCGCCCAGCAGGGTCACGAAGAGAACCGGGCTGCCGGGCTTGATTTGGAGTGCCGTCGCAATCTCCAGCGAGGCACGAACTTTTTCCATCGCAATGAGCTTGCGTGATGGCGTGCGATTGCCGTCGCGCAGATTCTGCTCGAACCAACTTCTGGCACCGAGTCGCAATTCAATGGGGTTCACGACGGCGTAAGCCCCCCTCGCGCGCTCGATCCTTAGATAGCCCTCCGCTTCCAGCTGCGCGATCGCCTTCAGTACCGTGTGTCGGTTGACGCCGAAACGGGCAGCTAGCGATTCGCTCGAAGGTAGACGCTCGCCCGCCGCAAAGGTGCCACTTGCAATATCCTCGGTAAGCGCGTCACTGACCTGCCTCCATATGGTGATGCCGGCCCGCTCAACACGACTTGAATTTTCTTTCACGACTGCCTTTCCCATGACTTGTCCAAGCGTATTGTAAGCTCGTTTCTGCGAATAGTTGTATAGAACGTTGGAGTTTTACAACGTCGTATAAAGTTCTAGACTTAAAAATAACCCCTGTAGCCGAGCCGACTGGCTGCGGACACAACCCCCGCTTTTATGGAAATCCAAGCACCCCAAATTTTCCAACCCGTCCACGAGCCTCGCTAGTTAAATTTCACTCGTTCATTGGCGCCTGCGGTGCCTAGGAGCCTGTCTGAGTAGTGAGTGTTCAAGAGGGTGCGAGTCTGATTCCTTACGTAGCGATGAGCAAGGAATTTCGCCCCTGGAAGATCGATGAGGCCCAGCTTCTGCCGCCGAGCGTGCAGGATTATGTGCCGCAAGACCACGTTTCGTTGGCGCCTTGCCTCACGGCAGGATTGCTCCGCCGCGCTGGCGGCGCGTGCGGGCTTGAGCAGAAGCTGGCTAGTCTCGTTCAGATGATCCCCGTCAACGACGGGGGAGCAAGCTTGGCGGCGGCAACGTAGTCCGCCTGCCTAGCTCTGAGGCCACGACACTGACTTAGTCAAGATGATATGGGCCTTCCGGATCGATTAGCACCCACGCTTTGGGTAGATCGGCGCACTCACCTCCTTTGGCAGGTTGCATTGAAATACAAGTTGCTATTTCCTGAGCTCATGTCGAGCGCAACCG
Organism: Bradyrhizobium iriomotense; assembly: GCF_030160715.1. Lineage (GTDB taxonomy): Bacteria > Pseudomonadota > Alphaproteobacteria > Rhizobiales > Xanthobacteraceae > Bradyrhizobium > Bradyrhizobium iriomotense. The sequence goes on from NZ_BSOW01000040.1 coordinate 65,786, forward strand.
AAGGCGGCGCAGACAACACGTGTGAGAATACCGCGAAGGGTGCATGGCGACTGGCGCTGACCTTGTGTCCCTACAATGGACTTTGTACGGGTCACGAAATCCTACCCGCCGCTGGCTGCACGGTGCGCGACGCACGTGGATCACGCGTGCTATTCGTAGATCCGCTCAGCAGGGTGGAAGAGCTCTTGAGGTCGGGCCCGGCTCGGGCATTTACATTCCGACGCTTAAGGAACTGTTCTCCGAGGTGTACGTGGCCGACTGTGAGAGGAGTTATCTTGATTCAATCGAGAAGCGTTATGCGGACAATGCAGCTGTCCACATCGTGCTAGACGACATCACCGAGTCACGACTGCCAGGGGAGCACTTCGATTTTGTGCTGTGCACCGAAGTAGTAGAGCACATCTCAGACTCGCGCGCAGCGTTTCTGCATATCGCACGCATTCTGAAGCCTGAGGGAATTCTCGTGCTCTCTACCCCACAGCGATACAGCTTTCTGGAGCTTACAGCAAGAGTCGCTCTGTCCAGATGGCTTATTTGGTTCACAAGGCTTATCTATCGTGAGCCTGTCTCGGAAATGGGGCATATCAACCTAATGACCGCCACCACTGTGGAGGCACAACTTTCTGTCGCAGGCCTTCGGGTCATCGCGCGCCACAAAGGTGGACTCTACTTACCCGGCATTGCCGAATTTCTCGGCACCTTCGGCCAGCGCTTGGCTGCCCAGTTAGAGTCTCTTATACGCAACACTTGGCTCGATGGGATCCTGTGGACGCAATATTATATTGCCCGCCGTTCTCGAAGAACAGATCAGTCCGCGTACCGCCAAGGCGGACAATAGTGGAACCTACGATCAGGTATTCGAAATCTAGGTCGCTCCGACACGATGTCGAAGACAGTCGCGCGAACTCTTTCCACGGCAATGAGCTAGCGTGATGGTGTGCGGTTGGCGCGACCCTTACATGACCCTCCGCTTCCAGCCGTCGCCTTCAGCACCGTATGACGATGGACAAAAACCTGCAGTTGGCGATCCGCTACGAAGGTAGATGCTCGCCCGCTGCGTTTGCAGTATCCTCGGCGAGCGCGTAGCCTACTTGTCGCCGTCATAGGCCGATATCCGCCCGCTCAATACGATTTGAATTTTCCTTCGGCCACCGTGTTTCCCAGCCGTGCCAAAACGCACACGTAACCTGCCTTGGAAATAAGTGTATAGAACCTTTGACTCTTTAACGTTATATAGTTATAGACTCAAAATCCGCAGTAGCCAAGAATCGGCTGCGAGTGACTCCCCTCACGGATATAATCCTAGTTTCTATGGAAATCCAAGCGCCGCAAATTTGCCAAGCCGTCGATCAGGACTCGCTAGTTGATTTCACACGTTCATTACCGCCCGCGGTGCCTGGGGTTGACGCCAAACTGGCTCGCGCGATTGAGCGGCTTCGTTCTGAGCATGGTCTGGACCGATTGGTTCATGGTGGCGTCGCGCGCGGCTCGTCCAGCGGAAGACTAGGTGGCGCGCGGTACCTGGCGCCACGCCTTGGCGATGCAATCGATATCGATTGTATCCTCACGACCAACGGGACGCAGAGCGCACTCCTTCTCCTGTTTCATCACCTCGTTGGCAAGGGCGGCCGATTGTTGGCTGAGCGCTTGTCTTACGGGGCTTTGCGTGAGCTTGCCGGCATCGCCGGGGTGGAGTTGGTGGGACTTGACGTTGACGAGGAAGGTATTCTGCCTGACGCCTTCGAAAGAGCTTGCCGGAAGGGCGGCGTGCGCGCCCTTTACTGCAATCCCACGGTACAAAATCCGACGACGGCAATAATGCCATTGTCCCGTCGGCGCGCTCTTGCAGATCTTTCCCGCCGTTACGGCGTGCCGATCATCGAGGATGACGCCCTTGGACGCTTGCATCCCGATGCCGCTCCACCGATTGCCAAGATCGCGCCTGATGTCGTGTGGTACGTCATGAGCGCGACCAAGGGACTCGCGCACGGTTTGCGCTTGGCGTACGTGGTAGCGCCTTCGCGGGCGCACTGCGATTCGGCGCTGGTACCGGTCGAACGGCTCTCGTTCTGGACTGCGGCTCCTCTACTTGCCGCCGTCGTTGCTAATTGGACGCTTTCAGGCACGGCCGATTTGATTTCCGCGGCGATCCGAGAGGAGAACACAGCGCGAGAGGCCATGGCACGTGGTGCCCTAGGCCGCTTTGGCCTAGTCTCAAAACCGGGATCAATGCATGTCTGGTTGCCATTGCCTGCACCATGGAGGCCCGACAGATTCGCACGATCGGCGGTGGCTGCTGGGGTGTTGATTAGGAGCGCCGAGCTCTTCGCCGTTGACAATCAGCCCGTGCCGAACGCCGTACGATTGTCGCTTTCAACGCCATCAAGCAGAAGAGCTACTGATGTCGGCATCACCCGGATAGCAGCTCTCCTCGATCGCGGACCTACCGGCTAAAACATCAAAAGCGATCGGCGCTAAACGCGCAGTAGTCAAACGGAGTCACTATGGCCTCAAGATTGCGAGAAAAATTAGCCGAGGATCAGCTGTTGCATGTCATGGCGGCTCACAGCCCCTTATCCGCAAAGCTCGTCGAGGAGGCCGGGTTCGATGGAGTTTGGGCTTCCGGGTTTGAACTTGCGGCTCTTTACGGCCTGCCGGATCTGTCCTTCGTTAGCATGACTCAGCACCTTGATATGGTGCGTGCAATGTCGGGCTCTACGCATCTGCCCATCGTTGCTGACATCGATACTGGCTATGGTAATGCGATCAACGTCACGCACGTGATTGCCGAATATGAGCGCGCCGGCGCTGCGGCAGTCGTGATCGAGGACAAGACCTTTCCCAAGGTGTCCAGCCTTGCGACCACAGGCCGGCAGCAGGAACTACTCCGGATCGAGGAGTTTCAGGGCAAGATCGCAGCGGCTCTTGCCTCGCGGCGAGACCCCAACTTTGTGGTCATCGCTCGCACCGAGGCATTGATTGCCGGTCTGGGCGAGGCGGAGGCAGTCAAGCGCGCGGCAGCTTATGAGTCGGCTGGCGCCGACATGATCCTCATCCACTCTAAGCAGAAGACGCCGGATGAGGTGGAAAGCTTTGTGCGCGCCTGGAGCGGCGCTGCTCCAATAGTCATTGTGCCGACCGCCTATCCCGAGATGAACGAGATGCGGATCTCCGCCTTCGGCAAAATAAGGATGGTGATCTACGGCAACCACGCAATCCGCGCAACTGTGGCGGCGATGAAGGATGTCTTTGCGCGCATTCGGCGCGATGGCGGCATTCTTACGGTAGATAAGGATATTGTTTCGGTCGAGGAAATCTTCCGACTCCAGGGTATGGACCGGGTGAAAATTACCGAGAAGCGGTTCCTCCGCTGAGTCTTGGTTCTGTCCTTTTCTCCCGAGCCCCAATGCTGGACGGCGGTAAATCCACTGTCCTATGGATCATCGCGGGGGACTATCGAGGTTGCGGGCGTCAAAGTCGATCATCTTTGTCCCCAAGATGCGCGATATCACCATGGTGCTCAGTCCTACGCCCTCTATCCGCATCTGAGAGATCGCAGAGCGGTCGCGCGTTACGCGGGCCTCACGGGCGCTCCCGATGAGAACGGCAAGCGAAGACGGGAGAAGGGCCTTGCACGCGCTGGCAGTGCCCGGTACGGCGTGGGATGATCCAGTTGGCCTGGCGTTCCTTTTCCAGATGGATAACGCATTAGCCCAATGGTTCCATACTCGCGCGGCCGACGCGCGCGGCGGTACGCGCAAGACCATGATGATCGTGGCACCTCAATTGGGGCTTGGCGAAGCAATCGCTGAACCCTGATACGCCGAGGTGGCGGTGACCCGCGCCACAACTTGGTCCATATGACCTAGCGGAAGAATGGGCCCGCTGCCCGAGCTTCGCTTGAGATGCGCATTGCTGCATCATGGTCGAAGATTGCGTTCGACCGCATACAAGTACGCGGCGCGATGGCCGCCGGATATTGCAAGCTCTCCCTCGGAATGTCTCTCAGTCGCGCCAATGTGGCTTCGCCGTCATCCATGATCATGTTGCCGAGCTTGATGCACAGATGCACACGGCTGCACCCTCGGTACAAGGTAACCGGCATGAGCCCCCCACCTGGGCATCGCGCGACTGAGCTGCGATACAGCTTGGAATGAACTGTTTTTTGGAGGTGGACTATGGCAGACGCCATGCATGAAGCCATGCTTGATGCCAGGCAAGAAGGCGGCTCCTATCGTCGCATCGAGGTGATCACGGGGGAGCGTCGGCGACGGCACTGGACGGCGGAAGAGAAGGCGCGGATTGTGGCGGAGAGCTTCGAGGAAGGGGCCAATATTTCCGAGGTCGCTCGGCGCCATGGCGTTGTCCGTGGGCTGCTTACGGTGTGGCGGCGCAAGTTCGCGACGGCAGCGAACTTTCAGGCGCCAGGCTTCGTGCCGGTCCGGATCGCTTCCGAGAGCGGTCCGGCGACGGCGGACGAGCCGGACCGGCGAGCGTGCGCGCATGGGGTGCTGCCGCAGATGGCATCGCCCACCAGCAAGCTTGGCGGGGTGATCGAGATCGAGGTGAGAGGGGCACGCATCCGGGTCGAGCCCGGAGTGGAACTGGCGACGCTTTCGATGGTGCTGTCGGCGCTTCGGAGCATGCGGTGATTGCATTACGGCCTGACCTCAAGGTGGTGCTGGCGGCACAGCCAGTCGACTTTCGCAAGTCGGTGCACACGCTGTCGGCGCTGGTGAGCGAAGCGCTGCGTGCGAACCCGTACTTACGTGTCGGGCGAGATTATGTGGCGGAGGCGGCCTAACGCCAGCCAGGGCCGGCCACGGCTGGATTCTTCCGCCACATAATATTTCGTGCCCCTCGTGCGGACGCGGGATCCCCCTGCGCCGTAACGCCGGAGGGGCACAATGCTCGAGTTCTATTTTTCGTACCGCGGGGTGCTTAAGCGCCTTCGTGACGGGGCGCTCGGCGCCGAGATGGATCGCATCGCGGGGCACTTTTTCTCGCTCGGTTACAAGCAAGCATCCGCTAAGCTTTATCTGAGCCGGATCGCGCGGTTCAGCCGTTTTGCTGCAGCACATTGCGGTTCACGGCCGATCGGCGAAGCTATCGTCGATAGCTATCTATGCACATTCACCACGGACTCACCACGGATTGCGGCAGTGTCTGCGCTCCAACGCGCGCGACGGGTGGTGCCCGAACGATTCATTGCTTTGACGCCCATTGTAGTCGATGATCCGGACGCTCCGCTTTTGAGTTCCTTTTCTGACTATCTGAGCAGGGTACGAGGCCTTGAGCCAAGGTCCCGCGCTGGCGTTCTCTTGGGCGCACGGCGCTTTCTGGATTGGCTCCGCCATCGCCATCCTGGCCAAGACCTCGAGGCGTTGACGGCAGAGCATGTCCTTGCCGCTGTCGAGTATCGGCTGTCGCTCTCGGCGACCTCCGGCACTCGCACGGCGGCGATCTCTCACATCCGAACGTTTCTCCGCTTTCTGCATTGGGCTGGCCACCACGAGCAGGATCTGGCTCCCGTCGTTCCAAGAACGCCATATTGGCGACTGGCCCATTTACCGCCCCGGCTTTCGTGGGATGATGTTCGCCGCGCCATCGATGCGATCGGCAAGGCGACGCCGATCGACCTTCGCGATCGAGCTGTCCTGCTGCTGCTCGCCACCACAGGCATTCGCAATGGCGAGCTACGCGCTCTTCAGCTCCGGGATATCGACTGGCGAACTGGCGAGGTTTTTGTCCGGCGCACCAAGGGCAAGCGTGACCGAGTGGCCCCGCTCATGGAGGAGACCGGCGCCGCGCTTGCCGACTACATCCTGCGGGCTCGACCGAAGGTCGATAGTCAGCATCTGTTCCTGTCCTTCACGCCGCCCGTGGGACCATTCAAGTACGCGTCGTCTGTTTCGAGGATCGTGCGGAAGCGGTTGCAGCATGGTGGGATCGAGCTCGGTCGCGTCGGAGGCGCGCATCTCCTGCGCCACAGTCTAGCCACCCAGCTCGTCGGGCGACGAAGGCCGATCAACGAGGTCGCCGATCTTCTAGGGCACCAAAGCATCAACACAACGGCGCTGTACGTGAAGGTCGCGGCCTCGCAGCTCGCTGAGGTCGCGCTCCCCTTTCCGGGAGGCGCCGCATGACCGCCTTCGCCGCATTCCTCGGCGACAAGGTCGAGCGCTACATCGAGCTGCGCCGCTCCCTCGGCTACGCCTTCAACAAGCAAGCCGGCACGCTGCGGGCTTTCGTTCGCTACGTCGAGCGATCTCAGCTGGGTGCGCCCGCCACCCGGACGATGGCACTGGACTTCGTCCTGTCGTTCGGCGACACCGCCAACAGTCGCGCCGTCCGTCACGGCGTGCTCCGCCGATTCTACGAGTACCTGGCCGTCTACGACCCCCAAACCGAGGCCTTGGAGCGCAGAGCCTTCTCCAGATCCAGGGCGATTCCGCCACCGCGCATCCTTAGCGAGGCTGAGCTGGCGTCGCTTATCGACGCATGCAGCTTCATTTCGCCGGGGATCCCTCTCAGAGGCCGCACGACGGCGACGCTGATCGGATTGTTGGCCAGCACAGGGCTACGATCGGGCGAAGTGGCCAGGCTTGATCGCGGCGACGTCGATCTGACCAACGGGGTCGTCATCGTCCGTAAGACCAAGTTCCGTAAAGACCGCCTGGTTCCTGTTCATCAGACGACTCAGGCAGCCCTTCGTCGATACGCCCGTGAGCGCGACGCCGTGTTTCCCAAGCCCAAAGGCGAGGCCTTCTTCCTCAGCTCGCGAGGCTGCCGTCTGTCGGCGACCGGCCTGCAAAGTAACTTCGCTAAGGCCCGCAAGCTCGCGGGTCTTGACAATGGCAAGCCTCTGCGACCGCACGATCTCCGGCACCGGTTCGCGGTGACCAGGCTCAGGCTGTGGCACCAACAGCGCGCAGACGTCCAAGCGCTGCTGCCCTTACTCGCCACCTACCTCGGCCACGCCAGCTATAGCGACACAGCCTACTACCTCACCGGCTCGTCGGATCTCCTCGCCATCGCGGCTGAGCGCGCCTTCCTCGACGGAGGCGCGGCATGAGCGAGCACCTCCTACTAGCGCCGCTCCTGGAGTCGTACTTTCGTCGCCGGTTGACCAAGCAGCGCAACGCGACCTCGGCGACCTTGGCCAGCTATCGCGATGCCTTGCGCATGCTGATCCTCTTTGCCGCCGCCCGTTTGGGGAAGAAGCCGGCGGCGCTGGCCCTTGAGGATCTCGATCGGGACCTTGTTCTCGCCTTTCTTGACGAGCTTGAGGAGAAGCGGAACAACTCCGTCGCAACGCGCAACGCCCGACTAGCCGCGATCCGATCCTTCTTCCATCACGTCGCTGCCGCCGATCCCGCCTCGTTCGGCGTCGCCCAACGGGTTCTGACGATCCCCACCAAACGGGCCCACATCGAGGTGACGCATCACCTCACCAACGCCGAGGTGGAGGCCATCATCGCAGCCCCTGATCAGACGACGCCCCGCGGCCGGCGCGACCGGGCCTTTCTGCTCTTCTTGGCGAGAACCGGCGCTCGCGTGTCCGAAGCGACCGGTGTCAACGCGAACGACCTTCAGTTGGAACGAGGACGCCCGCAGGTGCTGCTTCACGGCAAGGGACGCCGAGATCGCGTCGTTCCCATTCCTAAGGATCTGGTGCGATCGCTGACGAACCTATTGAGCGAACGTGGCCTCGCCAATCATGAACCGCGGCCGATCTTCGTCGGGGTCCACAACGAGCGCCTGACGCGCTTTGGCGCGATCCACATCGTGCGGCGTGCCGCCTCCCAGGCCGTGTCCATCACGCCAAGCTTGGAGGACAAGCCCATATCGCCGCACATCTTCCGGCATTCCCTCGCCATGAAGCTTCTCCGGTCAGGCGTGGATCTCCTGACGATCCAGGCTTGGCTTGGCCATGCTCAGGTCGCCACAACCCACCGATACGCCGCTGCGGATGTCGAGATGATGCGCCGGGGACTCGAGAAGGCGGGCGTCTCAGGCGACCGCAGCGCGCGCTTCCGGCCGAACGACACCATCCTGCAGCTGCTGGCCAGCATCTGATTATTATGTGGCGGAGAAACCCTGGGGGGCCGGCCCTGGCTGGCGTTAGGGCGCCTCCGCCACATAATCTCGTCCGACACATAAGAGCGGTTGATCGGGATAGGGGGACGTCTCGCGACGCCACCCCTCCCACACCACCGGGCATACGGGTCCGTACCACGGCGGTTCGATCGAGTTAAGCCGGCACAGGCATGAAGATTCGGGGGAGACCAAGAGAGTCGAACGCATGATTTCGTAAGGCGTGTTGAACCGCCGGGTGTCCGGACATGCGCCAGAGTCCCGTCGGTGAACCGGCAGCGACCGATGCGGCGAACTTCGTGATGCCGAGGCGGCGAAGCTCCGTGAATCGGTTATGCCCGTTTCGCCATTGCCGCCAGAGATACACACGCAGTCTCCGGCGGATCCAGGCTTCCAGGTTCGTTAGCACGCGCGGGGTCTGACAGAAGCCGAAGTACCCGCGCCATCCGATGAGGAATGGCGTGAGATCTGCGATCATCTGCTGCAAACTGATCCCTCGCGTCCGGCATGTGATTTCCCGGATTCGGTCTTTGAACTTGTCGAGAGCTTTCGGCGCAATGCGTCGCTCGCTCCCGTCATTCGCAATGCTGAATCCGAGAAATTTACGTTCCTCGGGTCGCGCCACCGCGCTTTTGGCCTCGTTGACTTTCAAGCGGAGCTTGTCAGTCAGGAATCGGCTGATCGAGGCCCTCACCCTTTCGCCGGCGAGGTGGCTGCGAACATAAATGTTGCGTCGAGTCGCCCGGGGGAGTTTCACCCCCAGGCGCTCACAGATCCGGACGTGAACGTCTCCGCTCATCCGGCTCTTACCGTCCAGCCGCCGTCTTG
>NZ_BSOW01000041.1 GCF_030160715.1 Bradyrhizobium iriomotense
GCTGCGCGGAGAATGCTCGGAACGCTGCGCGCGATCATTTCGGAACCCCGCGCGCCATCAACTCGGTACGGTGCGCGCGATGACCTCGGAATCGGCACGCGTGGGTCCCGTAGCGAACTCAGCGCTGCGGATCAATCTGCGGCAATAGAGGCGGGCGGTCCGCGTGACAACGCAGATCCCTTGTCCCCAACCCCTGGTCTAACGTTGCTTCGATTGGTACCGGACCGGGCCTTTGCTCAATGCTTGCTCGGTATCTCGGCCGCCGCCGCTTCCAGCCGACGAATGTCTAGGCGCGTAACGATCACATGCGCACGCGAGCTTCCATCGAAGCTAGCGAAATAGAATCGGCCTTCAGGATCCCATGCATCGTATCCTGTATGAGCGTTCAGGCTCTTAAGGGAAGGATCCAGGTCGGCGAAATCACACAGGGTTTTGGTGGTCGCTGTGCGCAGATCAAACGCGAACAGAGCGCCTGCCTTGCCATCTGATTGAAAACTGGTGCCGATGTAAGCTGTGTTTCCGTCAGGCGCGACATTGAACAACCAAACATAGGCTCGTTGTTGAAGGTCTAGTTGTCCAAGATACGACCAGGACGGACCATCGTCGTCGAACCTGTAAATGTGACCCTTGTCGTCCGAGAAGAAGCACCGCTTTTTGTCGTCGAGGCATTGCCCCATCTCGAGGGCCTGCGTGATCTGAAGGGGCCAATCCTTGCGCTCGCCGAAACCTGTTTCGGGGTCGTAGAAGAAAACGTGCGCGAAAACTGAGGGACTGTCCGGGGCGCTTGCCGTGAAATAGAGACGGCCCCGGCTATCTACCCACATGACCCGACCCGAATAGACGAAGTGCTGATCATAAGTCGCTGGCCTGCCCAAACGGGTTGTTCGGCCGCGGGACACGTCGTAGCGGAATATCTCGCCGGTGGGCACGCCTGCGGCATAAATCACGTTTCGCTGAGGGTCAGAGGCAAGCGTTACAACGTTGCCGTGGTCGACGGCTGTGCCGGCAGGTTCTGACGCGCTCAGATCGGCAAACCTGTTCTGCGCCGGATCATAGGCGTACCAGTGAAAGCCTCGTTCGTTGAGGTATCCGTCGTCGAGAGTTGAGCGGTTCATGGTGGCAACATAGATCTTGCCGTTGTGCCAGAGTGGGCGCGTGTGGAATTTCTGGGCGGTCTCGCCCGGCTGCCAGTTATTGGCTGCTTCCGATGCGGAACGGGCATCACCCACAAGCCGGAGCGCTCCCGTTTGCCAGTTGAGCTGATAAAGGGCCGAGTTCGTCTGGTGGTCCATCCCGCCTACGTAAATATCGCCGTTTAGTGCCGAGCCGGTCGCATGCCAGCTCTGGGTGGGCCTCAGTCCGTTGGGCGTGTCAGGCAAAGTCCAGAGCCAAACTCCGTCCAGTGCGCCTCGCCGGCCCGTGCTCTCGTTTGTTCCCGCTACGGAGGGCATTTGGCCGTAACCAGGAGAAGCGAAGCTGAATAGGACAGCCGCGAGGAGCGATACGAAAGATAGCTTGCCCATCGGAACTCCCGCTGTACCGTGCTGCCTCAAAGCGCATAGACCTTGTGCAGGTAAGCCCTTGCGATTGGCATTTGCCATCCAACGTCTGCCTGACGCGTGGACGCTTGGTAGAATCGATCAGCTCTACGGCAATCCAATGTCAGCGGCTGGTTCCGAGCACCCCCCTCGTTTTCAGCTGCGCAATGTCGAATGAACCAGCCTCAACGCCAAGGTCGAAATTCTGGGGTTTCCACGCCAGGAATCTGGACGGTTAAGCCTTCAGATCGCAAAGCGCGTTCCAGCTGCGAGCGGAAATCTAGTCGCACGGCGGAAAGACCTGCAACCAAATCGTCTCGATTTCTCCAGCCTGCCGACCTGAGTATCCTTACCGCGTCTCGAATGAGGCCCGTCCGCACAATGGAAACAAATTCTTTCCGGGCACTCTCCTGCAAGTCAGATGGAAGTACGTCATAGATTGCAAGTACGTAGGGGCTGCGAAGTGCAATCCAGCCTTCGTACGGAGCGAGCTTGTAAGACATGCGCAATTCATCGAGATGGTCGCTTATCTGGCCGCCCTGATTAATGGCGCTCCAGTATTCAATGAACCACAAGAGGCCGTCGGTCGGGACGCAGTTCAAGGCTCGCTTCACCGACGAACGGAGAGAGCTTAGGCGCTCATTGGCGAGGCGCGTGTCAAGCGAATCTACCGCCATTTCATAGAGGCGAAGGCGGATGATGGTCGCGGCCCGTATTTCGCGAGGGCTACAGATTGCCCGGTTTTCGGCGGTGGACAATGCGGCTTCAGAGACAGGATTACGCTTGAACGCCGTGCCCGAGAGAATCGCGTTAGCAATACTGTCGAGCTGCACTTCCTGCGTAGGGTTACGAAGAAAGAATGCAGCCCAGCCAGCAGAAAAGAGCGCGATCAATACGAGGGTTGACTTACCAACGGTGCTAACCATTGGCTTCCAAGCTAATCCACATACCCGTATCGTGAATAGTATCGGTTGCGGTAGTAGCCTCCGCTATGCGTATCGTAACGGCTCATGGCGGCGAGGTTCACCTTGTTGAGCACCGCGCCCATCAGGTGCTCACGAACCATTGGCGTTTCTCTTATCACTCGCTCGACGATGTCGACCTTCGATTTCGCCCATTCAATAACCAAAATGTACGAGTCGGCCAACGTACCTGTCGCGCGTACGTCGATAACCGGCGCCAATGGACTGAGGTCCAGGATGATGCGGTCATACTGCTCGCGCAGATCCTGAAAGAACTTTTGCATTTGCGCGGAGGCCAAGAGGTCGCTTGAGTTCGAGAACCGTGAGGTTACCACGCAAGGCAGGAAGTGCAGACTGGTCTGCGGATCGACCCAAAGCGCATCCTTTAGGTCGACCTTCCCGAACACGACGTCGATGAGTCCAACGTCTGCCGAACGACCAAGACGGTGGGTTAGACTTGGATTACGAATGTCGCCATCGATGAGAAGCGTGCGCAGTCCGCTCTGCGCCGTGGTTTGAGCCAAGGCCTCGCTCACCGTCGATTTCCCCTCGTTGGGAAGAGCTGAGGTGATCGCGACGACCTTGTGAGGGGAACCGTAGTTACTTAGGTCGGTCGCCAATTTGATCGAACGAAACGCTTCGGCGAACCGCGAAAATGGCGAATTGATCGCGAAGCGCCCAACGCTGTTGTCGATCGTAAGCTGCCGGTCGCCTAACCGGGGCAGCTGAGCCGGTCCCGCCTCCATGGCACGGCTCATTTGGCCGGCGGCAACGGTCGAACGAGAGTCCGGCCGCGAATTGGGCCTCCAACCGCTGGGGAATGGCAACCATCCTTTGAGGCGGCTCAGTGAGCCCTTTGGGGCCTCGTCTGCTCCGAAACTAACGATCGGGACAGAGGCGAGGCAGTTGGTCTGAAGCAGCCTTTCGACCTGGTGGACGGTCCTGAAGACGCGGTCGACCAGCTCAAGGAAGATCGCGACCAGACCCGCAAGGATGCAGCCACCGACGACGCCCGCCAAGAGAACCAAAACCGCCTTCGGCGCGGTCTTTGGCGACGACAGCTCCGCAGCCTGGGTGATAACCCTTGCCTCCGTAATCGGGAAGGATTGCTGCTGCACCGAGACCATATAGAGTTGCAGGAAATTATCGGATAGGGCGCGCGCGCTCTGGGCGTTGCTTTCTAGATCCTTGAGCACGATTTGCGCTTGGCTCGTATCATTCGATAAGGCGATTGTATCGTTAAGGCTCTTCTGGCTCGCCTCCTCGCGAGCGTTGGCGATCGCTAGGTCGCTCTTGTAGGCCTCAGCAGTCCGTCGGAGCTCGTCCAGAATGGAACGCCGGATCTCGCGCATCTGATTGCGCAGATTCACCACCGCGAGATGGGTAGGGCCGTAGCGATTGGACCAGTCCGACGCTTTAGCTGCGTAATCAAGATAGGTCTGGCGTAGCTTTGTGATGACCGGATTGGCCATAGTATCGTTGACGGTTGCCAGATCAGTCAAAATGACCTGAGAGTCGCTCTCGTCAGCATTGAGGATTGAGGTGATGCGCTGCAGCTTGGCCTGGGCTTCCGCGCGCTTTGCACGGGCCTCGGTGAGACCGCTATTGATCTCAGCGAGTTGCTGCTCAGTCAGCAGGCGACCGCCAGCGTCTACTATATTGTTCTTTGCCTTATAGTCGACCACGGAGCGCTCAGCTGTTGAGGCTTGAGCGCGGAGCTCCTTTAATCGGTCCTGCAACCAGACGGCGGCGCGGCGGGAAGCCTGGTATTTCGATTCGAGAGAATCAACAATGTAATTCTCAGCTATGGCGTTCGCGATCCGCGCTGCCAATTCGCGGGACGTCGATTGGTAGGCAATTTCGATGACGTAGCTCAAGCCGATACGTTTGATCGTAAGACCAGCTTGCACACGCCCGATGGCGCCTCGCATCAACTCGAGATCGGAAGGCTTCTCTTCTGGAAAGAAACCGGAAAAAAGCTGAGACAGGCTACTCAACAGGCCGTCGTCAGCGCGCATAAATTCCGGGGAATCCAACAGGTGCAGGTCCTTGATGACCGCTGCGGCGATCGTCTCGGACTTCAGGACTTCGACCTGACTGTCGACCATTGCGGAGTCGATGGGGTTGTCGCCCGCCCCCGGTGCCCCCTGAGTCTGAAGCCCCTGCATCTTCCGGCTGTCGATCATCAGCACGGCAGTGCCGGTGTAGCGCTTGGTGGCGGACAGCAGATAGCTGCCTGCCAGGGCTAGGCAAAGCAGCACGGTGACGATCATCACCGGATACTGCCTGCTGATCAGGCCAAAGGCGTCGGCAACGGTCTGCTGCAAAGACGGCTGTTCAACGCCCTGGATCGGCGGTGCGGAAGACGATGGAATTCTTGTCTGAAGCATCCGGCCCGTCTAACTGAACTGGTTGCGCGGCGGCTATTCAAAACACAGCGATCATCCGCACGCCGACGAATCGGATGTCCTAATCAATAACGCCTCGGCCTCAAAAGCCCGAAGGCATCAGCACGAGCCGGAGACGGTGCAGACGATGGTCGTTGTCGTGGTTGATCCGCCTGTCGAGCTCGCACTACCCACGCTTGAACTGAAATAGTTCGTAGGGTTGTTGGATACGCTATTCGAGGCGAAGGTCTGGAACGAGGAAGATCCAAAGAAGCTACCGGTCGTTGCGGAGGTCTGACCGCCGACGCCTCCGGAGGACCCGGTAGCGGCGCCTGAGAGAGCTACGCTTCGGGTGGGATCATTACCGGTAATCGCTGCATATTGCGCGTTAGCGTCAGGGGAGCCCGTCGCGCCGAGGTCGCCCTGAATCTCCAACGAAAACGTGAGATCGGTCGTTTTGCATACATTAGCGGCTTTCCCCAGACCCGTGCCAATCGCCTTTTGAAGCACCGAGCTGGAAGGTCCCTTGTTAGTCAGATCCTTCAAGATGGTGAGGATTGCGGGGAGCGCCTGAGGGTAGGAAGCAACAAAGGTCTGTACGTCAGCGGCAACTTCCTCCGGGCTGCGAGGTCCGTTTGGACCCTCCAACAAAGAAGAAGGGCTTGTCGTGAAAGCCGCCGCCTTCTGAGCGGTGTCGGGATCGCTAACACAGGCGGCGAAGCTGGCCGTGGATAGGAAAATGGCGAGGGCGCAGGCCGCCGCTGAAAGCATCAGCTTCGACGATAACAGGCGTCCGGGTGTCCTCATGGGTCCTAACCTCTTCCAACGTCTAATCCGGTGTTTTTAATAGAAAATTAGGTCAATGTACAGCGGCCGAAGTAGCGGCGGACGGCTTAGGTTAACGTAGGTTAACGTCCTTTGGCGGAGAACGATTGGGCCATTCCCATGCCCAAAATGGGGCCGATTGCGAGGGCAAAACCGGGAATCTGTAGCGGAAAATCGACCTGAGAATGGGCAATGGCCAAGACGCCGATCCAAAAGGCGCTGGTTGGCAGCATCGCATCACGGTCGCGGCCCAACATTCCTCGGCCCAGTATCGCCAACATAGCGATCCACCCGATGCCCATTATGAGCATGAATGGAAGCCCCATTTCGGCGGCCAGCTCAAGGGTGGTGTTGTGTGCCTGCTCCCAGACACCGTACGACGGAACATCGCCGCTTCGGTAGGATGGGAAAATCCATCGAAACGTACCCAAACCCGACCCAAGCCAAGGATAGCTCTTAATGATTTCAACGGTCGAGGTGTAGGTTTCCCAGCGACCCACATCGAAGAAACCTTGGAGGCCAAATCGTTGATTGACGCGCGGAGCGAAAATCGAGATAGCAACTAACACAAATGCAACGGCTCCAAACGGAGAGATCCAGAGAAGCCGCCGCCTTTGCAACCTTCTCCGGAAATGAGTTCCGATAGCTCCAGCTAAGCACAACAACGCCAGCACAGAGCCGGCACGTGATCCCGTGAGCATGGTTGCGGTGAGCATCACAAAACAGGCCAGCAAATAGAAAATCTTCCGCGGCGACGCGGCGTGCAGGCGAGATCTGATCAGTTCCCACCACAGAATGGGCGCGTCATTAGAGCGATGTCCGCTGAATCGTGTTGCGAAAAGTACCCATCCTAAGGTCATCGCTCCAAAGTAGGATGCTGCAACGTTCGGATTGATAAACGTCGCCGTCAGCGAACTTAGATAGTTATATTTCTGGTGCCATAGAAAATAGTTCGGCCAGAACACGAGCGCGACAAGCCCATAGATCGCATAAGCTAAGCCCGATCCCAGGAAGCAGATTAAGAGCATCTGTGCAGCGAGCCGGTCTCGGCCGACAAGATAGCCACACAGGATCGATAAGAAGAACGCGATCTGCGATCCGGCAGAGAAAAAGGCTTGGTTGCGGGCTACGGAAACAGAGCCGTCCAGCTGTTCTGCCAGGATAGCTGAAGCCTCATCCCAAATTACAGCTGTCAAATGTCGGGACACCGGAGTTGTCCAGCCCAATTGCTCACTTATGACCACAATCCAAGCCAGCGAAATTGCCGTGAAGCCACATAGGAAAGCGATGTCCCGAGGGCCAAGCGCTTGTAGCGCAGCGAGGAAGAGAACCACCGAAAGCAGAGATACCCAAGCGGCCACGATACGCGTATCCATGGAGCCGAAGGGAAGCGGCGCCAACGCAATCAATACGCACAAACCGGATGTGGCTAGGAGCGCAGAATAGGCCGGCCGTCCTGCGCCAGGAGCGCTTACTGCATCGCTTGTAAAGCGAACATCAACTCTAGCATTGATCAGGGTGCCTCGACCGGGATCAAGACGCTCCATCAATCGAAGTCCTTTAGCCTCGATTCCCGCTTCCATTCGGCAAGAGAGCTTTCCAAATCATACGAGAACCTAAACCCGCTGGCGACAAGACGCTTAGGCAGGATGTTGGTGGAAAACCACAGTTTTCGTACTCGATCTCGATTGATGCCGGTCTTCATACCGAACGTCTGCAGGACCTCAAATGGAAGCGCCGCCATATTCATTAGCCAAATCGGAATGACAAACTGTGGCTGGTGATAGCCAGCCACGCGCGAGAACGTCGAGCAGATCTCGCTGATCGTATATCTGTGCTCGAAGCTGAAATTGTAAATGGAAGTGCCTTCATTGCGGGCTGACATGAAGATCATCGATGTTACGAGGTCTCTCACGTAGCCGCACGATTTGATCGTATCCGTTCGACCGGGATAGATAAACGCTCGCCGTTCCATCATTCGTGACAGGCGCGTAAAGTTTCCTCGTTCGTAAGGGCCGTAAATCACGGCCGGACGAACGATGGTAAGCTTCCGGTCTGGAGCCTCCGCCTGCCAGAGCAAGTGTATCTTTTCGGCCGCGAGCTTGGAGCGTCCATAAGCGCTCACAGGGGCTGGCTTGGCCTCCTCGTCGAGCGCAGCTTCGCTTGGTCCATAGATCGAGATCGAGCTCGTGAAGACCAGGTTCTTGCTTCCTGTCTCGTTTGCAAATCGGCAAACATTCACAGCTCCCAAGACGTTCGTGTAGTAATAGTCGCCATCTGGATGACCAGGCGTTACATGAACTGCAGCCAGATTGAAGATGTCGGCTGGACTTCCGTTGGCGATATTCGGATCGATCGATTCGCGCACATCGTGAAATAGATATTCGACTCCGGCGATATTTGCCCTCGGCGGACCAATGTCCACCGAGACGACTCTCTCATACTTTCGAGAAGCCACGAGATCGGCAGCGAGGTGAGTTCCGACGAAGCCCGCGCCGCCGAAAATAATGACTTGGGTAGGATTAGACATCGGTCAGGGCTCTACTCGACTCAGGTTGGTTGCCTCATTGCGATAAGTCTCTTTCAGGATATTGTAATTGAATGCGCGGGTTAAATCGATTGGCTGCTGGATCGCGCGGCGCTGCGACAGTTGTGATTGCAGAGTTCGAATTCGTGTAGAATCCATTTCGCCAAATCTTGCCCCAAAGGGGCGCAAAAGGCTGCGTTGTGAATCCATGAGGCGAGCGACCAACGAAAACGGCAGCGGTGTACCTACAGAATTCGCTATAATCGGAATTGTCCGATCAAGGTCCGCGTACGCTGCGCTCCAACCGCCGGCGATGGCCATCAAGAATTTCTCAAGTCTGTTCGGTTGGGCAAGGGTTCGCTCCTGAGCGAAGAAGATCGGCCCTGGGGCGTGAACTCCAAAGGCTTCCGGACGAAGTATCTTATTTTCAACGTTCAGGCGCTCCAACTCAAGGCCGTCGACATCGTGACGACCAAGAAGAACATCTATCTTTCGATCCAAAAGATCCTGCAGCGGCGTATTGCTTTCCAACAAGAGGAGCTTGCTTTGGGCCAAAGAATTTCTGCTGACAAAATCGCTGAGAATCGCCGTGAATTCGGGATTGGGGTTGTATCCAATTCGTTTGCCTTCGAGGTCTAGCGGCGTCAGCAGCTTGGTCTCGGGCAGCGCATAGAATTCTGCGGGGTTCACTGCATAAAATCCTGCAAAAGCCACAATCGGGAGTCCTCCCGAGCGGGCTTTCAAGAATCCCGCAGTCGAGGCGATACCTATCGTGTTTTCGTCGGCCACGACCGCGGCTATCGCGTCATCGTCGTCTAAGCCTGCCACCAAGCGAACGCGCAGGCCTGCTTGTGCAAATAGGCCGTCGCAGGCTGCAATAATCATCCCGGCGGCTGAAACCGACAACGGCGTGCTTAGCTTGACTGTGTATTCAGCAAAACTTGCCTCGGGTTTTGGCCCCTGGCTTCGGGTTGGTTTCGGGCCGAAGAGGACATAGGCTATTGTACAGGCAACGAACAGCCCGGCGAGGAGGCGCAAACCATAGTGAGATTTTCGGGCGTTTCGCTGGGCTCTTGTCATCTCGGGCACTAATAAACTATTCTGGGTACCAATGAATTATGTCGGCGAACGCTCTCGAGGCGCTCGGGCAGGGCGTTGCTCGGACGAAAGAAAGCCAGGGCGCTTCGGATCAGAATAGCTCACGAAACTCGTAACGAAAATAGGTCGAGCCTGACGCGATCCCTAGTGTCCTTTGGAGCCTCTGATAACCTGCTAAAGGCACGATGATGCAATCGGAGCTTCCAGCATAGCAAACCTGGACTCGGATAGACTGGCCGCAGATGTTCTCGACAAGTACGATCTGGTCGATGATTTTCGGATTGATGGTCTGTGGACGAGCTGAGGGGTGCACAGAGATACAGAGCCTGCCGTCGGGGGTCTTGTGATTTCCTGCAAACGTACCATTCATCGGCAGGAACGGATTGGCAGGCCGACCGGATCCGCCGGTGCCGCCGTACATGGGGGCGGAGGATCTTCCATACCCGGAGACTTGAGCATGAACGGGTGGAATCCAAATGGGCACAATGACCATCAGGCAGCAAACAAAACGGTCGATTCGGGCGCTCTTCAGCGCGAGGGAGTCACGTGTCATTGCAATACCCAAATGCTGTCTAAGACCGATCAGGGAGCTCCTCGGTCTGCAATATCTCGATCAATCCAAAGCCCGAGACATGATGAAAGGAAACCCTTTGGCCGTCGAATAGCACCGCCGGAGTTGGTGGGCTGACCATTACGATATCGACGCCTGCGGCCTCCAGCTCACCAAGCGCGTCTTCAGCATTGGGACACGTATAGCATAAGTGGTAAATCATCGACCCCGTTTTGCTTATGAGCTTGTCAATCGGGGAGGGGCCGTCACCGGGCCAGATCACTTCGACATCGGGCATCGTTGGATGATGGCGCATCGCGAGATTGACCCGCTGGAGCGGGTCAAAGACCTGATTGCCAGCCGTATATCCAAGCAATGCCAGGTAGCGAAATGCCTCTTCAGGGGAGGCGACCGCAAGGCCCAGATGATGAAAGGCAAAGTTGCCGAAATCGAGTGCGGGGGGGCTTGCGGAATTGGACACTTCAATATCTCACGTCGTCTTCTTGCCGATCAGTTCGACGAATTCCCCGACGTTCTTCAGGTTGCCGATTTCGGATGCGGAGAACTTTATTCCAAAAGCCTTCGAGACCGCGAGAACGAGACGAATGTGGGAGAGGCTATCCCAACCGTCTACGTCATCGGCCGTCGTTTCAGGCTCGAGCCCAAGATCATCCTCATCGAAGACCTCGCGAAATACCGTTGAAAGCTTAGAGTAGATTTGCGCTTGATCCATCATCGCACCTCGTTTTCGTTCTCCGAATAGCTTTCCTGCTACTCACTGATGAGTTTCGGCCTTGAATTGATCGGAGCCGCGTAGAGAAACACGAGCCTGTTCGGGGCTTGTCCGACATACGAATGGATTCAAGACATTTGCCAGTCGATCCGACCAAACGTCCGCCAAATGCCGCTTGGCATGAACTTCGTCGGAATAATCTTGCTCTTTGCTCAGATCGCTCATCGACATCGAGACGAAACTCCGTTGCCCATCGAATTGGCGGGAGACATCCGTGAATGCTTGTTCATAACTCCGCTGAAATGGGCTTGCGTCCCGATGCCAGGCCGGAATGGGAAGGTCAATCAGCACGACCCGTTCTCCCGAACGAAGCAACGTTTCAATGGTGTTCTTGAGCACTTCGACCTGACCGAGGGAAATTTCGTTCCTCTTTCCCATGGCTTCATTCCAATAGTCGAGAGCTTTCTTCTTGTCTTGCTCTGACATCCCGGCGGCCTCGCGTTCAGCCTCGTTACGCTGAGCGGACTTGCGACCGGTCAGCAGCAGATTGACGCCTGCTCTGGCTTCGCGGGCCATCTTCTCGATCACCAGAATGGGACGAATTGCCAAAACGCCAGCATCCAACCAACTTGCTGGAAGGAGCGCGGCAGGGCCTTCCAGTGTGCGCCTATAAAATCCGTAGCGATACTTCTCAAGATCGATATCGGTTTCTCCGCGATTGCGATCAGGGTCGGCATACTTCACGTCCGAGTCGACGAACATTCCGAACCAAACGCCGATTACGAAGGTGTTCGAGGGTCGATCGGCTTGACTTTGGACCTCGTGCACCATGTCTATGATCTGTTTCGCTTCCGAGATGTTGGCGCCGCCAACGGCGAGATTGCTCACCTTCGCGCAGGCCAATTTTGACTGAATAGTCTTTTGTATGAAGCCAACTCCCGTGTTTGATGCGCCTACCAGAATAGCCTTTTCAGCCGGGCTATTAAGAACGCTCCGTCCCAGGAACACGTATTTGGGAACGGTCATGTAGAGTGTCTGCTCGGCATTCTGAAAATCGCGCTGCCCCTCGCTTGCTGAGTCAGGGAACATGAGGAAAGAAAGCGCGCCGAGCGTAGCGTAAAGAAAGGCAAATGACACAAAGGTCAGCGCGGCCTGTCGTAGGATGTGTTTCAAGTCAGAAGGCCTTGTAGACGAAATCGGGAGATTTGTGCAGCAGTGTCGTGATCACGACGATTGCCATCATCTTGCTCGCCAGGGAAAGGTTCCGGCCAATCAGGCTGTCACGGATCGACAATAGGAAAGTCGGCGTAGTCAGGTGCGGGACGATGCGGTCGGTGACGAACCAGAACAGCGCGAATGCGCCGCCGATGGCAAGGAACGGGCCCAGTATCCCGGTCAATCCAAGCCTTCCGATCAAGCGGTCGAAGTCCGACAGCTCAGGTACCCATAGGCAGGTCAACGCCAGCACGAAATAGGCGATGGTTATGCCGCGAGAAAAATAGATATAGGCGGTCCGGTCGGTTAGCGCCCGGTAGCGCTTCTTGCCGAGGCGCCCGGTCCAAGCAACCTGCCAGAGTTTGTTCACGCTCGCGCCTGCGCCCATCAAGAGTCCGTAGATCACAAATACCGCGGTGGTACCGTGCCAAACTCCCATGACGAGGAAGGTCACAAAGAACGCGAGCACGCCCAAATAGGCCGTTAATGCGGGCGCTGGAAACCACGACATCAGGAGCATGACAAGCGGATTGAAGAGATAGAACTTGAACCACTGCGACAATGTCATGTGCCAGCGTTGCCAAAACTCCAGGAAGGTGCGGGCGGAGAACGGCCGGTCGAAGTTTTCCGGCAGCTCCTGCCCCAGCAGAATCCCGCTGCCGATGACGATGTCCATGTAGCCGGAGAAATTGTAATAGAGATAAACGGTGTAGAGCGAGGCGGCTGCAGCATAGAGCCCGTAAAGCTTCAGCACGGGCAAATCGGCTGCCTGGAGGAGCTGGGGCTTCAGGAACGAAAAGCCGTATTCGGCCGTGGCCGCAACGATGACAAACTTCACGTAGCCCGTGATGATCCGCGCGAAGGCGTCGTAAACCTTGGCTGAATCGAGGTCGAATGCCGCCACGCCATCAGTGGCCCGAAAGTCCTGATAGCGCTGGATCGGGCCTGAGACGAAGCAGAGAAAGTTGCAGGTGTATCGGAAGAAGGCGAGCGGGCCGATTCTTTCGCTGAGGTCACCCGAGCGCACATCCACCATCATGTGCAATATCCGGAACAGGATGTAGGACAGACCGATCATCAGATAGGGAAACGGAAGATGACCCAGGTCTTCGAAGAAAGAGAAGCGCTTCAGAAAGACGTAACAAACCAGCACGCTCAAGACGCCCAGCCCCAAGGCGACCGCTGCTTTCCAGACTTCAAGAACCCTTACGCAGACATAGCCCAGGAGAAGAAACCCCAGCAGGGGCAGCGCTTGGATGATGTCAGTCAGATAGCTGCCGATGAAGAAGGCATTGGCCAGTCCGAGTACCGTTCGCCGGTAAGGAACGGACGCACTGATGTTGTAGGCAACGACTACGGCTGCGAGAAACGCAAAGAAAAGAGGGGATGTGAGACTCATTGCTTGGGGGCCCGAACTGCGTTGCCTCTTCCGGTACGCACCGGATCAGGCAAGCTCCAGATGTGGGTAATCGCGCTCGACCGTCATCGGCAGTTCGCCAAGTTCAACATCGACCCCCAATTGCCATCGTGTGCTTCCGTCGGTCTCCTCGCTGATCAGAGTGAAGCCGAGCTTGTTATAGTGCTCGCGCACCATCTCGTTTCGTTCGGTCGGAATGAAGACACCCTCCAGATTCGATATTCCTGCGGCGCGCGCAAGGAGCAGGATCTCCGCAAGCACCGTCTTTTCCACACCCCGCCCAAGCACCCGACAGCTCATGAGCCATGTATCGATGGTCCACCATTGCGGTCGGGAGGGTCGACAAACGACCACGCATATAATTCCGTTGTCGCCAAACTTGTCCAGGAGCCGCGCGTGCAACGTCATCACGCCGGGGTCGAGTTCGGCTTGCTCGACCTGGGTTTCGGTGTAGCGGTTGGTGGTCAGATTAAATTGGTTGCTCTTGTTGATCAACTGGGTGACGCGCGACCGCGTTGTACGGTCGAAGCTTCCGAAGATGATCCGCATTTCGAGCGACCGTAGATAGGACTGAAGATCGGAAGTTTGGCCTTGCAAACTGAGGCGCCGCGCGTTGGCCTGATACATGCCGGCGCGGCAGCGATCTTCTTCTGAGAAGCTGATTGCCTCGAAATAGCCGCCTGCAGCAAGCGTACGCGAGTAGCCCGCGGGATCGCTGTCGAGTTCAGGGACGGCGACCTCGGGTATCTCTCGCCGGACCAGACCTCGCTCAACGGGATTGTCATCGAGAAAGACCATCGATTCGAGGCCGAGGGCGAGTTCCTTTGCGATCGCGCGGATGTTTGTTGCCTTGTCATCCCAATTCGCCTGAAAGACTGCGATATGATCCTCCTTCAGCAACATGTCCGGGTGTTCCCTGAAGGGCCGCCGCGCCACCTCGTCGTTGTTTTTCGAGCTCACTGCAAGCACGATACCGCGAGCCCGAAGGGCGAGCGCCAATTGCTGAACCGACAGGAATGCCTCGCCCGTAGCATCGCCCTGGGCGATCTGAATTCCCTCGAGCCCGTCGTCGCCGATCACGCCACCCCAGACCGTGTTATCAAGATCGAGAATGAGGCACCGGCGACTCTTTCCTCGCATGGCGCCGATGATCCGGCAGACGTGCTCAGCATATAGCGGCACGAACGTGTCCGAAAAAGGAAGCTTCGCAAGGTTCCATTGAGCTGGTGAGTGCCAGTCGGCAAGCCCGACTGTTTCGGCGATGCCGGCAACGTCGAGAAGAAGATCGCTGGATTGAAGGACGCTCTGGGAGATCCGCCCGTTGAGTTGGTCGACGATGTTCCTGGCGGTTCCTGTCAGCGCGCGATCGAAGGATCCGAACAGTCCTTCCGGAGGAGCCGCTATGGTCTGCAGGATGCACACGGCGCCACTGTTCTGGGAGATGGCGGAACGGATCGAACCCAGGAGGTCGATTGCAGCGTTAACGGACTGAACGGCAGCCTGCTCATCGCCGGGAGTGGGCTGAAGTGCGAGGCCGCGATGGTCGAGGGCAACAAGGACGGCGTCTGGTCGCGCCCTGTTGAGCGCGGAGTCCGGATGCAACGCGTCTTGCAGAAACTGATCGTAGGCGCCCGTGATACATTCGAGCGAGAAGCCATGGCGTGCTGCCGTTGCGGTCAGGACAGGGACTATGAGGTCGAGAGTGCCATTTCCGATCAAGCCCAGCCGGAAGGGAGCCAGCGGCTGCAGGGAGTGTCCCTGCTTGCGGGCTGAAATGATGGTCCGTCCCAACCGCGAGAGCTGCTGCTCGTTGAGGGCGTGGGTCGCGAGAAACCGGATCCGCTTTCCAAGATCGAGGTCGGACGTCGCGAGACCCTTGCAGTGGGAGGAGAAATCTTCAGGTGGTCTTGGAAGCCAAGACAGTTCTCGATACTGTTCTACGGACACGCTCGATTCCAGCTTGTTTTTACCAGCGAATTCAATGAATTTGCCGTACCCTACGTGGAAAATCCAGCCGATATTCTATGCACGATGTTCGAAAATAATTCGACAGTTTCATGGCTTGGCCTTGTCATCTGCAGGTGGCAGGATGGACTTACATGGGAAATGTGCTGAAAGCAGTCCGATTCGGACAACGAGTTCGGATTAACGTTACGGTCGTGAGGGTCAGTTGTCGCCTGAGTTAACCCTGTCCGTCGTCATTCCCAACTACAATTATGCGAGATTTGTGGGGGCGGCGATCAAGAGCGCGCTCGATATCCGTTGGCCACGGGTCGAGGTTGTCGTTGTCGATGATGGGTCGACCGACGATTCACTTGAAGTCATCGAGTCGTTTGCGGATAAGATCACCATCGTCAGGCAGCCGAACGCTGGTCAGATGCAATCTTCCGTGAACGGCTTCCACAAGTCGACCGGCGAACTGATCATCTTCCTGGACTCGGACGATGCGCTGCATCCCGACGTAATGAATGAAATAGCTGCGGTTTGGACCGAAAAGGCCAGCAAATTCCAATTCCAGATGAGGGCGATCAATGCGGAAGGCGTGCCGACAGGCAGCATCCAGCCCCAGTATTTCATTACGCCGACTCCGCAGCAAATTCGGGAGTGGGTCACCACGGCGGGTGTTTATCCGACACCGCCTGGTTCCGGAAATGCCTACCCGCGTGGCGTTGTCGAGAAGATATTCGGCTTCAAGTCTGATTTCGTTGATAGGGCGCCTGACAGCTATCTGGTTACGGCGGCGCCGGTATATGGCGATATCGTGACGATTCCCAAGCCGCTGGTCGATTACCGTGTGCACGGCGACAATCACGGGGCGTTTCTTGAGCTGGAGGATAGCCGTTTCGCGCGGGAGGTGGATGTCACGATAAGGCGGTTCAATTTCTTCCGCGAAGTCGCTTGCAGCGCCGGACTGTCGGTCGAACCTGAAGCGCTGAACAGAAATATGCTGTTTCTATGCCTGCGCACGGCGTCATACGCATTGCGACCCGACATTCACCCAATGCCGAATGACAAGGCACGAGCCATCTTCTTGGACTGCCTTCGGTCTCTTTCCTTCCCGCAGGGATTCTCCTATTCCCAGCGAAGCTCATTGTTCCTTTGGGCCGCGTGCATGTTGTTCGGTCCGAGCCGGCTGGCGCGGGCGCTCGCCAGCTGGCGCTATGCGCCGATCAGCCGACCCAGGTGGATGAAGGCCATCCTGAACATGCTGAGGGTTATTCGCTAGCTTTCTCGCTGCAACGTTCGGGCGCGGTTGCTCCAGCCGAAGATCAATTCGCGTCCCCATATTCGCGAGGGCGTTTCGATGAGACGAAAAGTGATGTCGCTGATCACGACAATGCTGATCAGAGATCCAGCCAAAATGAAATCGCCCGTCCATCGATCCGTCTGAAACACGGGAACATGCATCGTCGAATCGAACAAAGACGGGATGCCAAAAATGCGCTTTAGAACGATGGCTTCTATGTACAAAAACACATAGTGCACCAGGTAGACAGAGTATGAGATCTTACCGAGATATTGCACGCCCGGCGTCATAAGCACCCTCGCCAAAACGCCGGTGTCGGATTGGAAAAGTAGGACCCAGCCGACAAATACGGGCACAATGGCAACAATCTTGGTGTCCGATATCGTTCCGGCGATCAAGAAAAACGCGATCAAAAGAACTATCTGCCCAGAGCTGATCGAGCTTTGAGACAGCTTCGGAAATCGACTGTCTTGCGTGGTCTGAAATATACACGCGCCGATAAAGAAGCCGGCCAGGCATCGAACGATGCCAAGGTCATACGTCGAATTCAAATCGCCGTGCGTGAACGCAACGAAGCAAAAGCCCCCCAGTCCTGCGAGAGATAGCAGGAGCACGAGGATCTTGCTTCGGAAGAGGCCCCCTGCTGCAGCAAGAGCAAAAACCAGATAGGCCACGAATTCGCAACTGATGCTCCAACTAGGTGCATTCCAGGTCAGATAGTTAAAAATACCGAGCCCCTGAACAAGCCCCAAGTTTGCGAAGAATGCCCCCCAAGAATCTGGTCCGGTAAACGCCGCTCGATCGCTGGCGGTGATCATTCCTGAACTCTGCGAATAGAGCTTCAGGAACTCCAATCCAAGTAGGACTAGAAGCGTCGCCAAATGCATTGGATAGACGCGGAAGAAACGTAAACCGATAAAACGCATCGTATCGGGAATCGAATTGATACGGCGCGAATAACTCGAGCTGATCACGAAGCCTGACAAGATGAAAAAAAGGTCGACTGCCAAATAGCCGTTTCGAAAAAACAAATTGTGCGTGAAATGATTTGAGACCTGGAGGTGGTAGAAAACGACGAGTATGGCCGCGATCCCCCGCAAACCGTCGAGGGCGACATAGCGTCGTGTTTGGCTAGCCGGCATCACCTGATTATCGTGCCCAACAGTATGATTTTATATCTAAGGTCTAGACCAGACTAGCTTGGGATAGCAATGCGGCGATGTTTCGTCGGAGGATTCCCTGATCGAAGCTCATCCTGATTAATTTTTGATCATCCCCCAAATGGCGACAGATATGTCTAGCCGTTGGTATTGGGAGTGACAAACGCCGAGAGGCGACCGAACCAGCGATTGAGGCCGGAAAGTTCGAGGTTGTAGACGCTATTAGTTGATTGTGGCCTACTTTCAACATTGTATCTGCGCAGATAAGATCCCACGACCTTTCCGCAAATGTCGGCTGCGTATGTCAAAAAGACAATTCCCAAACATCGATATCCTGCGTTTCTTTGCTGCTTGCCTTGTGATGTTTTATCATTTGGCGGTCTCATCCTGGGCGGCTGCCGGCGTTCAATCAGCTAACATACTAGGTGGGCGAGCGTCGTTCCCCGAATTGCTGCCCTATTTTTGGAGCGGCTTTGTTGGGGTAGAGATATTCTTCGTTATATCGGGTTTCGTAATCAGCTTTTCCGCCGAACGCTCGGAGGCATTTTCTTTTGCCCGAAGTCGAGTATTTCGATTGTATCCAGCGGCCTGGATCTGCTCCACGATTTCACTCGTTGCGCTGATATACGCAAACATCGCGCCCCCGGAATCCTATCTCAAACCCTATTTCCACTCCCTCCTGTTGTCGCCCAAATATCCTTGGATCGACAGTGTGTATTGGACGCTTGGGATTGAGATCAGTTTCTATGCGCTGATCTTCCTTGTCCTTGCGGTCGGTTTTTGGGAATTCAAAACGACCATCGCCTATGTTCTCGGATCGGTAAGCGCAGCGTATTGGATTTGCGGATATCTCGTCATGCCGCAGTTCCTGGCCAGTCACCTTTGGTCCCGTCCTCTTGAACTTTCGCTCGTCCCGTACGGATGTTACTTCGCACTGGGCATGATGCTGTTTTTTCACGCGGCGAGAGGTTTGACGTCGAGGGAAAAGATCTTTTGTGGGGTGTTGGCGATTGGAGCGACGATCGAGATCATGTTCAAGGCCGAACACGCAAATCGGGTATTTCATTCGGCTCAATCGAATTGGGTGCCCGTTGCCATATTCGTGATCTTCGTTGCGCTCGCCGCTTCAGCTTTGACATGGCAGCCTGAACGAAAGCTTGCGACTTGCTTGCGACAACTCGGACTCGCAACCTATCCCTTATATCTCCTTCACGACAATGCAGGCACCGTATTGATGTCGTGGCTCTTGGACAACCTTACGGGGTATCGATTTCTTGCGCTCGCCGTCACTATGGTGGCTTGCATCGCGACGGCATTGCTGATTGCGCTGGTCCTTGAGCCGCCTATCAGAGGCTTTTTGGCGGCGCTCTGGCGACCACGGAAATCGCGGGGGGCAGTCATTCAGGATGGTTGAAGAGGTGTGCCCGCGGAGCCCGCAGCGGCGGGTGTAGTTCGTCTGGAGCTACGGTCGTTCTGCCCAAAGCTTCGCGGTGAAGACGGTACCAAAGTCAAAAGCCAAATCATCAGAGCTGAGCTTGGTTTGAGAACCAACGGGAAGATAACCCAGCTAAAGAAGTAAAAGTGACTTATGTCGACCCGCAGAGCGCTCGAGTAGAGTCTCGTGATCACGATCGCGGAGACCAAGATCAAGCCCGCCAAACCATACTCGTAGGTGAGCTTCGCCCAAGTTGGATCGCTTACCTCGTAGCCAAATCTGTTGAGGTTAACGTCTCGAATAAAGCTTCCCGCGCCGTTACCCAGCCAAATCGTCCATACATCTCGATCAAAGCTTATCCTGATCATCTCCCAGGGAGCGACAAATCTGGCGTAACCACTCGTATTCTGCGTATTGAGTTCAGAGAGACGACTGAACCAGCGATCCAGGCCGGGAATCTGGAGGTTGGCGAGGGTGTAAAGAAGCAGGAGTGCACCTAGCGCAGAAATCACAAAGACAGGAATTCGGCTGATAGACCTCGGCAGCAGCAAACCAAGAGCCAACACTGTTAGCCCAGAGCCTGAGAACGAGACTACAAGCCCCATAGAAAGCAGAGCAAGAACGGTTGGCCTTATGCCTTGGCGGTATTCGATGAGCAGGGCCAAAGCCATGACGGTGGATAGCTCCGCCGCCTCGCGCAGGAAGAAGCCGTTCGCCTTTGTGATTCCGCCTTCTTCACGAAGAAAGGTGAAAGTTCCCGCCCCGCGGATCTCTTTTGGGAGAACGAAATAAATGTTCGTGAAAATGTCCAGCTTGGCTACGTTGACGACGACAAACTGAACAACCGCGATAACTGCAATAACGGTTGCCGCCGTCACGTACGCCTTCAGAATGTAGTCTTGAATGGATCTGAGATCTGCCGTCCGACGTAGACGGAACACGAAGGGCGTGTAAGCGACAACCACCAGGAGCAAAGAGCTGAGAGAAGTCTCTGAGGCCGAGAAAGGCCTTCGCAAAATCGCTAGCGCGACGGTGCAGGTCAGCAAGTACAGCGTGGGAACGCTGAGCGCCGCGTTCCCGGAAGCCACAAGGTAGAACGTAAAAAATGTATAGCAGAGGAGGTCAGAGGCAACGGGAAACTCGCCGATATTGTAAGCTATCTGATTGAAAAACAAAATTGAGGCAATTGAGGACCAGACGGCGAACTTTCCAGTTGGGGTAAGCTCAACATCCGAGCCAAATTGCGCGCTCGGCGATGTATCGGACCCAATTGCGGGGGATGTTGGAGGATTCATGTGCGGTCCAATCGATGAGCAGCGTACGGCCAACCGCACCGACGTTCAACCCAGCGGGCGGTCACTGTGGCGCCCCCTTGTAGTTAACCATGGCCGCTCATCTCCCGCAGAAGCGGCATGTATTGCGAGTGGAGACGCTTCAGCGTCCGACGTGTGCTGGGAACCAATTGCTTCAAGATCGAACCGATGCTCAGGGCCTCGCCTGAGAACCGCTGGTTCCATCCGTGAACCAGTGCGCGCACGACTGACTCTGGATAGACTCCCTTGAATTGCTTCGCGATCGGCTTTGAGCTCAGTATGTCGTGCAGATAGGAGCCTTCCGGCGGAAGAAGCTCCTTGTAGTAACCCATCTTGTCCCAGATGTTGTTATAGAGATGGATCGAGAATGCGTCCCGGCAAAGTTCTTGGCACTCATCTCGGTACTCTGGCAGGAGGAATTTGTAGAACTCATCGTAGTGAAGCGGCATGAACAGGCTTGCAGGCTTGAACGATGAGCTTTGTTTTTTGAACGTCCTGGAATTGAAGGCCTGAAGGGTGCCGAATGGGACGTCCTGGTCCAGCACGCTTTCGCTGGCAGCGACTATTCGTCCCAATTCCCTTGACGAGGGATTGAGGTTGAGGATTGCGTTGCAGATGTTCGTTCCGTTCTCCGCGATGAGGAAGTTTTCACTGCTTTCAACCTCAAATGATTTCAGCATCATGACGTCCGAGTCGATCCAGCAGAGATGTTTTTTCAGGAACATCTTGTATCGGAAATAGTCGGAGAATTGTGCGATGTTGCGCCGGCCATCGGTAATGAAGCGATCGATGTAGGATTCATCCACGATCTCGTTGGCATCGCCCTGGACTATGCCGGAGGGCAGGCCGTCGAACGGCTTGTACGAATAGAGCACAACGCTGTGGCCAAACTCGGCAAACGAAAGGAGCGAGGCCTTTTCGTACGGAGAGAGCGGGCCGAGCCAAAAGGATCCAAAGGTGCTCATATCCTGGTTTCCTGGGGAGGGATGCCGGTTAACGACGGACGAGCCATGCGCGTGACGGCATCGGCCGTCCGTCAGGCTCAGATTTGGGTGTCGCCGTCAAGACGGCACATCTAGAGAAGTGCCCGGTGCATGCGCGCTGCGGAGCTTTCCAGGCCGAATCTGTCGGAAAACATTGCGAAAAGTCTGTCCTGGCTCTGATTCAGCAGATCCAGATTGTCAATATTCTCGACTATTTTTTTGCCTAGTCCTGTCACGCCTTCTGCCAGAAACATGGCGGACTGCTCCTCTTCGGTAGTGCCGGCAATGGCGTTTTTCAGGCCGAAGATGGGCAATCTTGCAAATGCATAGTCCAGCATCTTCAATTTGAAGCCCCCACCGAAGAGCTCAGGCACGAGCCCGGCCCGGCACCGGCTGGCGATCTCGGAGACGTCCGGCAGGCGCCCATGAAACACCAGGTGCGGTTTCAACGACACATACCGGTCGCGAAGCGGCTCGGGGACGCTGCCGACAACATTGAGCGATATTCCGTTGAGCTTGAATTGCGACAGGAGGCTGTCGATCAGGATATCGAGGTTTCTCTGCTTGGCGACCCAATCGAAGGATCCAAGAAGGAGCAGGGCTCGCGGCGTATCCGATGTCAGGGAGCGCGGGGGAGTAGCCTGACCAAAGAAGACCGGCGGGAGCACGTATGTCCTTTTGACCGAGCGGCCGAAGTAGGATGCGTCCTCGTCGGTGATGCAAATCACCGCGTCGGCGATTTGCAGAATCTTGTCTTCCTGGTTTCGGTATTTTCTTGCGTCGTATCCCATGAGCAGGCGACGCGCCGGACTGTCAAAATTCCGGGCAATCTCGCGTCGAATGAGTCCTTCGGCGTTGTGCGCGACATAACAGATTGTCGCGGACTGCCGACGGCTCAAGATGATGTCGAGGAATCCCGAAGAGTATGCATGGTCGATCACAATCCAGTCCCAGGGCCGGTCTAGCAGCTCGAGTAACTTCGCTCTGAGATCGGGAGTTGCCAGAAAGTATGCGTCCTTCGGTAGTGCCGAGATCAGGCTGAGCGCTGCGGAGACTTGTGAGGGGGGCGTGTCCACACAGTTGATCTGTGGCAGACCGAGAAAGGGCTTTTCGATGGCCCGCTCGCTTCTCCTCGATCCGACGACCGTAACCTCGGCCTCATTCGTCAGAGCAAGCGATTTGATGAGTCCAGCAGAGTAGAGGGCGTCGCCGCTGAAGAGCGGGGTTGGCAGGCGGCCGGAGATCCACAAGATCCGTTTCAAGCGTTCAAGCTCCCACCCCAGTCGAACGAGCCACGCTCGTTACCTGCCGAGGACATTTCACCCGACCGCTCGGGCCGCAGCTATCGCAAGATTGAAATTTCAACGCTGTACGTCCACGCGCAGGAGCTGGCAGCTCCGAGCCTTGACGGGTTGCGGCATGTCGGTCGAGCAGGTGGCCGGCGCGGGCTGTGTCTGCTTGGCGCCTTTCGCGTCAACCGACTCGGCAATGAGGGTTGCGTCGAGCCGGAAGCGGCCGGGCCGCTGCAGGGCCGGCAGCGATACGTCGACGGCAGCCGTGCCATCGGGTCGTTTGGTGATCGATGCAAGATCAAGCCTCTGGCTTGCAGACGTCACTACTGCGCCCGTCGCTTCATCCATGAGGGACACGCGTAGCGTTCGCTCCGACGGATACTGCTCTGGAAACTTGATCGGCACAGTCAGGTCCAGCCGATTGCCGGTCATCGGCAGTGCCACGGCGCCAGAGTTTGCGCGGGCGTCCCCGACGTGGTCCATCCTCAGGAACGCCGGCTTGGGCATGTCATTTGGAGCGTCGGCGTAGCCGAACTCTTGCGGATCCGGCGTCATTTCGCTTGGCCCGCACTGCCGCTTGCCCTTGTCGGACGAGGTGAATTGACACACGCGAATGTAGTCCACCCTGAATTTCTGAGGGAAAGCGCTCTCGTCAATGCCGTGGCGGCCAGCCCAGCCGCCACCGACCGCGAAATTGAAATCGATGTGAGCGGGTGGGCCCAGCTGGCCGTCTCTCCGAAGCCACTGATACGTTTTTGTGTAGATTCGACGGCCATCCCAGAACAAGGTGACCCGATCCGGTTGCCAGGCCATGCCGGCAACATGCCAACCTTCGTTGAGGTTCTCCTTGCCCATCATTTCGGCAAATTTCGTCTGAAACGAAGGGTCCGTGAACACGTAATCGCCACGTCCTGCAGCATTGGAGTGCAGCATGTTCGGCTTATCTTCCACGCCGTTTATGACGTACTCAAAAATGTCGATTTCTGGAGGGTGCCAAGTTCGTCCGTCCTGATCGTAGTCGGCTTCAAGCCAGAATGCAGGCCAGATGCCCTTGCCGGACGGGAGAAACACACGGGCTTCATAGTAACCATAGTAGAAGGTCCGATGGCTGCGGATCAGCCCCGAGTCGAACAAGTTTGCTCCCGGCTTCTTTTCGGCGGTCAGATCCAAAACGCCATCGGAGAGCGTGATTTGGCTATCGCGGTAGCGCTGGATCTCGTCATTGAAGTGGTCCAGTGTTTCATTGCTGTAGATGAAACGTGTGGCCCATTTGTTCCGATCCAGCTGATTGCCATTAAATTCGTCTGAGAAAACCAGCTCCCATCCACCGGATTTCGCGGGTGCTACAGGCAAGATTGTCAGGATTACTGTTGCGGCAGAGAGAAAATTTACCAAGCGCTGGTGCATGCTCGACGGCCCTCGTTTGTAAACTGTATCTCAAACTGGTAGTGAAAGAACAATCGATTTCTCGTAAGCTGAAACCGTGATTGGAGCCTGTTCGGACTGTGGATCTGCTCGGGCCGAAATGTGAACGCCGCCGTTACTCCGGCTTCAACTTTGCGACTTGGTACCGGTCGCCGATCGCTGACATTCACTCTCCACCGCGAGGTGTATCTCTGTGAACCTGAACGATTCAATGACGGTTTCGGTCGTGATACCGGCCTATAACCGCGCCGACAGGCTGGAAGGAGCTATTCGAAGTGCGCTCGCTCAGAACCCGAGGCCTCTCGAGATTATCATCGTAGATGATGGCTCTACCGATTTGCCGGACACGACTTGGCTCACGGACATCGATCCATGCATTCGCATTATCCGCCACGAACGCAATCGCGGAGGCAATGTAGCTCGCAATACGGGGATTGATGCAGCCCGCGGCGACCTGGTCGCCTTTCTTGATGCCGATGATCGATGGTTTCCCAACAAACTGGCGATACAGCTGTCTCAGATTGGAGCTCGAACTTCCGGAAACTACTTTGTTTGCGCAAATGCATTGTTTGACGGAGGAGGTTGGGACGGTAGACCGACAAACGGTCGTCCGCCTCACGAGGGAGAGGATATCAGCAGGTACTTCCTGGTTCACTGCTACGGATTTCTGTCTTCGACTCTGCTGATGCCAACTCAGCTTGCGAAAGCTGTGCGGTTTGATGAGAGACTGAAGAAGCACCAAGATCAGGATTTTGGACTCCGTCTCGTAAGGGGGGGCGCTGAATTTCTTTATTGGCACGAACCTCTGGCCGCGTGGTGGAGCGAGGAAGATCCCACGCGGGTCACACGACTGAAGTCGGTCGAGCCAACACTGACGTGGCTTCGGATCGCGGGTAATTTGATGGCTTCGGATGCGGCGGCCGCCCTCTATTTTCGGGAGGCGTTTCGACGGCACTTGAAGGGCGAACCCCTGTCGGCTCTTGCGCTCGCACTAAAGTTTGGCCTCAGAGATCGCCACTCCATGTCCTGGATATTGAAGCGAATACCGAAACTGGTGCGTAGCTAGCGCCTCTCCAACTGCTCCACGCAAAGCCCAGCAGAAACGCGGGTGCTTGTTTGAAGTAGACCCCGTGGACGGCTTCCGGGTCGCATCCGATCTGTCACACGCGCTTCATATCGCGGCGGCCAGTGCCTAGGGCGGCCGGGTTTTCAGGAGCCGACCGACGCTGGAGTCTGCGTGGCAATGGCAACAATCGCTGCCGCTTGCGCCCGCGGCCAATCCTCGTAGATGTTGCGGCACAGGAACGGCGCGCATCACAGGCGCCTAGTGCGCGTAGCAGGTATTCTCGCGTCTGGGGTATTCGCGTCGATGAAGGGGCGTGGTACTGAGGCCCGCTCTTCGTAATCAGTCTCTCCCATAGTTAGGCGCGATGTCCAGAAAGCAAGGTTCTGCACTTTCCAATGTTCAGTGGAGCGCGGTGTCCCAGATCGGGCGCGCCGGGATTCAGCTAATCGGCGTCACGGTTCTGGCTCGACTGTTGCCGACGTCGGACTTTGGCTTGTTGGCCATGGCAACGATCGTCACCAACTTCGCGACAATCTTTCGCGACATGGGAATGTCGGCTGCCATCATTCAGAGAGAGCAGTTGACCGACAAGCTTCTGGGCACCGTCTTTTGGTGCAACATGATTTTCGGTTCCGCAGTAGGCGGCATCATTGCGGCGACATCGCCTCTTGTAGCGGCGGTTTTTCACGACCCTGCAGTGCAGCCGCTGTTGGTTATCTTGTCCCTGGCTTTCCCGATAGGAGCTTCGGGCGCGCCACACCTGGCGCTGCTCGAGCGGAGCAGTCGTTTCAAGTCCGTTGCGATCATTGAAGTGTCTTCGTCGACTTGCGGAGCTGTTGTGGCGATAGCGGCCGCCATTTTCGGGGTCGGCGCGATCAGCCTCGTGATTCAGACGCTGATAGGAACGATCCTTTCCACGGTGCTGTTTTGGCTGGTTTCGGGATGGAGGCCACGCGCGCAATGGAGCAAGGCGGAGATTGTTGACGTTCTTGGCTTCAGCGGCAATCTCGTCGCCTTCAACGTCATCAACTATTTCTCGCGTAATGCCGATGGAATTCTGATCGGTAGATACCTCGGACCGGTGCAGCTTGGGTACTACACCATTGCGTACCGGATCATGCTGTTCCCGCTCCAAAACCTGACGTTCGTCCTGACACGAGCCTTCCTGCCGATCTTCAGCGGGCACCAGCAAAATACTGCGTTGATCGGTCGGCAGTATCTTAGATTGTTGCAGTTCATTTTCGTTATCACCGCTCCGCTCATGTTGGGGCTTTGGTCCGTCCGCGAGCCGTTCGTCGTCGTCGTGTTGGGTGAGAAGTGGCGGGCTGCATCCGATATCGTCGCCTGGCTGGCGCCGACGGGCCTCTTGCAGTCCATCGTGTCGACGACCGGTACAGTGTTGATTGCGACTGGAAAGACGCGATTGATGCGAAATCTCGGGTTCGTATGTTCGCTCGTCTTCGTGACAAGCTTCGTATTGGGACTGTCGCAGGGTGCCACAGGTGTCGCCAGGGCGTATTTCTTTGCCAATCTTCTGACGTCTGTGATTTACCTTCACTACACCGTGATCCAGGTCAATCTGCGACTCTCTGACGTCGCGGTCAGCCTGTGTCGGCCTTTGCTGGCAGCGATTGTGATGGTGGCCCTGATCATCTGGATTGAGAACTTCATTTTGCCAGGATCATGGCATCAGATCGTGCAGCTTGCGTCGCTTGTTGTGGTCGGCACAGCGATCTACGCTGCCACCATGATTCTAGCTGCTCGCGATATCGTTGTGGATATGAGGGCCGCGGTACTCAAGAAGGCCTGAGTACTCGTTAAGGGAGCGTATCGAACTGAGGGCGCATCTCTGAACGACGCAGGTGACGAATTGCGTGATGCCGAGAATTGGAAAGAGACCAAGTACGTTCTACGAGGCGGGCAACTCTTAAGTTCCGAGAACCCTGCTGAAGTTAGCGTTGGCTCGAGACTCATAGCCAATCTTGTCGCAACAAGGTATTTTGACGCTTTGGGGTTGCACGCTTCCGGGCGATTGCTCGATCTGGGCTGTGGCAAAGTTCCACTTTATGGAACGTACAGGAGCCGGGTCAACGAAGTTACGTGCGTGGACTGGGGTAACAGCCTGCACGACACACCGCACCTAGACAAGGAGGCAGATCTCACAAAACCTATCGATCTTCCCGACCAATCGTTCGACACAATAGTACTATCGGACGTTCTTGAGCATATTCCGGCGCCACTCAATCTCTGTCGGGAGATATTTCGACTGTTGGCGCCAAACGGCAAACTGATCATGAACGTGCCCTTCTACTATCCGCTGCATGAAATTCCGCATGACTTCTATCGATATACCGAATTTGCCTTGCGCCATTTTATGGCGGATTCTGGCATGCAGATTCTTTGTCTGGAGCCGATTGGGGGTGCGGTGGAGATCCTATTCGATATTACTTCCAAGAATATCATGAGGCTGCCGCTTGGCGGGATCCCCGCTGCTCGAAGCGTGCAAGCCGTCGCTTGGTGGTTCACAAGGACTCGACTGGGTGAAAAATTGGCTAAGAAAACCTCTAGCCAATTTCCGCTAGGCTATTTCATGGTTGCCCAGCGGCCAAGTTGATTGGCGCATTTGCCGTTGGTCGGTCAGCTCCGGCTTATCGGCTCTCTAGCTCTGCAATCTCTCGTAGAAATAAAAATCGGCCCACGACGTATGGTCAGGATTGCCCGAGTCTTCCGGGAACGGATTGTTTACCTTCTTAATTAATTTCCATGTCGGGGCGTTGGCCGCAATCCATTCAGTAAAGACACGGTGGCGCACATGGTCGGCGGGAGCCAATTTGACGATATTGCTGCTGTAGATGCAGATGTACTTCTCGGCCGCTGCCACGAGGCAGTTCATATATGCGTCATACGCCGTATCCTCAACAAGGTGATAAATCACATCAAGGGACATGGCCAGTTCCGCGCGAGCCTTGCTGGCATCACCTGTTGAGGCCAACAAAAATTGCTTTGAAGGATCGTCCTTAAATTTGGTCTTGCATAGTTCGATAGCACTCGCTGAAACATCCACTCCTGTATAAGTTGGATAGCGAGCGAGTTCCAGTTGCGCCCCGTCACCCGAGCCGAACTCAATAATGGTTCGTACTCCGCGGCCTTCCACAAACTTGTTGATCGTTTCGGCTTTAAATTGTGCAAGCCGGCCGTACGAACCCGCTCCAGAATTGCCGCCGCGCGCGTAGCGCTGTTCCCAATATTCCGAAGATGAGAACCTGTTTGGGACGATAGCGCGGTAAAGCTGTTTTGCCATCGGGCCTAAAACCGGCAACCGACCGATTCTTTTTCGCAGTGTTTCGAGGCTGTGTGTCACGTTAGGTCCTTCGATCGGCGAGTTCGTCAGAAGAGATCGCATCATACAACAACTCGAGTTGGCCAGTGCAACGGGCCAAATCGAAATGCGATGCCACATAGCTAGGACCGTTGTCGGCCATTTGACGGAGCATCTCCTCATTATTCAGAATATTGATCAAGATCCGGGTTAGTCCCTCGATATCTCGTTCGGCGAACGAAAATCCCGTGATGTGTTCACTGATTCCTTCGGTTGCTCCACCGAGGGCTGACGTCACGACAGGAACCCCCGATGCCTGGGCCTCAAGTATCACGAGCCCGAACCCTTCTGCATCGCCATTTCTAGCTGTAATGCTCGGCAGACACAGAACGCGCGACGCGTCTAGCTCGCGCTTAACGTAGGCACTCGATTGCGCTCCGCGGAATGTCGCGCGGACCTTTTTCCGAGTAGCCAAGCTCTCCAGATCATGTCGCAGAGGGCCGTCGCCAATCACCGTCAGTTGCGCTGCTGTCACTACCTGCTGGACGTGGGACATTGCCTCGATGAGAATGGCACAGCCCTTTTTCTCGACCAGACGGCCCACGAATACTACGCTCAAGGGCCGCTGCGAAATAGGGACATTGCCAGTTCGGAACGTTCGGGTGTTGATCCCAATGTAGCTAACGGCAATTTTCTTGGCAGGGATGCCGTATTCGATCGCGCGTCGCCGCAGCGCCTGGGAAACGGCAGCGAAGCTAACCGCAGGTTGTTGGGCGAGGTTGAGCACGCGTCGCGGGTATAGGCGCATGCGAGTCCCTCCGTGCCCGGCTTCCCACCACTCGCGATGAGTGTTGATGTCGTAACCATGGAGCGACACGAGCATTGGAACTCTAAGTGCGCGTGCTATGGGCCATGCGTCGAGCGCGTCCATCCCGAAATGCGCGTGCACGAGAAGTGGATTCTCGGCTTTGAGTTCGCTGATAGCTCTAGTTGGAACGAGGCCGAGGGCTCTTCTGAACTTCCACGACAATCTGGTTGGCAAACTCGAGTTTTGTGGACCGACGATGCGGATATCAAGATCATCTAAGGGGAGTTGCTCGAGGATTCGGCGCCCGACCAGCACGGGCCGCCACTGCCGGAGGGCTAGCATCTGCTCCTTGATGAAGGTTTCGGAAATGGGCAGGAGTTCGTTGCGATAGACAAGGACGGTCTTTTGCGATGACATGTCGAGTCAACCTGCTTGAGTCCGGCCGAAGCGCCGAGAGTTGACGTCTCGCAATTTGACGCGTCGGCCGACCGAAATCGGCCCTCTCGACAGTGGTGTCTCGTCACATGGCCTGTGATCAGTTCATTGCGGCTGTGAGAACTCGCGAGTCTGCAATATGTTCCGCGTGGCTTTCCCCCTGTCGTCCTGCAGAAGGCTGGTAGAACGCATTCGCGCGGCACCAAATCCAAGAGCGTCAGATCGTGCAGCCTGCGTTGCTTGTCGTGGTCGACACAGCGATCTATGCTGCGATGGTCGCGGCTGCTGGCGATATCATTGCGGATATGAGGGCCGCAGTACTCAAGAAGGTCCAAGTTTTTTGGGTGGGGGAGCTATGGCACTGAGAGCGCGTATCAAAGAGATCATTCGCAGGCTCGACGCGGGAGCCCGCGGGTCCAGCATGGAAACTGTCTATCAGCGCATCTTTGAGCGCGATCTTTCATCGATCAGCGTGGATGGCGTCAGGTTCTATCCCGTTGGTTCCGCCGCAAACTATGGCCTCTTGTACGTTCTCTTGAGAGCAGCGCTCGACTATCCGATCAAGGACGTGCTTGAACTTGGGGCGGGCCAGACGTCTATTTTGTTCGATCTGCTGGTCAGGAAGGGCGTACTGAAATCTCGCGTGAGGACGCTAGAGCACGAACAGGGATGGGCCTATCGGATTTCTCAGTTGGTGTCTCACGATGTTGTCAGAACGCATCTCGTTCTGAAGCAAGTCCAAGGCATGCAGACCACTGGTTATGATTTCTCGCCGTTGACGAAGAGCAGCGTTGAACTTCTCGTGATCGACGGTCCTCCTGCCGCCGCCGTGGAGAATCGGTTTTCCCGTCTTGCCGCCGTCCAGCTCATCGACTGGATCAATCCGTCCAGGTTCATCATCGTTGTTGACGACGCTGAGCGGGAGGGCGAGATACTACTGGCAGGCGCAATACAGGCCAGTTTGGCGGCAAAGAAAATCTCGTTTCAGGTTGGAAGCGTTGTGTCCAACAAGACGCAGATCATTATTGCGGGTGGCGATTATTTGGGCGCTGCCTACTACTGAGGATCCGGCGCCCTGTCACAGCACGAAGGGATGCTGGACCGAGCCCAGGCGCTCGGTCCAGCATCAGCTTAGGCCGCCGCCTTCTTGGTGTTCCGGTGCACCTGTCGCTCGATCCATTCGTAGGTCTTCTCGAGGCCGGACCGCAGTGTCGCGGAAGGCTTCCAGCCGAGCTTCTGCCCGATCAGCCGGTTGTCCGAATTGCGGCCGCGCACGCCGAGCGGGCCCGGGATATGGTTCTTGTGAAGTCTCTTGCCGGCGATGTCGGCCACGATGTCGACGAGTTGGTTGATGGTGACCATTTCTTCCGAGCCGACGTTGACGGGGCCCTCGAAATCCGACCGCGTGAGGCGGATCGTGCCTTCCAGGCACTCCTCGATGTAGAGGAAAGAGCGGGTCTGGGTGCCGTCGCCCCAGATCTCGATATCACCGCCACTGGTTGCCTGCGCGACCTTGCGGCAAACGGCGGCCGGCGCCTTCTCCTTGCCGCCGTCCCAGGTGCCCTCGGGTCCGAAGATGTTGTGATAGCGTGCGACGCGGTTGCGCATGCTGTGATTGCGGTTGTAGGCGAGGTAGAGGCGCTCCGAGAACAGCTTCTCCCAACCATACTCACTGTCGGGGTTCGCCGGATAGGCGGAATCCTCGGCGCAGTTCGGATTGTTGGGATCCATCTGGTTGTGCTCAGGATACATGCAGGCCGAAGAAGAATAGAACATGCCACGCACATTCCGTTTCTGGCAGGCATCAAGCATGTTCAGGTTGATCGTGGCCGAGTTGTGCATCACGTCGGCGTCGTGCTCGCCGGTGAAAATGTAGCCAGCGCCGCCCATGTCGGCGGCAAGCTGATACACCTCGTCAAACCTGCGGTCGGTGATCTGGCGGCAGAAGTACTGATCCCGGAGATCACCGACCGCGAAATCATCCGCCTCAGTCTCCGCGAAGGGAGGGAACTTGAGGTCGACGCCGCGGACCCAGAAGCCTTCGCGCTTCAGCCTTTTGACCAGGTGTCCGCCGATGAAACCGCCTGCACCGCAAACCAAGGCAGTCTTAGTCATGAATTTCCCTTTCGCGCACGGATAGCATGTTGGAATACTGTTTCAAAACGGTCCGCGACCCGCTTGATGTCGTAATTGTTTAAAGCAAAATTCCTACCACTTTCGGCTGCGCCCAATCGTAACGCATCCTCTTCCATTAGCCGAAGCGCGGAGTTCAAGAACCCAGCCCTGTCAGTGGGGGCGACAACTAGGCCCGCGCCAATTCGGCCCACCACCTGCGACGCGAGGTTTTCCGCTGGCGCGGCGAGCAGTACCGGGCGTTGTGCGCAGAAATATGACTGCACCTTGGAAGGAACCGAGAACATTCCGGCGTCCGGCTCGATTGTTGCGACTGTGACATCCGATGTTGCAAGCACCTTAGGAAGATCGGAGAAGGGTTGCAGCGGTAGGAGAATTAGGTTGTCAATTCCTTGTTCCTGCTTGGCGTGCTCAAGATTCGCGACCCCGACCCCTTGGCTCACGACGACAACGTTGGCGCGTCCCTTCACCTCCTTGGCGAGGTCGATGAGCAGTTGAGGATTATGCTTCAGCGCGAGTGTGCCGGAATAGAGGAAGTTGAACGTGTGAGCGATTTTGTGATGGCGCGCCCATTCATTGTCCTTCGGCAGAGGCGAGATCTCGTTCAGCGCGCCCCAGTTCTCGATCGTGAAGATCTTGGCCTTGTCCTTGACCCACTTTTTCGCGACGTCAGCAAAAGAATCGGTGATTACGACGATCGCGTCGGAATTTGCAAACTGACCGCGCTCGAGAAATGTGTAATAGGCGCCAATCGCAGCACCTACGGTACCCATCTTCTTTCGCAGCAGCTTCGAGACAGCGATGCTGTAAAAATCCTGAACCCAGAACACAAAGGCCGCACCGCTTTTGCGGGACGTCTTGACGATTGTGGACTGAGCTTCCGTCGGCGTGTTCCCCGAGATAACGAGATCCGGTTTTAATGCGGGAATCAGCTCTGCGACCGCTTTTCCGTAGGCGACATCGTCGAACCGGCGTCGTACGAATGACGCTTTATCATAGGGGCGTGAGAGGGGCACTCCTTTGAAGGACAGGTTGACCGGATCGGAGGAGGAGCGCTCAAGGCGGCCCTTGGGGCCAGGATCGCCCTGGAAATAGGCATGGGTGACCTGATGTCCTCGCGCAGCGAGCTCGCGGCTCAGATCAACCTGAAACGGGTGGCCAGCATAGTCGTGAACCAAAATATTCAAGATAGCACCTGGCCCACGCCCAAATTTTTACCGGATCCGTTTGCCGATGACATGCCCTAATCCATGTGTACTGTCCATTGTTCTGTACCTTAACCGTTAACGGCATGACAGACTTATGTGATTTGCACATTTGGAATAGTACTTGCTAGCAGATCTTGTGAGCGTCAGATGACAGGGGACCGTTTGTGACTGATTTGTGTTCGGGTGATCTCGCCTACTCCAATGGACAGCGCATTATCCCCCTGATCATGTGCGGCGGTGCCGGCACGCGGTTGTGGCCCGCTTCGCGCGAGGTGCGCCCCAAGCAGTTCTTGCCGCTGTTCGGCGCGCGCTCGACCTTCCAGGACACGCTGTTGCGCGTCTCCGATGGCGCGCTGTTCGATCGTCCGATCGTCATCACCAATCAAGCCTATCGTTTCATGGTGCTGGAGCAGCTC
This sequence comes from Bradyrhizobium iriomotense, assembly GCF_030160715.1. Taxonomy (GTDB): domain Bacteria; phylum Pseudomonadota; class Alphaproteobacteria; order Rhizobiales; family Xanthobacteraceae; genus Bradyrhizobium; species Bradyrhizobium iriomotense. The sequence continues at coordinate 33,493 of NZ_BSOW01000041.1, forward strand.
GCCGAGATCGGCATCGAGGCCGATGTGCTGTTGGAGCCGATGCGGCGTGACTCAGGCCCCGCGATTGCGGCCGGCGCTGCCTTCGCGCAGGGCCGCGACAACGCGGCGATCGTGCTGGCGCTCGCCGCCGATCACGTCGTGCGCGACAAGGCCGCGTTCGTCGCGGCCTGCCGGCAGGGGCTGGTAGCCGCGGGCGAGGGGCGCATCGTCACCTTCGGCGTCAAGCCGGAACGGCCGGCGACCGAATATGGCTACATCAACCCCGGTGACGCGGTCGCGGGCGAGGTGCGCGCGGTCACGAAATTCGTCGAGAAGCCGGACGCGATGAAGGCGGCCGACTACGTCAACTCCGGCTATCTCTGGAACAGCGGCAACTTCATGTTCCCGGCCGCCGTATTGCTCGACGAATATCGCAAGGTCGATCCGGCAAGCGTGCAGGCGGTCTCCGAGGCCGTCGCGAGCGCCGGCCACGATCTCGGCTTCGTCACGCTGGAGCCGAAGGCGTTCGCGTCCGCCAAGGCGATCTCGATCGACTATGCGGTGATGGAAAAGACCGCGCGCGCCGCGGTCGTCCCGGTGTCCTGCGGCTGGTCCGATGTCGGCTCCTGGCTTGCGGTATGGGAGCTCTCGGAGAAGGACGCGCAAGGCAATGCCGCGCACGGCACCGCCGTGTTCGAGGACTCGCGCAATTGCAAAGTCACGACCGACCAGGCGCTGGTCGCGCTCGAAGGCGTCGACGATCTCGTCGTGGTGGCGACCGCCGACGCCGTGCTGGTGTCACGCCAGAAGGACGCCAACGGCCTGAAGCGCATCGTGACCAAGCTGAAGACGGTGGCCCCGAAGGTCACCGAGGAGCACCTCAAGGTGCATCGCCCGTGGGGCAGCTATCAGTCGGTCGACAATGGCGCGCGCCACCAGGTCAAGCGCATCGTGGTGAAGCCGGGCGGGCGGCTGTCGCTGCAGAAGCATCACCATCGCGCCGAGCACTGGATCGTGGTCCGCGGCGCGGCCCAGGTGACCGTGAACGAGGCCGTGAAAACCGTGCACGAGAACGAGTCGGTCTACATCCCGATGGGCGCAGTGCACCGGCTGGAGAACCCCGGTAAAATCATGCTGGAGCTGATCGAGGTCCAGACCGGCAGCTATCTCGGCGAGGACGATATCATCCGGATTGAAGACGACTATCAAAGAGCATGACTGTCCACGCGACGAGCGCCTCTTAGCAGTTGCGGATACGCAAACCTAGGTCTGATTATCGATGCCATCTTCCGAACGCATTCCTCGTCGCATCCACTATATTTGGCTCAGCGATGACGAGCTCCCAGAACTCAACAGACGTTGTATCGAGAGTTGGCGGCGCCACATGCCAGACTATGAGATTGTCCGGTGGAACATGGAAAGAGTGTCGTCCTTTGATGCGAAATTTGTGCGTGAGGCGCTCTCGGCTCGAGCTTGGGCGTTTGCATCGGACTACATCCGACTAAAGGCGCTCGCGTTAGAGGGAGGAGTCTATCTGGACTCTGACGTTGAGGTCTTCAAGCCCTTTGATCGCTTCCTCAAGCATCGTGCGTTCTCGTCAATCGAGCACTGGCCCGAGATCAAGGAAATCGCAGTTGAGGGCGCTATTCTGGGCGCTGAACAAAACCACCCTTGGGTCAAAGCTTGCATCGAACGTTACGATACTCGTTCCTTTATCAAGCCAGACGGTACGCAGGACCGCACGATCGTAAGCAGAATTTTGGCCCAAGTAGCAGCTGATGGCTTTGGCTTTCAGTATCGGGTGGAAGAGCAACATTTGAGGGACGATTTTCATCTCTATCCACCCGTAGTTCTTACCCATCGAGCAGGCCCCTTCTCCACGGAAGAAACTTTTGCGATACATCATTGTGTCGGTGCTTGGCGTCCGCCCAAGCCGCTTTGGAAACGCATGGTTCGCAAGCTCGTCCCAAAATAGATGAAGACCGATCTCCGACCCGAAGACTAGTCCATTCTGGAGTTTGCGCTGTCCAGTGGAGAGGCTTTATTGTTGGATGAAAGGCGGGTCGATCGGTCCCTTTCAACTTGGGTCGAGGTCCTTGGAGAGGAATTTCCTCTATCGTTCTTGAACGAACAAGCCTTCGGTGTGCGGCGATGCCAAGCTTCCATTTATCTCGTTGAACTTTGTCAGGGGGGGCTATGTCGTCCAAGTTTTGTTGGGGCTTACTCATCGCATGGATTTCGATGTCGGGGTCTTCCGCAGCTGATCCGGTGATGATCATTGATTTCTCTTGGCAAGGCACAAAGGGGTGCGTCACCCTTTTTCCGAACCCTGAGATTCGAATTCGCAATGTTCCCGCCGACGCGAAGCTATTGTTACTGACATTGACGCAAGGGGTGAGGGAAATGGGCGGCGAGGAAGTGCCGATGCCTGCGAATGGAATTGTGCCTGCGGGGAGCATTCGAACATTCGGCCCTTGCCGGCCCGATGTGTACCGATGGACAGCAGTGGCAAAGTCCGCGACGGGGAGATTCTTGGCCGAGGCCCGTCAGGCTCGCTTCTATCCAACCGATGAGCTTGCGCCAGAAAGGCCGTAACGGCGCCCACCGGGCTGCGACCGGCGCATCCGGACGATCGGGAGCGCACGCCGGGCCGAGGCCGGCGCAAGCCATATTCAAAGTGCTGCTAACCAGTTAGTCGGCAACGTGGCAGCTTCTGCGCATGGGCAGAAACCTGTTGTTCGCGGACGAATTGTCCCGTCGCATCCATCTTAGCGAGCGCCGAGTCAAGCCTCCGAGTAGCCACGCCAGGGTGGCAATGCCCGTCGTCAGCCGCCCCCGTGATTGACTGGTTAGCAATTCGATCGCATCCCGAATTTGGCCGCGATCGATCGCACGCAGTGCGAGCGATCGTGCGAGTATCGTCCGGCCGCGCGCAAACTGAAGGGCCAGCGCCGGGTGTGCAGCGACGAATTCGGCTTCTACCAGCCGCCTCGATTGCATCATTTGTTTGAAGTCGTCTGACATGGAGCCGGGCGAGATACGATATCCGACCAGATATTCGGGCACCATCGCTATTGCGTATCGCTCTGCAATCTGCAGATAGAGTTTCCAGTCTTCGCAGCCTTGTCCGCCACGAGAACGGAGCGACTCGTCGAAACTTCCTGCGGCAATCAGTGCTTCCCGTCTGATGAGCGCGTTGCTGCCACTGATGACAACGTTGCCCAGACACATCTGCGCAAAGATGCTTCCTTCCAGCCGCATCGGCGGGGCTGAGCCGGTGATGGTGCCGTGGTCATCAATCCAGCAACACCACGCATACACCAGCGCAGTTTCTGGTCTGCTCTGTTCGAAGCGCTCAAGCTGCCGTTCGAGCTTCGTCGGATACCAGAGATCATCTGCATCAAGTGTGGCGACGAACTCACCCTGTGCTTCGGCAATTCCGCGGTTGCGAGCCGACGCCACTCCACCATTGTCCTTGTAAACGTAGCGAACTCTCGGATCACCCTGGACGAGGAGCGCGGCAACTCCCTTAGTCTGGTCGGTGGAGCCATCATCGACGATAATGACTTCGAGATTGCGGTAAGTCTGATTCAACGCGCTGCTAACCGTCTCACGAATAGTGCTTGCGGCGTTAAAAGCCGGCACAACTACCGAAATCAATTGACTGGAAAAGCGATGATGAGAACGCACAACTAATCTTAATGCTGAATCTCGATTAAACTGTATTGGTCGGCTAAATTGCCTAGAATTTTATCCGTAAGCTCATTGGATTGCGAGACTTGAAGGTCTACAAGGTAAATTACGCGTAGTTTCAGAGGGTTACGCCATTGGCGCTTCAGAAAAAGAGAATTTTAGTTACCGGTGGCGCGGGATTTTTGGGTTCCCATTTGTGCGAGAAGTTACTTGGGCTGCTGAAGTGCCCTCGCTTTGAACTTATGCGGCACGACATAACCTTCCCGCTGTATGTCGAGGTTGAAGATATGCAATCTGGCGTGCCCGGCCAGCCCCATCCACTATCAATACGATCCGGGACAGACGACGAAAACAGCGTGCACGGGTCAATCAACATGCTGGGGCTAGCAAAGAGAGTTAAGGCGAAAATTCTGCAGGCCTCAACCTCGGAGGTTTACGGACATCCTGAGGTGCATTCGCTGGAGGAGAGCTATTGGGGCAGGGTGAATCCCATTGGTCCGCGTTCCTGCTACGACGAGGGTAAGCGTTGTGCCGAGACGCTGTTCCTCGATTATCGGCGGCAACACAATCTCTCGATCAAGGTCGCGCGTATCTTCAACACTTACGGTCCGCGAATGCAAGCCCACGACGGCCGGGTCGTTTCGAATTTCATCGTACAGGCTCTTACGGGCCGGCCAATTTCGATCTTTGGCGATGGCAAGCAGACCCGCTCCTTCTGCTATGTCGGAAATCCGGTCGAGTTCACAATAATGGAACTGGCCGAGACCATCATCGAGCCGATTGGGTCGAAGTCCTCGATCGAGTTCAAACCGCTTCCAATGGACGATCCAAGACAGCGACAGCCCGGCATCGGCCGGGCGCGCGATACGCTTGGCTGGTCGCCATCTGTTCAGCCACGCGAAGGTCTTAGCAAGACGATCGTGTATTTCGACAATCTGCTGCGCAAGCAATGCGATGGGGCCGCATGACAAGAACCGTTCTCGTTACGGGTGGTGCCGGTTATGTCGGGTCGCATTGCTGCAAGGCGTTTGCCAATGCCGGATGGAGGGTCATCGTTCTCGACAATCTCTCACGTGGATGGCGAGATGCCGTGCGCTGGGGGCCGCTGATCGAATGCGACATTCGGGATGAGGCGCGGGTACGCGGCGCGCTTGAGATGTACAAGCCGGACCTGGTCGCGCATTTTGCTGCTTTAGCCTACGTGGGCGAATCCGTGGCTGATCCTGCACGGTACTACGCAAACAATACGGCCGGCACGCTGGCTCTGCTTGAGGCGATGCGCGCGATGGGGTGCCTTCGTCTTCTGTTTTCCAGCACGTGCGCGGGTTATGGAATTCCGGACCATCCGACAATCGATGAGGCGCACCCGCAGAGGCCGATCAATCCTTACGGCTGGTCCAAGATGATTGTCGAACGCATGTTGGAGGATTACGGCAAGGCCTATGGTATTGCGTCCGTCTCATTGCGGTACTTCAATGCCGCAGGATGCGACCCGGACGGCGAAATCGGCGAACGCCACGAGCCGGAAACGCATGCCATTCCTCTTGTGATCGAGGCTGCTTTGGACCCGGATCGGCCTTTCACGCTTTTCGGAACAGATTTCGCGACGCCTGACGGGAGCGCGATCAGGGACTATGTTCATGTTAACGACCTCGCGCGGGCCCACCTGCTCGCGGGCGAGATGCTTCTCGATCGCGCGGGCACGCACGTCTTCAATCTCGGTACTGGGGTTGGGACCAGCGTGTTCGAATTGATTGGAGCGGTAAAGCGTGCCGCGGGAAGAGATCCTGTCGTTCGGCTTGGTCCGCGACGTGAGGGGGATCCGCCAGTGCTTGTCGCGTCCTACGCCAAGGCTGAGCGGGAGCTCGGCTGGAAGCCGCAATGTTCGCAGATTGATTTCATCATCGAAACAGCGCTGAGATGGCGAGAGCGCGCCGCCCTTGCGTGAACACGGCTGGTTTGCGCTGAACGTGTTAGCTGAGCGTGTCGCTCGAAATGCCGTAAACAGGGCGGATCCTGATGAACCTCGTATCCATCGTAATACCCGCCTACAACGCGGAGCGCTTTATCGCACGCACCCTCGCGTCGGCGCAGGCTCAGACATATGAGAAGCTGAAAATCATTGTCGTTGACGATGGTTCGACAGACAACACCCGATCCGTCGTGGAGGCAATTGCGGCCACCGACAAGCGCTTGGAGTTGATCAGCACGCCTAATCGCGGCGTGGCTCGCGCGCGAAATCTTGGGATAGAAAACGCGCGGGGACCCTATGTAGCATTCTTGGACGCCGACGACCTCTGGCACCCCACGAAGATAGCCCGGCAGGTCGAGGCACTGGATACTCATCGTTCTGATCCGAGCTGGGGTGGCGTTTATTCCTTTCGCCGCACCATAAACGAGGAGGACCAAGTAGTCGGCACGGGTCCGATCTTAGCCGACTGTCGTGGCTATGTCCTGGCGCGAGATCTCGTGCTCAAGTTCATAGGAAACGGAAGCAGTCTGTTGGTCCATCGCGATGCCGCGATGGCAGTTGATGGATTCGACCCTTCATATGCTGACAAGGGCATCGGTGGGTGTGAGGATCTCGATTTCGAGCTCCGGCTCGCAGCGCGCTATCGAATCGAAACTGTAAGATCGTTTCTCGTTGGCTACCGCATGTATCAAGGAAATATGTCGAGTGATGGATCGCGCATGGCTAAAGCCATGATCGAGACCATTGCAAGACACGTGAAAAGCAATCCTTCGATCGCTCCACGCGTGCAGCGCTGGGCATTGGGGGGCAGCTACAGGTACGCATTTCAGGTTTTGTTGCGTGAAAGGCGATTGCTTCCCGCAGCAGCGACCTACACGAAGTTGCTTCTGAACGATCCGGCAGTGGCGATGATCACTGTGATGGAGGTATTGCGAGGGGGGATCAGTAAGCGGTTGGGGCTTGGTCGACCTGCTGGCTCGCCTCAAGCCTTCTTGGCCATGGATCCGGAGGCGGGTAAAGACGATCCCGTCGACACGCTGACGCGCATGAAACAGAAGCGGCTAGCAGATGAAGATCGGATTCTCGGAGAGGAGAAGTTTTCGTCTGTTCTGTTGCATGGAACTGCCGCAGACGAGGTGTTCCGTCCTTCGGAGCGGGCATCCCAGGCTTCGGTAACCGGAGTTCGGCAGCATCACACGGAGAGGGCTAGATGATCGCAAGTGTCCCCCTCCAAGCCCCGACCGGCTCTCGCCGCGGCTGTCGGCATGGCTACCTACACGCCAAGGACCTAGCTTATGAGCCGGTGCTTCGCGAACTCAATGTCCGCTACAAGGGGTCGGCTCTCGGCATTGTCTGGTCGCTGCTGAGTCCATTGAGCCCGGTCCATTGTCATGACGTTCCTGTTTCACTCCGTCGTTAATCGGGTATGACCGGGTCTGGAAGATCGATATTGGATGCTCGACTATGACCGCCCTGTCCCCGCTTCGTCGCATCGCAAGATTTGGCCGTCGACAATTGCGGCGTCTGATAGCGAAGGCGCCTGCGCCAATAGGCCGACGGCTGTCGCGCCGCTTCTGGAAGCCTCGGCCAGGCACGATCGATTTCGGTGATTTTGGTGAAACCGCGCCCGTCAGCTCCGATTTCGGCTTCGATAGGGGAGGTCCGATCGATCGCTATTTCATCGAGGGCTTTCTAACCCGTCATGCCTCCAGGATTCGCGGCAGAGTCCTTGAAATCGGCGACAACGAGTACACGCTCCAGTTCGGAGGCAACCGGGTTGAGAAAAGCGATGTTCTCCATGTCTACGCCGCCAACCCCGTCGTCACCATTATTGGTGACATCTCGATCCCAGGGACTTTGCCCGAGCGTGCGTTCGATTGCATCGTCCTCACGCAAACCCTGCATTTGATCTTCGACATGCCGGCGGCATTGGCGGAGCTTGCGAGGGCGCTCAAGCCGGGCGGGACGCTTCTTGTGACCGTGCCGGGAATATCTCCGATCGATCGGGGCCCATGGGGATTTACCTGGTTCTGGTCGTTGACGGAGATCGCATTGCGGCAATTGCTGGCATCCGTGTTCGAGGAAAAGGATATTGAGGTCGAGACGTTCGGGAATGTTTTCGCGGCGGTCTGCTTTCTCCAGGGATTGGCGGCCTCGGAAGTACCATACGCCAAGCTAGACGTGCTCGACAGGTCGTTTCCAGTGATCGTGGCTGCTGCAGCAAGAAGGCGGCTAGAATGACGGTGAAGCCACTGCGAAGCCTGAAGCGATCGATAGGGCGGCGGATTTTTGGCGCCGATCCGATCATACTGATGTATCACCGTGTTGCGGATATCCCCGTCGACCCTTGGGGGCTTGCGGTGCATCCGGTGCGGTTTGAAGAGCAGATGGCGTGTCTCAAGAAGCTTCGACGTGTTGTCCATCTTCACGAATTGCTCGACCTGGAACGGAGCCGCGCCCGATCGGACAAGCCGCTTGCGGCAATCACCTTCGACGATGGCTATCATGATGTTTATTCGAACGCGCGACCGGTATTGCAGCGGCTCGATTGCCCAATGACGCTGTTCGTGACGACCGGGATCATCGGCACGGACAGGGAGTTCTGGTGGGACGCCGTCGCACGGGTCTTCCTCGAAACCGCCCACTTGCCGGAGAACCTCACACTGAACATCGCGGGCCACGAGTGCCGCTGGGCGGTGCCGCCGTTCTCGGAGCGCGAGGCGCGTGAACGGGTTTTTCGGGAGGTTTGGACCCAATTGCGGGTCCGGCCGCATGAGGATCAAACGAATCTTCTGGCGGAGATCGGCAAGTGGTCGTCATGCGATCTTGCAGCCCGGACCATGTATCGTGTCATGACGGCGCAGGAGGTCCGGATTATTTCCGACGACCTGATCACAATCGGGGCTCACACGCTGACACATCCGACCTTGCCCGCGCATGATGCGGAGATTCAGTTCAAGGAGATAGTGGAAAGCCGGCGTGCCTGCGAGGAACTCACGGGCACGACAGTGCGTACCTTTGCCTACCCATTCGGCGATCATAGTGATGCGACTGTACAAGCGGTTCGAGCGGCCCGCTTCGATTTCGCCTGCACGGTGGACGCTCGCGCTGTCGGGCGTAACGTCGAACCGCTCAAACTACCGCGGATCTACGTGGGAGATTGGACGGGCGACGAATTTCAGAAGAGAATTGAGGATCCTTCGCTATGACCGCAAAGCGGATCACTATCATCAGGCGTCGAAGCGGCTGGTTCGACCTCGACTTGCGACCCGCCTGGGAGCGCCGCGAGCTTCTGCTGCTATTTGCCCAGCGGGACGTTGTGGTGCGTCACAAGCAGACCTTGCTTGGCCCCGGATGGCTGGCTCTCCAGCCGCTCGTCTGGGCGGTAGTCTTCACCGTCACCATCAGCGGCGTGGCCGGGGTATCGACCGCGAATCAACCAGCGCCGTTATTCTATCTTTCGGGGCTGATTGTGTGGTCCTATTTCTCGCAGGTTATATTCGCCACCAGCCAAGTCTTCATCGAGAACGAGGACCTCTTCAGCAAGGTTTACTTTCCCCGCATCATTGTCCCCTTGTCGTCGCTGATTTCGACTGCAGTAACGCTTTTGATTCAGTTCTCCGTTGTCGTTGTGTTCGTTGTTGCGTTTCAATGGATGGGAAGGACGGATGGGCTCTCATGGCGTATTGTCGCGTTTGCATTGGTAGTGCTGCATCTTGCGGCCTTCTCGCTGGCGGTCGGACTCATTCTTGGAGCGTCAACAGCAAAGTACCGCGATTTGAGGTTCATGACGCCGTTCCTGGTCCAGGTCTCGATGTTCATTACGCCGGTTCTCTATCCCTTCACCGCCATTCCAGAGCAGTACAGAGTGGCGGCAAGCCTTGCCAATCCCTTAGCCGCAATCGTCGAAGAGAGCCGCTGGTGCCTGCTCGGCGAGTCCATGCTCACGCCGGGCCAACTCGTTGCGTCGCTTCTTACGACGTCCATCGCTCTGGCATGCGGTGTGCTCCTCTATCAGCGCGTCGAGCGCACGGTCATGGATACGATCTGAGATGCAAGACAAGGTAGCCATCGAGGCGCGCGGCCTCTCTAAGAAGTATCGGCGCGGGGCCATCGGCATGAGCTCCATGCGCGAGGAAATCTCGCTGTTTCTTGCTCGCCGACGCGATCAGCGGCAGGGACAATCGAACAGTGAGTTCTACGCGCTGAAGGACATCACATTTTCGGTTCCGGCCGGAAGTGTTTGCGGAATTATCGGCCGCAATGGTTCGGGCAAAACTACCCTTCTCAAGGTGCTGACGTCGATTACCGAGCCGGAGGAGGGGGAGGCGAGACTCAAGGGACGCGTTGGGAGTCTGCTTGAGATAGGCGCTGGCTTCCATCCCGAGCTGGATGGGATCGAGAACATCTATTTGAACGGTGCGATTCTCGGAATGAGCAAGTCCGAGATTACATCGAAGCTGGATCGTATCATCCAGTTCGCTGACATCGGCGCCGTCCTGGAGACGCCCGTCAAGCGCTATTCCTCCGGCATGTATGTCCGCCTGGCCTTCGCGATCGCCGCACATCTCGACCCCGATATCCTGTTGGTGGATGAAGTCCTGGCGGTTGGGGACGCCGATTTCCAGCGCAAATCGCTCGCCAAGATGAAGGATGCCGCAGGAGAAGGCCGAACCGTACTGTTCGTGAGCCACAACATGGCCATGGTCCGCCAGCTCTGTGACATGGCCGTGTGTCTCGCAGACGGGCGTCTGAAGCAGATCGGCGCATCCTCTTCAGTTATCGACACCTATCTGCTGGACTCGACCCCACGATCGGTTCACGGTGAACGGACCGGGACGGAGGAGCTCTGGGGAGAGCTCCGTATTCTTGAACCATCGTCCGGGACGCCGTGCGGACATCTCAAATTCGGCGGAGACTACGATTTCGTGCTTCGGCTGGGTGCCAAGGAGCCATTCAAGCGGGCCGTCGCGCAGGTCAGCGTTTTCGATCAGGAGGGAGCACTGATCTCGTCCTTCGAAAGCCTCGCGGAAGGTGTCGACCAGTTCGACATCAGGCAACAGGTCGAAGTCGTGTTCAACGTACGTTCGCTGGGCCTGTTGCCAGGGACCTATGTTGCAGGTTATTCGCTCTATACTTGGGGAGAGGACCAGGCAAGACTCTCCGATGAAGCCAGTCTGAGCTTCGAGGTCGTTGCAGCGACTGTCAACGATGCGTATTGGCCCTACTTAAGGGAGCATGGGATTGTACGGCTGTCTCATTCGGCCGAATTGCGTGTTATCGACTAGCCCGCTCCTGCTCGTTGGAGTCACGACGCTCTTCCCCTTCGCGGTCCATTATGATCGTAGATGATCTCTAACTTTGGATCTGACCTTCGATGTTATCATCTCAAGCGTGGCCGCGGGAGACATCGCCAGTGCCCGCAGCGACATTCGGACAGATTTAGCAGGCTCAGTTCGGAAAAGCTGGAAAGCGTCCTCACTCAATACGCGTGCATAGTAGTCCCTCCAGAATCGAGTTCCGTCGCGCACAGCAAGCCGGACGTCCCTCGAAATGTCGCCTGTGAGTTGACGATCCAAGACACTTAGTGCGGCTGCAAGCATCATTGGCCGGTTCCTGGACATGTTGGCATCGTGCATTCGATACTCAGCGATAACCTCATCGTGCGAAACGAGTTGGCTTGTCTTGGCCAAGCGCACAAACAGCTCATAATCTTCGCAAGCCCGCATAGCCTCGTTAAATCCAGTAGCGGCCGCGAGTCTATCGCGTCGATAGATAACGGTTGCGTGCATGCCAATAAAATTGCCTATCCTGAGAAACTGAAGATAGGGATCATCGAGCCTCGCGACGTAGTTTCTGCCGGAGATGGTCTTGCCAGCCAGATTGATGTAGCGGTAGGCACCATAGGCCAGAACTGCCTCCGGATGCCTCTCCAGCATCCGCTCGCCCATTTCGATGGCTTCTGGCAGCAAACGATCGTCGGCGTCCAAGAAAGTGACGTAGTCCGATGCGGTAGCGGCGAGGCCGGCGTTGCGAGCGGCTGACAAACCGCGATTACCTTGCGTGATGAGTCGTACTTTTGGATGTCGTTCCACGACTGAAGCAGGGTCGTCAACCGATCCATCATCAACCACAATGATTTCATCTGGAGGCCGGCTTTGGTGAAGACAGCTCTGGATGGACTCTTCAAGAAAGCGAGCTTGATTATAAGTTGTTATGATGACCGCGATCATTATGCGAGCTATCCTATCCGTCGGATTCGTTGCGGAAGGCGCGATAATCTGCCGCGAGCTTCAAGCGGAGAATCTCACGACGGATAGCGCAATTATTGGTTAGATGTCGCTATCACTTTACTACATTGCAGATCCGGCCGAGAGGGTGACTGCCGCGCAGAGCATCGGTAATATTAACGTAGGAAGTTCGAATGGGTACTAAGTTCCGGACAGCTGAAGACGACCGGATGTGCGTCCATTTGAGGTGCCGAATGGCAAGCAGTACTGGGCGGCTAGTCCCACTTAACGAGAACGGATTAGCCTAAGAGCTCTTGCCAGGATGCGTCTTGGTCTTAGCCTTTGAGCCAGCTGGCGGCCGCACTCGGCCGCCAGCTCAATTCTGTCCTGCAGGGTTGCCGGCAAACGCGGTGCCAGGCTGCGTGCAAACGCGAAACGTATCGACCTATCCAGCCGGGGAGTCATCAGGTTTGAGTCAACGATGTAGATGTTAACCCATTCAAGAAAATTAATGCGCGCGGAGTGAGGCTTCATGCGGTCATAATCACCGGATGCTGTCGCGCGGGCCGAGGTGGAATCGGCATGCTGTCGATACCGGCTGGTCGGAGTGTCTGCCACGAACGCTGGATAGCGGAGCAACAGTTTTACCAAAAGAGTTTGATCTTCGTAGAGTCGAAACGACTCATCGAATCCTCCGACGGACTGCAAAGCTTCGCGACGGACCATGATGGCGCAAATGCAAGGGACTTGGGAGCGTTGACGAAGGATGACCTTGTCCAGCAGTTTTGGTGGCATGTGCAAACGGCCGGATTCGCTCGGCATCTGCTCCGTCCAGTTTTGAGAGGGGTCGTCGGGAAACCACCATAAGGTCGGTCCGTACGTCAACATTGCCTGAGGGTTTGCCTTAAACGCTTCGAGGTCCTTTTCAAACTTTTTCGGTTCGAACAGGTCATCGCCATCAAGGAATGTTATGAACCTGCCAGATCCAATTCGTAATCCGGTGTTGCGGGCTGCCGCCGCGCCACGACCATTCGACCGAACGAGACGGATTCTCGGATCTTCTGCCGCGGCCGCGGCCGCGATCTCGACACTTTGGTCGGAGGACCCGTCATCCACGAGTATCATCTCCCAATCGATGAACGTTTGCGCGCGCACGCTTTCGATCGCCGCAGATAGATATCGCTCGAGGTTGAGAAAGGGAGTGATGACGGAAATGACCGGCATTAGCTAGGTATCAACCTGCGTAAGATGGCTCTCGGTTTACGAAAGACGGCTTTCAAGTGCTCCGATGCCAGCAGCCAAAGTTGCTTACGAATGAGTGACTGAACCAGTTTGGATACCCTTGGATCTGCGGTTGTGTTCCCAAGGTATCGTTTGAGCCAGATTAGGAAGCGAAAGCGTGCCCGCGCATCTCTATCTGCGGCGGCGGATACGGCGCCCGCACTTGAGCTATGCTGGCGATACTTGAACAATACCTCCCCAGACACAAAAAAGGAGGCAATCAAAAGGGCCTTGGCAAAGAACACAGCGTCTTCGAACATGCCCCCGAAGGCGGGCTCAAACCCGCCGGCCTCCTCCACCAGGGTTCGTCTCAAAAGAGAGCCACTTGTAGTCGGGCTCTGGTAGATGTTGAGCAATTGCGAAAGGAGCAGCGCCGGCGGATGATGAATCTGATCTGGCGTCACGCCAAGCTCGTAAGAGAAGTCCGGTTCGTTCGTATTCCCGCCCTCCCACGAATGCCAAATGAGCGCTCTTCCATAGGTTGCGCCCACACAAGGCTGTGCATCGAGGATCGCGACCTGGGCAGCCAGTTTGTTAGGGAGCCACACGTCGTCGGCATCCAGAAACGCGACATATTCGCCACGCGCGTGCGAAAGTCCCAGGTTGCGCGTCGCGCTCATTCCATGATTTTGCTCATCGGCATGGCGCAACCAACGAACAAGACCGGGGAAGGTTTGCGCAAATCTCTGCGCGATTTCACGACTTGAATCTGTTGAACCGTCGTCGACGACGAGAAGCTCCCAATCGGTGAAACTTTGCGCCAGCACGCTTTTGATTGCTTCGCCGAGGAATTTCTCTCCGTTATAGACGATAATAATGCAGCTGACTTTGGGCGACATAGATTTCAATAGCCATAACTGCGGACCACGCGTTTGGGCTCGCCAGCCTTGCTAGTAGCTCAGACTAGGTCGGCATGTCCGCACTGGAAACCACCAAAGAGTGCATCGGATTCGAATCCGTTCGATTTTGCGAGCGAGATCAGGCCGACATATAGTTGTCAACCGATGCATTCCGACCTGCTCAGGCGTGCCTCGACCTGCCGTCAATCGGGTAACCAGCAAAACCAAGCCATTCGACCGATCGCCGGCAGCCCTCATCGAAGGTTATAGGCGGGCAATAACCCAATTCGCGTTCGGCGCGCGCGTATGGTGGCCGGTATGACGAGGTATGCAACAATGCGCGCTCCAGCGTAACGGGGTAAGAGGCTGGGTTTTCCGTATTGAGAGGCCAACGCATCTCACGAATGGCCGCCTTCACAGCCGCTCTTGCCGGGCGCGGAACGATCCAGCGCAGGCTTTGATATGAATTCATTGCCCCCACTCTCTGCGCCAAGGAGGGACGCTCATCCACCGCGTCAGCCATCTTTGGGGTTGGTAAACCGTCCAGATCGTAACCCAGCGCCTCGCAGATTGGAAGATAAAGGTCTCGCCACGTGACTGCCTCCGCGTCTCCCAAAAGGAACGCCTTACCGTCAACGTTTGGCGCAACCAGCGCCAGTTTGATCGCGTGAACGAGATTGTCCACGTAGATCGAGTTGCACACGCCCCACCCGCCTTCCGTAAGGTATGCCGTGCCGTTCAGAATCTCGTCTGCGACGCCACCAGTCCATTGCGACCGCGGGCCAAAGACAATCCCGGGCCGCAATATCACGACTTCGACTCGACCGATCTCTCGGAGCCGTCCGAGCTGTTGCTCTGCGACGACCTTTGCGCTGTTGTAAGCGAGTGGCTGCCTTTTGGAGAGCGGCGTCGTCTCGTCTACGCCAGTTGCCGGCGACTGCCCGTGAACAGAGGCAGAGCTGAGATAAATCAGCCGTCGCACGTTGGATCTCATGGCCGCGCGGTAGACAGGCTCTATGGAGCGGACGATTGTCTTTGGGTCTCCTGCTATTGCCATGATGACATTGTCACAGCCTTCAAATGCAGCAGTCAAAGAGTTTGTATCGAGAGCATTCGCGATCTGAACCGGAAGATCAAAACGTCGTGGAAGCGCAGCTCGCGAGGGTCGCTGAACGACGGGGCATACATCCACGTCACCGTCGCGTTGAAAAATCTCAACGGTTCGATTGCCGATAAATCCGCTTGCACCCAAAACCGCGATCCGTCGCATCATTCCGCATCCAAGTTCGCGCGCTTGCGGCTAGAGCATCCAGCCGGCAGACATTGGAGCCCGTGTTGCATAACATCCTTCAATGAGTTTCAAAGTGGTGAGGGCGTCAGATCCGGAAACAATTTCTGCGTGCCCAGTTAATGCAGCAATCGTTGCCTCGAGCTGAGAATCGAAGGCGAACTCAAAATCCGGGCAGACGGAGCCGAGGGTAGGTTCAGCGCCCCGGTTGACTGGATGGTGAAGAAGCACTTCAGCAGCCGAATTAGCCCCATGAAGGCCGAACGAAAAGTTTCTGGCGTCATTTGCGATCCAAGTGAGCCAACCGTTGGTCGCCCGAACAAAATAACGATTGGGGCGTGCCCAATCGCGGCTGAGCCGGATATCCGCCTCGAAGTCGCGGAACCTTAAAGTAATCCGGCAATTGGCCTCAACGCCTCCCATGGAGTCGTCTTCGTAGACGGCGGAAAGCGGCTCGCCGAACCACCATCGGAGGAGGTCAAGAACATGTGTGCCGATGTCCAGCAGTACTCCCCCGCCGCTCTGGCTCCGGGTGAAATAGTCTGGAGATGCGACGGGCCAATCGAAGGGACCTCCCTCAAAAACATCGATGAAGGTCACGTCGCCCAAGACCTTCGAGTTGAGTAATTCCCGTATCGACCGGGTAGCTGCGAACCGACGACGCATCAGCCCAACCGACAGTAAACGGTTGCATTTCGCTGCGGCTTCGACCATGCGTTCACCGTCCTTGACATTCGTCGCGAGCGGCTTCTCACAATGCACCGCGATGCCGGATTCCAACGCGTCTATCGCCTGCCGCGCGTGAAATTCCGGCGGCGAGGCGAGAATGATCAGTTGGGTCGATTTACAAAGTAGGTCTTCGTAGGACGATACCGTTCTGGGCCCAGAGAGATTTTTTGCAAAGATGGCGGCGGCTTTCGGATCTGGGTCAAAGACCCCCTCAACATGGAGACGACCAGCTGCCTCGAGTCGTCGCAAAGCCGGTGCATAGTACAGGCGAGAAACTGCGCCGCAGCCTGCCACGGCCACTCGCACGGGCGATGAATACCTGGCTTGCGCGGTTGTCATTTCTTGGTCCCCATGCCGAGTCTCTTCGATAAGAGACGACAGAAGCGCAGCACGATCCTTGGGGAGCAGCTCAGCCGCAGTGCGCACTTGAGATGGGCATCTACCGCTTCAACATCGCCTCGTAACAACAATTCTTCTGCCGTCGTCAAAGCAACGCCGGCATAAACATTCCGAGCGCGAAGTGCTGCATGGCGTAATCGCTTCGGCAGGTAATCACGGAATATCGCGATGGCCTGGCGCGAATACTCCAACTCCTGTGCCAACCTTCTGTGGCGCCCTGTATTAGAGTCATCATGCATCCGATAGCTCGCCAGCACCTCCGGCTCGTACCAGACGTTGTACCGAGCGGCAATCCTGACCCACATTTCCCAGTCTTCGCTGCACGTGAGCCGTTCATCGAAGCCACCAAGCTGCTCGTATACCGCACGACGCACGGCTATGGACGGCGTGGCGATCCGTTGCTCTTCGGCAAGACGAGCCAGTCCATCTTCGAGGCAGCCTGCCTCCACTCGTTCCAGCGCCGAAGACGACTTGAAACGACCTTCAGGATCGACAAAAGCATGACGGCAAAAAGCCGCTCCCACGCTTTGATCGGTGTTAAACCCTCGCTCAAGAGCTGCGTAGAATCCTGGCGACACGAAATCGTCCCCATGAAGAAGGTGTATCAGGTCGCCTCTAGCTCTATTCAGGCAAGCGGCGAAATTTCGAATATGCCCGACGTTGGTACGTTGGCGATAGAACGTTACGCGCCCTTTTCCGATGCGCCTAACCATCTCGGCCGGATCGTCCATTGTTGAGGCATCGTCAATCACCTCGATCTGCATCTGCGCGATGCCCGGGTCCTGGTCCAGAACACTTCGCAATGCTTGTTCGAGGAAACGCCCGCAATTGAATGTTGGAATCATGACCGACCATGTCGGCCGCGGACCGCCGTCTATTATCGGAAGGACGCGCGATCGAAAGATGGTCGCAGGAGCAAGCAAGCTAGCGCTAATGTAGTCCTCCTTTGGCAAGGCGAATGGCGAGCCGGCATACGTCGACCAACGATACGGAACGTCCGACACCGCCTCCTCGCACGCTTCGCCAAAGGCAGTCCCACGCCAAGCGCGACTGTCCGTTTCCTGCGTACACAGTTGCCCACTCGAAAAAATACCGCGAGCAACCTTCCTGAGCGAAAGTCCGTCGTGAGGTGCCCCCAGTCTTTCCCATTCTGTGATAGAACCTTGAAATTCGATCCATTTTTTTACGGCTCGGAAGAGCGGAAAATTCGCTACTCGGATGCTGCCGATAAGCTCCGACAATTTCGTCTGCGAAAGCGATCGGTCCGTGCTCTGCGCAAAGGATGTAGAGCGACCAATCGGTGATGGGGAACAATGCGTCGTACCAGCTGCCCAACCCTTCGAGGCACGCGCGGCGAAGCATGCCGGTGCAGGTTGCAAATGGGTTGCCTTCCCAGATCTCGTTCAACGTAAACACCTTCGGTAAATCAGATCTTGTCCAGCGGCGCCTGGCGGGACACGTATCGTCGATAAGGGCGTTGTGAAAAACGGCGGAATAGTGCGGGTTGGCATCGAGAAAGTTTGCTTGCTGCTCGAGCTTATTGTTCGCCATCCAATAATCGTCACCGTCCAAGATACAAACGTAACGCCCCGCCGCACTCCTTAGCGCTCTGGCAACAACTTCATTTGAACGAATGTTTTGCTCTGAAAGCATTAGGCGAATGCGTTTGTCACGTCTTGCATAGTCTTGCACGATATCGCGCGTCCGGTCCGTCGACTTATCCTCGCTGATAATCACCTCGAGAAGGCGATCTGTCGACTGCGCCAGTACACTCTCGATTGCCTGTGCGATGAAGTCTTCGTGGTTGTAGGTAACAACGATGACGCTAATGTCGGCCGCACGCGCTTGCCCAGAGGTGTCTTCTAAATCTGCTGCGTTGTAATTGATGTTAGCCATATTGTTTAGCAGCAGAACACCAGGCTTGTGAAAGTTTAGCGTCGGTGGGCTCAAACCTCCAGCTCCTTGCGTTCCGTAGTCCGCGCGCTCGCAAGTGACGCCGGTCCGTTGGTTGGCCCAGTATGGGCCCCAAGATAGGCGAGGCGAACCCGAGAATTCAAGCCTCGTCTAAGTTGCAATACGTCAAGGGCCGATAAGGTCGCTGATTAACGCTAACCCTACCGTTAACGGAGCGGATGGGCCATGGTATGCAAGTGCTTGTCCATTGTGGGCTCGAGCGGTGCGCCGAGGGAGAGCAACGTTATGCCAATTCTAGTGACCGGCGGGGCAGGCTACATCGGCAGCCATACGGTTCTGGACCTGGTTGACGCCGACGAGGCGGTTATTGTGCTCGACGACCTCTCCAGCGGCTTCGAGGCCGCTGTGCCTCCAAATGCCCGGCTGGTTGTTGGAGACGTCGGTGACGTGATGCTCGTGTCCCGCCTCATTGCGGAGCACAACATCGATGCAATTATCCACTTCGCTGGCTCGATCGTCGTTTCCGAGTCGGTCGGGGACCCGCTTCACTACTATCTGAACAACACCAGCAAGACACGGAGCTTGATCGAGGCTGCCGTGGCAGGCGGTGTGTCGCATTTCATATTTTCCTCGACCGCGGCGGTCTATGGGTCCGAAGGGTCGCTGCCCGTTAGAGAAGGTGATCCCGTTCGGCCGCAGTCGCCTTACGGTCGATCCAAGCTGATCTCGGAGTGGATGCTGGAAGACGTTTGCAGAGTGCATCCACTCAGATATGCCATCTTGCGATATTTCAACGTAGCGGGAGCCGATCCGCAGAGAGGCATCGGGCAGGCGACGCGAGGCGCCAGTCACCTGATCAAGGTCGCAAGCGAGGCGGCTCTCGGCAAAAGACAGTTTGTCGAGGTATTCGGTACCGACTATCCAACCTATGACGGGACCTGCATTCGAGATTACATCCACGTCAAGGATCTCGCGGTTGCTCATCGGCTTGCTCTTGCGCGGCTTCGGAACGGGGGTTCAAGTCTCACGGCAAATTGCGGTTATGGTCGTGGCTATTCGGTCATGGATGTGCTGCGTACCGTCGAACAGATAGCTGGATCGAAGCTCGACATCCGCACGACGGCGCGGCGCGCCGGAGATCCTGCCGCGGTTGTGGCCGACTCAAGCCTGGCGAGATCCGAGCTTGGATGGACTCCAATCTTCGGTACCATCGATGCAATTGTCAGGAGTGCCCTCGAATGGGAGCGATTTCGATCATATTGATTGATAACGGGCAGATATAGTCGTTTCCCACGGCAGTCAGCGGCTCAGAAGCCTCGCAGCGGAATGCGACTATACAATTGGACTGAGCACCAGCAATTGCATCGCGACTCCAAAGGATGATCTGCTTGACGTGTCGCGAATAGAGGTGAGAGGCGATTGTACCGGTGAGTCGTTTATCGTGTCACTGGGTATGCCGATGACGGGCGCCGTTCGTGCATGCTTGGTCAATGCAATTCTATCTTGCCTATACCTGGCCGTGAGGGCTTGCGCCAGGTTCGACTCGCAGGCGTAGTTTCCAGCGGTCTAAAGCCGATTGGCCCAAACGCGTCACCGGCCGTTCCAGAACATGCCAGGAGATTGAAGCAAGAATAATCGTGAGGCCGACTGAGGTCAGCTTAGACAGCCAGTGAGGCAAAAAGTCAGTAAGGCCGTGTGTTTCGAGATAATACGGCACGAAGCCATGAAGCACATAAATTCCATAGCTAATCGCGCCAATATACTGAAGGGCCGAATTGTTGAGGATATTGCCGGCCATGCCATGAAAACCGGTAGAGGCGCGTGCAATGACCCAGGCAAATATCATGGCGGCGGCGGTGTCCTCGGGCGCTGCTTGCGCAAAGAAAGTCTGGCTGTCGGGCGGCATTAGAGCAAGGATCAACCAAATGCACGTGCCTGCCAGGCCGGCCAACCAAAGGACTTCTGTTCTCTTCTTGTAGAGTGCAAGCAATGCGCCCATTGCTAACGAATCAAAGTACGCTGGAGGCAAGACCCATGCTCCAAAGTCGCCGAGCCCCTCCGCGCGCCAGATCAAGCGAAATGCCGGTGCCGCCGCGATGAAAACTATCAACAGTGCTGGTAGCAGACGGCGCGGCGTAAAGTAGATGACGAACGGCCAAAACAAATAGAACTGCTCTTCAACGGCCAAGCTCCATAGGGGGCTGACAGGACCAGGCCACGCGTCGACCTTGATGACGTAGAGATTGGTGAGATACGTCACGTGCCACAAAAAACCATCACGGACCGCATTGATCCCCAAGACTGCGCAGACGGTTAAGGTGACTAGCAGAAGCGGATAGAGTCGAAATGCTCTGCGTGAGATGAAGCTGACGTATATTGGTCTGAAGGATGAAGCAGTCTCGCTTTCCCGTATCAGAATTGACGTGATGAGAAAGCCGCTAAGCACGAAAAAGCATTGAACGCCAAGCCTGCCCCAGTAAATTCCGAAGAGCCAGTACTTTTCGGTTAGATGATGCGTGTAGATTACAGCCAATATGCAAATTGCGCGCAAGCTGTGAAGCTGCGGCATGAACGCCAGCGAGCGCGAGCCGGTAGCTCTCGTGTTGGGTGGGTTATTCGGCCCCATGGCCACGAACTAATCGTCTGGAATCACTTTTTGCGCGGAAGGGCGCCATTCGGATGTGTCCTCAAAGTGCAATGCTACTGAAACTGAAACTCAAAATATGATGCTTCGTGACATCGCACGATACAAGGGTGCTTTTCAATCTTGAGTTAGATAGCCAAAACGCAACTGAATTTGCGAACATAAACAAAGTCCGCTAGCTCAAGGATTTTTCACGGCCCAGCGATACAAGCGGGGGCTTGCCGAGGGTAACAGAGAGCCAGATCGCCTCCTCCAACCGACACGGTTGCCCTCTGACCGTCAGGAGGCCATGGTCGCAACCGCATCGCGCATTGCCCGGGTCGCCTTTGCCCCGTTCGCCGCAGTCCCGTTGACTGCGCCACGGCCGCTGAGCTCGGCGCTTACTAAACTGAGGTAAGCCGCGGCCGGAAGATTAAGATACTACTTTTCCCTCACCGGATGCGCCGCAAGCGCTTGCGAGTTCCTTTGGCCGGAACGACGATTGACTTCACCGGGCAGTATACATGCACCCCGGGAAAGTACGGGATTTCTGTGAAAGGGGATGCTCCGTGCGCGGTCTATTTTAGGCCCTCCTTAAGCGAGCCACACAGGATTGCCCCATACCTCAAATTGTCCGCATACGGCTAAGTTGCCATTGAGGCCCGTCTTCGATGGTCGTCGTGCAACAAGAGCACGCGACCATCATGACCTATGCTTTAACGATCAATGGAACTTCCGGCGCCGATATCCTGTTTGGCGGTACCGGTAACGATATCCTAACGGGAGGCGCCGGCAGCGACCTCTTCGTGATTTCGAAGGGTTATGGCTCCGACACCATCAGCGACTTTCAGACGGGCGTCGGCGGCGACACGTTGCGCGTGCAAAACTACGGTTTTGCAACGTTTGAAAGCTTCATGTCCGCTGCAAAGCAGACCGGCACGGATGTTATCGTCACGCTCTCGTCGAGCGAGACGCTCACGTTGCAGAATGTTGCGCTCTCGTCGCTCACAGCGGCAAACGTTGTCCTCGACAATCCGCTGCCGGTCAGCGCATCGCCGAATACGGCGTGGACCACTGTTGGTGCTGGGGGGACGCTGACTGGCGGCGCGACCAACGACTCGCTGCAGGCGATGGGCGATGGCGTTACGCTGATCGGCGGCGCAGGCGACGACTCGTACTTCATGTACAATCACGAAACGAAGGTGGTCGAGCTCGCCGGTCAGGGCATCGACACCATCTACGATGGTATGATCGACGGCTACAGTCTCGTCAACGCGCCGAATGTCGAGAATCTGAGGCTGGGGGGGAGCTACAACGCGCCTGCAACCGGCAACGATCTCGATAACATCATCGTCGGCAACGCCGGCAACAACATGATCGATGGCGGCAAGGGCAATGATGTCCTCACCGGCGGAGCCGGCAGTGACACATTTGTCATCCGGACCGGAAACGGCAACGACATCGTCACCGATTTTCAAACCGGGCCCGGCGGGGACATCCTCCAGATCAATGGCACGAACTTTAAGACAATCGCCGATGTCACGGCCGCCATGCAGCAGGTCGGTACGGATGTCGTGCTGTCGCTCGGCAACGGCGAGAAGATAACACTCGAAAATGTGCAGGTTCAGAACTTTACGGCTGCCAACGTCAATATCGTTACAGCGCCGACCGGATTGATTCAGACCTTCGGCGACGACTTCAGCTCGCTCTCTGCCGGCCAGGATCCGCATCTGACGTGGAAAACGAGCTACGCCTGGAGCGGAACGGCAAGTTACACGCTTTCCGGTGAGCAGGAGGTCTACGTTGACCCGAGCTTTACCGGCCTGCCTGGAACCAAGGCGTCGAGCCCACTGGGCCTCAATCCGTTCTCCATACAGGACGGTCATCTCGTTATCACAGCGGCGCCCATTCCATCGAGCGATGCTGCCTATATTGGCAACCATCAATTCTCGTCGGGCGTGATCACGACCGAGAACAGCTTCGTTCAGACCTACGGTTACTTCGAGATGAAGGCCACGTTGCCCGACACCAAGGGCGCCTGGCCGGCCTTCTGGATGCTGCCGATCAATACGCACGGCCTGGGCACGGAGCTCGATACGCTTGAAGCGCTGGGCAAGGACCCCGACCAATCTCATTACGGTTTCGTTTCATCGAGCACGTCAAATCAGGGTTATTGGGCGAATACCCCCGACCTCACAGCCGGCGATCACACCTTTGGTGTGGAGTGGACGCCCTACACGCTGACCTATTTTGTCGACGGTGTGGAGGTCGGACAGGTTGCAACCCCCTCCGACATGAACACCGCGATGTACATGATCGCCAATCTGGCGATGGGCGGAAGCTGGGCCGGCAATGCGGATCCGAGCGCAACGGCGCAGATGAGCATCGACTACATCAAGGCCTATCAGCTGCCAGAGTACACACTCGCGAATTACACGCTGCTGACCAGCGGGGCCGCAACGACGACCATCGCGGGCACTGCGGATGCGGACACCTTGACCGGAACGTCAGGCAACGACCTGCTCGGTGGCGCGGGCGGCGCCGATACGATGACCGGCGGTCTCGGCGACGATACCTATATTGTCGCGGATCCGGGCGCCAAGGTCGTCGAGGGCTACGGCGGCGGCGTCGATACGGTCATGTCTTCCGTCTCGTACACACTGTCTGACTATGTCGAGAACCTGACGCTGACCGGATCAGCCGCGATCAACGGCACCGGCAATTCCGAGGCGAACATCATCATCGGCAACGATGCGGCCAATATCATCACCGGCGGACTTGGCAACGACATTCTGACCGGCGGCGCGGGCGCCGACACATTCGTCATCAACTCGGGCGATGGTTCGGACATCATCACCGACTTCACGCCGGGATCGGCCGCGGGACATGATATCGTTCAACTGAACGGCTTCGCGTTCACGTCCGATAGCGACATCAAGGCGGCGATGACGCAGGTCGGAGACGACGTGTATCTCGCGCTGACGAGCCAGGACACGCTGGTTTTTCGCAATACGACGATTTCGGCCTTCACCAGCGACGACTTCCAGCTGCCGTCGGCTTTGCCGGTGGGCGGCACCATCACATCCTGGATCAGCGGCTCGACGAGCAGCCATATCGTCTACGGCACTGCCGCAAATGATCAGATCACGGCAGTGAACGCCGATGACACGTTAGTGGGGTGGACGGGCGACGATACTTACGTCATCGGCAATCCAAACCAGAAGATCATCGAAAATCCGGGCGGCGGCATCGATAGTGTTCAAGCCTGGTCATCCTACACTTTGCCTGCCAATGTCGAAAACCTGACTCTGATGACGGGAGGACTTACCGGTGTCGGCAACGATCTGGCGAACCGGATGGTGGGCTCAAGCGGGAATGACATTCTGAACGGTGGCGGTGGCGACGATTGGCTGTCCGGCGGTGCGGGCAATGACACGTTCATCTATGGCATCGGGAGTGGCCACGACACGATAGCCGATTTTCACGTCTTCACAAGTGCGACCGCAGAGCACGACAAGCTGGTGCTTAAGGGTTACGACGCCGGCGCATACCTAACAAATGTCGGGGACGAGTGGACCGTTCACTATGCGGGTGGAACCGACAGTTTCCGTATAGCCGGGGTGACACAGCTATCATCGTCCGACTACACGTTCGTCTCCGCCACCGGCGCATCCATGACCATGGCTGGGCTGGCGGCACCGACAATTTCTCTCGCTGGCGCAACCTCGTCGGCCGCCGGCGGACTTACGAACGCAAACCATCTGACCCTGACCGGAACGGCCCAAGCCGGAGTGACAATCAAGGTATTCGATCAGACAGCGCAGATCGGGATCGCGACGGCCGATGCTAACGGGATTTGGAGTTTGGCGACGTCAACCCTGGCGGACGGAAGCCATTCGTTTACAGCGATTGCGAAAGACAGCGCCGGCGATGTCAGTAGCGTTTCAACTTCTGTTACGATCACAATCGATGCAACTGCACCAAACGCACCCTTAATCGCGGCCTACTCGCCAGATAGCAATGTCGTCGGCGATGGCATCACGAAAGCCAATCAACTGACGCTGAGCGGGACGGCGGAGGCGGGCAGCAAGGTTCTGGTTTTCGACGGTACGACCCCGGTCGGCACCGCCACAGTCGATGCCAACGGCAACTGGTCGTTTGCGACCGGCACGTTGGCCGACGGGACCCATGCCTTCACCAGCAAGGCGGTGGACGCGGCAGGCAACGTCAGCACGGAGTCCAGCGCCTCGAACATCACGGTCGATACGGTCGCGCCCAACGCGCCGGTTCTCATCTCGGACAGGCTCATCGCGTCCAACAAGGTCGTGGTGTCGGGGACGGCGGAGGCCGGCAGCACGATCAAGCTATACGAGGGGACGACGCTTCTCGGGACGGCGGTGACGGCATCGAATGGAACGTGGAGCGTCACCACCGGATCGCTTGCCGATGGCTCGCATGCATTCACGGCGACCGCAACGGATGCGGCCGGAAACGTCAGCAATTTGTCGGCCGTGCTCGATCCGGTCGTCGGAACGGTGATCGAGTCGATCGGATCGGCAAGCCTGATCAAGAGCGGAAACAATTTCTATGTCGGCACTGCGAGCACTGGCTACAGCGCCGAGCTGAAGTTTGGCGGCGTCGCCCAGGTGGTGGACCCGACAGGCCGCGTTACCCCCCTCGGGGTCGAGAAGACCGCGACCGGCTACCAGGTCGTCTGGTCGCTCGGCGGCGGTCAGTATTCGATTTGGACCACGGACAACAGCGGCAACGAGACGTCCTATCTCCATGTGTCCGGCACTAGCAGCACGTTGAAGGGCCTGGAAACGACCTTCCAGCAGGACCTCAATGGCGACGGCGTGATCGGCGCGCCATCAGCCACAGCAGCACCAGCCGCGGCGACGCCAGCCGCCACGACGCTGATCGAGACCAACGGCTCGGCGGGCCTGGCCCAGATCGCCAGCAATTTCTATGTCGGCACCGCGGGCGCTGGCTACAACGCCGAGCTGAAGTTTGCCGGCGTCGCCCAGGTGGTCGACCCGACCGGCCATGTCACCCCGCTCGGGGCCGAGAAGACTGTGACCGGTTACCAGGTCGTCTGGTCGCTCGGCAGCGGTCAATATTCGATCTGGACCACGGACAACAACGGCAATGAAACGTCCTATCTCCACGTGTCCGGGACCAGCAGCACGTTGAAGGGCCTGGAGACCTCCTTCCTGCAGGACCTCAACGGCGATGGCGTGATTAACACCGCATCAACCGTGCTGGATATCGCCAGCAAGGCGGTCCTTGACCTGAGCAATATGAGCCAGGCGGTGACGATCGAGGCAGGCGCGACGCTCGAACTGACCGGCGCGGTGTCAGGCGCCGTCACGTTCGCCGGTGCGTCGGGCACCCTGGTGCTCGATCATGCCTCCCAGTTCACTGGAAAGGTCTATGGTCTCTCCGGCAACGGTGATCCGTCCAGCTCGGATATTCTCGATTTCAAGGACATCTCGTTCGGATCTGGCACGACGGTCAGCTATCTCGGCGATACATCGGGCGGAGTACTTACCGTCACGGACGCGCAGAACCATACGGCGCAGATCAAGCTAGTCGGAGACTACACACATTCGACGTTCAATCTGTCGGACGATGGAAGCGGAGGCACTCTAGCCATCGACCCGCCTGTCGATCAGTTCAGTTTTTCCTTTGCGGAGGCCTCAACGCCGGCCCCGACGCCAATTCATGGTGCAGCAGTTACTGGCGACGCCTTCATCTTCACCGGGACCACCATCGCTGGCCTGGTTCAGCCGATGATCTCGACCGATCACGCACAAGACCGTGTCTCATTGACAGCAAATCACATCGGAGTGAATTTCGATCAGGCGCCTCATATCGATATCACCTCTCATGTCGACCCCATCGATCTTCATGCTTTCCTCCTGCATGCTTAGGGGCGCCCTCGCAGCTCTCGCTTTGAGGCTGCTGGCAGAGTAAAAGACAGTCCTTCGTTTGATGCTATTTCGAATCGGGGAAAAATGCTTCGAGCAATTATCGCTGCGTGTTTGGTTCAGGCCTTGGCGTGTTCTGCGGCACTTGCCGGAGGCACCTGCATCCTGCATCCTCAGTCATTCAAATTGAGGTCCGACACCGTTCGCTGGTCGATCAAGATAAAATCAGGGGAGCAGTGTATCCAGGGCCTGCGCTGGTCGACGCTCATGATCGACAAGGTCTCGATCATCGAGCCGCCAAAAGCCGGACGTCTCATCGTGGAGGGGCCGTCTTTCCGCTATTTCGCAGATACCACTGGCAGTTCGGATTATTTCAAGATCGAGATCAGCGGGACCTCTCTGCATGTCGATGGAGCTTCCTCGCTTGAGGTGGATGTCAACCGGCAGTGAGTTTCTTGAAAATTGCCAAGTCGGGGGATGCGCTTGGCCGAGCGCGCCCTTCCGCGAACCGAAACGCCGCAGCCTAGCGAGGGACGTTCGTTCGGTTGCTGTTCAGATTTGGATTGGCCGAAGCCGCCGGCGGAACTCCCTGCCCGATCGGGTTCTGGAAAGGATTGTTGCTGGGCTGAGTGGCGACCGGCGTACGTGAACCGGTGGTATAGCCCTGAGATCGGCCTGTCGTGTTCCTTTGCTGGGTGTTTTGGGCAAAGGTCGGAGCGACGAGCGTGGAAACCAATGCCGCGATGAGCAGAGACTTCAGGCTATTCATAACAGCCTCCATCCGGTGGAGTTAGCGCTTCAAGAGGACTTAGGTCCTCGTTGCACCTTTGAGAAGGGGTCATGGTTTCCTGCATGCGGAATAAAAGGTGCCATTCGTGGCGACCACCCGCTCGATGCATTGCCTCGGATCGATGATGTCGCCGTCGACCCTAAAATAGTAGGCCTGATTTTTCAGGATCAGTGCGTAGCGGCCGGGGGGCAGTTCCAGCGCCGGATCCTCGCTGTGGAGCTCATACATCTCCGGACCGTCGGGCAACGGAGAAACTCGGAACGGGTAGGAGAAGTTGCGTATTACCCAGGTCTCATCAGCGTCGCCGAGCTTCTTGCCCGTCGCCTCTGCCGAGAATTCGCGGGCTATCCTGGCGACCACGCGCACCTCGGCCCGCTCCAAACCATTGTTCAGCGAATCGCGGCGGAATACGATGAACTTCGGATGGCCATTCGGCAGGCCGGCCTGTTCAGGTGCCTTGAAAGCCGCTGAGACGGCGACCCTGATATCCGGCGGCCTCCCGGGGAGCAGTGTGAGTTCAGCGAGCGAACGGTCGTCGATTGCGGCGTAGACGCCGTAGTCGGTCGGTCGAAGGGGGGAACGCTGCGCCGTAGTTGGGGCAGGTTGGGCGGTCGCGAGCGGGACCGGTGCAGGTGACACGGCGACGACTAGCCTTTCCTGGCGCGAGAAATAACTTGAAAACGAAGCCAGGCGCTCCCGCTGCTGCACGGCGAGCACGGCGGCGCCGGCGAGAAGCAGCAGCACGGCGGTTCGCCTCGTGATCGACCAAAGGGGGTGGCGCATTCTAAGGGGGCCGCGGTCGACCTCAATGCCTGTGCGCGCGGTCGCCGGCGGTAGCTCTCGAACCGGCGGTTGGCGAGCAGCTGCTAGGCCCGAACCCGGCAGCTGCGGGATCGACGGCGGTGGGATGCTGACTTGCTGACGCGAGAATTCCTCGACGCCGTTGATCGCGGTCTCCAAGGCCTGCTTTGACCGCCGAATGTCCTGGGCATCGGCGTGGGTGAACTGCTCATCGAGCTTGTAGCGGGCGAGATCATAGACGACCTGGCGCATGTGCTCGGGATGGTTCTGCACTGTCTCGAGCATGCGCGCGATCACGAGGGCGAATTGAACCTCTGCGGAGGCAGGCTCCGATCGGTTCTCATCGTTTGTGCTCAAATCGCGCGAACTCATCCTGCCAAAGTCCTCAGTAGAGGCCGGAAAGTCTTGTCTCTTCAAGGGCTAGCCTTGAATATCAGCCTTATTGCCACGGTGCCATAGGTGATGCTCAACCACGACCTCCATCTGCTCGGAATCCGTAAGCAGCTCCGGGGGATTGATAGCCTTGCTCATATGCTCTTGATGGTCCTGATCGTCTGCGCAAATCGAACCTTTGTTTCGGCTCGGCCCGCCTCGATTGGGCTCGATTCACCGAGCCCATGCCGATTTGAAGGCTTCGATGATCACGCGCAATAATTTCGGCGTTTCAATTGCCCCAAAAGAAACTAGGATATCCGTCCTAAGCGCTATAGAAGGTGAGACTATGCTTGTCAGATTGCGACCCGAAATCGTTGCACTGGGCCTCATCGCACTCCTTTTGTTATCGGCGGCAAATCCCGGGCGGGCCGTCACCGCCGAGGTGGCCAGAAAGTGTAGCGCGCTGATGACCAAGCAGTTTCCTCCTCGAGAACCTGGCAATCCTGCTGCAGGTAGCGCAAAGGGAACGGGCCGCGATCAGCAGGCTTTCTTCAACAAATGCGTTGCGAACGGGGGCAAGGTCGACGACAGCGGCAGCAAGTAGGGATAGGCAAATTGTTTTCGTGACGCCGTGTTAGTGAGCTGCTGGTGATGCGCGGTCGGTGCGCGCCTCGCGAGACGGCATTTCACCCCGGGCGAGCTTCGCGTGCTTCGGGCTTGCGGCCCCGCTGGTTTGATACGTTCCAGCTCTATACGTTAGGCGGAGCGCTAACGTTCCGAGAGCGAAGGACAGCCATTCAAGAGTTCTGAGAAGGAGATGCATTGGAGCGCCGAAGGTTTTCTATCAAAGATTGTGTTTCTAACGTTGCGTCGGGCCCAAGGTTCCTAACTCGTTGGGTTCGGTGATCAAAGCGGGAGCATCGTTTGACGAACGAAAGACTGTTCGAGGTATCTCCACCCGAAGGTCGATCCCGTCTTCCGAATCATTATGATCCCGCCAGCAAGGTCAGGCTAAGTGCGCGCGAGTGATCTGCAACTCCAAATGTTCATCTGAGCGCACAATTTTGTATCATGAGCTGGCTTCACCGATGTATCTCTGGTCCATGACGATTTGTCTCGCCGTTGAACGTCGCCAAGTCTGGCGAGCGCGTGGCAGCGAGCGAGCTCCAGAGAGCAGCCTTGGCGCGCGTGATCCCCGGCTTCGAGGGGCGCTGTTGCTCAGCTGGCAGCAGGGTTGGAGGTGCGGGGAGACCGAGCCCTCGTATCCGTGGACGGACGGAGTAGAAAGGCCGGAGGTTCGCTTGTTCGGGTCGGTCGCAGGTAGGGCTCGTATTTGAGGTATTCCGCGCGACGCTCTCGTGACAGCGCCGCCCGCGTCGCGTACCCCGCTCCAAAAGAGACGGCGGCAGTCGAGAACAGGATCACCAGGCCAAGCACGCGACGCTCCGCATAATCGCTTCTTCGTTATCTGCCTATCCCGAGTATTTGACGCAAATTTTATGCCGCTTGGCCATTCGCCCTGTGCCTGTCTCGTTTTGCGCAAGATTGCGGCGGCTGCTGGAGGGATTTCTTGACCGATGTTCCGAAGTGTCCGGAGCGCTGGGCTCAACGCCCTTGCCTAGAGGCGCATTTCAATAATCCGTGGTGAGCACCAGGGCGGGACTTCTAGCGAGGAAGTGGGCTCAACTGTCCGTTGTTGCGCCCAGTTCTTTCGAGAGAGGTGGCTCGGGAACGTTGCCGTCCTTGGCCATGCAATCTCTGAAATAATTGTTGCGATCGCCGCTCATCCGCACCGACCCGGGGCGCTGGTAGGGATAGAGAAGGTAGGAATAGCGGACGCATTTCTTGGCGGTCTCTGCGCTGGGGCCGGCTGCCGCCGGGTTCAATCCGGCGGCGACGATCTGAATCAAGACGCATGTGACAGTAGCGGCGAGCCAGGAAAATACTTGCATGAAAATCTGCCAATTTGACCTTGGCGCTAGCTCCTAGCCGATCTCCGCGCAAATGGAAACGGTCACACAGCCGATGCAACCGAGTAGCATTGGCAGCTTGGCGAACGAGGCGACCACCCCCTGAATCCGCTCATCCAAGATGCGAATGGCTGGCGCACAAGCATCCGTCTGCATTGATCGTTCTGGGATGCCCCGTTGAGCGCTCGTTCCGTGAGGCGGCTCGGCCTTGGACCATCACCCGGCGCGGGAACTTTGAGGCGCGGCCGGTGCATTTCGAATTCGTAGGAGAGCGTATGAGAAGGGCCGGCGGTTGGCTCGCGCGCGTGGGCTTCACGTAAGGCACATACAGTCGATATCTTTCGCGCCGCCTGTGCGAGATCGCCGCACGCGTAGCGTAGCCGGCAGCAAAAGATAGCACGGCTGTCGACAACAGGCGGACAAGACCCAGTCGATCGTCCGAGAAGGACCGAGCGGAAGACTTGATTATTCCGTAAGCAATTGCGACGGTGGCCCTCTTCGGCCGCCCAAATCGCCGCAATCTCGACGGGAGGTTCGACTGATCCTAACGATCCTACGGATAAAATACGGCGAATTAGCGCTTGAATGGCGGAATTGCTCGCGTCCGGCGGACCCACCCTAACGAGAGGTTTACCAAAATATTCAGGCAGCTCGTCGTACTTACCGATGATTCAATATCCGCCCCCATTCTCGCTCGCACACGGGAAGGGACCAACTATGTCACGCCAATTCATCCGCGCATCCACCGCAGCAATACTGACGCTTCTCGCGTCCGTCTCCGTGGCCCACGCGACGCCCAATTGCCTGCGCGACATCAAGCCCTACAAGCTTGCTGGCGACACCATGGAATGGTCGATGACGATTGCGCCAGGGGGCGATTGCATCCAGGGGCTGCGCTGGTCGACCATGCAGATCTATAAGGTTGAAGTGACGGAGAAGCCGAAGGGCGGCGAGATCGTTCTGGTCGGCCCCGGGTTCCGTTATTTCGCAAAACCGGAGTTTTCGGGCACCGACAAGTTCACCCTCCTGGTCGTGGGCAAGAACCGGCATGACGAAGGGTCTTCGACGGTCGAGATCACGGTGTCTAGGTCGAACTCCCCGCTGCTTGTCAGCGCCGTCAGCCATCCGGACTAAGGCCTGTCAGCTTAAGTCAGACGCCTGCCTTGCGTGCGCGCGGGCTTGGCGCCGGTCGCGACATCTAGGTGCTGCGGCGACAGACGGCGCGAAACAACTCGCGCAGCGTATTCGGCACCGATCACGAAGCGAAAGAGCGGCCCGAAGCTCATCGCGGACGCAGGACCGACAAAGTGAAGTCCCGGTATTGACGCTTCGAAGCTGGCGTTCAGTTGTGGCGCCCGCCCAAGCCTTTGGATCGCACTTCGTAGACCCTGAGAGATGAACATCAGCCGTCCAACATCAATCTCATACCCGCTACCGGCGATGACATGGTCAACCGTCAGCCGACGTTGACCTGCATCGCTTGCAAGACGCAGCTGCAGCGCCACGCGCCCGGACACCTCGCGCGCCTTGACGACAGTTACTCCCAGATGGATCGGCAACCGAGTTTCAACTCGGTGGCGGAGCCACCATGCCCCCTCCGCTGGCAGGTGGCTCCTAACGAACCGGGTTCGCCATTTGGCGGGCACTCGATGCATCGCGCCCGGAAATTGGGTAAGCGCCTTGGCCTTTAGCCCACGGCCCAGCCCTGAGATGGGCCAGCGCAGGCGTTCCCAGAAACCAGGTTCGAGTGCGGAGCGATCATGCCAGCGAACCGAGCTCTCCCGTACGAGAAGCTGCGGCCGAGCGCCAGCTTCGCACAACAAGGCAGCTGCTTCGAGAGCTGATTGACCTGCCCCAATCACTGCGACATCGCGTCCTCTGAACGCAGCGAAGCTGGTAACCCCAGACGTATGGACTGCAAGATCCGGTGGCAAGGATGCCAGCACTGGCGGGACATGCGCAAAGCCTGATAATCCCGTCGCAATTATCAACCGATCTGCGACGAGGCGTTCTCCATCAGACAGTTGGACAGCAAAACCGTCACCCTGCCGATCGACATGCTCAACCTCGACGGGCTCGACCCAAGGCACATTGTGGTGCTGGAACCAACGCCCGTACTCCGTGAAATTCATGATCGAACATGGCTCGAACGTCTCAAGACCGCGGGGCTCGTTATAATCAGCGAAGGAATAGCCCGGCGCCGGCGTAGACAGATTGGTTCCAAAACAGAAGGATTTGAGATAGCGCTCGCCGCCGGCCTCGGCGATATCAGACCAGAATCGCATCGGCTGTCCGAAAATGCGATGTTCTACCTTGCGCGCCGAAAGATGTGCGGCGAGCGAAAGTCCATATGGACCGGCTCCGATGATCGCGACGGCGACCCGGCTCATGACGATTCCTGGATGACGGGCTGTGGCGTCCAAGCGGAGTCTAGTGCCGACAAGCGCATGAACCGCGGCAGAGCTTTGATGCCCATATGAATCTGGGAGAGCGAGTGAATTATCCTAGGAATTGGATCGCTGCCGTCGGCGGCGTAATCGACCGCATCGGCCGCATGCTTCTCAAGCCAAGCACGCCAATGCCCGCGATCCTTATGCGACATTCGCCTCGTGATCGTCTGAGCAAGCAAGAACGCGCGCAGGGCAAAGCTATCGCAAAAGACAATTCGCTCGTTATCCTGCACCTGCGCTTTCCCGACCGCTTCGCGTAGGGATGTGGTGTCACCAACAGCGTCAAGGCATGCAAGGAACGGAAGTGGCATACCTCGGCGGATGTCCATTCCGATTTGATTAAACAGGCGCGGGTTGAAGTCGATGACAGCCCAACGGCCATCAAACAAAACAAACTCAACCTCGAAAATTCCAAAATATTCCAACTCACGACAAAGGCGGCGAACTGCATCTGAAAGCGCCGGGGCAGGTGGCAACGATTCAAAGCAGAGCCCAACCCCCATGGGTTGGGATCGCTGCAACACCTTGGTTGCGCTGCGGGTAACAAACAGCTCGCCTGTCCTATCGATGAACCCTGTCACCGAATGCACACCCTCACTCCCTACCCGGACAAACTGTTGCAGAATGGGCAAGTGGGCATCAGCCAAAAACGGGGTGTCAGCCGCCCGGACCCGCTCGCGATCAACAAACAGTTGATATTTGCTCAGCAGCTCGCTGCTCGAGTAGGCCACTATCCCCTTATCGTGCCTTAGGCGGTGAACATGAGTGCGCGGCTTTATAAGGATAGGATAGGGTAAGATTGGCGCTAGCTTCGCGACATCATCGATGTTGCGTGGGTCCCAGCTCGGCAACACGGTGAGGCCGGCGTTGATTGCAGCATCCGCAAG
Organism: Bradyrhizobium iriomotense; assembly: GCF_030160715.1. Lineage (GTDB taxonomy): Bacteria > Pseudomonadota > Alphaproteobacteria > Rhizobiales > Xanthobacteraceae > Bradyrhizobium > Bradyrhizobium iriomotense. The sequence goes on from NZ_BSOW01000041.1 coordinate 67,643, forward strand.
AAAGTTCTTTTCAAGAATGCGCTGCAAGGTCGCAGTCGACGGTTGATACATACAAAAATGCCGAGCTAGAAGCTCGGCGTTCTCCGTATACATCCAGGCAGTTTCGTCCGACGTCGGTAACAAGATCTTCCCGTGATCGGCTGCGCCAATCGCAGCAAGCCGTTCGAGAAATGCTTGGCTTTTACTTTCCGGCGGTGCGGAATAGACGCGTGCCGTGTGACGTGACCACGCCGCTGCGTCAAGGCGTTGGCTTGATAGGACGCCGACGTCGATATCGTTTCTCACAAGATGGCGGACAGCCGCGATCGTTCCACCAAACGAAGCAGACGCTAGAAGGACAGAAAGACCCCTGTTCGAAATGCACACCATACTAATCTTCAAAATAGATTGGGTCGCCATCAGGCGGTTGCTAGAAAAGGGCCGGCGTCGAATATTGAAGTTGCGATCGCGGTATCGATCAGTGAATCCAACGCGACGATGATATGATCGCGCTTCAACCAGCGTCTATTCGAGTTCGCAATTATGGTAACCAGTCAAGGTTAAGAGTGCGGCATTAGACCGTGCCCCTTTTTTGCTGCGGATCGTAAACCGTCCCACGTTTGGATACCTGACACACCATGAATCTGGTGCGTGGGCGAGGGATTTTATCGCCCATCCGTTCCCTCTTTTGTTCTTACGCCGTTCTTCTGACGAGGCGGCCAACTTCCGAAAGCACCTCCTAGTTGCGAGGTACGCAGGTGAAACATTGACCATCCTGCTCCGTCCCGGGCGGGCCCGCCGGCCGCTCGTCAGCGCCGTCAACCATCGGAAATAAGGTGTGTCGGTATAAGTCGGCCGCCTGCGCGGGTCATTAGGGTGCGCGTGGAGCCGGCGCGACTGCTACCCTACTTTGCGCCAAGTGGCTTTCGGGTCGCTCTTGCGGGCTCAAAAGGCTTCCAGCTCCATAGACACGCGCCTCTCCTGCCGGGGTTGACCTGGTCGACCGATGCGGCCAAGAAAGAGCGGTCGGGGGGCGGCTTCTCGGTCGCGGGTGTCGGCCCATCGGGACGCGAAGCTCCCGCTGATCGAATTGGGAACAAGGTTTTTTGCATGGCTGAGCGTGTCGCTCTGATCACCGGCGTCACCGGACAGGACGGCGCCTATCTCGCCGAATATCTGCTCTCGCTCGGCTATGTCGTACATGGCATCAAGCGGCGTTCGTCCTCGTTCAACACTGCTCGGGTCGATCATCTCTACCGGGACCCGCACGTCGGGAACGTGCCGTTCCGGATGCACTACGGCGACATGACCGACTCGACCAACCTGATCCGCCTGATGCAGCAGATCCGGCCGACCGAGATCTACAACCTCGCCGCCCAAAGCCACGTCGGCGTCAGCTTCGAAAGCCCGGAATATACCGCGAACGCCGATGCGCTCGGCGTGCTGCGGCTGCTCGAGGCGATCCGCATCCTCGGCATGGAGAAAGACACGCGCTTTTACCAGGCCTCCACCTCGGAGCTCTATGGCCTCGTGCAGGAGATCCCGCAGAAGGAGACGACGCCGTTCTATCCGCGCTCGCCCTACGGCGTCGCCAAGCTCTATGGCTACTGGATCACGGTGAACTATCGCGAAGCCTACGGCATGTTCGCCAGCAATGGCATCCTGTTCAACCACGAAAGCCCGATCCGCGGCGAGACTTTCGTCACCCGCAAGATCACCCGTGCGGTTGCCCGCATCGAGGTCGGCCTGGAAGAGGTGCTCTATCTCGGCAATCTCGAGGCCAAGCGCGACTGGGGCCATGCCAGGGACTATATCGAGGGCATGCACCTGATCCTCCAGGCGGACAAGCCTGACGATTTCGTACTTGCGACCGGCGAGACCCGCTCGGTGCGCGAGATGGTCGAGCTTGCGTTTGCCGAGGTCGGCCGCAGGATCGAGTGGCGCGGCAAGGGCGTCGATGAGCTCGGTCTCGATGCGGTGAGCGGCAAGACCGTGGTCAGGATCGATCCGACCTATTTCAGGCCGACCGAGGTCGATCTCCTCATTGGCGACGCCAGCAAGGCGCGCGCGCAGCTCGGCTGGAAGCCGAAGCGGAGCTTTGCCCAATTGGTCCAGGAGATGGTCGCGAGCGATCTGGCGGAGGCGAAACAGGAAGCCGCAAATGCCAAACGCACCGTTTGAGCTGAAAGGCAAGACGGTCTATGTCGCCGGCCATCGCGGCATGGTCGGAGCTGCGCTCATGCGCCGGCTCGCGCAGGAGGACGTGCGGCTCGTTACGGTGGAGCGGAACGAGGTCGATCTTCGCGACCAGGCCCAGGTCTTCGACTGGTTTGCCAAAGCGCGGCCGCAGGCCGTGTTCCTCGCCGCCGCCAAGGTCGGCGGCATCGTCGCCAACAATACGTTGCGCGCCGAATTTCTCTACGACAACGTCGCGATCGCCGCGAACGTGATCCACGCCGCGCATCAGACTGGCTCTGAGAAGCTGATGTTCCTGGGCTCGTCCTGCATTTATCCAAAACTCGCACCGCAGCCCCTGCGCGAGGATTCGGTGCTGACCGGGCCGCTCGAGCCGACCAACGAGCCCTACGCGATCGCCAAGATTGCCGGCATCAAGATGGTTGAGGCTTATCGCAGCCAATATGGGCGCGACTTCATCAGCGTGATGCCGACCAACCTCTACGGCCCCGGCGACAACTACCATCCCGAGCACAGCCACGTCGTGGCCGCCCTGATGCGCCGTTTCCACGAGGCGAAGCTGTCGGGGGCGGCGAGCGTCGTTGTGTGGGGCACCGGCACGCCGCGGCGCGAGTTTCTCTATGTCGACGACATGGCGGATGCCTGCGTCCACCTGATGAAGACCTATTCCAGCGCGGAGCTGATCAATATCGGCACCGGCAAGGACATCGCGATCGCCGAGTTCGCCCGCGTCGTCGCCGACATGGTCGGCTATCGCGGCGAGATCACCTTCGACACCTCGCGCCCCGACGGTACGCCGCGCAAGCTGCTCGACGTCAGCCGCCTGACCGAGCTCGGCTGGCGCGCCAAGACCTCGCTCGCGGATGGAATTCGACGGGCTTATGAGGCGTATCTGGCGAGCAACCCGAACGCCGCGCGATAGCTTGCGGCGGGTTGAGCCGCAGTTGAGGTGCAACACATGGCCGAAGACATCCACACCCTACGCAGCGGCGACCTCAGCGCGACCGTCACGGTGCAAGGTGCCGAACTGTGCTCACTGAAGACCGACGCCGGCCTCGAGTTCATCTGGCAGGCGGGACCTGGCTGGCCGCGCCATGCGCCGCTGTTGTTTCCGATCGTGGGCCGGCTCAAGAACGACGAGCTGCGTCATCAGAGCAAGGCGTACCGAATGACGCAGCATGGCTTTGCACGCGACCGCCAGTTTGAGTGGCTTGAGCGAAGTGCGACGCAATGCGTCCTTGCCCTGAGCGACGATGCCGAGACCCGGGCGATCTATCCATTCGCGTTTCGGCTGGTCGTGACCTACAGCCTCGATCAGGCTGGCCTGGAGGTCCAGCTTCAGGTCGTCAACACGGGCGAAGAGGTGCTGCCGGCCTCTCTCGGCGGCCATCCGGCCTTCAACTGGCCGCTCGTGCCCGGGGAACGCAAAGAGAACTATTCGCTGACATTCTCCCAGGATGAACCGCATCCGATCCGGCGGCTGGAGGGTGGGTTGTTAGGCGCCTCGGCGCCAAGCCCGGTCAACAACCGCGTGCTTGCGCTCACTGAGGCCCTGTTCATCGATGACGCGATCATCTTCGATTGCCTCGAGAGCTCATCCGTACGCTACGCGGCGGAGCGGGGGCCGTGGGTGCGGGTGTCCTGGTCCGGCTTCCGCGAGCTTGGCATCTGGTCAAAACCGTCCGGCGCGCCGTTCCTTTGCATCGAGCCGTGGCGCGGTTATGCCAGCCCCCTAGCCTTCGACGGTGAGTTTGCGAGCAAACCCGGCGTGATGCATATCGCGCCGGGTGCTGAGGAGACGTTGTCGTTTCGGATTGCGGTTGGGACCTCCATCCGATCTCAGCGCCGCTGACGCATCGGTGCAGCGAGGCGCTGGTTCCTGATCTCGCGAAGGAGCAGCATACGCTTGGTTTGAGCGGCATTGAGCAAACCTTCGAACAGCAGAAACACCTCGCGCGCCTGCACGTAGACTTCCGTGGTGATGGCGTGCTGATCGAAGCCATCGGACGCAAGGCGCGTCTCTATTTCGGTCGCAGCGATCGGGTCAATCCGCCAGCTGAGAGCGTTTTGCAGTGTGTAATACTCGGCCTCGTCTTCGAATTCGGGGGCGATCCCAACCATGTCGATGCGTCGTAAGGCTGCCTCAATCGCCTTTTGCCGATAGGTCTCGAGAAGCTTGTGACGCAACACGCGGTAGCGCTGAATTTCCCACGACAGTTCGGCGACGTCGATAGCGAGCAGCCACTCGATGGCGGATCGTGGCGCGAGGTCGGCGAAGATCGCCTGCCGCAGCATTTGGTAGTTCTCGAGACTCTCGCCGGGCAGCAGCAAAGGCGGCGGTGCCAGTGCCTCAAACTCGACCGGCAGCGCGGTCGCGGTGAGCTGGTGCGCTGTAGGGAATAGCCGGTTCATGGTGAGGCCCCCGAGCCAAGATGGGTCGCGAGAGCCGGGCTCGCGATTCCAACGTTAGCTTGATCGTGGACGGGACTTGCCGCCCACAACTCCTGCGCGATGGGCAGGGGTGCGATCTGCAGGTTGGCCCACCAGGCGCGCTCGTTGCCTTGGCGGTGAAGCTCGTGGTGATGGGCGCGGCACAGCGGGACCGTGAACTCGTCGCTGACCTTGCGGCCCAGGGTGCGCGGTTGGGCGAACTTCAGATGGTGGGCGTCGCACGGGGTTTGCTGGCAAACGAGGCAGGGCTGCTCGCGGACAAACAGCAGGTGGGCTTTGCTGCGCTTGCGTTGCGGCTCCTTGGGATGGGCGAGCCCAGACTCGGGGATAAGTGGCAGAGCCGGCTGCAGCGCGGTCTCGGTGTCCGCGGCCGCTGTCCCGGGCGGCTCTGGTGACACGCCTTCTTGATCTAGGGCGGGCGCTGGGGCGGCCATGGGACGGGCTGCGTCCTCAAGCTTGCTCTGGTAGGCAGCCTCGACGATCCGGGCATCCGCCTCCAGCAGGGTGTTCTTGAGCGGCAGACTGGCCTTGGCCCAAGCGAGCAGGTCATTGCCGGCGGGCAGCACCGCCAGCTGGCTTAGCAGCTGCTCCCGCAGCCCGGCGGACTGCGGCGGCCCCAACACCGGCGGGCGATGCAGCACGCCCTTGGTCGGCCTGGGTTTGACGTTGGGCGGCGCTTGCGGCTCCGCGCCTGGCGGGCAGGCGACCGTATCCGGGGCGTCGAGATCATCCTCGCCAGCAATCCCGACCAGGGCGAACAGAGCGTAGCGGCGCGCATAAGTCAGCGCCGCCCCCATGCGGTGCGGGGCTTCGACGTCCTTGATGGCACAGACCGGCCAGTCCGAGGAAATCCATTCGCCAGAGGCATGGGCTAAGAGGGTGGTGAGGTGAATGGTGCCGGTGGACGCCTCGATCCGGGTGGTCTGGATGGTGGCGATCTCCTGCTGGCTCAGGGTCTTGCGCACGATGTCGAGACCGCTCGCTAGCGAGGCGTAGCGAAAGGTTCGATCGTCATCGCGCAAAAACGGCGAGCGGATCATCGCGGTCAGGGTCTTCTCCGGGTTGGTGAGTTCAGCTTGCGCGCGGGCCAGCGCGGCCGCGATCGTCCCAATATACTCACTGGCCTGGTGCATGGACGCTCTCCATCTCAACCGCATCAAAACTGATGGCGCCGGCTTTCGACCGCTTGGCGCGAATGCCGTGGCCAAACGCTTCCTTGGCGTCCTCGGGCAGCAGCTTCTTCAGCTCCGCCTTGGCCAGCTCGTGCTCGCCATGGGCCTCCCGGGTGCGCAGATAGGTCGCGGCACAAGGGGCCCACAGATTAGAGGAAGTCATGTCGACGACCTTGACGGCGGCAAGTCGCGGGCGCGGGGTCTCGATGCTGAATAGGAGCGGTGGCTCGCCGCTCTGCACGCACCGCCAGAACTTCTTTTCAGCCGTTAGCAGCAGGTGCTGATAGAGCGGATCGGCTTGAACGGTGATCTCGACCCATTTGCCACCGCCGGTGATGATGGAGAGCACCGACGAGCGCGCGGCAACCACCCACATGTTGTGCTGCAGCTGCGCCATGTGCTTCTCGGCCGCTGCCTCTTCGGTGAAGGCCCAGGGCAGCATGAACTTGGCCTCGAATACCGCGCCGGTCTCTGCGATCATGCCGTCGAGGGTGGCCGCCATCCAGGCGTGGACGGGATGACGAACCCGCTTCTGGATGTCGGTGATCGCCTGCCCCGTGGCGTCTTGATACCAGCTCCGGTTGAGCTCCTCCGTAACGGTCCCAAGCTGAACGACCAGGTTGTGGGCAAAATCCTGCGGCGCGATCTCGCCGCGCTTTTCCCGCCACAGGCGCGTGAGCGCCTCCTGGTCATCGCCCATGATGACGCGCGCGTCCGAGCCGCCGATAAAGGCGCGTCGGTCGTAGCGGTGGGAGGTGATGACGAAACGGGGCGCCTCGGCGCCATTGGCTGAGATCGTATCCATCGGTATCTCCTTGGTTTGGCACACGCGGCCTGCCGCCGCACCGCCAAAAGCCCCGCACCTGCGGGGGTGAGATACCGGGGCCGTCTGTTGCGCCCGGGTTTGATTCAGTAACGCTCCTTTTGCCGCAGAATGCCAGTCCTTTTGCAGCAAGTTTGTTGCTCTTTTAGGTCAGAAAAACCTTGAATTTACAAGATGTTGGAGCGAACCTTTCGGTGCCGCGATGAGCGATAGCCAA
>NZ_BSOW01000042.1 GCF_030160715.1 Bradyrhizobium iriomotense
AGGCCCCGAACAGGCCGAGCAGCCCGTCGTCATTGGCGGAAAAGGCGGCGACGAGATCGCGCACCAGCGACATCACGCTGGCGCGCCGGGTGCGCTGGTCCTCCTCGACCGGCGCATCGCCGCGGATGATGTGCCCGGCTAGACGCGAGGCCGTCTTCTCGGAGATCACCACGCAAGGCTCGCGCAGCACGTCGGCGAGGAAGGCGATCAGCACCTGCCCGCGCTGGTTCAGCGCTTCGAGCTTGAAATTAATGCCTGATGTTTCGAGCTTGAGCGGCGGATCGGAGAAGCCGAGGTCAAAGCTCTCGTAGCGGCCGGGCACGGTGGTGCCCGACGACAGCACCACGCCGCGGCGGCGGTCCAAGAGCTCCGTCAGCTCATCCAGCCGGTCCGCCGGGCCGCAGTAATGCTGCGCGCTGCGTGCAATGAACAACCCGCGATGGGTGCTAAATTCACTGCGCTCCGGCACGGAGAAGACTGTTCTGTTCATGAGATCCTCCACCAAAACTTGTTCAGGAAACGCCGCACGAGAGGTGAACGGGCCGCCGCACCTGGTACGCGCCTCTGTCTGTGATGCGGCCGCCTTCTCGCGCTCCATCCAGAGCGTGCATCTGGATCTTCGTTTTCGGTTGTGCAGCCCCCACGAGATGCGCCATCCAAGTTGCGATCGAGCGTCGCAATCTGCCGGGTCGCCCTCGCCGCAAGGTTATCGATTGGGAGGGGACAGCTAAATTCTGTGAACAACGCGAGTAACTGTTAAGGTAGATCTGGATGCTGATGATCCTACAAACTGACGTTGCGTCACCTTCAAGCTATTAATCAGTCGTAATGATGTTCCACGAACGCGGGGGTCCTGATGCCAAGGTTGTGGAGGGCTCCTCGAGCTCGACGTAGTTCTCCATCACGCCGTCGTACTTCTCCGCAACCGCAATCAGTTCGGTAATGGCCGCATGGGCCGGCCTGACCGCTCGTGTTCTTTCTTGGTGATCTCAACGGTAGGCGCGGACGCAAGATTCATTTTGCATATGACATACTGCATCGGCGAAAACTCACTGCGGACTGGCTCGAAGGGCGACCCGCCGCCACCAAGGAAAGTTTCTGGCCCCATCCACCCCGACCGAGCCCCTTTCTGTAACACCCTGCCTCAGTCTTCAAATCTCGGGCTTAAAGCGAGCAACCGCTGCCAGACCTACGATCGCAGGTGTCTCCGTTCGGACTTGGGGGTGAAAAGTCTCGCCACCTGATGGTGAATTGAAAGAAACCGCTGAGCTTGAAGAGATTACTTCATGATCCGCCGGCGTCTGGCCCGTTGTTGGAGCTTTATACTGCCGATGCTTGACGTGAAAGCCCACTTTCGCCCTCGCCGCGCGGTACGAACAGAGCTTGTTCGTGATCATCATGCGCGGCGGCGTGCCGGCGGATTTCAAGAGCTGCTTCATCAGCCGCTGCGCCGCTAGCGGGAGCGCGGCGGCGGATCCGATGGGAGAACGCCTTGCCGAATTGTCTTCCCCGCTAGCGCACAGTTTTCATAGCTCATGCCAATGCCTCGCGCCGCCAGCATCACCTGACCATGCCCTTGCGTTCGGGCCGCCTCGTCGAGGCGAGGCTTGATTCTAGAAGGCCGTAATTCCCTTGTTTTGTGGGGCGTGCGTCCGCACACACCTGTCGGGTCAACGAACGTCGCGCAACCGCTTAGAGCAGGACAGGGCATTAAAGTGACCGCCAGAGTTAGCTCGCACTGGAGTTAATCGGACAGTGAAGATATGTAAATCTGATGCAATACGGTTGGTGTTCTAGCGTCATCGAATAGCACGGTGATGCCGGTGCTGCGAAGCCTGACTTGGACAACCGTGCCAGCCTTGTGAGCGAGATCGGGATACTGCAGAGCCCCAAGCCCGCTCATCTTAAAGCGAGTCCCTGCAAGCATGGCAGTCTTGCGACAGTTCCGGGAAGCTTCAATCCGGGAGTATGTTTGGCTAACGTGGTCCGATGTAAGCTCGAATCCTTGCCCTCTCGCCTTTGGAAATTCTGCCAACCGATCATCATGGGGTAGTGTAAGGTGAGAGCTGATATTGAAGTGAGGATACTTTCCTTTGATCCTCGGGTGAATTTCGGCCGCAACTTCAACGTCTGAGGATGAGATGTATCTGCCACCCCATTTTTCAATGATGTGTTTGATCGGGTGGGTTCTCTTTAGCGGTCCCTTCGTCTTGGTTTGCGCATCAAGCCATTCGTAGGCGATCCTGATGCAGTCGTCATGTTCGTGCACATTGACCTGTCGCTGATAGCGGACGTGCTTTTTGGCTTCGGTGATCTGTTGGGCGGTGAGCATGCTGTCGACGATCCCTCTAGCCGGTTCGATGAAGCAGATATGAAGCAGAGTAAGGTTCGATCCACGCCCCTGGTCATTTTTGACTATGCTTTTCCGATGGTCACGGCCGAAAGATTAGCACCGATCCGCAATTGGAGTACTACCAAAGCCGGCAGGTCTTCGTAAATCACGACGCGTCTGAAGCGCTCCCGATAACCGCGCGAAGTGACCGGCTTCGTATCAATCGGCCCTTTGATAACGGGTTGTTGTCAACTCTCTTCTTGAAGCCATTCGAGAAGGCGATAGCGCTCGGCCCGTCGGAGCGCGTCGCGGGATGGCGCGGACGGGGCGAGCGCGGCTGGTAGAGGTCAGCTCGTACCAGTAGGCCAATTAGCTGTCGCCTAGCTCAATGCGATCAGTTGCCTGACGCTCGGGTGATGGTCCTTTCTGAGATCACAAGCGCCTCGCGGCGCGAGACGGCGGATCGCCTGCCAGTTTTGATTTGCCGGCGATCCGCCGCCAGATCGGGTGCCACAGTTCGACGCGACGCCGCCGCAGAGGCGTGCTGGTGCGCGGCAACAGCGTGAGTTACTGTGGCGCGCTTTCTTGCGTTTGGGATCTTGGTTTAACGATTCCGTGATTACCTGGCGGACGCTTATTCAGCACGACGCGGCCGCGAGAACCTATTTGAGCATGTTCAAAGTCGAAGTAGTCCCGCCTGAAGCTGTGCAATACCCTTGCCACCCAACCATCCCGGTAGGTGCCCTGCCTGGTCTTTTCGGGGATGATCCGACGCGGATAAGGTCCAGCAAGGGCGAATGTTTGGGAGTGCGGTCGACGTCTTTGCGTTAGGAGTGTCTCGGCAGGATTGTCAGCGACCTACCTTGGGGGCGTCGACGGCGAGAACGGAGTGCTCGGCTCGCTTGGCGAGGGTTGAGCAGACTATTTGAGGTGACGCACAAGCTCGGCCCGGTGATCTCGCGGCTGGTCGCGACAAGCCAAGGCGAAAATCTCATAAGAGCGCCATGCAGCGGCGGCTTTCGAAGCGGATGGCCATCACGACAAATTCGGATATCTTGCGCCATTTTAGACCCGGGCCGGAGATTGCGTCACTACCAAAGTGGGGCTGGATGTTCGCTCTCGGCGTAGTGTATCTGATCACTGGCGTCGTGGCGCTCAGTAGCGTTGCGCTCGCGACCGTGGCGAGTGTGCTATTAGTTGGGGTGATGATGATCATCGCCGGCGCTGCGATCGCGCACTTTCGCTCCTTGCTTCGCCTTCGTCTATCGCGGCTTTCTCTGTCTTGGTGAGACACGCGCGACAAAAGGAGCACCTCACGTCGTTTTAGCCTGCCATGAAGCTGCCCCAGGCGCACGAGCTCACTTGGCCAAGTGGAGAGCTCCAGCCTCGTCTGCCAGCCGCTTCTCGTAGAAGATCACTGCATATCCGTGCAGCGTCCCTTCCCTGCAGCGAACATAGTCCGCGGTCTCATAAAGCCTTTGCGCACCTAGTTGGATGCTTGTCGTATCCAGCACTATCCACTTGACCCCCCTGGCGACCGCCCTCGATTCCAATTCACGAAGGAGTCTCCTTCCAAACCCTCGTCGTCGAAAGGCCGGATCGACGCGCATGCGCTTCAGCTGTGCGACATCAGCATCGACAGGCTTCAATCCTCCCATAGCGACGAGTCGCGAACCAATATGGGCAAGTAAGAAGTCACCGCCGGGCTTTATGTATACTTCGGAGATATTGCGCAAGTCATCTTCCCACGCCCCTTCCGGGCCGCGCACGCCACCAGCCTCCGATGCGGCTCTATGCAGATGCCATACATCATCGGCATCTCCTAGCTCGAACCGACGAAAGATCATCTCGTCTTGAGAAATCGACATCGGCTGCCGACTGGCCTTGGCGGCCTCCGCCTCTCCCGTCATCATCTTTTCTCCTACGCAAGGAGCCGCCTCGGGCTTACCGAGGCGCCGTCGGCAACAGTCTCTGCAAAAGGACAGCGTCGATACTTTCCGATGCCTCAACTCCGACAACCGGTCGACCGGGCTCAACCGTATACTTCAAAGCAGTACTATGGTGCATCAGGGTAAATCGATCCAGCGCACGAACACAGGAGGCCCGCAGCATCCTGATTTCACTGTTGCCGTGCTCTATGACGGGCGAAATGGTTGAAAATCGAGGAAAGTCCGCTTTTCCTTCTAGCCAATCCGGCTTGAGCCATGCGTCTTCTTTGTTCGGCGACAACCAGCGGAACACCTCATGAATGTACGCTTGCGGGTAGTACTCGGACAGCCGATATAGATCCGAAAAATATTGCGGTTTCTGGAGGAAAAGCTCTTCGCCGATCAGCAGCACTGAGGCAGCCACAATACGGCCAGAGAATCTGCCGCTCGGGCCAAGCCTATCCTTGTAAGGATTCTTTCCGTAAAACACGCGGAACTGACCAAATAGATCCGGCGACATATGTTCATGAAAGCGTGTCAGAACATGATTCGCGGTCTCAAGGTGCTTCATGCACAGCGCAAGACGTTGACGCGCGTCAGCGTCAGCAACATCTCGCAACTCGAGTAGAGCATCGATCGCTAACTGCAATTCGCCTTCGATGAGTTGATGGCCTAAGCAAAAATCTCGTTCCTCGACCCCGGCCGCTCCAAGGCAGTATACACGCGGATCAGTCTGCACCGGATTCGTAAGTATCATATCCTCATAGGAGAGGACCTCAATGCCAGGCTGCCGCTGGCGGGATAAGCGGGCAAGACGACTTAAGCCCTCCCCTACCGTCAATTCGGCATCCCCGGGATGGAGGCCCGCAAACGCGGACATGTGATAAGCACAATTGGTGAGATATTGGATGTCTGTCTTGGCAACCTCGAACTCGGCGTGCGGCAGCCCCCGTAACAGCGCTTCATAGTCCGTGTCCGCCACAATCGCCCTGATACTGCGACCGAGGGCTCTAACCGCTTCATCCCGCCGCTCGCTGCATTTGATCTGCGCGATCTCGTGTGGCAGCTCATCGACGACAAAGTCGCTGAATCGCCCAAGCGGTCGTTTTCGTTGGCGACGATCAATGCGATCGGTCACACGAGAAAATATGTCCTGCGCGCAGTTGCGCGGCGATTCTTGGGCAGAAGGCGAAATACTGGCGGCCATAGCGAGCACTCACCGGCCCTGGCCGAAAATAGCTTGCATTTCCGCAGTCGCCCCGTATCGGGCGGCCGGTGAGTAGTCGTGCTTCTCGATGAGATCAGTTCGTTTATCTAAGATCCTGCTATCGGTCCGCGCGACCCGCTCAAGCACCTCGTTGGAGAAAAATTGCAGCGATACCGCTCCGGAATTGATAATGCCAGCGGTGGTTAACGTCAGCACGCCTTCGCTTGAAATACTGACGAGTCCCGCCTCAGTCAGTTTTTTGATCTCGCGACGAAAGTATTGTTGCATGGACACTCCAAATTCCCTCTCGAAGCGGGCGAGCGTCACTCCACTACTTCGCAACGCGAGCATCACCGTTCTGCGCATCAGATCGTCTTGCGTCAGGACGACACCCTTCCACACTGGCTTCGCGCCAGACTCAACCCTGTGTAAGTAGCGATCTAAATCTGCCTCGTTGTAGAATTGGCACTGACTCATGTAGCCAAACCCGCCAACCCCAAACGGGATCAGATTATTGTCGTTCCAGGAATCGTATTTGCGGCGCTGCTGAACAGAGTGCGGCTGCGACTTCTTGGTCCAATAGAAGATTGGCCCATGGCGATAGCCAAGTCTCGTGAGGATGTGCTCAGCCATGAAATGCATGATGATGCGCTCCTTCGCCCCAGCGAATTGGTATCGTCCTCTGCTCAAATGGCGAGCTACGGGGTCCGTGGATTTGAACAACAATGGGAAGATATTGAACTTCTCCACTCCCATATCCAAAAGACCGATGAGCGAATCATACCAACTTCGAAGCGTTTGCTGCGGCAAACCGTAGATAAGGTCCAGCGACAGATTTTGAACGTCCATCCTATTCAGCAATTCAACCAGCTGTCTCACCTCGTCCACACCGTGCCCGCGGTTCAATATTCGCAAAATATTCTGATCAAGACTTTGAACCCCCAGCACGAAGCGGTTTACGCCGTTTTTGAGTAGGGTGGTTATGCGATCTGCTGCGTCCACCTGCTTTCCAAGAGAGGGATGCAATTCGAAACTCACTTCGGACTTCGATAGATCAAAGCGCTGCTTGATCATGTCAAATAGCGTTTCGAGTTGTGGATTGGTCAAGATTGAGGGGGTGCCACCTCCAAAGAACGCCGTCTCAATAGACCTGCCGGCAAGCGCAGCGTCCGACCAACTCATCTCTTTGTCTAGAGCCGCCAGGTAACGCTCCACACGTCCGGAACGCGGATTGATTTCCTTGGCGAAGTGACAGAATGTGCAATACTGATTGCAGAAGGGTATGTGAAAGTAGAGATCAATCGACGACGTAATCTCACCCAGCAATTTTTCGGCCTTCAGCTCGCCCATCGCTTTGAGAGGTGGATATGTGCCGACAAGATAATCGTTGTAGGTGTCAAGGTGCAGTTTTCGCGACCTCAGCATGTCGAGGTTAATGTCGTACGAGCGGTCGATCGCGAACTCCAGGGCCTCGGAGTAGCTAGGCGCGAGCATTCTTTGGACTCCTTTTGCTTCCGTGTGAAGGCAGGGCGCGACGACACATAAATGTCAGAGAGGCGACTTTCTGTTTGGGGTCGATGAGAATCTGCGCAATTCGAGCAGCGCGGATTCTCGGCCCCGCTCCACGCTGATCACATCCTGCGTTGCCATCTTCTCGGCGGGCATCTAGGTGACGGTCATACTTCGGCACGACTAACGACAGCAGCACCCCCATGCCGCAGCGCCTCCCAGACGGATCACGCTCACGGGGCAGCATCCATCGCATTGATTTGCGACCAATCGAGCACACGCATTTCAAAACCTGGACACCGAGACCACCACATGTTGCGAAACTTCCTATTCGTATCCAGCAATTGGCGTGCCATCAAAGACGGCCCGCGTGTCTTGCTAGAAGATGAGCAAATACTATCTGCCTACGCTCTGCAGCACCGGGGCCGACTTGCGTGTAAGCGTTCGGTTCTGGACACAAGCGTCTAGAACCGAACATGGCTGAACACGACGACACGAAAAGTGTTGACCGATGATGGTCTCTCCCAACCCGGACTTGGGCGTCTGCTCGAGAATGTTCTGCAACGGCGGAGCTTACGACCCTGAGCACTCTCCTTTTGTAGGCGATTTTCTCCGCTCCGCTCTATGGCAGGAAGCTGAAGTTACGTTTCATCCGGCGTTGGCTAGTGGAGAACCGCCAGCGCCACCCATTGACACTTGTCCTAGCGCTGTGTGTGCGCTGCGCAAGATCACCTCCTGCCGCGATACCGCGATCGCGCTCGGGAATGCGGCGTCGACAAAAGACGATTTGCAGAAACTTGGTAGAATAGCTGCGCTTGATGAACGTGACTCATTTCTTGCACGTCTTGTCAGTCTCCAGCCTCGGCAAGGCAATGAAAGGGCGGGCAGATTCAGCCAATAACGGTCCTGGGTACACGCTCAGCAGTCTTGAGAACGAATGGCATATGGCTTGCTTCGCTGATGCCCGAATCGTGCCCTTCCCGGATAAAGTATGTGAGAACAGAATGCTTGGAATTGGAAGTAAGTTACCGTCGTTCGAAATTACCGGCGTCAAACCCGGCTTTCACGCGCAGGAAGAGAACGGTCAGAGCGCGTTTGAGACGCTGACTGAAAGGAGCTTTCCTGGGCAATGGAAGATCATCTTCTTTTACCCTAAGGATTTCACCTTCGTCTGTCCGACAGAAATCGCCGAGTTTGGCCGCTTGTCCAAGGATTTCACCGAGCGTGATGCGGTCGTGCTGGGCGGCTCGACCGACAACGAGTTCTGCAAGCTAGCCTGGCGGCGCGAGCACAAGGACCTGCATCATCTGCCCATATGGCAGTTCGCGGACACCAAGGGCGCGCTGGTTGATGGACTTGGCGTTCGGGCGCCCGAGGGGGTCGCCAACCGCTATACTTTCATCGTCGCCCCCGACAACAGCATACAGCATGTCTATGCTACCACCCCGAATGTTGGCCGCAGCCCAAAGGACACCCTGCGTGTGCTGGATGCGCTGCAGACCGACGAGCTCTGTCCGTGCAATCGCGAGATTGGCGGGGAAACGCTGAAGGCCGGCTGCGTCATACCATGAACTGAGGAGGTGAATGTCCAGCGGGCGCTTCGCATCAGCCGCCCACATGTCGATGGGCCTATGTTTCGGCTTTCCAAGACTTCAGTCCCACTCGCAAATCAGGCGTCGCACCATTCGAATTGTAGGGCTATTGACAAACAATTTGAATGAAAGTCAGCTTGCGCTTCGCATTATACCAATAATCGCAACGAGATATCGGTGCTTGCGAGGGCCCTATCCGGCGTTAACATCTCCATGTCGACGACCCGCATCGATGCGCGCCGATTTTCATAAATGTACCGTACGTGCCAAAGTGGCCCGATGTCGGGTGTGAACCTGAAATCACCGGATTCCAGCGCTCTCGCGATCATACGGACAGCGTCACTGTTGTTGATTGGCAACGAGAATGCCGCATCAATCAGTGCCGCCAACCTTACGCCGTCTGCCAGTAGTGCACGCGCAGTGTCGTCGCCATGAACGCGCCGCAACATGGAGACGATTGCCGCTACAGCAGCTGGATCTTTCAAAGGCACTCTTGAGTAAGCCTTGTTGAGCTTTAGCCATAAAGACGAAGACCATACGCGCCGCAACTGTGCAGTCGTGTCCGACGGCCAGGGCCAACCAATTTGGGTAGTGGCCGCTTCGCCGTTAGCGTTTCCAGCCCGCTACTGGGTAGGGCACACAGTTTCTGGAGCTTAGCCATCGCGCAGGTCAAACATGCTTGGTGTTGAAGGGACCTGTCGTTCGAATCCGACAGTCCGCGTCAATTTGCCAGCCAGATTACAGGGCGGCCGCTTCGGACCAAACTGCGCGCCCGACACTCGCAGACCAGATTTACCACAGGCATTCGCCGATCTAACCTACAAAGTAACGCGTTAGCTCCAAGGCGGGGCACAGCCAAAGGAGCGAGCTGATGCTGACGAACTCGCTCCGTGGCACCACACTACCAGTCTGTCGGCAAGACCAAGCCGAAAGGAAGTCTCTCAAGACATTTTGTTCCTGCTCAGCGATGAGCGCAGTTACGCGACCGGCTCTGAACATCCTTCCTTATGGCGATTCATCGACCGGCACACCCCGCGTCTATGCGCCGCGCTGGAGACATGTTTTCGTGACGTCAACTGACGTGCAAGCCGCTCGGATGGAACATGCCATGTATTGCCGGTACGAGAAACTAAGAAGTCTTTACCCGCCCTCTCAAGCCCAATGTTGTCGAGAAGAAGATCACTTGGTTAGTCGGCGGGTCTGGCGACGCTTAAACGAGGTCACTGGTTGCCTGGCAGCGCACGGACGGCGTTCTCCGGATTTACCGATGCGGAAGCATCGAATAGAGCAGCCGAGATTGACGTCTTGTGCCGGCCAGGTACTCATTGATCGGGTAAAAAATAGAAGCATTTGCCTGAAGTGCTCGCGTCGCCCGGAAAGCGCCGCATCCGATTCGGCGCGACCTGTTCCAAGAGAACGCTGCTCGCGAGCCAAAATAGCGGTTACATCTGTGTTCAGCTGTACATCAGCCGGCTCGACCATCGAGGCTCACCCTCTAACGCAGCGCTAGATTCCGGCTTGTGATTAGATAATTCGTGCCCAACTGCTTGGGCTTGGCAAAATGTCAATACCGCGCGCGAACTGACACAGGCTGCCGACGTAAGCCCACCGCTCGTTACCGAACACGAGGTCACTAATTGTGTCGCGCAGCGCGGATGGTGGTCACCGGATTTGCGGCTGCAAACGCATCGATCCAGCATGTCAAGATTGACGCCGTTCGAGAGCTTGCTGACCGTGGCTGAAGCGGTTCCACATCACGACCGTCGTCTGTCTTCCATCGAGACGAGAGGGGACTGTGATGCCTAGCGGCGTGGGACGGCCCTCCGACTCGCACAAGATGCTCTTCGAAATAGTGGCTCTCTTGCCGTATCCTGCACCGTCGCTCCAAGACCAGCTCGTTTGATCTATTCTAGGCAATGAGCGCTCAAAGGGGCTTGAATCGTACATTGCGTCAGATTGTAGGATTCCGAACAAGCGTCGTACGTTTCCAGAAAGGTCGCGCCCTCTCCGGTCGCATCAAAACTTCAAGCCAGACAGAATGTCTCAAAATCCCAAGCTCACCTACCTTCATCCCGTCACGCTCCTCGACAACTCCGCTCCACCCCCCGTTGCTAGTGGGGTCTATGCACCCCTGACGGTGTGTCAGCTTCGACCCACTTGCGGCTGGAGCAGGCGTAGTGGTTCGACGCCAGGGCCCGTTCTCTTCGCGTCGGCGCTCCCTGATGGGCAAGCAGCACAATCAAAGCTCGATATCCAATCTTTTCGCGGCCGTTCGTCAGAATTGGCGCAATGCGGGCGACTAAACCGCCTAAGGCGCATGCTTCACAACGCCGATGCGGGATGTCCCCGCAAGTGGTTCGGCTCGCCCGGCGGGTGCACCGTCGCCATCCCATCGGACGGGCCTGCCGGCGTTCGGCGCCTACCGAGCGGCTTGTGCTTCGCAGCCAGAGTCATTGGGTAGCAGCGCGATAAGGACCGAGCAAATTTGCGCCCCGCAGACGTGACGACAGATCGTCTACGCGGCTATCGAGACTTTTGGCAGGATCTAGCCACTCGCGGTCTCGGCTCGAGGCCGAATGGGTAAGTCCGCTGGCTCAGCACGGAACATCTATCAGACGCGTGAGGTTGGCAAATTGGGCGGGCGGCGATGCACATCACCTACATCATCGCTCGTCAACCATCACACTTGCGGCAGTAAAGCTGCGCTCGGTCATCAGGGGCATCAACCGCATGAGGAGATTTAGATCAAGCTTTCGCAAAACGCATTATCACCGATCCGCGATGTGAATGCATTTCATCCAAACAATCGATTTCACCGATTCACGTGTTCTCGCAATCATATTGACCTCACGATGTCGGGAACCGCTCAGGTCGTCGCAGCGAAAAACGAGGGTGCTGCCACGCCTGTCGATGCATTTGATTGATTGCCGCCTATGCCCCCGTGGCAAGACCAGATTGGACGTCACCAAGATGCATGTGAGCCGCACCGGGAGATCGAAAATGCGAATCGAACTGACAATGGATCGGATCAGGTGTTCGATTGGCCGGCACTGCTCTTCTTCGTCTATTCCGGCTGCCACGGTTTACGTGCAAGCCGGACTTTTCAATTTCGCTCGGGTCACGTTCGGGATGACGTGCTCAGTGGTTTTGGCATGACTTGAGAAGAGGCGATGAAATGCGAACGCTACTGGTCGATCATGAGACGGATCAAGCGCGCGTTGTACACCAAGCGCTCTCGGATTGTGGTTTTGCCGTTGACTTGGCGTGCACGCTCGACGAGGCAGCCGCCGCCTTTGGTTGTGCCCGCTATGACATTCTCATACTCGAGTTGATTCTACCGGATGGAGACGGCTTGGAGTGGCTGAAGCAGTTGAGGCGCGACGGGTATTCGATGCCCGCGGTGATGATGAGCCGCTTTAACGAGCTCGGTAGGCGGATCGCGATTTTCAACGGCGGTGCGGACGACTTCTTGCCCAAGCCGGTGTCTCCTGATGAACTCATCGCCCGGATGCGCGCCACTCTGCGCCGAGCAACGCAAATGACGTCGCCCGTCGTTACCTTTGGAAACTTAAGATTCGATCCGATCGGTCGGCAAGCATCCGTCAATGGTCGGCCGCTGAAGATTGCGCGCCGCGAAGTGTGCATTCTTGAACATTTGCTTAGCCGCGCAGGGCGCACCGTGGCGCGCGCGGCGTTGGAGGATGGCCTCTATGCATTTGACAACGAAGTCTCGACCAACGCGCTTGAGGTCGGAATCTATCGTTTACGCGGTCATTTGAGCCAGTCCGGTGCAACGTTACGGATCAAGACCGCGCGCGGGATCGGCTACGTCCTTGAATTGAAATCCGCGGCGTCGGCCGCGTAGTCAATCGAACTTGAAAGAAAAGACCATCTTGAACGTCATTCTTGAAAAGCATGCTGGCGCCAAGGGTGGACCGATCGTTGCCAACGCCTTCTCGTCGAGCTTTCTGCCTTGTCTATCGCATCTTTTGTGCGCGGTCGTTCTGCTATCCCCACTTACTGCCGTGGCTCAGATCAAGGGCGATAATGGAGGAGGAACGCCGCGTCCGGTCCCTGATGCCATAACCGGAACGCTGAACCTTTCCTCTTCGCTTGGTAAGACAATTCATCTGCCCGCGCCAGCCGCGAGCATCTTCGTCGCCGATCCTGCGATCGCGGATTATCAGGCGCCGTCGAACAAGACCATCTTCGTCTTTGGCAAGAAATCGGGACGGACCAGCCTGTTCGCACTGAACGAAAATGGGGAGGCTCTTGCTGAGCTACGCGTTGTCGTCTCGCAGCCGATCGAGGATCTGCGTGCCACGCTGAAAGCACAGGTCGGCGACTATGCGATCCAAGTCAGCTATACCCCGCGCGGCGCCATCCTTAGCGGCACGGCGCCCAATGCTGAGATCGTCGAAAGCGCGGTGAAAGTCACCGAGCAGTTTCTCGGCTCGGGTGCACTCGTCCTTAATAAGATCCAGGTGGCTGGATCATTGCAGGTCAATTTGAGCGTGCGCGTGGCTGAGGTCTCCCGAAGCGCTATGAAGGAGCTCGGAGTCAACCTCTCCGCATTCGGTCAAGCTGGTCCTTTCACCCTCGGCTTGGTCAGTGGCAGTGGTGGCGGTAACGGCGCCGCACAGGGCGGCGGTACGGCAAGGATCGGGTTCAACGCTGGCGGTGTCAACGTCAGCGCTGTACTCGATGCACTGGCAAGCGAGCACCTTGCTTCCGTCCTTGCTGAACCGAGCCTGACCGCAATGTCCGGTGAATCGGCAAGCTTTTTGGCCGGCGGCGAATTTCCTATTCCGGTCTTGCAGGACAATCGGCAGGTTTCCGTCGAGTTCCGCCACTTCGGCGTTAGCCTGGAGTTCGTGCCGACCGTTCTTAGCAATAATCAGATCAATATCCGCGTGAAGCCTGAAGTCAGTGAACTATCGTCGCAAGGCGCAGTCACCGTCAACGGCATCTCCGTGCCGGCTCTCTCCACCCGACGTGCCAATACGGTCGTCGAACTCGCAAGCGGCCAAAGCTTTGCAATCGGTGGGCTAATCCGGCGTAACTTCAACACTGATATCACGACTTTCCCTTGGCTCGGCGACATACCGATTCTTGGTGCGCTGTTTCGCTCGTCCCAGTTTCAACGGGAGGAGACGGAACTCGTGATCATCGTGACGCCTTACGTCGTGCGGCCAAGATCGAACACGCGGCCGATGAGTGCCCCCACTGACCGCATCGCACCGCCCTCAGATCTCGCGCGCAGTCTGACGAACCATCTGGCAACTCGGCCGCCCGCTCGCGGTGCTCCCGCCACCAACGCACCGAGCGCGACGAGGGGCGCCGGCGACAACACTGAATGAGGATCAGCCAATGACCTTTCGCATCGTATGCCCCCTGATCGCTCTGGCGGCGGGTCTGGCCGCCTGCGCAAGCACTGCACCGACCTCCGTTGATCCGGCTTCACAAGCTATCCTGGTTCAAGAGGAGAAGAACGTTTTACTGTTGCAGAGCCTTCGAGGGGCCGAACGGTTGCGTCTACGGGAGTTCATAGCGAGTACCAGTCGCGGTCGGCGTGACGCGCTCCATCTCAATATTGCCGGCCCACCTCAGCTCGGAGTGCAGATAGCCAGTGAGGCCCGCGCAATGGGCGTTGACGCTCACAATATCCGCCTGTACGGCCCACTCATTACCCGGCGCGATCGCTTTGCGGCGCGAATCGAGGCGATTACGTATGAGGCGCACCCTCCCGTCTGTCCGTCGATGTCGATCGTCGGTCCGTCCGTGAACGACAATTCTTTCGACCCGACACTTGGCTGCTCGATCCGCAACAACCTTGCTATCATGGTCAACGATCCCAGTGACTTGATTGGCAATTCGGCCGTTAGGCCGAGCGACGGCAATCGTGCGGCCATCCCCGTTGCCACATACAAGAGCTTCGCGACGGGCAATAACAGCAACTTGGGACAGGCAGCTAACAACAAGTCGCCATCAGATCTCTCGTCAGCCGGCACTACGGCCGGACAGCCGTCTCAATAGCGAGGACGTCCTTCTGTCATGCGATGTCATTCACAGTATGACCTAGACTTGACCGGCGGCAAGGAGAGCTCTTGCGACAGACTCGAAATACTGGGTAGGAATGGGGTTACCAAGCTTGACGCTGCGGATCAGCTCACGGACCACGGCGTGGTCATCGACAATAGTGAGACGAAGGGCCCGCGCCTCGTCACATAGCCGTAAAGCGGCTTCGCCCTCGCCGCGGCAAACCACGACAGGCACGCCGGTTTCGCCGCGAACGTAGCGTACCCCGACCAGCATCTCCTGCCCGGTCAAGATCAAGGTTGCCCTATTCACCCCGAGCGGAGCCTCGCGCGCCTGCTCCCGACGGAGACGACGGTGTTCTCGTTTCACCTCCGGGTTACCTTGTTGCTCCTTGGACTCCCGCTTTGCCTCGCTCTCGGTCATGCGCATGCTGCGCAAGAACAACCAGCGTTGGATGAGAAGATCGATCAATCCGCCGATGAGAAAGGCACCGCAGGCAATCCCGATCAACAGTTTGACTTCCATGAAGACAAAGCCGAAGCAGCCCATGCCGCAAGCCGGCAGATAGACCAGTGTCCTCCACGCGCCGACAACGACGAAGAAGAAGATCGCACCGAGGCCGATGGCTTTGAGCAGGGTCTTCCCAAGCTCGACGAGGGAGCGCATGGATGCGATGCGCTTCAATCCCTGTATGGGATCAACGTTCTCGAATTTCAGCTTTACCGGCTCGAAGGAGAAGATCATTCCACCATTGGCCAAGACTGTCGTCAGAATTGCCCCGACGACAATAGTGGCGAGGAACGGGCCAATAATTCCCAGAGCAAGTTCCGGCAAGACGCCCAGCGCCAGCTGGACCGCAACATCGAACGGCTTATCCAGCAGTTTGTCAGTTAGCATGAGCGCTTGATGGCACTTGTCCTGGATGGAACTGGCTTCAAACCAGAGATAGCCGAGACCTGCGCAGACGCTGACGGCTCTCACTAAATCGGTGCTGTGCGCAACCTGTCCTCTCTTGCGCGCATCCTTTAGCTTCTTGTCAGAGGGGGGGAGCGTTTTCTCTTCGCTCGTATCGCTCATTTAAGTTGCCTTTCGATCCTCTCCAACTCGCGGCTCGACTGGCTGATCTCCGATTGCATGTATTCGATGAGATAGACGGTGTAGGTGACCATGACGATCGCAAAACCGATATTCTTGATCGTCAAGGACAGGTCCTTCGGGTTGAATTGCGGCGCAAAGCGCTGGAGTAACATCGCTGATATATCGACGAGCAACAGGAACGCCACCACAGGCCCAGAGACCAAAATTGTGGTACGTATGATGCCGTCGATCACGCCGAACAATTCAATGGTTCCTTGCACGCTCACCGTGGGCTGGAACTGATACACAGGCAAGATCAGATAGCTGCCATAAAGTACGCTGATCATAGTCTGCAGGCCTCCCGTTACGACGAAGATTGTGATCGCCGTGATACCGAGAAACAGTCCTGTCGCCGAAGCCTGACTGCGTGTCGCCGGATCGGCGGGCGCGACCACGCTGGTGATGCCTCGTTGGGTGTCGATGATTTCCCCGACAGCCTGGAGGCTCCATAGCGGGATGCTGAGCAGCGCACCGATCACGAGGCCGACGCACGCCTCCTTCAAGCCCAGTAGCGTGATCTTGATCAGACGTGTATCCGGATCTAGCGCCTTCAAGCCATCGCCGATTTGCGCCAAGTACGGTAGTTCGATGCCAACGGCCAGGCAGCCGCGGATCAGTCCGCCAATCTGCGAACGCGTAAATACAGGAAGGACCAGCATAATGCCCGCGGGACGGGCCGCACCAAGGCCGGCAGCAACGACGAGTTCGATGGCCGCCCGGATCAGGCTTTGCGTCTCGGCGCTTGACAAGTCAGACATCGCGACGATTGCTAGTAACTTGCCGTCAGTCCGGGAAACTCAGTGAATATCTGCTTGGCTTGTTCGATGAGCGGGGCGCTCAGCACCGGAGAAAACAGAGCGATAACCGCAACAACGACCAGAAGCTTGACAGTCAGTGGCAACGTCTGGTCCTGGAGCTGCGTTGCAGCCTGGAGGATACCGATAATGGTTTCGGCGACCGCCGCTGCAATGAGTGGAGGCAGCACCCAGATCATGAAAAGCACGAGCGATCGGCTCATGTGAGCGAGAATAGTTGTGTCGTCCATGCTCAACCTCCCGGTGTTGTGTAGCTCAGCACCAGCCCGTGCATGAGACGCGACCAGCCATCGATCGCCACGAATAGAAAGAGCTTGAAAGGCACGGATATCACCGTCGGAGAGACCATTGACATGCCCATTGCCATCAGGATTGTCGTTACGATCAGATCGATCGTGATAAAAGGCAGATAGAGCAAAAACCCAATTTCGAAGGCGCGCTTGAGTTCTGAGATAAGAAAAGACGGGACGAGAATGACAAAATCATCAGCTGTGGCTTTGCCGCGCATCTCCTCTGGCCAGACACGTTCGGTCGAGGACAGGAAAAAGCCTCGCTGATCTTCATTGGTGAACTTCTTGAGATAGCCTCGCAGCGGCTCCTGCCCTTCTTTCGCAGCGCTTACCCAATCCTCGAGCGTTTGATAGCGGAGCTGCAGATCGGCTACTCGATTGTAGCTCTGTTCAAAGACCGGGGCGCTGGTGAAGGCGGTGAGGATCAATGCAGCGCCGTATAAAACGATGTTCGGCGGTATCGACTGGGTCCCAAGAGCATTGCGGACGAGGAAAAGAACGACAGACACCTTTATGAACGCCGTGGTCGTGACAACCGCAAACAGCAATAAGCCGAGCCCGGCCGTGACCGCAAGAAGCGCCAGGATTGCCGGTTGAACGTCAGTCATGGCCGGCTAACCTGCCACGAAGCCTGATGCCGAGCTCGTCCCCAATACGTACGATGTCGCCACTGCCGATCCGTCGGCCGTTTGCAAGGATATCGACCGGGCCGTCGACCGGCCGGCCAAGTTCGAACACATGTCCTTCGCCGATGCCCCTCAATGCTCCCAGCGTGATCGGCCAGCGGCCGCATTCGAAGACAAGGGTGACCTCGATGTCGTCGAGGTCAGCTTCCGAGGGCGGATGCTGCGGTCGGGGCGGTGTTGTCATATGTGCGTACTCCAGAGGTCGCGGCACCAACCGAAATGGTCTCCGTAGGATCAGGCGGTTGCCGGCGACATCTGCCACGGTCCATAACCGGCCCGCAGTGAGAGTGATCTCACCACGGGCAAATGGCATTACGTCTGGCAATAGTGCGTCGCCTGCACTCGTTTTGCGAAGCAGCGAGGCCGTAGCGCGGAGCGCACCCAGTTCTCCTGCAACGATGATGGGAAGCTCTTTGGAAAGCTTGCGCGTTTCGCGCGGCAATTGGCCGAAGAGCTCGCCTAAAGCGTGGAACGCCGGCGGTATCGGTCCATCAAGAGGCGAGAAAAGAAACAGGCGACCTTTGGTCCTGACCGGACCGTAGATGATGCCGAATTCGATGTAAGGCCCGATCGTCTCCGCCTTTCCAACACGGAGAAGTTGCAGCCGCTGCTGAATCTGATTCTCCAGAGGTGCCAGCAACGGTTCGAGTGCAAGTTCGAGAACGAGCGAACGACTTGGCTCGGAAGGCAACGTTAGGCCGCTCTGTACTGCCGAGATTAACGCCTCGGCAAGTGCATGGGGTATCGACAAAACGATCGTTTCATCTCCGACGCCCCAAACGCAGTCGAGCATCGATATCGCCGAAGGTTCAACCTGCCAGACGAGTCGTTCCAATCGCACCGATAGCAGCTTATCGCCAAGGCTCGTCTGCAAAGGCGTGCGGGGGGTGGCGATGCTATTGAGCCACGCGACAAACGCATGGGTCAGAATGAGTGACGGCTCGTAGGTCGCGTATTCGTCCGCAGGATTTGCAGCAGGCGGGTCTACAAGACAGCACGTTTGCGACGCAAAAGAACTAGCGCTCATCAGAACCGTCTGCCACTTTGTGGGGCAAAGCCCGCCCGTAACGAAGCGAGACCTCATCATCGGCCTCTATCTCGGCTGTAACCTCTGCATGGGTGTCGGCCGCCCGATGGACATCGGTCTCGATTTGCCGCCATTTGTCAGTTGCCGCGGAACATTTGGCCCAGTGCGCCCGCCCTTCGGAGGCCGCTGTCTCGGCCTGCTTTTGAGCGCTACGCGCGTCCTCAAGCGTCTGACGTTTCGACGTGACCTCAGTTGCGAGCCTCTCAAGAATGAGCTCGCGACGATCGAGTTCAACGACGGACACGGTACCGAGCGATGTCAGCTGCTCGTAAACCTCCGCCTGCGCCTGCGCGCGACGTTCTTCTGCAATTGCAAGTTCTCGCCCGGCGCGCTCCGCGGCCAAGGCCTCGATGCGGCATCTAGCCTCCATATTGGACAACTCAGTTCGAGCACCGCGCTCACGTATTTCCTTTACGTGCCGCAATCTCGAAGCGTGAATGCAACTCATGCGGTCAGACGGCACATCCATGTGACGGTTTCCTCGAAACTGGACGCATCGTTTTCGCCCTGGCGCAAGAACTTGCGCAGGTCATCGATAGAGGCGATAGCCCGGTCCGTCAGCGGATCGCTGCCTTGCTTGTATTCGCCGACCTTGACCAAAAACTCGGCCTCTGCGTGGCGTGAGAGCAGATCGCGGAAGAAGGAAGCTGCCTTGCGGTGCGGCGCCGACACGACGGCATCCATGACGCGGCTGCGGCTCGACAGCACATCGATAGCGGGGAAATGCGCTCGCGCCGCGATAGAAGGTGAGAGAACGATATGGCCATCGAGAATGCCGCGCGTTTCCTCGGCGATTGGATCGCCCGTACCCTCACCTTCTACAAGCACGGTATAGAAGGCTGTAATTGAGCCGTGCTCATCCATGCCCGCACGCTCCAGCAAGCCCGGCAGCATGGCAAAGACAGAGGGAGGAAAGCCCCGCCGGGTCGGTGGCTCACCCGCAGCAAGCCCGATTTCGCGCATCGCGCGGCTAAAACGCGTCAGTGAATCCATCATCAGAACGACGCGCAGGCCTTGTTCGCGAAAATATTCGGCGAGCGCGGTTGCCATATAGGCACATTGCGCCCGTTCCATCGCCGAGCGATCGGAGGTCTCGACGACGACGACCGTACGGCGAAGGGCTGCCTCCCCTAGATGCCGCTCGATGAATTCACGCACTTCTCGTCCACGCTCACCTATCAGAGCAACCACGGTCACGTCGGCGATCGCGCCCTTTACGATCTGTGCCAATAAGGTCGACTTGCCGCAACCAGGCTCTCCATATATGCCGATGCGCTGGCCCTCGCCGCATGTCAGAAGACCGTCCAAGACACGGACACCGAGTGGCAAGGGCCGCTCGATGATGCGTCTCGTCATTGGATTTGGAGCTTGGCCGCGCAGGGGGCGAGTTTCTGTGGCCTTGACTGCGCCCTTGCCATCGAGAGGACGGCCGAAGCTGTCGATCACCCGGCCAAGCAGATCGGGCCCGACCGGCACTTCATGCATTCGTCCGGTCGCGACGACTTCTGCGCGGCTGGACACGCCCAGCAAGTCACCGATCGGCGTCAGCAACACGCCATCCGGCAATAGACCTATCACCTCGGCCTCAAGCGAGAAGCCGGTGCGCGGATCCTGCACGACACAAAGCTCTCCGACGCGAGCATCCGGCAAGACTGCATGGAGGAGCGTGCCGATCGCGCGCGTGATCCGTCCGCGTACGGGACGCGTGTCGACATGCCTTGCTATCGATCGCAGACGCGATAGCGCCACGTGCGCACTCCCCTCGCCATGGGGACTGCTATGGTTTGCTCCCCGCGCTGTCACAGTTCGCCTGCCTGAGGAGGTAACCCAAGTCCAAGACGCAGCGCGCGGAGCTGTGCGGCAAGTCCGAGATCGACATTGCCGAACTCGCTCCGCAATACGCATTCGTGCGGGGCGAGCGCCGGATCCGGAACAATTCGGACAGCCGGCCGGCCCTCCCGTCCGTCGCACGCTGCAAATTCGCGTGCAAGCGTATCGGCATTCATGGGCGACACATGAAGAGAAAGTTCCGCCCCACCATATTTTCGCAGGATCGCGTGACGAACCGTTCTCACCAACATCTCGCCCGGGTCGAAGGCGCCGAGCAGATCGGTTACGATCTCCATCACGAGCTGCGGCAACTCCTCCTCTAGAGTGGCGTTTCTCCGTGCCACTTCCGAGGTCGCCTGCGCGACCAGTTGCGCCATTTCCTCGGCGCCCGCCGTCACCCCCTCGGTACGGCCGCGCGCTCGCTCCAGCTGATAGGCTCTGCGCGCCCAACCGCGAACGCGCTGCAGATGCCGCTCTGCTGCGGCTCGCGCCTCGACGGCTTTCTGCCAGATTTCGAGATCCCTCGCTTCTATGAGCGGGCCAAGCGGGCGCATGTGCGGAGCTAAGGGCGGCGCGGATTCGTCGGCTGTCATAGCACTTAGCCTTCCGTCGCCAAATGGGCCAAAACCAAGGAAAATAATCGGCCTGCGGCTTCGCGATGTTCGTTTGCTGGATGGTCGGCGGCAGTTCCGACTGCTAAGCGTAGAAGCACGCGGCTGCGATCAAGCGCTGACCCTTCGTCGAGCCAGGCGCCGAGACAGGCATGCCCATCGTCATCAATCTCTTGCGCGAGTTGTTGTGGATCGGCAATGACACTGGTTGAAACCGCGTGCGATGCATGTCGGATACCGAAAGCCTGCACTTCGGCACCGACACGCCCGATCAGCACGGCGACATCCTGCTTTGAGATCAGCTTTATCAGCGAACGGGCATGCCAAATACTGCCGGCGAGCAGAGCGGCCCGTTGCGGATCATGCCCGAGCAGAAGGTCCGGGCCCGAGACCCCTCCGTTCAAGTCCATTTCATTGTCAAGCAGCAACTCTGCCATCCTTATCTGCAGCCTGGGGCTCTTCTGCAGCTGCACCAGCGTCGCAGCCGATAGGTTCGCGTCAAGACGTGCGGCAAGACGGGTCGGATGAATCGAGGCAGCGAGCCCGCGAGCACTTACCGATAGCGGTAGACGACGCCGCTCGGCGGACGACTTCGATGGCTCCATGTCGAACGCTACCCTAGGTCGCATTAGGGTTAATCGCTTTGCGAACGACCTCGATAGCGGACGCCGCCGAACGTCCGCCAACCGCGGCTACTTTGGGAGACGATTGCCTTCGCTGACGTATACGAGCGCTCAGCAAGACGTAGGACAGCACGCCGAATACCGACCCGCCGAGACCCGTTCCAACTGCAAGCAAGGGCGTTGAAATCAATCCAGGCGCTTGGGTGAATGCAGCCGCCGGCGCGGGCCGCTGCTCGAGTGCAGGCCGCTCGACCGACACAAACACCACAGCCACCTTGTCGTAGGATAAGCCCTCGATGCTGTTGGCAACGAGCATCTTAATCTGCGGCAGCAGGATTGAGAGATCGGCCTTGGAGTCATGCCGGATGAAAACCGACGCCGAAGATGGCGTAGCGTCCCGTCGCAACAGGTCGTTCTTCGGCAGAACAACATGGACGCGCGCTGACAGGACGCCGTCGATATCGCTGATCGTGCGCGACAATTCCTCGCTCAGGGCATAGACGTAACGGGCGCGCTCCTCAGTCGGCGAAGCAATCAGGCCCGCCGCGTTGAACACTTCGCCGAGACTCTTGAAGGAGTGGCGCGGCAGGCCTTCGGCATTCAGCAGGTCGATCGAAAAGGCAATCTGATTCTGCTCGACCTGGATCGTGCTGGTCCCATCCTTGGCCGCAACACGAACCGAATCGACCCCATTCTTAAGGAGCACCGCAAGCATCTCATTCGCCTCACGCTCCTGCACCTTGGTGTAGAGATCAGCTTTGCAACCAATAAGGGGGAGAAGGAGCGGCAGCAGAGCCAGGCCGCGAAACCACTTGTTAAATGGGCGACCATGGCCGCTTTCGCGACGGATTGAACCAATCATTCGCCCCACTCAGCCCGCCGATATTAGTTTGTTCAGTGATGAACTGATACTGCCAATGCCGTTCGAAATCAGCGTAACCTGGATGACGCTGTCAGAAACATCCTTCAGATTCGTCATCATCGCCTCGAAGTTATCTACGCTGTGAGGGGCGCTCGACAGACGTGTTTCCGCCGCGCCCGGTTGCCGCAAAAGGGGCTGCGACGCCGGCCCAGGCTCCGCAGCCTTCGGAAGAGCGGCCCCACCGCCGGCCGCGACGTGAGGAACTGCATTGACCCGATACAGCGAGGAAAGATTTTGGAGGATGCGCTCGCCCAGGGGACTGGCCTGTGTTGTTGTTCGCCAAACTTCTGATGTCGGGGCAACAGGCGCTACTTCTGTCACTGGAGGCGTAACGTCTTGAGACGAAGCCACCTGCAAAAGGCTCTGCTGGAACTGGACCTGCTCGCCGACCGCTGTTGGCGTGCAGGTCTTGGACAGACCTTCGGTCAGAGTGGGTGAAATCGGCGCAGCGCCTAACACCATCATGGAGAAACCTTGCTCTCTTCGAGACGTGATGAGACCGGCCGTTCAAGACCCATTAACAGCCCAACTGTCCTAGAGAGGCGAGCTGACGACAAGCTGACGAGTTCGCCCCGTCCAGCGTCATCTAAAGATCACGTTTGGTCTCCAAGTTGGCGTGACTTCACTCCCGTTGGCTAAGTCAAAGAAAGCGTGAATGCTCATCCGATCCATGATCCTGTGCGTTTTGAACGCCGTTCTGTGTGTCGGTGTTTTCATTACGACCGGAACACAGATGGCGCTCGGCGCTTCCCTGTCGCTGCCCTCGACGCCTTATCACTATTTAGTTGTGGATCAGGAGCTTCCTTCCGCGCTGCAAGAATTCGGCAACAACCTCAATATCAGAGTCAGCATCAGCGGCGAGGTGAAGGGACGGATTCGCGGGCGCTTGCCGGATCTGGCACCGCGCGAATTCCTCGACCATCTGACGAACCTGTACAATCTTCAGTGGTACTACGATGGACTCGTGCTTTACGTGTCTGCCGCAAAGGAAGCGCAAACTCGTCTGCTTCTACTGGGCCCGGTCAGCTTCGAGGCGTTCACGGCGGCCCTTGATGCGCTCAGCATCTCCGACGAGCGCTATATCATGAGACCGGCGCCCGGAAATGGCCTGGTGTTGGCGTCCGGTCCACCACGCTTCATCGCGCTCGTGGATGAGACGCTCAATGGGCTGGTGGCGCAGGCGCAAGCGCGACCACGCGCTGTCGAGGCGCCGCCGCGGGACTCTGTGCTGATGTTATTTCGCGGTTCCTCGGAGATGATCATTCGGGATGGAAGACCGGAAGGTCCCTATTCTTTCGACACCCCGCGCCAGGACGGCGTCATGCCCGCGCATGCGCTAGGCCAGAGATGATTAAGACCTAGTTGTCAAATTCCTACAGCGCGCTCCATAAGGAGAGGACGTCAATGAGTGGCTCAGGGCAACTCTCCAACGTCCTCACAATCACGGCTTCGATGCTGGCAACGTCAATCGTGCGTGGCGCGCCGGAACGCGGCTCGTCGTGCAGCCCGGCCACACGCTGCTCCATAAAACGCCGCCGCCACTTCCGCTTCTGACCACCTTGCGCTCGGGTCAGAACGATCCGGGCTCTCAGAGCCCACGCCTGCGCCGGTCTTCCACCGCATCGTCAGCGACGTCAGTTCGGCCCGCTCGCATCGCTCAGGGGGCAAGTTGGACCGCCATTGGACACAAGGTCGCTGTTTGCCTCCATCCTTGGCATAGCAACGCTCTGTGATTGCGAACTAGTGACTCGGGACATTAGAGGCTCTCTTATGTGAGTCCCCGCTGAAGACCAGTACGTTGCGGCAATAGGTCCGACCTGCCGTTCCTAGCCGCCATCATGCCTAAAAAACGGCAGAACCTTGCGATCTTCTTCTCTGACGATGTCTGTAAGTAGCTCAAGCTTCTTGGCCAACTCTGCAAAGCTGTTCGAGATGCTAATCAGAGTGCTCAATCGCTTTGGCGAAATGTCACCTGCTCCTGCCAGAGCCTTATAGTGACTTGAGAAATCACGGCATTCGTCGGCTGTCAGCATGGTCGGATAACCTGATGTCTATGGGCGCGCCGGAGCCACCTCGGATGACGCCCTGCGTTATTTTGCTCAGCGGCCTCAAAGAATTACTCTCAATCCAAGCTAGGTGGATTGAGAGGATCTACCATGTCGCAGTCAAAGCACCTGAAGATCGGTGCGCGCGTCCATGGGCGTCCGTCCGCTATCTTTTCGTCGTATGTCCGTAACAATCGCCGTGCCAGAAGACTGGAAAAAAGCCGTGCGTCACCGAGTTGGCGATTGCAGGTGTCCGCAACCTCTGTCAGGCGGCGACTTTTGCGAACTAAATCGTACACTGGTACGAACCGCCGAGACTCACAAGATTGGTAGGCAACTCTGGCTTGAGGCGGACGTAAGGTCATATTGTAGCGTCGCTTGAAAAGTACGATTGACCGGATGATGCGATTTGGATTTGCAGACCTCGTCAGCCAACTGAATCTCCTTCGATGCGCCTGCGCACCTGCCTAAACGACCAGGCCAGTGCTGCGCGGTTATGTGGCGAGATCGACGCCTCGATCGACGAAGCGCTGCAGGAGATCCGGGCGTTTGCTTATCTGCTGCACCCGCAGAATCTGACGGTTGACGGTCTGAAAGCAACGATCGAACGTTATTCGCGGGGATTTGCCGCGCGGACATCCCTGCACGTCACGACCAGGATGTCGTCGGATATCGATCGCTTGTCGCGTGACAAGCAGCATGCGTTGCTCCGGGTCATCCAGGAGGCCCTCACGAACGTCTTCCGTCATGCGAAGGCGACGGAGGTGAAGATCGCCGTCGCCTCGAGCGGCCGCCATTTTCAATTGACGGTCAGCGACAACGGGCGGGGCTTTCCGACTGATCGCGCGAAATCCGGCACGAAAGCCGTGATGGGCGTTGGGATCCCGGCCATGCGGGCCAGATTGCAGCAGATCGGAGGCACGCTTCATATCCACTCCGACGTGGCGGCGCGACATGCCGGCACCACAGTGCTGGCGGTGTTCCCGCGCGATGTCGTCGAGAACAAACGCAACAGGAAGGCCACGACAGCCGTAAGAGCCCGCCCAAGCACATCGTGAGAGAAAAAGACTGATCACCGGTGGCAGGGGAACGTCGCCCTGTCGCGCTTGGCGTTTCGGGCTGCCACCGTGTCTAGGAACTTGGAGTGCTCTGCCATGAAATGGTTTCTGATCGCGGACGATCACGAGGCAGTGCGATCGGGCCTGCGCGCCGTGCTTGAACAACGGGCGGATTGGGAGGTGGTCGCTGAAGCCAATGACGGCAGCAAGGCCGTTGCCGCTGCAATCGCCAACCAGCCCCACGTCGCCATCGTCGATTTTTCCATGCCGCGTATGACCGGGGTGGAAGTCGCACGGCGGATCAGGGAATACCCGCTCCAGACCGAGGTGCTGATCTTCACGGTGCACAATTCCAGCCTGCTCGCGCAGGAGGCGTTCCAGGCAGGGGCGCGCGCCTTCCTGCTGAAATCCGACGCCAAAAAGCTGCTGCTGGCGGCGGTCGAGGCGCTTCTGGCGCACAAGCCGTTCTGTACCAGGAGCTGTCAGAACGAACTGGATCGCGGGCTGAGCCGCGGCATGGACAGCCGGCAGGCGCTCACCCCGCGGGAGCAACTCGTCGTCAAGCTGGTTGCGGAGGGGTACAGCAACAAGGGCATCAGCTCCATCCTGGACCTCAGCGTCAAGACGACGGAGGCGCACCGGGCCGCTGCGATGCGCAAGCTCGACGTGAATTCGACGGCCGGACTGGTCCGCTACGCGGTGCGGGCCGGGTTGATCGAGGTATGAGGCCCGAGATATGAGGCCCTTGAGTACAATCGCCGAGGGATTTCAGGGTTTTGTGGGATAACCCGCTGGACTGCGACCGGTATGATCGCTCGATCTTCCTGCCGGTCGCCTCCATCGATCGCCCGATGGGCCCGCATACGGGAACGACGTCGTGAAGCGCATCGTGATTGCGGATGATCATGAAGTCGTGCGCTCCGGGCTGCGGGCGATCGTCGAAACCCGCTCCAACTGGATCGTCAGCGGAGAGGCGACCAATGGCGAGCAGGCGGTCGCATTGGCGTTGGAGACGCGGCCCGATGTCGTGATCGTCGACTATTCGATGCCGCTCATGAACGGACTGGAGGTCAGCCGTCGTCTGAAGGCGCTGCATGTGCGCACGGAGGTGCTGATCCTGACGATGCACGAGAATGAGGAGCTGCTGACCGAAGCCATCCTGGCGGGAGTCCGCGGGTTCCTGTTCAAGTCGGATGCCAGGAACCACCTGATTTCCGCCATCGAGGCGCTGCTCGACGGCAGGCCTTACTTCACCAGCCTGCTGCTGGAGAAACTGCTCCACGACTACCAGCTCAACAAGCAGAACAAGTCGGGCATGCTGCTGACGTCACGCGAGCAGAGCGTGGTTCAGCTCATTGCCGAAGGACATACCAACAGGTCCATCAGCACCATCCTGAAGCTGAGCATGAAGACGGTCGAGACACATCGCGCATCGGCGATGCGCAAGCTCGGGACGTCGTCGACGGCTGAGCTGGTTCGCTATGCAATTCGCAAGCGACTGGTGGCGCCGTGAAGGGCGACCTGCGGAGAGGCCGCATCTCGGTGATGGTGCCTCTGCCAGCGCGATCAGCAGCCTCGACAGATCGCCAGCTTGCTGTCGAGGTCGTCTCTTCGCGTGTGGGCCCAAGGTCGCTCGCGAGAGACGGATCCTCGCTCGGGCGCGCCATGATGAGGTCTTCCCCGCCAAGCAGACCCAGCAGAAGGCAATTGCAACTACAGCGGCGGCGAGCTCGAGGGTGCGCCCGAGCGCGGGCCATTGGCAATCTCCCCGCCATTCACCAAGTCAAGCGAGATGGAGGGCGATACACGCAGCTCCAGCATCTGTTCTTGCAGATCAATATGTCGCGGCAACAGGGGCACCCCAGCGATAGTTCACGCGGACCATACCGATGTCGACGTCCTGACCAATACGGGCCGTTCCTGCAAAAGCTCCAACCGGAACACCCACTATTCCGGTTGAAAAGAAGTCCACGTCCCGATGGCCCAGGAACAAGTGATCGTACTCCACGCCGACAGACCAGTTCGAAGCGAAGCCAAATTCAAGGCCCGCACCGACCGCTCCGCCCCAGCGGGTTTCGCTACCGTTGTTGAGGGTGAGCCCGGTCGCAAAATCGTAGACACGGTATTTGTCCCGGACAACCGCAGCGCCGCCTTTTACATAGACAAGCACATTATTCCAAGCGTAGCCAACTTGGCCCGTCATCAGGCCGAATGCATCGAGTTTGGTTTCGTCTTGGACGCCTGCGAAAGCGAGATTCGCGTTGGAGCCCTTGAAATTAGCCCAGTTGCCCTGCGCCTCCAGGCCGAACACCGAGTTCGCTATCTGCCAGCGGTAGCCGATCTGACCGCCGACCGTCCCTCCGGTCGCGTTCTGGCACCCCATTGCGAGGGGCGGAGCGATGACGACACCGCCGGCATTGACCACGTCCCAGCACTGATGGGCCGAGCCGCCGCCGCCATTGAGGCCGACGTAGAAGCCAGCCCAATCGTAGATCGGAATGACTGCAGGGGGCGCTTTGGTGTAGGGCCGTGGGGCCAGATCAGCGGCAGTGGCAGGAGCGGTCAGAGCAATGACGACCATGCCCAGCAGAACTTTTCTCATTCTTTTTACCTAGTTTCGAATTCCCTAACGGCTTTGTCGCGCACGAGTGCCATGCGTCCATCGCCTCCATCAAGTGCTAACGTTGGTAGTTGACTGGACCTTCCCTGAGAGATCGTGTCGAAGGACGAAAGTGCATCCCGAGCCGATAGCTGCTGGCCGGTAGCGATGCTGTCTGCCGACTGCCGATTAAGTGGCCAAAAGGGCTGATTGGATACCGTTGCCGAGTGCAATGCACTTCCCGAAGGCGTAGCTTCTTTGCGCGAAAATGCTCGCTTCAAAGCTTCGAAGCTCTCTCCGAGGCGGGCTGATATCCATTATTGCAAGCGACGTGCTGAAAAAAAGGCGGCCTAGCAATCGCGCGCATACCGATCGTGTTTATCGCCCTATGCAGTTAGCGAGAGACCGGAGGCCCGCTATCGGGCGGAGTTGCTCCTTCAAGCCTCCAGAGGCGGGTAATAGCGCCAAGTAGCTCAGCTTGACACCGCTTCAACGTGGCGACTACCAATCCGTCTCCTTAGAATGAGGTGCTGCACGTTCGCCCAAATGAGGCTGAGGTACACCAGCCACAAGTGCCTCAAAACTTGCATTGCAAATTTCGCGACCAGCCTCAAACTCGCGCAATTCTGTCCGAGTTCTCGGTCGGAGATAGTTAATCGAGTAGGCCCTTTGCTCCGGCCGTTCGAACTCCGCCAGCGCCGTTCAGAGACTTTTGGGAGTGCCGGCGGTGCGTGAGGTTTGGAGGGATCTACTTTGGCCGGTATCCGGCATTATGAAGTCCCCCGCGGATCATTCCCTCTACGGCCCCGGCGCGGTCATTCATGATTCTCCTGCGGGACCAAAAGCAAGCCCGCCTAAGCGCTTGGGCTAGCTTGCTCAAACATTTGGACCCGACTTGGCAGGATTTCGATCGTGACAGGCCGAGACGCTCGCCGCGGTGGTACAGGAGGCCTACGTCCAAGGCGCCTTCTCGGCCATGCGCCGCAGGCGAACGCCGAGGCCCTCAAATCGGCCGACAGACGTGCAGCCGTTCCGCGCGGCTGGATCCTCGAATTGTAGGTCTTGAAGCAGCACTCATCTGGCGGGGCGGCCAGGTCATCGATGCGAGCCCATTCAAAACGATCCCAAGACGCCGCTGAGAACGATCACGGCAGCCAGCGCCAAGAGCGAACTGACGACGCCGACCATGACGATTCCCATATAACTCTCGCGGTGGGACAATCCGCAGATCGAGAGCAGGCTCACCACCGCCCCATTATGCGGCAGGAGGTCGAGCGAGCCCGAGCCAATCACCGCAACGCGATGCATGAGAGCAGGGTCCACGCCTGTTCGCGAAGCGATTTCCATATAGGTCTGAGCGAGCGCATCGAGCGCGATGGTCAGGCCGCCGGAGGCTGAACCAGTCAAAGCGGCTAGTATATTGGTGGCAACAGCGAGCGACACCAGCGGACCGCCTCCAATCGAAAGCACCCAGTCTCGCACCGTCGCGAAGGAGGGCAGAGAGGCGATCACCGCACCAAAGCCGACGAGGCTTGCGACACTCAGCACCGGCAGGACCGATGCGTTGGCGCCGGCGTCCATGGTCTGCCGCAACGCCGGCAGCCGCCTATGATTGCACAGGATGGCTGTCGCGATCGCCGCAGCGAGCGCGACCGTTACCGACCACACACCGGCCACCTTCGAAATCGATGTGCCGCCCCAGCGTTCCTCCCCCAGGAACGCGAGATCAAGCCGCGGCAGCACGACGAGCGACATCACGAGATTGACGGCAACGACGACGATCAACGGCAGGATGGCATTGAGGGCTGGCGCCGGGCCCTTGCTAAGCTGTCCATGCCGAATCTCGGCGGGATCGAATTCGCGAGCCGTTGTGGCGCGTTCGCGCAATAGTTCATCGACCGCGGCGTGTTCAGCCGCGTCGTGCGGCGCCTCACCAAATCCCTCGCCGGCCCGCCTTGCCGCTGCCTCTGCCCTTTGAAGCCACCACAATCCTATGCCCAGCATGATGATGGATGCAATGATACCGAGCCCGGGCGCTGCGAACGGCGTCGTGCCGAAAAACGGCATTGGGATCGCATTCTGTATGGATGGTGTCCCGGGCATGGCCGACATGGTGAAAGTCGATGTACCCAGAACGATCGCCGCAGGTATCAAGCGGCGGGGGATCGACGCCGCACGGAACAGCGATTGCGCCATGGGGACGATGACAAAAAACGCCACGAATAAGCTCACGCCACCATAGGTGACCAGCGCGCCCGCCAGCACGACCGCCGTCATTACGCGGTGCTTGCCCAGGCATCGGGCGATGAAGACGGCCACGGCCGAGACTGCGCCGCTATCGTCCATTAACTTGCCGAAGACAGCGCCGAGCAGGAAAATCGGAAAAAACTGCGCCAGGAATCCGGCGGCGCTGGCCATAAAGACCTGCGTCCAGTTGGCCAACAGCGGCTCTCCACCGAACAGCGCCGCAACCAGCGCGGCGGTCGGCGCCAGCAACAGAACACTCCAGCCGCGGAAAGCGAACAGAACAAGCAGGCCGAGTCCTACGAGAATGCCAAGGAATCCCATCATTCAGCACTCGCCCAGCAAGACATCGAGGTCGGCGGTGGAGCGCTCGCCCAGACTTGCTCCGTGATTCTCGAGGAATTCACTCGCCGCGCGCCGTCCTTCCTCTCGCAGCATCGACACGAACTTCCATTCCGCATTGAGCTTGGACGACGCACCGAGCTGAGCCAGCATGTCGCTCTCGATCCGGTGGGTGCGCATCCGCGCCCAACGCGCCCCCTCGCCATGTCCTGGATCGACCGCCTGGCGCAACAGCGCGATCATGCGTAATTCCTTCATGAGCGGCGAGTTGAAGGAAATTTCGTTGAGCCGATTGAGAATGTCTGGTGCCGAGCGCGGCGCGTCAAGCCGCTCCGTCGGATTGATCTGCACCAGGATGGTATCGTGCGCGTCGCTTTCGCGAACGAGCGGCGTAATGGTCGGGTTGCCGGCGAAGCCACCGTCCAATAGGGCTCACCGTCGATCTCGATCGCCGGGAACATGGTGGGGAGGCAAGCCGAGGCGAGCAGAACGTCGGCAGTGATCTCCGCGTTGCGAAAGATGCGTCCACGGCCGGTTCGTACCCGCGTTGCGGTTATGAACAATTTGATCGGCGAACGGACAAGGCGCTCGAAATCGACGCTCTCCGTCAGAATTTTGCTCAGCGGATTATAGCCGAGCGGATTGAGATTATAGGGCGAGAGCAGGCGTGACATCAGGTCCGTAAAGACGTAGGCGGGCGATGTGTCGAGCGTCCAACGGCCCAACAACCTGTCGAGTGGCGAGCGCTGCAGGGGACTAAACGCCGCGGCGCGCGCTACGCGTCGCCAGTATCGGTCGAGCGCCTCACGGGCACCTTGAGCTCCGCCCGCCGCCCATCCGTCGGCCAGAACTGCGGCATTCATAGCGCCTGCGGAGGTCCCGAGATCGCTGCGATCTCAAGCCACCTCTCTTCGAGGAGACGGTCAAGGACGCCCCAAGCGAACGCGCCATGCGAGCCCCCGCCCTGCAGCGCAAGATCGATCAATACGGCATCTCGGTCCATGGCGTTCACGCTCTCGAAGTTAGCCAGAGTTGGACCAGAAATATCGTCGGCTCCGAAAAATCGACGGTGAGCAGGAACTACTGGAATCTTGGCGGTCTGTTTCGATCTATCGGCTGATTGAAGCGCGCGGGTCGAAAGGCGCCAAGCACCTCACATGATCCGCCCCTTGCAATTGTCCCGGCGAGCAGTGGCGCTACATATGGTGCAAGCGTGATACCTGCATGCGTAATAGCAACGAATATCCGTTCTTGACCAGGTAGTTGCCCGACGATCGGGGGCCATCTTTGGGAGCGGGCCCGCTTCCTCTCCCCGCGGCAATGGCCTCTCACAGGACGGCTCTTCGAGCTCGCCCCATATTAGGGAGCCATTCTCTCTGGCACCCTTGATCTCTCTAGACCAGAGTCGCAGAAACCCGTGGGATCGTCGGCGTTGCCGACGATGAGAGGGGCCGCTGCCAATAACGGATTGTGGTTGATGCTCCATTCCGAACACCCGCAGGCGAGGCTTGATCAATGTGAGGTTCATCGACTAGTCAGTGACCTGCGTCTTTGATCGGATCAACTACTAACGTTGGTGGTCGACGAAAATTGTTGCATCTCGGTAATTACGAGCTGGGAATAAGCGAGTTTCAACGCCGTGTACGGCGGGTTGTCAACTCCGGCGTGCGTCGTCAACACACAACCGTGCGGCGTCTCCACGCAGACACCGAACGGAATAGGCTTAGCGATTTTCTCGCCGAAATAGGCCGCCGGCCGTCATTGGTGTCTCCGTTTTGGCACGGAGAAGATTATGATGGAGCCATTCAAGCCGAAATCGCGAAAATTCCGGCAATTTCCGCAGGATTCCGTGTTCTCAATGATCTTAGGTTGTCAAATTCAGCCCGGCGAAGGCCGAAAAACGTGACACTCTGAATGGGTCCTTTGACACTCCTATGAGTCCCACGACAGCAGCAGAAGACAACAACAAGAAGCAGCACAACAGGATCACGGATCAAGTGCGCTGTCCCAGTACAAGTAGTCGAGCCAACTGTCGTCGAGATAATCGGGCAGTAGCAGCCAGCCGTTACGGTGCACCGGTGCCTGCTCCCTCAATGCGGACCCAACCTAAACTGGCCCGAAAGAACATTATTGTGCAGGAAGAACTATTTTGCTTAAGAAGAACTATATTGTCTCCAGACAGATGTCAGGGATTTCGCATCTCCGTGAAAATATCAGACCGGAGCAAGTCGGGATGCCGGACGTCAACACGAGTGACTTGTCGGCCTATTACCTGGCACAAAGCATGCGCTCCCGGCATACCCCGTACCCTTCCACGGGAGGAGCCCCGCATGTTGAGCGCTGGTCGTCGCTTGCTTCGTGCGAATGCGCGCGCGCCGAATCACGTCGCCGCAAATTTCGCTGTAGTTGTGCAGATTCAAACGAATGATAGCCGGGGCTCGGCAGGAAGAGCATCGTCTTCACACGTTACAAATGCAGAGTCAGGGTTGCGAGGTTCTTCTGGCCAACCAATCCTGGTAGGTGCCTTTTCCTGGTAGGTACCCCGAGGGTCTCTTGGAGGATACGATCCGCCCATGTAACGATCCAGCTGCGTGGGGTAAGAGAAAATGACTGACTGCGTGGGGTAAGAGAAAATGACTGAAAGGCGCGTGCTTTGGTTCGGTCTCGGTCTCGTCCTCTGCTTTGGTCTATGGCTCGTTTTGGCGGGTAGGCTGGCCGGCAGCAACGATGACGTTCGTGCCGATGACAGCGCCGTGATCGACAAAGTTAAATCAACTTGGCGGGCGCAGGATGGTGATACAGCGGAGCAAATCTTCGCCAAAGTCTCGACGGTAGCCCACTTCGTTCCCAGGGGATGGGAGCTTGGCCGAAAGACCGACACAGGTGAGCCGGTTGTCTTTTCATGGGCCAAACACCGGGCTGATAAAACAGAGGACGACAATACGATCACCTGGGAGGTGGCACCCGATGGCACAGTGACGGTTGTGACGCCGGATGCAAAACCGATTGAACTAGGCTGGCGGGCGTTCGCACTCTCGCTTATTGCTGACGAAAAAGCAAACAACGAAAAGGGCGTGAACCGCCGCTTTTTACATGATCCCACTAATTTCAACTTCGTGACGACAGCGCAAGGCAAGCTGGGCGATCTTCTGCGGCGTGGCCGTTGCAGTATCGGCGATCCTGTTGGAGTGCACTACTTGCCGAAGCTAGACGATCAACCTGCCGCGAAGGGCAGCCTGTGGCGCGTGGAGCTTTCGGTCGACTGCAACGTTTCAGGGCCAAGTTATTTTACCCGCGACGTCATCATTTTCGAGAAGCGCGAAGGCCAAGATTGGGAGCCGCAATCGTTCTTGGCAAAGCGTATCGATACCTATGCCCCGGGCTCCTGGTTTGATCTTGCAGACCCGAAAGATCAGGAAGCGCTCGAGGCGGCTCGGAAAGCGTTGGCAAGATGAACGCAGAAAGCAAACTCGCGGTGCGGGGCCCAATCATGATTAGCGAAGACGAATAGACTCGCGATAGGCTGATGGGTGCCATCGCATGCGCAGAGAGACGCAATCGATACAGAACGCAATGCCGATGCCATTTTTGGGCACGATGCCGTTTGCGGCGCGCGGGCTGGGTGTCGTCGCCTCGATCTTCATGATCAGCATTGGATTGTGGTGGCTTCGCCGGGCGGAAGCGACGGCCCGCAGATTGGATTCGGCCGCGTTCCGGCATGGCCACCAAATCGAAGCTCCCGCCCCTATCTTCAGCACCATTCTGCCGCTGATCATGGTCGTCGCCTCGCGATGTCACTCCTTGTGCTGCCGCGGCTTGTTTTCTCTTTCTTAGGAAAGCACGCTGGGGCAACACGTCGCTTTCGGCCGAGACCGTGTGTGATCAGTGGCGGGTGCACTCAGCGCGGCGATTACGACCGCCATCCTCTTCAACCGCGCGCGGCTGACGGCGCTGCGGCAGACCATGGACGCGGGAGCCAATGCGTCCGTTTAGCCGGCGTTTGATGTCGCGAGCCTCGTTCCAATTTGAAGCGGTCATTGCCGCGCTGCCGGCCTTCGAAACAATGCGAGACCGGGTGCTGGCGATCGAAGGCGGCCCTGGTTTCGCTCGCTCTCACCACGAACATTCTTGTCGCACTGACTGGCTCAGCCTCCGGCGGCTTGACGATCGCGCTCGACGCGCTGAGCCACCTGTATGGTCATCGAGTCGCGGATGCGCATCGACCCCACTCTCATGCATCGCGTCGCGGTGATCGGCTTGGGCACGCT
The DNA here is from genome assembly GCF_030160715.1 of Bradyrhizobium iriomotense. Taxonomy (GTDB): domain Bacteria; phylum Pseudomonadota; class Alphaproteobacteria; order Rhizobiales; family Xanthobacteraceae; genus Bradyrhizobium; species Bradyrhizobium iriomotense. The sequence continues at coordinate 35,165 of NZ_BSOW01000042.1, forward strand.
CGACGTCCTGCGCACAACGGCGCGGTGGCAAGCCTGCTTTCAATCTGAGGGATGGCCCGCAGCAGAGCTATCTGGATCTCGTCCTGGTCGGCACGTCACCGAGCTTCTGGGTGTTGTCGCCGTGATCGCGCTGGCCGGTCTCCTCGGAGCGTTTGAATCGGCGCGCGCGGCGATTTAAGATCGGAGAATGAGCAATACTTTCACAATGTTGGGTAGCAGCGACCCACGTAATCGGGCTACAGGGATTGATCACGCGGAATAGGGTTGGGATCAAATCTTGGTCGGTATTGACGCTCTAGAATTGCACATTGACCGAAGCCTGGTTTAGTCGGTCGCCACGGATATACTGGTCGACACGCGAACGGCTGCTGCATTTTAGCGCGTGCTTCAAGTTTTCCAGGGGCGCACGCAATCCGTTTGATCGTTGAGATATTTCAGCATGATATTGCACGCGTGCTCGGCTTCAGCGAGGCTTTGGAAGGGCGAGCCGAGAACCCTGATCGCGCAACGGCGCTGGTCAAACGCGCGCCATGACGCGACGTAGCCGAGCCTTCCGCGAAAGCCGGCACCGGTGGGAGTCTCAAAACTGATCACGAACGAATAGCCGTCGCCATTTGCGCTCCATATCTCCATGTCATCGACGGCACGATGGAATTGCAGGCGCATCAGGATCCGTTCGCCAGACGATCGGGCGGTCGTCTCCCCCTCCACCGCTCCAAGTTTTAACTTGAGGTGCCTGCCGTCGAGTTCTCGTAGCGGGATCTGGCGCTGGGAAAGCCGTTCAGCCAGCATGGAAGTCGAACCGTGATAACCCAGCGCATCGCATAGTCATGCAACCGGGATCATCTCGCTTAGCAAGGAGCCTCGAGCGCGGAATTGCCGATTGCGGGTCGCTCGCGGCGCAATCGGAAGCCAGATGATTTTGGCCAAGTCCTGATCGGTCCAGTCGGCGGGGATCTCAGACACGAAGTTCGTTCGCCCTTCGTAGCCGCCCTTGAGGTACTCGACCCTCAGTTCGTCAGCATCGACCGTGATCACGGTGTCGGTATTGTCCAGAGGGACTTGCAGGGCAATCCGCTTCAAATTGTGCTTCGGCATTGGCAGCACTTTCCTCGATCCGGGGGCATCATCATGCACACGAAGGGCCGCTTCCCCAGCTACGGGAAATGGTGGGTCGAACGGTCTTGACGCGCGGAGCCTAAATCGCCATTGGGAGCGCATTTATAGAAGCACGCGGCCTCTAAGCGGCCGCATTCTCTGTGATAAGCAGGACTTGAACGCGTGAGCGTATGGCAGCGCAACCAGAGGCGAGAGGAGGATTTCGATGTTCGAGGCTAAAGACTACCGCGTGTGTTGCCACCACTTCGTCACGCCGACCGACCGCGTTGTCTATCCGGCGCAGGAGCCCTTACTGACCTACTCTGAGGCCCTCCGGCACGTGCAGGCCGAGCGGGCCAAGGGCCACATGGTGGCCTGGGTCATCGACCGCGCCGGAGTAAGCGCGACCGAATGAGATTGGTGGTTCGAAGGCATTCGTCCGACGTTGATTGACCGCTAGCCACTGTGCGGCGCTTGTCGACATAAATGTTTCATCCATTCGGTCCCGGTCGGGGAAGCTGAAGGTGTCGCAACTTTAGCAACCCGCGAGAGAAACCGAATGGACATCCATCAGAATGCCCGGCTTACGCCGCGAGGTCGAGAGTGCATTGTTCGGCTGGTGCAGAGCGGGCAGACGCCGGAGGCCGCCGCACGAGCCGCTCGCGATATCGGATCGCAAGCGCCCACACAGGCCGCTTGTCGCGTAAGGCGGGGGTGAGGCTCGTCAGCTTCTCGACAGCTAACCTGCGTACAATTCAGTTTGAAGCTAGTGGCGCGTGGTAGGGACAGCGCTCCCCATCGCGTGTGGGCCCCCCGGAGCGCCGAGTCACGTCGCCGCTAACTTCACCTGATCGTCTGATGTTAGGCACGCAATCGACCTTCCTGAATCAAGGCTCTCGCTCAAGCAGGCTTGTGAAGTACTCTCAAACACATTGTGAGCTTAGCCCAGCGACGCTCAAAGCTGAGTATGCGTGCGGCACGCTCGAGCAAGTCGATGGACCGGGCGCGGGTCGGACAGGATCGTAAGACCGTTGGGCCGCCTCGGCAAGCCGTGCTTGACACTCTACGGCTTTGGCAACGCCAAGCCGATCATCGATGCGGAGCGTCTCGGCGTCGACGTCGAGAAGTTCCTCCGCTTCGAGCAATTGGATGACGCGCTCACGCGCCCTGTTCTCTGCGCGCCGCAGCCTTACTATAGGCATCGGCCTTCGGTTTGTCGGTACTGGCGTCGCTGACGCCGCGCTTACGGCACAGATCGGCAACCGACACGCCGAACTGATCCTCCTTTAAACTCGCGATGATCTGCTTCTTCCGCAAAAAGGCCCGCGCTTCATGCTCTGGTCCTCATATGGGCAACAGCGACTTCCCAACGGGGTTAAGTCTAGGGCGCACGGGCAGCAGGGATATCCCTTTTGAGCGAGAACTTATAGAGCAACGCAGCCTATTCGACATGCCTATGTCCTATCATGATCTTCAGTCCCGCAATTAGACAAATTAACTCATTGATCGCTCTGCGCCGCAATAGCAGCCTTTTTAACAGAATCCGCCGTCCACTGACAGCTCCCTCCCTTGCGCCGAGATTCGTTTTCCAGCCATCCAATAGTGTCTCTGATGAGAGTCATCGATAGATGGTTAGTGTGCCTTATAAAGGTATGCTGACCAATACTTGTGGGCACCACTAGATTGATAGCACCGCCTCTATGGGCCATTGCAGCGTCAAACGCGTGCTCAACCAGAGATCCGTCCAATCTTCCATGATAGATCGGCAAACCCGCGTTAACTAGCAGGCGCACAATGCGCAGTGCGTCCTGCTCTGAAATCAGCGACAACCGAGATGCCAGAATGGCACTGAACGCCACATCAATTGCGACCGCGAAGCCGTGATGAAGTCGATAATTGGTCGCTGCTTCCAATGGATGGCTTAAGGTGTGACCAAAATCTACCGCGCGCTCCAAGGTCGAGGTCTCAAACGGGTTTTCACCAAGTTGAGCAAGCATCCCCGAAATAGACCGCGCGATAACCGTCCTGGCTACACGTTGCGGTTCCTGAAATCGCGATCGCGTCAGAGTGGCTATCGCGGCCTCAACATCTTCGAACAACTCCTTATCACAGACGCTAGCGAGCTTTACGATTTCGGCGATACCCTGCAGGATGCCATCTTCGCCGAGTGTTTGAAGAAAGGTCGGAATAACAGCGACCGCTTTCGGCGGATAAAAGCAACCAATGTAGCTCTTGAGGGCGCCAAGATTGACGCCGCCTTTAAGCCCGATTCCTGCGTCCACCTGCCCGATCAAGGTTGTCGGAATCCGAACATGAGATACACCCCGGCGCAGAAGAGACGCGGCGAGGCTAACGATGTCGGAACACACGCCACCACCGACTGAGACAAGGATCCCGCGACGATCGATATCTGCCATACTGGCCTGACGGCAAACATCCATGACTGCGTCAATGGTTTTTGTTGTTTCTGTACAGGCCAGCACGAACAAACGTGGCTCGACGTCTAGCGCCGACCAACAGGCGCTTAATCGTTCTGAATACAGGCGATAGACGGTCGGTGTCATAACGACGAGGACGCGATGGCCGTTCAGATGAGCGTGGATCCATCGCTCAAAGGAGGCTGAGCAAATATCGTCGATAATCTCGACCGCATAGCGGCTAGAGCGGCTCGCTTCCAGCGACAACTCAGATTCCTGTGCCGCGACAGAAAAGGGGTTAGTTGACGAAACGCTCTGCGTGGCTTTCATGTCAAATGTCCTGGGCGTCGTTCAAATCTGACGTGTTTTCTTGAAAGTCATCGAGAGGAGATTGGTGTCGAACGTTGTCTTTACATGTAACCTGACCCGGACAGTCTGCGATCGAAGGCGTGCGGATGCTGATCGGCACAAATCGGCCAGCGCCTTCTTTCGGCCAAACAGCTGCGATCCTGAGAAGTCGCAGCGTCAGGTAACCGGCGTACTGAACGCACTCCATCCCCGCATAGATCGGGGCAACATCCGACATTCCGCGCATTCCCTCGATGGCTCTTACGGCAAAGAAGGATTGGAGACGATGGAGTCGTTGCTTCACTCTCCGTGCCTTCTCTAACACGTCAACCGCCGCGGTTTGCTGCCGTCGCGTCGATCGGAGCCTGGTCGGTAAGCTATCCATTGATAGAGACGCAGTTAGACTCAACCCATCTCAATATTACGTTAGCATGCGGCTTCTCCACGGAATAATCGGGGGCTCTGTGTAAGGCGTTGCATAGAACCGACGTCAGAAGATCACCTCTAGGGAGCGTCCGCACCTCCCTGTATTGGTAGGAGCAGCGAATGGTCGGGCCGTCATAGATAAGGTGTTGACAGCGGAATGTGACGATCAGGCCCTATAGCTCTGTCTTAGGTGCAATATTCTGATGGTGGATGCGGACGGAACACAGCTTCGCTCCGAGCGTCTGTTGCACCTGATCTGTCTGGGGTTACCCATTCGCGATGCAGAGAGGGATGGTACTCAATGACCTGAGCGTGTGTTGTCGACTGGTGTCGACGAGCTGCACGGATCTCGCGATAGCGGAGTATAGTCGCCGAAGAACGACCTCAATGACTTGCACAAGAGCCGGAACAGACTTCAATGCTCCTCTCGCACAAAACCGCAATTGAAGCGTTGGCACGGTACTTGCTGCGCTCGCAATGTCATCATCAGCTTCCGCTATAAGATCCGCGGCACGCTAGTCGCCTGCATCATTGTGGTACAACAGAATTGTGCTTGCAGTGAACACCGAAGCGCCCGGTGGGACATCGGCTTCGATCGACGCACAGAGGAACTGAAGACTTAGATGCATGAAAAGATCACAACGGGTGGAACAAAAGGACTGGGAGTCGCCATCGCGAAACCCATCGCTGAGCGAGGGGCATTGTGATATGTGGTCGAGATGAAACGAAGGGGCGCGCGACGGCTGAAGGGATCACCACCGCCACTGGCTGTGAAGTGATATTTGTGCGGCGCAGACTAAGCCCAATGCCGTCCGTGAATGTGCGCTCGTTCTCAAGTGGGAAAGCGCACCCCTTCTTCCATTTCCGTGCTGCCGCTGTTTACGATGCATGCGCGCGTCCCGGCCTGCGATCAGCAGACCATCGGCAACTGCGATGGAATGCTCATCCCTTGAAAATCCCCGACTTTGGCCGGATACTGGATCGAGGTCCTATGGCTATCAGCAATCCGAGGAGGGCGTTTATGGCAATCCAGATCGTGATGGACCACACCGGCGACAACCGTCATCCTTTCAACGCCGACGACGCACAAGAACTGGCGAAGGCGAAGCAGCGGTTCTACGAGCTGACGAATATCGGTTTCACCGCAGCGGTCCGGACCGATCCAGGTCAGGTCTCGCAGATCCGATCGTTCGACCCAAACGCGGAAGAAACCGTTTTCTTCCCCAGGCTGGTCGGCGGCTAAGTCGGCGTTCGTGCCATGTTTGGCTTCCGATTGATGCCGCCGGGCGGCCGCTCGCGGATGCGCGCGATGCGGGCCCTTATCATCAGGCACGGCGCCGAGCGGACGCCGGAGGGCCGGTCGCTGCGCCTCTTGCAGCAATGGCTGTCGCCGGCGCAGCGGGAGCAGTTCGTCCAAAAGGGCTACTTCGAGGTCGTCGGAAGTGACAGCGGACAGCGCTACAGGATCCACGCGGGGGCCTCGGTGAACGTGTGCGAGATCGACGAAAGAGGCCGCCTGAGGGAGGGGTTATGTTTCTCGCCGGCCGGCGCTCTGCCGATCGGAGACGTCATGCTCGCCCAGAAGATCGCGCTCGAAACAGGCGAACGTGACGTGCGTGCCGTGGCCAGGCGGTTCACTCCGAGCGGTTTTCATTTCAGGTCAACCCGACCTCTCGGCTGACCGCGCGGGCGGCATCTCGTAAGAACGCCAGCTCCAAACAGGCAAGGAAGCCCTCGCGAGCCGTAGCCTGCCGGATTCTTCCCGGATCCTTTGGACAGGTAGATCGCCCAACGATCCGACCGGATAGCAATCATCACCTGATCGTGTGCAGCATGTGATGGTCTTGCGGCATTGGCGTGATCACAGTGGACTCAAAAGCGCTTGGCTGCCAACTCCCCCTTGCGACACTTTGCGCGCCGCCGGCGCTCGACCACTAATGTGAAACGGCGTGGGGTTCGGACGCCAATCGGCTGGGCGGAAGACCGCTGTCGGCAGTGGGAAGATCAGCTGCGACGGCTTCATGCCGTTGGCAGCGTCCTTTCGGGGCGGGCGAATGGCGATAAACCGTCCAACCATCTGCGAGCAGTTCGTTCGCCAGATTGCCGCCGATCATGCCCGTGGCTCCAACGATGGAAGCTGCTCCCACCATGTAAGTTGTCTCCTCTAACTAGGGGGTCTATCTGACGAACGCTGACTGCCTTAGCGCCAGCCTTGAACGATTTCGTAGCTGTGCGTATGCACCTCGATCAGGGTACCCCAAGGGTCCTGGCAGTAGGCCATGCGAAACACGCCGAGCGGCGGTCGGTCGTCCCAAATTTGCGAAAGCTGGCGACCGCCCGTCGCGGTGATCTTGGCAACAAGACCCTCAATGTCGGGGTCAGTAACACAAAAATGGAAGGTACCACTCCTGTAGAACTCCACGTCCTCCTCGCGCCGCTGGTGTGGAGGATGAATGGATTCAAACAGTTCAATGCCGCAGCCGGATCCGCTCGAAAGATGAGCAATCTTTAATCGCCTGAACGGCGGTCCGAGAACGTCACGCAATTGACCGTGCGAGTCTGTCTCCAGCGAGAGTTCGACCGGCCCAGCAAAAACGCAATAGCCCAGCACTTCCTCGTACCACCGGATTGCAGCCTCGATATCTGGAACACCGATACCGATGTGATTAAGTGGACGCGGAAGCGCTGTCGTCATCGAGATTCCTCTCACGTTTCCGTCTGCACTGTAGGCTCATCTGACGTGGCGGGCGTGTGTGAGGAAGTCCAACTGTGCCTTCCGTTTGTAGAGGTAGTAGGCAATCGGAAGCAATCCTGAACTGAAGAACGCGATCGAAGCTGCGATCGAGGAAGGAGCATCAGCTTGTGCGGCATATCGCAGACCATTTCGGCTGGACGTTCGATGAGGCGCTCTCCGAGTTCAATGCCCGCGATCAGGCGGCCATGAAGATGTCCGCCGTCGATAACATGGTGCTCTAGGAGATTCTGCATTGAACTGGCTGGATATCTCCAAGGCGCCAGCGCGAAGGCGACCGGTGAAGCCCCGGCGGCCGGCCGATCGCGTCGACTTCAGCCCTCCCGATGTGGGTTCCTCGCCCAGCTTGCCGCTGACGGCATCTTCTACCCCTCCGCCGGTGCGGGCTGTGCAATGGCTCCAGGTGAGCGCGAGAGGTCGGAGCGCGACTGATCCGGGCAAATTGGCAGAAGTCACTACGTTGTTCAGGGTGGGTTTCTCGCTCTCACCAACGAAAAGGGCGCGGCCATCGTGCGCTTTGAGCCTGTTGCTGTGACGGCGGACACCAACTGTCGCGCCTTGGCCGCTTGCCTTATCCGGGACCGCTGGAACGGCGGCGGCTTCAATCGCCGGCTTGTATCGAGAGCGAGGTGTCGCCTGGGCTGTTTCGAGCTTTCTCTTTCTCGTTGGAGTCGAAGGCTGGATCGACGACGTATTGGGCGACGATCCATTTTTCCATTGTGATCCTGATCCCGAGCTCTTTTTCCGTCTGCGCCCTTGCTGCGTTGAGAGCTGCGAGCGCTTGCATTTGATCGACAAACGACCCCTCCAGCGTGGTGTTCGGAAGAGTAAACAGAGTGTCGTCATCGTCCAAAATCCAAGGATACCAGCCGTGCTCCATAGCATTTGTAAGAAAGTTATCGTGTGGGTCTGGCTTGGCCACTTTTAGATCGTAGGACGCAATAAATTGCGGCATCGTAGTTGCTCCGCTATGTGGCGCACGCGCGGACTGGAGGCAGCGCGTGCGCAACTCGGCGCCGGCCGTCAGAACCGACGCCTGTCCCTGCCACGCGCCCGCGCTGCCAGCGAAGTTGGCGGCAATAGCTCGGCGCTTGCGTATTGCCTCTTTAATTAAGCGCTGTCCCTGCCACGCGCCGCAAACTTCGATGGCCAGCCTTATCCCTGCATAGCAAAGCTGACCACCTCGCTCGCCAGGCTGGCGGTGGTGCGTAATCCACGGGGTGCTGCCTACTTGTATCGCGGAGAAGCACTGCAAGCACCTACCAGGATTGGTCGGTGCCGATCAGCTGAGCAGCGTGACGCGATCGCCAAGCTCGGCTTCGAGCTGCAGATCATGGCCGACCACATCTTCAGCGAGGTCAAGAAGGCGGATCGGATCTTTGCCGACGAAACCACCTTGCCACCCTGGCTCCCGGCTCCGGATCGACGAAGAAGGCCTACTTACGGGGCCTATGCCGACCGAACCTTTGGAAGCAGTGGTCCGCCGATGGTGGCGTATCGCTTCGAGAACACCGGTGATGAACCACTAACTTTAGTAGGCGCTTGAGGACTCGCACAGGTATACTTTGGCCTACACAGCCTTTAACTAAAGGTCTCGAAGGCACTTGTCGGAGGTGGCTTCCAGGGCTGCGCCGGAAGAACCCAAATTAGCCTAGACCGATGCGATGCGCAGGACCTCCGATCTGAGCGGCATAACCGCAATGCTCGCCGCGACCGCCGTCTTCGTGGTGGGCGACAGCTTCATGAAGCTGGTCACCGAGGATCTTCCACCCTTCGAGGTGCTCTTTCTGCGCGGCATAGCGGCAAGCCTCGCCTGTGCGGTCCTGGTCGTGCTGCGCGGGGAATGGGCCGTTGTCTCCGGAGCCCTCGACTTCCGAGCGCTGCTGCGGGCGGCCGGAGAGACGCTCAGTACCCTCTGCTACGTTGTGGCACTAGCTCGAATGCCGATTGCTGATGTGATCGCCATCCTTCAGACGGCACCGTTGATCCTGATTCTTGGCGCGGCCCTTCTCCTTCGCGAGAAGATCGGCCCGACGCGCGTTGCTCTGGCGCTTGTCGGGTTCGCGGGTGCTCTGATGGTGGCTCAGCCCGGCGCCAATGGGGTCGCGCCTGCGGCTCTGCTCGCGTTTGGAGCGGCGCTGTTCATCGCAGCGCGTGATCTAATCGGGCGTGGCGTACCCACTCGTATTCCGGTGACAGTCGTGATCTTTGCGACCATGCTCATGGTGATGATTGTGGCGGGAGCGATGACGCTGGGCTTGGAGACCTGGGTATCGCCCACTGCTCGCCATCTCGTCTTTCTGGGTCTAGCCGGACCGTTCCTCGCCCTAGGGCATGTCGGACTTCTCCTCGCTTATCGGCTTGGCCGGACCGCGACAATCGCGCCCTTTTTTTCCAGCTTCGCGCTTTGGGGTGTCATGTCTGGCCTGATGATCTGGGGGCAATTGCCGAACGTTTTGGCCTTTACTGGGATCGCCCTGATCGTCACCAGCGGCATCGCCATCGTCCTACTCGACCAGCGCAAAGGCCGTGAGGTCGAATTATCGGATGCGCTATGATTGGGATGTCGCCTAGACTGTATGTCCCCCCACAAAATGAGGCGACTCACCCTCGATGTTGCGACGAGGGTTGCCCGGATGGACCGGGCAGAGCCTCAAACAAGGAGGGCGAGTCGTGGGTCATCATACCGAGGTCTTTGTCGGAATCGATACGTCAAAATCGCGCAATGCTATAGCCATTGCCGATGGCGGCCGTGGCGGCGAGGTACGATATCTCGGGGAGTTTCCTGCCACGGAGGCAGCGATCCGAAAGCTGGTGGCAAAGCTTGCAGCGAAATGCTGTCGGTTGACGTTTTGCTACGAAGCAGGGCCAACAGGATATGGTCTCTACAGACTGCTCAAGAGCCTTGGCCATGACTGCCTGGTGGTGGCCCCCTCGCTCGTTCCGAAGAAGGCCGGCGATCGAGTGAAGACGAACCGGCGCGATGCGGTAAGCCTCGCCAAGCTGTTGCGCGCGGACGAGCTCACGGCGGTGTGGGTGCCGGACGAGCGCCATGAGGCTATGCGCGATCTCTCGCGCGCCCGTCAGGCAGTGAAGAAAGACCTCCAGGGCAAGCGTCAACAGATCTCGTCATTGATGCTGCGGCTGGGACGCATCTATCCGGGCAAGACAACGTGGGGACCAGCCCACATGAGATGGCTCATGTCGCAGAAGCTCGAGCATCGCGAGCAGCGCATCGTATTCGAAGAGTTACTGGAGGGGATACGCCAGGAAAGTGAACGGATGGAGCGTTTGGAAGATGCCATCCGCGAGGTAGTACCCGAGTGGTCGCTCGCCGCGGTTGTGTCGGCCCTGCAGGCGGTGCGTGGGATTGATCTCATTACAGCCCCCTTTGTTGCAATCAAGATCAGGGAGCAGTGCAGACATTAATCGTGCAGAGGTGAAGGTGGGACCACGGCAGGGGAAATCCTGAAATCCATTATGTGGCCGATCATCCGATCGACGCCCGACGCTAGACCAGGGACAGCCCCAGACGAAAAAACGGAAATGCGGTATCCAACCCGCGCATCAGAGCCTGTTCACCGACGTCTTTGAGTCCCGCCTTCTCCTCTGCACGATCCATCAGCACAAGAACTTCACGATGAGTCCTCGTGGAGATGAGAAACCGTGCGCTGTGTGCTTGACTGGGGACATCAGAATGGAATGGTCCGGCCGTGCTCCGGCCCTGCCAGCACGCGAAGCTGGCAAGGGGCGCTCAAGACAAGGAGCATGCCATGTCCCAGAAACTCAAGGCAGCGATTGCCGTGATCGGCATCGATATCGGCAAGAACTCGTTCCACCTCGTGGGTCATGATCCCCGCGGTGCCATCGTGCTGCGGCAGAATTGGTCACGCGGCCAGGTGGAAACGCGGCTCGCCAACCTGCCGCCGTGCTTGATCGGGATGGAGGCCTGGGTCGGCGCGCATCATCTCAGTCGCAGGCTCCAAAGGCTTAGCCACGACGCCCGCCTGATGCCGGCGAAATAAGTGCGCCCCTATTCGAAGGGACAGAAGAATGACTTCCGGGATGCGAAAGTCATCGCCGAGGCTGTCCAACGCCCGGCCATGAAGTTCGTCGCGACCAAGACCGCCGATCAGCTCGACCTTCAGGCGCTGCACCGCGTCCGCAATCGATTGGTCGGTCAGCGTACCGGCGTCATCAATCAGATCCGTGCGTTCCTGCTGGAGCGGGGCATCGCCGTGCGGCAAGGCCTGCATTCTCTGCGGTCCGAGTCGCCAGGCAGTCCGGGCTACGGATTTCACACGTCCGATCCCCAACCAGTCCTGGTAGGTGCCTGCGGAACTCTCCACGGGTACAACTTGTCGGCACCCTTGGGCCGACACCAGGGTGCGCTAGTCAGCTTTACTAGCTCAGGCGGTAAGGCTGGCCGCTCAAGTTAGCGGCGCGTGGTAGGGACAGCGCTTGTCGTACGCAAAAAGCGCCGAGTCACGTCGCTACTAGCTTCACCGGCAGCGCGGGCGTGGTAGGGACAGCTTTCGCTCTACTCACCGGGCGGGGGCCGAGTCACGTCCGCGCTGCCTCCGATTTGGCGAAACACCATTCGCCGACTGGGTATGATAGGCGCCCATACTCCCTGGGCAAAGCCGTTCCGTCCGGACGGATCCGTATTTGGCACAGAGGTCGATGTGACTGAACCGATGACGCCGCTGCAGACAATCAGCGACTGGTTCGAAAAGCAGCACGCACAAATACAAGGCGAGATCACTGCCGGCATAGCCTTGCTTTTGGACTTCGACGATGCGGACTTTCTCGCACTCGACAACGAAGAGCAAGGTGAGTTTATCCGGCAATGGCTAAGCGAGGTGGGATTGCCTACCTATGCGGTCGTCGGGCGTGCTTTGACGTTCCGAGCTTGTTTTGAGTATTTCGCGGAGTTCAGGTTCACGGAGGTTTGGTGGAAGCAATCCGAAGAACTATTTCGTGAAGCTCTCGAAGAGACTAAAGGTAACCCTCATTCAGATGCTGCCCGTTTTGCTCCAACTGCACAGAGACTCCTTGACGATATGCCCGCTCGAAAAAGTAGATGGATCGAAGTCAGGCAGTCTTGGAGAGAATTGGCCGACGGAAGTCTAACACCTAGCGCTCTCAGGAAATGGGTCACCTCGCAAATGGGCGACGCTGACAATGATTGAGCGGGGCAGCGGATTTGTTAAGCGACTTGGGCATCGGGGACATGGCGTACGGCAAAGCTACCCCGCTCCTAGCTGTTCAGCCACGTTCTTGATGAAACATTTTCTAACTGTCGTTCCGCGGACAAAACGGCATAGCTCTCAAGATTGCGTCGCGCCCTTTGTGCTTTGCCTCACAGGGACGCCGCAGCGATTATGCGGCACATGCCGAATGAGCTGAGGAGCGGCAGCATTAGCTCTGAAGCGGATATAGCGGCGCTTTTGGCTGTCTGGCGAGCGAATGAGGGCATGTTGAGTGCTACACGCCCATTTCGTAGGACGGCTCCCCGGATCAAATTGACTTTCAGTCACCCTGCAAATTCTGGTGGTTGACCAGCGCGGTGTTCTCTAGGCCGAATTGCTTTCAAGCCCACCCTGCACCAGTCGCGCAATCACGACTGCAAGGAAGGAGAGCCAAAGCTTTGTCTCCACTCGTAGCAATCACCCGTTGGTTGGAGTCACAGGATCTGGACATGCAGCTCGAGATCGCGGGCTTCGCGACCTTCTTGATGTTCGGTGATGATGACGTTCTCTCGCTCGGCGAATCGGGCCGGCTCGAATTCCTTCATCGATGGTTAAACGAGCCGGACTTGGTATCACCCGGAGGGCGTGCTTTGACCTTCCAAATGCACTTCGATTGGTTTGTCGAGGATAGAATGTCGGACGACGGATGGAAGCGAACCGAAGACCTGATGCGTAAAAATTTGAACGAGGCTAAGCGCGACCGGAAGTTCGCGGCTGCGCGCAAAGCGCAAAGGATGTTAGATCTTCTGCCCGCTCGAAAGGAGTGCTGGAACCATGTCTTGAAATCCTGGAACGCCTTGACTGCGACTTACCTAACCCACGAGGCTCTTACAAGCTGGACCGCCGCCGAGACGCGTAGGGCCTGAAGGTCGTTTCGAGTACGGTCTTCCTGTGGGTACGCTGGGGTCACCTCCCCGCGATCAGCGCCAGTTCACGAGCGTGTTCGCTGACGGTTGAAGTCATCCCCCTCGCCCTCGCCTTTGCAGCTCAGCTGGGAACCAATACCGCACCCAATGAGGGCCTCATCCTGGCTGTGCGCCATGAGCACGCCCACAGCGAAATCTCGGGATTATTGCTGGGTGAGTTCAAGCCGGTCGACTTAGGTACCCAGATCTCAATGGGGCTAGCTAGGCCGTTAGTACGTGCCGTCGATGAGTTTCACAGGTCGAGCATCGTCAAGGCCTTCCGGTGGCGCTCAGCGAGAGTGAAACGCTCGTACCGCCACAGGCGGCCTGGTAGCTCGCGAAGATTGTCGGCTTCGGGCCAATGTCGAAAGGCGACGCATGTACCGAAGTTCGTGCGAGCATCAATCAATTCTTCGTGGTCCGGCACGCCGCCTGCTTCGGTTGCGGCGGCATCTCCGATGAGGCGGGACGGCGATGTTAGGGAGCGAACCTTGTCCCCTGTCGGCTCCCACCGATCTTCGGTGAGGCGCAATGGAACAGCAGATTCGAGCTGCCTCTGCTGGCAGTAGCATTTGCTTACAAGCAGCGGGCGCGACGTTTTCGGCGTATATGAACGACGGTGGATTCGGTAGGATTCGCGTTTCCGTTAGCGGGCATAGAGCAAAGGGATATGATCCGAAGCTCCATCAGCGGTGTGCGGCCGCACATAGGTTATCTTTTCGGGCCGCATTGGCAGCGGAGCCGCGATAGATGACCTGTAAATCGGATTCGATACCAAGAACCTCATCGTTGCTTTTGAACCTTTGGAAGATCGCGATCGAATCTTTAACTGTTCAAGAGAGATGGGCTTAGCAGACACGCTCGGGTTGGGCTTGCATGAAGCGGCGAGAGCAACACAATGGACATTGGCTCCATAAGCGCGTTGGAATTAGTAACCTTGGGAATTGCCTCGGCCCTTCTCCTTGCAGTTGTCGTCGGCTGGTGGTGGGCTACTCGGGACTTCCGCGATTTGTAGCTGAGGTTACCTCTCCGTGAGCGTCTGCTTGGCGGGACAAAAGTGTTCTAGGCGTGAGGTTTTTATTCGGAAACATAGCCTGAATTTTTGAGATAGTTGGCACATTCCTCTTTGGAGAAGATATCGAGGAGTTCGCCGACCTTGCGCCACGTTGGTCGACATCGCGTGTCTGCGCGGCTCGCATCAGGTGTTTGAGCTTGACGAAGCCCTGCTCGATCGGATTGAGGTCGGGCTGTAGGGCGGCAGCATAGATGCGCTCCTGTTGCGCGGTTAGCGCTGCCAGGAGCGGGCGAACTGGAAGCGGGTAGTGCTCCTGCGCTTTAGTACGTTTCCGGCGATCACACCAGCCAGCCTCAAGGCGGAAGACCAACGCCTCAACACACCCCACGCAAATGTCCGAACTTCGCGACGGCCGCAGAGGCATTCTTCGCAACCGTTGCACTTCAAACGTGGATCCATCGGGCGGACGCACTGCAATGCCCCAAATCGGCAATTGTCGCGATGGTAGGCCGGCGACGGTGACGACTACTGTATCTGGTAGGTCTGTTGTTCCCCGGCATGAGCTAGTGAGTAGATCCTTTTTCACAGACATGCCTCGCGCACCGAAAGTGCGGGCCCGGATAGGAGAAACTTGATGCAGTTGACCGCGCTGCGCCGCACCTCTCTAGCGCTGATCCTGTTTGCCTGCGGAGTGACGGGGAGCGCGCAGGCCGACGATCCGCCGCCGCGCCCAGAGGCCACGACGCCGGCCGGCCAGAAGGGCGGCTCCGGCGAACGCGCCGGCCAAGCGCCGAGTACGCCGTCAGCGGCCGAGCAGCATCGCCTGCCGCCGGACTCTAGCACTGGGCAAACGCTTGAGCTCCCTGGGCGGACGCTCTCTTTCGTCGCGACCGCCGGCTCTATCCGCCTGTTTGACGACAAGGGCGAGCCGCAGGCCGACATCGTCTATACCTCGTATCAGCTTGACGGCACCAATCGCAGCACGCGCCCGGTAACATTCTTCTTCAACGGCGGACCGGGCTCATCATCGGCCTGGCTACAGCTTGGCAATGCCGGACCCTGGCGGCTGCCGATCAATGCTGACGAGGTGACGCCATCGACATTTCCGGAGGTGATGCCAAACGCGGAGACTTGGCTCGATTTCACCGATCTTGTGTTTATCGACCCCGTTGGCACCGGCTATAGCCGTTTCGTGGCGACCGGCGAGGATGTGCGCAAGCGGCTCTATTCCCTTGACGGCGACGTCAACGCGCTCGCGCTGGTAGTCCGCCGCTGGCTTGAAAAGCATGACCGGCTGTTGTCGCCGAAATATCTCGCGGGTGAAAGCTATGGCGGCATTCGTGGACCAAAGCTTGTCCGCCAGCTGCAGATGCGACAGGGCATAGGCGTCAAGGGCCTAATCATGGTCTCGCCGGCGTTCGACTACAGCCAGTACGCTAGCACGAGCCTTCTGCAATACGTTGCAAGGCTGCCAAGCTATGTCGCGACGCTGCGTGAAGCCAAGAGTTCGGTCAAGAATTCGGTAAAGCGATCCGATCTCGCTGACGTGGAAGCTTATGCACGCGGCGAGTTTCTGGTCGACCTCATCAAAGGCCAGGCGGACAAGGAAGCGACCATGCGTCTGGCCGATAAGACTGCGGCGCTGACCGGCATCGACCAGGCGGTGAGTCGCAGGCTCGCGGGCAGATTCGATCTCGCCGAGTTTCGCCGTGAGTTCGATCGTAAGAATGGCAAGTTAATCGGTAACTATGACGCCTCGGTGCGTGGCCTTGATCCCTATCCGGACTCCGATTTCCACCTTTCCGGCGATCCCTCGAGCGATACCCTGTTGGCACCTCTAACCAGCGCCACTGTCGATCTCCTTGCGCGCAAGCTAAACTGGCGGCCAGACGGCTCCTATGAGCTGGCCAACGGCACGGTCGTGCAGGCTTGGGATTTCGGCCGCAGGCCTCCGGAGTCGCTATCTGAGCTACGCCATATCCTCGCAACGGACCCGAAGATGAAATTGCTGGTCGGGCACGGCCTGTTTGACCTCGTCACGCCCTATCTCGGATCACAGATCGTGCTCGACCAATTGCCGCCATTTGCCTCGGCACCCCGCGTCAAACTTGTAGTCTTTCCGGGCGGCCACATGTTCTATTCACGAGACGCCTCGCGCCAAGCGTTTCGTGCAGAGGTCGAAGCGATAATGAAGTAACGCGGATGGCGAACTCGGTCACAAGCGGGCTCGCGTTCGCACTCGCATAGCTATAATTTCTCAGCGAGACGCAGATGAAATCCTAGGCTCTCGTGAGCGAGCAATCCTAGCGAGGGGGCACGCCGGAGATCAGGCATTCTCAATTGTGGTATCGCCTCCATGATCGTTGTGATGGCAGCGCCGACAAGTAAGGACGATGGGCTCGGGGTGAAAACCATCCGTACTGATCTCAGGCGCACGAATCATGCGCGGGCGAAAGGTCCTGCATGAGCAGGTCCGCATTCTCGCCCTCGCGCTTACCGGTGAAGACAACAATCATTGAGCGCGAGACTAGCGTTGGTCCGTTGAGGACATGGCGGCTGGCAGGCAATCTGCAAGCGAGCGGAATTCGAAGGCCGGAATGAGCCCGTGCATCGGTCAAAAAACAACCATTACAAGCCAATTAGCTAGTGCCTCGGCACAGAGGTTTCGACGGTTTGATCCGGGGCTTGCAAGACGGGGAGGTCTTCGGGCGATACGAGGACCTGGATGCTGCGTGAGGCGCCTGGCGTTCTGCGGATGAGACCGTTGCGCTCAAGGGCGAGACTCATCTGGTGCACGGTCGGCGGCGTGACGCCGAAAAACCGTTGAATGTCGCGTTCAGCCGGCGGCTGCCGGTTGAGGCGGATATAGGCGTCGATGAACGCCAGATATTGGCCCTGCTTGGCGGTGAAGCGGGGCGCGGCTCTGCCAGACATTTGATTCATCAGTCGATTCACCTCTGCCTCCACGACGGAGGCTGCGATGAATGTACGATATCACGTCAAGCTGACCCGGGATGAGCGGGCGGAACTCGGGTTGCTGCTGCAGGGAGGCACGCAGGCGGTGCGTAAGCTTAAGCGCGCGCAGATCCTGCTGGCGGCGGATGCAGGGATGAGCGACGACGACATTGCCGCGCACGTGGGTGTCGGCGGCTCGACGGTGTATCGGACCCGGCGGCACTTCGTCGAAGGCAATCTGCCTGCGGCCTTGAGCGAAGGGCCTCGTTGCGGGGCGGAACGCAAGCTCACGGAGAAAGAAGAGGCGCTGCTGGTCGCCACCGCCTGCGCGAGCCCGCCGACCGGCCGCGCAGGCTGGACGCTGGAGCTTCTGGCCGACGAGATGGTCAGATTGACCTCTCACGAGAATCTGTCGCGAGAGACGGTGCGGCGGCGCCTGGCCGAGAACCATATCAAGCCGTGGCGCAAAAGCATGTGGTGCATCCCAAAGGTCGACGCAGAGTATGTCGCGCACAGGGAGGAAGTACTCGATCTGTACGCCGAAGCGGCCGATCCGCGGCAGCCGGCGGTCTGCTTCGACGAGAGCCCGGTCCAGCTCATCGGCGAGGTCCGCCAGCCGATCCCCGCCAAGCCGGGCCGGATCGAGCATTATGATTACGAGTACCGACGCAATGGCACGGGAAATCTGTTCGTGCTCATCGACGTGAACAGGCCCTGGCGCAAGGTGAAGGTGACGGAGCAACGCACCGCAAAGGACTTTTGCAGAATGCATGCGCGAACTCGTCGACGTGCACTATCCCAAGGCCGATCGCATCCGCGTGGTTCTCGACAATCTGTCCACTCATAAGAGGGGCGCGCTCTATCACGCCTTTCCCGCCCGACGAGGCCCGCCGCGTGCTGCGGCGCCTGGAGTTCCACCACACGCCAAAACACGCCAGTTGGCTCAACATGGTCGAGATCGAAATCGGCGTCCTCTCACAGCAGTGCCTCGATCGGCGCATCGACAGCTATGCCCATCTCGTCCGCGAGACCGCAGCCTGGGAAAAACGCCGCAATGCCGAGCGCGCTCGCATCAATTGGATGTTCACAACCGAGAACGCGCGGGCCAAACTGCGCCGCGCCTATCCAAAGATCCCCGTGAAGCCAACGAAAACAAAAGTCAAACTCTTTGTGCCGAGGTACTAGTTTCGCTCTCACCCTATCGCAAGAGGTTAATCGGATGCGCATGGCGAGAATACACCACGCCGAAAGAGCACGGAAACTCGAGAGGACGCCTAAAGGTTGCCTCGAGAGATCGGCGCGGGTGTTTTTGATCCGCGCCTTGGCGAGTCCGAGCCGTCACCGGCCCAGGACAGCGCTTCTCTATCCGAGCGAACGGTTGCCCGCAGCGTCCCCGCCTCAGTCGTCAACTCAGGTGATATTTGTTGATGAGTTCGCCAAGCTCAGTAGCCTTGATCTTTTTCAGAATAAGTTTGCGCAGGAACGCAGGTCCCGGGATCTCAATTTCAGTGCCGTCACGCAGTCTACCCATCGCTGCAAGCAACTTGCGAATATCATAGGTCGAGTTGAATACCTCGGGCACGCCACGTTCAATCTTGAGGAGGATATAAACGGCTTCCATCGCCGTCCGAACGGAGTATTCCGTCGTGAAGATACAATCCCGTTCACCCGACTCCGCGAACTGGCCGATGAAGGCGAAATTAACCGCCTCTTTCGGCACAACATCTGGCCGGTCGCCCGCCTGCCGCGGCATGAAGAAGGACGTGACGTAGGGCATCATCACCGGCACCGCCTTGGCGGCCCCAGCGGCGAGCTCCGGTATGCTCGCGACCGGCACACCGAGGTGATAAATCCATTCTTGCGTGATTTCCTCGCCGGTACAATCTTGCATCGGTTTCCTCACGTAGTCGCCGGCTCTATCGACGAATAGTGAATAGACCCAGACGACGACTTGATCGCTGGGCTGGTGCTTGAAATGCGGCTGGCGGTTTGTGGTCCAACTGAGCAACCAGCTCGAATCTTTCACCGTAACGATGCCTCCTGTGACAACCTTGCCGCTGAACGGATCGCGTTTGGCGATCTTGTGGATGTATGGCGGAATGCGTCCATCCAGGGTCGTGATCGTCGCCGATTCCCATTTGCTTGCAGAGATATTGCCGCAAAAGACATTTGGGCGTCCAAAGGCGGCATCCTTGGCCGCAATACGCCGCCACAGATCCCAGGCGGGCGCCGGTCCTTCGTTGAGCCTGGCGGCCGTGTGATGGTCCCCCATGTCCGAGTTTTCGGTCAGCGACCCGATCGTCATGAAAACTAGGTCGTCGGCGCCAACAACGAGGCTGCCCTCAATGCCATCCTCCAGCCAGCGGATGGTTGTGGCTTGCTTACGTCCGCGCTTTATATCGAAATCGATATCGGTGACTTCGACTCCGTAGCGAAAGTTGACGCCCTGCTCCTGCAGCCATTTGCATAACGGCAGAACAAGCGATTCATACTGATTGTACTTGGTAAACTTCAGAGTGCTGAAATCCGGCAGGCCGCCGATATGGTGGATGAATCGATGCAGATAAAGCTTCATCTCAAGGGCCGAATGCCATTCTTCAAAGGCGAACATGGTCCGCCAATAGAGCCAGAAATTGCTGTTGAAGAAATCCCTCCCGAACACTTCGTCGATGCGCTTGGTCTCCATCTGCTTACGAGTGGCAAGAAAAAGGGCAATCAGCTCTTTCTGGGCCTCTTCGGTCAGAGTGAAGAGGCCATCGGTATGGGCGTCCTGCCCTTGGTTCACCGTCGCCCGCTGTAGTGTGTAGTTCGGATCATCCTTGTTCAGCCAGTAAAACTCGTCGAGCACGCTGGCGCCTTCAAGTTCGAGCGATGGGATCGAGCGAAACAGATCCCAGAGGCACTCGAAATGATCCTCCATCTCTCTACCACCTCGAATCACGAATCCCCTTTCCGGATCCTGACTACCGTCCAACGCGCCCCCCGGAACCTTCTGTCGTTCGAGGATGTTGATACGGTCGCCACGCATTTGCCCGTCGCGGATCAAGAAGGCCGCGCCGGAGAGCGCAGCCAACCCCGAACCAACGAACCAAGCCGTCTTGCTATCCACGCCGGCGGGTTTGCGGGGCCGAGCAAAAGCTTCGTAATTTCCACTGCTGTAATACATCGCGCCATTCCATCTCGTTTGTTGTGACAATCCGTCTGCTGATAGTCAGAAGATGTTTTCGACCGCCTGACACTTTTGTGGGACGCCGATCGTCAGACCGCCATCGACGACGATTTCGGAGCCGGTGAGATAGGAGGACTCGTCGCTGAGCAGGAACAAGACTGCCTGTGACACCTCCTGCGGCTCGGCTGGCCGCCCGAGCGGAATTGGAAAACTGGAAAAATCGAAGTTCTCTGTCATCCGAGTATTGATGAGGCCCGGATGGATAGAGTTTATGCGAACGCCGGACGCGGCGGCCTCCAAGGCGGCGGATTTCGTAATGCCCCGCACGCCGAACTTGGAAGCAACATAAGCGTGAAGCCCGGGACTACCCCTCAGCCCCTCGACCGACGAGATGTTGACGATCGAGCCTCCGCCCGCGCGGCGCATGGCAGGTAGGGCAGTCTGCATTCCCAAGAATACGCCGGTGAGATTGACAGCCAGGGTCTTCTCCCACTGGTCCAGCGGGAACCGCTCGATGGGAGCCATGCTGGCTATGCCTGCATTGTTGACGAGACCGTGCAGCGCGCCGAACTTGCTCTCCGCAGCCGCGATCGCCTGGCACCATTCCTCTGGCTGAGCGACGTCTTGACGGACATAGATCGCGGATGAGCCAAGTTCGGCCGCGAATGCCTCTCCTTCTTGGTGAAGAATATCGGTGATCACGACTTTCGCTCCCTCGGCTACCAGCAGGCGCGCATGAGCGGCCCCCATCCCTCGAGCCCCGCCGGTTACCAGAATGACTTTTTCGCTCACACGTCCCATAAGTCTTGGCTCCCTCGATCAGTGGCGGTGCAGGGCTTTTCCAGCATCAAAAGGGATGAGGGTGATGCTGATGAACATGGTTTGAGAACGAGCGCTGGAAGTCGGGTGAGCCAAGAGCTGCGGTCTGCACCACGCCCGCTGACTCTTGCCGACATACCCTGTGCCACGCATCATCTTTGATGCCCAAAGCCTGTGCGCAGTGCATGTGTAAATTGGCGCGAAAACACTTCGATAACGATGTCACGTCGCGAACATACGTACGCCGCTCAGGCGTTAACCGTCCTTCGGATTGTTGGTTGGGTCTCGCCGAACTGCGCCACCGTCTCGACGCCGACAATTTGCGACCGAATTTGCTCCGGTTTTGGAGATAGGATAGCAGCCCGCGAGCGAAGCGATACCGGTTCCGAACGGTGCTGAGCTCCTTGTGGATCGAGAAGTGGGGCGCAGAACGCATGAGGTTCTCCTTAGTCTTGCGAATTGGAGTATCCATTCCGTGCAATCGGCGCGCCGAGAATCTGATAGGAAGTCAGCCTCACGTGACTCTTGCACAGGCGCTGGAGATCCCCCGACGCTCTACCGAGACGTTGATGTCGGGGCCTGTGTTTTTCGACCGTGCGCGGCGATAACGTCACGGCTGATCTATTCAATCGAGACACAATGGCGATGGCCATGCTGTTGCGAAAACCCTTAAATGGAGCCTCATCGACTTTGTCCGGAAGCTTGGTCACGTCGGGTTTTCGACATCGCGTCGTCAATCGGACAAGCGAAGAAGGCAATAGAACAAGAGGTGAAAGTTGTCGGGTCTCTCGTACCCAATCTGACGTCAGCAACCTGGTGAGCACGTATTACGCCGCACGAGGTCCTTGGCATCGACGTTGCATAACGACTGATAGACAAAAAGGGAGTCACCCACTCGCCCTGACGTCATCGTCGGTGAGCACGTTTCGCCACAATGGATGCACAATCAGGCGCATTCGGCAGCATAGCGCAGCTACCTGCTTTTAGAATGGAAATGATCAAGCGTGTTGGAAGTTTTCGGATCGTTTAATCCGGCGGATTGAGGTGCAAGGCGCAGAAACGGCATTGCGGCCTCGCTTAGCGACGATCGCGATCGCCGGATCGATGCGCCCCGTCGGACTACCGAGCCCGCATCGCGGCCAGCGCGGTACAGTCGCTTCAGGGGCGCTTCAACAACCGGAGAGGCGCGGCGAGATAAATAGCTCCATCTCCAATCGCGCGACATTATTCTGAGATCGAGGAGGATACGATGCCTGACGTCAAAGGCATTCCGCTTGATGCGCCCCTTTACCATGGGGGTAAAAATCGTGGCAGTGCGTTTCTCGACTGCCAAGCCATAAACCTTATGTTCAGCGTGGGGCACGAGGCGAATTGTTTATTGCCGAAGGAGCTAGCCCCTGCAGCAAACCCAGCAATCGCTATTGTAGGGGTCGCGAGCTATCGCTCAAGCACTGTCGGGCCATACTTGGAGTGCTATTCAGGAATTCAAGTTCGTGATCCCGACGGTGAGACTGGCTACTACATCCCTTACATTTACGTGACACTGAATGATGCAGCTCTCGCCTCGGGACGAGAGGTACTTGGCGCTCCAAAAAAGTTGGCACACATCACTTTGATCAGAGAAGGTGGTCTAATACAGGGCACGCTCGAGCGTCCGGCTGGTAAGCGCCTGCTGACCCTTACCGCTCAACCAGACCAGCGCATGAACTCGGATTCGCGACAGATGTATTCTGCGCGGACGAACTTCTATTCGGTTCGGCACCTGCCACCCATCAATGAGTCCGGGAAGGGAGCAGTAACGCAACTCGTCAAATGGTGCACGGACCGAACGTTGCGACACGACGAGCGTGGCGAAGAAGTTCTATTTACTGGACCCATCTCCCTAACTTACGACTCCCCCTCGATTATTGATCCCGTGCACAACTTGACAGTTGGCCAAGCCGTGCTCGGCACATACGAGGAGTATGACGCCAGACTCGAGGCCATTGATATCCTTTCGGAAGAATCAAACCAGGGAAACGGATGATCGATAAGCTTGAAGAATTCATCCAATCCTAAAGTTCGACCCAGACTGTCGGCTTGCCCGCTGATGGGCGCTATTGGAACGCGAGCAACAGTCCTTGACCACTGCATGACATCGCAAAGCAGGGGCGGATTGACTCGCCTGCCGCGTGCGCCACCCGTACAGACATGAACGCGCCAGGCGCCTGTGTGATGAATGGCCTATCCGGGAGGTCGGCCATGATGGTTGGAGAAATAGTCTCAGCTATTGGCAATGGGACGGCCCACGTCGGCATCAATTTGACGGGCGCATCCGCCCGCCGGGTTCGCATCGACAGTCGCAATCGTCCCATGGCATCACGGCCTCGACTTTCGGTCGCGGGCGAAACCCCAATCAGGATTTCATGGTATACGCGCGTGTTCTTGAGCTCCAAGGGGACGCCTCGCACGACGCGCGCACAAAAATCTTCAAGCGACAAAATCTGTTGCGATTCGTTGTTGAGAAGCTGATTCGCGAGACGCGAGGTGCTCGACCCCGAGCACATAATGCATCCCATGCACAACATTGTCACATTCGCCGCACCCGTTGTCGTTTTGGCCCGGAAGGCACTCCTGCGGCGCGCGTGTAGTGGTCTGACCGTTTTTATCCATAAAGGGCGCGACAACATCGATCTCAGGGTTGTGCTCGCTATTGCCACGCCGAGCACGTGGCGGTACGCGAATCCGACTCACTTTGCTGGCCATCGGCGCGCGCCAACAGATGCGGCACGAAACGGGCGGATGATGTTGGGCCCGCGCGAACGCAAAGGACGATCGTGCAGGCGTCGGTCCGTCGATCGGCGCCTGCACGTTCTGCTCAAGCGGCAGCGCTATCAGATCTCATCGATCGACAGACAGGCTACCGAAAGACAGTCTCATTCTCCTTACCGTAGAGGCCGAAACCGGGCGACAGCACCCGAGCGTCGATGATGGAGCCGATGTCGCCGAACGACCGCTTAGCGAGCCGCGTTCAGCGACAACCGACATGTTTCAGGTTCAGTCTCATCCTTCGTGACACGTCTGTCAGAGATCCTAAACCATCCTACATAAAGTCGTAGTCATCGTCGGACCGATCCGAAACGCGCTCTGTTTCGGTATCACTGGCCTCTTTGGATAGATATAGTGCGGGTTTGTCGGCCCGCTGCCATTGACCGTCACTGTTCTTCGTCCACCTTTCGGGATGTTGGGTGGGATCAAGCACCATGTTATCGGCATCCACATCGACAAAGCCAAACTGCCGCGAGCGGGCCCTGGCCTCTGCATTACCAGGACGGGAATGGAGCAGCGCCCCATCGCCGTCTAGCCGAAGCTGATGCTCCAACAAGATATCGCCTGCGTTCTCGACGAGCGGATGGCCGACCCGAAGATCGACGGTGGATGTGACTTCGGTTCGCCCGGGAAACTGTTCCTGCCACCGTTCTCCTTGGAACACGTCGCGCATTTCAAATCCGCCTTCTGTTCTTAAGAGCCCGACACTGGTGTTGCCGAGCTGATAGCTGAAATAGCGCGCGCTTTCCGTATCGTATTGCGTGGTGCCGTATTTCTTAGCGATCTTTTTTGTACGCTTGGCCTTCGAGGATACGTGAGACGAATACTCTTGTGGGCTCGCGACAATTTGCCTGATCTCATCGCCATGATAGGCCTTTGCTTTTTCAGCGAATGAGCGCTTTGAGATCTCCACGACTGGAGGCCTGTCAACCAGCGCGTACGACCGTGTTGCTGACGAAGACGAACCAGCGTGCGAGTTCGACCCCAAGTGCATGTTTGCGAGCGCCTCCGCGAAGCTGTCGCTGTCCGCCGAATATCTGGGCTCGTCGGCCTGGCTGGCGTTGCTGAATTGGCCGGATGAGCCATCGATTCGGCTATACATGTAATTTGCCTCCTATCGGTGAAGTTGCGTGGCAGCGAGTTCAAGCTGCGCAAGCGAGCGCGCCTTCATATTTGTCCCAGCTGACGCCAAGCTGACGTGCAGGTCAGGATATGCAAACGCCTTCCACGCGGCCGGCGTGCTACCTGCGATCACGACGGCGTACGCGGGCTCGCGTGACGTTGCTTTGCAGGACAGCGCTCGCAATTGTCTCGAACGCGCGTGACCAATTGCAACTTTTGCCCAATCTCCGATCCCGAGGCGCTGTCGTGAGAGCGAACCGATATGGCACTGCGCCTCGTCATACCCTCGTCCCGGCGGGCGCGCCGCCCGATTTAACAGGTGACGTCCTGTTGGCTGATGTTGCCGAGACCGCTTTTGCCGGCAGAGCACATCTCGCCATCCGTCGAGGTGAGTTGATAACCCCTCGGCCTCAGCCCGCGTCCCTGTCGCAGATCGTCGTCGAGCCTCTCGCGTATTTGATGACCCCGGCCATTAGCGGTTGTGGCGCAGACGATCATGCCTGCCTCACGCAGCACCGCGCGTAACCCGCCCAGCGGCGACTGTGATCACCCCCTCACAAGTCTGGCTGACCTGTTTGGCGTCAACTGGCGGGCGTCATGATCGCGGCGCATTAGCTTCAGCTTGGAGGGAGTTGACCATGAGATCGCCACCAGTTGTCTTTCCGCGTTGCCGGCGTCCACAAGCGCGGACGTTCTTGAGAGAGGCTCAGAGCGTCCCGAATAGGCCTAACAGGACAGTTACGCTCATTCTGACCCCTCGTCAGCTTCTCGAAAGCTAAGCCTCGTAGCGAGAACGTGTTTATCCAGCTTCGGCGCTAGCTGCTCAGATCTGTCAAAGGAGATGGGATGGATCCGTTCAACAACCTCAACCCATTCGAGGCCCCAGATGTCGGTCGGGCGTACGATCACGGGCTGGAAGAGCAGCAGGCGGACCAAGCGGGGTTTTTGCAGCACCTGAACGAGTTGCATCCGCACGAGCGCCCGCCCCCCAGTTCAAATAGACTCGGCGACGCGGACGTTGTGTCGAACAGAGATGCGGATCATTTGAGAATGCCGTATGACGGTCGCGTCGGACAAGGCGCCTCGCGGTTGCCATCGGATCCGCCTGCCTTCTCTGGACAAGGGATCAATCAACATGCACTTTTTGCGGCCACGGATCGCGGTGGCCAGTTGCCAGCCGGCAGTTTCAGTCTGACGGATTCTTGGCACGGCATGGATGCGGCTGCCGATTGGCCGACGCATAGTGTCGGTCAGGAGGAGCATTGGTGGGCCGAGGCCGGTGATGTGGCGCCGGAGTGGTCAACGACCCCCGCAATTCCTTGGCAGCAAAATCTCGCGGCGGCAATCCTCAGCCGACAGCTCCGGCCGGGCGATGGCAATACTTCAAGAAAAGGTCGCCGGCTCAGCTCGGCCGCGGCGCAGTGGACCGATGCCTTGCATGGCAATTGGGCCTCAGGCTCTTCAAGCGGTGCGATGGACGTTGAAGATTCCGTCCTCAGGCAATCGCGGCTCGACCAGATCTTGGACACCTGGGCCGGCGAGGAGTGGCAGACGGAAGGCGAGGACCGGCAAGAGGCGGTAAGACGAATAAGAGCTTGGGCAGAGGCCCGCGACGTCTATGCGGGGCTGGAGCTGCAATACCTCGGCCTGACGACATTGCCCGCCGCCCTTCCGCCCGGGCTCCAGTCGCTCAATGTGAGCGACAACGAGCTGGTGCACCTGCCTGACACTCTCCCGTCCGGACTGCGGACGCTCGGCGCCAGCAACAACCAATTGACCCACCTGCCCGACAACCTCCCGACGGGACTCCAGTCACTCGTCATCGGAAGCAACCAGCTGGCCGGGCTGCCCGACACCCTTCCCGAGGGCCTTTCGACGCTCGCCGTCAGCAGCAACCGGCTGACGAGCCTGCCAGACACCTTGCCGGCCGGGCTCCAGGACCTCGATGTCCGCGGCAACCTGCTGACCAGCCTGCCCGGCACCCTCCCGAGCGGACTTCAATTGCTTGCCGTCGGCGGCAACCGACTAACAAGCCTACCCGACACTCTCCCGCCCGAACTCCAAGAGCTCGAAGCCGACGGCAACCGGCTGACCAGCCTGCCCGACACTCTCCCCGACGAGCTCCAGTTGCTCTTCGCCCGCGATAACCGCCTGAATAGCCTGCCCGAGACCCTCCCGTCTGAACTCCAGAGACTCCACGTCAGTGGCAACAGGCTGACGAGCTTGCCCGAGAATCTCCCGGTTGAGCTCCGGGTACTCGAAGCACGCGACAATCGGCTGACCAGCCTGCCGGAGACCCTGCTAATCGAGCTAGGTTCTTGGTGCATGGTTTATGTAGATGATAATCCGCTGCCCGAGCAGATGCGGGCGAATTTGGCGGCAGCCCTGAATGCGCTGGGCTATGCCGGCCCGCGGGTCTTCTTCTCGTTGGGCGGGGGAACGGCGGTGGATCAGGAACGACCACTAGCCGAGGCGGTAGCGGACTGGTTGAAGGACGAGCCGGAGGCGATCGCCGTCTGGCAGACCTTCGCCGACGAGGAGGGGGCCCCGGAATACGCGCTCTTCCTCGACAAGCTGCAGAAGACTGTGAATTATGACAATCCCGAGTTCCGACAGGCGGTGGCCGAGGATCTGCGGCAGGCAGCGATCAGGCCGCTATTGCGCCAGCAGTTTTTTCAGCTGGCCTTCGGGGCGAGCGAGACCTGCCAGGATCGCATCACCCTGACCTGGAACGGCATGCAGACCGCACGTCTGAAGGCTGATGTCGAGGATGGGGCCTATGACGATCGGCTTGGCGAACTCATCCAGCAGGCGCGAGTCCTATTCCGCCTGAACGCGCTCGAGCCGATCGCCCGTCACAAGGTCGACTCGCTCCGCTTCGTCGACGAGATCGAGGTCTATCTCGCCTATCAGGTCAAGCTACGCGGGCGGCTGGACCTGCAGCTCATCGCTCCGGACATGCGGTTCTTTGACGTCGCTTACGTCACTGAGCACGACCTCACCGCAGCCGAGATCCAGGTGCGCAATGAGGAGGTGGCCGGGTTCGCGGACTATCTGGCAACTCGCTGGCAGCCCTGGGAGATGGTGGTGAGCCGAATCGCTCCCGAAGCCCATGCACAGATGGAGAACCGGCTCGCCGAGGCGATGGACGAGGAATTTCCGAGTCGCCTTCAGCAACGGCTCGCCGATCATCACCTAACCGGAGACAGCGAGGCCGAGGTGCAGTTCGGAGCCCAGATCCGCGAGGAGATCGCCCGCGAGATCAAGGGCGCTCTGATGCGCCAGGTGCTTGAGGACCACGCGATTGAGCTGTGAAGCGGCCAACCAATTGCGAGGGGCGTCGATTTTGTATCCACCCGGCCCTCGCTACGTCGTTTTGTTTCCGGAAGCCGCCGCGCTGAATGGGCCGTTTGTTGAAAACGCTTGGCCGGCAAAAATCCAAGCGCATGGCGGAGCTGATGTCTTCGAACGATTACCGAGCGGGGAGCCCGCGCGGCAGCGGCCCAGATGCAATTCATCACCTTCGCAGCGACCGGAACTATTGTTGCGCAATTGCTGCTTGGCAATCGGGTATCCATCTGGGGGTAGACGCGGACTGATTGAATGGCACATCGCTTCAACCGCGATGAGATTAGGATGAGTCGTCACCGCGCTTCGCTTTAGGTTATTGTTTGCGCATGATCTCCGTGCAAACGCGTTCCGCGTTTGTCGCGAGGGAAAACCGCTTTACACTTTTCCGGATCATGCTTTTGGGGATTTGCTTGTGCATCCTTGCGAGCTCCATCGGGGTGTCGATTCGGAAGTCGATAAACGCCATAGCGAGGCGGAGTTTCCGGGATGGGCAGTCAGGCGAAGCGTCGCTTTCGAAGACCAGGTACCTTAAACTGTAGCGGGCCGATGTTCGACGGAAAAAAGTCAAACTGGGGTGGCCCTTACTTGGAATTCCGCGAGGGCAGTCGAGCTGGTCGACGCCGACCGCAAGCTTCTCGCAGTTGAGACCGCGCGGCAGCGAAGCGACAAGGGGCTGCGAGATCGACCTCAACCTATTCTTCCGAACTTGTCCGCATCGATGTCGATCTGAAACCACGCGGCATCGCGTCAGGCCACGAGATCACGAAGTCCGCTGTGACCAGCTCAAGATCGGAATCGAATGAGGCACAAATTTCAGCTGATCTCGCTCAGTCTTAAGCCTATCAGGTCGTACGCCAGCATTGATTGGATTCCTTCGCGATGATGCGAGACATCCTGCATCACTCCGGCCACGGCGCAGGCAGGAAAAAATCGATCGGCTGACAAATGCCGAGCTCACGCGCGGCGCCGAACACGAGCGAAGCCTGACGTCAGACTTCTCGCCCTCGTTAGGTCAGTCGCGGCAGTCGCCACCACGGCAGTCAGCATGTTGGAATCCAGCATCGGCTGATAGTCCTGGAGATGTAACCTGTTGAAGATCCCTGGTTCAGTTGAATTTCTGAAGAGATCGGCATTGCCCACCATGAGCCGGTAGCCTCGGGGTGCTGATCCCACAAGGGAGAGCAACGCCGTGACGAGATTTATCACACCGGCTGGTTTGCCGGCGATCCGGGCAATAGACGAAGCGTTTGCGGAAAATGCGGGCGAGCTTCGATCGGCTCGAGCTTGCGGCAGGGATCGAAGTACTCGGCACGATGATGGAGACGAATGTCACGGCGCGCTATGGTAGCGACGCGGCGCGGCGGGCGCACCATTGGGGCCGAACACCGGGATGGATCGGCTCCGACAGCGGCAAGATCGATACCTGTGCTCGGCCTTGCGCTCGTCAGCTCTTCGAAAGCTTACCTGCTTAAAATCAACTCGGCCTCGCTTGAACCTCCGCCACCTGCGCACACTGGGCCGGAGCTTAGGTTCGCAGAGTTGCGCAGAACTTGAAAGTCAAGGAGGGCTCGATGGATCCAATCGACCCATTTAATAGTGCGGGAGCTTGGATGCAGCAATACTCTGCCTTGCGGGCGGGGCGACAATCGGACAATGCGAGTGAGCAGGGCAGCTTTGAGCGGCAGATTGAGCAGTTGCAACTCGATTCGCCTGATGAGAGCTCCACAGACTCTAGTTCGACTCATCAGAATCCCGCAGAGGATAGTAGAGAAATCCGGCGCGCTAACATTGGCGGTTCGATGCGCATGCCGCCACACTCCCGACTGGGAGATAATTCGTTCAGAAGAACGAGGCACAGCGTAGACATCCCCCGCACGCACCTTGGAGATTCGACCGAAGTCCTGCCGCAATCCAATTTGCGGGATGATCTGTTCAGTAGCGCGCGCTACGGCCTGCCAATGGCGCAGCCCGCGATTGAGAAGAGCAGCAAGAGCCGCGGACTGTGGTCGCGCATCAAGTCCGGCGTTACGAAGGCATTCGGGGGAAGCAGCAGCGGAGGGTCGTCCGGCTCCGCGGCGCGGCAAGAGTTCGTTTCAAGGACGTTTCGCGCTGATCATGCCAAACAGCCCGGCCGAACACGCGGGGTCCCTGATGACGACGAGGCGCTATTTGAGGAATTCAAAAGCAGAGCCACGGGAGCGTTGACGGAAGGTACCATAAGAAATGCAATAGCCGATCTGCGCCATTTGAGCGGCCGCTTAAGCGAGAACGGGAGGCCATCAATCGCGGATCGAATTGGTAACCCGGCGTTGGCCGATGAATTGGATCAGGATGCTGAGACGTATGCGAAGAATCGCAGCAGGCGAATCAAAGCGGCCTTGAAAAAGCTCCGGGATGTCGGCGCCGGAAAGGCACTGTCGGCCGATATCCGCCGCTTAAATCCCTATCCCGTAGACGCAACCCTCGTCGACATGTGGGCCGCGGCGGAAAAGGTGACCCAGCGGATCGAGCCGGAGAGCGTAGATAGACAAGCTCGTCGCCTTTACAGGCTGAGCGATTGGCTGCAAACGCGCGAGAGAGAAGCCATGGCCGGCCGGCTCTTTACCGCTGGGTTGACCCAAGATGTTGAGGCCTACCGGCAAGAAACCAAGGACTCCAAAATCAACGCTGATTTGCTAAGGCTTGGGCGATATCAGCAGGTCCTCGATGCGAACAGAGCGCTGGGGTTGCACCCTCCTGTGGATGCCCCTCCACTCTTCGGCGAAGGCGCTCAGGAGCCCGGACCCCCGCAGGAGCTTCCCGCAACGCCAGCCACCCCAAGCTCGGGAGCTTGGGGTGTGTTCAGGGAAGCGATGCGAGAGCCCACTCCATCGTCGTCCACACCGCAGCCCAACTGGTCTTTGGAGCTTCCGGCAACGCCAGCCGCCCCGAGCGCGGGAGCTTGGGATTTGTTTAGGGAGCCGATGCAAGGACCAGCAGCATCATCATCTGGGAGGCGTCCGTCGTCGGACATCTATGGCGGCCTTGATCCGCTGGTTAGTCTAGATCCGCCCACACCCTACGAATTGCGCGACGATGCTCACTCGGCGCCGGCACCCGCCTTCGCCAGACCGCCGTCGTTCGCCGGGCCATCGAGGGCTTCTCAGGAGCTACAGGAAATCGGACATATTGTCGGCGAGGGGTGGGAGCACCTCTCCCAGCCGGCCTCCCCCGTCCTGGTCGACGTACTGGATAATATCAATCTGCTGCCGAACCAGTACGGCCCCAGTCAATTCTTGATCAACGGTGAGCTCTACTCGGCCACGTTGGGAGCAGGAGGGCGCAGGGACGTTCGTCTCATCCATCATCCTCGCGCTAGGCCGACGAATGAAGCCGGGCCATCCTATCAGCCGCAAGCGGACATCGGGCCTCTCATCCGCGGGGTATGGCAGCACCGCGAACGCTGGCTTCCGGATTATCTCATCCCGGACCTCGAGGGCGAGCGGCTGATACCAAGCGCGGGACGGCCGACGAGCTTCTATATCCGCACTGTGCCTTACAGGGCCGAGTTGCAGGAAACGAACCGGGGGCCACGGGTTCGTCTCTATCCTCAACGTGGCTAAACAGCGCGCTCGGACCGCAATGTGCGAAATAATGCGCATGGTGCGCTCGCGGTCCGACGACCTCGCCCAGTTGTGCAGAGATGACGCCGCCCGGTGTTGACGAACCCGCAACGTGGGAGTGAAGCCTGTTGAACTGAGGTGTCCGGTCAGAGAGGTTATTGGCCTTCGCACCACCCCTCTCAAGTCAGGAGGTCCAGAAATGCGATGAGCCCTCTTCGGCAGCGCATGATCGACGGGATGACGGTCCGCGCTTTGTCGCCGTCGATCGAAAGAACTCACATATCTACCCTGCCCCTCCTGCGTCGATGGCGATGAAAAGCGTGCCGTTGTGTGGAAGGATCGAAGCGCGCCCCCGCCTTCGCTCGGCAGAATCTTCGTGTCCGACAGCGACGTCCGGAGCCTTCTTGCCGATCAGGGCGGACTTGCAGCGATTATGCTTGCCGATGTTGGAAGCCTAGCGTGGCATCCGCATCCACGCCGTCGAACTCGGACGCCAGTTGGTCCGCGCCGCGCGCCAGGGTTGGGCTTGCCGGCATCCTAATGTCCATTCGCTGCATCGGTGCGATCACCACAACCGCCTTCACGCCGGTGAAGAACCCTTCGAAGGCACGGAGGCGTGGTCGGGGGCTGACATGTGTCCGGCCTCTTGCTGCGACTGTCACATGCTGCTGACCCCTATGGAAGTTCGCGGAACGGGTCCTAAATTCAACTTCGCGTGCTCGAGGCGCGTATCCATGACCTGGTTTTGCCGATCCTGCCTCCTGACCGTTGAGCCATACTTTTCCGGTTGACCTTCTCACAGTTTCACGGTCCCTGCCGCGGACCTACTTCGCCGCAGCCGGAGCCCGACAAGTTGTCTTAGACGGTCGCCAACTTTGCTGGGGCGGAGCGCTGACGGCGAAGTTCCCGAGAGAGACCAATGTGTTTCCATCGCCGCATCGTTGCAAGATTCGTCAGCTCGTCGACAGCTAAACACCTCATAGCAGGAGAAAATGTCTACCGAGACCGACAGGTCCGGCTTGTTACCATCCGCGGTGACAACCACCCGCCTTTAGAGCGCTCCTTCCAGCGCATTCCCTTAGACGGCGACAGGAGAACGAGCATTGATGAACACAGGGCGGGCCGCATCGGGCGCTGGCATTCCTTCCGAACAGGGCCACCGGCAGGGTTGCCTATGCGGTCTCACCCGGGCCGCAGCGCAGTGGGTCGACGCCTTGACTGGAGCGCGCCCGTCCGCTCGTCCGCAGCAGTCGCAGGATCAGATCCTGGACGCTTGGGTTGACGAATTCGGTCGCAGGCCGGACGAGGACCGGCACGAGGCGGTAAGACGAATCAGAGCTTGGCGAGAGAACGCCTACGACTCTGCGCCGCTGCCGCTGAATCTGTCATCGCTGTCCCTGACAACCTTGCCCCCCGTCCTTCCGGCGGACCTCCAGCAGCTCGACGTCAGCCGCAATCGGCTGACCAGCCTTCCCGAGACGCTTCCGGCTGGGCTATGGGATCTCAACGCCAATGAGAACTGGCTAAGGAGCCTTCCGGAGGCTCTTCCGGCGGGGCTCCGGCAGCTCAACGTCAGTAGCAACCGGCTGACCGGTCTGCCCGATAGCCTCCCGCCTAGGCTCCTGCGGCTCTACGCCAGCCGCAATCGGCTGACCGGTCTGCCCGATACCCTCCCGCCTGGGCTCCTGCGGCTCTACGCCAACGGCAACGGGATGACCAGTCTGCCCGATACTCTTCCGGCGGGACTCCGGCAGCTCGAAGCACGCGACAACCGGCTAACCAGCCTGCCAGAGACCCTGCTATCTCAGCTAGGTTCTGGGTGCAGGATTGAGCTGGCGGGTAACCGCCTGCCCGAGCGGGTGCGAACGAATCTGGCGGCAGCTCTGAATGCGCCGGGCCATACCGGCCCGCAAGTTTTCTTTTCAATGGATGGAGGAACGGCGAGCGGCCCTGCGCGACCCCTGGCCGAGGCGGTAGCGGACTGGTTGAAGGGCGAGCCGGAGACGATCGCCGCCTGGCAGAACTTCGCCGACGAGGAGGGTGCGGCGGAATACGCGCTCTTCCTCGACAAGCTGCAGAAGACTGTGAATTATGACAATCCCGAGTTCCGACAGGCGGTAGCCGAGGATCTGCGGCAGGCAGCGATCAGGCCGCAATTGCGCCAGCAGTTTTTTCAGCTGGCCTTCGGGGCGAGCGAGACCTGCCAGGATCGCACTACCCTGACCTGGAACGGCATGCAGACCGCTCGTCTGAACGCTGATGTCGAGGACGGGGCCTATGACGATCGGCTTGGCGAACTCATCCAGCAGGCGCGAGTCCTGTTTCGCCTCAATGCGCTCGAGCCGATCGCCCGTCACAAGGTCGACTCGCTCCGCTTCGTCGACGAGATCGAGGTCTATCTCGCCTATCAGGTCAAGCTACGTGAGCGGCTGGACCTATCACTCATCGCTCCGGACATGCGGTTCTTTGATGTCGCCCACGTCACTGAGCACGACCTCGCCGCAGCCGAGACGCAGGTGCGGAATGAGGAGGCGGCGGGGTTCGCCGACTATCTGGCAACTCGCTGGCAACCCTGGGAGATGGTGGTAAGCCGGATCGCTCCCGAAGCGCATGCACAGACGCAGGACCGGCTCGTCGAGGCGATGGACGAGGAATTTCCGAGCCGCCTTGAGCAACGGCTCGCCGATCATCACCTAACCGGAGACAGCGAGGCCGAGGTGCAGTTCGGAGCCCAGATCCGCGAGGAGATCGCCCGCGAGATCAAGGGCGCTCTGACGCGCCAGGTGCTTGAGGACCACGCGATTGAGCTGTGAAGCGGCCATCCAATTGCGAGGGACTGCAGCAGTCGTTGCGCGACGTGCGTTCGCCGTATCAGCGTTCGCGTCGAGCGCTACCGACAACTGATTTGTCGCGCGACAATCAAAATCCCGAAGTCTCACCTTGATCGCCGCCGCCCACGAGCTCATCGAGTCGATCAAGCCGAACGGCTATGGATGGTTTTTCCCTCTGATCCCTCCAAGCCTGTTAGCCATGGAACGCTCTATTCGTTTATGTGGCGACGGGGCCGCGAGGTCATTCCAGTGGTGACAAACCGCGACCTCCGCCGCACCTGGAAGACGCTTGCTGGCAAGGCTGGTCTGTCGAAAGAAATCCGAGACCGATTGCAGAACCACACGCTGTGCGATCTTCGGCGACAATCCGCTTCAGCTTGCAATTCTCTTGCTCGAGCTGCACTGCTCATGCGCTGGCAAGGGGAATGATCTAACCGGCCTGCGGCCTACACCGGATGCGCACGTTTGTCGCGTCCGCGACACATGATATTCGACCGACGGGCCGCCGCGCTCGCAGTTAAGCCCTTGAATAAAATGCAGGACGGCTTTTCGGGGGCTGCTTCCGCGCAGCTGGCACGACTCTTGAGTGTCTCTCGTTGCCCGCGGCTGGAGCTGCCGACTGGCACCACCGATTAATTCTCTCATCGAGAAGGAGGCAACAATGAGGACCGATGTGTCAGCCTACGGTTTGACCGACTTATTGCTAAGGAAGCATCCGCAACTTCGGAAAGCTGGTCTTGGCTGCTCGTAGGAGCAGTTGGCGGAATTCTCGAGGTGGCAGCCGCTGTAGTTTATATCTGCGGGGCGTCTGGTTTCTAACACATAAGCCGCACGGCTAGACTTGAAGAACGTCAAGTGACGAATACGCCGTGCCGACTTCGGACTAGCAATTTCCAGGGGAACTGCTGAACACCGTAAGGAATGAACTTGTGTCGTTCGGCACACGACGGCGTTCAGGCATTCGCCGGCTTTGGCAATCAACGGGTCAGGTCATGAATTTTCTGGAATTTCTTCGGACAACTATAGCGAAAAAGGAGCTGCCCTCATACGTCTATAGTTATCCTTCCAAGCGAGCGTATCGGACTTTTCCACGGCCACTCAGCATAACTGATATCGTTGAGCAGGCTGGCCGTTCTAAGCAAATCAACATCTACATCCATATCCCGTTCTGCCGCTATCGCTGCACTTACTGCACGCTTTTTCTTGCAACGCGTCAAAAACCGGAGACGAGGGATTCCTATGTTGTTCGATTGGTAGAGCACATCGCGCGATATGGAGAATACTTCGGAGATCGAGAGGTTGTAAGTATCTACTTCGGCGGCGGCACGCCAACCTTGCTAACTCAGCATCACTTCGGCAAGCTTTTCGCCGCCCTCGATGCCGCATTTCCAAAACGAAACCGGAACTGTGAGATCACAGTCGAGAGCGCACCAGACACTTTCGACAACAACCTTCTGGATTTCTTGAAGGCCCTTGGGGTCAACCGAATGAGCGTGGGCATCCAAAGCATGGTACCCGGCGAGCTTGCGCACACTGGTCGACCATATTCGGTCGAGACTGCAGAGGCGAGCATCAAAGCGCTGATGGAGCGCTTTTCCCACGTCAATCTTGATCTGATCTACGGCCTGCGTGGTCAAACCCGTGACTCCTGGATCTTTTCGCTTGGCCGCGCGCTCGACTATGAACCGCAGACACTCTCTCTTTACCCCGCTGTTGTTCGTCCGATGACAAACATCATGATCTCGAAGGCGCTCAATCCCGAATTATTCTTCTCTGAAGCGGAGAAGTATGAGGTCTACGACCAAAACGTTGCTCTGATGGCGTCCAAAGACTACCGTCAAGAATCCTTCACGCGTTTCACCAAGATCGCTGGCGAGCGAGCCTACCGGCAGGAGGCCTCGGATTTCGAGGGAACGCCCCTGCTAGGATTAGGAGTTGGCGCCAGAAGCTATTTCGGGCAGTACCACTATGGCGCGAGCTATACCGTCGACTGGAGCGCTGCTTTACCCATCATCAACGCTTTCTCGGCTCGCCCCTTCGATCCTGACGCGATAGCATCGCACGGAATCAAACTGACGCCGGAAGATCTCGTGCGTCGCTACGTCCTGCTTAGCCTCACATTGTCAGCTCTGAGCAGAAAGAATTATAGTTCACTATTCGGACGCGAACTGGCGGCCGATTTCAGCGAAGAGCTCAAGGCGCTCGAACGTCTGCAACTCGTCGACTTGGCAGACGGTGATACTTATCAACTGACTCACGCGGGATTCAAATATTCGAGCATTATTGCGCGAATGTTTTACTCGGGCACGATGGTGGCCCTCGAAGAGCAATATCAGGCAGCGTGAGGTGCAGTATGCAAGAGGTGGCGAAGCATTCACCCTTTTGGTGGGATTCGGGCTACTCCAACCCCAACGTATCGTGTATGGGTGGTCCCAGCCCCGAAATCTTCGAGATAGCACCAGCTCTCCGCGCGAAGAGCGTGGTTGTCGAGCTGGGTTGCGGCGAGGGGCGCAATGCCCTCTATTTGGCCCATTTTGATCACCGGGTGATCGCGACCGACATCTCCGAAGCCGCCATCTCCAAGCTGAACCGGCTCGCAGGCGATCTTGGCGTGAACATAACGAGCGGTGTGGCTGGCGTTGAAGATGTCCAGCCGCCTGCTTACCTCGACGTCTTAATAGCGCATTCCGTATTGCATTTCACGGAACGCACCGTCTGGAAACCGCTCGTCACGACCTTCATCGATCGGACGCGGCCTGGAGGATTTCACTGCTTCACCAACACGCTCGATCAACCAGACCATCCTATCCCCAAGGAGGGGTTGGCATCTGGCCACAAGAAATCGTTCTCGCGCGGAGAGCTGGAGGCCATCTATACAGATGCCGGTTGGGAGATCTTGCGCTCCGATCATTACATTAAATGGGACTCACACCCTGGCATTCCAATCCATTCACACTGCATCGAGAAAGTTGTGGTTCGCAACCCAATTGGATCTGAAGATCTCCCGCGAATGACAGCTGAACCCATCAAGGCAGCCGGTATGATTCCCGCCAAACAGTTTGATAGCTTGAAACTGGGCACGCCACGCGATGTCATCATTGAAATGCTCGGCTCGCCGCCAGCCAGCCATGGGGTGACGACTACCCGGAAGACAGTCGGTGGCAACAATCAAGAGGCCATAGCGGACGGCTACGTACGTGAGGATATGATCTATGGCGATCATGGCCTTCAGTTCGTCAATGGAACGCTTACCGGCAAATATCGATACTTCACACCCCCGAAACGCTTGAGCATTCGAGATGAGTGATGCTCGAACGGTTTGTCGTTGGCCGCCGAAAGCCGTCTCGCGTCACGTCACCACCATCAGCAAGGTCGCTGGTCGTCCGTTAAGAAGCCGAATTGAGCGGGGCTGGACAGGCGAGCATGCGCCATAGCTGGAACAGGAAGAGGCGCAAGAGCTCTCTGAGCCAGGCAA
>NZ_BSOW01000043.1 GCF_030160715.1 Bradyrhizobium iriomotense
CAAGGTCGGCGAACTCCTCGATATCTTCTCCAAAGAGGAATGCGCCAACTATCTCAAAAATTCAGGCTATGTTTCCGTATAAAAACATCATGCTCTAAGCGCGTGCGCGTCGCGTCAGTGCACGCTCACCGCCTGCAACTCGTTGCTCCAGGCATTGGCGATCGCGGCTTCGCGGCTGTCGGTCAGCATGATCGGCGTGCCGTCGGCGGCGTGGAGCGCGAAAAGTTTCAGACCCGGCGCAATCTTGGGCGCCTCGGGAAACAGGCCTGGCACGTCCTCGGAGCGGATCTGCTTCACATAGGCGATGTGGCCTTCGCCAAGGGTCGCCAGCGTCTCGGCTGAGACATTCTTGGCTTCGTATTCGAACGCAACGTGACCTTCACTCATGGTCTCGACTCCTCTCTCGAAATTAAGCGGTCGAGTCCGCTACTCGTTCCATTATTCGTGCTCATTGATAGCGATTGTCTTAACGATCCTTTCCGGTTCCGGCCGGGCAAGATCGATCGACAACAGACCGTTCTTCAGATCCGCCCCCAGCACGAGCATCCCCTCCGCCAGCACGAAGGTGCGCTGGAAGTGGCGCGCGGCGATGCCGCGATGGATGTATTGCCGGGTCTTGTCGTCCTGCTGCCGCCCGCGGATCACGAGCTGGTTTTCCTCAATGGTTACATCGAGTTGGTCGCGGGTGAAGCCGGCGACCGCCAGCGTGATGCGCAAGCGCTCGGGTTGGCCGTCCGACCGGTCGCACCTCTCGATATTGTAGGGAGGATAGCCGTCGGCGCCCTTCACGACACGATCGAGCACGCGCTCGATCTCGTCGAAGCCCAGAAGGAACGGACTGGATAACGTGGGAACACGAGACATAGTTTACAAAGTCCTCGCGGAAAGCGACTTTGACGTTTCAGGGCCCTGAATGGCACCCCTTGTGACCCAATATGGGCACATCCCCGTGCAGGTTCAAGCACCTAGCGGGCGCCCTGCACAGCGGTGATTTCGGGGTTCCACGCCAGCGGGCCCCCCATGCCGGATCCTTTGCATGGGGTTGTTTTCGACATTTTTTATCGCCCGGCTCGGGAAGCCTCAGGCCTCACCCCGGAATCGACCCGATCGCTGCTTTCACCCATCCGAGCCGAGGACGAGGAATAAGGCCGTAATTGTAGAAGCTGAGACCTTCGGCGCCGCCACGGACGGCGCTTTGCACTTGCGCCGCAAGCTCGAGCCCCGAACGGAACTCCGGATAAAGCAGCCGGAAACCGGCACCCAGGTAACGGTCAGGGCCGAGCTTCCGGCGCCCTTCGTGAAACAGCCCTTCCACGTCTTCAGGGGACATCGCGTAGGCGCACAGAATCGCACCGTCGCAGAGACCGGCAACTTCGCTCAGCTCGCACCCTCCGAGCCAACCATCCTTCAGGTCGATGAGATAAACCTTGGTGTCCGGATGCGTTCGGGCGCGAAGCTCCGAGATGAGTGTGAGAACAGGATTCGAGCGCCAGGCGAGGTAGTCGTACAGTGCCGGGCTTGCTCGAAAACCTTCGATCCCGCAGCGCGGGAAGTCGGGCAGGCGAGGCTGGGGCACTTCACGCTCACAGGCTTCAACGATCCATTGGCAAACCACGGCCCGCGCCGCCTTCACGTCGACCCCGGCTCCCGCGGCGGCCACCATGCATGACGGGCAAAAGCACAGCGAGAGCAGGAAGTCGTCCTCGGGCGTCAGCCCCACCGCGTCCTTTTCGTGGTGGTATTCATGCGCAAAGCCCATGAAGCCCGGGCTTTCGAGCTCGATCACATCCGGCCGGTAGCGGTGCGAAATGTCCTCGACGAGCGCGCCCACATAAGCCCGCACGTCCGGATGCGAGGGGCAGAGATTGTAATAATTGGGATCGCCGAACGCGTTCCGCGTCACTGCTTCGGGATGCATCATGCCGAGGCGGGTGTTGTGCAGGCACACGGTCCAGCAAGAGACCCGCGGGCCCCCGGCATCGCGCCGGGCAATCAGCGCGGCGAGCACATCCCCGCCCTCGCGGACGATGTCGGCGACCTTGGGCTGGATACGAAGATCCGCCCAAAGTTTCGGGGTCGGCTCGAAATAGATCGTGCCGTCCTCGGGGAAATACGCCTTTCGCTTCGGGCTTCGCGGCTGGAGAAAGCGCCCGGCGTGATACGACGTCGCAAGGCTGATCGTGTCGATCCCAGCTGTGCCGAGCTCGGCGATCACCTCGTCCACGCCGATATCCTGCACGTCCCACGGATAGGTCCACATCGAAAAGTGCATGCGGGAATCCTCGCCTCAGCCGTCAGACCGCGGCCGTCGCGCTGATCTCGATCCTGAGGTCGGGATCGGCCAGCCGTGCCTCCACGCATGCCCTCGCCGGCGGCCGCGCAGGATCGATCCACTCGCGATAGACGCCGTTCATGGCCTCGAAGTCCGAGATGTGGGGCAGGAAGACGTTGAGTGCGAGGAGCTTCGATTTGCTCGTTCCGGCCAGCGACAGCAGGGCGTCGATCTTGGCCAGCACATCGCGGGTCTGGCTCTCGATGCCGGCCTTGCGATCATCGGCCACTTGCCCGGCGATATAGGCGAGGCCGTTGTGCACCACCACCTGCGCCATGAGCGGTCCAACCTTGTGATAGTCTGTCATCGCATTGCCTCCGGTTGCTCTCGTCGCGTCCCAATTCGTTCGGCCGAAATTGGTCGGATCATTGTGCGATCCTTCCACCGCACGCTAAAGCGCGATGAATCTAGGTTGAATCGTCATCGCGCTTTAGCTCCTTGTTTGAGCACGATCTTTTCGGAAAACCGCTTCACACTTTTCCGGATCGTGCTCTAGTATCGCGTCCTGTCGTTTCCTTGCGCGGTGCCCATGGCGATCTATCGCGGACCGATCGTGGACGCCCATCATCACCTCTGGGATCTCGCTCTCGGCCGTCACGCCTGGCTCCGTTCCACGTCGAAGGATCGCGGCGCGCTCGGCGATCTCGCGCCCATTCGCCGCACGCATCTGCCTGCTGATTACCGCGTTGCGGCTGCCAATCAGAACGTCGTCGCAACCGTGCATTGCGAGGCTGGTTGGGACGTCGCCGATTGTGTCGGCGAAACCCACTGGCTCGAATCGCTCGCCCGCGAAGATGGTGTGGCTATCAGCTATGTCGCGCAGGTGCCGCTCAAGGCGGCCAAAGCCGCGGCCCTCGTTGCGCAGCAGGCGGGGTTTGCCCGCGTGTGCGGCATTCGCGACGCACTGGCATGGGACTCCGACCCCGCCAGGCGCTTTGCCGCCGCCGGCGATCTCATGACCGATCCGGGTTGGCGATCCGGCTTTCGCGCGCTCGGCGACCACGCCTTGAGCTTCGACGCGCTGGTGTTTCCCCGCCAGCTCGATCAGTTGCGGCAGCTCGCAACCGACTTCCCCAACCAGCTCATCATCCTCAATCATTGCGGCAGCCCGATCGATCGCGATCCCGAGGGAATGCGGCACTGGGCGGAGGCGCTGGGCCGCCTGGCGGCGGCGCCCAATGTCGCCATCAAGATCTCCGACTTGGTCGCCTACGATCACCACTGGACCCTCGACAGTCTGCGCGAGGTGACGCTGCGCTGCGTCGATTGCTTCGGGCCCGGGCGCGCCATGTTTGCCAGCGACTTCCCGGTCGCCGGGCTGCATGCGAGCTTCGATGACATCTTCGAGGCGTTCAAAGCCATCGTCTCCGATTTCTCTGAGTCCGACCAGCGCGCTCTTTTCTGCGACACCGCCGCGCGCCTCTATCGCCTGGATCTGCCGTCACCGCCGCTGCCTCTCGCGTCCCGATAGCAACAGCAATGCCATGATGAGCGTGCCGAAAAGGATATTCCGCCATCCGGCGGACGCGTTGAGCATGGTGATGAGCGCGGTGATGGTGACGAGGAGGATCGCTCCGGGGATCGTCCCCGCATAGGTGCCGCGCCCGCCCAGGATCGAAGTGCCGCCCAGCACCACCGAGGCAATCGACGCCAGGAGGTAGGAATCGCCGATCCCCACATAGCCCTGTCCGTTGACACCGAGCACGAGCGCGCCGGCGAGGCCGGCCGTGAAGCCGCTGATGGCATAGACGGCGATCGTGGTCGAACGGACGCCGATACCCGACAGCGAGGTCGCGAGCGGATTGGTCCCGAGCGCGAACAGGCGCGCGCCGAACGGCGTCTTGTGCAGCAACCACAGCGCAATGGCCGAAGCGAGGAGCCACAGCAGGACGGATGCTGAAATTCCGCCGGGCCGGGCGTTGCCGAGCCAGCTCAGCACCGCGTTCTGCGCCGAGATCGCACTGCCGCCGGCGATGAGGATGAGCACGCCCTGCAGGAACGTCGCCATGGCCAGCGTCATGATCATCGGATGGACGCGAAGCAAGGCGATCCCAAGTCCGTTGAGCGCGCCGATCAGCGTCGCGCAGAGGAGGATGAAGAGGGCCGGCGCGGTCCCCGTCGGGTCCGCCAACCAGGTGACGAGCGGCACGCCGATGGCGCTCACCGTGACGATTGCGCCGACCGAGAGATCGATCCCGCCAGCGACGACCACGAGGGTCTGTCCAATCGACACGAGCCCGACGATGGCCGCGAGCTCGAGCAGATAGCGCAGGTGGCGCCAGCCGCCGAAGCCGGGCTGGAAGAAGGAGGCGCCGATCCAGGCAAGCGCGACCATGGCGACAGTGAGCATCGGCCGGCTACGCAGCACGGCCTGCCAACGCGCGGCGGCAAATCGCTCGGTGGGACTCGTCATGTCCTGGGCCTCCGCATGGCGGCGATCTCGGGAAGGGCGACGGCGACGACGATGATCAGTCCCTGCGCCACGTACTGGGCGACCGGCGGCAGCCCGAGAAAGAACATCACGCTGATCATGATGCTGAGCAGCAGGCTGCCCGCCAGGGCGCCCCGCATCGTGCCGCGTCCGCCCAAAAAGCCGACCCCTCCCAGCACCGCCGCCGCGATCGAATTGAGCGTGAACGCATTGCCGATCACCGGATCGCCCGCGCCGGTCTGCGCCGCAACGAACAGCCCCGCTGCCGCGCACAGCAGGCCGCTCAGTCCATAGGCGGCGATACGCGACAGATCGACCGGCGCGCCCGACCGGTAGGCGCCCACCGGGTTCTCTCCCGCCGCGTAGAGGCTGAGGCCGAGCGGTGTCGCCAGATAGAGCTTCCACAGCAGTACCACGAGAACGAGCAGCCCGAGTGCGACCGGCGTGTTGCCGGCCAGCAGGTCGGAGAACCAGGCCGGCACCGCGCCACCGGGGCGCGGCATGATCAGCAGCGCCCATCCGGCGATGATGAAGGAGGCGGCTAACGTGACGACGATGGCGGGCAGGCCCAGGCGAACGACGATCCAGCCCGAGGCAAGCCCGGTCGCCGCGCCGACCAGCAGGACGACGGCCGAGCCGCCGGCGACGCCGAGCGGGCCGGCGAGCAGCGTCGCCGCGATCACCCCGCCGAGGCTCACCGTGGCGCCGATCGACAGGCTGATGCCTCCCGCCAGCATCAGCACCGCCTGCGCCATCGAGACGAGCGCAAGCGGAAACCAGTTTTGCGAGAATTTGGAAATGCCCCCGGTGCTGAGCAGTCCGGGGAAAAGATAGACATAGAGCGCGATGAATGCCGCGACGACGGCGAACAGCCACCATAGCCCGCGGTTTCGCACATTCTGGATGCGCCAGTAGAGCAGCGAGGTGGAGGTCGTCATGCAGCGGCTCCTGGCACGGCCGATTCCATGGCCGCAGAAACGATCGCTTCCTCGCTCAGCTCGGTCCGCTCGAGCACGCGCACCAGGCGCCCGGCGCGCATGACGGCGACGCGGTCGCAGAGGTTGACCAGCTCGGGCGTATCGGAGCTCAGCAGCACCACGGCGCGGCCCTCCGCCGCGAACCGGCGCAGCAGCGCGTAGATCTCGCGCTTGGTGTCGACGTCAACGCCGCGCGTTGGATCGTTGAGCAGCAGCACCGGCGGGTCGCTGGGCAGCCATTTGGCGAGCGCCACCTTCTGCTGGTTGCCGCCCGACAGTGCCTGTACCTCGCGCGTGAGATCGCCCTTGATGCCGAGCCGGTCCGCAAGGGCGATGGCGCGTTCTCGCTCGCTCGCCGTGCGCCGCATGGCGAGCGAGGGGGCGCGTCCGAAGCTCGGGATCATGAGATTCCAGGCAATCGAGTGGATGAGGTGGAGGCCCTCCCGCTTGCGGTCGGCTGGCACATAGGCGAGCCCGCGCGCATTGGCCTGCGGAACGGAGCGCGGCAGCCCGACGACGCCGTTGAACTCGGCTCTCCCTGCGACTGCCGGGATCGCACCATAGA
The DNA here is from genome assembly GCF_030160715.1 of Bradyrhizobium iriomotense. Lineage (GTDB taxonomy): Bacteria > Pseudomonadota > Alphaproteobacteria > Rhizobiales > Xanthobacteraceae > Bradyrhizobium > Bradyrhizobium iriomotense. The sequence goes on from NZ_BSOW01000043.1 coordinate 6,306, forward strand.
GCCCGAGCAACAGATCTTCCTGGCCCTGGCCGACGAGGCCGCCGACGCCCAGCACCTCGCCGCGCCGGATCGTCATGGCAACGTCGCGCACCATGCCGGCGGAGAGTCCTTCGACCGCAATGATCGGCGCGGGTTCTGCCGAGGGCGTCCAGCGCGGAAAGAGATCACCCGGCTCGCGCCCCACCATCAGCCGCACCAGCCCCTGGGCGTCGACGCCCCCAAGCGACCGGTCGGCAGTTACGACGCCGTCCTTGAGCACCGTCACCCACTCGCACAGCGCCAGCACTTCGTTGAGCCGGTGCGAAATGTAGAGGACCGCGGTGCCCGCATCCCGCAGGCGCCGCAGCACCGCCATCAGATTGGCCGCCTCATGGGCCGAGAGCGAGGAGGTCGGCTCGTCGAGGATCAGCACCCTTGGCTTACGGAACAGCGCCTTGGCGATCTCGACCAGCTGCTGCTGCCCGAGCGGCAGGTCGCCCACCGGGCGCGCCAGGTCCTGCTCGAGGCCAACCAGCGCACACACCTCGTGCGCCCGCCGCATCAGCGCGGAATAGTCGATCAGCCCGAGCCGCCGCGGCAGCGCGCCCATCCCGACGTTTTCGGCGATCGAAAGCTGACTGGTGAGGCTCAGCTCCTGCTGCACGACGGCGATGCCGGCGGCGCGCGCGATGGCCGGCCGGACCGCGGCGTGGCGGACGCCGTCGATGTCGATGTCTCCGGCGTCGGGGGCGAGGGCGCCCGACAGGATGCCGATCAGCGTGGATTTGCCCGCGCCGTTTTCACCAAGCAGGGCGTGGATCGTGCCTGCCCGCAGCGTGATTGAAACGTCGTTCAGGACCCGGTTGGAAAAGAACGACCGGCTGATCGAACGGGCCGCAACGATGGCGTCTTGGGTCATGGGTTGCGGCCCGTCCCGTGGGCTTACTTCTGGGCCAGCAGTTGGTCGAACAGCCCGTCGCTGTAGGGCGAATAGATGTAGCCGTCCGCCGGGAAGTCACCGGCCTTGGCGAGGTACTCGCCGACATTGGCGTTGCTGATCACCGGCAGCGGGATCTTGACGAAGGCGGGGACGTCCTTGCCTTGCAGCGCCTGCACCGCGGCATAGGTCGCGAACGCGCCCAGCCAGTTGGGCTGCATCGTCGCCCAGGCCTTGAGGTTCTTGGACTTCCACATCTCGAGGAACTGCCGCGCGTTTTCGCCCGTGATCGGAACCATCGGGCGGCCTTCCTTGTCGAGCGCGTTGATGGCGCCTGCCGAGAGCGCACCGCCCAGCGACAGGATGCCGTCGATCTGCTGGTTGGCGAACAGCAGGTTGGTCACCGCTTCCTGTGCCGGCGCCACGTTGTAGGCCGTGTTGGTCTCGGTGAGGATCTTGATGTCGGGATGCGCGGCCAGCACCGGCGTTGCGCCCTTGCGGCGGTCGTCGCTCACCGACACGCCGGCCGGACCGTTGAGCACGATGATGTTGCCCTTGCCGCCCATGGCGTCGATCAGCCAGGTCGCGGCCTGGGCGCCCCACTGCGCCGAGTCGGTGTTGATCTTGGCAGTCACCTGGTCGGTATCCACCAGGCTGTCGAAGTTCATGATGGCGATGCCCTTGGCGCAGGCAGCGGCGAGCACGCGGGCCGGCGCGCTGGACGAGCCGGCGATCAGGATGATCGCGTCGACATTGGCATCGATCATCGACTGGATCTGCTGGATCTGGGTGTTGGCGTCACCCTGCGCGTCGGTGACCACCAGCTTGGAGACCAGGCCCTTGGCCTTGAGCGCGTCGACTTCCTTTTCGATGGTGCCCTGGGTCTCCTTCATCCAGGTGGGCACCGAGTAGATGTTGGCCCAGCCAATCGTATAGGGCGGCTTGCGATCGCCCTTGATGCAATTGGCGGCGGCGTGGGCCTGCCCTACGAGGCCGACCAGTGTCGCTACGCCCAGGCAGGCGAACGCCGCTGCCCGAAGAAGAACATTCTGCATGACCTGCACTCCTGTGTGATGGTCGAAGCACGCGGTGAACCAAGCTCCCGGCAACTATGCGCCTACCCCGTCCACGCCCTCCAACGTCTCCATTGACATGTCCGCTATAATGAACATATGCCTCTTACAACGGACATACGCAAAGCTATTTCGTCATTTCGCGTGGTGCAATAGGAAAAGGTGGGCGACGTCGGCTCCCCGTGATCAGGTGCTTTGAGAATGCAGACCAAGATCAAGACCAACGAGACGCCAGGGCGAAGAGCCAGGGGTTTGGATAGGGCGTTCGACATTTTGGACTATCTGCGCGAGCGGAAATCGCCGGCGCGCCCCAACCAGATTGCGGTTGCGCTTTCAGCGCCGCGGTCCACCGTTTACGAGCTCATCGCCGCGCTTCTCGAGGCCGGCCTGCTCGAGCAGACCGATGCCGAGGGGAACGTCTTCCTGGGGCGGAAGCTCTATTTTCTCGGCCTCGCTTACGAAGCCAATTTCGATCTTACGCGGGAGTGTCGCGCTTATCTCGACAGGCTGGCCATCGAGACCCGCGAGACGGCACAGCTCTGCATGCTTGATGGCAACAAATATACGGTTGCCATGATGCGCGAGGGCGCGCGCCCTTTTCGCATCAGCTCGAATGTCGGTGAGCCCGTCCCGGTTCCGTGGACGGCCTCAGGCAGGCTCCTTGTCTCGCACATGACTGACGAGGAGATCTTGGAATTCATTCCTGCGGCGGATTTTGTGTTGCCGACCGGCGCCACGCTCAACCCAAGAACCTTCATCGCCGAGGTTCGCCAGGCCGACAAAGCCGGTTTCTTCTCCTTCGAGACGCTCGCCGACAATTTTACGCGCTGCTTCGCCGCTCCCGTGCGCGATCATGGCGGTCGCTGTGTGGCGACGCTCTGCCTCATCGCGCCGCGAAACGATGCCCAACAGTACTTCGAGCGGTACAAGGCGACACTTCTCGATGCGGCCGCCGATCTGTCGACCAAATTGACGTCGCGCTCTCTGCCTTCCAGTCGAACGATTTCCCTTTGAACGGGCACCGACGTCGACTGAACCGGCAGTCGGGAAGCCTCAGGCTTCGATCCGTTTTCGTCCGTCGCCGCTGAACAGGTGCAGCTTCTCGCGCACCGCCGCGATGCGGATCTTCTGGCCGATCGCGGGGGCCTCGGCCCCGGGGATCCGGACGATGACCTCGCCGGGCGGCAGCTCGCCCGGCGTCGCGGCGACCGGCTGCTCGTCCTGCCGGCGCGAGCCGTAGACGAAGGTTTCGGCGCCGACCCGCTCGATCGCTTCCACGGTGAGGGCAAGCGCGACACCGCCGGCCGGCGTCTGGTCGGTGATGACGAAGTCCTCGGGGCGGATGCCGAGGATGCCGGCCTCGGCCGCGCGGCCGTCGGCGCCTAGCTGAGTCTTGATCTCGTCCGGCCGCGTCGACATCAGATTCATCGGCGGCGCGCCGATGAAGGACGCGACGAACGTGGTGGCCGGCTTCTCGTAGATCGCGAGCGGATTGCCGACCTGCTCGACCTGGCCGCCATTCATCACGACGAGGATGTCGGCCAGCGTCATCGCCTCGAGCTGGTCGTGGGTGACGTAGATCGACGTCGTGTTCAGCCGGCGCTGCAATTTGCGGATCTCGACGCGCATCGCGATGCGCAGCTTGGCGTCGAGATTGGACAGCGGCTCGTCGAACAGGAACACCTTCGGCTGCCGCACGATGGCGCGGCCCATGGCGACGCGCTGACGCTGGCCGCCGGACAGCTGGCGCGGCTTGCGCTCGAGCATCGGTGCGAGCTCGAGCACGCGCGCTGCCTCTTCCACACGGGTCTTGATCTCGGCTTCCGCCATGCCGCGGTTGCGCAGGCCATAGGCCATGTTGTTGTAGACGCTCATATGCGGATAGAGCGCGTAGTTCTGGAACACCATCGCGATGTCGCGATCGGCGGGCTCGACCTGGTTGACGACGCGGCCGCCGATGTCGATCTCGCCGCCGCTGACGGTCTCGAGCCCCGCGACCATGCGGAGCAGCGTCGACTTCCCGCAGCCGGAAGGACCGACCAGCACGCAGAACTGTCCGTCGCCGACATCGACGTCGACGCCCTTGATGGCCTCGAAGCCGCCCGGATAGGTCTTGCGGACGTTGCGCAGGGTGACGTTAGCCATGAAAACTCACTTCTCCGTCTCGACCAGGCCGCGCACGAACAGTTTCTGCATCACGACGACGACGAACACCGGCGGCAGCATCGCGAGCACGGCGGTCGCCATCACGACCGGCCATTCGGTGAGTGCGTCGCTGGTGGTGATCATCTTGCGGATGCCGACCTGTATGGTCTGCATATCGTCGCGCGTCGTGATCAACAGCGGCCAGAGATATTGATTCCAGCCGAGGATGAAGAGGATCACGAACAGCGCCGCCATGTTGGTGCGCGACAGCGGCAGCAGCGTATCCCAGAAGAAACGCAAGGGACCGGCGCCGTCGATGCGCGAGGCTTCCAGGAGCTCGTCCGGCACCGTCATGAAGAACTGTCGGAACAACAGCGTCGCGGTGGCCGACGCGATCAGCGGCAGCGACAGGCCGGCATAGCTGTCGAGCATGTGCAGGTCGGCGACGATCTTGTAGGTCGGATAGATGCGCACCTCGACCGGCAGCATCAGGGTGATGAAGATGATCCAGAAGATCGGCATCCGGAACGGGAAGCGGAAATAGACAATTCCATAGGCTGAGATGATCGAGATCGCGATCTTGCCGACCGCGATCAGTATCGCCATGATAAGCGAGTTGAGCATCATGTTGGCCACGGGCTCGCGGGTCGAGCCGCTCGTGCCGACGAAAATCGTCTGGTAGTAGACTTCGAAGAAATGCCCGCCCGGCAAGAGCGACATCTGACCGTTGGCGATCAGCGCGTTGTCTTGGGTCGAGGCGACGATCGCGATGTAGACGGGGAAGGCGACGATCGCGATCCCGATCCAGAGGATGACGTGGGCGACATAGCGCCGAAAGCCCTCTTCCTCGACCATCAGTAGGTCACCTTGCGTTCGACGAAGCGGAACTGGATTCCCGTCAGCACGATGACGATGACCATCAGGATGACCGATTGCGCCGCGGAGCTGCCGAGATTGCCGCCGAGCAGGCCGTCGGAATAGACCTTGTAGACCAGCGTTTCCGTCGCCTTGCCGGGGCCGCCGCGCGTCATGGTGTCGATGATGCCGAAGGTGTCGAAGAAGGCATAGACGATGTTGATGACCAGGAGGAAGAAGATGGTCGGCGACAGCAGCGGGAAGGTCACGGTCCAGAACCGCCGCATCGGGCGGGCGCCGTCGATCGCGGCGGCCTCCATCACGCTCTTCGGGATGGCCTGAAGACCGGCTAGGAAGAACAGGAAATTGTAGGAGACCTGCTTCCAGGCGGCGGCGAGGATGACCAGCGTTGCTGCCTGGTTGCCATCTAGCAGCGGATTCCAGTCGATGCCGGCGGCGCGCAGATAACGAGAGATCACGCCCAGCGAGGGATGCAGCATGAAGATCCAGAGCACGCCGACCACGGGCGGTGCAACAGCATAGGGCCAGATCAGCAGCGTGCGATAGAGCGCGCCGCCGCGGAGCGGCTTGTCCGCCATCACCGCGAGCAGCAGCGCGAGCGATAGCGACGAGACGGCGATGGCGAAGGAGAAGAAGAACGTCCGGACGATCGCCTCGAAATAGGCCGGCTCATTGAACAGCTCCTGATAATTGTCGAACCAGACGAAGCTGGTCGACAGACCGAAGGCGTCCTGAAGCAGGAAGGACTGGATCGCGGCCTGCAGGGCAGGCCAGTAGAAAAAGATCAGGACGATCGCGAGCTGCGGCGCAACCAGCGCGAACGGCAATAGCCTGGATTGGAAAATGGCTTGCTTTTGCATGATGTGAGGTGAGCGGCAGGCCGCGAGGTCGGCCTGCCGCTCATCGCCTTATTTCACGGCGGTCTTTTCGAACTGCCGGAGCATCGTGTTGCCGCGTTCGACGGCGGCATCGAGCGCCTGCTTGGCGGTCTTCTTGCCGGCGAGCGCCTGCTCGATCTCTTCCGACCAGACGTCGCGGAGCTGCACCATGTTGCCGAGCCGCAGGCCGCGCGAATTCTCGGTCGGCTCCTTGTTGGTCAGCTCGATCAGCGGCGTTTCGAGATAGGGCTGATCCTTGTAGAAGCCCTCTGCCTTGGCCTTCTCATAGGCCGCCTTGGTGATCGGCAGGTAGCCGGAAGCCTTGTGGATGTAGACCTGACGATCGGTGTCCGACAGGAAGGTCAGGAATTTTGCGACACCCTTGTACTCATCGGGAGTCTTGCCGCCCATCACCCAGAGCGAAGCGCCGCCGATGATCGAGTTCTGCGGCGCGCCCTTGGCGTCGGGATAATAGGGCATCGGCACCGCAGTGAAGTTGAACTTGGCCTGCGCCTTGACGTTGCCGAAGAAGGCCGACGACGTCAGATAGATCGGGCATTCGCCGGCGGTGAAGCGGCCTTCGCCGGTGTTGGTGCGGCCGGAATAGTCGTAGGTCTTGTCTTTCTGAAGCTCGACCAGGTTTTCGAGATGCTTGACCTGGAGCGGACCGTTGAACTGAAGAACCGTGTCAAAGCCGTCGAGGCCATTGGCCTTGGTCGAGAGCGGCACGTTGTGCCAGGCGGAGAGCTGCTCGAGATTGACCCAGGTCACCCAGGAGCCGGAGAAGCCGCAATTGGAATAGCCGGCGGCCTTCAGCTTCTTGGCATCCTCAAACACTTCCGGCCAGGTTTTGGGAATGTCGGCGATGTTCGCCTTCTTGAGCGCGTCGAGATTGATCCACATGACGGTGGACGACGAGTTGAAGGGGAAGGACAGCATCTCGCCCTTCGACGTCGAATAGTAGCCGGTGATCGCGGGCAGGTAGACCTTGGGGTCGAACTTCTCGCCGGTCTCTGCCATCAGCTTGTAGACCGGTTTGACGGCGCCGGTCGCGGCCATCATGGTCGCGGTGCCGACTTCGAACACCTGCATGATGTGCGGCGCGTTGCCGGCGCGGAAGGCCGCAATGCCGGCGTTCATCGTGTCGGGGTAGTTGCCCTTGTATGTCGGAATGACCTTGTAATCGCTCTGCGACGCATTGAAGTCGTTGGCGAGCTTGACGATGACGTCGTTGTTGGCGCCGGTCATCGCGTGCCACCACTGGATTTCAGTCACGGCCAGCGCCGGCGAGGCGGCAAAACCGAACGTGGCGGCAATGGCGGCAGCCGCAGCAAATTGTCGAAGAGCCATCAAGAAACCTCCCTTGGGCCGTCATCAAAGAGCGCTTGCGCTAGCAGCGCCATGTGACGTTCACATGACTGTGTAAGCGGCTGAAACGAAAGCGGCAAGCGGGGCAAAAGGGAAGCTGTCAAATAGGCGAAGACGCCTGCGCAAGGCCCCCGTTCGCTGCGCACTATCGTGCCCGCGCCGCAGTGCGGCATCGGTTGATGCAAGGCTGACGAGCAGGCCGCAGGTTCGAAAACCTCTCCCGCTTGCGGGAGAGGCAAAGGCCGCCGCGGCCGACCTCTTGAGAGACGCCGAGGCGAAGCCTCGGCTACGGCGTAGCGCCGGGTGAGGGCTCTATCCTCGTTGGGAGTCTCTCTGCGGAGCTACCCTCTCCCCAACCCTCCCCCGCAAGCGGGGGAGGGAGCGCACCTGCGTTGCCGCTCGATTTGTTCTGATCGGTCCCTAGCGCTTGCGCTCGGGACCGCAGACCACGCCGGTCTCGACCATCGCCTCGATCTCGGCCCTGGAATATCCGAACTCGCCGAGCACTTCAGTGGCGTGCTGGCTGAATTTCGGCGGCACGCGGCGCAGGCTCGGCTTGCTGCGATCGAGCCGGATCGGCGAGGCGACGCCCTTGTACCAGTCCTTCTCGATAATATCGCCGCGGTAGACCGTGTGCGGATTGTTCAACGCCTGGTCGATCTTTTGCACGGGACCCGCCGGCAGACCTGCCGCGAGCAGGCGGTCGCACAGCGGCTCGGCCTCGTGCTTGCTGAACACCGCGGCAAGTTCGGCGCGCAGCGCCTCGCGATTGGCGATGCGGTCCTTGTTGCGGGCAAAGCGCGGGTCGGTGCCGAGCTCGGGCTTGCCGATCTCCTTGGCCAGCTTGCGGAACGTGCCGTCATTGCCGACGCCGATGAAGATGTCGTCGGTCCGGGTCGGGAAGATCGCGTAGGGCACGAGGTTGGGATGCTCGTTGCCGGTCAGGCCAGGCGGCTTGCCGTGCATGAAATAGTTCGCGGTGTGCGGATGCATGATGGCAAGGCCGGTCTCGTAGAGCGTGGTCTCGAGGAATTGCCCCCGACCCGAGCGTTGCCGCTCCGACAGCGCCATCAAAATGCCGATCGCCGCATAAAGCCCGGTGGTGATGTCGACCAGCGGCACGCCGATCCGCATCGGCCCGCTCTCGCGCGAACCCGTCGCCGCGATCATGCCGGTCATCGCCTGGATGATCGCGTCATAGCCGGGATTGCCGCCGCGCGGACCATCGGCGCCGAAGCCGCAGATCCGGCAATGCACGAGGCGCGGGAATTTCTCGCGCAGCACCGCGTTGCCGATGCCCCATTTCTCCAGCGTGCCGGGCTTGAAATTCTCGATCAGGACGTCGGCCGTCTCCAGCATTTTGAGCAGCACGAGGCGGCCGCCCTCGGAGGCGAGGTCGAGGCCGATCGAGCGTTTGTTGCGGTTGATGCCGACGAAGTAGGCGGCGTCCTCCTCATGGAACGGAGGTCCCCATTCGCGCACCTCATCGCCCGCGGGCGGCTCGACCTTGATCACGTCGGCGCCGTGGTCGGCGAGAATCTGGGTGCAATAGGGGCCGCCGAGCACGCGCGTGAGATCGATGACGCGCAGTCCGCTCATTGCGCCGAGTGCGGCTTCGGAAGTCATGACGGCAACCTTCGTTTCGGCTCGTTGATCTCTGTTCGATCACAGGCCTAGCGAGGTTCGCGTGAGCCGGCAATGGCTCCCGGGGTAGGGCTGCATGCACTGCCGCTCCCAATCCCGCGGCGTGGCATATCAAGGCGGTGAGTGGCTGGCTCGAGGGGGATCCCGGGCCAGCCGGCCTTTGGCGTCACGCAACCTTCAGGCGGACGTCGACGTTGCCACGGGTCGCATTGGAATACGGGCAAACCTGATGGGCCTTTTCGACCAGCGCCTCGGCCTCCGCGCGGGGAACGCCGGGCACCGAAACCAGAAGATCGATGTCGAGGCCGAAGCCGCCTTCCGAGCGCGGGCCGATGCCGACCGTCGAGGTCACCGAGGTGTCGGCGGGAACCTTCGGCCCGCCCTGGGAGGCCACGAACTTCATCGCGCCGATGAAGCAGGCGGCATAGCCGGCCGCAAACAGCTGCTCGGGGTTGTTGCCCGCCCCGCCTCCGCCGCCGAGCTCCTTCGGGGTGGTGAGCTTCACGTCCAGCGCGCCGTCGAGGGTCGCAGCGTGGCCGTCGCGGCCGCCGGTGGCCTTGGCGCTGGTCTTGTAGAGGACATTCACGGACATCTTGGGTCTCCCTGGTTTCCGGTTGGGGTGCGTCGTATATTGCAGACAATTAGATTGCGCGCAATATAAATTGCGCGGCCTCACATTTAATTGTTCGCAATTGAATGTGCCGGCGCTCCGCCCCAGAATGTCGAAGCGATTCTCGTGAGGTCTTTCCATGGCTCGGAAACAACTGGCCGCCGACCAGCCGCTGCGGCTCGATAACCAGATCTGCTTTGCGGTCTATTCCGCCGCGCACGCCTTCAACCGCGTCTACAAGCCGCTGCTCGACCGGCTCGGCCTGACCTATCCGCAATATCTGGTGATGCTGGTGCTGTGGGAGCGCGACGGCGTGCCGCTCAAGGATATCGGCGAGAGGCTGTTTCTGGACTCGGGCACGCTCACGCCGCTGCTCAAGCGCCTGGAGGCCGCACAGCTCGTCAAGCGCACGCGCTCGACCGAGGACGAGCGCCAGGTGCTGATCGCGCTGACGCCGCAGGGGCAGGCGCTGAAGGACAAGGCACGCAGCGTGCCGCAGTCGATCCTGGCCGCGTCCGACTGCACGGTGCCGGAGCTGGTCGCAATGAAAAACGAGATCGTCGCGCTGCGCGACAGGCTGAATGCGGTGATTGGGGAGTAGGGGGCTGGCGGCCCCAGGCTACACACTCAGCCTTCGCTCTCTGTTATGGGTCAGAGGCGCTTCTTCGCGAAAGCACGGCCGGAAGCCGACTTCAGGTACCTTTCAAATGCGATCGCCTGAGCTGCATCGCTGAAGGCGACGTAGGTCTTAATGCGCCAGGGGCCGTACTTTGATGTGTGCGGAACTTCCCCAGCATTGTGCTTCGCTAATCGGGCGCGCAGATCGTCGGTAATGCCGATGTAAAAATGCTCGGCGTCAAGGCTTTCAAGAATGTAGACGTACTTCATATGGCGTTCCCCAGACCTTCAGATCTGGGACCATGGTATCTCAGGCAAAGTTTTTGCCGAGGCCCGGCTTCGCCCTTCGGGCTACGCCGCGGCAGCCTTCGCTAGCTTCGCTACGATAGAGCGGAGCTGGCTTGCCGAGCCGAAGCTCGCGAAGCGAGCGAAGGCTGGTGGAGCCAGGCGGGATCGAACCGCCGACCTCTTGCATGCCATGCAAGCGCTCTCCCAGCTGAGCTATGGCCCCTTAACCATCCGACGCGTCTTGGGCGGCGCGTCGGGAAAGACCCAGAACCACAGTTCTGGAATTATCTCAAGTCTCTTCATCGCCTCCGACATCACCAATGATGTCGGTCACGTCCTCATCGCCCTCTTCGTCGTCGGCGATGAAGGTCGAATCATCGTCATCGTCGTCCTCGATGGTCTCGTCGACTTCGATGTCGTCCTCGGATTCCGGTACGGCCGCCTTGACCTTGCCGGTGTTCTCCTCGGCATCGGCCTCCTCGAGGGAGACCATCTCTTCGGCCTCGGCCGGCGCCGGCGTGGTGTCCTGCGCCATGCTGCGCGCTTCGGCGCCGCGGGTCGGGCGCGCCGGCGCCACCGGCGCAATCGGCACCACCTCGCCAGTATAGGGCGAGATCACCGGATTCTTGTTGAGGTCATAGAACTTTTTGCCCGTGGTCGGGCAAATGCGTTTGGTTCCGAGTTCGGACTTGGCCACGGCAGGAATCCTGGGAATGTCTGAAAAGCGGTGCTTCACTTGGCTAGTTGGCGGCCCGCTGTCAATAGCGCATTGCGGAAGAAAGACATGCCCGTGACGGCGGGCTGACCATGTGTTACCTGCGCCCGCGAGCCCCCAGGGACACTACAAGGACACTCAAAGGCCATCCGCGGGCATTCAAGGACACAATCTTGACCCATTCCGACCAACCGAGGCCGCTCCAGTCGCGCGCCAGCGGCGCCCTGACCGGGAAAGTACGGGTGCCCGGAGACAAGTCGATTTCCCACCGCTCGCTCATTCTGGGCGCGCTGTCGGTCGGCGAGACCCGGATCACCGGCCTTCTGGAGGGCGAGGACGTCCTCAACACCGCCAAGTCGATGCAGGCGCTCGGCGCCGCGGTCGAGCGCACCGGGGATTTTGCCTGGCGCGTGCGCGGGGTCGGGGTTGCCGGCTTTGCCCAGCCCAAGGCGCCCCTGGATTTCGGGAACTCCGGGACCGGCTGCCGGCTGGTGATGGGGGCGGTTGCAGGCTGCCCGATCTCGGCGGTGTTCGATGGCGACACCTCGCTGCGAACCCGTCCGATGCGGCGGATATTTGATCCCCTCGAGAAGATGGGCGCCAAGGTCATCGCCGTCGTCGAAGGCGGCAAGCTGCCGCTGACCCTGCAGGGCGCGCGCGATCCCCTGCCGATCACCTACAAGACCCCGGTGGCCTCCGCCCAGATCAAGTCGGCGGTGCTGCTGGCAGGCCTGGCTGCGCCGGGAACGACGACCGTCATCGAGAGCGAGGCGAGCCGCGACCACACCGAGCTGATGCTCAAGCATTTTGGCGCGGACATCACGTCGGTGATGGAGGGCCAGCATGGCCGCCGCATCACGCTGGTCGGCCAGCCCGAGCTGCATGGCGCCGCTGTCGTGGTGCCCGCCGATCCTTCCTCGGCGGCCTTTCCGGTCGTTGCCGCACTGATCGCCGAGGGCTCCGACGTCGTGCTGTCCGACGTCATGACCAATCCGCTGCGCACCGGGCTCTTCACGACGCTCCGCGAAATGGGCGGCGCGATCGAGGAGAGCGAGGTTCGCGGCGATGCCGGCGAGCCGATGGCGAGCTTGCGCGTCCGCGCCTCGAAACTGCGCGGCGTCGAGGTGCCGCCGGAGCGCGCGCCGTCGATGATCGACGAATATCTGGTGCTCGCGGTGGCGGCGTCCTTCGCTGAAGGCACGACCATCATGCGCGGCCTGCACGAGCTGCGCGTCAAGGAATCCGATCGGCTCGCGGCGACCGCCGACATGCTGCGCGTCAACGGCGTGAAGGTCGAGATCTCCGGCGACGATCTGATCGTCGAGGGCAGGGGCCATGTGCCCGGCGGCGGTCTCGTCGCCACCCATATGGATCACCGGATCGCGATGTCGGCGCTGGTGATGGGCTGCGCGTCAGATCAGCCGGTGAAGGTCGACGACACCGCCTTCATCGCCACCAGCTTTCCCGACTTCATTCCGATGATGCGTTCGCTGGGGGCCGATTTTTCATGATCATCGCCATCGACGGCCCCGCGGCCTCGGGTAAGGGAACGCTCGGCAAGCGCCTCGCGCATCATTACGGCTATCGTCACCTCGATACCGGAGTGATCTACCGCGCGGTGGCCCATGCGCTGATAGAGGCGGGTGCCGAGCTGCGCGACGAGGCCGCGGCCGTCGCAGTGGCGTTGGAGCTTGACCCCGAAAAATTCGGCAATCCTGTCCTGAAGACCCAGCGGATCGGCGAGGCCGCCTCCGTGGTCTCGGCAATTCCCAGGGTTCGCGAGGTCCTGGTCAATTTCCAGCGGCAATTTGCCGCCGACCCGCCCGGCGCGGTGCTCGACGGCCGCGATATTGGAACCGTGATCTGCCCTGATGCCGACGTGAAGATCTTCGTCGTCGCCGACCCCAAAGTCCGCGCCCGCCGCCGCACCATGGAGGCCAGGGCACGGGGCGAGGAGGCGGACGAAGCAGCGGTGCTCGCCGACATCATCGCGCGCGACGAACGCGACCAGAACCGGCCGATCGCGCCTTTGAAACCGGCCGCGGATGCTTACTTGCTAGATAACTCCCAACTGGATATAGAAGGCGGCGTCCGGGCCGCCATCGACATTATCGAGGCCGTCCGAGCGGGCCGTCCGCGGACTTGAGCCGCGGTCGTCATTGGAGGAAGAGCCCGCTCCCGTTCTTGAAGGTCGATATTCCGGTCCCGATTTGGGACCGGCGACGATTTAAGGCTCCGGAAACAATTCAACGTATCGAACGCGCGGGCTCTCGCCGGCCCGCTCCTGCTGCTTTCGGAAAAGATCCGAGGCAACGAGCGGTCGCTCGAAGGTTTTGCGGACCTTCCGACACTGCGCGCGCGATACGCCCATAAACCCAACGGCCGGCAAGACGTCCGCAACTGGAGAACAAATGGCTTCGACTTCCGCTAATACCTACAGCCCCTCGCGCGACGATTTCGCCGCGATGCTCGACGAGTCCTTCGCAGGCGGCAATCTGCAGGAAAGCTCCGTCGTCAAGGGCAAGGTTGTTGCAATTGAAAAGGACATGGCCGTCATCGACGTCGGCCTGAAGACCGAGGGCCGTGTCGCCCTGCGCGAATTTTCCGGCCCCGGCCGTGACAGCGATCTCAAGGTCGGCGACGAGGTGGAAGTGTTCCTCGATCGCATCGAAAACGCCCTCGGCGAGGCCGTGCTGTCGCGCGACAAGGCGCGCCGCGAAGAGAGCTGGGGCAAGCTCGAGAAGGCGTTTCAGAACAACGAAAAGGTCAACGGCGTCATCTTCAACCAGGTCAAGGGCGGCTTCACCGTCGACCTCGACGGCGCCGTGGCGTTCCTGCCGCGCTCGCAGGTCGACATCCGTCCGATCCGCGACGTTGCGCCGCTGATGAACAACTCGCAGCCGTTCCAGATCCTCAAGATGGACCGCCGCCGCGGCAACATCGTCGTCTCCCGCCGTACGGTGCTGGAAGAGACCCGCGCCGAGCAGCGTCAGGAGCTGGTGCAGAACCTCGAAGAGGGTCAGGTCATCGACGGCGTGGTCAAGAACATCACCGATTACGGTGCGTTCGTTGATCTCGGCGGCATCGACGGCCTCCTGCACGTCACCGACATCGCGTGGCGCCGCGTCAACCACCCGACCGAGGTGCTCTCGATCGGCCAGACCGTGAAGGTCAAGATCATCAAGATCAACCACGAGACGCACCGCATCTCGCTGGGCATGAAGCAGCTGCTGGATGATCCGTGGCAGGGCATCGAAGCCAAGTACCCGCTGGGTGCCCGCTTCACCGGCCGCGTCACCAACATCACCGACTACGGCGCGTTCGTCGAGCTCGAGCCGGGCATCGAAGGCCTGATCCACGTCTCCGAGATGTCGTGGACCAAGAAGAACATGCACCCCGGCAAGATCGTCTCGACCTCGCAGGAAGTCGAGGTGCAGGTGCTCGAAGTCGATTCCGTCAAGCGCCGTATCTCGCTCGGCCTCAAGCAGACCATGCGCAACCCCTGGGAAGTCTTCGTCGAGAAGCATCCGACCGGTTCGGTGGTCGAGGGCGAGGTCAAGAACAAGACCGAGTTCGGTCTGTTCCTGGGCCTCGAAGGCGACGTCGACGGCATGGTCCACCTCTCCGACCTCGACTGGAAGCTTCCGGGCGAGCAGGTGATCGACAACTACAAGAAGGGCGACGTGGTGAAGGCCGTCGTGCTCGATGTGGACGTCGAGAAGGAGCGGATCTCGCTTGGCATCAAGCAGCTCGAAGGCGACCCCTTCGCCGAGCCGGGCGATGTCAAGAAGGGCGCGGTCGTGACCTGCGAAGTGCTCGAAGTGAAGGAAGCCGGTATCGAGGTGAAGATCGCCGGTACCGACTTCACCACCTTCATCAAGCGCTCCGAGCTTGCCCGTGACCGCAACGACCAGCGCGCCGAACGCTTCGCCGTCGGCGAGAAGGTCGATGCCCGCGTCATCCAGTTCGACAAGAAGGCCCGCAAGGTCCAGGTGTCGATCAAGGCGCTCGAAGTCGCCGAGGAGAAGGAAGCCATCGCGCAGTACGGCTCCTCCGATTCGGGGGCGACGCTCGGTGACATCCTCGGCACCGCGCTCAAGAACCGCGGCGAGAACAAGTAAGCGGATTACCGCCTCTGCAAGCATCAAAGCCCCGGCGATCCGCCGGGGCTTTTTGTTGTGGCAAACTCAATCGTCGTCCCGGCGAAGGCCGGGACCCATACCCACAAGGAGTAATTGTGGCGCGAGCTGGTAACTCCTAGTCTCCGCCAAACTCAATCCTGTGGTAATGGGTCCCGGATCAGCGCTCCGCTTCGCTGCGCTTGTCCGGGACGACGAACGTGCGTGTGGCAAGATCTCAGCCTCCGCCAGACCAGGCCTTCAATTCTTCAAAATGCCTCGCAATTGATGTATCCAGATAAGTGAATGGTCACGCTGCGACTGCAAAAGGCGTGAGCCCACATTTGGAGATTTTTCGATGTCGCTCGATTCGGACATCATCGTCGATCGCCGCCGGATCCGCCGCAAGCTGACCTTCTGGCGCGTCGCTGCCGCGCTGATCGCGATCGCGGCGATTGCAGGCTTTGCGCTGGTCGCGACGCCGGGCGCGCGCGGCACATTCGCCTCCGCCGGCTCGATCGCGCGGGTCCAGATCGATGGCCTGATCCGCAGCGACGCCGAGCGCACCCAGGCGCTCGAGCGGCTGGAGAATTCGCGCGCGGCCGCCGTCATCGTTCACATCAATTCGCCCGGCGGCACCACCGCCGGCTCCGAGCAGCTCTATGATTCGCTGACGCGGCTGAAGGCGAAGAAGCCGCTCGTCGTGGTGGTCGAGGGGCTTGCCGCTTCGGGCGGCTACATCACCGCGATCGCGGCCGATCACATCATCGCCCAGCAAAGCTCGCTGGTCGGCTCGATCGGCGTCTTGTTCCAGTTTCCGAACGTCACCGACCTCCTGAAGACCGTCGGCGTGAAGGTCGAGGAGGTGAAATCCTCGCCGTTGAAGGCTGCGCCGAACGGTTTTGAGCCCACCAGCCCCGAAGCGCGCGCCGCGCTCGATGCGCTGGTGAAGGACTCCTATGCCTGGTTCAAGGGACTGGTGAAGGAGCGCCGCGCCATGGATGACGCGCAGCTCGACAAAGTTGCCGATGGCCGCGTTTTCACCGGCCGGCAGGCGATCGAGCTGAAGCTGATCGATCAGCTCGGCGACGAGAAAACCGCGGTGACCTGGCTCGTCGAGCAGAAGGGCGTCAAGAAGGACCTGCCGGTCCGCGACTACAAGCTCGAGCCTCGTTTCGGCGATCTGCCATTCCTCAAGACGGCGGCCACCGTCACGCTCGAAGCGCTCGGTTTGAGCTCGCTGGCGCATCAGATCGAGCGCAGCGGCGTCGCGCAGGCGGTCGATCGGATCGGTTTGGACGGAATGCTCGCGCTATGGCAGCCCGCCGCGTCAAATTGACCGGAACCGGGCGAGGCTGAGATGGTTTTCCCGTTCGGCGGGTATTGTGACAGACCCCCTTCCAGGCCTTTGTCACGTACTTTAGCGCTGTCCAAACTTGATTTAGCGTCTTGACAGTTCAAGGCATTTTCACGGAAATGGTCATCCGCACGCTTCCGGGTCCTATCTCTCGATGATCAAATCCGAACTTGTTCAGCGCATCGCCGAGCACAACCCGCATCTGTACCAGCGGGATGTCGAGAACATTGTGAATGCGATCCTCGAGGAGATCGTCGCAGCGCTCGCGCGCGGCGATCGGGTCGAGCTGCGCGGTTTCGGTGCTTTTTCGGTGAAGCATCGCCCCGCGCGCGCAGGGCGCAACCCGCGCACCGGCGCCCATGTGCCCGTCGACCAGAAGAGCGTCCCGTTCTTCAAGACGGGCAAGGAAATGCGCGAGCGGCTGAACCGCGACCATCCGGACCCTGGCGGGCCAGACTAGGGCTGGCGCCCAGGTTGACCGGCGTGGCCGCTTGATGCGGCCACAAGCATGATTCAAGGCGAGCGATCGAGATGCGAAAATTCCTGACCGCGTTGATCGTGATTCCGCTGGCCCTGCTTCTGGTGGTGTTTGCCGCCGCCAACCGGCATTTCGTGACGGTGTCTTTCGATCCCTTCAATTCGGCCGACCCGGAACTGTCCCGCCAGGTGCCGCTGTTCCTGCTGCTGATCCTGGTGGCTGTCCTCGGGGTGTTGGCCGGCGGCTGCGCCGTCTGGTTCGGTCAGCGGCATTGGCGCCGCGCGGCGCGCCGGCATGAGGCCGATGCGCGCTCGGTGCGGGCCGAATTGGCCGACCTCCGGGCCTCCCTGGCCGTCTCGCGGCCCGAACCGCAGCGCCTGCCGGCCCCTGTCGGAGCCGGCCTTTACAGCCCCGTCGGGCGAGACAAGCAGCGCGCGACGTTGTAGAAGCGGCCGCATCGAAAATCCAGTTTTTCCGGCCGCGCACCCTGCGGCCTCCACGCGCCTTGAGACCATGTCCCTGCTCGTTAAAATCTGCGGCCTGTCCACGCGCGAGACGCTTGACGTCGCGCTCGACGCCGGCGCCGACATGGTGGGGTTCGTGTTCTTTCCACCCTCGCCCCGGCACCTGTCGCTGGAAGTCGGGCGCGATCTCGGCCGCCAGGTCAAGAAGCGCGCGCTCAAGGTCGCGCTCACGGTGGATGCCGACGATGCGACGCTCGACAACATCATGGACGCGCTGTCGCCGGACATTCTCCAGCTGCACGGCAAGGAGAGCGTCGCGCGGCTGCGCGACATCAAGCAGAAGTTCGGCCGCCCGGTGATGAAGGCGCTGCCCATCGAGACGGCGGCCGATCTCGCGGTATTGCCCGGCTACGCCGTGGTCGCCGACCGCATCCTGTTCGATGCCCGTCCGCCCAAGGACGCAACCCGGCCCGGCGGGCTGGGCGCGCCCTTCGACTGGCACCTCCTGGAAAACCTCGATCTGAAGCTGCCCTATATGGTCTCGGGCGGGTTGCACGCCCAGAACGTCGCGGAGGCCCTCCGCCTCACCCGCGCCGGCGGCGTCGACGTCTCCTCCGGCGTCGAGAGCGCCCCCGGTGTGAAGGACCCGGAGATGATCAAAGCCTTTATTCGCGCCGCGCGCGCCACCCAAGAGTTGAGCGTACGATGAACATCGCCAAACCAAATTCCTATCGCAGCGGCCCTGACGAGCGCGGTCACTTCGGCATCTTCGGCGGACGTTTCGTCGCCGAGACCCTGATGCCGCTGATCCTCGATCTGGAGAAGGCGTACAACGCGGCCAAGGCCGATCCGGCCTTCCAGGCCGAGATGAACGGCTATCTAAAAAACTATGTAGGCCGGCCCTCGCCGCTCTATTTCGCTGAGCGTCTCACCGAACACCTCGGCGGCGCAAAAATCTACTTCAAGCGCGAGGAGCTGAACCACACCGGCTCGCACAAGGTGAACAACGTGCTCGGCCAGATCATGCTGGCGCGGCGCATGGGCAAGAAGCGCATCATCGCCGAGACCGGCGCCGGCCAGCACGGCGTCGCCACCGCGACGCTGTGCGCGCGGTTCGGCCTCGAATGCGTGGTCTATATGGGCGCCGTCGACGTCGAGCGGCAGCAGCCCAACGTCATCCGCATGGAGATGCTGGGGGCAAAGGTGTTTCCGGTGCAGTCGGGCACGCGCACGCTGAAGGACGCGATGAACGAGGCGCTGCGCGACTGGGTCACCAACGTGCACAACACCTTCTATTGCATCGGCACGGTCGCAGGTCCCCATCCCTATCCGACGCTGGTGCGCGACTTCCAGTCGGTGATCGGCAACGAGACCAAGGTGCAGATGCAGGAGGCCGAAGGCCGGCTGCCGGATTCGCTGGTCGCCTGCATCGGCGGTGGCTCCAACGCGATGGGTCTGTTCCATCCCTTCCTCGACGATCCCTCGGTCGAGATCTTCGGTGTCGAGGCTGCGGGCCACGGGCTGACGCAATTGCATGCGGCCTCGATTGCGGGCGGCCGTCCCGGCGTGCTGCACGGCAACCGCACCTATCTCCTGATGAACGAGGACGGCCAGATCCAGGACGCGCATTCGATCTCGGCCGGTCTCGACTATCCCGGCATCGGTCCCGAGCATTCCTGGCTGCACGAGATCGGCCGCGTCAACTATCTCTCCGCGACCGATGACGAGGCGCTCGCAGCATTCCAGCTGTTGTCGCGGCTCGAAGGCATCATCCCGGCGCTGGAGCCGGCGCACGCCATCGCCAAGGTGATGGAGCTCGCGCCGAAGCGGCCCAGGGATCACCTGATGGTCGTCAATCTCTCCGGCCGCGGCGACAAAGACGTCCCGCAGGTCGGCGATATCCTGAGGGGCAAGACCAAGTGACCACGCGTATCGATACCCGTTTCGCCGAGCTGAAGAAGCAGGGCCGCTCGGCCTTCGTCACCTTCGTGATGGCCGGCGATCCCGATCCGGCGACGTCGCTCGAGATCATCAAGGCGCTTCCGAAGTCAGGCGCTGACGTGATCGAGCTCGGAATGCCCTTCACCGATCCGATGGCCGACGGTCCGTCGATCCAGGCCGCCGGGCTTCGCGCGCTCAAGGCCGGCATGACGCTGAAGAAGACGCTGGATCTCGTGCGCGGCTTCCGCAAGGACGACGACACGACGCCGATCGTGCTGATGGGCTATTACAATCCGATCTACATCTACGGCGTCGACAAATTCTTAGGTGATGCCAAGAGCGCTGGCATCGATGGCCTGATCATCGTCGACCTGCCGCCGGAAGAGGACGACGAGCTCTGCCTGCCGGCGATGAAGGCTGGCCTGAACTTCATCCGCCTGGCGACGCCGACGACCGACGACAAGCGTCTGCCGGCGGTGCTCGCCAACACCTCGGGCTTCGTCTACTACGTCGCCATCACCGGCATCACTGGTGCGGCCGCTGCAGATGCCACGGCCGTGAGCGGCGCGGTTGCCCGTATCAAGCGGCACACCAAACTGCCGGTCTGCGTCGGCTTCGGCATCCGCACGCCGGAGAACGCCCGCGCGATTGCGTCCCATGCGAACGGCGCGGTGGTCGGCACCGCGCTGGTCGATGCGCTCAAGAACAGCCTCGATGCCGAGGGCCGGGCGACCAGCAAAACCGTTAACGCCGTTGCCGAGTTGACCGCATCCCTCGCCCAGGGTGTGCGGGGCGCGCAGCAGGCGGCGGAATAGGCCATAATTCCGCTTCTAACGCGGACCACACGGCGGCTTGCCGGGGGAACTCCCGGCCGCCATATATCCCTTCAGGCGATCCCCAGGGCGGGATGGCTAATCGGAGCAAACCATGAACTGGCTCACCAACGTGGTCCGGCCGAAGATCCGCAACATGCTGCGGCGGGAGACGCCGGAGAATCTGTGGATCAAATGCCCGGATTCCGGGCAACTCGTGTTCTACAAGGACGTCGAGGCCAACCAGTTCGTCATCCCCGGCTCGAACTATCACATGCGCATGGGCTCAGTGGCGCGGCTCAAGTCGATCTTCGACAACGAGACCTGGTTCGACGTCGCTCTGCCGGAGGTCGCCCCCGATCCGCTGAAATTTCGCGACGAAAAGAAATATGCCGACCGCATCAAGGATGCGCGCGCCCGTACCAATCTGAACGATGCGATCAAGGTCGGCTACGGCAAGCTCGAAGGCGCCGCCGTGGTCATCGCCGTGCAGGATTTTGACTTCATGGGTGGCTCGCTCGGCATGGCCGCGGGCGAAGCCATCGTGCGCGGGCTCGAACTCGCGGTCGAGAAGAAGTCGCCGTTCATCGTGTTCGCGGCCTCGGGCGGCGCGCGCATGCAGGAGGGCATCCTGTCGCTGATGCAGATGCCGCGCACGACCGTCGCGGTGCAGATGCTGCGCGAGGCAAAGCAGCCCTATATCGTGGTGCTGACCAACCCGACCACCGGCGGCGTCACCGCGTCCTATGCGATGCTCGGCGATGTGCAGATCGCCGAGCCCGGCGCGCTGATCGGCTTTGCCGGCGCCCGCGTCATCGAGCAGACCATCCGCGAAAAGCTCCCCGAGGGTTTCCAGCGGGCCGAGTACCTGAAGGAGCACGGCATGGTCGACATGGTCGTGCATCGCCATGATTTGCGCCCCACCCTGGCGCGGCTCTGTCGCCTTCTGACCAGGTCGCCGGCGCTGGAGAACGCGCCCAAGTCGGTGCAGCCGGTCACCAGCGCGGCGCAGATCGTAGCGGCCCCCGACGTGGCGCCGGCCGCACCGCACGCGTGAACGGCTCCGCTGACAGCTCAAAGGCGTCGCTCGGTGACGTGATCGGGCGGCTGTCGGCGCTGCATCAGAAGCGGATCGATCTCGGGCTCGAGCGGATGCATCGCCTGCTCGAGCGGCTCGGCCATCCCGAAAGCAAGCTGCCGCCGGTGATCCACATTGCCGGCACCAACGGCAAGGGTTCGACACTCGCTTATCTGCGTGCAACGCTCGAAGCCGCGGGCCTGCGCGTCCACGCCTATACCTCGCCCTATCTGGTGCGGATCAACGAATGCGTCCGGCTCGGCCGCGTTGGCGGCGGCGTGCTGGTCGGCGACGACGAGTTGCGTGCCGCGTTTGAAGAGGTCGAGCGCGTCAATGCCGGTGAGCCTGCGACCGTGTTCGAGCTCAAGACCGCCGCCGCCTTTCACCTGTTCGCGCAAAATCCGGCCGATGTCGTGCTGCTCGAAGTCGGCCTCGGCGGACGGCTCGATTCGACCAATGTGATCGACACGCCCGCGGCCTGTGTGATCACGCCGATCAGCATGGACCACATGGATTTCCTTGGGCCGACCTTGAGCGGGATCGCGGGCGAGAAGGCAGGGATCATCAAGCGCGGCGTGCCCGTGATATCGGCCGAGCAGACGCCGGAGGCGATGGCGGTGATCGAGGCGCAGGCCAAGCGCATGCACGCGCCGCTGTTTGCGGCGGGCGAGAGCTGGCACGTCAATGTCGAGCACGGGCGGCTGGTCTATTCCGACGATCGCGGCCTGATGGATCTTGCGGCGCCGCGCCTGTTCGGCCGTCACCAGTTCGACAATGCCGGCCTTGCGATCGCGACGCTGCGCGCCACCAGCGCCTTCAAGATCTCTCATGCGGCGTTCGAAGCCGGTATCGTCGGCGCCGATTGGCCGGCGCGGATGCAACGAATCACCTCCGGCGCGCTGCTCGGCTGGGGGCCGCAGGGTTCCGAGATCTGGCTCGATGGCGGACATAACGCCGAAGGGGGCCGCGTTGCGGCCGCCGCGCTCGGCGATCTCGAGGAGCGGGTGTCGCGGCCACTGGTCGTGATCGCCGGCATGATGGCCAACAAGGACGCGCAGGGCTTTCTCGCCAATTTCGCCGGCCTCACCCGTCACATCATCGCAGTGCCGATTCCGGGAGCCGAGAATGCGATGCCGGCCGACCGGCTCGCGGACGCCGCACGCAGTTTTGGCATGCGCGTCGAGATCGCGCCCGGCGTCGAGGCTGCGCTCCGCGCGCTGTCGCAGCTCGCCTATGACGTGCGGCCGCGCATCCTGATCACCGGCTCGCTCTATCTCGCCGGCCACGTGCTCGCGCTCAACGGCACGCCTCCTGCATGACAGGTCTCGTGTCCCGGACGCGCTGCAACGCGTTAGCGTTGCTGCGCAGAGCCGGGACCCAGAATGCCGCCACATGGGCCCCGGCTCTGCAGCGCATCGTTTCACGCCGCGCTGCGTCCGGGGCACGAGATAGGGAATGACGATGCGTTTTGCCGCGATTGCCGACGTCCACGGAAACTACCTCGCGCTGGAGGCGGTCCTCGCCGATATCCGCGCGGAGGGCGTCACCGACATCGTCAATCTCGGCGACATGCTGAGCGGCCCGCTCGATGCGCGTCCGACGATCGACATCCTGATGCGGCTGGACGCCGTGCACGTGCTCGGCAACCACGATCGCTATCTCCTCGACCGCCCGCCTGAGAAAATGGGCTCATGGGATCGTCCCGTCCATGCGCAGCTCGATGCCGGACATCTCGACTGGCTGCGCGCGCAACCGATGGCGCGTGTGTTTCGCGATCAGGTGTTCCTCTGCCACGCGACACCGGAGGACGACGAAATCTATTGGCTCGATACCGTTCATCCCGACGGCACGGTGGCGCTATCGCCACTCGACAGGATCGAGCAGTTCGCGCAAGGCATCACGCAATCGCTGATCCTCTGCGCGCACACGCACCTTGCCCGCGTCGTGCGCTTGCGCGACGGCCGGCTGATCGTCAATCCCGGCAGCGTCGGCAGCCCCGGCTATCGCGACAAGCATCCGTTGCCGCACGTTGTTGAAGCAGGCACGCCGCACGCGCGCTATGCGATCCTCGAGCTGGTGAGCGGTGCCTGGCAGGTGACGTTCCGCCACGTCGCCTATGATCACGAGGCGATGGCCGCGCTGGCGCGGCGCAACGGTCAGCCGGAGCTGGCGCAGGCGCTGGCGACAGGCTGGATCAAGCCGTGAAAAACAAAACGGCCGGCGTTGGGCCGGCCGTTCAGAATTCTCGTCAGTCGCAAAGCGCCTCAGACCGCAGCGGTGATCCACTGCTGGAGCTTCGCCTTCGGCGCCGC
Organism: Bradyrhizobium iriomotense; assembly: GCF_030160715.1. Classification (GTDB taxonomy): domain Bacteria; phylum Pseudomonadota; class Alphaproteobacteria; order Rhizobiales; family Xanthobacteraceae; genus Bradyrhizobium; species Bradyrhizobium iriomotense. The sequence continues at coordinate 29,997 of NZ_BSOW01000043.1, forward strand.
GCCGACCTGGCGGGAGGCCATCTCGCCGCCCTTGAAGATCATCAGGGTCGGGATCGACATCACGCCGTACTTCGACGCGGTCTTCGGGCTCTCGTCGACGTTGAGCTTGACGATCTTGACCTTGTCGCCCATCGCGCCGGCGATCTCGTCGAGCGCGGGTGCGATCATGCGGCAGGGGCCGCACCATTCGGCCCAGAAATCGACGACCACGGGGCCGTTCGCCTTGAGCACTTCGGCTTCGAAATCGGCGTCAGAAACCTTGCCAACGGCCATTGGAGTACCTCGTTCGGTTGAAAGGAAACGGCGCGACGTGGAATCGCGCCTAACGATCATGGCGTCAACCTATGAACGAGGCCTTGCCGGGTCAAGGACGCTCACGCCGACATGAAGGGATGCCAGCGCCGCGTCCAGCGCGGGAGCGGAAATCTCCATATATTCAAGGGTCTCGGTCCAGAGCAGGGCCGCGCCGATCGGCGTTTGGGGATAAAGCCGGGAGAGCACGGCCCGGTACAGCGCGAGCTGACGGACGTAGGCGGCCGGCGCCTCGGCGGCGCTCCTCGGCGCCACCTGGTTGGTCTTGAAATCAACGATCAGGACCTCCTCGGGGGTCACCACCAGCCGGTCGATCTGGCCTGAGACCAGCGCCGGCGGCCGGCCGGATCGCTCCAACCGGCCGACGATGGCGACCTCGGCGCGGCTGCCGGGGGCGAACACGGCGGCAAAGCGCGGCGCGGCGATCAAGGCGAGCACCTTGTCGGCCAGCGCCGTGCGGTCGGCTTCCGGCCAGTCCGCGGCGTTGCGCGCCATGAAGCCGAGCGCGGCCTCGGGCCGGCGGTCGGGAGCGATATCGGGCAGGGATTGCAGCAGCCGGTGCACCAGCGTGCCGCGCTGTAATGCGAGGGCCCGGGACTGGACCGATTCGCCCGTGCGCACCGCGCGGCCGTCCCCGGCAGCTTGCCCCGATGGGCGCACCGGATCCTCATCGAGGATTTCTTTCGGTGCGGGGCTTCGCAGCCAGTCCGGCAGGGCGATGGTTTCTTCGGTCGAGGTCGCGGGCGTGCCCAGCGCCGCGACTTCCTCCGGCCGGGCAAAGCGGGTCACCTTGCCGAGTGGCGTCTCGATCGTCTGCTTTTCAAGGCCAGAACCGGTGAGGCCTTTGTCGACGAGGTCGTACCAGCAGAGCTTGCGCACGGTGTTCATGTTGCCGGGCATGCAGCCGCCGACGATCAGCCGGTCGGCCGCGCGCGTCATCGCGACATAGAGAAGGCGGCGATACTCGTCCTCGGTTTCCTCGAGCATGGCCTTGCGCGCGTCGATGACTGGTTTCGGATCGTCCGCCTTGCGGCCGGCCCAGACCACGACCTCACCGCCATTGCCGCGCGGCACCTGGATCAACCGCAGGCGCTGCGTGTCCGAGGGCGAGGAGGTGGTGTCGACCATGAACACCACGGAGGCCTCCAGCCCCTTGGCGCCGTGCACGGTCATCACGCGGACCTCGTCGCGCGATATCTCCATGTCGCGCTTCACCTCGGTGTCGGCCGAGCGCAGCCAGGCCATGAAGCCTTGCAGCGAGGCCGGCGCCTTGCGCTCGTAGTTCAGCGCGAGCTCCAGGAATTCGTCGAGCGCGTCATTGGCCTCATGGCCGAGCCGGCGCAGGATGCGCGCGCGGCCCTGATCGCCGCCGAGCAGCCAGGCATAGAAGGCGAACGGCGTCTCGTTGCGCGCGCGGGCCTCGCAGGCTTCCAGCCGGCGCTGCACGGCTGCGAATGTCTCGCTTGTTCGCGCGTGCTCGGCCAGCGCGCGGCGCAGCGAGCCCTTGCGGTCCCAGGCGAGCGCAAACAAATCGTCGTCGTCGAGGCCGAACAGCGGGCTCTTCAGCACCACCGCGAGCGCAAGATCGTCCTGCGGCAACAGCAGCACATCGGCGAGGTTCATCAAATCGATGATCGCGATGTGCTCGGTCAGCTTCAGCCGGTCGGCGCCGGCGACGGGAACGCCGGCGTGCTTCAGCGCCTGGATCACCGCGTCGAACGCATTGCCGCGCCGCCGCACCAGGATCAGCATGTCGCCATAGCGCAGGGGCCGCCGCTCGCCGGCATGTCCCGTGAGCGTGCCGCTCTCCACCAGACGTTTGATCTCGGCCTGGATGCGGCGGGCGAGCTTCACCTCGGGGCTGGTCACGGAGACGCCGTCGAACGGCGCGCGCCAGCCTTCGATGTCCTGCCGGTCGTCGGCTTCCGCGAGATCCCAGAGCTCGATCAGGCTCGGACCGGCATCGGCAAGCGCATTGTGCAGGGGATGGCCGATCTCGATCGCGTGGATGCTCTTGTAGATCTCCGCCTCGCGGAAGACGCGGTCGACCGAATGCAGGATCGTTGCACCCGAACGAAACGAATAGGTGAACGCGACCGGATCGAATTTCAGCCCGGCTGCGGTGAACTTGCGGTGCAGCTCGCGCCGGCGTGCGTCGAACTCGTGCGGGGCGGCGCCCTGGAAGGAGAAGATCGACTGCTTCTCGTCGCCGACGGCGAAGATGGTGCGGTTGAGCCCCTCGCGTGCGCCTTCGCCTGCGGTGAACTCGGAGATGATGTGCGCGACGATGTCCCATTGCCGCGGGCTCGTGTCCTGCGCCTCGTCGATCAGCACGTGATCGACGCCGCGGTCGAGCTTGTAGTGCACCCAGCCCGAGCTGACACGATTCAGCATCGTCAGCGTCTTGTCGATGAGATCGTCGTAATCGAGCAGGCCGCGTTCCTGCTTTTCGCGACGATAGTTCGCCGCAGCGGCGATTGCGATATGCAGCAGCGCCTCGGTGCGGTCGCGCACGGTGACCGCGCGGCGACGCTCGATCAGTCCGGCGAGGCGCTGCACCTCGGCCTCGAACAGGCGCGCGACGGACGGGTTGTGTTCGCCGAACTTCTTGGTGATCACCGCCTTGCGCGGCAGCTTCTCGTCGGTGAGGAACACGCTCAAATAAGCGTCGACCTGCGCGCTGCCGGAAAACACTTTTGCGGCGCGTAAGCGCTCCGCCTGGTCGTTGTCGGACTTGCTGCCGTCCTCAAGCGCAAAGCCGATGTCGTCCCAGCGCGCTCGCGGCAGGAACGGACCATCGAGAATCTGGAGCTCGATGTCCTCCATGCGATCGCCTGCATCGACGCCCAGCACCGCCGCCATCTCCGCTGCTGCTGCTTCGGCGCTGCCGGCCGCATCGGTCCAGGCCATGAAATGATCGCGGCTGAGACAGGCTTCGCGCACGACCTCCTTGAAGGTGACGTCGGCGGCGCTCGCCATCGCGGTCAGCAGCGCGCGGCCGGTGACGCTTTCAGGATCGCGCGCAGCCTCCAGCAGCACCTTCAGATTGGCGCGCTCCATCATGTCGGTCTGGTCGCGCTCGTCGATCACGGCGAAGCGTGCCGGCACATTGGCCTCGAACGGAAACTGCTGGAGCAGCCGCGTGCACAGCGCATGAATGGTCTGCACCTTCAGCCCGCCCGGAGTCTCCAATGCGCAGGCGAACAGTTTTCGCGCCTCGCGCCGCAGTTTGGTGTTGGGGTAGGGGATACCGGCCGCGCGGATTGCATCGTCTAGCGCGGCATCGTCCAGCGTCACCCAATGGCCGAGCGTTGTGAATACGCGCTCGGCCATGTTGGCGGCGGCTGCTTTCGTAAAGGTGATGCAGAGGATCTTTTCCGGCGGCACACTAGCAAGCAGAAGACGGATCACCCGCTGCACCAGCACATGGGTCTTGCCCGAGCCGGCATTGGCCGACACGAAGGCCGATGCGTTCGGGTCGGACGCGCGCGCCTGCGTGGCACGCACGGCGTCGGGGATGGGACGAGGCGCCTTCACCATTCCTCGATCCCCAGGCCGCCGGCGGCGGACCATTCCTTGATGCGCGCGAGATCGTCATAGCTGCCGTAGCGGTTGGTCCACATCGGCAGGTTCAGCGAGGTGTAGGCCTGGTTCTCGTCCTCGAAGGCGCGGATCAGCGCTTCCAGCTTGTTTCGCGCTTCCGCAGCTGCGGTGTCCGGTGGCTGCGGCGCATCGCTCGGTTTGATCTTGAGCTCGAGGATGCGCTCTTCGGCGGGCGGATTGTTGCCGCTGAGGCGAACGTAAACGAGCTGGCTGACGGATGAGCCGGCATCGATGTCGGGAAAACCGCCCTCGCGCAGGATCGCCGCCTCCAGCGTGAGCTGCGGCGACAATCCCATACGCACCTGCTTGCCGGTCGGCGGCTGGCCGGTCTTGTAGTCGAGGATCGCATAGCCGCCGCCCTGGCGCCGCTCGATCCGATCGGCGCGCGCGGACAGATAAAACGTGCGCTCATTGTCGAGCGGGATGGATATCTCGCCGCGGGTCTCGGCGGCGATCGCTTCGATCGCATCGCGCCGCGCCTGCTCCCATTCGCCAAACCAGCGGGCGATGCGCTGAAAGCGCGGCCACCACAGCGCGCGCGCTTCAGGGCGCTCCATCAGCGGTGCAAAATGCTTCTCGCCGATCGCGCGCAGGACGCGTGCGGGATCTTGCGGCAAGCGGGCGGCATAGGCTTCGGTGAACTCGCCCAGCGCATCGTGGATCGCAGAGCCGCGGTCGGCGGCCGAGAGCGGCATGTCGACGGGATCGAGCGCATCCAGCCGCAAGATGTACTTTGCGTAGATCGTGTAGGGATCGCGCAGCCAGTCCTCGATCGCGGTGACCGACAGTTTCAGCGGCCGCGTCGCACGCGGCGGCCGCGGCTCGGGCTGCTTGATTGGCTTGACCGCGTCGGGCTGGTCCAGCGCGCCGGCGAACTGGACATATTTTTCGCCGGCGCGTCTTGCCGCCTTCCAGTGATCGTCACCCGCCACGGCCTCTAACCGGTGCAGGAAGCGAGAGGCCACCGCCGGCGCGCCACCGGCCTTGGCGGAGTGGGTGAGGATGACCTCGTCGGCGCCGAGTAGTTGCGCGAAGTCATGCGCGGAGAGGCCGATGCGGCGCTCCGGCAGGTCGAGGCCGAGCTCGTGCCGCATCGGGCGGCTGAGCCAGGGATCGATGCGCGGCGAGGGCGGCCACACGCCTTCGATCAGTCCGCCGACGATGATGCGGTCGGCCTGCATCAAACGCGATTCCAGGGGACCGTAGATCTGAAGCCGCGCACCGGGCTTGTCCGGCCGCCGCACCGCGCGGTCGCCGAACGCGGTCTGGAACACATCCGCATAATCCGAGAGCGGAACCACCAGCCCGCTCGTCGTGCCGCCGCGCAAGAGATCATCGAAGGCGCCGGCGAGCGCCAGTCCCTCGCGGTCTTCGAAGGCAAGCGAGACGCCCTGCTCATCGCGCGACAGCGCGATCAGGATCTCGCGATGGCGATGCGCGAGCTCGGCGAAATCATGAGGCTTCGACGATGCCAGGCTCTCGATCGGCGCCAGCGTGGCTTGCAGGGCTACGATCAGTGCCTGGATGCGATCGAGGTCTTCGTCCCTGAGCCGCGCGCGGGGTTCACTCCGATGCAGCGCGGAGATCTCGTTGCGCCATAGTTTTGCAATCTCATCGCGGAAGCGGGCGAATTCGCGCGAGAGTCCCGCCGTGCCGGGCGGCGGGCGTGTCCCGCGCAGCACTGCGAGCTCCAAGCCCTCGATCGCACTCTTCCACGCGCCGGGCACGCCGCCGAGCCGGCACAGCGGATGCTTCAGCAGCGCGAGCAAGGTCGGCGGCTCCAGGCCCTTGGTTGCGACTTCCGCCGCAAGACGCGCAAAGGTGCCGGCGGAGGTTTCCATCAGCACGTCGCCGCCGGAATCGTCGAAGGCGAGATCCCAGCGCGCGAGCGCCGCCATCACCCGCCGCGCGAGCGCGCGATCCGGTGTGACCAGCGCGGCGGACTTGTCGAGATGTCGCGCCTCGCGCATCGCAATTGCGATGGCGAGTGCTTCCATCTCGGGATTGGGCGCCTCGACGACGGCAAGCCCCTTCATGCCGGCGGCGATCTTGCCGGCGACGTCGCTCTGCTTCAGCCGGTCGTGCCATTTCTCGGTGGCGCTTGACGGCCGCATCGATTCGGAGGCCAGGAGATCGCGGCCACCTGTGGCCTGCGGCGCGATACTATCGACGTCGCTGCGCTTGATACCGAAGCGCTGCAACAGGGCATGCATGGCATATTGCGGATGGTTCGAGGCCGGATGCTCCGCGAACTTGCCCAGCGCATCGCGCACGCCGCCGATGGTCCGCCAGGCATCCTCGTCGAGATCGGTGTCGAGCCCCGGCAGCACCACTGCGCCATGCGGGAGCGACGCCACCGCGTGCAGGAATTTTGCCGTGGCCGGCATCGAACCGGTCGAGCCCGCTGCGATCACGGGTCCTGCGGGATGCGTGGTCAGCCGCTTGGCTTCTGCGGCGATGAGTTGATCGCGCCGCGCCGCCGGCTCGATCCGGTTGATCTCGGCGAGATGGTTGGGCCAAGCCTCGCGCGCGATGCGCAGGAACTGGAGCGAGTGCTGCCAGTATTGATCGAGCTGGTCGGGGATCAGCCCGTCGAGCGCGCTCCAGTCGACGCCGCGCGTCACCATGTCGTCGATGAGGCGCGCCAGATCCGAGGCGAGCGCCAGCGTCGAGGCGGGGCCGCCGACCACCAGCGGCGCCAGCACCGGACCTTTGGCCCAGGCTGCGACCAGCCGCGCCAGTGTCAACCTGCGTTCGAGCTCGCCTAAACGAGGCGGAATGTCGAGCGGCGTCGTACCGGAAAACTGTTCGGCCTCGTCGGCAAAGGCGAGCTCGTCCTCGTCGATGTCGCCGAGGGCGACGATTCGCGGCAGCACCACCGCGTCCGCCTTCATCTCTTCCAGGAAGATCTCGCGCACCACCCGCATCGCGCGCCGTGTCGGCAGATAGAGCGTGGCGTCCGCCAGCCGCGCCGGCTCCTTGCGCGCCTCAAAGCCAACGACCAGCCGGCCGTCGAGCAGCGCGGCGACGACCGTGCGCAGGAAGGGAACCGAGACCGGAACGGTGAAGACGCGCATGAGCTGCCTGATTCGGGGATCAGGCGCCAATATAGGGATGCAGCTTCAAATGGTCATGCATGGAGCCAGGGTCTTCCACGCTGTTCGCTCCGCTACGGCTGTCGTGCCCCGGACGCAGCGCGGCATGAAAGGACGCACTGCTGAGCCGGGGCCCATGCTGCACATTGCGGTTACGGGATTGTGGGTCCCGGCTCAGCGGCAGCACCGCTGCGCGCTGCACCGCGTCCGGGACACGAGAGCGGTCTAAGCCACGCTCTCCAGAAACGCCTCTTCGGCGGCGTGCACGGCATCGGGGGTGCCGACATGCATCCACAGGCCGTCGAGGCGCAGGCCGAACAGCCGCTCCTGCTCGCCGGCGCGGTCGAACATCTTGGTCAGCGAGAACTCGCCCTTGGGTGCACCGGCGAAGATCGTCGGCGTGATGATGGCTGCACCGGCATAGACGAACGGCACCACCTGGTGCTCGCGGCGGGCGCGCAGCGTGCCGTCCGGCTGCATCGAGTAGTCGCCGCGACCGCTGTAGCCAATGCTGCTCGCCGTCGGCGCCATCAACAAGAGGATGTCCATCCGCGCCGGATCGAAATTCTCCGCAAGCCGCTCGAGGTTGGAGCGCACACCGTCGATCCAAAGCGTGTCGGAGTTGACGTGGAAGAATGGGGCATCGCCCAGCAGCGGCAGTGCCTTGACCACGCCGCCGCCGGTGCCGAGCACCTGGTCGCGCTCATCCGAGATGATCGCGCGCGGCTGCTTGCGGCCGGCGACGTGGTCGATGATCTGGTCCGGCAGATAATGTACGTTGACCACGGCTTCGGTGACGCCGGCCTGGCCGAGCTTGTCGAGCACGTGGTCGAGCAGCGGCTGGCCCGCCACGCTCACCAGCGGCTTCGGCATCTTCTCCGTCAGGGGGCGCATGCGCAGGCCGAGGCCCGCTGCGAGCACCATGGCTTTGGTCGGTTTGACGGGCATGCCTGACTTTCTCAGAACCTCTGTTTTGCTGCCGCAGCAATCCTAGCACGCGGATCAGCCGGCCAAACCGCCATAATCACCCGGGATGACGTTTGTAAGACGGGTGTTGCAATCAAGCTCCCGCAGATGTGGACCGCGCCTTTTTCCTCTTGTCGCCCTGTTTCAGGAAGTTGACGCCGATCTGGTCGCCATTGACCCAGGCCAGTTCGCAGCGGCGGTAGGCCAATCCGGTGGACGACAGCAGCAGAAAAAATTCCTTGAGATGCAGGCCCTCGACCGAGCCGTCGATGGTGAGCTTGGCGCCGGTCTCCGAGACGTCCTCCATGAGGCAATCGCGCCGCCAGGTGCCGTCGATCCCCATCATGTGGGCAGGTATCCCGCGCTCGAAGACGACGCGATCGCCTTTGCGCCGTTCGGTGCTCGCTGCCATGCGTCCTCGCTTCTAACCCGGTACCTTCCGGCCTCCAGCGGGCGAGATTACGACTGCGACGGCTAACAGCCGGTAAATCGGGTTTCGATCAACCTTTGGGCGGCGGAACGTTGGCGAGGTACCAGTCGCGCATATGAGCCAGCGACGGGTGGGCCAGCGAGCGCTGAAGATAGGTCCAGATCCGAGGCTGGTGGCGCAGATAATGCGGCTTGCCGTCGCGGCGGTCGAGGCGCGCAAAGGTGCCGAGCAGGCGCGTATTCCGCTGCGCCGACATGATGGCGTAGAGCTCGGCAAAGCCGGCCGGATCGAAGCCGGCATCGCCGGCGCGGCGCACCTTGATGTAGCGCGACAGCAGCGTCAGCTCGAGGCTTTCAGGCACGTCGATGCGGGCGTCCTGGAGCAGCGATACGACGTCGTAGGATCGTGGTCCGAGCACGGTGTCCTGGAAGTCGATCACACCGACACGTGCGATGCCCGTGCGGTCCGCAAGCCAGATCAGATTGGGCGAATGGTAATCGCGCAGCACCCAGGTCTTCGGCGCTGCCAACGGCCTCTCGAGCAGCGCGCGCCACATCGCGAAGAATTCCGCGCGCTTCTCCTCGCTCAGCGGGGCGTCGCGATCGGGGAGATACCATTCCGGCATCAGCCCGATCTCGATCAGGAGCGCATCCCTATCGAAGACGGGAATGGCGTAGTCGTCATGACCTGGCAGCGGCAGGATCTCCGGTAACGCCCTGCCGTGCAGCGTGGCCAGTGCATCGGTCGCGGCCTCATAGCGCTCGGCAATGGGGCGCGGCGGATCGCCCTCGATCACGCCCTCGCTGCCAAAGTCCTCCGTGATCAGGAAGCCATGGTCGAGATCGGAATGGTGGATGGCAGGCGCAGAGATGCCGAGCGCGCGCAGGCCGTCGTCGATCGCGACGAAGGGCCTGACGTCCTCGGCCAGATGCACGGCGGCGCTGTAGGACTTGCCGTTGTAGATCGCGGCGCCATCCGGGCGCTTCGGAAAGTTCATCAGGATGACGATGCCGTCGTCACGGACGAGCCGCGCATAGGACCGGGTCGAGGCGTCGCCGTTCATGCGGCGGCGCGTCGCGTCCATGTAGCCGGATGTTTCGAGAAACTCGCGCAGCGCCTTCAGCCGCGCAACCTGTGCAGCAGCTTTGCCATAACCGGTGATATCGGCCGCGCGCGCGGTCGACCCGAGCGCGGGCCGGTGCGTGAGGGCGATATCGATGCGATCCGGAGGCAAGGCGGACGGCGCGCGCTCCGGCCATTCGATGAGGGCGAGCGTGGCTTCGGGCAGCGGCGACAGCCCGATCTCCTCGAGCTCGCCTTCGTCCTCGACGCGATAGAGATCGGCATGCAGCACCGCGAAAGGCGGCAGCTCATAGCCCTGCACCAGCGTGAAGGTCGGGCTCGGCACTTCCAGCATCTCGTCATCAGCGAGATAGCGGATCATGGCGCGTGCGGCGGCGGTCTTGCCGGCACCGAGATCGCCGGAGAGTGTGATGACGTCGCCGGGTCCGACCAGGAGCGCGAGGTCGGCCATCAGTCGTGCGGTGGCCGTCTCGTTGAAAAGCGCGACGGAGAATGTCGTTGATGCGGTCATTCGGCGGCGTCGCGATGCGCCGCCTGGTCGGTCGGGAAGTCGCAGGTCACGGTCGTGCCCTTGCCGACGATCGAATCCACCCGCACCTTGCCGCCATGCAGCTCGACGAAGGAGCGCACCAGCGAAAGGCCGAGGCCGGCGCCGCGGTGGCGCGAGCCCTGCGAGCGGCTCTCGAACCAGTTGAACACCTTGTCCTTCATGTCGGCAGGTATTCCAGGCCCGGAATCTGTCACGGTGAAGACCACGCTGCGCTCGGTGCGACGCGCACTGATGCCGACGGTAGAATCCTGCGGCGAGAAGCCGATAGCATTGGCGAGCAGGTTATAGAGCACCTGCACCACGCGCTTCTCGTCGCCGACGAAGCTGCCGGCGTCGGGTGCGATCTCGACCCTGAGGCGGATGCGGTCGGTGGCGAGCCGGTCCTGGATACCTTCGGCGGCAAGCTCGATCGCCTTGGAGACGTCGACCGGGCCGAGCTCGAGCTTCATCGCGCCGGCGTCGATGGTCGCAAGATCGAGGATGTTGTTGGTCAGTGCGAGCAGCGCGTTGGTCGATTTGGTGACGTAGTCGAGATATTCGGCCTGCTTCGGCGTCAGCGGGCCGGTCGAGGGATCGCTGAGGAAGTGCGCGAAGCCGATGATGGTGGTGAGCGGTGCGCGCAGCTCGTAGGAGACGTGGTGGACGAAATCCACCTTCATCTGGTCGGCGGCTTCCAGCGCCTCGTTGCGCTCGCGCAGCGCGCGCTCGACATTCTCGGTGTCGGTGATGTCCTGGAAGGTCAGCATGGTGGCGCCGTCGGGCAGCGGCCGGATCATGCCGTTGACGACGCTGCCGTCCTTGCGCTCCAGCTTCAGCGGCACATCGGCGCGATTTTCGATCGAGGTGATCGCTTCACGGATCTGTCGCCAGACATTCGCCTCGTCGAACAGCGGCTGGCACCAGCTCTCCACGGTCTGGATGTGCGGCTGCTCGCGCAACGCCTCGTTCGATAGCTTCCACATCCGCGCGAAGGCCGGGTTCGACAACTGGACCTTGCCGTTGCTGCCGAACACGGCCACGCCTTCGGCGAGGCTGTCCAGCGTCTCGCGCTGCACACGGATCAGGCCGTCGAAGCGGCGCGCAAGATCGAGGCTCTCGGTGACGTCGTCGAACAGATAGGTGACGCCGCCTTCGGGACTGGGCGTGGTGACCACGGAGAGCGCGCGTCCGTCCGGCAGGAACCAGGTGTCATGGGCGGTCTCGACCGCGCGATAGGCTTCGTGCAGCTTGGCCTTCCAGGCACGGAAATCCGGTTGCTCCGGCAGCTTGCGCGCAGCACGGAGCTGATCGAGCACGCTGGAATCATCGGGATTGGCATCGAGGAAGGTGCGGTCGAGATCCCAGAGCCGGCGATAGGAGTCGTTGTAGAAGGCAAGCCGCCGCTGTCCGTCGAACACGGCAACGCCGGAGGAGAGCTGGTCGAGGGTGCGGCGATGTGCTTCCGCCATCCGCACCAGCGCCGAGCTCAGCGCATCCGCTTCGCTGGCGTCGATAGCGACGCCGACGCTGGCATCGCCGACATTGACGGCACGCACGTCATAGATGCGGCGCTCGCCTCCGATCACGATCGGCAGGCGCGAGGTGAAATTGGCCGCGTCCTTCAGCCCGCGCTCCATGTCGGCGCGGTCGGCGCTGTCCAAAAGCTCGAGCTTGCGCTCCTGGGCGTCGGCGACGCTGGCGGCCTCCGTCGCCCGCACATAGGCCGGGTTGGCGTAGGCGAGCGCGCCGTTCGCGCTCTTGGCCCAGATCGGCCAGGGACTGGTGGCGGCAAAGCCGCGCAGCATCTCGGTCTCGTCGAGCAGCGCCTTGTGGCGCAAATTGGTTTCGGCGAGCTCGCGCCTGAGCCCCGAGAGCTCGCGAATCCTGACAATGGCCTGGCCGCCGATGGCGCGGCCGATGGCTTCGAGCGTGCGGCCGCTCGCGGTGGTCAGGTTGAGCTGGAACCCGTCGCCATGCTCGCGCAGCGCATCGACCGCGTGATCCATCTCGAGCGCCGGCTCTGGCGGCAGCCAGGTTCCAAACGCCAGCACGCGCTGGGGCGAGGAGTCGCGCGGCAGCACCATGGAGACATCGCCGGAGATCTGGGCGCGATTATCGCCTGCGGGCCAGGAGATCAGGATCTGCGGCTCGGCGAACAGCAGCGCGCCGAAGCGGTCGGCCTGAAGTTGCAGTTCCCCGATGCGGGTCTGCAAACGCGCCTCGTTGTTGGCCGTGCGGACGCGGGTCCGCATCAACAGGATCGCGGCCACCACCGAGAAGCCCAGCAGAGCGAGCGCAGTGGTCAATACCGCGACTTCCTGCCGGTTGAAGTCCAGCAGTGTGGAAAGTGTGTCGATGAGGTCGGCGGCCTTCGCCGGCGCAGCCGGAAGCAACGCCGCGAGAGCGCCGCCAATCAGGCCGTTGCGCGCCAATGACGTGCACGATAGCAGCGTCCGACGCATCGACACGATCACGCCTGACATCATTGCCCCAAGATCGCACGTATTTACGCCCGGCGATTTCCCCCGCCGCGCGCGAATCAAAAGACAATATCCTCAACGTGACTCGACCGGTAAGAGTCCAGATCGTGAACGCAAAGGTGGCCCCAAAAAAATGCCGGCCACGCCATGTGAACCGCGTAGATTTGCGGTCAATTCGATCGGAATTGTCGGAATGTTCAGCGTCCGGTCGAGCCGAAGCCGCCGGCCCCGCGATTCGTCGTCGACAGCGTGGCGACGGGAACCAGGCTGGCCTGAACCACCGGCGCGATCACCATCTGCGCAATGCGCTCGCCGCGCTTGATCGCGAACGGCGCATCGCCGTGATTGATCAGGATCACCTTGACCTCGCCGCGATAGTCCGCATCGATCGTTCCGGGCGAGTTCAGCACGGTGACGCCATGCTTGGCGGCGAGCCCCGAACGTGGCCGCACCTGCGCCTCGTACCCGGCCGGCAGTGCGATCGCGAGTCCGGTCGGCACCAGCGCGTGCTTGCCGGGGGCGAGCGTCAGAGGTTCGTTCTCGGGAACCGCGGCCATCAGGTCGAGACCGGCGGCCTCCTGTGTCTGATAGGCCGGGAGCGGCAGGCCTTCGGCATGGCCTAAGCGTTGCAGTTCGACCGCGACTTTCGTGCTCAAGATGCCGGCTCCAGGGGGTTGTCGGCCACGCTTTTCGCGACATGCGCGATCAGCTCGATGGCGACCTGTTCCTTGGTCATCACCGGCCAGGAATCAACCGCAATCTCGCCGTCCTCCCCACCGCTTTTGCGGCTGAGCAGATGCACGGTGTTGCGGTCGCCGCCCATCACGCCGGTGGCGGGCGAGACGTCGTTGGCGACGATCCAGTCGCAGCCCTTGCGCGCGAGCTTGGCCTTGGCGTTGTCGATGAGGTGCTCGGTCTCGGCGGCAAAGCCGATTACCAGCGGCGGACGCTTGTCCCTGAGTTTCGAGATCGTGGCGAGGATGTCGGGGTTTTCGACGAGCTGAAGCGGCGGCATGCCGGCCGACGTCTTCTTCAGCTTCTGCTCGCCCTCATTGGCGACGCGCCAGTCGGCGACGGCTGCGGCAAAGATGGCGATGTCGACCGGAAGCGAGGCCTGCACATGCTCCAGCATCTGCCGGGCCGATTCCACATGCTTGACGTTGACGCCGTCGGGATCGTCGAGGTCGACCGGGCCGCTCACCAGGATGACCTCGGCGCCTGCGGCTTGCGCGGCGGCGGCAATGGCAAAACCCTGCTTGCCGGAGGAGCGGTTGGCGATGTAGCGCACCGGATCGATCGGCTCATGCGTTGGGCCTGCGGTGATCAGCACGCGCTTGCCCGCAAGCGGCCGCGGCAGCGGTGGTCGCAGCAGGCGTTCGGCGGCGGTGGCGATCTCGATCGCCTCTGACATGCGCCCGACGCCGGCTTCGCCGGCTTCCGCCATCTCACCTGCATTGGGGCCGATCAGCACCACGCCGTCGCGCTGGAGCTGCGCCACATTGCGGCGCGTCGCGGCGTTGTTCCACATCAGAGGGTTCATCGCCGGCGCCAGCAGGATTTTTCGGTTGGTGGCGAGCAGGATGGCGCTGGCGAGATCATCGGCATGCCCGTTCGCCATCTTGGCCATGAGGTCGGCGGTCGCGGGGGCCACCACGATCAGGTCGCAGTCGCGCGCCAGGCGGATGTGGCCGGCGTCGAACTCGCTCTGCGGGTCGAACAGGTCGGTATAGACGCGCTCATGGGACAGCGCGCTTGCCGCCAGCGGGGTAACGAATTGCTCGGCGGCCTTGGTCAGCACGCAGCGGACCTCGACGCGGCGTTCCTTGAGCCGGCGAATCAGGTCGAGCGATTTGTAAGCCGCGATCCCGCCGCCGATGATCAGGGTGACGCTGGCCTCGGGCAGCGCGCTGGCGCGTGGGGATGTGGGAGCGGGGGATGGCGCTGGAGGCACCGCGAACGGCGTCAGCGGCTCCTCGCGGCCCTCGATCAGCTCCCGCAGGATGACCCGAACCTCTTCCTCGACGGACCTGCGGTTCTTGGCCGAGCGCAGGCGCAAATAGGTTTTGACGCTCTCGTCGAGCTTGCGGATGGTCAGGCTGGCCATGACGCCCTCCGGCAGAAATGATAGCAATGCTATCAAATATGTGATTGCATCGCAATCACAGATTCCGGACGGCGATCAGGATTCCGATGAAGGTCGCGGCGATGATCCAGAGCGCCACGGTGCGCCAGCGGTTCTTGCGGCCCTCGCTGCGGCCCATCGCCGCGATGCTCTCCGGCGACAGCCGCAGGCCCTCGCGCGTCATGGTCTCGAGCTGCTCCAGCACCTTGACCGAGCGCGCGGCGATATCGGGCAGGTTCATCAGCACCCGCGCGATGTCGCCGGTGCCGGCGAGCGCGCCCTGCACGCGGCCGATGGGTCCGAGATTGCGCTCGATCCATTCGCGCACCACGGGGTCGGCGGTCTTCCAGATGTCGAGCTTTGGATCGAAGCCGCGCGCCACGCCCTCGACCACCACCATGGTCTTCTGGAGCAGGATCAGCTCGGGCCGGGTCGTCATGTCGAACAGGCCGGTGACCTCGAGCAGCAGCGTGAGCAGCCGCGCCATCGAGATCTCCTCGGCGGTGCGGTTGTGGATCGGCTCGCCGATGGCGCGGATCGCCTGCGCAAAGTTCTCGACCGAATGGTGCGAGGGCACGTAGCCCGCCTCGAAATGCACCTCCGCCACGCGGCGATAGTCGCGGGTGATGAAGCCGAGCAGGATTTCCGCGAGGAAGCGCCGCTCCTTCAGTCCGAGCCGGCCCATGATGCCGAAATCGACCGCGACGAGACGTCCCGCATCGTCCAGGAACAGATTGCCCGGATGCATGTCGGCGTGGAAGAAGCCGTCGCGCAGCGCGTGGCGCAGGAAGCTCTGGATGATCTTGCGGCCGAGATCGGGCAGGTCGACATTGGCTTCCTGCAAGCGCGCGTGATCGTTCAGCGCGATGCCGTCGATCCATTCCATCGTCAGCACGTTGTGCGTGGTGCGATCCCAATCGACGGTCGGAATGCGGAAATCCGGATCGTCCTGCGTGTTCTCCGCCATCTCGGACAGCGCAGCCGCTTCCAGCCGCAGGTCCATCTCCATGGCGACGGAGCGCGACATGGTGTTGATGACCTCGACGAGGCGCAGGCGTCGCGCCTCGGCCGAATGGGTCTCGGCCCTGTGCGCGACGAAGAAGAAATCGGAGAGGTCGCGCCGGAAGCGTGCGGCGACGTTGGGCCGCAGCACCTTGATCGCGACCGGCTTGCGCACGCCGTCGCGCACCACCTCGCCGCGATGCACCTGCGCGATCGAGGCTGCCGCAACGGGCGGGCCGAAGCTCGCGAACACTTCCGTCAGCGGACGCTCCAGCGAGGTCGCGATCGCGGCTTCCGCTTCGGCTTGCGAAAAAGGTGGCAGGCGATCCTGGAGGCTTTCGAGGTCGCGCGCGATGACGACGCCGACGACGTCCGGGCGCGTAGCCAGGAACTGGCCGAGCTTGAGATAGGCCGGGCCCATCCGGGTCAGCGCGCGCGTCAGTCGCGGTCCGTGCTTTGGGCCGCGCCGTTCGACGAGGCGGGCAAGCTTCAAGGCGAGTTGTCCGGGCGGCGGCACCAGGCTCGGATCGACGGCGCCGAACACGCCCTCGCGCGCGAACACGATCGCGGCGCGGGCAAGACGCGCAATGTGGGTAATGGCAGAGATCACAAACGCCAGCCTGAATGCAATGCGACGATGCCGCCGGACAGGGTCTGCCAGCTCACGCGGGAGAAGCCGGCCGCTCGGATCATGTCGGCGAAGGCGTTCGGCTTCGGGAATTTGCGGATGGATTCGACGAGATACTGATAGGACTCGGAATCGCCCGTGACCATGCGGCCGAGCGGCGGAATCACCTTGAACGAGAACAGGTCGTAGAGACGATCGAGCCCGGGCATCTCGACCGTGGAGAACTCCAGGCACAGGAAACGGCTGCCCGGCTTCAGCACCCGATAGGCCTCGCCAAGTGCGAGATCGATCCGCGGCACGTTGCGGATTCCGAAAGCGATCGTATATGCGTCGAAGCTGCGATCGGCAAAGGCGAGCGCTTCGGCATTGCCCTCGACGAAGTCGACCTGGGTGTCGAGGTGCCGCTTCTCGGCGCGCTCGCGTCCCACGGCCAGCATGTTGGCGTTGATGTCGCAGACCGTGGCATGAAAGCCGGTGCCCGCCGCCTTGGCGGCGCGGAACGAAATATCGCCGGTGCCGCCGGCGACGTCGAGCAGCGCGAACGGCCGATCGCCCCTGGGCGGATCGAGCGCGTTGATCATGATGTCCTTCCAGACCCGGTGCAGGCCACCGGACATCAGGTCGTTCATCAGGTCATAGCGCGAAGCAACGCTGTGAAACACGTCGTTCACCAGCGTCTGCTTGTCGCTCAGGGGGACGTCCCTGAAGCCAAAATGCGTGGTTTCGCCCGGCCGATCCATTACTCTACTCCACGAGGCGGACCATAGCGCGGCCGCCGCAATGGCGCTATCACACCGCCCTCATAAGGTGAATGCCCGACTATGCCTGAATTGCCCGAAGTCGAGACCGTCCGCCGCGGACTCCAGCCCGTCATGGAAGGCGCAAAAATCGTCAAGGCGGAGGCCCGCAGGGCCGATTTGCGCTTTCCCTTTCAGCCGGATTTCGTGGCGCGGCTCCAGGGCCAGGTGGTCACGGGGCTCGGCCGGCGCGCAAAATACCTCATGGCCGATCTCGCCTCGGGCGACGTGCTGCTGATGCATCTCGGCATGTCCGGCTCGTTCCGCGTCATCAAGCCGGATGATGAAAAGTCGCCGGGAGAATTTCACTATCCCAGGGGCAAGGATTCGACACACGACCACGTGCTGTTTCGCATGTCCTCGGGCGCCGACATCGTGTTCAACGATCCGCGCCGCTTCGGTTACATGAAAGTGATCGCGCGCAATGCGCTCGAGGACGAGCCGCTGTTGCGCGGGCTCGGCCCCGAGCCGCTCGGCAATGAATTCGACGCCGCGATGCTGGCGCAATCCTGCGCCGGCAAGAAGACCAGCCTGAAGGCGGCGCTGCTCGACCAGCGCGTGGTGGCGGGGCTTGGCAACATCTATGTCTGCGAGGCGCTGCATCGCTCGCATCTGTCGCCGCGCCGGACTGCCGCGACGCTCGCCACGCGAAAGGGTGAATCGACCGATCATGCAAAGCGGCTGGTCGGCGCGATCCACGCCGTGCTCAACGATGCGATCAAGGCGGGCGGCTCGAGCTTGCGCGATCATCGCCAGACCTCCGGCGAGCTCGGCTACTTCCAGCATTCGTTCAAGGTCTATGATCGCGAAGGCGAGACGTGCAAGACGCCGGGCTGCGGCGGCATCGTGAAGCGCTTCACCCAGAACGGACGATCGACGTTCTGGTGCCCGAAATGTCAGAAGTAGCAGGTCATGCTGCGCTCCCTCTTCCGCTTGCGGGAGAGGCGAAGCGAGATCGTGGCGATGGCAACCGTTAGCAACTGCGATCAACGCGAAGCGAAGCAATCCGGCCGGGCTGGTGGCCGGATTGCTTCGTTGTTTGGGCGTCCTGTTACCGGAAACAGGACGCCCGGCGATCGTCCGAGCGATTGCCCCGCTCAGGACGTCAGCGTGGCCGCATCGTTAGATGCAATCTTGGCGGCGGCGTGCATCATCCCGTCCGCGGCCGAGATGACTTGATCGATCAGCAGATTGGTCGTGGACGAGAGGTTGAGCCGGGTCTCGATCCACTGCCAGAGGCCGCGGATCTCGTCGGCCGACTTGCTGCCGGGCGCAAATTCGCTGACTGCAAGGCCGGCGGCGAGCGCGTCCTGGTGGTCGTTGCGCATCACGATCAGTGGACGCGCAAGCACGTCGGCGAGCTCGAGCGCGGCCTCATCGGCAAGCGTGTTGGCTGCATGATCGATGCGCTGGCCGCGGATCGGCGTCTGGTTCAGCACGAAGCCGAAGGGTCGTTTCCAGGCGCGGGCGACGCTGAGCGTCGAGGCGGTGGCCTCGATGTCAGCGACCGTGGGCCGGGACGGGATCAGGCACAGATCGGAATGGCGGATCGCTGCGGTGGTCGCGGCGCTGAGGCCGGCTGCGGTGTCGACGATCGCGAGCTGCAGACCGCTCGACGCCAGCATCTTCAGGCGCGGCTCGATGTTGGCGGCCTGGTAGATCGGCTCGACCACGGGCTCGGTCTCGGTGCGGCGGCGCTGCCAGTTCGACAGCGTGCCCTGTGGGTCGGTCTCGATCAGGCGAACGCTGAATCCGGCCTGCTTTGCGGCCAGCGCGAGGCCGATGGCAAGGGTGCTCTTGCCACTGCCACCCTTTTGGGTGGCCAGTACGATAGTATGCATCGATGATGAATCCTTTGGATTGCCAGGGTCTCGGGTAACGCCACGCGAACGTGCATCGACGGTGATGCTGAGCGCTTCTCGCTCAGGACGTGCCCGGCCCGATCCAAAGGGATCGCGGATGTCCGAATCAGCTGTAACGATGATGGCGGAATAGGGGATGCCAGCTAATCCGTACAAGTACTGGATAGGTAGTCGTACGTATGACCGGCTCGACTTACTTCCGCACGCAGATCACGCGCACGACGGCCGCTTTTGCATCCGTGGAGCTGCCATTCGCGGTGACATCGTTCGCTTTCAGGAAATCGCGGACGATGTTGGCGGACACCATCACCGCCTGCGCTGATGGCGCCGCATTGGCGGGGCCGGCGACGACCATCGGCTTCAGCAGCGCGATGCCGGCGAACTTGCCGTCACCATCGATCGCGGCGCCGCCGGAAAATCCGACCGCCGGCGGCGGCGAGAGCGCCGCATCGCCGCCGGCGACCGGGGCCAGCGCGGTCTTGAGGCTCGAGACGGCGGCGCTGCCGCCCTGGTTCTGCGGATCGGCGATGCCGACGACATCAACGGCCGCTTTGGCCCCGCCAGTCGAAAGGCTCAGCGGCTTCAAGCCGCGCGCGCCATAGATGTGCAGCAGCGCGAGGTCGTGCTCCTTGTCTTCCGCGAGCCGGTCGGCATTGCCGTGGCCACCGATGGTGAGGGCAAGGCAGCCGTCGGTGACGAGACGGTCGGTGACGATCGCGCCGTCATCGCTGACGACGACGCCGGTGCCATATTCGACGGTCTTCCGCGGCGCTGGTCCGGGCTGAGGCCCTGACGGAAACGCGCTGAAGGCGCTCGACATGGCGATCACGACCGGCTCGACGGTGTTCTCCATGGCCTGATCGTAAAGGATCGTCATGATGCGGACCTCATCGCCCTTGAAGGTGCCGCGCACGTAAAACTTCTTCAGGCCCTGCAATCCCGACAGCACGAAGAAGTCGGGCTTCACCACGGTGTAATCGACCTTGCGCCCGGCCGGTTCCTTCTTCTCTGCTTCGGCGAGCTTTGCGGTGGTCGGATTCGCTTCCTTGCGGCGGCTGAGCAACACCTGCACCGTGCCGGTCGGCGAGGTCCATTTCGAGCCGTTGGCATCGGTCGCCTGCTGCGGCACGAGCTTGCCGGGGATGCCGAGCCGCGCGCCGCTGGTCGGCTCCATCACGATCTTCCAGCCGACGCTCTCCTGCTTCCTGCGCGCCGTCTCGGCAAGTGCCGCCCGCTCCTGCGGGTTCAGCACGCCGGTCGGCTTGCCGCCCTGCGCCTTCTGGTATTCCTTGATGGCGTTGACCATGCGCTCGCTGACGTCGCCGGTGATCGCGCCGTTGTACTGCCCGACCCAGGCGAGGTCGGATTGCAGCAGAAGGCGCTCCGCCTGCCCCATGGCGTCCGCAGTCTCGGACGGCGTTTGCAATGCGGGACGGATCGGAACGGTCTGGACCGTCTTCGGCTTGGTGCCGGGAAGCGGCGGCGTCGTCATCTGCGCGTGCGCGGCAGTCGCGGTCATCAACACAAATGTTGCCGCGAGCATCGATCTCATGACAAATCCAACCCGGCCATTGAACGTGGGCTCATTGAAGCACATCTCGTTGGTCGCAAACAATGTCGGGGTGGTTCAGGAGCAAAGAGTGTGCTGAGTCCGGACGAACTCGAACGCTATGCCCGTCATATCGTGCTGCGCGACGTCGGCGGTCCGGGTCAGGCCGCGCTGAAGCAGGCCTCGGTGCTGGTGATCGGCGCCGGCGGTCTCGGCGCGCCGGCCCTGATGTATCTTGCCGCTGCCGGCATCGGCACGCTCGGCGTCGTCGATGACGACGTCGTGTCGCTCTCCAACCTGCAGCGTCAGGTCATCCACACGACGCCGGATATCGGCCGGCACAAGGTCGAGAGCGCCGCGGAGCGGATCGCGGCGCTCAATCCGCATGTGCGCTTCGTCGGTCACGCCACCTGGCTCAACGCCGACAACGCGCTCGGCCTGATCGGCGATTACGACCTCGTGCTCGACGGCTCCGACAATTTCTCCACCCGCTATCTGGTTTCGGACGCCTGCTTCTTCGCGAAAAGACCGCTGATCACGGCCGCGCTCGGCACCTTCGACGGTTCGCTGACGACCATCCGCGCGCATGAGAAGAACGAAGCCGGCGAATTCAATCCGACCTATCGCTGCCTGTTCCCGGAGGCGCCGCCGCCCGGCACCGTGCCGGCCTGCTCCGAAGCCGGCGTGATGGGGGCGCTCGCCGGTGTGCTCGGCTCGATGATGGCGCTGGAAGCGATCCGCGAGATCGTCGGCTTTGGCGAGGGCCTGGTCGGCCGTCTCCTGATGTTGGATGCGCGCGCGATGCGCTTCGAGACGCTGCGCTACGCGCGCGATCCGGCCAATCCGCTCAATGGCGATGGACCCGTGTTCGAGGATCTGAGCATCCACCGCGAGTAGCGGTGGCGCTGCTCAGCGCGCGAGCGGCCGTTTGCTATCCACGTGCAACGGCGCGGCTGAAGGTCAGAGCATGCTCGGCAGCACGCGATCCGGCGGCTTGTGGGCGTCGAGGAAAGTGCGGATGTTGATGATCACCTTCTCGCCCATCTCGACGCGGCCTTCGATCGTGGCCGAGCCCATATGGGGCAACAGCGTCACCTTGCCGGCCTTGGCGAGCCGCACCAGTTTTGGATTGACCGCAGGCTCGTGCTCGTAGACGTCGAGGCCGGCGCCGCCGATCTCGCCGGCTTCGATCAGCTTGATCAGCGTGTCCTCGTCGGTCACCTCGCCGCGCGCGGTGTTGACGATGTAGGCGTCCTTCCGGATCAGCTTCAGCCGCCGTGCCGAGAGCAGGTGGTAGGTTGCAGGCGTGTGCGGACAGTTCACCGAGATGATGTCCATCCGCGCCAGCATCTGGTCGAGGCTTTCCCAATAGGTCGCGCCCAGCTCGTCGGCGATCTTCGGCGCGACGGGACGGCGGTTGTGATAGTGGATCTGAAGGCCGAAGGCGCGGGCGCGTCGCGCCACGGCCTGGCCGATGCGGCCCATGCCGATGATGCCGAGCCGTTTTCCCCCGATGCGGTGGCCGAGCATCCAGGTCGGCGACCAGCCCGCCCAGGGTTTGCCTTCCGTGAGCACCGAGGCGCCCTCGATCAGCCGGCGCGGCACCGCGAGGATCAGCGCCATGGTCATGTCGGCGGTGTCCTCGGTCAGAACCTTCGGCGTATTGGTGACGGTGATGCCGCGCGCATGCGCCGCCTCGACGTCGATATTGTCGACACCGTTGCCGAAATTCGCGATCAGGCGAAGCTTGCAGTCGGGCTGGTTGATGACGTCGGCGTTGATCTGGTCGGTCACGGTCGGAACCAGCACGTCGGCCGAGCGCGCGGCCTCCGCGATCTGCTCCCGCGACATCGGGGTGTCGTCAAGATTGATCCGGGCGTCGAACAATTCGCGCATGCGCGTCTCGATCGAGTCCGGCAGCTTGCGTGTCACGACGACGAGGGGTTTTTTCTTGACCGACATGTCCTGCTTTCATGAGGCATCGCTGGTCGCCTCTGTCGTCAAAGGCTTAACCGTTCAGACCTCATTAACCCGGGTGTTCGACACTGGCCCTGCCGCATCGTCCCCGGCGTTTCCTTGAAGCTCTCCCGACATTTCCGGCCGGAAAATCGGGCCAAACTGGTTTGTTAGACGCTCGTCCTCTCTAGCAGATGGCCGGGCCAAGACAAGAACCACGGCAGAGCCGGGAAAGACCCGCGTGGGGCGGGGAGAGGGGCGTGCGGCGGGGTTTGGAAGTGATTTGCGGAATTCGGCGTGCTTGCGCCGGGGTTCCGGCGGGAGACGGGTCGTGATGGCGTTGGGGCGTTTTTGGTCTGTTGTAGCGCTCGTCTTGGGTTGGTTGGGTGCTTTGGTCAGCCCCGGACATTCGGCCAAGGACGCGGCTCAAACCGCAAGCGGCCTTCCCGTGCCGCGTTATGTCAGCCTCAAATCCGACCATGTGAATGTCCGCGCAGGTCCGACCAAGGACAATGACGTGGCCTGGGTCTATACCCGCGCCGGCCTGCCAGTCGAAATCACCGCCGAATTCGAGAACTGGCGGCGGGTGCGCGATTCCGAAGGTGCCGAGGGCTGGGTCTATCATTCATTGCTGTCGGGCCGCCGCACCGCAGTCGTCACCATGAAGCACAAGGACGATCTCGCGCCGATCTATGATCGCGCCGATGCCGAGAGCGCGATCGCCGCAAAGCTCCAGGCCGGCGTCGTTGCCCAGGTCAAGAAATGCACCACCGGCTGGTGCCACGTCACGGGCAGCGGCTTTGACGGCTGGATCCAGCAAGAGCGGCTCTGGGGCGTCTACTCCGACGAGCAGGTGAATTGACGCGCACGTCGCCGTCGTCCCGGCGCAGGCCGGAATCCATAACCACAGGCAAAAGTTTGACGAAGACCGGTGGTTACGCAGTCGTCCCGTGGTACGGATAGCTGTGCCTATCGATAGATCACGCGGTATGGGTCCCGGCCTTCGCCGGGACGACGCGAGATTTGAAGCATCAGCGCTTCTTGCGCAGGCGCACGACCATGTCGATGCGCGCGATCTCGTAGCCCTCGGGCACGTCGGGCATCTTCGACAGCGCCAGATGCGGGTCGGTAATGTCGACCAGCTCGTGGCTATTCTCGAGATAGTAGTGGTGGTGCGTGGTGACGTTGGTATCGAAATAGGTCTTGGTACCGTCGACGCTGACCTGGCGCAGCAGACCGGCATCGGTGAGCTGGTTCAGCGTGTTGTAGACGGTCGCCAGCGATACCGGAACCTTGGCCAGCGTCGCTTCCTCATAGAGCATTTCGGCGGTCAGGTGCCGCGCACCCTTGCCGAACAGCAGCCAGCCCAGCGCCATGCGCTGGCGCGTCGGGCGAAGCCCGGCAGCCTGGAGCATTTCGTTGACGTCGTGCCACGGGCAACCGGTCAAGGCCGGCTGGCGTCCGGAGTGGAGGGACGCGGAATGGGCGGTTTCGTCGTGGTGGTTCGGGGCGTTATCGCTCATTTCCAATTTCAGGGCACGCGAGGAAAAACACTATTGTTCTGCAATATATGGACGGATAGATGCAGATGCAAGTTTCTCGCAACTAGAGTGGTTCTAAGTCGGTCGGAACCGGGGCGAAGATGCGATCATTTTACCCTGTAAAGGGCACTTTGACGCCGGGAAGGCCTATGATAGAGAGCGCGCGGTCCCGCTTAACCGATTTTGGCGCAGCCGGGCTCAACGAGGCTTGGCCCGCGGTCCGTCCGGTCGCGCGGTTTTCGCGCCTGACAACGGCGAATGGCGCTCCTCCCGTCGGGAAACGGGGCCATTGTCGCCAAAACTGTCCCATCGGGATTTGAACAGAGGCTCCGGGATGCTGAACAGGCGCAACGGTTACGAATACGAGGATCTGCTGGCCTGTGCACGTGGCGAGATGTTCGGCCCCGGCAACGCGCAATTGCCGCTGCCGCCGCTGCTGATGTTCGACCGCATCACGGAAATTTCCGATACTGGCGGCGAATTCGGCAAGGGTCTGGTGCGTGCCGAGCTCGACGTCAAGCCGGACCTCTGGTTCTTCGGCTGCCATTTCAAGAACGATTCCGTCATGCCGGGTTGCCTTGGCCTCGACGCGCTCTGGCAGATGGTCGGATTCTACCTCGGCTGGATCGGCGGCGAGGGCCGCGGCCGCGCGCTGGGATTGAGCGAATTGAAGTTCGGCGGCCAGGTGCTGCCCGAGGCACGCAAGGTTGTGTACAACGTCGACATCAAGCGCGTGATGCGTTCAAAGCTGGTGCTGGGCATTGCCGACGGGTGGCTTTCGGTCGATGACCAGATTATCTATCGCGCCAAGGATCTGAAGGTCGGCCTGTTCAAGCAGGGCACGAGCCTGGGCTGACGCAAAGCGCATCACTGAAAGAAGACAACGATTAGGGCGAGGCTGTCATGAGACGGGTTGTGGTCACCGGGATGGGCATCGTCTCGTCCATCGGAAACAACACCCAGGAAGTGCTTGCGAGCCTTCACGAGGCAAAGTCAGGCATCTCGCGGGCAGAGAAATATGCCGAGCTCGGCTTCCGTTCGCAGGTCGCGGGTGAGCCCACGCTCGATCCGGCGACAGTCATCGACCGGCGCGCGATGCGCTTCCTCGGCCAGGGTGCGGCGTGGAATCACATCGCGATGGAGCAGGCGATCCAGGATTCCGGTCTCGGGCCCGACGAGATCTCCAACATCCGCACCGGCATCATCATGGGCTCCGGCGGACCGTCGGCCCGCACCATCGTCGAATCCGCCGACATTACCCGTGCCAAGGGGCCGAAGCGGGTCGGACCGTTCGCGGTGCCGAAGGCGATGTCGTCAACGGCGTCGGCAACGCTTGCCACCTGGTTCAAGATCAAGGGCGTGAACTATTCGATCTCGTCGGCCTGTGCGACGTCGAACCATTGCATCGGCAATGCCTATGAGACGATCCAGATCGGCAAGCAGGACGTGATCTTCGCCGGCGGTTGCGAGGAACTGGACTGGTCGCTGTCGGTGCTGTTCGACGCCATGGGCGCGATGTCCTCGAAATACAACGACACGCCCGCCACCGCCTCGCGTCCCTATGACGTCAATCGCGACGGCTTCGTCATCGCAGGCGGCGCCGGTGTGCTGGTGCTGGAAGAGCTCGAGCACGCCAAGGCGCGCGGCGCACGCATCTATGGCGAGATCGTCGGCTATGGCGCGACGTCGGATGGTTACGACATGGTCGCGCCGTCGGGTGAAGGCGCCGAGCGCTGCATGCGCATGGCGATGTCGACCGTGAAGACCAAGGTCGACTACATCAACCCGCACGCCACCTCGACGCCGGCGGGCGACCCGCCGGAGATCGAGGCAGTCCGAAAGGTGTTCGGCGTCGGCGAGAAGTGCCCGCCGATCTCTGCTACCAAGGCACTCACCGGCCATTCGCTGGGCGCGACCGGCGTGCAGGAAGCGATCTACTCGCTGCTGATGATGAACAACGGCTTCATCTGCGAGAGCGCGCACATCCAGGAGCTCGACCCGGTGTTCGCCGACATGCCGATCGTGCGCAAGCGCATCGACAACGCCAAGATCGGTACCGTGCTGTCGAACTCGTTCGGCTTTGGCGGCACCAACGCCACGCTGGTGTTCAGCCGGCTGGATGCGTGATCTGTCATGCCCCCGAAAGTGGGGCATCCAGCACACCGCGGCGCCTCGGCCAATAACAACTATCTCTGGAATACTGAATCGCCCGCCCCGGTGCGCAAGTGCGCACAAGGTGGGCGATGACCTCGGAATGATGGGAGCCACGCGGCGATGGAAGGTCTGATGAAAGGCAAGCGCGGTCTGATCATGGGCATCGCCAATGATCACTCGATCGCCTGGGGCATGGCGAAGACGCTGCATGCTCACGGTGCCGAGCTTGCCTTCACCTTCCAGGGCGAGGCACTCGGCAAGCGCGTCAAGCCGCTGGCGGAATCGCTTGGTGTTGATCTGGTGCTGCCCTGCGACGTCGAGGACATCGCTAGCGTCGATGCCTCGTTCGACGTGCTCCGCGAGAAATGGGGGCGGCTCGATTTCGTCATCCACGCGATCGGCTTTGCCGACAAGAACGAGCTGAAGGGCCGCTACGCCGACACCAGTCGCGCGAACTTTTCGCGCACCATGGTGATCTCCTGCTTCTCGTTCACTGAGGTCGCAAAACGCGCCGCCGAGCTGATGACGGAGGGTGGCAGCATGATCACGCTGACCTTCGGCGCCTCGGAGCGCGCGATGCCGAATTACAACGTGATGGGCGTGGCCAAGGCGGCGCTGGAAGCCTCCGTGCGCTACCTCGCCTCCGATTTCGGACCGCGTGGCATCCGTGTCAACGCGATCTCCGCCGGTCCTATCCGTACGCTCGCCGGCTCCGGCATTGGCGAAGCGCGGGCGATGTTCGCCTTCATGCAGAAGCATTCGCCGCTCCGCCGCGGCGTCACGCTCGACGAGCTCGGCGGCTCTGCGCTGTATTTGCTGTCGGAGCTGTCAGGTGGCGTCACCGGCGAGGTGCACTACGTCGATTCCGGCTACAACATCATCCTGATGCCGAAGCCGGACGATCTGAAGGCGGAGTGACCCGCGGACCTGCCTTTCGAAAGGCCGCGGCTTCGGCGCGCATCCCACGATCATGGGGCAGACTCGGCAATGATTTGACGGCTTTCTGGGCCCGATGGCGCCACGCTGGTGGCGCGTTCCGAGGCTTGGGAAGGAGCGGTCTTGCCGATGGTGCGTGCGATGTTTCGTGCCGGGGCGTTGGCGTCCATGGCCGGCGTCGTGCTGGTTGCCGGGGAGTCATGCGCCCTCGCGCAGTCGGCGATCTGGGATTCGACCCTTTCCAATACTCACTGGTACGTGCCGACGGCGCAGTTGCTGGCCTATGCCGCGCCGAAGACGGGTTTTTCGAATCCGATTCCGATCGGCGATCAGACACTTTGGTCGCTATCCACCGCGACGAATGGATCATTCACCGGGACGAGCGTTGCACAGCTCAAGATCGGGTCGGCGCTCGTGACCGACACCTCCACGATCCAGGGCTTCGTGACGACGGCGGGTCAGATCTCGATGCTGTTCACGCCGACCTCCGGAGGCTCCGTGACCGTCGGCCTCGGCCACATGCGCACCGTCAACGGTGTGACGGAGATGGAAATGCAGATGATCACGGGGGATAGCCTCCTCGTGACGCATTGGGCCTACATGTTGCCCTATGATCCTACGACCTTCACCCCGCCGCCCTCGCAAGCGGTCCCGGCCAATTCGGTGCCACAATGGGCGTGGACATCAGGTACGCCGTGGCGGATCGTGAGCCCGGCCTTGTTCGGCACGTCCACACCCGGGCGGCTCGTCATCACGAACTATCAGAACGGATATTTCTGGGGTGCCGGCATTGCGCCCGGAGGCAACGCCGTCAGTTTCACCTTGCTGGGCTCTGTGACGCCCGAGGGCAACGTTCTCTTCAACACGCTGTCGCGCGGCACTCTCACCAGTCTCTACGGGACGGCGAGCGGCGATGCGTCGGGTTCACAGATGGTCGTCAGCACCTACGATCTGACTGGCAATTCAACCGGAGCGCTGGCCTTACCTGTCCCTGGTCCAGCCCTATGCCGACACCCTGCGCGCCCAGAACAACCGGGCAGGCCTTGCCGCGGGCGGACACGCTCTATCAGATGTCCACGACGTCGCTCGGCTGGTCGGGCACCATGGCGCCGGGATTCGCCGTGCTCGACAATCTCAGCGGCTCGAGCCTCTCGAGCGCCATCAATCAGACGTTGCCCGTTCTCACTGGCGCGGCGTCGCAGGCGACCTATGCCACGCAGCGAGCCGTGCAACAGGCTGTCACCGGACGTCTCGACGACATCCGTGGGCTGAACTCGGGCGCTGCGCCCGAACGGAATATCTGGATGAAGCCGCTCGGCGGTGTCGTCCGGCAAGGCAGCCTCGACGGGGTCCCCGGATACAATGCGTCCGGCGTTGGCGTCGCGTTGGGCGCCGATGCGGCGATTTCTCCGCGCACGATGCTCGGCGGCGTGTTTGCCTACTCCCATCAGACCATCACCGGGAGCGAGGATGCTGTCCCCAATCGGCTCGCGATCGATTCATACCAGATGGGACTCTACGGGACCTACGCCGTCAGTCGCGACGTCCAGGTCGATGCCCAGCTTGACGGCGCGCTCAATGACAATGGCGAAAGCCGTACGCTCGGTTTCATCAACAGCACCGCTACCGCAAACTATCGCTCCTACAGCGTGCATGCCGGTGCCGCGATCAAGAAGCTGATCCCGCTCGGGGCGCTTACGTTCATGCCGTCGCTCCAGCTCGACTACGGACAGGTGGGGTCGCCCGCGTATCAGGAAAATGGTGCCGGCGGCTTCAGTCTCAACGTCGATTCGCAAGTCTATCGGGAGCTGATCCTCACGGCAGGGTTCAAGGGCGCGTATGAGCTGGTGAGGCGGACCTATCTCACAGGTGATGTCGGGATTGGCTACAACGCGTTGAATCAGGGATTGCAGATCAGGGCGGCGTTTGCGGGAGGAGGCACGGCCTTCGTCACGGACGGCCTCGCCCTCTCGCCCTGGATCTATTCCGCGGGCCTCGGACTGGCCGCCGCCGCAACCGATCGCGTCGATCTCGGTATCCGATACGGCCTGCAAGCGACCTCGTCCGGCCTTGTTCAGCAGTCCGGGCTCGCCGTGCTCAAGGTGAAGCTTTGAGCACGGAGCAGCGTTCGGCCATGCGTCAGCCCGCCGCGATCTTCTCCGCGCGCTGGAACGCGGGCCGTGCCACGCAGCGGGCAATGTAGGCGTCGAATGACGGTCGCGGCGGCACCATCTTGAACATCCGCACGGCGAAGTTCAGCCCCGAGCCGATCACGATGTCGGCGGCCGTAAATTCTTCGCCGAGGATCCATGGCCCCTTGGCCAGCGCGGCGTCGAGGACGTCGAACACTTGCGTCGCGCTGCCCCAGGCCGCGGTGGAGGTGGGCACCTCGAGCTTGGTGAAGATCTGGATCAGCCCGGGCTCGATGCAGCCCGGCCCGAAGAACAGCCATTGCAGGTATCGCGCGCGGCGCGGATCGGTCGGCGGCGGCGCGAGCTTCGTCTCCGGGTAGCGATCGGCGACATAGGCGCAGATCGCAGCCGCTTCGCCGAGCGCGGCATCGCCGTCGACCAGCGACGGCACCTTGCCCATCGGATTGATCTTCAAGTACTCCGGCGCCTTCTGCGCGCCCGTCGTGATGTCGGTCAGCACGCGCTCATAGGGCAGGCCGGTTTCCTCCATCAGCCAGAGCGCGGAGAACGAGCGCGAGCGAGGCGACCAGTAGAGCTTGATCATGGGGTGGACCTTTCATGAGCACGAGGCCATTGGCACGAAGCGCCTTGTCCATCGCGCGTCTTGCTCGAGTTGGCAAGGCGCTAGGGGTTGGAGGATCGAGCCTGTTCGAGCCGACATGTTGGTCAATTCAATTTCACAGGGCTCGTCGTCCGTTGGCATCGGGCGAATCGTGGGCCGCCGCAGCCCCGCAATCAGTACGAGCTGTCCCTGCTCGATTTTCGAAGCAAGGTCGGTAACGTCTTGTCGAGACTCGCTGTCAGCATTGCGCGCACGCCATCGCGCAAGACCGGGTTGGCTGCGGCGTCCGCGGGCTTATCCGGAAACATCGCACGATCTAGCTTGCGCGAAGGGCCTCCAAGCGGATTGTGCAGCAGGCGCTCCATATACGTATCCTCGGTCATCAATGCGGGCGCCTCCCCGATCAGTTTGAAGGTTGGGCCGTCGTAGACCCGAATGTACATCATGGCGAAGAGGTGTACCGGCCCGTCGAAGGCGTACTTCGAGATTCCAATGCCGAATTCCCGTTGGGTGCCGCCGTGCCGATGCACGACGACGTAGCGCTCACAGGGAATCCGTTCGGAGACGTGTTGTGCAAACTCCTTGATCCTCGCGTCGTCGCCGTGGAAGATAGAGCGCGGACTTCTCCTGCCCGCCGTTAGCTCTTCCCGGGTAAAGGGAATTCTTCGTACCGAACTGCCTGCAGCTGCGGCGCGAACCCGCGAGACGACGAGGTCGTCGAGCGCCCAACTGTCGACGGAGGTGCGTACATATTTGTCGAGGAACGTGAACGCGCCGAACGTCTCGACCATGAACAGATTGCCAGCGATCGGAATCACGCCGATCTGGCACGGTCCGCTCTCCACCCGTCTCGCCGCCGCACCGGTGTTGCCGTTCGCGGTTGCCTTCGCGGCCTGCCTGATTGCATCCGGCTTCGACCAGGACTGGGCGGATGCGGGCACGGCAAGCAACAGGATCGCGGCGAAAGCGGCGCTGGCCTTGATCATGGCCTTGTGCTCCCTATGCCCGAGCTCAATCTTCCTTGAGATAGCCAGGCAGGCCGCGGTCGAGCCTGTCTGCGACGAGCGCTCGCGTCCTCTCGCGCAGCGCCGCATTGCTCGGAGCCGCCGCGGGTGGCTCAGGAAATAGCGAGTTGTCGAGCTTGGTCAGCGGATCTTCGGTCAATCGCAGACCTGCAGCCAGGTTCGCCCCAAAATTCACAAAGGGACGGTTGATCTGCTCGTAGCTCCGGCCGTCGATCAACGTGATCGAAATATTGGCGAAAAGGTGCGAGTGCCGAATGAGGTTGCCGAGACCCTGATTGTAGGTGCCGATGCCGTTCAGCATCATGCGCGTGCCCGCCAACTCGCCCTTGAACGTGGTTGCGACCAGATAGCGATCGCAGTTCGCATTGGCTGTGATGCTCCGCACGATCACCGGCAGGCGCTCACCTGGATCCCGGATAAGGATAGTTTTCGGATTGTAGAACGGCTCGAAGGCTCCCTTGGGATAGGCGATCCTGCGGACCGTGGGATCGTTACCGGTCGCTGCGCGCACGCGCGCAAAGACGAGATCATCGAGGCCCCAGTCGATCGGAACCTCGCTTGCCTCATTCTCGAAGACCGTGACGCCGAACTTCTGCACCGAATAGCGTTCTCCGATCACCGAGATCACGCCAAGCCGGCACGGGCCGCTATCCGCTGCAATCGGCGGCTTTGCGGCCGACTTGGCCTTCGGCGCCGGCTTTTTGGCCACGGGCTTGGTGGCCGCTGGCGTTGTGGTGGCGGTTGAGGGTGGAGTTTGCGCCGATGCAGGGGACAGAAGGCACAACGAGACAAGCGCGAAAGCGGGGAGGCGAACCATGGAATTCCGGGACATCAGGAGGCGGGTCATCGATGGAGACGTCAAATTAGATTGAGGTCGCGACAACCGCAAGCTGCGTGATGCCGGTGCCGTCTACTCGTCGCGCGTTTCCCGCTTCCACCGATAGCACTTCATCATGAAGCCGGTCGCGGATGCGACCTCTTCCCGCTCGAACACAAAGCCCTCGCGCTCGTACCAGCGCCAGGCCTTTTCGTTCTCGCGTACGCAGCGCAGCACGATTTCGTCGGGCAACTGCGTCCGCGTGAAGGCGAGCAATTGCCGGCCGAGCGAGCGGCCCTGATAGGCTGGTGCGACGAAGAGCTGGTCGAGATAGAGTTTTGGCAGATGCAGCGCCAGCATGGCGGCGATCGTGCCGTTATCATCGGCGACGAACAGGCTCCAGCCATCCTCGATCTCGCGCAGCACGCGTGCGCGCAGGTTCGCGAGCAGGAAGTTGCTGGTTTCCGCCAAACCGGTCGAGACCCAGCTCTCCATCCAGACGCGCGCGATCTCGTCATATTCGTGCGGCTCGGCGGGACGGATGAGCGGAGTGGACATGGGGATGGTCTGCCGCGCGCCGATCAGGCCCTGCGCAGCGTAGCGCTCGCCGCATGCCGTGCGCGCACCTTGCCGGCCGACAGGCACACCACCTCGGAGATTTGCAGGAGCTGCCGCGCCAGCGGACTGGTCTTGCGCCAGACCATGCCGATGGTGCGCGAGGGCTGCGGCTCGGCAAAGCGTGCGACCGACACGGAGGCCGAGCGCGTCTCCACCGGCAGGGCCATTTCCGGGATCAAGGTCACGCCGATGCCGGCGCTGACCATCTGAACCAGCGTCGACAGCGAATTCGCATCCAGCATCTCGCGCGGCGGGGCCGATTGCATGTTGCAGAACGACAGCGCCTGGTCGCGGAAACAATGTCCCTCCTCGAGTAGCAACAGCCGCATCTCGCGCATCATCTCGCGTGAGGGCACCGGCGTTCCCTCATCCGTGCTCGGCCGAACCAGCAGGAATTTTTCCTCGAACAGCGCGACTTCGGTCAGCGATGATTCGGAGACCGGCAGCGCGACGATCGCTGTGTCGAGCCGACCTTCGGTCAGCTCCTGGATCAGCTTGGGTGTCATCGTCTCGCGCACGCGGATGTCGAGCTCCGGATGCAGGCGCGTGAGGTTCTTGGTGATCGTGGGCAGGAGATAGGGCGCAATCGTCGGGATCATGCCGATGCGCAGGCGGCCGGCGAAGCGGTCGCGCGAGGCGCGCGCGAAGTCGCCGAGCTCATCGACCGAGCGCAGGATCTCGCGCACGCGCTGGGCGAGCTCCTCGCCGAAGCGCGTCAGTGCGACCTGTCGCGCGCTGCGCTCGAGCAGGAGCCCGCCGAGCGTTTCCTCCATTTCCTTGATCTGCATCGACAGCGCCGGTTGCGAGATCGAGCAGGCTTCCGCCGCGCGCCCGAAATGGCCGAGACGCGCCAGCGCATCGAAATACCGGAGCTGCCGCAGCGTCAGATTTATCATCAGAAAATCCTATTGCAGCGATCATTAAAGTCAACTTTACCTGATAAGAGGCGGCGCCTAGAGTCATTCCACCTGGGTCATGGCGATGTTCGACGCCACCAGAGGAGGTATTCATGGACGATCAAGCAAAATGCCCGTTCACGGGCGGAAAACCAGCACCCTCGAACCGCGAGTGGTGGCCGAACCAACTGGATGTTCAGGTCCTGCACCGGAATTCCGATCTCTCGGATCCGATGGACAAGGACTTCGATTATGCCAAGGAATTCAAGACGCTCGACCTGAATGCGGTCGTCAAGGACCTGCATGCCCTGATGACCGAGTCCCAGGAGTGGTGGCCGGCCGATTTCGGTCACTATGGGGGCCTGATGATCCGCATGGCCTGGCACAGCGCCGGCACGTACCGCATCACCGACGGTCGCGGCGGCGCCGGTGCCGGTCAGCAGCGCTTCGCACCGCTGAACAGCTGGCCCGACAACGCCAACCTCGACAAGGCGCGCCGGCTGTTATGGCCGATCAAGCGGAAGTACGGCCGCAAGATCTCGTGGGCCGACCTGATGGTTCTCGCCGGCAATGTCGCGCTGGAGTCGATGGGCTTCAAGACGTTCGGTTTCGCGGGTGGCCGCGCCGACGTCTGGGAACCGGAAGAATTGTATTGGGGTCCCGAAGGCACCTGGCTGGGCGATGAACGCTATAGCGGCGAACGCCAGCTCGCCGAGCCGCTCGGCGCGGTGCAGATGGGCCTCATCTACGTCAATCCGGAAGGCCCGAACGGCAAGCCGGATCCGACTGCCGCGGCAAAGGACATCCGGGAGACCTTCTTCCGCATGGCGATGAACGACGAGGAAACCGTCGCGCTGATCGCCGGCGGCCACACCTTCGGCAAGACGCACGGTGCTGGCGATCCGTCGCTGGTCGGACCGGAGCCGGAAGCGGGCGCGCTCGAGGATCAGGGCCTCGGCTGGAAGAGCAAGCATGCTTCGGGCCTGGCGGGTGATTCCATCACCAGCGGTCTCGAGGTGACTTGGACCACGACGCCGACGAAGTGGAGCAACAACTTCTTCGAGAACCTGTTCAAGTACGAATGGGAGCT
Organism: Bradyrhizobium iriomotense; assembly: GCF_030160715.1. Lineage (GTDB taxonomy): Bacteria > Pseudomonadota > Alphaproteobacteria > Rhizobiales > Xanthobacteraceae > Bradyrhizobium > Bradyrhizobium iriomotense. The sequence goes on from NZ_BSOW01000043.1 coordinate 64,242, forward strand.
GACGAAGAGCCCGGGCGGAGCGAACCAGTGGACGGCCAAGGGTGCCGACGCCATCATCCCGGATCCGTTCGACAAGTCGAAGAAGCATCGCCCGACGATGCTGACGACCGATCTCTCACTGCGCTTCGATCCAGCCTATGAGAAGATCTCGCGACGCTTCTACGAGCATCCGGATCAGTTTGCGGACGCCTTTGCCCGCGCCTGGTTCAAGCTGACCCACCGCGACATGGGTCCGATCGCGCGCTACCTCGGCCCGCTGGTGCCGAAGGAGACGCTGATCTGGCAGGATCCGATTCCGGCCGTCGATCATGAGCTCGCCAGCGAGCAGGATATCGCCGGCCTGAAGACGAAGATCCTGGCTTCCGGCCTCTCGGTGTCCGAGCTGGTCTCCACGGCGTGGGCATCGGCCTCGACCTTCCGCGGCTCCGACAAGCGTGGCGGCGCCAACGGCGCGCGCATCCGCCTTGCTCCGCAGAAGGACTGGGAGGTCAACCAGCCGGCCCAGCTCTCCAAGGTGCTCGGCAAGCTCGAAGCGATCCAGAAGGAGTTTGGCGCAGGCAAGAAGAAGGTCTCCCTTGCCGACCTCATCGTCCTCGGCGGCAGCGCCGCGGTCGAGAAGGCTGCGAAGGACGCCGGCATCGACGTGAAGGTGCCGTTCACGCCGGGCCGCATGGATGCGTCGCAGGAGCAGACGGACGTTCCGTCCTTCGCGCCGCTCGAGCCGCGGGCTGACGGCTTCCGCAACTATGTCAGCGGCAAGCATCAGTTCCTGAGGCAGGAGGAAGCCCTGGTGGACCGGGCCCAGCTGTTGGGGCTCACCGCGCCCGAGCTGACCGTTCTCGTCGGCGGTCTGCGCGTGCTCGGCGCCAATGCAGGCGGTTCGAAGAACGGCGTCTTCACGGCGAAGCCGGGGACGCTGACCAACGACTTCTTCGTCAACCTGCTCGACATGAGCACGCAGTGGGCGCCGGCCGCCAACGGTGCTTATGAGGGCCGCGACCGCAAGACCAATGCGGTCAAGTGGACCGCGACCCGCGCCGACCTGATCTTCGGCTCGCACTCCCAGCTCCGCGCCTTCGCCGAAGTCTATGCGAGCGCGGATTCGAAGCAGAAGTTCGCCAACGACTTCGTGGCGGCCTGGACCAAGGTGATGAACGCCGATCGCTTCGACATCGCCTGATCGTTCGAAGCTCGGCACAAACAAAAAGGGCGGCCGAGAGGCCGCCCTTCGTGTTTCTGATTGCGGAGAGATTTACTCGCCGGCCGCTTCGCGCGGAGGCTGCTGGCCCTCGGTGGCCTTCTGCTTGGCCTCGAGGTCCTCGCCGGTCTGCTGGTCGACTGCCTTCATCGACAGGCGGGTCTTGCCGCGGTCGTCGAAGCCGAGCAGCTTGACCTTGACCTTGTCGCCTTCCTTGACGACGTCGGTGGTCTTCTGCACGCGGCTGGCCGCGAGCTGGCTGATGTGGACGAGGCCGTCCTTGGAACCGAAGAAGTTCACGAAGGCCCCGAACTCCATCACCTTGACGACGGTGCCGTCATAGATCTGGCCGACTTCGGGCTCGGACGCGATCGACTTGATCCACTTGATCGCGGCCTTCATCGCCTCGCCATCGCTGGAGGCGACCTTCACGGTGCCGTCGTCCTCGATGTTGACCTTGGCGCCGGTCTTCTCGACGATCTCGCGGATCACCTTGCCGCCGGTGCCGATCACTTCGCGGATCTTGTCGGTCGGGATCTTGAAGGTCTCGATACGCGGCGCGTATTCGCCGAGCTCGGCGCGGGCCGCGGTCAGGGCCTTCGCCATCTCGCCGAGGATGTGGACGCGGCCTTCCTTGGCCTGGCCAAGGGCGACACGCATGATCTCCTCGGTGATGCCCTCGATCTTGATGTCCATCTGGAGCGAGGTGATGCCCGCTTCCGTGCCGGCGACCTTGAAGTCCATGTCGCCGAGATGGTCCTCGTCACCGAGAATGTCCGAGAGAACCGCGAAGCGCTTGTCTTCGAGGATCAGGCCCATCGCGATGCCCGCGGTCGGCCGCTTCAACGGCACGCCGGCGTCCATCAGGGCGAGCGAGGCGCCGCAGACCGACGCCATCGAGGACGAGCCGTTGGACTCGGTGATCTCCGACACCACGCGCGTGGTGTAGGGGAATTCGTGGTGCGGCGGCAGCACGGGATGGATCGCGCGCCAGGCGAGCTTGCCATGGCCGATCTCGCGACGCTTGGTGCCGCCGAGGCGCCCCGTTTCGCCGACCGAATAGGGCGGGAAGTTGTAGTGCAGCAGGAACGTTTCCTTGTACGTCCCCGACAGCGCGTCGATGTACTGCTCGTCCTCACCGGTGCCGAGCGTGGTCACGACCAGCGCCTGGGTCTCGCCGCGGGTGAACAGCGCCGAACCATGGGCGCGGGGCAGCACGCCGACTTCGGCGACGATGTTGCGGACCGTCTTGACGTCGCGGCCGTCGATACGCTTGCCGGTATCGAGGATGTTCCAGCGAACGATCTTGGCCTCGAGCTCCTTGAACACGGCGGCGACACGGAGCTTGTCGTATTTCGGCTCCTGCCCTTCTGGGAAATAATGGGCGATCACCTTTTCCTTGACCTTGCCGACTGCGGCGTAGCGATCCTGCTTGACCGGAATGGCGTAGGCGGCGCGCAATTCCTGCTCGACGATGCCGAGCATTTCCTTTTCGAGCGCCGAATTGTCGATCGCGACGACTTCACGCGGCTCTTTGGCGGCCTTCTCGGCGAGCTCGATGATTGCATTGATCACCGGCTGGAAGTGGCGGTGACCGAACATCACCGCGCCGAGCATGATGTCCTCGTTGAGCTCCTTGGCTTCCGATTCCACCATCAGCACGGCGTCGGCCGTGCCGGCGACGACGAGATCGAGCTGGGTGTCGACCATCTCGTCGAGAGTCGGGTTGAGGATGAACTCGTCATTGGCGAAGCCGACGCGGGCGGCGCCGATCGGGCCTTTGAAGGGCGCTCCCGACAGGGTCAGCGCAGCCGATGACGCCACCAGCGCCACGATATCGGGATCGTTCTCCATGTCGTGCGACAGCACGGTGGCGATCACCTGCGTCTCGTTGCGCCAGCCGTCCACGAACAGCGGACGGATCGGACGGTCGATCAGGCGGGAGACCAGCGTCTCCTTCTCGGTCGGACGGCCCTCGCGCTTGAAATAGCCGCCGGGAATGCGGCCCGCGGCATAGGCCTTCTCCTGGTAGTCAACCGTCAGCGGCAGGAAGTCGACGCCTTCGCGCGGCGCTTTCGCGGCCACGACGGTGGCGATCACCACGGTCTCGCCGTAGGTCGCGACGACGGCGCCGTCGGCCTGGCGCGCGACCTTGCCGGTTTCAAGCTTGAGAGGGCGTCCGCCCCAGTCGATCTCGACTGAATGCTTATTGAACATAGATGTCTTCTTTCATGGGTTCTCGAAAGAAGGGACGCGTCGAAAAACAAAAACCATGCGCAAGATTGCGGGACGCTGATCGAAACGGGTGATCAGCGTCCTGCGATCCTGCCATGGTTTTTGGATTTCGGATGGCGTCCATCCTTTCGGGTCATACGGGCGCCTTGCCCGTTGCGCCCAGCCGCCGGATTGCTGCTGGACTGGTCAGTCGGCATGAGCGCGAACGCCGAATCGCGGCCTTCGACCATCATGCCTCGGATGCGAATCGGTATTGGCCCGCACCCGACATGCGCGTCAGCCTCGATCAAAAACCTTGAAAAAAAGTGCTTTCGTTCGAAACCATGCGCAAAAACGCGCGCCGGTGGCGCGCGCAAGAGCTCTTAACGACGAATGTTGTGCTTCTCGAGCAGCGCCTTGTACCGCGCCTCGTCCTTCTTCTTCAGGTAGTCGAGGAGCGAACGGCGCGTCGACACGAGCTTCAAGAGGCCGCGGCGCGAATGGTTGTCCTTCACGTGGGTCTTGAAATGGTTCGTGAGGTTGTTGATGCGTTCCGAAAGGATCGCGACCTGGACCTCGGGCGAGCCGGTGTCGCCGGCCTTGGTGGCATTCGTCTTGATGACTTCCGCTTTGCGTTCTGCGGCAATCGACATCGTCAATTTCTCTCGTTGCGACCGGTGCTGGCAGTCAGGCCGGTCAGGTTGAACACACGCTTGGGGATGATTTCGCCATTGCCAACTTCAGCAAGCGCGAGAAGCCGGCCTGCCACCGTGACATAGACTGTGCCGCTACAAGTGGGCGCATCCCGTCCGCGCAACAAAACGGCTTGGCCCCGATGGAGCCTTGCCGCATCAGCCCGAGTGACGGCCAGTGCCGGGATGTCGTCCAGCGCGGTCTCAACGGGCAAAAGCGCGTCGGCGAGGCTGCCCTCGCCGGACGCGGCTCTATGGCACAAAGCCTCCAACTGATCCAGCGGAATCATGTCGTTCTCGCCAAATGGGCCGACCAGGGTCCGCCGCAGCGCGCAGATATGGCCGTAAGTGCCGAGAATCCGGCCCATATCCCGGGCCAGCGCGCGGACATAGGTCCCCTTGCCGCATTCGGCCTCGAATACTGCTCGATCGTTATCTGGTTGATCCACAAGGGATAAATGGTGAATCTCGACCGGCCGGGGGGCCAGTTCCACGACCTCGCCGTCGCGGGCCAGGTCGTAGGCGCGCTCGCCCTGGACCTTGATCGCGGAATAGCGCGGCGGGACCTGTTCGATCACCCCGGTGAATCGGGGCAGCAGGGCCAGGATGGCCTCCCGGGTCGGGCGCTGGTCGGAGGTGGCGGTCGCCCGGCCCTCGATATCGTCGGTATCGCGCTCCTCGCCCCAGCAGACGGTGAAACGGTAGCGCTTGCGGCCGTCCATCACGAAGGGCACGGTCTTGGTGGCCTCTCCAAGCGCGATCGGCAGGCCGCCCGAGGCAAGCGGGTCGAGCGTGCCGGCGTGGCCGGCGCGCTTGGCGTTGAACAGGCGCTTCACCACCGCAACGGCCTGCGTCGAGGTCATGCCGATCGGCTTGTCGAGCACGACCCAGCCGTGCACGTCGCGCCGGTCGCGGCGCGGCTGATTGTTCCTCTGCTGCTTGGCGCGCGGATCGTTGTTGACGCGGCGCTCCTGCGCATGCTGCGCGGCGTCGCCGCGCAGCTCGGCAAGATTATTTTTCTGCGCGTCGCGCGAATCAGCGTCTTCGGTGCCGATTGCACCGTGAGCCGGGTCCATCATCATTGTTCTTCTTCCCGATCCGAATCCGGATTCTGTTCCAGATCCTTGTCCAAGTCTTTTTGCACCGCAGGCGTTCGCAATAATTTCTCGATCCGTTCCGCTTCGTCGAATCGCTCGTCGACGCGGAAGCGAATGTCAGGTGCAAATTTCAGGTTAACGCGCCGCGCGACTTCGCCGCGCAGGAATTTCTTGTTGCGATCGAGCGCGGCAATCACACGCTCGGTGTCGCGGCCGCCGAGCGGCATCACGTAGATGGTCGCGAGCTTCAGATCCGGCGACATCCGTACCTCCGGCACGGTGATGATGTGGCCGTCGAGGTCCGCATCATGCACACTGCCTTGCGCCAGAATATCGGCCATCGCATGGCGAACCTGCTCGCCGACGCGCAGCTGCCGCTGCGAGCCGCCGGGCGCGGAGTTCTTTTTCTGATGGTGGCGGGGCATTGTCCGAAAAATCACCTCATCATGCCCGTGATGGGACACGGGCATTGTCATTTGTCATGTTGAAACGAATGAGAGGTCGATGGCCGGAATGAATCCGGCCATCGCGCTCTCGCAATTTCAGTTCAAAAGGATCCAGGCGCTTCGGTAAGATTTGGACTTACAGGGAGCGCTGGATCGTCTCCACTCGATAACACTCGATCACGTCGCCCACGCGCATGTCGTGGTAGCTCTCGAAGGCCATGCCGCATTCCTGGCCGGCCTGCACTTCCTTCACTTCGTCCTTGAAGCGCTTCAGCGTCGACAGCTTGCCTTCATGCACGACGACGTTGTCGCGGATCAGGCGCACATTGGCGCCGCGTTCCACGGTGCCGTCGGTGACGCGGCAGCCGGCGACCTTGCCGACCTTGGAGATGTTGAAGATCTCCAGGATCTCGGCATTGCCCAGCATGGTTTCACGCAGGGTCGGCGCAAGCAGGCCGCTCATCGCCTTCTTCACGTCATCCACGAGGTCGTAGATGATGTTGTAGTAGCGGATCTCGATGCCGTTGCGCTTGGCGGCCGCGGCCGCCTCCTTGTTGGCGCGAACCGAGAAGCCGATGATCGCGGCGTTGAAGCCTTCCGCGAGCGTGACGTCGGATTCCGAGATGCCGCCGACGCCGGCATGCAGGATGCGGGCAGCGACTTCCTCGGTGCCGAGCTTCTCGAGCGAACCGAGGATAGCTTCCAGCGAGCCCTGCACGTCGGCCTTGACGATCAGCGGGAATTCCTTGCGACCCGCGGTCTTCAGCTGCGACATCATCTGCTCGAGCGAGCCGCGCATGCCCGAGATCGAGGCCGCCGCGTTCTCGCGCTTCTGGTGCGCGCGGTAGCTGGTGACCTGGCGGGCGCGAGCTTCGTTCTCGACCACAGCGAGACGATCGCCGGCCTCCGGCGGACCGTTGAAGCCGAGCACTTCGACCGGCACCGACGGACCTGCCTCCTGCACCGTGTCGCCCTGATCGGAGATCAGCGCGCGGACGCGGCCCATTTCGGCGCCGGCGACGATGATGTCGCCGACACGAAGCGTGCCGCGCTGAACCAGCACGGTCGCGACCGGGCCGCGGCCGCGATCGAGCTTGGCCTCGATCACGGTGCCTTCGGCCGGACGCTCCGAATTGGTCTTCAGGTCGAGGATTTCGGCCTGAAGCGCGATCATCTCCAGCAGCTTGTCGAGATTGGTCTTGTTCTTGGCGGACACCTCGACGTCGACCACTTCGCCGCCGAACGACTCGACCTGCACTTCGTGCTGGAGCAGTTCGGTGCGCACGCGCTCGGGCTTGGCATCGGGCTTGTCGATCTTATTGATCGCCACGATGATCGGCACGCGCGCCGCCTTGGCGTGGTTGATGGCCTCGACCGTCTGCGGCATCACGCCGTCATCGGCCGCAACCACCAGCACGACGATGTCGGTGACCTTGGCGCCGCGGGCGCGCATCGCGGTGAACGCGGCGTGGCCGGGCGTGTCGATGAAGGTGATCTTCTTGCCGGTTTCGGGTGAAGACACCTGATAGGCGCCGATATGCTGGGTGATGCCGCCGGCTTCGCCCGAAACCACATTGGCGTGACGGAGCGCGTCGAGCAGCGAGGTCTTGCCGTGGTCGACGTGGCCCATCACGGTCACGACAGGCGAACGCGGCTCGGTGTCGGTGGAATCGTCGACGGCGTCGAACAGGCCTTCTTCGACGTCGGAGGCGGCAACACGCTTCACCGTGTGGCCGAGCTCTTCGGCGATCAGCTGCGCAGTGTCGGCATCGATCACGTCGGTGATCTTGTGCATCGCGCCCTGCTTCATCAGCATGCGGATGACGTCGACCGCGCGCTCGGCCATACGGTTGGCGAGCTCCTGGATGGTGATCGCTTCCGGAATGACCACCTCGCGGATGAGCTTTTCCTTCGGCTCGTTCGAGGCATGGCCCTTCAGGCGCTGGGTGCGGCGGCGGAACGACGCGATCGAGCGTTCGCGCACCTCGTCGGCATTGAGCGCGGTGACGACGGTCAGGCGGCCGCGCTCCTTCTGTGGACCGGGCTTGTGCGTGGTCTTGGGGGCTGCCACAGGACGGGCGGCGCCGCCGGGACCGCGACGGATCTGGCGTGGACCCTCGTCCTCGTCCGGTCCGGCTGCGACCGCGGGGGCGCGACCCGCCGGGCCGGCAGGCCGCGGCGTGGTCGT
>NZ_BSOW01000044.1 GCF_030160715.1 Bradyrhizobium iriomotense
CTGGTGGTGGGACGTTGGCGGCGCCTGGTACTATTATCCGGAGCGCATGGACGGCCCTCCCGCCTACATCTCCGAAGAGTACATCGATGATGTGCCGGTGGCCTATGCGCCGCCGCCCCCGGCTTATGCACCGCCTCCGCCGCCGCCTGCTCCGGCAGACCCGGGCGCGAGTGCGCTCGGCGGGGCCATCGTCGGTGGCGTGCTCGGCGGGCTGATCTCCGGCAACGCGACGGGAGCTGCCGCCGGCGCCGTGCTTGGCGGCGCAACGGGTGCGATCGCCGGCGCAACGGCCGCATCGCAGCCGGGCTATTATTGGTCGCAGGGCAGTTGCTACTACCGCTATCCGAGCGGCCAGTACGTGCTTGCCGATCGGCGCGCGTGCTACTGATCAGCCGATCGATCACGATCTGACCGAGGCGGGCCCAAGGCCCGCCTCTTTCATTTGAGACGCCGTTTCGGATTGCCGCGCGATCGCGCGGCGGACCTGCCAACAAGCGTTGTTAACTGGCCTCGGCTATCAAGCGCCGATGAGGCCTTGCAAGCGCATTCCTTGGATACTGCACGCCGCGCCGCTCTGTCTGGTGGCTGCGCTGGGGCTCGCGGCCAGTCCAGTGAGCGCTGGCGCAGCGGATGATGCTGCGGCCGACGTCACTGGCGCGGTCACGTCGGACAGTGTCGAGGCTGCATCAGTTGCGGATGCCGAGCCGTTTCCGGCGCGTGCATCCGTGCGCGCGCTGATCGAGAAGGAAGCCGCGAGGACGAAATTGCCGCCCGATATCGCAGAAGCCGTCGTCTTCGTTGAAAGCCGCTACGATTCCACGGTGATCGGCCGCGTCGGCGAGATCGGGCTGATGCAGGTCAGGCCTGAAACGGCGGCCATGCTCGGCTTCAAGGGCACCACGGCCGAACTCGCCAGACCCGAGATCAATATCCACTACGGTGTAACCTATCTCGCCAGGGCCTGGCGGCTGGCGCAGGGCGATCTCTGCCGCGCACTGATGAAATACCGCGCCGGGCACGGCGAAGAGACCATGACGCCGCGCTCCGTGATCTACTGCAATCGCGCGCGAAACCGCCTCATTGCGATGAACTCGCCGTTCGCGACACCTGGTGCGACGACAGCCGTAGCGCCGGATCCCGAGCCCGCGCGGGCGCTCGTGCGCGCGCAACCGCAAGCACGGCCATCGCCGGTCAAGCCGACCGACGTCTATGCGACCTACAAACACGGCACGGCGGCGGCCAGCCGCGCATTCTGGGCCGCGCATGAAGCCCGTGTCCGTGCGATCAAGGCGCGCGTCGAGGCCAAATGGCGGCGCGTGGCGACACGTTAGGCAATCGGCGGAGCTGCCTACGTCTCAATCATTTTCGGGCACGCGGACACGGCCACTCGACGCGCGCTGGGCTTCCTGTGGCGGCGCACAACAACTGCCTGAAATTTTGTCTGGCGCTCCCGGCGCGTTCGCGGTTTTGATCAAAGAAAAAACAATTGAAATTGATTCGCGGGGAAACGGGACATGCTGGACGCTATCCAGATCAGCGTTGCGCTTTGGGGAATGATCGTGTGCGGCAGCATCAAGGCCGCGCAACTGGCGCAACATCTCTTCTAGAAAATCAGCCAACTCACCACTGCTACTCCGGCCCAGATCAGGCCACCGATCCAGGCGACCATGACGACGCCTATGGTCGCGAGATAGGCTACGCCGAGCAGATCGCGGCTCCGGCGCGGCGCCTGTGCGTCCGCGTGCGTGGCTGCTGCTTCGGCGTCGTGCGTCATGGCGGGCAGGGGTGTCGGTTGATGCGTCATTGGCGTGCCCCGCGGCCGCAACATCGCGCGGCCGCACGGCCCGCCTTTTAGCCGAGGAATTGCTCCGCCACTGTGATTAAATTCACATTCGCGGTCGCAATCCGTGAACCGTCGTCCACACGAGCGGCCGGCTTCAGGCGGCCCGGCCCCAGTCGGCCGGGGCAAGGGCCTCGAGCTGCCGTTGCAGGGTCGCAACCGTCGCCTGAAGGTTGTCGCGGCGTCCCCGCAGCGTCTGGGCCAGCATCGGATAGGCGAGGCTGGCGGGATCGAACTCGCCGGCCTTGCGCTCCTCTTCCTTGATATCGGCATCGAGGAGTTGAGCCCTCCATCGCAGGTCGGCGATCAAGGCATGGAGTTGTGTGGCGGCGGTCGCTTCGAAGCGGGACATCGGCTGCATGGCTTGCCTCACTGTGAAACAGACCCACGGCGGGTCTGGCTGATTGGGCATGCCTGAGCAAAGCGAGTGCCAGTCCGACAGAAGGGCCTGACGGCCGCGAGGCGTCATGGCCGAAATCTTGCTGCACCCGGCGTTAACCAAACATACCCAGGAGGCGGAACCCGGGCGGGGACGCAGGCTTATAATCCCTGCCAGTCGCTCTGCGCGGGTCGGCCGCGTTGTGAGCTGGGGGTATGCGTCATGTCCAAGGCCATCGAGCTGATCGTTGAAGGTTTTACGCGAATCAGGGATCGCCAGTCGCTGGAGGATCTGCGGATGCACAGGCGGCGCCTTGTCGTCGATCTCAAGTCCATCAGGGGATTCGACTGTCGCCAGTCGATCGCGCAGATCGACGACGATATCGAGGTGATCGATCGCGGCTTGAGAAGCCTCGACGAGCCCGTCGAGGCGATTGCGAAACAGCTTTAGCCGCCGCGAGGGGCGTCCTGCGCGGCCTCCGACTGTTCCGATTATCCGCAGGATGGCCGCGGCGACCCCGCGTTCATACGGGGGCGAATTGTCACGCTTTGTCCACTTCCTCGGAGCATCATCGCCGTCATGAGTTCGGAGTATGACCCCGAGAGTGAAGCCGCGGCAGCGATGAAGCGCGCTGCGGCCTCCGAAGGTGCCGACCGGCAACGGCTGATCCAGCTGGCGCTGGCCTGGCATCATCTCGCGCGGGAGCGGCGTACGAACGACGCGGCAGAGTAGGGCGCTTCGCCAGCGCCTACCAAAAATCCGGAAAACAACCCCATGCAAAGGAGCGGGCGGCCCCCATCGGCAGCCTCAAGGGCGGGCTCTCGCGCGCTGAGACGCGCGGTCGCGGGCCGGCCCGTTCGGCGCTGTGGAACCGTTGGCTCCTGACCGACTTGCCTTGCTGTGCCGACGACCGCCGACTGTCGGCATACGTGGGAATGGCGGCCTCGGTGTGATGCCCCCCGTACCAGCCGAGGCCGTTTCTGATCGCGACGACGGACGCCGATCATGCGGCGATCTTCAATTCGATCACTCCGCTCAAAGCGGGCGCGCATGAGCGTCGCCTGGATCGCGCTCGTTGCGGTTGCCGGCTTCGTACTCTTCCTGTGCATTCATTTTGGCGAACTGGCGCAGCAGGCGGCGCTCGAACGCCTCTCGACGCATCCTTCGCAATCGGTTGGCCAGCGAAATTGATCCCCGCGCCGTTCGCTCTGCGCAAACGCGCCTGCATCATGTTACCATCGCCAGGGGCTCACCTGGGCGAACGCGACTTCGTCGGCGCGACGTTACCGAAGCGGGTCAAGGCGAAGGGTAGGGTCGAAGCGGAACGAGATCCTGGCGCAGCGGTCATTCGCCACGCGTCGGCTCGTGAAAAACGGCAGGGCTTCCGCCGCCGCGGAAGGGATGCCTGTCGTGGACCTTTCGAAAGTCTCTTGTTCGACGCCTGCGTCCTGTCTGTTTACGCACCGTTCTGTTTACGCACCGTAGAAGATCTTGATTCCCCACAACACGATGACGATACCCAAGACCAAACTGGCTGCCGCCAGTACACTTTCCAAGGAAGCGACTCTCATTTTACTCTCCGCTTCCCAGCCCCGCTTCCGATCTAGGTGATTCGCGGATTCCCCGGCAATTGCGGGAATCTCGGGCTTTGACGTTCTTTCTCGGATCGTTGTTTGCGCGCCACAACCGTATTTTCACGGACCGAAGGCCGCGGCATGCCGCCAGGACCTTGAGGAGGCCGCCGGGCAGGCCCCCCGGGGCGGAGCGCTGGAAAAGCCGCCAACAGCATCAGGCCAAGATTGAGGCCAATCGCCGATGTCGGGGGAGGCGAACGACGCTGATGCAGTCTTGATCACTTCAAATTCCGCTTTTAGTCTGGTGGCTTTCCTCAAGATATTTCAGTCGAGAGCATATTCATGGACACCAAGAATCTGCGCTTGCGCGCGCACCAAAGGAATATCGATCGGTACGAGGGCCTGCTCAAAACCCAGCTAACCGATGCCGAACGAAAATTTGTCGAAAGGCGCTTATCCGAAGAGCGTTTCTCGATTGCAACTTTGGAACATACGGGACCAGCCCCGAGCTGATTTTCCATGTTCAGGTCCCCCGGTCACCACCCGGACACCGGGAGCCCTGCTGGACGGTCGCCGACCGGTGACCGGGCCGAAACCCCATTTGAGCGAGATGGTGACCTGATGTCGTCTGTAGAGGAGACAGACTTGGCTCGGTGATGCGCCTCTAACTTTATCGCGACTGGCTTCCGGCCAGCGGCGAGGAAGCACGCGACTTCCCGATCTATTGCCAGCGGCTGAGCTTGTTCCCGCAGGTGCCGGAGCATGAGGCGGTCGCGGAACTATTTTTGTCGTTGAGATAGCGCGCTCCAACGGCGGCCTGTCCCTTCCGATCGAAAGACACGGACAGCTGCAGCGTCTCTTGCTTCGCTTTAAGCGTCATGGAGTGCGGACCTGTGGAGCTGACGCGTGGCTTTACTGACAAAATTCCGCCCGGGTGTATCCTTCCGCAGGCGGAGCTTGAGTCGTCATGCTGGAAGCCATTCTCATGTTGCTGGGAATCGGGGCCGCAGCTCTTCTGCTGATCGCGTTCTGGGGATTGCACAGACACGTATAGGGCGCCCGAGAATTTCGTTTTGTGCTCGGCTCAGCCAAACCTTACGCGTGAAGCGGGGAATGGTCAGGCCCGGCGTCCATCACCGGACGCGCGCCGCGCCGTGAGCGTTTGATTGCAGATAACCAAACGCCCGTCAGTCAGGCCACGCTGGTGGCCTTGTTTCGCTAGGCCTCAAGACACGGGACGGCGAAGTGTTCGCAGATCGAGGCAAAGGTCTTTTTCGCTTCGGCATCCTCGAAGCAAAAGCGCATCCCCTTGTCAGCCCGCTCGATCGACCAATCAATCTTGCTTCCCCGTGCAATTCGGGACGCCTCGGCACGCAATTGATCTAGCTGCCTTCCGTAAACCCGGACGATGACGCTGTTTTCCATGGTTTGAAACTCATTTGGCTGAAACGTTCCAAGAATTACGCCACCACCACGAAATGAAACTTACCTGGCGACGCTCGATCAAACTGGGCTCCTCTAAATTCCCAGCGACAACAGCTTATCAATCCTGATGCCATGCCCGTGTGAAGAGGATCACAGCGGTCTCGGCCATGCTGGCGAGTCTTGTCGTCCCCAAAAAGGCCGCAGCGACAACCGCGCCGCTGCGGCCCCGCCGGGTCAAAAAAATAGGTGAAGTATTCGCCAGCCCCGGTGTTGCTAAGCCTACGCCGACGTTGCTACCCCGCAAATTAAAACTGCTGTTTCCCTTAACGGAACCGAGTCACCTGTTGCGCACGCACGACAGATCGTTGGGGAATAGCTAGCGGAATACCGCTGCACGTTGCGAGCCTAAGGAGCGCCCCCAGCCCTTGCCCATTTGGTGCGGATAAGTTTGGTTTTGTTATTCACTGTGTCGATCGCGGTACACGGCATCGGCCGGAATCGCTGTAGGTTTCAGATGCGTCTCTCATGGCGCTCCTCCCTGCACTTGAGCCCGCCGGGAATGGCGGGCTCCCTTCGATGCACCAGGACATGGCCCTCGCATTGTGAGGCCGGGATCCGAACGAGCGCAGGACGAGACGCGATCTCGCTCGCTCCTATGTCCGGAATCGAACAGTCAAGGCATCCGTGGTTAGGCTACGCTCTACTTTGCGAGATACTTTTTTGATTCGGAGATTTGACCTTGGCAATGGGTAAAGTGAAGTGGTTCAACGCGACCAAAGGCTATGGCTTCATCCAACCTGATGACGGCGGCTCAGACGTCTTCGTGCACATTAGTGCTGTCGAGAAGGCCGGCTACACGGGCTTGGCCGAGGGCGCGCGGATTAGCTATGAGTTGATGGCGGGGCGCTCCGGTAAGATGTCCGCGGAAAACCTGCGGATCGGCTGATGGGGAGTGCGGCTCTTCGGTAAAGCGCTCCTAGACACGCGGTCTCAGGCTGACGCCCGCTTGGTGCGCAGCGGCCGGTACCACTTTGCGACATACGAACCTCCTCGGGGTTCGAAAAACAATCCCACACCTCTGGCTAGCTCGCGATTGGGGCGGCTCTGGTTCACACCTCGCGCTGAGTCCAGCCAGCGCGAACCGGCCTGCCTCGTTTTCATCGCCTCAGCCGCCGCACATGGTTCCCTCTGGAGCTGTTTAGGACCTTTCGAGCGCGACGAGCGTTGAGACGATAGCACCGGGGCAGGACCGCAATCCCCGGAGTTCGGATCATGAGCACGATCCCTACGGACCTCGAAAGAAAGTTCGAACAACGGTGGGCCGCCAGATTGGCGCGGTCCATTCCACCGGCTCCATTTACGCGCCCCGTCTGTCCGAAGTGCAACGCCCAGATGATGCTCGTCAGCATCGAGCCAGAAAGCCCAAGCGTGGACTTGCAGATGTTTCGATGCGCTGTCTGCAATCACGCACTTACAACCTTCGCGGCCCATGAAGATCCCATGCATTCCAAGGCCCTTGGTCGCTGGCTTCAAGGCGATTTGCACCCACCGAAGTAACCCGCGCTGCAAGTGGTGACCAAAGGCGAGACGCCGCAACTGCCAGAAGGTTTCAGGGGCGAACTCGACAAGGACGGCTGGCGGCACAGACGCGCGCGAAGCGGCGGTAGCCTCAATGCATCTGTCGCTCTAACTGATCTTTCACTACTCCGCCGGCCGGGTATGGCATGACCATGTCCGATGACTGGACCAAACGAGCGACAAACATCCTTCGAGAACTTCATGCTGCTGAGACGGAGCTAATCGGCAGGGGTGTTATCCTGACCGACGGTAAGGCGGGGACGGTTGATCACGTGTTCCTTGACGAGGTGCACGGGCTCCGGATCTCGATCGGTGGCCACGACGGCAGGTGGCCGATTTCGACTGTGAAGCTTCTAACCAGAACCTAGACGTGTCCAGAATTTTCCGACACCACCTAATCCCAAGGGCCTCGCTGCGTGAACCCGGCGGGGTCCTTTTTCTTGCGGTGGGTTGCGTGGACGTGGGCGTCAAGAGTGCGGTTGGCGACCACATCGCCAGCACCTCAACTCACCCGATTATTCTTTGAAGGGCGATGAGGGACGCAAAGACGAGCACGACGACTCCGATAAAGGTGATGCCAAGGAAGACATTGTGCATGACGCCGCATCTCCTCCTAGCGGCTCAGAATGACCGCGAACGGATCGTTGATGTGGATAAGCACCATTGAAAGAGGCCGCCAACTGAGGCGGCAGGGTCAGTGAATTTTGATTTCCTGCAGGGGGAGCCGCAACTCCGTAGCTCGCTCCTCTCTGTCCTTTTTGCGAAACTCAATCTCTCGCCGCTCGAATTCAACTAGTTCCTTCCGAACTGCCTCTAGGATGAGGTCGCGCGGCGTCATTCCTAGTTGATCGCGTTCCGTCATCACTCGCTCCCCGTCTCATACTACAGACTACAAAAGGCCTGGAACCGCAGAAAGGTTCATTTCCGTAAGATTACGGATTTATGACGACGGCCGGATCATCGGCCGAGATAGAGCACAATGACCGTTAGAAGCAGCATCAACCCAATGGCGGGGACAATGATCCAAGCTGCTTCATTCCTCATGAAGCGATCTATGGCAGTTCCTCGCTTTGCGCCGATAGTTATACGTTGGGATGCTTTGACCCGATTGCGCCGACCCAGCGACCGAGAGCCCGAGCCGTTGGAGGATGACATTTGCGCCTGATCGCTGGCCTACGGCTTGCAGCACGCCTGAAAGTTATCCGGCTGAGCTTGTGGCTCAGCAAGCGCATGGCCTCGGTCAGAGCGGTGCTTGGGTTGTGGGCGCACGAGCGGCTGCGAGCGCTGGAAAAGATCTGTAAGGCGGTTGATTGCTCAAAAGATCAAGGCCCCGCCGGTTCACGCTGGCGGGCCTTCTACTCGGCGTGGATCAAAAATGAATACATCGAATGCTCTATTCGCGCCGGCAGTCGCAACTCGCGCGAGCGTGCGGCATAATCGCACCTAGGTTGCTTTTCTTTGCGAAACCTCTGAACAGGGTATGTAATATTGGTTGAACTCTGAAGGTGTAGCATTTGGGGTTTAACGTCATGCGTCACTTTTCGAGACGACGACACCCCCAGAAACCCAAGCCACCCTTCAAGGGGGTCGTCGTGTACGGAGGCATGTCCGTTGAGTGTAGCGACGAGGCCGGCGCGAAGAAATTAGCGACCAAGCTGCGCCGGAAAGGTTACCGGCTGGCGGCTCGAACAGCGGATGGCGTATCGCCCTCTTGGAGAATCGACCCCGAGGAATTGGACGAGTGGCTGAGCCGGGAAACCAAAGCCAGCTGATGTAGCCCAGGCTGGCGCTCCAGCAGGTTGCGACGCTCTATTGGGTCCGCGGTGCCGCCGGTTCACGCTGGTGGGCTTCTGTTTCCGTCGACAGTGTTGCATCCAAGCCCTAGCGGTTCAGTCACGTTGTCGCCATGATTTGCTCCAGCCGGTCGGAATCGACCAGCGCGCTGACATGGCTAGGCTCGGCACACCTTCGGCGGGGGCTATGTGCCGGGCCGCCAGCGTGTTGATAACCCGATGGATATCCGGTGCAAAACTAAAGCGTGAGGGCTTCGGTCCCGCGCTCACGCCCCTGATCACAACGCCGCTGAGGCTTAAGAGACTTAGAGAGACCCGCCTCCGAGTCAGGGGGAGAATGGAGGGGTCAAAGTAGCAATGCCCAACGTTTTGAATGTGTCCGAAGGCAGGACAAGGAGCTTGCCAAATTCGGAACATGGTGTTCTGTTGGAGGAACACCGGGGGAGGGATTTTAGTATTTAAACCTTTTCCGCTGATCCGGTGCGGGGCCGCGGGAAGTGATGCTCCTCTGCGGCCTCCTTTTATTTCCTGCGGTTGAGAGCGCGCATCACACCAATCCTCGCAAGCATCATCCGCACTTGGCAATTGCGCCAAGCAAGAGGGGCAACGAGTAGAGGAACGGCGCGTTGATCTTCTCGATATGGATGCGGCCGTCCTGCACTGGCTCAATGCCGCTGGCGATCTCGATCAGCTTGCGGGCGGCGGCTTCCGGGTTGCCAAGGGACGTTCTGCGGTATGCTTCATCGATATCCCATAGCTGGGACTATAGGCTTATTCCAGTTGAAGTCCGGCCTGACGTCGGCGCCGCGCAGACCGCAGATTCGGCACACAAACCGCGGCTCGATGTCTGACAGCCGTAGATCATCGGGCCAGCGATCTGCGCTCAGCGCAACGTTATGGCTGCAACGATAGTCGGCGCAATAGACCAGGACACCGCGCACGCCCATCTCGCGCATGTCGCCGAAGGTGATCTTTTGAGGCCGCATGATGCGCTGACGCGCTGACTAACCCGGATCTGCCCGTGCGATCAGAAGCGGCGATGCAGGCGATGAATCTTATACCATTCCCACCCGGAGACGGTCGCGCGACCGTCAGTGTAAGGCTGCCCGGGGCCATCGCTGGTGGTGATGCATTGCGGCTCGCCATTGACAGAGTACCCAGCGGATTTGCACGCGCTTGCCGGCCCAGAGAATGCCAGAACCGGCACTACTAGCGTGAGCCAAAGGCACTTCTTCATGTTCGTTCTCCCGTTTGGGCCGCACCGTGCAACTCATGGTGAGGGACGATGACGAAGATGCCTCAATTGATCCGTGATATGGCTAACACAGTGACTCGGGCCTGAACGGGACGGGCGCTATGATCTCGCGCCTGGCCGAATAGGGAGGGCGACTCATGACCGATTTGGTACAACGATTGAAATCCGAGCGGTCCCCGCTTTGCCTGGAGGCAGCACGCGAGATCGAGCGCGCCGCCGCGATGCTGCGCGAGGCAAAGGCCGAGATCATTCGTCTGCGCGATGCCAAACGCCGCGCGATGCAGGTCGCCGACGAGCGCGCGAAAGAGGTGGTCGCCTTGCGCATGGAGCTAGCCAAGAGCTTTGGGGTCGACGCTGCGATGATTTCGCGGCTGAGCCGAAAGTCTACGGATCGTTAAACAGCGGGTCGGCAGCGCGATCACCGCCAGCGGCTCGGTCTTCCTCTCTCGTGATACGCATCACAGCGCCTGCGTTGAGCATCGGGCGAAATTCGGAGCGCCGGGCGGAATGGTCCGCCGCACTCGAAACGAAGGCTGATCCATGACCGCTGCTGCTCCACTGACCTCGCTCGAGGACCAGATCGAGAATGTGCGGCTAAAACTCAAGCGCATGGGCCACATCGCGGAGACCGGCCGCGATTTCGCGGCGATTGCCGATGTCGAGGCCCGTGAGCTGATGCCGCTGCTCACGCAGCGCTCGATAACGCTCAGCGCCCGATTTTCATCCGGCTGAGTCAGTGGTCTGATTCAGCGACCTTACGGGATTGCTCGAACAACCAGCCCAACGCCTGCGCGGGGTTCGACCAGCGCACCTCATCGATCTGTTCGGCGATCGTCAGAGCATGTGAAGTCAGAACCTCTACGTCGTGAGGATTGGCGTGGGCTTTTTCCAGGACCTCTATGCACCGATTGAACGCCGCCAGATCTAGCTGGAGTTGCTCGATATTTGACTCACGACGTTTGGCCCCCAAGACCTTCCATGCTCTTCTCTGTCCGCTCATTTTTCTCCCCCTACGCGGTCACGCATTCGTGAGTTCTGTTTGTGGCGGTAACAGGAGGATGGGGAGACCGAATTAGGGATGTTTGCAGCCAAGGCGCCAAAGGTGGGGCAGGGTCGGTTACCTCAGGCGAGTTATGCGCCCGCGTGGGCCATTCCTCGGCCTCAAAGGGGGCTGCTGTGGCTGATCGGGACTGGGGCGGCCTTTCGATGATCCAATAGAGATTGGCGGCTGCAAGTTGGTGACGCTGCGCGATGCCGGCGAGCACATCGCAGCACTGCCGAAGGCCATGCACGGTCGGCCAGAATTGGCAGGCGGCAATGGGGGCGCCTTCCTGGTGGCCGAGAAAGGCGGGCCAACGGTGCGTGCGCGCGTTGGCGTCATGCGGGCGCTGAACCGTAAGAACCAGGTCAGCATGACCGGCTGGCGTTTCAGACCTTGCAAACTTGTAACGAAGTGAACACCAAGGCGCCGCCGGCTCGGCCAAATGCTGGCAAAATGTGACAGCTTATAAGCGGCTCACCCTGGGCCCACAGAAACCACTCCGATGTTATTTCAAGCCGCAATTGTTTGCCTGATCGTACTCAGCATTAGCATTCTCGTCGCCCACGCGGTCGACGCTCTTAGGACGTAGCGAGCCCGCCGGCGTAAACGGCTTGGTATTGCATTCATCGCCTCAGCCGACGGGCATGCGTTGCCAGATGGGGGAGCCTCATGCCGGCGCTACCGTGTATTTTGAACAAACGCTTGGTCTAACCGCAGCGGACTGAAGCGGCTGGAGAGCCTTGTGCCTGAGGTGAAGCAGGCAGATGGGGGAACGGCACGGCCTCCAGCGCGGACGACGTGGGCAAGCTATTGACTTTCGGGCTGAAAAATTGGCGATCCCGGCAGGACTCGAACCTGCAACCCGCGGAGTAGAAATCCGCTACTCTATCCAGTTGAGCTACGGGACCGTCTGGACGGCCCCGGGGTGGGGCCCGGCGACGTCTTTAACACGCCAAATATGAAAAATCCGCACGTCCGCCAAGTCCGGATCGAACCGTTTTCCTCAAGTCAGCGACAAAGCAAAGCGATGGACTTTTCACGGTCCCGTTCTGCGCTAGCTGCGCTTCAGACGTAGCACCCGCGTCCGGGACCCTGTCCACCGGCTGATTTTGTCCGGTGCTGCCACAGGCTGAGGCGGCGCCAGGGGCGGCACTTCGGAGGCCCATTCGGGCTTGCTTGCCAATGGCGCATGCGACGTTTTGCTATTCTGGTTCCATCGCCTTGAGTCTGTCACCTTTCCGCGCATTTCATCGCGCACGCGGCGCTTGTCCGCGGTCCCGGGAGTCCATCATGATCGGTTTGGTTCGCGCTGTCGCAATCTGCGCAACGCTGGCGCTCGGCCTGGTATCGGCGCAGGCCGCCGACAAGGCCTTCAAACGCGACGATCTCGCTGACGCCGCGATCAAGCTGGAAGCCCAGATCAAGAGCGAGGCGGGGCCGGTCGCCAAGACCAACGCGACCCTGCGCACAGATGCGGATGCCGCCTTCAGGCGCAACGATGGCCGCACGGGCCTGTCGATCCTCGGCCAGATCGCCGCCACCACGCCCGAGGATGCCGGCAACTGGCTGCGTCTTGCGCGCGTCATCTTCCAGATCGTGCCGAAGAGCTCGAGCGAGCAGACTTTCCTGCTCGAGCGCGCCTCGACCGCCGCCTACATCGCTTACATGCGCGCCGGCAATCCGGGCGAGGAGGCCGATGCGCTCGCAGTCCTCGGCAAGTCGCTCGCCCAGCGGCATTTGTTCCGGCCGGCGCTGGATGCGCTGCGGCTGTCGCTCGACATGCGCGAGGTTGCCGATGTCCGCGGCCAATACGAGAAGCTGCGGGACGAGCACGGCTTCCGGCTGCTCGACTACACCGTCGATTCCGACTCGGCGAGCCCGCGCGCCTGCTTCCAGTTCTCCGAGGAATTGGCCAAGCGCACCGATTTCGCGCCGTTCCTGGCGCTCGCAGGCACAGACAAGCCGGCGCTGTCGGCCGAGGGCAAGCAGCTCTGCGTCGACGGCCTGAAGCATGGCGAACGCTACAACATCAATCTGCGCGCCGGGTTGCCGTCGACGGTGAAGGAGGGGCTGCCGAAATCGGCCGAGTTCAACATCTATGTGCGCGACCGCAAGCCGTTCGTGCGCTTCACCAGCCGCGCCTATGTGCTGCCGCGCACGGGCCAGCGCGGCATTCCCGTGGTCAGCGTCAATACGCCGGCGGTCAACGTCAACGTGTTCCGGATCGGCGACCGCAATCTGATCAACACCGTCGTCGACAGCGACTTCCAGAAGACGCTGTCGCGCTACCAGCTCTCCGATCTCGGTGGCGAGCGCGGCGTAAAGGTCTGGTCCGGCGAGCTCGCGACCGCGATGACGCTGAACCAGGACGTCACCACCGCATTCCCGGTCGACCAGGCGCTCGGCGATCTCCAGCCCGGCGTGTACGTGATGACGGCCGCGGCCAAGGGGCCGGGCAGCGACGACGATTCCCAGCTCGCGACGCAATGGTTCATCGTCTCGGATCTCGGCGTCACCGCCTATTCCGGCAATGACGGCATCCATGTCTTCGTGAACTCGCTGGCGTCGACCGATCCGGTGGCGAAGGCCGAGGTGCGGCTGGTCGCCCGCAACAACGAGATCTTGGCGACCCGCAAGACCGACGAGGCCGGCCACGTACTGTTCGAAGCGGGGCTGGCGCGCGGCGAGGGCGGGCTGTCGCCGGCGTTGCTCACCGTCAGTGGCGAGAAGACCGATTATGCCTTCCTCAGCCTCAAGACCTCTGCCTTCGATCTGTCCGATCGCGGCGTGGCGGGACGCGCGGTGCCGGCTGGCGCCGATGCCTTCGTCTATGCCGAGCGCGGTGTCTACCGCTCCAACGAGACCGTGTACCTGACCGCGCTCCTGCGCGACGGGCAGGGCAACGCCGTGACCGGCGGGCCTCTGACTCTGGTGATCGAGCGCCCCGACGGCGTCGAATTCCGCCGCGCCGTGCTGTCGGACCAGGGCGCCGGCGGCCGCACGTTCTCCGTGCCGCTCAACTCCGCGGTCCCGACCGGGACCTGGCGGGTGCGCGCCTTCACCGATCCGAAGGGCTCATCGGTAGGCGAGACCACCTTTATGGTCGAGGATTACGTCCCCGATCGGATCGAGTTCGATCTCACCGCCAAGGACAAGCTGATCAAGGCGAATGCTCCGGTTGAACTGAAGGTCGACGGCCATTTCCTCTATGGCGCGCCGGCCTCGGGCCTCCAGCTCGAAGGCGACATGCTGGTCGCCACCGCCTCCGAGCGGCCAGGCTTTGCCGGCTACCAGTTCGGCGTCGCCGACGAAGAGACCACCAGCAACGAGCGCACCCCGCTCGAAAACCTCCCCGAGGCCGACGCCAATGGCATGGCGACCTTCCCGGTCACGCTCGACAAGCAGCCGGCCTCGAGCCGGCCGCAGGAGGCGCAGATTTTCGTCCGCATGGCGGAGACGGGCGGCCGCGCGGTCGAGCGCAAGCTCGTGCTGCCGGTCGCACCCGCGGCCGCGATGCTCGGCGTCAAGCCGCTGTTCGGCGACCGAAGCGTTGCCGAAGGCGACAAGGCCGAGTTCGACGTCGTGTTCGTTTCGCCCGACGGCAAGACGCTGCCGCGCGACGGCCTGCGTTACGAGCTCCTGAAGTTGGAGTCGCGCTACCAGTGGTATCGCCAGAACAATTACTGGGAGTACGAGCCCGTCAAGTCGACCTCGCGCGTCGCTGACGGCGATCTCACCATTGCCGCCGACAAGCCGTCACGCATTTCGCTGAATCCCCAGCCGGGCCGCTACCGGCTGGACGTGAAGTCGAACGAGGCGGATGGTCCGGTGACGTCGGTGCAGTTCGATGTCGGCTGGTATTCGGACGGCAGCGCCGACACGCCCGACCTCTTGGAGACCTCGATCGACAAGCCGCAATACGCCTCCGGCGACACCATGACGGTGTCGGTGAATGTGCGCAGCGCCGGCAAGCTCACCATCAACGTGCTGGGCGATCGCCTGCTGACCACGCAGACCGTCGACGTCAAGGAAGGCACCGCGCAGGTCACGATTCCCGTCGGCAAGGACTGGGGCACCGGCGCCTATGTCGTAGCGACCTTGCGCCGGCCGCTCGATGCGGCCGCCCAGCGCATGCCGGGCCGGGCGATCGGGCTGAAATGGTTCGGCATCGACAAGCAGACGCGCACGCTCGCCGTGAAGCTGACGCCGTCGGCGCTGATCCGGCCGAATTCGACGCTGAAGATCCCGGTGAAGCTCGACGGGCTCAATCCCGGCGAGGACGCCAAGATCGTCGTCGCGGCGGTCGATGTCGGCATTCTCAACCTCACCAACTACAAGCCGCCGGCGCCCGATGATTACTATCTCGGCCAGCGCCGCCTGACCGCCGAGATCCGCGATCTCTACGGCCAGCTCATCGACGGCATGCAGGGCACGCGCGGCCAGATCAAGTCCGGCGGCGACGCCGGTGGTGCCGAGCTCCAGGGTTCGCCGCCCACGCAAAAGCCGCTCGCGCTCTATTCGGGCATCGTCACGGTTGCCGCTGACGGTACCGCGGAAGTGAGCTTCGACATTCCGGAGTTCGCCGGCACCGCGCGCGTCATGGCGGTGGCGTGGACCGCCACAAAGCTTGGCCGCGCCAATACCGACGTCGTGATCCGCGATCCCGTGGTGCTGACGGCGACCCTGCCGCGCTTCCTGCTCAATGGCGATCACGGCACGGTCAATCTCGAGATCGACAACGTCGAAGGGCAGGCCGGCGACTACACGATCTCCGTGAAGACGGGCGGTCCGGTGAAGATGACCGGCAATCCCGCAACCAGCATCAAGCTCGCCGCCAAGCAGCGCAATTCATTCTCGCTTGCGCTCGATGCGACGGCGGCGGGGCAGGCGACGCTCGACGTCGATATCAAGGGGCCGAACGGGCTGGCGCTCGCGCGGCACTATGCGCTCGACGTCAAGGCGGCCACGCAGGTGCTGGCGCGTCGCTCGATCCGCACCCTGGCGAAGGGCGAGAGCCTGACGCTGACCTCGGACATGTTCTCCGACCTCGTGCCGGGCACAGGCAGCGTCTCGGTCTCGGCAAGCCTGTCGACCGCGCTCGACGCCGCGACGATCCTCAAGGCGCTCGATCGTTATCCCTATGGCTGCTCGGAGCAGATCACCAGCCGCGCCATGCCGCTGCTCTACGTCAACGAGCTCGCGGCCGGCGCCCATCTGGCGATGGATACCGAGATCGACCAGCGCATCCGCGATGCCATCGAGCGGCTCCTGGCGCGCCAGGGCTCGAATGGATCGTTCGGGCTGTGGTCGGCTGGCGGTGACGACGCCTGGTTGGATGCCTACGTGACGGACTTCCTGACCCGCGCCCGTGAAAAGGGCTTTGTGGTGCCGGACGTGCTGTTCAAGAACGCGCTCGACCGCATCCGCAACTCCGTCGTCAATGCCAACGAGCCGGAGAAGGACGGCGGCCGCGATCTCGCCTACGGCCTCTACGTGCTCGCGCGTAACGGTGCGGCTCCAATCGGTGACCTCCGCTATCTTGCCGATACCAAGCTGAACAATCTGGCGACGCCGATCGCCAAGTCGCAGCTTGCGGCGGCACTCGCGCTGGTCGGCGATCGCAACCGCGCGGAACGGGTCTACGGCGCAGCACTCGATAGCCTCGCGCCGAAGCCCGTCCTGGAGTTCGGCCGCAGCGATTACGGCTCGCAGCTCCGCGACGCCGCAGCACTGGTCTCGCTCGCCAGCGAAGGCAACGCGCCGAAGGCGACGCTGACCCAGGCCGTGTCCCGCGTCGAGACCGCGCGCGGACTGACGCCCTACACCTCGACGCAGGAGAATGCGTGGCTGGTGCTGGCGGCGAAGGCGCTGGCGAAAGAGAATATGTCGCTCGATGTCGACGGCCAGCCGGTCAAGACCGCGCTGTACCGCAGCTACAAGGCGGCGACGCTGGAGGGCAAGCCGCTGAAGATCACCAACACCGGTGATGCTCCAATACAGGCCGTGGTCTCGGTCTCGGGCTCGCCGGTCACGCCGGAGCCTGCGGCTTCAGCCGGCTTCAAGATCGAGCGCAACTACTTCACGCTCGACGGCAAGCCCGCCGACATCAGCAAGGTCAAGCAGAACGACCGCTTTGCGGTGGTGCTGAAGATCACCGAGGCGAAACCGGAATATGGGCACATCATGGTGTCTGACTATCTGCCGGCGGGTCTCGAGATCGACAATCCGAAGCTGGTCTCGTCGGGCGACAGCGGCACGCTGGACTGGATCGAGGACGGCGAAGAGCCCGAGAATACCGAATTCCGCGACGACCGCTTCACCGCGGCAGTCGATCGGGCCTCGGACTCCAAGGCGGTCTTCACCGTCGCCTATGTCGTGCGCGCGGTCTCGCCCGGCAAATACGTGCTGCCGCAGGCCTATGTCGAGGACATGTACAATCCCTCGCGCTACGGCCGCACGGGGACGGGGGCGGTCGAGGTGCGGGCGGCGAAGTAGAATGGCTCGAAACCTGAGCTAGGTCTTATGAGCGAAGCGGAGCCACACATACAGTCGTCATGCCCGGGCAAAAGCGCGAAGCGCGTCTTCGCGCAGATGACCCGGGCATCCACGGCCACGCGTGCCGTGGGTGGCGACGTGGATGGCCGGGTCAAGCCCGGCCATGACGGAAGGAGAGGGCAACGCGCCTTTCGCATCCTCTCGGCCTGTGCTTTTGCCTTCATCCTCACCATCTGCGCCTTCGTCGCCTGGGTGATCTCCCTCGGTCCTCTCCCACTCGACGAATCCCGCGCAGTCTCCACCACCATCGTCGACCGCAACGGCAAGCTGCTGCGTGCCTATGCGATGGCCGACGGGCGCTGGCGGTTGCCGGTCGATGCCAAGGCCAACATCGATCCGACTTACGTAAAACTGCTGCTCGCCTATGAAGACCAGCGCTTCTACGCGCATGACGGCGTCGATCCGCTCGCGCTCGGGCGCGCCGCGATCCAGCTTGCGACGCGCGGCCATATCGTTTCGGGCGGCTCGACCATCACGATGCAGCTCGCGCGGCTGATGGAGCCGCGGCGGCAGCGCTCGCTCTATGCAAAGCTTCGGCAGATCGTGCGCGCGATCGAGCTGGAGCGCGGCTTGAGCAAGGAGCAGATCCTAGATCTCTATCTCACGCTGGCGCCCTATGGTGGCAATCTCGAGGGCATTCGCGCAGCGTCCATCGCCTATCTCGGCAAGGAGCCGAAGCGGCTGTCGCTCGCTGAAGCCGCGCTTCTGGTCGCATTGCCGCAATCGCCGGAAACGCGCCGGCTCGACCGCTATCCCGAGGCGGCGCGCATCGCGCGCGACCGCGTGCTGGACCGTATGGTCGAAGAGCATCAGATCAGCGCTGACGACGCCAGGCAGGCGAAGGCCGTGCCCGTGCCGAAGCTGCGCAAGCCGATGCCGGTCCTGGCGCCGCATGCATCCGATACCGCGCTCGCGACGATCAAGGACACGCCGGTCATCAAGCTGACGCTGGACGCCAATCTCCAGAAGGTGCTGGAGCCGCTCGCGCGCGACCGCGCCATTGCGCTGGGTGCGAACATCTCGGTCGGCATCATCGTCGTCGATAATGAGAGCGGCGACGTGCTGGCGCGCGTCGGTTCCGCCGATTATTTCGACGAGAGCCGGGCAGGGCAGGTCGACATGACCCGCGCGCTGCGCTCGCCGGGCTCGACGCTGAAGCCGTTCATCTACGGCCTCGCTTTCGAGGACGGCTTCGTCCACCCCGACAGTCTGATCGACGATCGCCCGGTCCGCTTCGGCTCCTATGCGCCTGAGAATTTCGACATGACGTTCCAGGGCACGGTGCCGGTGAAGAAGGCGCTGCAATTGTCGCTCAACGTGCCGGCGATCGTGCTGCTCGACCGTGTCGGCTCCAGCCGCCTGGCCTCGCGGCTGCGGCAGGCCGGCGGGAACCTGGTGCTGCCCAAGGACGAAGCGCCGGGGCTCGCCATGGGCCTCGGCGGTGTGGGTGTCACGCTCCAGGACCTTGCGCAGCTCTATTCGGGTCTCGCCAGGCTCGGAACCACGCGCCCGCTGCGCGAGGTCATGACCGACAGGGACGCACGCGAGCCGCTGCGGCTGCTCGACCAGGTGGCGGCCTGGCAAGTCGGCAACGTGCTCCTGGGTACGCCGCCACCCGAAAACGCCGCCCACAATCGTATCGCCTTCAAGACCGGAACCTCCTACGGCTATCGCGACGCCTGGTCGGTCGGCTTCGACGGCCGCATGACCATCGCCGTCTGGGTCGGCCGTCCCGACGGCGCGCCGGTTCCAGGCCTGATCGGCCGCACGGCCGCGGCGCCCATCCTGTTCGACGCCTTCGCCCGGAGCGGGAAGTTGCCGGTTCCGCTGCCCAAGCCGCCGAAGGGAACCCTGGTCGCCAGCAACGCCAAGCTGCCGTTACCCCTGAGGCGGTTCCGCCCCGTCGGGGAACTCGTCCGCACCGGTGGTGAGCAGGCTCCCCACATCCAGTTCCCCCTGAACGGCTCCCGGATCGACGTCGACCGCTCGGCCGGCGTGGAGGCGGCCGCCATGCCCGTGAAGGTCGCCGGCGGCGTGCTGCCCATGACCATTCTGGTCAACGGAACCGCGCTCGGCGAGATCGACGGACGGCGCCAGCGCCTGATCGATCCGCCCGGGCCGGGCTTTGCGCGGCTGACCGTGATCGATGCCACTGGCGCCGCCGACACAGTCGTCATTCGAATTCAATGATCCCGGCTTAAGCGGTTGTAGGGGTGGCGGTTTCAGCGTATGCGGAACCAATGGTCGAGACCTATGCCCGCCCCCGTTTCGGAGAGCCGCGCGAGCCGAAAACCCCCGTAAATCCGGGCAACCGGTTCGTGCGCGTGATCGATGCCGCCACCGGCAGCCACGCCCGCGCAATCGGCTTCCTGCTCGTGTGTGCGCTGCTTCTGCTGTTGCCCGGCTTCTTCACGATTCCACCCGTCGACCGCGACGAGGCGCGCTTTGCGCAGGCGACCAAGCAGATGGTCGAGACCGGCGATTACGTCGACATCCGCTTCCAGGACGACGTCCGCTACAAGAAGCCGGTCGGCATCTACTGGCTGCAATCGGCCGCCGTTCATACCGCGTCCGCGCTCGGCCTGCCACGCGCCCAATTGCGCATCTGGGTCTACCGGTTGCCGTCGCTGGTCGGCGCGATCGGTGCCGTGCTGATGACCTATTGGACCGCGCTCGGCTTCGTCACGCGCCGCGCCGCCGTGCTTGCGGCGCTGGTGATGTGCGCATCCGTCCTGCTCGGTGTCGAGGCGCGGCTTGCCAAGACCGATGCGGTGCTGCTCTTCACCGTGGTTGCGGCCATGGGCGCGATGGGGCGGGTTTATCTCGCCTGGCAGCGCGGCGAGGACGAGGCGCATCCGCGGTGGAGCTATCCCGCGATCTTCTGGACCGCGATCGCCGTCGGCATCCTGATCAAGGGGCCGCTGATCCTGATGTTCGCCGCGCTCACCATCATCGTGCTGGCGATCCAGGACCGCGACGCCTCCTGGCTATGGCGGCTGCGCCCGCTCTGGGGCCTGATGTGGGTGCTGGTGCTGGTGCTGCCCTGGTTCATCGCGATCTTCTGGCGCGCGGGCGATGCCTTCTTCGCCGATTCCGTCGGTGGCGACATGCTGAGCAAGCTCGGTGCGCAGGAATCCCACGGCGCGCCTCCGGGTGTCTATCTTGCGCTGTTCTGGATCACCTTCTGGCCCGGCGCACCGCTCGCCGCGATGGCGGCGCCGGCGGTGTGGCGGGCACGGCGCGAGCCCGGCGCGCAATATCTGCTGGCGTGGCTGATCCCGTCCTGGATCGTGTTCGAGGCGGTGCTGACCAAGCTGCCGCATTACGTGCTGCCGTTGTATCCGGCGATCGCTATCCTCACGGCCGGTGCCGTGGAGCGTCGCGTGCTGTCGCGCTCATGGCTGGCGCGCGGCTCGGCCTGGTGGTTCGCTATCCCTGCGGCTGGCTCGATCATCGCCGTGGTTGGTGCCGTGATGCTCACGCGCCAGCCGGCTTTCGCCGCGTGGCCGTTCATCGCGGCGTCGCTGATCTTCGGCCTGTTCGCCTGGTGGCTCTATGACAACAACCGCGCCGAACGCTCGCTGCTCAACGCGCTGGTTGCGGCGCTGATGCTGGCGGTCGTGGTCTACGGCCTGGTTCTGCCGTCGCTGACGCCGCTGTTTCCGAGCGTCGAGATCGCGCGCGCATTGCGCAACGTGCGCTGCGTTGCTCCGAAGGCGGCTTCCGCGGGCTATCACGAGCCGAGCCTGGTCTTCCTGACGGGGACGTCGACACTACTGACCGATGGCTCGGGTGCTGCCGACTTCCTCAGCCAGGGAAGCTGCCGCTTTGCGTTCATCGAGCAGCGTTCTGAGCGCAGCTTCGTCCAGCGTGCCGAGGCGATCGGGCTGCGTTACCGCGTCGGTTCGCGCATCGACGGCTACAACTTCTCGCAAGGGCGCGCGATCTCGATCGCAATCTACCGCTCGGAAGGGTCCGAGTAAGATGCCGGCCGACGTCGCACATCGCTCCGGCTATGGCGCGCAGTTGCTGCTGCTGTCCGGCCGCGCGCTGACACAGCTCGTGCGCGCGCCCTCGCATTCGCGGCGCGCGGAGGCGGCGCGCCGGCTGGCGCGCCATTCACTCTGGCTGAGTGCTGCCGGCGCGGCCGTGATCATCGCGCTGATGCTCGCGTTCGATATGAGCGAGATCCAGATGATGCCGGCGCGCGGCACGCCCGGCCTGTGGCCAATCAAAATCCTCACCGATTTCGGCAAGGACGAGTATGTGCTGACGGCGCTCGCCGCCGCGCTCGTGACGGTAGCGCTGATTGCGGCAGGCCGGCACGGCACCTCGCGGGCGCTGCTGCTCGGCTTCGGCACGCGGCTGCAATTCATCTTCTTGTCCGTGCTGTTCTCGGTGCTGGTCGCCGAAATCCTCAAATTCGTCATCGGCCGCGGCCGGCCCTTCGTCGGCGGCAAGGCCGATCCCTTCAACTTCATTCCGTTCAACGGGACCGAGGCCCATTACAGCCTGCCGTCCGCGCATGCGGTGACGGCGTTCGCGCTGGCGTTTGCGGTGGGCGCGCTCTGGCCGCGGCTGCGCGTGTTCATGTTCACCTACGCCATCGTGATCGCGCTGACGCGGCTGGTGCTGCTCGCCCATCATCCGAGTGACGTCGTGGCCGGCGCCCTGGTCGGCATCGTCGGCGCCATGGCGATGCGCTACTGGTTTGCGGCACGGCGGCTCGGCTTCGCCATCCGCAGCGACGGGGCGATCGTGGCGCTTCCCGGGCCGGTGTTCGCACGCCTCAAAAGGGTTGCCCGCGGGGCATCCGCCCCATAAAAGCGGCTGCCTGCCGACCGGACCGGTTCCCGCCGCGGGCCCATTCCAACCACGAGCATCGATTTGTCGTTCCAGCCCTCGGTTTCCATCGTCGTCCCCGTGCGCAATGAGGCGGACAATATCGCGCCTCTGATCGAGGAGATCGGCGCTGCGCTCGATGGCCGCTGGGCCTATGAGATCGTCTACGTCAATGACGGCTCGACGGATGCAACCGGCGAGCGGCTGTCGGCCATCATGAAGCAACGGGGCAATCTGCGTCAGCTCCGCCATGCCAGGTCGACCGGACAGTCGGCGGCCGTGCGCAGCGGCGTGCGCGCGGCGCGCGGCGCGATCGTGGCCACGCTCGACGGCGACGGCCAGAACAATCCGGCCTTTCTGCCGGACCTCATCGCAGCGGTCGAGAAAAGCGAGGGCATCGGCCTCGTCGCCGGCCAGCGGGTCGGGCGCAAGGACACCGGCTTCAAGAAGTTGCAGTCGCGCATCGCCAACGGCGTGCGCGGCACGATCCTGAAGGATGGCACGCGCGACACCGGGTGCGGTCTGAAGGCCTTTCGCCGCGAGGTGTTTTTGATGCTGCCCTATTTCGACGGGCTGCATCGCTTCCTGCCGGCGTTGGTGCGCCGGGAGGGTTTCGAGATCGCCTATGTCGACGTGATCGACCGGCCGCGCCGCGCCGGCGTTTCAAACTACGGCTTCTTCGACCGGCTATGGATCGGGATCATGGATCTTGCCGGTGTATGGTGGTTGATCCGCCGCAAGAAGCCGACACCAGATGTGACTGAGGTGAAGGCATGATCATCCAATACGGCCAGGCGCTGAGCAACTATCTCTACGACGTCTTCGTCGCCAAGTTCGACTTCTGGCTCGCTTTCGGCCTGGTCGCGCAGCTGTTCTTCACGGCGCGCTTTCTCGTGCAATGGATCGCGAGCGAACGTGCCGGAAACAGCGTGGTGCCGATGGCCTTCTGGTTCTGCTCCATGGGCGGCGGGCTGATGACGCTGGTCTATGGTGTCGTGAAGCGCGAGCCGGTCATCATCCTCGGACAGGCGCTCGCGACCGTGATCTATATTCGCAACATCATGTTGATCTGGAAGAACCGCGGCAGCGCCCCGAAGACGCAGGACCGCTGATCCTTTGGTGCGCCCACCTTCGTTGCGGCGCGTTTGTTGAGCGCGATGCCCAATGCGGAGGCTCACATTGCCGCTTTGAAGGCAGCAAAGCCGCGATCGAGATCGGCCTTGAGGTCCTCAACGCTCTCGAGCCCGATATGCAGACGCAGCGTCGGACCGCCCGGCGCCCACTTCGTTGCCGTGCGATAAGCGTCGCAGTCGAAGGGAATGGCAAGGCTCTCGAAGCCGCCCCATGAATAGCCCATGCCGAACAGCTTGAGGCTATCGAGCATGGCATCGACGGCTTTCTGCGGCGCGGGCCTCAAGACGAGGCTGAACAGGCCCGAGGCGCCGGTGAAGTCGCGCTTCCAGATCGCGTGGCCGGGATCGGTCTCGAGCGCGGGATGGAGCACGCGCGCGACCTCGGGCCGCGTGGCTAGCCAGCGCGCGATCTCAAGCCCCGAGCGATAATGCTGCGCCAGCCGTACCGACAGCGTGCGCATACCACGCAGCGCGAGGAAGACGTCGTCGGGACCGGCGCAGACGCCGAGCAGGCGGATGGCTTCGGTCACGAGCGGCCAGGCTCTGGCATTGGCGGAGATGGTGCCGAACATGATGTCGGAGTGGCCGCCGATATATTTGGTCGCGGCCTGCATGCTGATGTCGACGCCCTGGTCGAGCGAGCGATGATAGAGCGGCGTCGCCCAGGTGTTGTCGTCGATGACGAGCGCGTCGCGGGCATGCGCGACCTCGGCGATCGCGCGAATGTCAGGCATCTCGAAGGACTGCGAGCCCGGCGCTTCCACCAGCACTGCGCGCGTGTTGGGCTTGAACAGCGCCTCGATGCCTGCGCCGATCAGCGGATCGAAATAGGTGGTTTCGACGCCGTAGCGCACGAGCAGGCCGTTGCAGAAATTACGGGAGGGCCGATAGACGTTGTCGCAGACGAGCAGATGATCGCCCGTCTTCAGCACCGCGAGCAGGGTGGTGGTGATCGCAGCGAGGCCCGACGGCGCGATGCCGACGCCGGCGCAGTTCGGTCCCTCCAGCGCCATCAGCGTCTCCTGGAGCGCTTTGGTGGTGGGGGTGCCGTGGCGGCCATACTGGAACTCGCCGCGATGGGCGTGCAGGTCCGCGGCGGTCGGGTAGAGCACGGTCGAACCGTGTACGACCGGCGGATTGACAAAACCCTTCTGCGCCTTGGTGTCGCGGCCGGAGGTCACCAGCCGGGTGTCGGGATGTTGCGAGAAGGGCTTTGCGCCCGCAGATGAATCCATGCGTGTGCTTTCAAAACTGGGATTGTCGGCGCGGAAAGTCCCCGCGCCGGACGGCGGATCGACCGCAACTGGTAATAACAGATCACAGAAGAGTCCCGTCAACCCCTTGACCCGGCACGCCAGTCGTTCTGTGATGCGCAGGTGCTATTCTGTCGCTGCATGTTGAGGGGCTTGCCGCGACCTTCGATCCACCGCGTGAGGGACCATGCCTGACAGCCAGGCGTCCAAAGGTCTTAGGCAGGGGATCAACGGGGTTGGCCCACAGCTTGCACGATGTTCAGCGAAAGACGTTCAGCGAAGGATGTTCGACGAACGTTCCCATACGCCCTTAGAGACGACCGCGCGTCGCCCCCAACGCGACGCCCTTGAAAGGCTTCAGCCCATGAAACGCGTAACTCTGGTTCTCACCCTTGCTCTTGCCGCCGGCCTGTCCGCCTCGGCCGCCCATGCTCAAACGCTCAAGACCATCAAGGACAGGGGCATGCTGTCCTGCGGCGTCAGCCAGGGCTTGCCGGGCTTCTCGTCGCCGGACGACAAGGGCAACTGGACCGGCCTCGACGTCGACCTCTGCCGCGCGGTCGCGGCGGCCATATTCAACGATGCGACGAAAGTCAAATACGTGCCGACGTCCGCCAAGGACCGGTTCACTGCGCTCCAATCCGGAGAGATCGATCTGCTCTCGCGCAACACCACCTGGACGATCTCGCGCGATACCTCGCTCGGCGCCAATTTCGCCGGCGTGAACTACTATGACGGCCAGGGCTTCATGGTGAAGAAGTCGCTCAAGGTGAATTCGGCGCTGGAACTCAACAGCGCCTCGGTCTGCGTCCAGACCGGTACCACCACCGAGCAGAATCTCGCCGACTACTTCAAGGCCAACAACATGAAGTACGAGGTGATCGCGTTCGCCACCAATGACGAGACGGTCAAGGCCTACGAATCCGGGCGCTGCGACGTCTTCACCACGGACCAGTCGGGCCTCTACGCCAACCGCCTGAAGCTCGCCAATCCCAACGACCACATGGTGCTGCCGGAGATCATCTCCAAGGAGCCGCTCGGCCCGATGGTGCGCCACGGCGACGATCAGTGGTTCGACATCGTGAAATGGACCCTGTTCGCGATGGTCACGGCCGAAGAGCTCGGCGTCACCTCGAAGAACGTCGAGGAGAAGGCGAAGTCGGACAATCCGGAATTGAAGCGCGTCCTCGGCAGCGACGGCAATTTCGGCGAGCAGCTCGGCCTGACCAAGGACTGGGTGGTCCGGATCGTGAAGCTGGTCGGCAATTACGGCGAGGTGTTCGACCGCAACGTCGGCGCCGGCTCACCGCTCGGTATCGCCCGCGGCCTCAACGGCCTCTGGAACAAGGGCGGTCTCCAGTACGCGCCGCCGATCCGCTGATTGGCCAAGCCCACGGCTTGCGGCGATGAGCACTGAGGCCCGTAAACCACCGCCGCAGATCGCGCTGAAGCTTCGGCGCGCTCTCGGGGGTAAGGCTGGCTGGAACGGCGTCGCCGTCCAGCTTGCCTTCGCCGCGATCCTGGGCTGGATAGCCTTTGAGATCATCTCCAACGCCCGCACCAACCTGGCAAACCAGCATATTGCGGCCGGTTTCGGATTCCTGAGGAATAATGCGGGCTTTGACGTCAATCAGAGCCTGATCCCCTACACGGGCTCCGACACCTTTCTGCGCGTGTTCGTGGTCGGACTCCTGAACACGCTGGTGGTCTCGGTGGTCGGCATCGTCTTTGCCACCGTGATCGGCTTCATCATCGCGTTGTGCCGGCTCTCGCCCAATTGGCTGTTGTCGCGCGTCGGCGAGATCTATGTCGAGGTCATCCGCAACCTGCCGCTGCTGTTCCAGCTTTTGTTCTGGTACCTCGCGGTGCTTGCAGCCTTGCCCAACCCGCGGCAGAGCATCTCGCTGCTGGGCATCGCTTTCATCAGCAATCGCGGATTGGTCATCCCCAGCCCGATCGGGGAGAGCGGATTCGCGCCGTTCCTGGCGGTGCTGACGTTCGGTATCGTCGCTTCGCTGGCGCTGCGGATCTATGCGCGGCGGGCGCTGTATCAGTACGGTCACATGATCCGCATCTGGCCTTACGTGCTGGGCCTTTTGTTCGGGCTCCCGCTCGTCACGACGCTGATATTCGGGTTGCCCTTCACCTTCGAGCTGCCGCAGCTCAAGGGCTTCAATTTCGCCGGCGGCTCGCGGATCATCCCGGAATTCGTGGCGCTGGCAGTGGCGCTGTCGACCTATACGGCGGCCTTCATCGCCGAGATCGTGCGCGCGGGCATCCTGTCCGTGCACAAGGGACAGATGGAGGCGGGGTCCTCGCTGGGCTTGAGCCGTGGCGCCACGCTGCGGCTGATCGTCGTGCCGCAGGCCATGCGCGTCATCGTCCCGCCGCTGACCAACCAGTACCTCAACCTCACCAAGAACTCCTCGCTGGCGGTCGGCATCGGCTATCCGGACCTGGTTTCCGTGTTCGCCGGCACGTCGCTGAGCCAGACCGGGCAGGCGATCGAGATCATCGCCATGACGATGGCCGTCTATCTCCTGATCTCGCTCCTCACCAGCGCCGTCATGAGCGTCTATGGCTGGCGCATCAACCGGAGCCTGGGAGCATGACGGACATCACCGCGTCATCCTTCGTTCGCCAGGATCTGGTTGCCGAGCGTCCTGCTCCGGTGAGGACCACCGGCTTCATCGGTCTGGTGCGCACGCGTCTGTTGAACTCGCCGACCAACATTCTCTTGACGATCCTCGGGGCATTGCTGCTCTGGTACACCGTCATTCCCGCCCTCAAATTCCTGCTGGTCGACGCCGTCTGGACCGGTACGGATCGAACGGCCTGCCTGCCTGAAAAAGCCGGATTCGTTGTTGGCGCCTGCTGGCCCTATATCCAGGCGAAGCTTCCGCAACTCATCTACGGCTTCTATCCCGAGGCTGAACGTTGGCGGGTCAATCTGACCTTCATTCTGGCGGCGGTGCTGTTGCTCCCACTGCTCATTCCGCGCCTGCCGGCGAAAGGACTCAACTCCGGCCTGTTCTTCTTTGCCTTCCCGGTGATTGCATTCTTCCTGCTGCACGGCGGCGGCATCAACGGTTTCGGCCTGAGCTGGACCGCGGGCCTGCTGCAACTGTTCGACGACAGCGTCATCGGCGCCGGCCAGGGGCTGGTCGGTCTCAGCAAGAGCTCGGCCATCGGACCGCTTCTATGGGTCATCGGCAATTTCATCGTGCTGGTCGGCACCGCGATCCAGTGGCTGATCTTTCCGCTGACCTGGCTGCGCGGTCAGCTCCAGGCCGGTGGCCAATCCATCTGGATCGATTTCGCGATCACGACCATCGTCATCTCACTGATCCTGTTCTACCTCGGCGGCGGAATGCGCACCGGCTGGCGCGCCCTCGCATCGAGCATCGCGACCTTCATCGGCATTGCGATCGTGATCAAGCTGATGGGGCTCGATCACGGCGGCCTGCCGATCGTCACCACGAATCTCTGGGGCGGCCTTCTGGTGACGTTGGTGGTCTCGGTGACCGGCATCGTCACCTCCATGCCGATCGGGATTGCGCTGGCGCTCGGGCGACGCTCCACGATTCCCTTGATCCGGATATTCTCGATCGCCTTCATCGAGTTCTGGCGCGGCGTGCCGCTGATCACAGTGCTGTTCTTTGCCACCTACATGCTGCCCTTGTTCCTGCCGGGCAATTTCAGCGTCGATGGTCTCATGCGCGCGCTGATCGGGATTGCGCTGTTTACTGGCGCCTATCAGGCCGAGAACGTCCGTGGCGGCCTTGCTGCGATACCGCGCGGGCAGGGGGAGGCCGCCTCTGCGCTCGGCCTGTCATGGTGGAAGACCACCTCGCTGATCGTGCTGCCGCAGGCGCTGCGTCACGTCATTCCGAACCTCGTCAACAGCTTCATCTCGCTGTTCAAGGACACCTCGCTGGTCTCGATCGTGGCGCTGTTCGACCTGCTCGGCTCGCTGCGGGCGTCATTCTCCGATCCCGTCTGGTCGACGCCGTCGACGGCGTTCACCGGCTTTGCCTTCGCCGGGATCATCTACTTCATCTTCTGCTTTGGAATGTCGCGCTACTCGCTTTTCGTCGAGAAGCGTCTCAACGTCCATCGCCGCAACTGAACAGGGTCACCATGTCCACTAGCCCGATCGTCAAGATTTCCGGCCTCAACAAATGGTACGGCGACTTTCACGTCCTGCGCGACATTGATCTCGAGGTCGAGAAGGGCGAGCGCATCGTGATCTGCGGCCCCTCGGGTTCGGGCAAGTCGACGCTGATCCGCTGCATCAATGCGCTGGAGGAGTTCCAGGAAGGCGAGATCGTCGTCGACGGTATCGAGCTCGGGCCGAACCTGAAGCACATCGACGCGGTGCGGCGCGAGGTCGGCATGGTGTTCCAGAGCTTCAACCTGTTCCCGCACCTCACAGTGCTCGACAATTGCACGCTGGCGCCGATCTGGGTGCGCAACATCCCGAAGAAGGATGCCGAGGCGACCGCGATGAAATTCCTGGAGCGCGTGAAAATCCCGCACCAGGCCAACAAGTTTCCGGGCCAGATGTCCGGCGGCCAGCAGCAGCGCGTCGCGATCGCGCGGGCGCTCACCATGAATCCAAAGGTGATGCTGTTCGACGAGCCGACCTCGGCGCTCGACCCTGAGATGGTCAAGGAAGTCCTCGACACCATGGTCGACCTCGCCAAGGAGGGCATGACCATGTTGGTCGTCACCCACGAGATGGGCTTTGCGAAGGAAGTCGCCAACCGCGTCGTGTTCATGGACGCCGGTCAGATCATCGAATCCAACACGCCGCAGGAATTCTTCGCCCACCCGCAGCACGCGCGCTCACAGCTGTTTCTGAGCCAGATCTTGCGGTAGGCGCGAATGTGAATGGCGAGTAGCGAATGGGGATTTCTACTCGCTATTCGCTACTCCCTGTTCGCTCGCCTTAGACAAACGGCGGCTTGATGTTGCTGCGCTTCTCCAGCCAGGTCGGCACCGGTAGATTCTTGGCGCGCATGAAGTCCGAATTGAAAAGCTTCGACTGGTAGCGGCTGCCGGAATCGGCGAGCACGGTGACGATGGTCTTGCCGGGGCCGAGCTTCTTCGCAAGACGAATGGCGCCGGCGATGTTGACGCCCGTCGAGCCGCCGAGGCACAGGCCCTCGTGCTGGAGCAGATCGTAGATCAGGTTGACTGCTTCCTCGTCGGGAATGAGGAAGGCATCATCGACCTTCGCGGTCTCCACGATCGCGGTCGCGCGGTTGAGCCCAATGCCCTCGGTGATTGAGCCGCCAGGCGTCGCCTTGGCATCGCCGGTCCGGAAATACTCGTACATTCCCGCACCATGCGGATCGGCGCAGGCGATAGTGACATTCTTGTTCTTGTCCTTCAGATAGCGGCTGACGCCGGCGAGCGTGCCTCCGCTGCCGACCGAGCAGGCGAAGCCGTCGACCTTGCCGCCGGTCTGCTCCCAGATCTCGGGGCCGGTGGATTCGAAATGCGCCTTGGCATTATCGAGGTTGTTCCACTGGTCGGCGAACAGCACGCCGTTCGGCTCGCTCTTGCGCAGCTCGTCCGCGAGCCTGCGGCCGACATGCTGGTAGCTGTTGGGATTGGCGTAAGGCAGCGCCGGCACCTCGACGAGCTCGGCGCCGCATAGCTTCAGGAAATCCTTCTTCTCCTGGCTCTGGGTCTCCGGGATTACGATCAGGGTGCGGTAGCCGCGCGCGCTCGCCACGACGGCAAGGCCAATGCCGGTGTTGCCGGCGGTTGCCTCGACCACGAGGCCGCCCGGTTTCAGCTCACCGCGCTTCTCGGCCTCCAAAATCATCCATTTGCCGGCGCGGTCTTTCACCGACTGGCCCGGGTTCATGAATTCGGCCTTGCCGAGAATGGTGCAGCCGGTCTGTTCGGACGCACGCTTGAGCTTGATGAGGGGGGTGTTGCCGATGGCTTCGACAACGTCGTTATTGATGGTCATGTCAGGCAATTACCGGCTGTTTCTGTGAATTGGACGAAACCCTAAAGTAGGGTCTGCGGCCACACAAGGCGAGGGCGCAAAGTCTTAATGCTGCTTTGCGAAGACGACCTGCCGGACGTCGATATTCCCGGAGAGGAAACCTGCCTCACAATAGGAGAGGTAGTACTCCCAAAGACGCCGGAACCGATCGTCGAAGCCGAGCGGCACGAGGTTCGGCCAGGCGCTGCGGAAGTTATTTCGCCAGGTGGCAAGCGTCTTGGCATAATCTTGCCCAAAGATGCGCTCCCGGATGACAGGCACGCCAAACGTCTCCCCCAGCGACTTGAGCACGGCGGGCGAGGGCAGCATGCCGCCGGGAAACACGTAGCGCTGGATGAAGTCGACCTCGCGCCGATAGGTCTGAAACAGCCCGTCCTGGATGGTGATGGCCTGAATGCCGGCAAGGCCGCCCGGCAGCAGGCGATCACGCAGTTGCGCGAAATATTTCGGCCAGAACTGCTCGCCGACCGCCTCGATCATCTCGATCGAGGCGATGCGGTCATACCGGTCGCGCTCATCGCGGTAGTCCTGAAGGCGGATCTCGACCTTCTCGGCGAGCCCGGCGTCCTGGATGCGCTTCTGCGCAAAGTCGCGCTGCTCGGTCGAGATCGTCAGCCCGACAACACGCGTGCCAAAATTCTTGGCCGCGTATTCGGCAAATCCGCCCCAGCCGCAGCCGATCTCGAGCAGCTTCTGTCCAGGCTTCAGATCGATGGCTTCGGCGAGGCGGCGGTATTTGTTGGTCTGGGCCGCCGTGAGATCGGTGGTGTTCTCTTCGAACAGCGCCGAGGAATAGGTCATGCTCGGATCGAGCCAGGCCGAATAGAAGGCGTTGCCGATGTCGTAATGCGCATGGATGTTCCGCCGCGCCTGTCGCCTGGTGTTGCGGTTGAACCAGTGCTGGACCACCTGGACGAAGCGCATCAGAGGCTTGTCGCGGAGCATGGCCTGGATCAGGTCGTGGTTGACGCAGAAGAGATAGAGGAACTGAGTGAGATCGGGCGTATCCCAATCGCCGGCGAGATAGGCTTCCGCAATTCCGATATCGCCGGCATTGATGAGGCGCGACGCAAAACCGTAATTGTGCAACCCCATCACCGCATTTGGGCCCGGCTCGAGGCCGCCGAGCCGGATGACGCGGCCGTCGGGCAGGATCACGTCGAGCGTCCCGCGCCTCAGGCGTGAGCCGAAGGCGAGCGCGAGGCGAACCAGCCGTGGCAGGTCGGCGAGGACCGTCTCGACATTGTCGGGGGTGACCGGAATCGCGTTCGACATCGGCATCACCTGAACTGGCACTGTCCGACCGCTCAGGGGGCCGCGCCGGTCCCGGTTCTCGCTGGACCCGAGAGCGCCCCCACAGGCAGTCAGCGACGTATAGTATAAGCGCGCGTTTCGGCTGGCGCCAAGCGGGTTTGCAGGCCGGTTTGCAAGGGGGTTTGCAAGGGGGGTTGAACGGCAGGTCCGTCGGCGGGCCGCCCTGGGACATTCGGTCGTGGTATCAGCCGCGCGCCCTTGAACCAGAGCCGCAAGGCTTCCCAATGGATCGCCGCCATCACCTTGAGGGGCACGAGCGGCAGCGCAACCAATGACCGCACCAACGCGCGCGATGTCAGCGCGCGGCGGCGGCCGCTGAAGGTCGCCGCGAGCAGTGGGCCGTCCCGGTCGGTTTCGAGGATACGCAGGCGGACGGTGTCGGACGGCGGACGGAGGCGGAAATGATAGCGCGTCTCCATATCGATGAAGGGTGAGACTTGGAACTGCTTGTCCTGCTGCTGCCGCAGGCCGGCGGCGCTCATCTCGCCTGATACGACCGGCAGGACATAAGGATGGATCTCGCCAAAGGTGTTACGCACCTCGTAGATGACGAGCGCGAGTTCGCCGCCTGCGCGGTAGCAAAAATACACCGACAGCGGATTGAAGCCGTAGCCGAGCAGGCGGGGATAGCAGAGCAGCATCACGCGGCCGCCGGTGAGATCGACATCGTGCCGCACTGCGCAGCGCTGGGCATAGGCGCGCAAGGAGGAACCGTCGCGCTCGCCGTGATCGGCCTCGTGGAAGCTGTAGAGGCCTGCGCGATTGACCCCGAAGAGGGCCGATTGCCGGCCTGCTTCCTCGAGCCGGTCGAGATCGATCAGGAGGCTCATGACGCGATAGCTGAAGCGGTGGCCGATCGGCTTCAACCGCGCATGCATGACATCGCCGACATAGAGCGATGCGGCGTCCTTTGCGGGCAGGGCGGTCTCTGTCGCCATCGCGCTACTCCGCGGCTTGCGCCAGCTCGACCGGCACCTCGCGCCAGGGGGCGACCACGCCAAGCGCCTCGGCGACGCGAAGGCCCGAACGCAGGCCGTCCTCGTGAAAGCCATAGCCGGTCCATGCGCCGCAGAACCAGGTATGCCGGCGTCCCTGGATCTCGCCGAGCCGCTTCTGGGCGGCGAAGGCTTCGGCATTATACTGCGGATGCTCGCAGACATGTTTGCCGAAAGTGAGCTCCGGCGCCGGCGCGAAGGGCGGGTTGAGGCTGACGAACAGCGGCTTGTCGCGATCGATCCCCTGAAGCCGATTCATCCAATAGGTCACGGCGACGTTATTGGCGATCGTGTCCTCGCGCTGCCAGCGCAGGAAATTCCAGGACGCCCAGGCGCGCTTCCGCTTGGGCATCAGCCTGATGTCGCGATGCAGATAGACCGTGTTCGGCGCATAGCCGATCGCGCCGAGGATGTGGCGCTCGTCCGCGTCGGCATCGGACAGCATGGCGAGCGCCT
Organism: Bradyrhizobium iriomotense; assembly: GCF_030160715.1. Classification (GTDB taxonomy): domain Bacteria; phylum Pseudomonadota; class Alphaproteobacteria; order Rhizobiales; family Xanthobacteraceae; genus Bradyrhizobium; species Bradyrhizobium iriomotense. The sequence goes on from NZ_BSOW01000044.1 coordinate 33,460, forward strand.
GGTCGCTATGGGCAGCGATCACCACGTGGTCAAAGCTGTCGTGCCGGCCGTGGCTGTCATGGACGATGACACCGTGTGCGGTGCGCTCGATAGCGGTGACGGCGCAGCCAAGCCGGATGTCCGCGTAGGTCGCCGTCAACTTCTCGACATAACGCCGGCAGCCGTCCTTGACGGTGCGCCAGACCGGGCGGTCGTGATGCAGCAGGCGATGATTGTCGAAGAAGGCGACGAAATTCTCGGCGGGAAAGTCGAGCATCTCATCGGCCGGGGTGGACCAGATCGCGGCCCCCATCGGAGCGAGGTAGTCGGCCAGCAGCCGCTGCGAGAAATGGCGTTGCGCGAAATAATCGCCCAGCGTCAACCCGGCGAGGCGCCCGGCATGGTAGTCGGCAACGCTTTGCCGGTTGAACTTCACAATGTCGGCGAGCATCCGGAGATAGGACGGCGAAAGCAGATTGCCGGGCTGGGCGAAGAGTCCTGCACCCGTCGACCACCAGTCGTTGCCGCCCCCGCGCCACTCGAATCGCCCGCTGTCGGCGGATACGGCAAAGCTCATGCAGCTCTCCACCGTCTCGATGCCGAGATGGGCGAACATCGCGGTCAGGTCGGGATAATTGAGCTCGTTGTAGACGATGAAGCCGGTATCGACGGCGATCGGCGTGCCGCCATAATCGACCGTGACGGTGTGGCTGTGCCCGCCGGCGCGCAGCTCGCGCTCATAGACCGTCACCGGGTAGCGTCGTGAGAGCGTCCAGGCCGCCGCGTTGCCGGCAATGCCCGTTCCGATGACCGCGATGCGCATGTGTAATGCCCCTGCCGCTTGGTGTCGGACGAGCTACGGTGCGCTGCGGCGCAAGTTTCAGTGGAGTGAGCTACTCTGTACCCGCCCCGACCCTGCTGTGGCGACAATATCACATGAAATGTTGGTAAGCTTGCCGCCTGCCGGGGAGCACTTCGAAATGCAGAAAGCCCTGTAGAAATAGGCACAATCTGCGCGTTTCGCGACTTCGTGAAGCCTGTTTGCGGGGCGGGCTTCGCAGCTGCGGGACTGTCCGCACCGGTCACGCCCCGCTAATATGCGGCACGGTTCCAGGAAAGCATCACGTGAACGAAACGGAGACCACGCCCCAACTGACGCGCCGCGAATCGGTTAATCCGACCGCGCGGTGGCAGTTGCGTCTGCCCGGCAGGGGGTGGATGTGACCCGAAGATTCCCGATGGTCGCCGTCCGGCGATCGTACGGTCCTCGACCCCGGCTGCTGGGCGCAGCGAGCCGGGTGGTGGCGCTTGGCCTGGCACTGAGCTCCGCCGGCTGCGTGCTGACGCAGGATTTGCCCGATCCGGCACTCGACGTGCCCAGCCAATATAAATACGCCGGAAAGCCTGATGCACCGCCGCCGCTCGACTGGTGGCGCGGCTTCCGATCGGCCGAGCTGACGCAATTGATGGAAGAGGCGCAGACCGTCAACCTGGACATCGCCGCCGCCGTCTCGCGCATCTTCGAGGCCGATGCCCAGGCGCGTCAGGCCGGCGCAGCCCTGCTGCCGAGCCTGTCCGGCTCGGGATCGGAGACCTATTCGCGCACCTCCGGCTCCTCGTCCTCCGGTCTGACCAATGGCGGCCGCGAGGTCGTCAACTACTCGGCATCGCTCAGCGCGAGCTACCAGCTCGATTTCTGGGGCCAGAATCGCGACGCCCTCCAGTCGGCCGAAGAGACCGCCCACGCCAATCGCTTCGATCGCGACGTCGTGGCGCTGACCACACTCGCCAGCGTCGCCAACGCCTATTTCCAGGTCCTGGCCTCGCAGGACCGCCTGCGGACCGCGCAAAGCAACATCGCCAGCGCCCAGCGCATCCTCGATGCCATCAAGGAGCGGCGCAAGGCCGGCACCGGCACCGACCTCGACGTCGCCCAGCAGGAGAGCGTGCTTGCCAACCAGAAGGCGCTGGTGCCACCGCTCCGGCAGACGCTCGACCAAAACATCAACGCGCTGGCTGTGCTGGTGTCGCGCCCGCGGGAGAGCGTGCGCATCTCTGGCGGCTCGCTGAACCAGATCGCGATCCCGCGCGTCACGCCGGGGCTGCCGTCCGAACTCTTGACGCAGCGGCCTGATATTCGCCGGCAGGAAGCGCAGCTTGCGTCCGCCACCGCCAATATCGGCAATGCCCGCGCACAGTTCTTTCCGACCATCCAGCTCACCGGCAATGGCGGCTATCAGAGCTCGGCGCTGGTGTCGCTGTTCCAGCCGCACGCGGCGTTCTTCCAGCTCGTCGGCAGCGCGACGCAGCCGATCTTCGACGGCGGCAAGATTCTGGGCAATTTCGAATTTGCCAAGGCGCGCCAGGACGAGTTGCTGCAGACCTACCGCAAGACGATCGTCCAGGCCTTCGCGGATGTCGACAATGCGCTGTATTCGATCAAGCAGACCACGATCAAGCTGCAGTTGCAGCGCGACGTGGTTGCGTCATCGCGTCGCGCCTTCGAGCTGGCCGAGCAACAGTTGCGCGCCGGCACCGCAGACATCGTGACCGTGCTTAACGTGCAGCAGACACTATTTCAGGCGGAAGATGCGCTGTGGCAGGCGCAACTTGCGCGGCTGCTCGCGATCGTCAGCCTCTATCAGGCTCTTGGCGGCGGTTGGGAGCCAAGAATGGAGAAACCGGTCAATGCTCTTTAAGCCGGACACGAAGGAAGGCGCGAAGGGCGAGGCGGGCAAGCGCGGCTCGTCCCGGCGCGGCCGCCGCTTTGTTTCCACGCTGATCACGCTCGCGATCCTCGGCGGGCTCGGCTATTTCGGCTGGACCGCGTGGCACCAGAAGCCGGCCAATGACCGCAATGCGCGGCCCGACCTGCCCGTGCCGGTGCTGGCGGCGTCCCCGCGCATCCAGGACGTGCCGGTCTATCTCGACGGCGTCGGCGCGATCCGTGCGCTCAACACCGTCACCGTGCGTTCGCAGGTCGACGGCAAGCTGATCGCGGTGAATTTCATCGAAGGCCAGGACGTCAAGAAGGGCGACGTGCTCTGCGAGATCGACCCTGCGATTTACCAGGCCCAATACGACCAGGCCGTCGCCAAGAAGGCGCAGGACCAGGCCCAGCTCGCCAACCAGCGCATCGACCTCACGCGCTACGAGCAGCTCGCTGCCTCCAACGCCGGCTCCAAGCAGCAGGCCGACACCCAGCGCGCGCTGGTCGCGCAGACCGAGGCGCTGGTCAAGGCCGACCAGGCCGCGATCGACAATGCCGCGGCAACGCTGAGCTATACCAAGATCGTAGCCCCACTCTCGGGCCGCGCGGGTCTCCGCCAGGTCGACCAGGGCAATATCATCCATGCCTCCGACACCACGGGCCTCGTCGTCATCACGCAGTTGCAGCCGATCGCGGTGTGGTTCAGCCTGCCGCAGCAGCAGATCATGCGCGTCAACGCCGCCGCGTCAAAGGGCGCGTTGCAGGTCGACGTGTTCGGGAATGACGGCGTCACGGTAATCGACACCGGCAAACTGACCGGAATCGACAACCAGGTCGATCCGACCACCGGCACGCTCAAGCTCAAGGCGGAATTCCCCAACGCCAACTACCAGCTCTGGCCGGGCCAGTTCGTCAATGTCCGCCTCAAGGTCGAGACGCTGCCGAAAGCGCTGGTGGTGCCGACATCGGCCGTGCAGCGCGGCCCGATCGGAACGTTCAGCTATGTGATCGGCGAGGGCGATATCGTCTCGGCAAAACCCGTGACGGTGACGCAGCAGAACGAGCATGACGCCGTCATCGCGAGCGGCCTGTCGCCGACCGATCGCGTCGTCACCACGGGCTTTGCCAATCTCTCCGACGGCTCCAAGGTGATCGTCGGCCGTGACGACCAGACGCCGTCGGCCGATCTTGCGCCGCGCAAGCGCACCCGCGCGCCACAGGGCAAGGAAGGCCAGAAGGACGGGCAGGCCAAGGACGGTCAGGCGAAGGACGGGCAGGGCAAGGATGGCGAGCGCCGCGCCAGGCGGCAGAACGGTGAGGGCGATCAGAAAGGCCAGACCGGACCGGCACAGGGGGCAGATTCATCGGGCAGTGGAGCGAAGCAGCCATGATCCCGACCTCGACCGACTGATCGCGTCATGGGCGTCTCCGAACCCTTCATTCGCCGGCCAATCGCGACCTCGCTGCTCGGCATCGCGCTGCTGATCGGCGGCGCGCTCGGCTATTTTTCGCTTCCGGTCTCGGCGCTGCCGCAGGTCGACTTCCCGACCGTGCAGGTGACGACGCAACTGCCCGGCGCGAGCCCGGACGTCGTCGCCTCGCTCATTACCGCGCCGCTGGAGCGGCAGCTTGGCCAGATCCCGTCGCTGTCGGCGATGAACTCGACGAGCTCGTTCGGCGTCAGCCAGATCTCGCTGCAATTCGATCTCAACCGTGACATCGACGGCGCGACGCAGGACGTGCAGGCTGCGATCAACGCCGCCGCCGGCGTCTTGCCCAAGACGCTGCCTTACCCGCCGACCTACGCCAAGGTGAACCCGGCGGATGCGCCGGTCATGACGCTTGCGCTGCGCTCCGACACGATCTCGCTGCGGGTGATGAGCGACATCGCGGATACGATCCTGGCGCAGCGGCTGAGCCAGATTTCCGGCGTTGGCCGCGTCTCGGTGCTGGGCGGGCTGAAGCCGGCGGTGCGCATCCAGGCCGACCTCGCGCGGCTTGCCGCCTACGGCATCGCCATGGAGGATCTGCGCAACGCGATCGCAGGCGCCAACGTCTCGGGGCCGAAGGGTTCGCTCGACGGCGCGCAGCAGTCCTATTTGATTGCGGCCAACGACCAGATCGCCGCGGCCGATGCCTACCGGCCGATCATCGTGGCCTACCGCAACGGCTCGCCCGTCACCATCGGGGATATCGCGCAGATCGTCGACGGTCTGGAAAACGACCGGACCGGCGGCTGGTACCAGGGCACGCCGGCGGTGATCATCGATATCCAGCGCCAGCCCGGCGCCAACGTAATCGACGTGGTCAGCCAGATCCGGGCGGAGATCCCGAAGGTCCAGCGCGCGATCCCGGCCGGCGTTAACCTGACCGTGGTCTCGGACCGGACCGTCACCATCCGGGCCTCCGTCCATGACGTGCAGTTCACGCTGGTCCTCGCCGTCGTGCTGGTGACGCTGGTCGTGCTGCTGTTCCTGCGCTCGCTGCGCGCGACCGTGATCGCCGGCGTCGCGCTGCCGCTGTCGCTCATCACGAGCTTCGGCATCATGTATTTCGCCGGCTTCAGCCTCGACAATCTGTCGCTGATGGCGCTGACGATCGGCACAGGTTTCGTGGTCGACGACGCCATCGTGATGATCGAGAACATCGTGCGCCATATGGAGAATGGCGAGAGCGCGATGCAGGCTTCGCTCCGGGGCGCGAGTGAGATCGGCTTCACCGTGATCTCGCTGACGGTGTCGCTGATCGCGGTCTTCATCCCGCTTTTGTTCATGTCGGGCCTCGTGGGCCGGATGTTCCGCGAATTCGCGCTGACGCTGACGATTGCGGTCGTGACCTCGGCGGTGGTTTCGCTCACCCTGACGCCGATGATGTGCTCGCGCCTCCTCAAGCACTCCCATGAGGAAATGGCGGTGCCGGGGCTCGCCGCCATCAGCCGCTTCATCGACTGGACCGTCGGCTTCTATCACCGGAGCCTGTTATGGGTGCTGGAGCGCCAGCGCACGACACTGGTCGTGACCTTCGCCACGCTGATCGCGACCCTGGTTCTCTATGTCGTCGCGCCCAAGGGATTCTTGCCGCTGCAGGATACGGCCTCGATCACGGCGGTGACGGAAGCCGGCCCCGACGTCTCCTTTGCCGAGATGCAGAAGCGTCAGACGGAAGCAGCCGATGCCATCAAGGCCGATCCCGACGTGGTCGGCGTCGTCTCGGTGATCGGGGCGGGCTCCGTCAATCCGACCACCAATGTTGGACGCCTCGTGATGACCCTCAAGCCGCGCGGTGAACGGCGCGACGACGTCAGCGTGGTCATCGACAGGCTGAAGAACAGGGTTGCCACGATCCCCGGCATGACCGTGTACTTCCAGCCGGTCCAGGACGTGCAGATCTCGACCCAGTCGAGCCGCTCGCAATATCAGTACACGCTGACCGGCACCGACGCGGCATCCGTCTCGGAATGGTCGCGCAAGCTGGTCGCCGAGATGCGGCGAGATCCGCTGTTCCGCGACGTGTCCTCGGAAGCGCAGGACGGTGGCTTGCGCGCCCAGCTCGACGTCGACCGGACCCGCGCCGGCCAGCTCGGCGTCAACCTGCAAGCCGTCACCGACACGCTGAACGACGCCTTCGCGCAGCGGCAGATTTCCACCATCTACGGCCAGGCCAACCAGTATCGCGTGGTGCTGGAGGCGCTGCCGATGTACCAGCGCGATCCGTCGATCCTGTCGAAGCTGTACTTGCCGGGCGCTGCCAGCGCCACCGTGGGGGCGCCGAACGCCCAAGTGCCGCTGTCGGCCGTGGCAACGCTCACACGGACCACGGCGCCGCTCGCGATCTCGCACCAGGCGCAATTCCCGGCGGTCTCGCTCAGCTTCAACCTGGCGCCGGGCGCTGCTCTCGGCGACGCGGTCGAAGCCGTGAAGGCGATCGAGACCCGCATCGGCATGCCCGGCAACATCGTCGGCGTCTACGCGGGCGATGCCGCCGAATTCGCCAAGGCGCTCGCCGGGCAGCCCTGGCTGCTGCTCGCGGCGGTGATCACGATCTACATTGTGCTGGGCGTGCTCTATGAGAGCTACATCCATCCGATCACGATCCTGTCGACGCTGCCGTCCGCCGGCGTCGGCGCGATCCTCGCGCTGGTGCTGTTCGGACAGGACCTCTCCGTCATCGGCCTGATCGGCATCATCCTTCTGATGGGCATCGTCAAGAAGAACGCCATCATGATGATCGACTTCGCGCTGGAAGCCGAGCGCGGGCAGGGGATGGCGCCGACGGAAGCGATCGTGCAGGCCTGCCTGTTGCGCTTCCGCCCGATCATGATGACGACGCTTGCGGCGCTGTTCGGCGCGCTTCCGCTCGCGATCGAAAGCGGCACGGGCTCGGAGTTGCGCTTTCCGCTCGGCATCTCCATCATCGGCGGCCTTCTGCTCAGCCAGTTGCTGACGCTCTACACCACGCCGGTGATCTATCTCGCGCTCGACCGGATCAATCGCCGCCTCGAGCGCGCGCTGCCCCCGGTCGAGCCGGGAGGCCCGCCGGTTGCGGGCGCAACCGAGGGGATGTGAGATGGCATCGATCTCGGAGCCCTTCATCCGCAGGCCCGTCGCCACCACGCTGCTCTCGATCGGGCTGTTTCTCCTGGGTGTCGTGGCCTACGAGTTCCTGCCGGTCTCGTCGGTGCCCAACGTCGACTTCCCCGCCATCTTCGTGTCCGCGAGCCGCCCCGGCGCGGACCCTTCCGTCATGGCGGCAACCGTCGCCGCGCCGCTGGAGCGGCGTCTTGGCGAGATCGCCGGCGTCAACCAGATCACCTCGACGAGCTCGCTCGGCAACACCAACATCCAGCTCCAGTTCAATATCGGCCGCGACATCGATCGCGCCGCGCGCGACGTGCAGGCCGCGATCAACGCCTCGCTGGTGGACCTGCCGAGCGACTTGCCGGCGCTGCCGCGCTTCCGCAAGGCCAATTCGGCCGCGGCACCCGTCTACGTGCTGGCCCTGACCTCCAAGACCATCTCAACCGCCGCCATCTATGACGTCGCCGACACCGTGCTCGCGCAGCGGATCTCGCAGGTGCCGGGCGTCGGCAATGTCACGATCAGCGGCGCCGATCAGCCGGCGGTGCGCATCCAGCTCAATCCGGTCGCGCTGTCGAATGCCGGCATCGCCACCGACGACGTGCGAACCGCAATCATCAATGCCAATCCGCTCGGTCCGATCGGCATCTTCAACGGCGAACGCCAGAGCGAGACGCTAGCGCTGAACCGGCAGATGCGCACCGCCAAGGAATTCCGCGACGTCGTCATCAAGAGCTCGAACGGCAATTTCGTGCGCCTGGCCGACGTCGCCGATATCGAGGACTCCGTGCGCAACGCGCGCTCCATCGCCTGGTTCAACAAGCAGCCGGCGGTGCTGATCCAGATCACCAAGCAGGGTGATGCCAACGTCATCGACACCGTCGACCGGGTCAAGGCACTGATCCCCGAGCTGAAGCAGTGGATTCCGGCCGGCGTGGAGATCTCGACCCTGGTCGATCGCACCGGCACGATCCGCGCCAGCGTCCAGGACATGCAATGGACGCTGCTTGCCACAGCGATCCTGGTCATGCTCGTGGTGTTCGTGTTCCTGCGGCGGATCACGCCGACGATCGCGGCCGGCATCTCGGTGCCGCTGGCGCTCGCCGGCACCTGCGCCGGGATGTGGCTCGCGGGCTTCTCGATCGACAACCTCTCGCTGATGGCGCTCGCGATCTCCGTCGGCTTTGTGGTCGACGACGCCATCGTGATGATCGAGAACATGTTCCGCAATCTCGAGCACGGCATGCGGCCGTTCCAGGCGGCGCAGGAGGGGGCGAAGCAGATCGGCTTCACCGTGCTCTCGATCAGCCTGTCGCTGATCGCGGCGTTCACGCCGCTGATCTTCATGGACGGCATCGTCGGCCGCCTGTTGCGCGAATTCTCGCTGACGCTGACCTTTGCGATCGTGGTCTCGACGCTTGTCTCGCTCACGGTCACGCCGATGATCTGCGCGCAATATATCCGGCAGACCACGTCGGGGACGGCCACGCTGTTCGACCGCGTGGTCGAGGGGTCGCTGTCGCGGATCGTCAATTTCTACGCGCGCACCCTGCGCGCCGTGCTGGAATTCCCGCTTTCGACGCTCCTGGTCTTCTTTGCCACCATCGCCCTCACGGTGACGCTCTACGCCAAGGTGCCGAAGGGCTATTTCCCGACCGACGATTCCGGCTTCATCATCGGCGCGACGCGGGCTTCCGCCGACATCTCGTTCCAGTCGATGCTGGGCTTGCAGCAACAGCTCGCCGACATCGTGATGGCGGATCCGGCCGTGGCCGGCATCGGCTCGGTGCTCGGCGGCGGCGGGCCCGGCCCGGCCACGTCGAACCGCGGCACCATGTTCATCAGCCTGAAGCCGCCGGAAGAGCGCGACTACGTCGCGACCCAATTGGTCATCGACCGGCTGCGCCGCGCGCTGTTCCGCGTGCCCGGCATCCGCCTCTTCATGTTCGCAGCCCAGGACGTGCGCGCCGGCGGACGCCAGAGCGATTCGGACTACCAGTACACGCTGTCGAGCACCGATCTGGACCTGCTCCAGCAATGGGCGCCGATCGTCGCCAAGCGGATGGAGACGGTCGAGGGCATCACCGACATCTCCAGCGATCGCGATCCCGGCGGACTGCAGCTCACGCTGACCATCGACCGCCAGAGCGCCTCGCGCCTCGGGGTCCGCGTCCAGGACATCGACAACGCGCTCAACAACGCGTTCGCGCAGCGGCAGATCTCAATCATCTACACCCAGCGCAACCAGTACATGATCGTGCTGGAGACCGATCCGAAATTCCAGGTCGATCCGTCCAATCTCGAACGCATCTATGTCGCCGGGGCCAATGATACGCAGGTGCCGCTGTCAGCCGTGGTGCGTGCGCAGCGCGGGCTCGCGGCGCTAGCTGTGTTCCATTCGCAGTCGTTTCCCTCGACCACCGTCTCGTTCAACCTCTTGCCGGACGTGCCGCTTCAGGTCGCGACCCAGAACATCCAGCGCGCGGTCGAGGAGTTGCACATGCCCGAGGGCATTCGCGGCAGCTTCGACGGCAACGCCGGCGATTTCGCCAGGACCAGCGGCCGGCAGCCGCTGCTGATCCTTGGCGCACTGGTCGCGATGTATATCGTGCTCGGCGTGCTCTACGAGAGTCTTGCCCATCCACTCACAATCATCTCGACCTTGCCATCAGCCGGGCTCGGCGCGCTGCTCGCGCTCCAGATCACCAACACGCCGCTGACGGTGATTGCCTTCGTCGGCATCATCCTCTTGATCGGCATCGTCAAGAAGAACGGCATCATGATGGTCGACTTCGCCCTCGACGCCGAGCGGCAGCGCGGCCTGTCGTCGGCGGACGCGATTTTTGAAGCGTGCCGAGCGCGCTTCCGCCCGATCCTGATGACGACGATGGCGGCGCTGTTTGCCGGCATTCCGCTGGTCATCGCGACGGGGCCCGGCACGGAACTGCGGCGCCCGCTCGGCATCACCATCATCGGCGGCCTCTTCGTATCGCAGATCCTGACCCTCTACACGACGCCGGTGATCTATCTCCTGATCGATCGCCTGCGCCGTCGCTCCGAGCCGGACGCCGTGCATGCGCCAGCGGAATAACGGTTGTTGAAGCCCTGGGCCAAGCGTATAGCGGCTGGATGTCGAACCCGCCTGACGTCACCACCGCAGCTCCCGAGCCGATCCCCGAATGTCCGCACTGCCAGAAGCCGATGCCGCTGTGCATCTGCGACAGCGTCACGCCGCTCGGCAGCCGCATCGCGCTCCTGATCCTCCAGCATCCGCAGGAGCAGGACAGGGCGCTCGGCACCGCACGGCTGACGGCGCGGCATTTTGCCGATGCGACGCTGCGGGTCGGGCTGTCGTGGCCGAGCCTTGCCAAGGCGCTCGGCCGGCCGGTCGCGGATCCCGCGCGCTGGGCGGTGCTCTATTTGGGATCGGCGCGCGCCACCGATCTCGATAGCGAGGCCGATATCATCGCGCTCACGCGCAAGGGCGAGATCGCCGACAATCAGCGCGCCATCCTGAGCAGGATCGAGGGCGTTGTGCTGCTCGACGGCACCTGGAGCCAGGCCAAGGCGCTGTGGTGGCGCAATCCCTGGATGCTGAAGTGCCAGCGCGTGATCCTCAATCCCGCAGCCCCCTCGCGTTATGGGCGCTTGCGCCGCGAGCCGCGCCGCGACGGGCTCGCCACCATCGAGGCCGCGGCCATGATGCTCGCAAGCCTCCAGCGGCGGCCCGATATCGCCGAAACGCTGCATGCGAGTTTTGAACGGATGTTAACACGCTATCGCGAAGTGCTGGCCGAGATGCCCGAACTTGCGCCAAAACCCGCAGGCCGAGGCCGCCGGCGCGATTTCCGCCGCAACCGCCGCGGTTGACCTTACCGTCGAGGGCTTGCCCGCTGCGGAGCGGACAGATACAGACCCGAGGGGACATTGCCATCCCGTGATCGGGTCCAGGATTGGAAAGCCAGGAGCGGGATGGAAAATCGCATTCAGGCTGCGGCCAGCGAAATTGTCCGGCAAAGCGCGCAATTCGACCGCTGGGGCACGCTTGCCCTGATGGACATCTCCTTGCGTTATCGCCGCACCGTGATCGGCCCGCTCTGGATCACGTTGACGCTCGCGGCGACCATCGCCAGCGTCGGCACGGTCTATGCGACGCTGTTCAAGCAGGACGTCGCGGTCTTCCTGCCGTCCTTCGCCGTCGGCCTGATCGTCTGGACCCTGATCGCCGCAACGCTCCAGGAAGGCTCCAACGTCTTCGTGGCCTCCGGCCACCTGATCAAGGCGGTGCCGGCGCCGCTGATCGTGCACGTGCTTCAGATGACGGCGCGCAACGTCGTCATCTTCCTGCACCATCTGCTCCTGGTCGTCCTGCTCTATGTCGTGATGCCCTGGCCGCTGCACTGGACCTTGCTGCTCGCCGTTCCCGGCTTTGCGATCCTGCTGGTCACGCTGGTCGGGGCTGCGACTGCGCTCGGGCTGCTCTGCGCGCGCTTTCGCGACATCGGATCGGCGATCGTCAGCGGCCTTCAATTCGTGTTCTTCCTTACGCCGATCATCTGGACCGAGGACGCAGTGCGCGGCACCGCCTTCCACTGGCTGACGCGGGTCAATCCGTTCGCAACCCTGCTCGATCTCGTGCGCAAGCCGCTGTTGTCGCAAGCAACCGATCCGGAGCAATGGCTGCTCGGATCGGTCTACGCGGTCGGCATGGCGATGATCGGCCTCGGCTGCTACGCGAGATATCGCCATCGCGTGGCGTACTGGCTCTAGGTGCGCGCCATGAGCTCGGCTGCCCACATCGTGCTGCGCAATGTCTCGGTCGCGTTTCCCGTGCTGTCGTTTCGCGACCGCTCGCTGCGCAGCCGGTTCGTGCGCGCGGTGACGTTGCGGAGCGCCGGCAACGCGCCGCGCCCGCGCCTTGTCTCCGCGCTGAACGGCGTCGACCTCGAGATCCGCGCCGGCGACCGGCTCGGCATCATCGGCGCCAATGGCGCCGGCAAGACCACGCTGCTCAGGGTGCTGGCCGGCATCTACCATCCGACCGCGGGCACGGTCGATGTCTGCGGCCGCTGCCTGTCGCTGTTCGATCTCGCCGCCGGCTTCGACGAGGAGGCGACCGGTTACGAGAACATCCTGCGGCGCGGGCTGGTGATCGGAGCGCGGCGCACCGAGATCGAGGCGCGACGTGCGGAGATCGCCGAGTTCACCGAGCTCGGCGATCGGCTTGATCTGCCGCTACGCACCTATTCCAGCGGCATGATGCTTCGCCTGATCTTCGCGGTCGCGACCGCGATCGAGGGCGAGATCGTGCTGCTCGATGAGTGGATCGGCGTCGGCGACCAGCAGTTCCGCAAGAAAGCGCGCCAGCGGCTCGATGCAATCGTGGCACGTGCCGGCATCCTCGTGCTCGCCTCGCACGACATCGATCTCATCAAGAACACATGCAACCGTGCGATCCTGTTGCGCGAGGGACGGATCGCCGCCGCGGGTTCGACCGAAGACATCCTCGACCAATATCTGGCTGGCACCGGCGAGGGCAGGGCGTAGCTCCCGGCCTGCTGCCGGCACCCAGAATCGGATGCTACGGCTCAATCGCGTTTGTGACCTGACCAAGGCGAGCGCGGCAAAAAAACGGAAATTATGTGCTGGAGCCCCTGACAGGGTTGAGCGATCGTAGACACTGAGCACTACAGCTTAAAGTGGTGCCACCAGGGAAAACGCTCATGCTCGCCGCGCTCGAGATCAATTTTGCGCTGTGGGGGATGATCATCTGCGCAAGCCTCAAGCTGGTGCAGATGTTTGGATAGCGGCCGCCCCGCCGCAATTTGGACGAGCTTCCACAACTGATCGGGAAGTCGGATGAAGGCGGTTGCCTAAGTCCTTGATCCCCTATATCAGTCCGCCCCTACGGGGCCACGTGGCGGAGTGGTTACGCAGCGGTCTGCAAAACCGTTTACACCAGTTCAATTCTGGTCGTGGCCTCCATCACAAACTCCTGATTTCCCAGCATAAATTACGCCGGCGCGGGAACCCGTTCTCCGCCCCATGAGGCGGCGCGCAGGGAATTCACCCGGATTTGTCCGGGGTTGGCGGTTAACCGCGATTCAGCTGCCTTGGCATGAAGATCGCATCACCTAGATGATGAATGCCTAGCCGAGAAACCTTGGAGCGCACGTGGGCGAGATCGTCCGATTCATTCCAAAGTCCGAGCTCGAGCGGGCCCGTCTGATACGGGAAGCCCGCGCGATCTACGAGAGCATCTTTCCGTCCGCAGATCCCGTCAGGGAGCGGCGCGAGTCGGAAGACCAGTCAGGCACTCAAAGCTGATTGATCGTCTCCGCGGGATGCGAAGCGGCGACCCGTTCTGACGGTCGTAGCGGTGAGAGAGGAGCGCGGGACGTCGCGCTCAGCAGGCGGCGTACCAGCCATCCGGAAACGGCAGCAGCGGCCAGGCGCCCTCGTTGTCGTTGGCGGCTTTGAGCAGCACGTCGAATTTCCACGAGCGGGACACGAATTCCTCCTCCGGCACGGGCTCGATGGCGGCGCGCACGGCATCCAGCAGCAAGTTGAATTCGGCTTCGCTCATCGCACCCTCCGGACCATTCCCGACGGCGCAAATTCGCAAAACCGGCTTTTCTCCCAATTGAGCGGATCGGTCGAATTTTATCGATCCGGCGATTGGCGCTCGATTGGTTAGCGATTTCCTAAGAATCCCCGCGCGGGACCGTATGCGGTTCCATCTCCGCGTCAGTGTGAAGGAGATCACATTCCCAGAGGTTTATTTCCCGCAAGATCTGGCGTGACACCGGTCAACGAAGGCCGGTGCGGGCGAGGCCGACAGGAGGCGCGAGGTCATGAAGGCGAGGTTCCTGAAGTTTGCAGGCGTGAAGAGCCGGGCCCGCCGGGCCTCGACTCTCGGATTGTTCCTGACGCTGTTTGCTTCCGCAGCCTCCGCGCAAGGCACGCAAGAGCAGCGCCGGGCCTGCACCCCCGACGTTTACCGTCTCTGCGCCGGCGAGATCCCCAACGTCCGCGCCATCACCGCGTGCCTGCGCCGCAACAAGCCGAGCCTGAGCGAGGCCTGCCGCGCCGTGTTCGAGCAAGCGGGCGGCTAAGCCAGCTGCCTGTGGGTTCGTGCGCAGCAAGTGTAGCTACGCGCTGTGGAAATCGACACGGCTCGCCTGTGGATATGCTGCGGACGAACTGTGCGTTGAGCCAGGGCCGTCCCCAGTGCTCCCATTTCAATGAAAATTGCAACCGGCGCGTGCAAGAAGTCTTGATCGGCGGTGATCTATCGGTGACCTGGCGCCTTGAACGCCGCCTGTGCCGGCGGCGACTAATCGATACCGTGCATGAGGATCAGTGAAACGTGATCGGCCACCCCCCTTGTAAAGCACCAAAATGGTGCTTTAGTGCTTTCCATGAGCCCGTCGCCCCGACAAGCGCCGTCCGCGCTGCGCTACAGGCTCGCCCCTGAGCCGGCCGTCAAAGCCGCACTGGAGGCGACCTTCGAGGCCTATGACCGCATGATGGAGATCCTGGAGGAGGTCGCCCGTACGCATAATGTGGGCTCCAACGTCGTGCTGCTGCATGCCCACGCCTACGACGCGATCCGGAAACAGACCGGTCTGCCGTCACGCCTGGTAACGCTGGGCCTGCGCGACCGCGCCGACTATCGCGCGGCGAGCGGACGACGGCTGCCGCTCGACGACAAGCTCGCCAAGCTCAAGGGCCCGACCACGATCTCGATCGCCACCGTGCAGGGGCGCTTCAGCGTGCCGTTCGACTACGTCGGCTACGCCGAGGGCTGGGGTCAGAGCGTGCCCGCCCACCTGATCCGCACCGATGACGGTTTCGAAATTCACTACGGCGTCACGCCGAACAATCTGCCAGAGGAGGAGAACGCCATGGATACCATCGCTGCCGCTCCCGAGAACTTCCTGTCCCGGGTCGGGCGCCTGATCGCAGGCATCGCCTATGACGCGATCGAGCAGGCCGAAGGCAAGAACAAGCTGAAGGTCGTGGGCCAGGCCATCCGCGAGATCGAGAACGCCGAGAACGAGGCGCGCGAGGCGCTCGCGGCCGCGCGCGCCGAGGAATATCGGTTGAATGCCCGGCGCAGCGAGATCGAGCGCGCAATGACGGATCTTGCCGCAAAGATCCAGGGCGCGATCGACGATAGCCGTGACGACCTCGCCCGCGCCGGCATCGCGCGGCAGATGGACCTCGAAGCGCAGTTCGAGGTGCTGTCGCGCGCGATCGATGAGAACAACGAGAAGATCGAGCAATGCGTCACCTCGCTGCGCGCGGTGCTCTCGGCACTCCAGGATGCCGAGCAGCGGCGCGCCGATCTCGAGAAAAGCGAGGCGGCCGCGGGCACGCATTCAACCGCAACGTCGAAGAAGCAGGCCGGCAACGCGGCCGCAGCAAAGGCGCTGCGCGCGGGCAGGGCGGTGGCGCGGGCCACCGGCGTACCGACGGGCATTCCGTTCTCGAGCGACATCGACGAGCTCAGCGCGTTGCATCGCGACAAGGAGATTGCGGCGAGGCTCGCGCGGTTGAAGACGCGCTCCTGAGTTCGCGGCCATGAGCACATTGCTCGAACACGTGATGGCGCCTGAGGTCAGGCCGTTCGCGATCGCGGCGGCCATGATCGTCATTCTCGGCTCGGTCGAAGTCGTCTTGATGCTGATCGGGGCTTCCTTAAGCGAGATTCTCGGCATCGCGGTCGACTTCGGCCACGGTCACCCCAGCGACAGCGGCGTCGTCAACGCCATCTCCTGGATCAATCTCGGCGGCGTGCCGCTGTTGATCTTCATCCTGCTGCTGCTCGGCGCCTTCTCCATCACCGGCTTCCTGATCCAGGATATCGCGCGGCTGGTGGCCGGGCCCTTGCCGGCGAGCATCGCCTCGATCGGCGCGCTCGCCGCGTCCATCCCGCTGGTGCGCGTCTCCTCGGGCTTCATCGCAAGGATGATTCCCAAGGACGAAAGCTACGCGGTCGGCCTCGGCGATCTCGTCGGTCGTGTCGGTGAGGTCGTGATCGGTCCTCTCGATCAGGGACCGCCGGGCCGCGTCAGCGTCGCCGATGTCCATGGCAACCGGCATTTCGTCATGGCGGTCGCGGCGCTGGATTCGGCACCTCTGCCGCAGGGAACCCTTGTCCTGCTCGTCGACCGCGTCGGCACCCGCTTCGTGGCGGTGAAAGCCGACGATGAACTCAAACCATCCAAATCCACTCTAAGCAATCAGCAAAGCATTTAGCGGAGAGACCTATGTTCGACATCGCAGTCCCGGCCATGATCGGCGTAGCGCTGATCGTCGTCCTGGGCATCGTTTTCACCATCCTGTACAAGCGAGCCACACGCGACGAGGCGTTCGTCCGCACTGGCCTCGGTGGCAAGAAGGTCGTGCTCGACGGCGGCGCCATGATCCTGCCGATCTTCCACTCCTATGCCAGCGTCAACCTGAAGACGCTGCGGCTCACGGTCGAGCGCAAGGAGCGGGAATCGCTGATCACGAAGGACCGGCTCCGCGTCGACATCGTCGCCGAATTCTACGTCCGCGTTCGCCCGGATGATGAGAGCATTGCGCTCGCAAGCCAGACATTGGGCGCACTGACCAATGACGCCGAAGCCTTGCGTAATCAGGTCGAAGCCAAGTTCGTCGACGGCCTGCGGTCTGTGGCGGCCACCATGACCATCCTGGAATTGCAGGAGAAGCGCAGCGATTTCGTCAAGCACGTGCAGGCGACCGTCGAATCCGACGTCAAATCCAACGGACTTGAACTGGAGTCGGTGTCATTGACGAAACTCGACCAGACCGACGTCAAGTTCTTCAACCCGGAAAACTTCTTCGACGCGGAGGGTCTTACCCAGCTCAAGACCATCACCGAGACCCGCCGGCGCGACCGCAACGCCATCGTGCGCGACAACGAGGTGGCGATCGCGCAAAAGGACCTCGAGGCGCGGCAGCAGACCCTCGGGATCGAGCGGACCAAGAAGGAGGCCGAGCTCTCGCAGGAGCGCGACATCGCCAACAAGACGGCAAGCACGCGTGCCGAAGTAGCCACCGCGACACAGACCGCGCGCCTGACCGAGGAGAATGCCCGTATCGACACCGATCGTGCGGTCGCCGAGAAAGAGGCCGGCGCCAAGCAGATCAAGGAAACGGCGGTGATCGAATCCGATCTCGCGATCAACAAGCGCAAGACCGACGCGCAGCGCGAGATCCAGATCGCAACGCAGGAGAACGAGATCCAGATCGCCGCGAAGAGCAAGCAGACCTCCGAAGCCGTTGCCGAAGCCAAGACGGCGGAAGCCGTGGCGGTGTCCGCGGAGGAAAAGGTCGTGACCGCGCGCGCGGTCGAGGTCGCCGACCGCGCCCGCCTGACCCAGGTGCTCGCCGCGCGCACCGAGGCCGAGCGCAAATCGACCGAGCTGATCGTCGCGGCGGAAGCCGAGAAGAAGGCGGCGCTCGACCGCGCCGAGGCCACCAAGACGCTCGCGAGCGCGGAAGCCGAGGCCAACAAGATCAAGGCGGTCGGCGTCAAGAACATCGGTGAAGCCGAGGCCGCCGTGATCACCATGAAGAACGAGGCGCAGAACAAGCTCGGCAGCAACGTCATCGATTTCGAGATCGCCAAGAAGCGGATCGAGATGACGCCATCGGCGCTCGCCGAGATGGTGAAGCCGATCGCCAACATCAAGGACGTCCGCATCCTGCACACCGGCGGCGCGTTCGGCGGCAACGGCGCAAACGGCAGCAATGCCGGCTTCGGCGAAGGTCTCGCCGGCGAGCTCTTGAAGGTGCATGCACTGCGGCCGATGATCGACGAGATCCTGCGCCAGAGCGGTTTTGCCCCGGGTGAGGATCCCGTGAAGGCGCTGGTCGGCGCCGTCACCGGCAAGAGCAATGGTGCCGCTGTCGAGGTTGCCGCGAGTGTGCCAGCGCCTCAGAAAACCGACGCCGCAGAGTAGGCTGTGAATGCGTCGGCTATGAATGCCCATTCATTGCTGGCGCGAGCCCTAGTCGATAAGAACAGGCCGTACGCTTCTCGCGTGGCGTACCGTTCCGGAGTGCAGGTCGATCGTGTGTTGAGCCTTTCGATCGCTCTCCGAACGAAACCTGGAGGCAACGCCATTGGTTGCCCCGGCACCTGCGCCCGACGTGCAGGCGCCGGATGTTCTTTTGATCGGGGCTCTCTCATGAAGTATTTTCTTGCTGCACTCATTGCGCTCGGTCTCTCGGTCGCAGCCGTGCCGTCGCAGGCCGCGGATTCCCGCAACGTCTCCGTCGTCAACGAGACCGGCTACGCCATCAAGTTTCTCGGCTTCAATTCACCGGACGATGGTCTGGACGAATGGGACAACGAACTCGACAAGGTCTTGCAGAACCAGGCGAGTACTTATGTCGAGTTCGACGACGACGATGAAGGATGCGTCTGGAACATCCGCGTCGACTGGCAGAACTACAACGAGGCCGTGCTGTGGAAGAACGTCAACCTCTGCAAGTTCAACGTGCTGAGGCTGCGCTACGACCCCGGCACCAAGACGACCTCGTTCGTCGCGGAGTGAGTAACTGATCGCAAATTCGCCAACGCCTGTGACCGGGCAGAGGAGGGGTGTATGCTCTTCCTCACACAGGTGCGGAATGTGACGAATTCGTCCTTTGCAAGCGCCGGAGGCTTTGTTATACGCAGCCCCGCGCGAACGCAGGTTCGCCCTTTTCCTCGGTAGCTCAGCGGTAGAGCATCCGACTGTTAATCGGATGGTCGCTGGTTCGAATCCAGCCCGGGGAGCCAAATTTATCATCAAATTCAATATCTTGCCGCGCGCTCCTGTGAGCCGTTCACGCGGTCGTGCACATCGTCTGCCGCGACGACATCGGAACGACGCCAAATCGACTCAATTGAAATCGAGGTTCCCTGACGCCGGGCTTACGCGGAGCTGATTCCGATGCCGAACGTTCAGGTCGACCATTCCCAAATGGCCCCCTCGATTCTGCCCAACGACATCCCCGATCTCAGCGACGACGAATGTCTCGCGCTGCTCGCGCGTGCGGTCGAGGCACGCGATTCGACCCGGCTCGACGAAGTCGCAGCCTTGATCGGCCGGCTCGCCGTCGCGATCGAATAGGGCGCAAGGCGTCAACCCTGTGTGACGGGGCCCGAGGCTGCCCGCCTTCGGGTAATCGTCGTGTTGCGTTTTGGCGGGGCATGTTCCAAAGATGCCGTCACGTTTTCCCGCGGCGCCGTCCGCATTCCAGGGTTCCCCAATGTCCGGTTTTGCGACCGCGCGCCAAAAGATGGTCGATGGCCAGGTGCGCACCAGTGACGTCACCGATCGCCGCATCCTCGATGCCATGCTCGCGGTTCCCCGCGAGGCTTTCGTGCCCGCAAGCCGGCAGGCGCTGGCCTATCTCGACCTCGATCTCGACGTGGCCGAAGGCGGATCGGCCAAGCGGTATCTGATCAAGCCAGCGCTCACCGCCAAGCTGCTTCAGGCGGCCGAGATCGGCGAGGCTGATCATGTCCTGGTGGTCGGCTGCGCCACCGGTTACGTCGCGGCCCTTGCCGCCAGGCTCGCTGCGCAGGTCACGGCTACCGAAAGCGATTCGGCACTTGCCGCAAAGGCGAAGAGCAATCTGGCCGCCCTGGGATTTGCGAACGTGGCGTGCGCAGCGGCGCCCTGCGCGGATGGGGACCCGGCGGCCGCTCCGTACGATGTGATCATCGTGAACGGGGCGACCGAAGTGACGCCCAGCACGCTCTTCGAGCAGCTCAAGGAGGGTGGGCGGCTGATCGGCGTGTCGGCCGAGACGACGCCCCAGCGGGCCATGATCGTGACCCGCGCCCACGGCGAATTTGGCCACCGTGCACTGTTCGACGCGGCAGCCCCGGTGCTTCCGGGCCTCACGCGGGCACCCGCCTTCGTCTTTTGACGGTGGAACCCGTTAAAAATACCGTTCTGAATCAGAAGTGTGGCAGGGATGCTGCACGTGAAGAGTTTCCGCTTCGAACAACCGTCAGGTAGTTCCGTCCGGCCGGTCCGCGTCCTATGGTAGGGCGGGGGCAACGACTCTCTGTCACCCGGCTCGCGGGCACGAGCCGGCGATAAGAATGAAACGGAATTTCTGGATGCATGGGGTGAAGCTCTTCACCGGAGCTGCGGTTTCGGTCCTCCTGATGGCGCTCGCCGGGCAGTCGCCTGCCTTGGCTGAGACGATCGAAGGCGCATTGGTGCGCGCCTATCAGGACAATCCGCAGCTCAACGCGCAGCGCGCATTTGTCCGCACGACAGACGAAAACGTGCCCCAAGCATTGTCGGGCTATCGGCCCAAAGTCTCGCTGAGTGCGAGCGCCGGCGTTCAATACTTACACACCGACTCGACGGCGGCCAGTGGATCTGGCCGTGTGATACACCAGATCCTAAGTGGCAATAATGCACCGCGTGCGGCCGGGCTCACCGTGTCCCAGACGCTGTTCAACGGCAACCAGACCGCTAACCGGACCCGGGCCGCGGAGAATCAGGTTTCTGGCGCTCGCGAGGGATTGCGCAATCTCGAGCAGCAGGTGCTGTTCTCGGCAGCGCAGGCCTATATGGACTACCTGCGTGATTCGGCGACGGTCGAGGTCAACAAGAGCAACGTGCGCGTGCTCGAGCAGACGCTGAAGCAGACGCGAGACCGCTTCAACGTCGGCGAAGTCACCCGCACCGACGTGGCACAGTCCGAGGCACAACTGGCCGCGGGTCGCACCCTCGAGCAGCAGTCCGAGGCCACGCTGACGGCGACACGCGCGAACTATCGGCGCATCATCGGCAACGAGCCCGTCAATCTCGCGCCCGGCTCGCCGGTGGATCGCTTGCTCCCGCAATCGCTGCCAAAAGCGGTCGAGCTCTCGCTCATCGAAAACCCGACGGTGACGGCGGCGATGTACGGCATCGATGTTGCGTTCATGAACGTCAAAGTGAACGAAGGCGCGCTGCTGCCGACGCTCTCGCTCCAAGCCTCGGTCAATCAATCCTATGAGCAAACTCTGATCACTCCAAGCTCGTTCAACGCTGCCGCGATCGCACAGGCCTCGATGCCACTGTATCAAGGCGGCGCAGAATATTCGCTGATCAGGCAGTCCAAGGAGACGCTGGCGCAGCAGCGCCTCACGCTCGATCAAACGCGCGACCAGGCTCGGTCCGACACCGTATCGGCCTGGGGCCAGCTCGAAGCGTCCAAGGCGCAGGTGCAATCGGCGCAGGCCCAGGTGACGGCATCCGAGATCGCACTGAACGGTGTGCGCGAGGAGGCGAAGGCCGGCCAGCGCACCACGCTCGACGTCCTCAACGCACAGCAGGCACTGGTCAACGCCCGCATCAATCTCGTGAACGCGCAGCACGATCGCGTCGTGAACTCCTATCGCGTTCTCAGCTCGGTCGGCCGCCTGTCGCCGATCGTGCTCGGCCTGAAGACCAACGTCTACGATGCCAGCGTGCACTACCAGCAGGTGCGCGATAGCTGGGTCGGCGTGCGCACGCCCGACGGACGCTGATCTCCGCAACGAGGTCGGCGTCGTCCAAGAGCGATGCCGACCTGCGATACCGACCCGCGGTTTGCTTGCAATCATCAAACGCCCTGACATAGCCTTTCACTGAGGTGAGGGCGCGATTCGCATCGCACCTCCTGTTGTTTGCGTACGGCTTCGGTGAAGTGGGCAGGGGACGCACCGCCGCGCGATGAGTCGCAATCGCCTTGACTTGGGGACAAGTCGGGCTGTCGCGGCGAAAATCTCGAGCCACCTGTTCGGAACCGGCCAATCCTGTCGTGCTTGGTGTAAAACAACGCATGCGAGGGCGTTGATCATGTGGAGTCGGAGATGACGCAGCCTGCAAAGGTCCAAGAGCCCTCGATGGAGGAGATTCTGGCCTCGATCCGGCGCATCATTGCCGACGATGAGGCCAAGCCTCCGCTGGCCGAGAAGGCCGCTGAACCCGCCAGGCCCGCAGCCGCGCCGGCGCCCAAGCCGGCCGCGATGAATGACATTCCGCCGTCCAAGATCGCGCCGGCAAAGCCCGCCGCCGAAAAACCTGCTGCGCCACCAGCGGCTGCAAAGCCTGCGGCTCCGCCGCCGCCAGCACCGGCCGCAAGCAACAACCAGGACGATATCGACGCGCTGCTGGCGGGGCTGGACGAGGCGACCCCCGCGCCCGAGATGCGGGCACCGGAACCCGAGCCCGAACCCGACGTGCTCGAGCTGACGGACGAGATGGCGGTGGAAACGCCAGCGCCTCCGCCACCGAGCTTTCGCAAGGTCGAGCCGGGCGATGATATCGAATTCGCCGAAGCCGCGGCGCCGCCGTCCCGGTCGGCTCCTCCGCCACCGTCCTACCAGCCGGTCGATTTCAACGCGCCGCCGCTGCCGCCGCAGCAGCCGATCCTGGCGCAGACGACGATCTCGGCCGTCGAATCCGCCTTCAATTCCCTGGCCCATACCGTCCTGAGCTCGAATGCGCGGACGCTGGAGGATCTGGTCAAGGAGATGCTGCGGCCGATGCTGAAATCCTGGCTCGACGACAACCTGCCGGGCCTCGTTGAACGCATCGTGAAGGCGGAAATCGAGCGGGTCTCGCGCGGCGGCCGGTAAGGCCCCCGGCCGCGCGGTCCTGATAAAGCCCAGCTTTTATGTCCCATTCGGCCTGGTGACCGGGCCGGAAAGCCGCTTTGCCGCCGGGCTTTCCATAAACCATTCCGTTGACACTTTCCGTTGACTTGGCCCCCGTGCACGGCTTTTTAGCAGCCCCATGATCGAGAAAAACTACCAGCCCGCCGATATCGAAGCCCGCATGTCCGTCGTCTGGGAGGACAGCCTTGCCTTCAAGGCAGGCCGTCCCGACCGGCGCGACGCCACCCCCTTCACCATCGTGATCCCGCCGCCGAACGTGACGGGCTCGCTGCACATGGGCCACGCGCTCAACAACACGCTTCAGGACGTGCTGTGCCGCTTCGAGCGCATGCGCGGCCGCGACGTGCTGTGGCAGCCGGGCACCGACCACGCCGGGATCGCCACCCAGATGGTGGTCGAGCGGCAGCTGATGGAGCGTCAGCAGCCGGGCCGCCGCGAGATGGGCCGCGAGAAATTCCTGGAGCGGGTCTGGGAGTGGAAGGCCGAGAGCGGCGACACCATCATCAACCAGCTCAAGCGCCTCGGCGCCTCCTGCGACTGGTCGCGCGAGCGCTTCACCATGGACGAGGGCCTGTCGAAGGCCGTCATCAAGGTGTTTGTCGAACTGCACCGCGATGGCCTGATCTACAAGGACAAGCGGCTGGTGAACTGGGACCCGAAGCTGCTCACCGCGATCTCCGATCTCGAGGTGCAGCAGGTCGAGGTCAAGGGCAGCCTCTGGTATCTGCGCTATCCGATCGAGGGCAAGAGCTTCAGCCCCGACGATCCCGCGAGCTTCATCGTCGTCGCCACCACGCGCCCGGAGACCATGCTCGGCGATACCGGCGTCGCCGTGCATCCCGAGGATGAGCGCTACCAGAAGCTCGTCGGCAAGCACGTGATCCTGCCGCTCGTCGGCCGCAAGGTGAAGATCGTCGCCGACGACTATTCCGACCCCGAGAAGGGCTCGGGCGCGGTGAAGGTGACGCCGGCGCACGACTTCAACGATTTCGAGGTCGGCAAGCGCCATGGCCTGCGCCAGATCAGCGTGCTCGACAAGGAGGGCTGTCTCGACCTCGTCGACAATGAGGATTACCTGCGCGACCTGCCGGAGGGCGCCTCGCAATTCGCCGAGGAGTTCCACAACGTCGAGCGCTTCGCCGCGCGCAAGCGTATCGTCGAGCGGCTGGAGGCCTTCGGCTTCATCGAGCGCATCGAGCCGCACACCCATACGGTGCCGCATGGCGACCGCTCCGGCGTCGTGATCGAGCCCTTCCTCACCGACCAGTGGTACGTCGACGCCAAGACGCTGGCGAAGCCTGCCATCGCGGCCGTGCGGAGCGGCGCGACGACCTTCGTGCCGAAGAACTGGGAAAAGACCTATTACGAGTGGATGGAGAACATCCAGCCCTGGTGCATCTCGCGCCAGCTTTGGTGGGGCCATCAAATCCCGGCCTGGTATGGGCCGGACGGCAAGGTGTTCGTCGCCGAGACCGAGGAGGAGGCCGTCAGCCACGCGCTCGGCTACTACGTCGAGCAGGAGGTCATCACGCCGGAGCAGGGGCGCGAGATGGCGCTCGACCGCAACAAGCGCGAGGGCATCATCACCCGCGACGAGGACGTGCTCGACACCTGGTTCTCCTCCGCGCTCTGGCCGTTCTCCACCCTCGGCTGGCCAGACGACACGCCGGAGGTGAAGCGCTACTACCCGACCGACGTGCTGGTCACCGGCTTCGACATCATCTTCTTCTGGGTCGCCCGGATGATGATGATGGGCCTGCACTTCATGAAGGAGGCGCCGTTCTCGACCGTCTACATCCACGCGCTCGTCCGCGACGAGAAGGGCGCCAAGATGTCGAAGTCGAAGGGCAACGTCATCGACCCGCTGCACCTGATCGACGAGTACGGCGCCGACGCGCTGCGCTTCACGCTGGCCGCGATGGCCGCTCAGGGGCGCGACATCAAGCTCGCGACCAGCCGCGTCGAGGGCTATCGCAATTTCGCGACGAAGCTCTGGAACGCCTGCCGTTTCGCGGAGATGAACCAGTGCGTCGTGCCGGAGGGCTTCGAGCCCGCAAAGGCGACGCAGACGCTCAACCGCTGGATCGCACACGAGACGGCGCACACCACGCGCGAGGTGACGGAAGCGATCGAGGCTTATCGCTTCAACGATGCGGCGGGCGCGATCTACCGCTTCGTCTGGAACGTCTATTGCGACTGGTATGTCGAGCTCGCAAAACCCGTGCTGCTTGGTCCGGACGGTCCCGCCAAGGCCGAGACCCGCGCCATGGTCGCCTGGGCGCGCGACGAGATCCTGAAGCTGCTGCACCCCTTCATGCCGTTCATCACCGAGGAGCTGTGGGAGGTCACGGCCAAGCGCGAGGAACTGCTCACGCTGGCGTCCTGGCCGCTGAAGTCCACCGGGCCGACCGCGGAAGAGCTCGCGATGGTCGCGGCATCGATGCCGAATGACGGCGCCTTCATTTCCCCGATGGTGCTGCCGATCTTCGACCATGCCGACTTCACCGATCCTGCGGCGGAGGCCGAGATCGGCTGGGTGATCGATCTGGTGACGCAGATCCGCTCGGTGCGCGCCGAGATGAACATCCCGCCGGCGACGCTGACCACGCTGGTGCTGGCCGGCGCCTCCCCGGAGACGAAGGAGCGCGCGCCGCGCTGGGTCGATGTCATCAAGCGCATGGCGCGGCTGTCGGACATTTCCTTCGCCGATCGCGCGCCCGACGGCGCCGTGCAGATCCTGGTGCGCGGCGAGGTCGCAGCCCTGCCGCTGAAGGGCGTGGTCGATCTCGCTGCCGAGCGCGTGCGTCTCGACAAGGAGATCGCCAAGGCTGACGCCGACATCAAGCGCGCCGAGTCCAAGCTGGCGAACGAGAAATTCGTCGCCAACGCCGCCGAAGAGGTCGTCGAGGAGGAGCGCGAAAAGCGCGAGGCCGCGCTGGCGCGCAAGGCGAAGCTGCTCGAGGCCCTGGAGCGGCTGAAGCAGGTGTCGTAAGTCGAATCCCGGGCCTATTTCGGAAACGGCTTGCTGAGGAATTTCGAGCCCCTGATGCCATAGCGCCAGGGCAGCTCGGCCGCCTTGGTGATGCCGATCCGGATGCCCGTTGCGACTTCGACATCCTCCGTCCGGGCATGCAGGGCGATCGGTGGCCGGTCCAGCGGCAGCGTGTTGTGCGCGATCGTGATGCCGAGCGCCTCGGTCAGCTTCCCCGGGCCCGAACACAGCGCGTGCACGTCCTGGAGATGGCGGCGGCGACGCATCGCGACCAAGCCATGCGTCGGCTCCAGCGCCCGGATCAACACGGCACTGGCCGAGCCTTTCTCCTCGCAGACGAAGTTCACGCACCAGTGGATGCCGTAGGAGCGGTAGACATAGGCAAAGCCGGGCGGGCCGAACATGATCTGGTTCCGCGGCGTCGGTCCGTTGAAGGAGTGTGCTGCCGGCTCGGTATGATGATAGGCCTCGACCTCGACGATGATCCCGCCAACACCGTCGACCAGCAGCGTGGCGCCGATCAGGTCGGGGGCGACCTCGCGGACGTCGCGGTCGAAAAAGCCGCGCGTCAGGACTTTGCCCAGCCGCGGTGTGGAAGTCTTCGAGGTTGGAGCCATTCGAGGTGAGAATCGCCTGACAACAGAGCAGGATATTGCCCATATCTGCCATGTTCCCTGAAGCGGCGCGAGCCGGGTTGCGGCAGGCAGCCAGACCGACTAGGTAGGACCTGAACAGACCGGACAGATCATGGTCGTTATTGTCGATACCATCACGAACCCGCTGCGCCCGCGCCACCCTGAAAAGGTGAATCGCCCTGATTCCGCTTCGCCGCCGAAGCCGGACTGGATCCGCGTGCGCGCGCCCAGCAGCCGCGGCTATGCCGACACCCGCAACATCGTGCGTGCGAACGGCCTGCACACGGTGTGCGAGGAGGCGGGCTGCCCGAACATCGGCGAGTGCTGGGACAAGAAGCACGCCACCTTCATGATCATGGGCGACACCTGCACCCGCGCGTGTGCCTTCTGCAACGTCAAGACCGGCCTGCCCAACGCGCTCGATGCAGCCGAGCCGGAGCATGTGGCCGAGGCCACGGCCAAGCTGGGGCTCGCCCATGTCGTGATCACCTCGGTCGATCGCGACGATCTCGCCGATGGTGGCGCCGAGCATTTTGCCAGGACGATCCGCGCAATCCGCGCCGCCTGTCCCTCGACCACGATCGAAATCCTGACGCCCGACTTCCTGCGCAAGGAGGGGGCGCTCGAGATCGTTGCCGCGGCCAAGCCCGACGTCTTCAACCACAACCTCGAAACCGTTCCGTCGCGGTACCTGACGGTGCGGCCCGGTGCGCGCTATTTCCATTCGATCCGGCTGTTGCAGCGGGTCAAGGAGATCGATGCCACGATCTTCACCAAGTCCGGCATCATGGTCGGCCTCGGCGAGGAGCGCCACGAGGTGCTCCAGGTGATGGACGATCTACGCTCGGCCGACGTCGACTTCCTGACCATCGGCCAGTACCTCCAGCCGACCCGCAAGCACCACGCCGTGATGCGCTACGTGCCGCCGGATGAGTTTTCCTCGTATGAAAAGGTCGCCTACACCAAGGGATTTCTGATGGTATCGGCGAGCCCGCTGACCCGCTCGTCGCATCACGCCGGCGATGATTTCGCGAGACTGAAGGAAGCGCGGGCAGCTCAGGCCCGCTGAAGTCCTATGCATCGAGTTTCGAGCAAGCACCGCGTCAATCACAGCGCGACCGAGATGTTTGATCTGGTCGCCGATGTCGAACGCTACCCCGAATTCGTGCCGTTATGCAGCGCCTTGAAGGTGCGGCAACGGATTGCAAAACCCGACGGCACCGAGGTGCTGGTCGCCGACATGACGGTGTCGTTCAAGCTGGTCAAGGAGTCCTTCACCAGCCGGGTGACGCTCGACCGGGCCAATCTGAAAATCCTCGTCGAATATCTTCAAGGGCCGTTCAAGAACCTGGAAAACCGCTGGACCTTCGAGCCCAAGGGCGAGGGGGTCTGCGACGTCGGTTTCTTCCTCGCC
The DNA here is from genome assembly GCF_030160715.1 of Bradyrhizobium iriomotense. GTDB lineage: Bacteria > Pseudomonadota > Alphaproteobacteria > Rhizobiales > Xanthobacteraceae > Bradyrhizobium > Bradyrhizobium iriomotense. The sequence goes on from NZ_BSOW01000044.1 coordinate 61,443, forward strand.
TACGAGTTCAAGAGCCGCATGCTCGCAATGCTGATGGGCTCGATGTTCGACGCCGCGTTTGCGCGCTTCTCCGCCGCATTCGAGAAGCGGGCGGATGCGATCTACGGCCGGCCGAAGATCGCATCGTCGTAAGCTTCTCGGCATTCTTGTCCCGGACGCGCTGCAACGCGAAGTGTTGCCGCGCAGAGCCGGGACCCATGCAGCAATGGACTCCCCTGCGGCATGGGCCCCGGCTCTGCAGCGCACCGCTGAAGAAGCGCTGCGCCGCGTCCGGGGCACGGAGACGCAAACGACTGCCTCAACCCCGCGGCGGACGGCGCCGCTTCACCGCGCCCCGGCGCGGCGAACGCGCCACCCGCGGCCGCAGGCGGCTTGCGGCCTC